>NZ_FTMJ01000004.1 GCF_900156095.1 Aeromonas sp. RU39B
TGCGCAGAGCATTGCGGTGACCAACGGCACGGTGGAGATTGCGGCCGACGGCAGCATCAGCTTTGTGCCTGCGGCCAACTTCAACGGCGAGATCAGCTTTGACTACGTGGCCCGGGACGCCGATGGCGATACCGACACGGCCACGGTCAGCATCCAGGTGGCGGCCCAGAACGATTTTCCTACTATTTCTGGCCCTGGCAGTGTGGTGACGACTGAAGATACTCCACATGTGTTCACATGGGCAGAATTTAAGGCGACGGATGTAGACACCGATACTACAGGGTTGAGTGTGGTCATTAACGCCTCTTCGCTACAAGGCGGTGGTGCCCTGCAGCAATATATTAATGGCGCCTGGGTCACCTTGACGGGATCCGTCACGATTACACAAGCAGAGGTAGCTGCGGGTCACTTGCGGTTTGTTCCGGCTGAGGATGCCTCGGGTTCGAACTCTTATTCCGGAACTGGCGTCGGCGATCAGCAAGCTGACTATGCCAAGTTCAGTTATCAGGTTACCGATGGTTCATCGACCAGTGACAGTGCATCGATGAGTGTCGATGTCACTGCTGTGGCGGATGCCCCGTCTTTGACTCTTGCTCTTACCGATAGTGGTACAACAACGGGTAGTGGTAGTGCGCTGGTTATCAATCTGGGTTCTGCCGGTACAGTCGTTATCAGCAATCACGCAGTTGTCAGTGAGACGATCAGTGGTGAAGTTATTACGTATGGTGGTAGCAACACGAGCTGGAGCAGTACCTCAAGCAATCCGTTAGGCTCCGAGCACAAAGTCGATGTGGTGGCTGTTATCGGTGAACATTACTTCACGGGTTTTAATGGCCAGAACACCGACTACATCTACTTTGACAAGGATGCATCCCACTACACGCTGAGTGGCGTCAATACCCATACCGGTTCGGGAACTGATGGCCAGATCACGGATAAAGACACTGGCAAGACCATGTCGTTTAACAATATTGCCGGGATTATTTTTGCTGATGGCACCGTAGTACCTGCTTCTGCCGAGGTAACAACCAGCTTTACTGACACGACTCACCTGTACAATCTGTCGATCTCTGCCGGGCTGACAGACACCGACGGCAGTGAAACACTATCGGTGATTACGCTCAGTGGTATTCCGTCATCCATCACGCTGACCGCTGGCTACAAGGATAGTAACGGTAACTGGATTCTGACCCAGAGCCAGTTAAATGGCCTGCAAATGAAGGTTCCATCCAGCTACACCAGCTCGTTTGTGCTGACCGCTAGCGTCACATCAACAGAAAGCAGTAATGGTGATAGCGAAACCACGACTCAATCCATCACTGTGGCGCTGACACACAATGATGCGCCTGTTGCAGTTAGCGATACCGGTAGTGTGAATGAAGATGCCACACTGACCGTCGCGGCGGGGCAGGGGGTGCTGGCTAATGATCATGATGCCAATCAGGATTCGCTGCAGGTAACTGCAGTGCGTACTGGTTCTGAAAGCAGCTCAGGTAATGCAGGTACTATTGGTTCTGCGCTGGCTGGTACCTACGGCACCTTGATTTTGAATGCTGATGGCAGCTACAGCTACGTGGCTGACAAGGATGCGGCTGACCAACTCAAAGCCGGACAAACGGCGACCGATTCGTTCACCTACACCGTCAGTGATGGTAAGGGAGGAACGGATACTGCGACCCTGACGATTACCGTGACCGGGACCAATGACGGTCCCATAGCAGCCAATGACACCGGTAGTGTCAATGAAGATGCCACGCTGAGCGTGTCTGCCAGCGCAGGTGTGCTGGCTAATGACTCGGATGTGGATGGTGGCACGCTGACGGTGATTGCGGTGAGAACGGGTACAGAAACCGGCACCGGCACCAGTGGTACTGTGGGGACTGCGTTGTCGGGTACCTATGGCACCCTCACCTTGAATGCCAACGGTAGCTACAGCTACGTGGCTGACAAGGATGCGGCTGACCAACTCAAAGCCGGACAAACGGCGACCGATTCGTTCACCTACACCGTCAGTGATGGTAAGGGAGGAACGGATACTGCGACGCTGACGATTACTGTGACTGGGACGAATGACGGTCCGGTCGCTGTCAATGACACGGGTAGTGTCAATGAAGATGCCACGCTGAGCGTGTCTGCCAGCGCAGGTGTGCTGGCTAATGACTCGGATGTAGATGGTGGCACGCTGACGGTGATTGCGGTGAGAACGGGTACAGAAACCGGCACCGGCACCAGTGGTACTGTGGGGACCTCGTTGTCGGGTACCTATGGCACCCTCACCTTGAATGCCAACGGTAGCTACAGCTACGTGGCTGACAAGGATGCGGCTGACCAACTCAAAGCCGGACAAACAGCGACAGAGACGTTCACCTATACCGTGAGCGATGGCCAGGGTGGCACCGATACAGCCACATTGACCATTACCGTGACGGGTACCAATGATGCTCCGGTTGTGGCAACCACCAATGCTCACCTCTCTGAGGAGGGGCTTGCGGGCGGAAACAAGGACGCAGTAGGAACATCTGATCAAGGTGATAGCGCAGCAGCGACGGGGTCGATCAAGGTCACCGATGTGGATGGGGACAGCGCGAAGGTCACATTGACGGGCCCGAGCGGACTGACGTCGCATGGTACTGCAGTTACTTGGAGCTGGAACGCCGACACGTTGACACTGGTTGGTGTGGCAGGCACTACCACTGTAATGACGGTTGTGTTGAGTCTGACCAGTGCCAACACCTGGAGTTATACCGTTACTCAGAGTGCTTCGCTGGATCATGCCGATAAGTCAGTAGAGGACGTGCTGAACCTG
Source organism: Aeromonas sp. RU39B (assembly GCF_900156095.1). Classification (GTDB taxonomy): domain Bacteria; phylum Pseudomonadota; class Gammaproteobacteria; order Enterobacterales; family Aeromonadaceae; genus Aeromonas. Next base: position 2,807 of record NZ_FTMJ01000004.1, read on the forward strand.
ACCATCGGTGTATCGGTTGATGACCAGCATGGTTCAACGGTGGGTAGTTCGTTTGTGGTGAGCGTTGAGGATGATTCTCCGACTCTGACCGATAGTAGCGGGACGGCAACAAGTCTGACGTCGGCGCCGACCGTCTTGTCGGGGACCTATAGTTTGACCGGCTATAGCGGTTCACACAGCGAGATTGATTTTAAGGGTTTTACTATTACTGCCACTGGCTTTGGTGGTGGAACCACCAGTGCCACTACTATGACCAAGGTCGATCTGTTTGGCACCAGTGCCGGGATCGGTGTGGCCAGTACCAACGAACCCTATTATGACCTCGATAGCGAAGTTGATTACCGTCTTTTTAAAGACGGAACTGGTGCCTCAGAACAAATCGTGGTGCAGCTGGACAATAATACGTTGGCTTATGGGGTCACACTCGACCTGAGTTATTTCTTCTCGACCGATTCCGGCGGTGCTGAAATTGGTGTGATTGAGTTTTGGCGTAATGGTGTGCTGGTCGCTAGCAACAGATTCTCGTCTAATTCGGTCAGCGGTCAGTACGATGCCAGCTTTACCTATGCAGAGGGCGGTTTTGATAAGGTCATTATCAAGGCTGCCAATAATGGTAATGGATATGGTGATAACAGTGATTTCACGGTCAAGGGCATCAGCTTTATTGGTGTATCCGAGGCGGCGATTGCCTACACCTCCGGACAGGTATCAACCAGTGCTGGCGCCGATGGTCTGAAGTCACTGGTATTGGCCGGGACGGATGAAACCGGGCTAACGACTGCAGCCGGTGAAGCGGTGACGGTGACGCAAAGTGGAAATACCATCACAGGGAAGGATGATTCCGGTGATTTGGTCTTTACCTTGCAATTTACTCCCAGCACAGGCCAATGGGATTTTTATCAATATCAGAAGATGACCGCCACTTCTGATGGAGATTTGGATTTCAAGGTCACCATTACTGACTCCGATGGCGACAGTTACACCGGAGCGATCTCGGTGACACCACAACTGAGTTATGTGGTCACAGAAGGAACTGCTGGGAATAACAGCTATACCCTGACCAATGCTCAAGACCTGGTGGTGGGCGATCAAGATGGCAGCGTGGTTGTTCCTGGTAAGAGCTACAACATTGCCTTTATTGTCGATAGTTCTGGCAGTATTGGTGATGGTTCAATGACGACCATCAAGGACCAACTGAAATCTATTTTCACCTCGCTGAAGGAGAGCGTAGGGGCGGATGGAAGTGGCACCGTCAATATCATGCTGGTTGATTTTGATACCATGACCCACTCAACTGTCAGTGTAAATTTGAAAGATAGCAGTGCGCTCAGTAAGTTGCAGGCGGTGATTGACAGCATGAGCAGTGGCGGCGGAACTAACTATGAGGATGCTTTCCAAACAGTGGCAAACTGGTTCAGTAGTTCAGCAATTAAAGCCAATACGGGGGCCAGTAATATCACCTACTTTATTACTGATGGTAAACCCACTTACTATGTTGAGAGTCAAGGCGACGATCCGATAATAGCCTACAACTGGTGGGGGAATGCAATTTATCTTAGTGATGTAACTAAGAACACATATGTTCCTGGCCAAGTCTATAAAATCGGGGATTTTGTGGTGATCGACGCCTCCGGTGCCGTATATGAATACGAGCGTGATAATAATGTGGATGGTTATGTTCGCTCTGATGGCCATGGTGGTTATGTCTATTACTCGATCGGTGGCAATGGTAATACTACAACTAATACAGTTACCACGAATTCGGAAGATGGCTTCTCACTATTGACTCGTCTGGGGGTTAAAGTTGAGGCAATAGGTATTGGTGATAGTATCTCGACGGATGATCTGAAAAAATATGATTCAGATGGTGTGTTGCATACTGGTGTGGATGTCAAAAATCTTGCCACTACAATCCTCGGCACTTCGGTGCAAACCCTGCCGGGTAGCGATACCCTGCACGGTGGTGCCGGTAATGACATTATCTTTGGTGACGCAGTGCACTTTAGTGGCGTTGATGGACAGGGCGATACGGCACTGAAAAACTATGTTGCCAGTGCGACCGGTGTCAGTGCCAGCGCCGTCACCGATGAGCAGGTGCATACCTATATCACCAACCATGCCAGCGACTTTGATCAATCCTTCAGTAATGATCAGGGCGATCAACTGTATGGGGATGATGGTAATGACATCCTGTTTGGCCAGGGCGGTGATGATTCGCTGTGGGGAGGCAGTGGCAATGATCTGTTGTTTGGTGGCTCGGGGGCTGACAAGCTCTATGGTGAGGTCGGCAGTGATAGCCTTTACGGTGGCAGCGGTAATGACACGCTCGATGGTGGCGCGGGTGCCGATACCCTGCAAGGCGGTCTGGGTAACGACATTCTGACTGGTAGCGGCGACGCTGATACATTCGTCTGGAAACAGGGTGATGCCACAACGTCGGCGCCGGCCAAAGATACCATTACTGATTTCAACAAATCGGAGGGAGACAAACTCGATTTGTCCGATTTGCTGGATCATGACGGTAGCAAGGGTATTACCGAGCTCAAGTCACTGCTCTCTATCGATGAACAGTCTGATGGTGTCCATGTGCATGTGAAGGCCAGCGCCAGTTCGACTACCGACGTGCAGGAAATCGTGCTGCAAAATACCAAACTGTCGACGTTGGTATCCGATACCTCCCTGTTGAGTGGGTCTAGTTCGGAAATATCCAGTAAGGTGATCGACGATTTGGTTAATCACTCAATACTTAATATTGACAAGCATTAATAACAAGAGCGGCAGACTATTCTGCCGCTCCGTTTAATGCCTGTTTTCAGGTATAAAAAAAGAGGAGTCATACTCCTCTTTTTTATTTCACCGACTAAGTAGTCAGAGGAGGGTCACGTTCTCAGCCTGCGGGCCTTTTTTGCCTTGGGTCACAGTGAACTGGACCTTTTGGCCTTCAGCCAGGGTCTTGAAACCGGCGGCCTGGATGGAAGAGAAGTGAACGAAAACGTCCGGACCCTGAGACTGCTCAATGAAGCCAAAGCCCTTGGTCTCGTTGAACCATTTTACTTGGCCGGTGCGAATATCAGACATGTGTCAATCCTATCAATAACAAAGGTACACAGACCCTGTGATGGGGTCACAACATCTCAAGACCTGGCGGTTAGTCATTGGTAAACGCACTAATCCCTGTCCCAAGCGCAATCGATTCTACGGGGGAGGTATGACAAGTCAAAGAAAGGATTATGGTTTTTTGAGCAAGCTAAAAATATTGATAAAAAGGGGAGAGTGATTCTCCCCTGATCGGGGGGTTAGCGGTTGCGAATTTCCTTTTGGACAAACCCCTCTTTGTCACGTTCATAGCGATAGGTTGCTTCGTCGTGGTCACGGATTTCGACGCGCTGAATTCGTCCCTGATTGTCGAGCAGAATATTCACACTTTTCCCTGCTGGCAGGCGGGTTAGCGGACGATCGGGGCCCTCAATGGCCACCAAGCGGCTCATTTCCGCTCCCGGTAGCTTGAAGTTGCGGAAAACGGTAAACAGCGTTTCTCCAGCGCTGATATCGTGATTGAGCCAGCGCCAGCCTGCGGGCAGTTGCTCTACCGGCTTGGGTTTGGCTTGGACCGTCTGTCCGGCTGGTGTTTGCTGCGCTTCTACCGGTACGGCAATCGGAACCGCCAACGATCCTGAGGGGGCTTGCGCCGCCGTCGCGTCAACCGCAGCCGGTTGCCAGGCCAATACGCCCAACCAAACGGGAATCAGGATCAGCAGCGCGATGGTATGAGTACGGGGGAGCAGCCGCCAGCGGACAGCGAACGCAAAGCGTGAGGCGGGGCGTGTATCGGGAGCACTCTCCTTGCTCACGGCTTTCGGGGTCGGAGCCTGGCGCTGTTCACGCCACTTTTGCGCCATGGTTTGAATGCGTTGTAACAGGGATCCCTCTGTAGGCGCACGGTGTCCCTGTCTGGCCCTTCTGTTCTGGCCACGGGGTCGGCGATCCGGAGTTGGCACAGCTTTTTCCTCTTCTGGTATTGCCCGGACAGGCGAATTTGCCACTTATGTTAAACGGACTCGCCCCCGAGGGGGAGAGCCCGTGGAGGAAAAATGCTTATTGTAGGCGGAATTGGGCGAGCAGTTTTTGCAGTTGTTCTGCCGCCTGACGCAGAGCCTGACTGGCTTGCGCCGTCTGGGTTGCATCTTTGGCTATCTCGACTGCCAGTGCGTTAGTCTTTGACAGATTGCCTGAAACCGTCTCGGAAACCGTGCTCTGCTCCTCGGCGGCAGAAGCAATCTGATAGGTCATGTCATTGATGGTGGAGATGGACTGGTAGATATGACCCAGCGCCTCTTCGGCCTGATCTGCTTCGCCGACGGCTTGCTCAGTCAGTTGTCGGCTGTGGCTAATGGCCTGCACCGCATTGTCCGAGCTGTGACGGATCTTCTCGATAAGCTCCTGGGTGTTTTGCACGGCTTGCTGGGTATGACCGGCAAGCTTGCGTACCTCATCGGCCACTACGGCAAAGCCACGCCCTTGTTCGCCGGCGCGAGCCGCTTCGATAGCAGCATTGAGTGCCAGCAGGTTGGTTTGATCGGCTATGCCCTGAATCACCGTCAAGATGCTAGTGATCTGCTCGCTGTCATGGGCCAGGCTGGCAACCACTTCGGCGCCACGTCCGGCTTCGGTGGCAACCTTGTGCATCGACTCAATCATCTGGTTGAAACGCGTTTTTCCCTGCTCGGCAGATTGCTGGGCCTGTTTGGCTGAGTTGGCGGTGCTGTTGGCGTGAGTCGCTACCTCCTGGCTGACGTAAGACATCTCCTGTACGGCGGTGAGCATTTGATCCATCTCGGCCTGATGGTGCTGCAGGTTTTCGTCGGTTCTGGCAGCAATCTGGTCGGTCTCGCCGGCATGACGACCGACGTCGCCAGCGGTGGCCAGCACACTGCCCAGCAGGTACTGTAGCTTGTCGATGAAGCGGTTGATTCCCTTGGCCAGTGCGCCCAGCTCATCGACCGAACCAGTGCTCAGGCGCTTGGTCAGATCCCCTTCACCATCGGCAATGTCATCGACCAACAGCACCATCTGCCGAATGGGGCCGGTGATGTTGCGGGCAATCAGGGCCATGATCAGCAGCGACAGGAACAGCACCACGAGCGCACCAATCAGCTGCTGGGTGACGGCCTGTTGGTTCATCTCATCCAGTTGGTTTTCCAGGCGTTCGGCGTCGGCGAGCACCACGTTATAGGGCAGGGTCACGAGAATGGCCCAGTTGCGTGCCAGCCCCGGTACGGCAATAGGAACGGAGATGCGAAACGCGCCATCCAACTCTTCGCGTTGCACGTCATTGGAGAGATAGCGGCGCCACTCTGTGCCAAGCACATTGCTGGCATGTTGCCCCAGCTTGCTCTCATCACCACTGGTCCCGGTTACTACGCCAGCCGCACTGATGATCAGCGTTTCGCCCTGGCCCCCATAGATGTTGCTGTTGAGGGTTGTAGCCTGTTGGCTGAGAGCGCTGATCTCAAGGTCTGCCGCAGCGATACCGCGAAATTGACCATTGACCATGATGGGAGTGGTGATGGTACTCACCAGCACCTTCTTGCCATTGATATCCACCTGGAAGGGATCAACCAGGCAGGGGCGTCCTTCTTGCTTGGGGCAGGCGTAGTAGTCGTTGGCCGGATTGCCAAAGTCATCCTTCTCGCTCTTCTCGATGGAAAGCAGTAAGTCGGCGCCGATCTTGTCGCCATCTTTATAGAAATAGGGGACAAAGCGCCCCTTCTCATCACTGCCACTGGCTGCTTGACCGGCAAAGGTAGCGTCCTGGCCATCAAAGCCATTGGGCTCAAAGCCGGCAAAACTGCCGTAAATCGAGCTATCGAGCGTGAGCTGGCTGTGCAGCAGAGTGATGACATCCTGACGGGTCAGGGTCAGCTTGCCTTGCTGCTGCAACGAGAGAGTGGCAGCCAGTTGCTGGGTATAAGAGAGATTCTTTTGCAGCAGCTGGGTGATGTGGGCAGCTTCGGCGCGGGCGTTGGCGGTGACTTTCTGCCACGCCTCGTTTTTCAGCACCTCGCGGCTGGAGCTGGTGGTCAATTGCCGGGTCTGCTGGCCTGAGTGATAGTTCAGCAGAATAAGAAGGGTAAGGGCGGCCGTCATGGCAACGCCGGCCAGCACCAGAATTCTGGTCTGGATTGAGCGGAACTGCATCCCGTGGTCCTCTAGGCTCAGTATTTTGTTTTATTAAAGTATCCGATTCGCAAATAAAGCGTCGGAAAGCAAGGAGTGGCTAGCTAATCGTAAAATCGCACTTCGTGTTGAGATCATGCTCAAAAAATCTATTGCCGACGATGCGGCGGGAAAAGCTGCAGCGGCTTTTCCCATCTGCTTGAGCAGGTGGTAAAATGCCGCGGTTTTTAAGGCGAATCGGCCCCCGGGGCCCCCACGACAAGGCTTAACCATGAAAGTCAAAACCCGTTTTGCTCCCAGCCCGACCGGCTTCCTGCACGTCGGTGGCGCTCGTACCGCACTCTATTCCTGGCTGTTCGCCCGCAATCAGGGCGGTGAATTCGTGCTGCGTATCGAGGATACCGACCTGGAACGTTCGACCCAGGAGGCTATCGACGCCATCATCGAAGGGATGGAGTGGCTGGGACTGGGTTGGGACGAGGGCCCCTACTATCAGACCAAGCGTTTTGACCGCTATAACGGCCTGATCGACGAAATGCTGGCCGATGGTCGCGCTTACAAGTGCTACTGCTCGAAAGAGCGCCTCGAAGCGCTGCGCGAAGAGCAGATGGCCAACGGCGAGAAGCCGCGCTATGACGGCAAATGCCGTGACCACGCCCACCATCATGGCGACGATGAGTCGCACGTTATCCGTTTCCGTAACCCAACCGAAGGTTCCGTGGTGTTCGATGATCACGTCCGTGGCCGCATCGAGTTTGCCAACACTGAGCTTGATGATCTGATCATCCGCCGCTCTGATGGCGCGCCGACCTACAACTTCTGCGTTGTGGTCGATGACTGGGATATGGAGATCACCCACGTGGTGCGTGGTGAAGATCACATCAACAACACCCCGCGCCAGATCAACATCTACAAGGCGCTGCAGGCGCCGGTGCCGGAGTTTGCCCACGTCTCCATGATCCTGGGTGACGATGGAGCCAAGCTCTCCAAGCGCCACGGCGCAGTCTCGGTCATGCAGTACCGTGACGATGGCTACCTGCCGGAGGCGCTGCTCAACTATCTGGTACGTCTGGGTTGGTCTCATGGCGATCAGGAAATTTTTAGCCTGGACGAGATGATCAAGCTGTTCCGCCTTGATGCCATCTCCAAGTCGGCGTCTGCGTTTAACACCGACAAACTGCTGTGGCTGAACAACCACTACATGCGCACGCTGGATCCGGCCTACGTGGCCAAGCATCTGGCATGGCATATGGCCGATCAGAAGATCGACACCAGCCATGGCCCCGCCCTGACCGACGTCATCACTCTGCTGGCCGAGCGCTGCAATACCCTGCGTGAACTGGCTGCCCAAAGCCGTTACTTCTTCGAAGAGTACGAAGCGCTTGACGAAGCGGCTGCCAAGAAGCACCTGCGTGGTGTGGCGGCTGAGCCGTTGGCACTGGCCAAGCAGAAGCTGGCTGCATTGGAGAGCTGGACGACCGAGTCTTTGCACGAAGTGATTGAAGCCACTGCCGCTGAGCTGGGTCAGGGCATGGGCAAGGTCGGCATGCCGCTTCGCGTGGCGGTAACCGGTCTGGGCCAGTCTCCTTCCATCGACGCCGTGATGGCGCTGGTTGGTAAGGACCGCGTGCTGGCTCGTATCGACCGCGCGCTGGCTTATATCAGTGAGCGTATGGCTGCCGAATAAGGCATCGATTGCGTTACAAGGGCTCTGCGGAGCCCTTTTTCGTCGCTGCCGATTACGGCGTGGTTTGGCTAAGCCTAAGTGATTGCTCGAAAAATGGCTGAACGCACCGCGCCGGATGTTTTAAGGGTTGACATCAAATGGGGCGATGCCTATCATGCGCCTCCGTTGCCGGTTGTAATAGGCCGACAATGCCGAGGTGAGTGGGGTTATAGCTCAGCTGGGAGAGCGCTTGCATGGCATGCAAGAGGTCCGCGGTTCGATCCCGCGTAGCTCCACCAAATTCTCCTCGGATTATCTGGAACGCTGGGGTTATAGCTCAGCTGGGAGAGCGCTTGCATGGCATGCAAGAGGTCCGCGGTTCGATCCCGCGTAGCTCCACCAGGTTCCGGATGCCCAGGGCAGTGTGGTGTGTACACCCAAGCCAACCTTGTGGGGTTATAGCTCAGCTGGGAGAGCGCTTGCATGGCATGCAAGAGGTCCGCGGTTCGATCCCGCGTAGCTCCACCATTATTTAGGTAGACGGCCGCCAGAACCGTTTATCGAGTGCCGAATTTGGGGTTATAGCTCAGCTGGGAGAGCGCTTGCATGGCATGCAAGAGGTCTGCGGTTCGATCCCGCGTAGCTCCACCAAATTCAGAACGATGTATCGTCGTCCACACATATCGGGGTTATAGCTCAGCTGGGAGAGCGCTTGCATGGCATGCAAGAGGTCCGCGGTTCGATCCCGCGTAGCTCCACCATATCGAAGGCCACCGCATCGCGGTGGCCTTTTGTTTTTCTGCTTTCGGCCGATATCCATGCAAACAGGCAGGTTTGTCGGTGGCAGGCTCAGTTTTTCCTCCGCTTTCGTCGCTATGCTATGCCAGAGGTTCTCTCTGCGATGCAGGTAGTTGGCTGGCTCGCTGGCAGAAAGCGTGTCTTGGGGTCAATCCCGGGAAAAAGCCTCTGACTTTCCCACAATGGTGACTCTATACTAGAGATCGTCCGATGACCGAATGGAAGTGACTGTATGGCAAGCATATTGGATTCAGTAGATCAACGAACCCAACTGGTTGGCGAAAACCGGCTTGAACTCTTGATGTTCCGCCTTGGAAACCGCCAGATGTTTGCTATCAACGTGTTCAAGGTGCGTGAAGTGGTCAAGATGCCGCCCCTGAACCGGATGCCGGGTTCCCATCCCCATATTTGCGGTGTGGCCAATATTCGTGGCACCTCGATCCCGGTGATCAATTTGCGTGGGGCCATCGGTCTGCGCGCCATTGAAATGGGTCAGGAAGCCAATCTTATCATCACCGAATACAACCGCTCGGTGCAGGGCTTCCTGGTCGGTCAGGTGGCCCACATCATCAACATGAGCTGGAAGGAGATCCTGCCGCCGCCCAAAACGGCAGGGCGTGCCAACTATCTGACGGCGATTACCCGGGTTGAAGAGAAAGGCGTTGAGGAGATCGTCGAGATCATCGACGTGGAGAAGGTGCTGGCCGAGATCGTCACCTATGACGTCTCCATCTCCGAAGAGGTTCTCGACAAAGAGCTGTTGCCGCAGATGACCGGCCGTAAGGTGCTGATCGTCGATGACTCCAGCACCGCCCGTGCCCAGGTGCGCGATACGCTGGCCCAACTCGGCCTGCAAGTCATTGAATGCCATGATGGCCGGCAGGCGCTTGACCTGCTCAAAGGCTGGTGTGATGCGGGCAAGAAGGTCAATGACGAGATCCTGCTGATGATTACCGATGCCGAGATGCCGGAAATGGATGGCTATCGCCTGACTCACGAGGTGCGCAGCGATCCGCGTATGTCCGATCTGTTTATCACCCTCAACACCTCGTTAAGTGGCAGCTTCAACGAGGCCATGGTCAAGAAGGTGGGTTGCGACCGGTTTATCTCCAAATTCCAGCCCGATCTGCTGGTGCAGTCGGTGCAGGAGCGCCTGCGTCAGGCGAACTGATGACAGAAAGATACAGAAAGGGGCCAAATGGCCCCTTTTTTCATTGGGTACTGGTCAGCAGGGGCTCGACGAAGCGGCCGATGGTGTCACTGATCTGTGGCTGTGCTTCAGCCTTGGGATGGATGCCATCATTCATCATGAGTTCAGGGCGAAGGGCAATATCATCGAGAAAGAAAGGCATCAGTGGCAGCTGATACTGTGTCGCCAGCATAGGGTAAATCTGCTCGAACTGCTTGATATAGCGAGCGCCATAGTTGGGCGGCAGCCTGATCTGGGTCAGGATGACCTTGGTATTGGCTGCGTTGGCGGCAGTAATCATGGCTCTGAGGTTGCGCTCGGTGACGGCGGGGGGGAACCCGCGCAGACCATCGTTACCACCGAGCTCAATCAATACCCACTGTGGTTGGTGCTCGCTGAGCAGGGCAGGCAGGCGAGAGAGTGCTCCCTGGGTCGTTTCTCCACTGATGCTGGCATTGATCAGCTGATGCTCACCGCTTTGCTGCCATTTGGCGGCCAGCAGCGATGGCCAGCTTTTCTCAAGCGGCATCTGGTAGCCGGCGCTAAGGCTGTCACCGAGAACAAGCAGGCTCTGGGCCTGCGCCATTGCAATTGAACCCAACCAGAACAACACGGCAAGCAGGATACGAGGCATGACGAACACTCCCATCATCGAAGCCCAACACATTGGCAAAGAGGTGACACTCGGGCAGGAAACCCTGACCATCCTTGAAGGGATCTCGCTGCAAGTCAAGCGAGGTGAGACGGTGGCCCTGCTCGGGGCATCCGGCTCTGGCAAGTCGACGCTGCTTGGTTTGCTGGCCGGGCTGGATCTGCCCAGTGACGGTGAGATCCTGATTGAAGGGCAGCCTCTGTCCGGGCTGGATGAAGAGGGGCGGGCTCTGCTCAGAGCGCGCCATGTGGGCTTTGTGTTCCAATCCTTCCTGCTGTTGCCGACCCTGACCGCGCTGGAAAACGTCATGCTGCCCGCCGAGTTGCAGGGAGAGCGCGACAGTGAGGCTCGGGCCCGTGAACTGCTTGGCAAGGTTGGGCTGGGCGAGCGGATGAATCATCTGCCCTCACGTCTTTCCGGCGGCGAGCAGCAGCGGGTGGCCATTGCCCGCGCCTTTATGAGTCGCCCCAGCTTGCTGCTGGCTGATGAGCCAACCGGTAATCTCGATAGTCGTACTGGTGAGCGCATTATTGATCTGCTGTTTGAATTAAATCGCGAGCAGGGCACCACCTTGCTGGTTGTCACCCACGATAGCCAGTTGGCGGCGCGCTGTGAGCGGCGCTTGGTGATGAACGCCGGACGCCTGCAGGAGAGTGCTGCATGAATCGTCCCATAGCGCGTCTGGTTGTGCGTCTGCTCTATCGCGAGGGGTGGCAGGGAGAGCTGCGCTGGTTTGTGCTGGCGTTGACGCTCTGCGTGGCCTGTGTGGTGAGTGTGGCGCTGCTGGCTGACCGGCTGGATGCCGGGCTGAAATCTTCCGGGCGGGAGTTTATTGGTGGCGACCGGGTTTTAGTGGCCTCCCGGCCAGTTGATGCGCTGCAGCTTGGGCGCTGGCAACGCAGCGGCGCCGAGGTGCAGGCCACAGTGAACTTCAACACCATGCTGTTTCACGGTGAGGCACTGCAATTGGCCTCGGTGCGGGCGGTGCCAGCCGGCTTCCCTTTCTATGGCACATTGAAGATTGCGCCGCAAAGCGACATCCGTCCCGGCCAGATCTGGCTGTCTGCACGTCTAATGCAGTTACTGGCGGTGAACGCGGGTGATGCGATAGATGTGGGTAACGCCAGCCTGACGGTAGCAGGCGTGTTGCAAGAAGAGCCAGATCAGGGCTTTAGCCCTTTTCAAATGGCGCCGCGGGCGCTGGTGAGTAGTGACGATCTGGAGCGAATTGGCGCACTGCTGCCGGGCAGCCGCCAGGAGTGGCGCTATCTGCTCAAGGTGCCGCGCGAGCAGTTGGCTGAACTGGATAGGCAACGTCTGCCTCTGCCGGGTCAGCGTTGGCTGACGCCCTCTAGCAGCGATAGTCGCAGTGGCAAGACGCTGGCTAATGCCGAGCGCTTTTTCCGCTTGGCTGCGCTGACCGGGGTGCTGCTCGGCGCCCTGGCCATGGCGATCGCAGTACGCCAGTTTGCTGAGCGCCAGACCGGTATGCTGGCGCTACTCAAGACACTGGGGGCATCACGGCGCACTCTTTGGCAGCTGCTGGGCGGATTGTTGTTGGCCCTCACTCTCGTTGGAAGCGTTCTGGGACTGCTCATTGGGCTCGGGATCCAGTCTGTGATGCTAAGCCAACTCGGTGGCTTGCTACCGCCTGATCTGCCGCCGCCCTCCTGGCGCCCGTTTGCGCTGGCGCTGACCGTCGCGCTGTTTGTCACCGTGCTGCTGTCGTTTATTCCTTTCCTGCGCCTGATGCGTATCGCCCCGCTGCGAGTGCTGCGCCGTGAGATCAGCGCCGATATTCCGGCCTGGTGGGGAATCCCGCTGGCGCTTGGCGGCCTGTTTATCCTGACCTGGGTCTTTATGGGAGATGCCCTGCTGGCACTGGGCCTGATTGGCGGCATGGCCCTGCTGATGGGTCTGCTTGCACTGCTTGGCAGCGGCTTACTGCGTTTGGGACGGCGAGTGAAGGGGCCGGCACCCCTTCGTCTGGCGCTGTCTCGGATGGTGCGTGAACGCGGCAGAGGCTTGTTCCAGCTGGCCGGCTTTTCGTTGGCGCTGCTGCTGCTTGGGCTGTTGTGGGCGGTGCGCAGCGATCTGCTCGGCGATATTCGCCAGCACCTGCCGGCAGATGCGCCCAACCGTTTTCTGGTCAACCTGATGCCAGAAGAGCGCATCCCGGTGTTGGCACTGCTTAAAGAAGCCGGTGCCAGCACGTCTGATTTTTATCCTATGATCTGCGGCCGTTTGACCCACATTGCCGGCGAGCAGGTGGCAAGCGAAGGTAAACCGGGCCGACCGGGCATCGATCGTGAGTTAAATCTCACGACTGCGCCCGCGCTGCCCTTTGAAAATCGAATCGTCTCAGGGCATTGGTTGGCAGGCCCGGGTGAGGTGTCGGTGGATGCGGAGGTGGCCGCGCGGCTGGGGATCCGACTCGGTGATAAGCTCGATTTCACCATCGAGGGGCGCGATGTGTCGGCGACCGTCACCAGTCTGCGTGCTATCCGCTGGGATTCACTTAGGCCAAATTTTTACATGATCTTCTCGGAAGATGTACTCGCCTCGTTCAACCTGACCTGGATGGGCAGCTATCGGCTGCCAAGCGGGATGCAAAAGGCTGAGCTTGAATTGGTGCGTCAATATCCCACCATCAGTCTGGTGGATGTGGATGAGCTGATCCGGCGATTAACGGCGGTCTCTGATCAGGTCAGTCGCGCGCTGGGGCTGATGCTTGCCCTTATCACCGCCGCGGCGCTGCTGGTGCTGCTGGCGCAAACTCAGGCCTCGATGGCTGCCAGGCGCAGCGAACTGGTGCTGATGCGTACCTTAGGGGCGCCGGGAGCGCTGCTCTCACGCATGCTGGGCTGGGAGTTGATGGTCACTGGTGCGCTGGCCGGCGTTTGCGCGGCTGCGGTGGCAGAAGGGTGCGTCTTGTTCTTGCAGACATGGTGGTTCTCCGGCGCGGCGAGTTGGCATCTGTCGCTCTGGCTCGGGCTACCGCTTTTGGGGGCGCTGCTGGTGACGCTGGTTGGTCAGGGGTGGCGTCGCCACCTGCTCGGTGGGGTGATAGCCGGTCGCTTGCGCACCATGGGGCAGGGGCTGCTCTAATCTGGTTGTGCGCTTTATTGTGACGGCGAGGTGAGCCAGTGCTTACCTCGCCGTCTCTACTTAGGTCAGCAGGTCGTTCAGCGCATCTTGCAGGTCGGGATATTGAAAGTGAAAACCGGCCTCAAGCAGACGAGCCGGCATCACCGCCTGACCGGTCAATAGCAGATCACTGGCCTCTCCCATCACCAAGCGCAGCAAAGGGGCCGGAACAAAGAACAGATGTGGCCGGTTCAGAGTGTGCGCCAGGGTGCGGCTAAATTCCCGGTTGCTGACCGGATTGGGCGCAGTGCCGTTGAACACGCCGCGGCAATCGGCATGGGTCAGCAGATAGAGAATGATGTTGAGCAGATCGTCCACATGGATCCAGCTCATCATCTGCTCGCCACTGCCCATCGGGCCGCCGAGTCCAAGGCGATAGGGTGGAAGCATGCGCGGCAGGGCTCCGCCACCTTCCCCGAGTACGATACCGATGCGCAGCAGGCAAACCCGGGTTTGCGAACTGTCAGCCTCAAGCGCCAGGGATTCCCAGCGTTGACAGAGTTGATGGGTAAACTCGTTATGTGGCCGGTTCCAACTCTCGTCGAGCCGGCTTGTACCTTGGCGGCCATACCAACCGACGGCGGATGCACTGATCATCACGGCAGGCGGTTGGCTGGAGAGCTTGATCAGATCGGCCAGCTGTTCAGTGAGCAACCAGCGGCTTTCACACAGCAGGTTTTTGCGCTCTTCACTCCAGCGCCCGGCAGCGATGGGCTCGCCTGCTAAGTTGATCACCGCATCAATACCATCCAGATCGTCCAGATGATCCAGGTTCTCGATGAACTCCGGGGCGCTGCCCAGCAAGGCTCTGGCCCGCTCGGGACGGCGGCTTAGAATGATCAGGCTGTGATGGGGTAACAGGCGAGCGACCAATTTGCGGCCAATGAAGCCGGTCGCGCCGGTGATCAGGATCTTCATGATGCCTCCTCAGGCTGGCTAACATTACTCTAGTTAGCCAATGGCTCACTGGCAACTCGTTGTATTTTTTGATCTTGTTGTGATGCGTGTGGATCTGCGTCCAGCGGCCGGATCCACGGGGCTCATTCGTTATTTTCTTTCAAAAGATCTGAAAACTATCCACAAATTCTGTGGACAACTCTGTAGATTAGCCGTGGTTGCTTAAGTATCTCTATGATCCTTAAAGACTATTTCGTGATGATCCGAAATGTAGTGCGAATGTGCAAGGGTTTGCCGGTAGGTAAGTGATTGCTTGCGCGGCTGCTCGCTCGTAGCAAGACTCATAGGATCCTGCTGCGGATCCAGTTTGTTGATCCCCGAGATCAAACGGACAGAAAAAAGCCCCGCAGGTGCGGGGCTTGGGTCAGCAGATGGATGATCAGGCCTTGGCGGCTGCATCCTGCTGGGCAGCCTGGATCCCGGTCAGGGCGATGGTATAGACGATGTCGTCTACCAGCGCGCCACGGGAGAGGTCGTTCACCGGCTTGCGCATGCCTTGCAGCATCGGGCCGATGGAGACCAGGTCAGCTGAGCGCTGTACGGCCTTGTAGGTGGTGTTACCGGTGTTCAGGTCCGGGAACACGAACACGGTAGCCTTACCGGCAACCGGGGAGTTCGGCGCCTTGGACTTGGCCACGTTTTCCATGATGGCGGCGTCGTATTGCAGCGGGCCGTCGATCACCAGATCCGGACGCTTCTCCTGGGCGATGCGGGTAGCTTCGCGGACCTTGTCCACATCAGCACCGGCACCGGAAGTCCCGGTGGAGTAGGAGATCATGGCCACGCGCGGCTCGATGCCGAAGGCGGCGGCAGACTCGGCAGACTGGATGGCGATTTCAGCCAGTTGCTCGGCGGTCGGATCCGGGTTGATGGCGCAGTCACCGTACACCAGTACTTGATCCGGCAGCAGCATGAAGAAGATCGACGAGATCAGGGACGAGCCCGGAGCGGTCTTGATGATCTGCATCGGCGGACGGATGGTGTTGGCGGTGGTGTGCACGGCACCGGAGACCAGACCGTCGACTTCGTTACGCTCGAGCATCATGGTGCCCAGCACAACGTTGTCTTCCAGTTGCTCGCGAGCAACCACTTCGGTCATGCCCTTGTTCTTGCGCAGCTCAACCAGGCGCGGCACATAGCGCTCACGCACTTCAACCGGATCGATGATCTCGACGCGGTCGGTCAGGATCACGCCTTGTTGATCAGCCACACGGCGGATCTCTTCCGGGTTGCCCAGCAGCACCGGACGAGCGATGCCACGTTCGGCACAGATGGCGGCAGCCTTGATGGTCCGCGGCTCTTCGCCTTCCGGCAGCACGACGCGCTTGTTGGCCTGACGGGCCAGCTCGGTCAGCTGATAACGGAAAGCCGGCGGGCTCAGACGGCGGGAACGGGTCGACTTGGCCGAGAGAGATTCGATCCAGTGCTTGTCGATGTGGCCAGCCACATAGTCTTGCACCAGTTCGATACGCTCACGGTCATCTTCCGGGATATCGACATTGAAGTTCTGCAGGCTGACGGCAGTTTGCCAGGTGTTGGTACCGATCATCATGATCGGCAGGCCGGTAGCCATCGCTTGCTGGCACAGGGCCATCACTTGCGGCTCCGGATGGTAGTTACCGGTCAGCAGCAGCGCGCCGAGCTTGGTGCCATTCATGGCAGACAGGCAGGCGGATACGATGACGTCAGAACGATCACCGGAGGTGACCAGCAGGCTACCCGGACGGAAGTGCTCGACCATGTTGTGGATGGAGCGGGCACAGAAGGTCACGGTTTGCAGACGACGGGTATCGAGCTCACCCTTGTTGATGACCTTGGCAGACAAGTGCTTGGCGAGATCCTTGGCACGCGGAGCGATCAGCTGGGTGTTCCAGGGAATGCAACCCAGGATGCGCAGCGGGCTCTTGCCAAATACCTGCAGGACTTCGAGGTTGTGAGCAGCATCAGCAGCATGATGATGTGCTTCGAACATCTCGGTCAGGTCCGGACGGGTGACACCGTGCTCGTCAACCGGAGCGCCAACCTTGTTGATGACACAGCCGACGATACGCGGGTTGGTGACACCACCGAAGTTGGAGCAGGCCAGCTCGATACGCTCTTTGAGCTTCTGGCTGGAGTCGTTGCCCGGGTGAGTGACGAAGACCATGTCGGCGTCGAGCGCCTTGGCCACGTCGTAGTTCAGCTTGTTGGCAAACGGTTGCTTGTCGGTCGGAACCAGACCTTCGACCACGACCACTTCAGCGCCACTGGTCTTCACGTGCTCTTCGAAGCGAGCCACGATCTCTTCCAGCAGAATGTCAGTGTTGCTGCTGGTGATCATGTTCTCGGCATAGGAGAGGGCGAACGGCTCCGGCGGATTGATGTTGGCAGCTGCGCGGATCACGGCGCTGGAGCGCTCCGGACCGGTTTCACCCGGACGCGGTTGGGCGACCGGTTTGAAGAAGCTGACATTGACACCGTGACGTTCCATCGCGCGAACCACACCGAGGCTCACGGAGGTTACGCCAACACCAGTGCCGACCGGGATAAGCATAATAGTGCGTGCCACTTTATACCCCTTGCTTGTGTTGGGATCAGGAAAAAGGCCGCCCCGAGGGCGGCCTTGCTATTACAGCGAATTAGGCACCGACCAGTTCCAGTGCATCGTGGGCGATCACCCACTCTTCATTGGTCGGGATGACCAGGGCTTTGGTAGAGCCCGGCTTGGAAATCTCGCCACCCTTGCCGAAACGGGCAGCCAGGTTGGCATCATGATCAACGTCAAAGCCCATCAGAGAGAGCTTGCCCAGGGTGATCTCGCGGATCGGGGCAGAGTTCTCACCGATACCACCGGTGAACACCACGGCGTCCAGGCGGCCGTCCATCGCGGCAGCGTAAGCGCCGATGTACTTGGCCAGACGGTAGCAGTAAACGTCCATGGCGCGCTTGGCTTCTTCCTTGGTGTCGTAGTTGTCTTCAACATAACGGCAGTCGGAAGTGACTTCGGTCAGACCCTGCAGGCCAGACTCCTTGGTCAGCATGGCGTTGATATCTTTCACGCTCATGCCCAGGTTGTCGTGCAGGTGGAAGATGATGGCCGGGTCGATGTCGCCGCAGCGAGTGCCCATGACCAGACCTTCCAGCGGGGTCAGACCCATAGAGGTATCAACAGAGTGGCCGCCCTTGATGGCGCAGACGGAACCGCCGTTGCCCAGGTGGCAGTTGATGATGTTCAGCTCGGAGACCGGCTTGTTCAGAATCTTGGCGGCTTCCAGGCTGATGTAGTAATGGCTGGTACCGTGCATGCCGTAGCGACGGATGCCGTGCTCTTTGTAGAGCTTGTACGGCAGGGCATACAGGTAGGCTTCCTGCGGCATGGTCTGGTGGAAGGCGGTGTCGAACACGGCGACGTTCTTGTCAGCCAGGTGCGGGAATACCTTCAGCGCAGCACGGATACCGATCAGGTGAGCCGGGTTGTGCAGCGGAGCCAGGGTGGCGCAATCTTCGATGCCCTTGACCACTTCGTCGGTGATAACCACGGAGGAGGTGAACTTCTCACCACCGTGTACCACGCGATGGCCGATGGCGATCAGATTGGCAGCCAGTTCAGGGTTGAGCGGCAGGATCTTGTGGACGATGAAGTCCAGGGCTTCCTGGTGAGCGGCGCCGGCACCCAGGTCGGCATTGCCTTTCTCGCCATTGAGTTTCCACTTGATACGGGCATCCGGCAGGTTGAAGCATTCAGCCAGACCGGACAGCAGATCGTCACCGCTATTGGCGTCGATCACTGCAAACTTCAGGGAAGAGCTGCCACAGTTAAGTACGAGAACCAGCTTACTCATGAATTAATCCTATCGCAGAATATGGTTGATCAGGCGTCCGACTCGAGTACGAGGCGACTGACAGGGTCATCGGGAAGATTGGCAATTTATTGCCTTTGCCTTGTATATTGTTAGACAAGGGCCGATGACCGACATTGCCGGCATGCTGCGGCAACGCCAAAAAAGGCGCGTAAAGGATAACCTTATTGTTGGAAAATAACAAAGTCATCCTCAATGGACGTTGGCCTGAATCAATTTTTGTTGAGGTTTTGTGCCCCAGAGCGCGTTTTTATGACGGGGAGGTGCGTAGCGATGACTCTTTTTGGAACTAAATTACAGCTTGGCCGTCGCTATCTGGCCGTCTGGCCACGTCGCCCCGAGCTCAACGCCCTGTTTCCGGAAAACCGGATCATCCTGGCTATCGAATTTGCCGTCAAGGTAGTGCCCCCCATGGTGGTGATCTGCCTGATGCTGCAATACCAGTACGGGGATCCGCTCTATTGGCCGTCGGTACTCACCTCGGTGATCTTTCTGCTCAGCCTGCCGCTGCAGGGCTACTACTGGCTGGGGCGTCGCTCCGAAACCCTGTTACCGCCGACGCTGGCTACCTGGTATCGCCAGATCAACGGCCGCATGAACGAAGCTGGCCCGGTCCGTCATCTGGTGACCAAGCCGCGCTATCAG
Organism: Aeromonas sp. RU39B; assembly: GCF_900156095.1. Taxonomy (GTDB): domain Bacteria; phylum Pseudomonadota; class Gammaproteobacteria; order Enterobacterales; family Aeromonadaceae; genus Aeromonas. Next base: position 21,877 of record NZ_FTMJ01000004.1, read on the forward strand.
GAGCTGGCCGAGACGCTCAAAGCCGCATTTGAGCAGCTTGATAAATCTTTTCTCTATGAGTAACCCGGTTTTCCCGGTGAAATTAAGGCGCCTTGCGGCGCCTTAATTGCATTTATGCGTTGATGATCTTGCGCAGCTCTTGTACCGAGAGCTTGTAATGACGTGGGCACTCGCGCCAGATGGCCAGCATGCGCTGATATTTGTCGCGCATGGCGATGTCGCTGGAGAGCTCTTCGCAAGGACAGTCCACTTCCGGGAAGCGCTTGTCCACTTCCAGCAAGAAGCAGACGTAGTCGGCCAGCTCGTGCTCCTGGCTGCGGCTGTAACCGTGGAACTTGAACCGGCCCGGGGTGAATTCGGCCTGATCGACGGGTGTCAGGTTATCCCAGGAGACCGCCAGCGCATGGTGCATCTCGAGCGTGTCGATCACCTCCTGGCAGGTCTCTTTGGTCAAATGACCGAACGATTTTTCCAGCTCTAGCAGCTGCAGGCAGTAGCCGCGCTCAATGATGGTCTGGGCGCGCTGGTAGAAGGCGGTTTTTTCCGGATTCAGCTTGGCCAGAATCTCGTACTGGTTGCTCAGGATCAGGCGTTCGGTAGGGCTCATGTTCATGATGCGGTCTCACAGCTAAGAGAATTGAAAACACGTTAACGCATATATGAAATGAATTTTTTGATCTGGCAGGGCGAAAACAGAGAAAAGCAGCGGGAGCAGTTGGCTCCCGCGGGAAATCATACCTGTTTCAGGTAGTCGAGCACCACTTGATGGTGGTTGCTGGTCTTGAAGTCATCGAATACGTGAGAGACGTGCCCGGCAGGGTCGATCAGGAAGCTGACTCGATGGATGCCGTCATACTCCTTGCCCATAAACTTCTTCGGGCCCCACACCCCAAACGCATCAGCCACTGCGTGATCTTCATCGCCGAGCAGCGTGAAGTTAAGACCGTCACGCTCGATAAACTTTTTCAGGCGCTTAGGGCTATCGGTACTGATGCCAAGCACGACGGTGTTCAGCTCGGCCAACTCGGCATTCACATCGCGCAGGCCACAGGCCTGAGTGGTGCATCCCGGCGTCATCGCCTTGGGGTAGAAATAGACCAGCACGTTACGACCGCGAAATTGGGAGAGGGAGACCGGCTGACCATCTTGGTCCGGCAGAGTGAAATCCGGTGCAGTGCTCCCGGCTTGCAATAAAGGCATGATGACTCCTTGGCGAAGGTTCACAAAGGCCGTGGGTTGAGCGCGATACGAAAGCTCTCGGCGCCCAGTTCACGGCAAAAATCGTCAAAGGCGCTCTGATGATCCTGACACTCGGTAGGGGCGGCGAGTTTCAGTTCGAAACTGACCTTGAGCCGGTTGTAGGGCGCCTGCTCCAGTGTCTCGGACTGCATGGCGTGAATGTCCCATCCGCCCGAGGTGAAAAACTGGGTACAACGACTTACGATGCCGGGCTCGTCACGGATCAACAATTCGGCAACGGCCGAGAGCGCGTAGTCGCGGGTCTGGTGACGTTCGGTGCGTTTCATCATGGTGATGAGATCCCACTCCTGGCTGCGCAAGGGGAGGGTAATCTCAAGCTGCATCAGGCTGTTCCAGTCCCCTGACAGCAGCATAATAAAGGTGAACTCCTGTCCGAAGATGCCCAACCTACTGTCGACAATATTGCAGCCGCAGTCGGTCACATGACGGGTCACTTCGTTGACAATGCCAGGCCTGTCGGTGCCGATCGCCGTCACTACCAGGTAATGGGTCATGTGTCCTCTCTCGTCCTGAAATTTCGCCCATGGTATCACGCTTGGACCCGGGGCTCCTTGTTTTTGCTGTGCGTGCACCTTACCATTACGCCCCTGAATTTCAGGAGAAAAAACCATGTTACGCGGTAGTATCGTTGCGCTCGTCACCCCCATGCTCGCCAGCGGTGAAGTTGACTGGGACAGCCTGGGACATCTGGTGGAATATCATGTGGCCAGTGGTACCAGTGCCATCGTGGCGGTCGGTACTACCGGTGAATCGGTGACCCTGAGTGAGGCAGAGCACCTGGCGGTGGTCGAGAAGACGGTTGCGCTGGCGGCGGGGCGTATCCCGGTGATTGCCGGCTGTGGCTCCAACAATACCGCCCACGCTATCTCCCTGTCGCGCCAACTGGAACACATGGGCGTGGTGGCCGGTCTCTCGGTGACCCCCTATTACAACAAGCCGACCCAGGAAGGGCTCTATCGCCACTATTGCGCCATCGCTGATGCTAGTGGTCTGCCGCAAATCCTTTATAATGTGCCCGGTCGTACTGCCTGTGACCTCAAGCCTGAGACCGTGGGACGGCTGGCCAGCCACGCCAACATCATCGGTATCAAGGAAGCCACCGGCGATTTGACGCGTACCCCGCTGCTGCGCGAGTTGTGCGGGGAGGCATTTGCACTCTACAGTGGCGATGATGCCACCGGGTGTGATTTCATGCTGCAGGGCGGTGACGGAGTGATCTCGGTCACCAGCAACATTGCAGCGGCCCAGATGGCACAGATGTGCCGTGCCGCTCTGGCCCAGGAAAGTGACAAGGCGCGCGCCATCAATGAGCGATTGATGCCGTTGCACCGAACCCTGTTCATCGAGCCGAACCCGATTCCGGTCAAGTGGGCGTGTGCCCAGCTCGATCTGATTGCGTCGGCCACCCTGCGCCTGCCGCTGACCGAACTGACCCAACCGGGCGAGACGGCGATGCAGCAAGCGCTCAAGAGTGCGGAGTTGATTGCGAGTGTCTAAAGCAAACGGAAGAGTACGCGCTGCCCGCCTGACGTTGGGCGTCATCACCATGGCCGTGCTGGCTGCCTGCAGCAGTCCGCAAGAGCGCAAGACCGCCAATCGCGGGTTTGATTACACGGAAGCCAAGCTGGAAAACCGCGCTTTCCTGATTCCCTCCGGCCTGCAATCCCCCGGCTTCACCAGCGAATATGATGTGCCGGCGCTGCCCGATGCCAGCCGTCAGGGCCCTGTCGCCGACAAGGTTGACGTTCGCCCGCCGGCCCAGCTGCTGACTGTCGTTCCCGGCAGCCAGATTGTGCAAGGTGGCAGTGAGCCGACTGTTTCCTTCTACGCCCTGACCACCAGTCAGGACGTCAGTGCCGATACCTGGCGCTTCCTGCAAAGCTTCCTGACCAAAAATGGCGCATCCGTTGAGAAACAGGATGCCGCTGCCGGTACGCTCGAGACCGGTTGGTTTAGCAACAGTGCGGCGCTTGATGGTTGGGCGGAAGATGATGATGACTTCCAGATCCGCCAGCGCTATCTGTTCACCCTCAAGCGTGATGATGTACGCCATGGCGTGAACCTCTCCGCCCGCGTGCTGCAGCATGAAGAGGATATTGACGGCGCCAAGAGCACCTCGATCGGTGAAGTGGAAGCGCGCCGCTATGCCGTGCGTCTGCTCAACCAGTTCAGCCTCTACTATGAAGAGCAGCTCAAGGCTCGCGACATGCACCGTGCAACTGGCTCGATGGGGCTGGAGCTTGGCAATGACAACAACGATCTCAGTGCCTGGATTGCCGATGCACCGTTCGAACAGGTGTGGCTGCGCATGAAGAATCTGTTGCCGCGCTATGGTTTCGAGATCAAGGATTCCCAACAGTCGCTGGGCTGGATCGACGTTGAGTATGATGATCCGGGCCAGTCGTTCTGGGACAAGAACGGCATGACACCGTTCAAACTGGAAGAGGGCAAGTACCGCTTCCAGCTCGGCGAGATGGGGGGTGGCAAAACCTCCATCACTCTCTTCGACGAAGACAAGAAGCCGGTGAAGTCCGAGGTGGTATCCCAAATGCATACCACACTGTCGCAGGCCTTTGCCAAGGCCTTGGACAACCAGTAAAAACGGGGGCCTTGTGCCCCTGTTTTGTTACCCCCCACAACAGGAAGTGTTATTACCCATGAGTCTTGCAGACAAAGTACTGGCGGTAAACGATGACCTGCCGATCCGTACCGATCGCCCCGTCCACTCCGGCAAGGTGCGCAGTGTCTACTGGCTGACCGCGGAAGACAGCGCCCGTCTGATCCGTGAGAAGGGCTACAACGTGCCGGCCGACACGCCGCTGGCCATCATGGTGATCAGCGACCGCATCTCGGCGTTCGATTGCATCTGGCAAGGGGAAGATGGACTGGCCGGCGTACCGGGCAAGGGTGCGGCGCTCAACGCCATCTCCAGCCACTGGTTCAAGCTGTTCAAGGAGAAGGGACTGGCTGACAGCCACATCCTCGATATCCCGCATCCGTTCGTCTGGATCGTGCAAAAAGCCAGCCCGGTCATGGTTGAAGCGATTGCCCGTCAATATATTACCGGCTCCATGTGGCGTGCCTACAAGAGCGGTGAGCGCGAATTCTGCGGCATCACGCTGCCGGAAGGTCTGCAAAAAGATCAGAAACTGCCAGAGCTGCTGATTACTCCGTCCACCAAGGGGATTTTGCGCGGTCTCGAAGGGGTTCCTGAGGCCGATGACGTAAACGTTTCCCGTGCCGATCTGGAGCGTCACTATCAGGGCTTTAACTTCCGCAGCATGGCCGACATCGACCGCTACGAAGTGCTGCTCAAGGAAGGCTTTGCCGTTATCAGCGATGCGCTGGCTCAGCTCGACGAGATCTTCGTGGATACCAAGTTCGAATTTGGCTACGTCAAAGATGCTGCCGGTAACGAAAAGCTCATCTACATGGATGAAGTCGGTACGCCCGACAGCTCCCGTATTTGGGACGGTGCAGCCTGGCGCAATGGCGAGATCGTTGAGCAATCCAAGGAAGGCTTCCGTCAGTGGTTGCTCAATCACTTCCCGGATCCGGATATCCTGCTCAACAAAAACCGGATGGAAGAGCGCTTTGGTCTGGCCCGTGACAACAAGTTGCCGGTTGATGTGATGATGGATATCTCCCGTACTTACGTCGGGATTGCCGAGAAGATTGTGGGCCACAAACTAGAGCTGGCTGCCAATCCGAAGCAGGAGATCATCGACATTCTGGCAGCCGAGTACGGCCTTATCGTCTGATATTGCCAGCTCCCACGCTCAAACGTTTGCCTTGGCAAATCGTGGGGCGCCAGAAATAAAAAACGGGCCGAATGGCCCGTTTTTTATGAACAAAGGCGCTTAGCGCGCCAGTTCACGCTCGATGGCCGCCTGAATGCCGGCGCCATCCAGACCCAGCTGGGCGTAGATCTCTTCCTGGGTCCCCTGCTCGATAAAGCGATCGGGCAGACCCAGATTGAGCACCGGGCGCAGCAGTCGCTCGCGCATCAGAAACTCGTTCACTGCCGAGCCGGCGCCGCCTTGCACTGCATTATCTTCCAGCGTGACCAACTGTGGGTGGCGCGCGGCCAGATCGCGCAGCAGCGCTTCATCAAGCGGTTTGACAAAGCGCATGTCAACCAGAGTGGCATCCAGCGCCTCGGCGGCGACACGCGCCTGGGCGAGCAGGGTGCCAAACACCAAAATCGCAACCTGGTGGCCTTCACGCACAATCCGGCCCTTGCCGATGGGCAACGTCTCCAGATCGTTGCCTGCTGCAACGCCGGTACCGCTGCCACGCGGGTAACGTACTGCAGCCGGCCCCTTGTGATAGAAGCCGCTGTTTAGCATCAGGCGGCACTCACGCTCATCGGACGGGGTCATGATGACCATGTTGGGGACAGCGCGCAGGAAACTGATATCAAACGCCCCCTGATGAGTGGGACCGTCGGCACCGACCAGCCCGGCGCGGTCAATGGCAAATAGCACCGGCAGATTTTGCAGCGCCACATCGTGGATCACCTGGTCATAGGCGCGCTGCAGGAAGCTGGAATAGATGGCCACCACCGGTTTTTTGTCAGCAATAGCCAAACCGGCGGCGAATGTTACCGCATGTTGTTCGGCAATCGCCACGTCGAAATAGCGCTCGGGATATTGCTGGCTGAATTTCACCAGCCCCGACCCTTCGCGCATGGCCGGTGTGATGCCCACCAGACTCGGCTCAGCTGCCGCCATGTCGCACAACCATTGGCCGAAGATGGCCGAGAAACTTGGCAGGGCACCTGCGCTCTTGGGCAGGGCGCATTCGTCCGGATTGAACTTGGGCACGCCGTGATAGCCGATAGGATCGCGCTCTGCCGGCTCGTAGCCTTTGCCCTTCTTGGTTTTGACATGCAGCAGTTGCGGGCCTTTGAGGCTACGCATATTGCGCAGGGTTTCAATCAGCGCATCAATGTCATGCCCGTCGATGGGGCCGATGTAGTTGAATCCGAACTCTTCAAACAGGGTACCCGGTACCACCATGCCTTTGAGGTGCTCTTCCGCACGCTTGGCCAGCTCTTTGACCGGAGGCAGGCCGGAGAGCACTTTTTTGCCCCCTTCACGGATGGTGGTGTAGAGCTTGCCGGACATCAGCCGGGCCAGATTGTTGTTCACTGCCCCCACGTTCTCGGAGATCGACATCTCGTTGTCATTGAGAATGACTAACATGTCTTTGTGCACGTCGCCGGCGTGGTTCAGCGCTTCGAACGCCATGCCGGCGGTCAGGGCACCATCACCGATGATGGCCACTACCTTGCGGCCGAGATTCTCCTCTTCGGCCGCAACTGCCATCCCGAGCGCGGCACCGATGGAGGTGCTGGAGTGACCGACCGAGAGCACGTCATATTCGCTCTCTTCGCGCCACGGGAACGGGTGCAGACCATCCTTCTGGCGGATGGTGTGCATACGGTCGCGCCGCCCGGTCAGAATTTTGTGCGGATAGGCCTGATGGCCCACGTCCCAGACCAGACGATCGAACGGAGTGTTGTAGACGTAGTGCAACGCCACAGTCAGTTCGACGGTGCCAAGCCCGGAGGCCAGGTGGCCGCTGGAGCGGCTGACCGAGCGCAGCAGGTAGTCGCGCAGCTCCTGACACAGCAGGGGCAGGCGCTCGCGAGGAAGGGATCTCAGCTCGATCGGGGTGTCGGCCAAGGCCAGATTGGGGTAATGGCTAATGTCGAGGCTCATGTTATGTCTGTTATCCAGCGCTCAATGGGTTCGCTCTATGATGTAATCGGCGAACGCTTCCAGAATGTCGGTATTGTAGGGCAAGCCTTGCAGCGCCGTTAAGGCGCGTTGATGCAATTCGCGGGTCAGCTCACGGGCGCCATCGAGACCGATCAGGGCGGGATAGGTGCTCTTCTCGTGGGCGAGATCGGCGCCTTGGCGTTTACCCAGGGTGGCGGTGTCGCTGACGATATCCAGAATGTCGTCTTGTACCTGGAAAGCCAGACCAATTGCCGCAGCATATTCCTGCAGGGCGGCCAGTGTCGACTCATCAATATCAGGGCGGCACAGTGCGCCGAGGGTGACTGCACAGATAATCAGTGCGCCGGTCTTGTGACGATGGATGGTTTCCAACTGTGACAGGCCCAGTTGCTTGTGCTCGCCATCCATATCCAGCGCCTGACCGCCGCACATGCCGGCATAACCGGAAGCGCGGGCCAGCTCAGAGACCATACGCAGCCGGTTGCCAAGCAGATCTGTCGGCATGGCGTGGCTGGCGAGGATCTCGAAGGCCAGCGTCTGCAGGGCATCGCCGGCCAGAATCGCGGTGGCTTCATCGAAGGCTTTATGGACGGTGGGTTGTCCGCGGCGCAGATCATCATCGTCCATAGCCGGCAGATCGTCGTGAATCAGGGAGTAAGCGTGAATGCACTCCACGGCGGCAGCCGGGCCATCGAGCACCTCGGCAGCCACCCCCAGCATCTCACCGACGGCATACACCAGAAAAGGGCGTACCCGTTTGCCACCCAGCAGCAGACCATGAGACATGGCCTGTTTCAAGCGGGGAGCAATCAGAGGCAGGGCATCAAGTTGCCGGGCAAGATGGTCATCAATCCGTTTGCGGTGCTGATCGCGAAAGCTTGCCAGAGACACTCACTTCTCTCCTTGCTCGGGGTGGAACTCGGTCAGCTCTACCTCGCCTTGGTTGTCGCTCATCAGGATCTGAATCTTCTGCTCGGCCTGCTCCAGCTTCTGCTGTCCGGCGCGAACCAGATGAATGCCCTGCTCGAATTGCTTGAGCGCCTCTTCCAGTGGCAGTGAGCCTTGCTCCAGTTGCTGGACGATGGTTTCCAGCTCAGCCAGAGTGGCATCAAAGCTGAGACGATCACTTTTTTTGCTGGCCATCTTGATCCTCGGGGCGTGAAACAAGGGCCTATAGTAACACTGCCAGCAGCGAGGCGGGGAGAACGAAATCGGCTCTGTGGTTCAACTTGGTGCTTGTTTTGCCGATAGAGAGGGGCTGTCGGCTCCGCGCTGGCACCATTTGAGATATGATGATTAATATTCGGGGATGTGTTTCGTTGCACTGGCAGAGGTAGGTAGAAAGTGGATCTGGCAAGTCTTATCGGGATTGTTCTGGGATTTGGCGTGGTGGTGTACGGCATGCTGTTGGGGGGACCCATGAGCATGTACGTGGACATGCCCTCGGTGTACATCACCATATTAGGCTCGCTCTTTATCGCCATGATGAAGTTCAACCTGGGCCAGTTTCTGATGTCGTTCAAAGTGGCTGGCAAGGCCTTTATGTACAAGGGCGATCGTATAGAGGATTTGATCGCCAAGTCGGTTGAGCTGGCCGATGCGGCTCGCAAAGGTGGTTTCTTAGCCCTTGAAGCGGCGGAAATTCCCAATGCCTTTATGAAAAAAGGCATCGACATGCTGGTGGATGGTCACGATGCCGAAGTGGTGCGCTCAGTAATGGAAAAGGATATCGAACTCACCGCCGAGCGGCACACCATCGCTATCAAGGTCTTCAAGACTATCGGTGATCTTGGGCCGGCCATGGGGATGATCGGTACGCTGGTTGGTCTGGTGGCGATGCTGGCTAATATGAGTGACCCGAAATCAATCGGTCCGGCGATGGCGGTGGCGCTGCTGACCACCCTCTATGGTGCCATCGAGGCGAATATGCTGGCATTGCCGATCGCGGACAAGCTGGATTTGCGTAGTGGTGAGGAGCAGCTGACCCGTAACCTGATTCTGGATGCGGTGATGGGCATTCAGGATGGGCAAAATCCGCGGGTTATCGAGGCGATGCTGCAAAACTACCTGAGCCAATCCAAGCGCGCTAGCGGCAAGGAGTAGGGACCATGTCCAAGTGCAAATGTCCGCCGCCCGGGTTGCCCGGTTATATGGGAACCTTTGCCGACCTGATGTCGCTGCTGATGTGCTTCTTTGTTCTGCTGCTCTCGTTTGCCGAGATGGATGTCCAGAAATTCAAACAGATAGCCGGTTCGATGGAGAAAGCCTTCGGGGTGCAGAACATTCTGGAGGTCAAAGACATTCCCAAGGGCACGTCGGTGATTGCGATGGAGTTTCGTCCGGGCCGACCCGAGCCAACGCCTATTGATACCGTTATGCAGCAAACCGTGGACTTGACCAAGACCGAGCTGGATTTTCTGCCCGGAGAGACTGAAACGGCGGGCGGCAAGAAGAACAGTGATGGCGAGCAAACCGGTGGAGCCAAACCTGAAGAGCAGGTGAGCAGTGCTCAGGCTCAGGCCAGTGCCAGTCAGTTGGCCAAACAACTGGCCGAGCAACTCACCGCCCAAATCCAGGATCACTCCATCGAGATTGAAGCGCTGGGTCAGCAGGTTGTTATCCGGATTCGCGAGAAAGCGGCCTTCCCGGCTGGCTCGGCCTTTTTACAGCCGCAGTTCTGGCCGGTGATTCAGAAAATTGCCACGGTTCTTAAGGATGTGCCCGGGGAGATCACCGTTTCCGGCCATACCGATGACAGCCCGACTGACAACGAGCTGTTTGCCTCCAACTGGGATCTTTCCACCCAGCGGGCAGTGGCAGTAGCGCACCAGATGATCAAGGTGCGTGGGCTCGGACAGCAGCGTCTGGTGGTGCAGGGATTGGCTGACACCAAGCCGCTGAAAGCCAATGACAGTGAGGAAAACCGGCGCATGAACCGGCGGGTAGAGATCGCCATCATGCAGGGAAAACCGAGCGAATCCTCCCCCCTGTCCGTCCCTCTGCAGTGACCTGCTTAACTTGGATTTGTGGCGGCTTCATATTAAGATGCCAGCCCAATGACGCGTGACAGTGGTCGGTTTCGGCCGCTGTCTCTGTTTTTTAGGTAACCCAGGTTTCGACTATGAATCATACTCCGATGACTGTGCGCGGCGCTGAAAAGCTGCGTGAAGAGCTTGAACATCTCAAGACTGTGCTTCGCCCGCAGATTATCGAAGCGATTGCCGAAGCGCGTGAACACGGCGACCTCAAGGAGAACGCCGAATATCATGCCGCCCGCGAGCAGCAAGGCTTCTGCGAAGGGCGGATTCAGGAAATTGAATCCAAGCTGGCCAATGCCCAGGTGATTGACGTCACCAAGATGGCCAACAATGGTCGCATTATCTTTGGTGCGACTGTCGCCCTGCTCAAGAGCGACACCGAAGAAGAGATGACCTACCGTATCGTGGGTGATGATGAGGCTGACATCAAACAGAACCTCATCTCCGTCAACTCACCGATTGCCCGTGCGCTGATTGGCAAGGAGGTGGACGATGTTGCCATCGTCAAGACACCTGCCGGTGACGTGGAATACGAAATCCTCGACGTGAAATATCTCTAAACGTCTTGGTGTCGATGTGTAACGGGGAGCTGATGCTCCCCGTTCTGCATTCAGTGAGGAGCCTTGTCGCGCAAGTTCTGCTGATGGCGCTCAAACAACCACTGCTGCAGTGCCGTTTGGTCGCTCTCGTGCATATGAAATTGCAGTGCCCAGCCACAGGGTGGGCGCGCCAACCTCACCCATTGCCCTAACAGGGGCAGCGGGCGGGATTCTGTGAGGCAGAGCAGGGCAGAGAGTGGATGCTGCGGGTTGGGTTCAAATCCGCCGGTATCAACCAGCATCCCTTGCTCTGATAGATCCAGCACTTGCCAGCGGAAGGGGCCAGCCCAGAGATCGATCTTCTCATGCAGTCGCCAGGGGCGGGGATGGTTGCCATGCAACTCTTCGATGGCGGGGGGAGCAAGATGCGGTTCAATCGCCCCTTCTGCGGTCGGATGCAGCGTTAATGGAAAGCGCAGTCGGTGGTTGTCGACTTCGGCTTCCAGCGTCACCCGGTCTGAGCGCTGCAGCAGGTTGAGTAGCGGCTCCTGCAGCTCCCCGGCCAGTAAAGCGGCATCAGAATGCGCCATGTCACCTTCCAGTAGCATGGCCAATTCGTCGGGAGTGAGGTGTGACAGGCTGTTCATCTGTGCCTCCTGGTGACATTCATCACAGGTTAAGAGGCATGACGCTAGTTTGGCAATGACTTAAGCGGGTAGGAAACAGGGAAAGAGCAATGCTCTTTCCACTTATTTGCGGGGCAGCTGGATTTTCGGCTCTTGAGCTTGGCGGTAGAGCGTCAGAATGTGACCCATGGTTTGCACTTTTTCAGCGGCGGTTTCACGAATGATGGCGTCGATGATCAGTTGCTTGGTTTCACGGTCTGCCGCGGCAACCTTCACCTTGATCAGCTCATGGTGGGCCAGGGCAATGTCGATTTCAGCCAGCACGCCTTCGGTCAGACCGTATTGGCCGAGCAGGACCACGGGCTTCAGGCTGTGGGCGAGACCTTTCAGGTACTGTTTCTGTTTGTTGTTCAGCGTCATGGCATTTTCTTCGTTAGTCAGGGTTGAAAGGGGCGTATTCTAACCCCACTTAGCTCACAATAGTAATAACCTCCGTGGTTTTTTAAAGTCGGACATTATGGTTCAGAAAAAACGTTCGGCCAGCTCTACCCGCTGGTTAAAAGAACACTTTGACGATCAATACGTTAAAAAAGCTCAGCAAATGGGGCTGCGCTCCCGTGCGGTATTCAAGCTCGAAGAGATCCAGGGTAAGGACCGTCTGCTGCGTAGTGGCATGACGGTGGTGGATTTGGGGGCGGCCCCTGGCGGCTGGTCCCAATACTCCGTCGAGCAGGTAGGAGATCAGGGGCGGGTCATCGCCTGCGATATTCTGCCGATGGATCCGATAGTCGGTGTCGATTTCCTGCAAGGGGACTTTCGCGAGGATACTGTGCTAAGTGCGCTACTCGAACGAGTCGGTCCTGATAAGGTTGATGTGGTGATGTCAGACATGGCCCCCAACATGAGTGGCACCCAGCAGGTGGATCAGGCTCGTTCCATGTATCTGGTCGAGCTGGCACTGGATATGTGTCATCAGGTGCTGCGCAGTGATGGCAGCTTTGTGGTCAAAGTCTTCCAAGGAGAAGGTTTTGATAGCTATCTTGATGAAATCAGAAAGATTTTTAAAAGTGTGAAAATTCGCAAGCCAGACTCTTCCAGATCCCGTTCGCGCGAGGTCTACATTGTGGCTAGCGGTTTTAAACTGTAGTACCCTAAATTTTGGCGTTAACAGTCAGTCTGCGAGGTTACCGATTTGAGTGACATGGCGAAAAACTTAATCCTGTGGCTGGTCATCGCCGTCGTCCTGATGTCGGTGTTCAACAGCTTCAGCCCCAGTGATACCGCCGGGCGACAGCTGGACTACACCAGCTTTGTCAAGGATGTGACCCAAGACCAAATCCGTGAAGTGCGGATCGATGGTAAGGTCATTAACGGTGTCAAACGTAGCGGTGAACGGTTCCTGACCGTGATGCCGACTCCGGATGATCAGTTGCTCAACGATCTCATCAACCACAATGTGAAGGTTGAAGGCGTTAAGCCGGAAGAGCCGTCGCTGATCACCTCCATCTTTATCTCCTGGTTCCCGATGCTGTTGCTGATCGGTGTCTGGGTCTTCTTCATGCGTCAGATGCAGGGCGGTGGCGGCAAGGGTGCCATGTCCTTCGGTAAGAGCAAGGCGCGCCTGATGAGCGAAGATCAGATCAAGACCACCTTCGCCGACGTGGCTGGCTGTGATGAAGCCAAGGAAGAGGTCAAGGAGCTGGTGGATTACCTGCGTGATCCGAGCAAATTCCAAAAACTGGGCGGCAAGATCCCGACCGGTGTGCTGATGGTTGGTCCTCCCGGTACCGGTAAGACCTTGCTCGCCAAGGCGATTGCCGGCGAAGCCAAGGTGCCTTTCTTTACCATCTCTGGCTCTGACTTCGTTGAAATGTTTGTCGGTGTGGGTGCATCCCGCGTGCGCGACATGTTTGATCAGGCCAAGAAGTCTGCCCCTTGCATCATCTTTATCGATGAAATTGATGCGGTCGGTCGTCAGCGTGGTGCCGGTCTCGGTGGTGGTCACGATGAGCGTGAACAGACCCTGAACCAGATGCTGGTTGAGATGGATGGTTTTGAAGGTAACGAAGGCATCATCGTGATTGCCGCTACCAACCGTCCGGATGTGCTGGATCCGGCTCTGCTGCGTCCAGGCCGCTTCGACCGTCAGGTGGTGGTGGGTCTGCCGGATGTACGTGGTCGTGAACAGATCCTCAAGGTGCATATGCGTCGTGTGCCGCTGGCCGATGACGTCAATGCTGCGTTGATCGCCCGTGGTACCCCCGGTTTCTCCGGTGCCGATCTGGCCAACCTGGTGAACGAGGCTGCGCTCTTCTCTGCCCGTGAGAACCGCCGCGTGGTTTCCATGGCCGAGTTTGAAAAAGCCAAAGACAAGATCATGATGGGCGCCGAACGCCGCTCCATGGTGATGAAGGAGTCCGAGAAGGAGATGACCGCGTATCACGAAGCGGGCCATGCCATCATCGGTCGCCTGGTGCCGGATCACGATCCGGTCTACAAGGTCTCCATCATTCCCCGTGGCCGTGCGCTGGGTGTGACCATGTATCTGCCAGAGCAGGATCGCTGGAGTCACTCCAAGCAGCATCTTGAGTCGATGATCTCCAGCTTGTATGGCGGTCGTCTGGCCGAAGAGCTGATTTACGGCTCCGAGAAGGTATCGACCGGTGCTTCGAACGACATCGAACGTGCCACTGACATCGCCCGCAAGATGGTGACCCAGTGGGGCATGTCCGAGCGTCTCGGCCCGATGCTGTATGCCGAAGAAGATGGTGAAGTGTTCCTCGGTCGCAGCATGGCCAAGGCCAAGCACATGTCTGATGACACCGCGCGTGTTATCGATGCCGAGGTCAAACAGATCATCGACCGGAACTACAACCGCTCGAAGCAGATGCTGATCGACAACATGGATATCCTTCACACCATGAAGGATGCCCTGATGAAGTATGAAACCATCGATGCCAAGCAGATCGACGATCTGATGGCGCGTCGCGATGTGCGTGCCCCGAGCAACTGGCATGACGAGCATGGTGATACCCCGCAAGGCGGTGCACCGGCGGCCGATGTTAAGCCTGCTGCCGAGAGCGCGCCGCAGACCGAGCCTGAAATCAACAAGGCCAACGATCTGCCAGCCCAGTAAATCTGATGACACCAAACCCCGGGCTTGCCCGGGGTTTTTCTATTTATACCAAATGCGACAAGGAGTTGTATGTTGCTGGAAAGCAAGGGAATCCGCCTTTCTCTGGCGCGTCCCCATGTGATGGGTATCTTAAACGTCACCCCGGATTCATTCTCGGACGGCGGTAGCTGGAACCGCATCGATAAAGCCCTGGAGCACGCCCGTGACATGGTGAGCCAAGGGGCGACGCTGATCGATATCGGCGGCGAATCAACCCGCCCGGGCGCACCGGATGTGAGTGAGCAGGAAGAGCTGGATCGGGTGATTCCGGTGGTCGAGCAATTGGTGAAAGAGGTCGAGGTGATGATCTCGCTCGATACCTCTAAAGCGGCTGTGATGCGTGAAGGCTGCCGCGCCGGTGCCCATCTCATCAATGACGTACGGGCACTGCTAGAGCCGGGGGCCATGGAGGCGGCCGCTGAGGCAGATGTGCCGGTTTGTCTGATGCACATGCAGGGCGCGCCGCGCTCCATGCAGCAAGCCCCGCATTATGACGATCTGCTGGGAGAGATCCGGACATTTTTTGACGAGCGTATCGCTGCCTGTGAGCGTGCCGGTATTGCTCGCAGCCAGCTGCTGCTGGACCCGGGCTACGGCTTTGGCAAGACGGTTGCGCATAACTATCAATTGCTGGCCCGCCAGGATGAGCTACTCGATTATGAGTTGCCGCTCTTGGTCGGTATGTCGCGAAAGTCTATGATAGGCAACCTGTTGGGGCGCCCGGTCGAAGAGCGTCTGGCCGGCAGTCTGGCCTGCGCCGTGATCGGTATGCAAAAAGGTGGTCGGATTATCCGCGTCCACGACGTCGCAGCCACCATGGACGCCCTGCGCATCGCCTGGATGACCATGACCGGGCATGATATTCAGCAATCCTGATACGAAAAGAGCACACAATGACAAGAAAGTATTTCGGGACCGACGGTGTCCGCGGCAAGGTTGGCGATTTTCCCATTACTCCTGATTTCGTCATGAAGCTCGGCTGGGCTGCCGGTCAGGTGCTGACCAAGCGCGGCACCAAGAAAGTGTTGATTGGCAAGGATACCCGTATCTCCGGCTATATGCTGGAAGCGGCTCTGGAGGCCGGCCTCTCTGCTGCCGGCTTGAAGGCAACCCTGCTCGGTCCGATGCCGACGCCGGCCGTGGCCTATCTGACCCGCACCTTCCGCGCCGAGGCGGGGATCGTGATCAGTGCCTCGCACAACCCCTATTACGACAACGGTATCAAGTTCTTCTCCGCCGATGGCACCAAACTGCCCGATGAGGTGGAGCTGGCTATCGAGGCCGAGCTGGATCAGGAGATCAAGTGCGTTGATTCCGCCCTGCTCGGTAAGGCGGTGCGCGTTGATGACGCCGCCGGCCGTTATATCGAATTTTGCAAGAGCACCTTCCCCTCCCACATGAGCCTCGATGGGCTCAAGATTGTGGTCGATTGTGGACATGGCGCCACCTATCACATCGCCCCGTCGGTTTTCCGCGAGTTGGGCGCCGAGGTCATTGCCATCGGCTGCACTCCAGATGGTCTCAATATCAATGAGGGGGTGGGCTCGACGGCGCCGCAGGCACTGGTTGCCAAGGTGCTCGAGAGTGGCGCAGACCTTGGTATCGCCTTTGATGGTGATGGCGACCGGCTCATGATGGTTGACCATACCGGCTATCTCATCGACGGTGACGAGATCCTCTATATCATTGCTCGTGATGCGCTGCGTAATGGCAAGCTCAAGGGCGGTGTGGTCGGCACCTTGATGGCCAACATGGGGCTGGAGCTGGCGCTGCAGACGCTGGGCATTCCGTTTGCTCGCGCCAAGGTGGGGGATCGCTACGTGCTGGAGATGATGGAAGAGAAAGGCTGGCGCATTGGCGGTGAAAACTCCGGCCACGTCATCTGCCTGGATCAAACCACCACCGGCGACGGTATTGTGGCTGGTTTGCAGGTGCTGGCCGCTATGCGTGCTGCCGAGTTGCCGCTTAGCAAGTTGCGCTCTGGCATGAGCAAATTCCCGCAAGTCCTTCTTAATGTGCGTTTTGCCGAAGGTGGCGATCCGCTGGCCGCTCGCTCGGTTCAAGACGAAGTGGCCAAGGTTGAGCAGGAGTTGGCAGGCCGTGGCCGCGTGTTGCTGCGCAAGTCCGGTACCGAGCCATTGATTCGGGTCATGGTGGAAGGTGAACACGAAGAGCAGGTTCGTGCCATGGCTGAACGCATCGTTGAACAGGTTAAATCGGCCATTTAAGCAGCATTTGAGGCGGCTTTTTGGCCGCCTTGATGGTATCTTGTTCAAACGATTCAAAAACTTCAAAAAAGTGCTTGTCAGTGCCGGGGGCGGTCGATATTATCTGCCTCGCTTTCGCAAGGGAGTGAAGATTCAAGCCTGGCGCGAATAAGCTGCGAGGCAAGCACGAATCTGAAATGGCCTGACGGCCCATTCCTAAAAGGTAAGTGAAATGTACGAAATTCTGTTGGTTCTTTATCTGCTGATTTCGCTGGGTCTGATTGGCTTGGTGATGGTGCAGCAAGGTAAGGGAGCTGATATGGGTGCCTCCTTTGGCGCCGGCGCGTCGAATACCATCTTCGGCTCGTCCGGTTCAGGTAACTTCCTGACCCGTACAACTGCGATTTTAGCAACTCTGTTCTTCGTGATTAGTCTCGTGCTGGGCAACCTCTCCACGCACAAGCCGAAACAGGGTAGCGAGTGGGAAAACCTGCAGCAAACCCAGCAGGTGGAAAAGACTGAAGCGCCGGTAAAGAAAGACGCTGACGTTCCCAACTAAGGTTTATGCCGTGGTGGTGAAATTGGTAGACACGCTATCTTGAGGGGGTAGTGCCTCACGGTGTGCGGGTTCGAGTCCCGCCCACGGCACCAATTTTGAAGTGACCCGATGCAAATCGGGATATCCTGAAATCTTGAAGCATCAAGTTTGAATGGATATAATCTCGCACGATTTCGGACGCGGGGTGGAGCAGCCTGGTAGCTCGTCGGGCTCATAACCCGAAGGTCGTCGGTTCAAATCCGGCCCCCGCAACCAAATTTCACGCTTTCCACTGCTCAGGAAAGCGGTCGCTGCGAGGCGACAATCAGGGTAAAGCGCCAAGCCCCGATTTGATATCGGGGCTTTTTGTTATGTGCGATTTACTCTGATCTGATCAGACCTGGGCTTTATGCCCTTTTTTGTTTTTCGGAGGGTGACTTTGGCTACCTTGGAACAACGTTTGACTGAGTTGTTTGCTACCCCGATCGAAGCGTTGGGCTTTGAGTTGTGGGGCATCGAATTTATTCGTGCCGGCAAACACTCCACTCTGCGTGTCTATATCGACAGCGAGAATGGTATCACCGTCGATAACTGTGCTGAGGTTAGTTATCAGGTTGGTGCACTGCTGGATGTGGAAGACCCCATCATCGAGGAGTATCACCTGGAAGTCTCCTCACCCGGACTGGATCGGATGCTGTTTAGCGTGGCCCAGTTCGAAAAATATGTGGGCCAGGAGGCGGCGATAACGCTTCGGATGGCTACAAACAATCGCCGCAAGTTCAAGGGCGTAATCAAAGCTGTTCAGGGCGATATGATCACTCTGACGGTCGATGGTAAGGACGAAGTACTGGCTTTCACCAACATTCAGAAAGCCAACATTGTGCCGCACTTTGGTTAACGAGGCTTTTCCACATGAATAAAGAGATTTTGCTGGTCGTTGACGCAGTTTCCAACGAAAAGGCCGTTCCTCGCGAGAAGATCTTCCAAGCGCTGGAGACCGCACTGGCCACCGCGACCAAGAAGAAATATGAAGGCGAGATCGAAGTACGTGTCGCCATCGACCGCAAGACCGGTGATTTTGATACGTTCCGCCGCTGGAAGGTGATTGGCGACCAGGCCGAGATGGAAAACCCGTACGCCGAGATCACCCTTGAAGCCGCTCAGGTTGAAGAACCGGAAATCCAGCTTGGTGAATATGTCGAAGATCAGATCGAATCGGTGACCTTCGACCGTATCACCACTCAGACCGCCAAGCAGGTTATCGTGCAGAAAGTGCGCGAAGCCGAGCGCTCCCAAGTCGTTGAGCAGTTCAAGGACAAGGAAGGCTCCATCATCAGTGGCGTGGTTAAAAAGAGTAATCGTGACAACGTGATTCTGGATCTCGGCAGCAACGCCGAAGCCGTGATCTTCCGTGATGACATGCTGCCGCGCGAAACCTTCCGCCCGGGTGACCGTGTTCGCGGTCTGCTCTATGCCGTTCGTCCGGAAGCGCGTGGTTCCCAGCTGTTTGTCAGCCGCTCCAGCCCGGACTTCCTCAAAGAGTTGTTCCGTATTGAAGTGCCGGAAATCGGTGAAGAGGTTATCCAGATCATGGGTGCGGCTCGTGACCCGGGTTCCCGCGCCAAGATCGCGGTAAAAACCAATGATCGTCGTATCGATCCGATCGGTGCCTGTATCGGTATGCGTGGTGCTCGTGTTCAGGCGGTTTCCGCTGAACTGGGTGGCGAACGTGCTGATATCGTGCTGTATGATGACAACCCGGCTCAGTACGTCATCAATGCCATGGCTCCGGCCGATGTGGCTTCCATCATTGTGGATGAAGATCGCCACACCATGGACATCGCGGTGGAAGCAGCCAACCTGGCGCAAGCCATCGGCCGTAACGGTCAAAACGTGCGCCTGGCTTCCCAGCTGACCGGTTGGGAGCTGAACGTCATGACCGTTGAGGACATGCGTACCAAGCACCAGGCCGAAAATGATCGCATCATCAGCCTCTTCACCAATGCACTCGATATCGACGACGACTTTGCCGAGATGCTGATGGAAGAGGGTTTCTCCACCCTGGAAGAGATCGCCTATGTACCGGTAGCAGAGCTGCTGGCCATTGACGGTCTGGATGAAACCATGGTGGAAGAGCTGCGCAAGCGTGCCAAGGACGCTCTGACGACCAAGGCACTGGCCAGCGAAGAGTCCCGGGAAGGGGTTGAACCGACTGAAGAGCTGTTGGCTCTGCAAGGGCTGGATCACCCGACCGCTTATGCCCTGGCTGCCCGTGGCATCGGTACCCTGGAAGACCTGGCAGAGCAAGGCATTGATGACCTTGCTGATATCGAAGGGCTGACCGCCGAGAAGGCCGGTGAGCTGATTATGGCTGCTCGCAATATCTGTTGGTTCGGAGAGCAGTCTGAGTGAGATCAAACGGAGGTAATGAATGGCAGAAGTCACAGTAAAACAACTTGCCACTGACATCGACACACCGGTTGATCGTCTTCTCCAGCAGTTTGCAGCGGCCGGTATCGACAAGAGCAAGGCCGACGATATGGTTAGCGAGTCTGAAAAGCAGACTCTGCTGACCCATTTGAAAAAACAGCATGGTGGTGACGAGACCGTTGCGCCTGCCCGCATGACCTTGCAGCGCAAGACCAAGAGCACTCTGAGTGTTCAGGGTACCGGCGGCAAGAACAAGGAAGTGCAGGTAGAAGTGCGCAAGTCTCGCACCTATGTGAGACGCTCGGCGCTGGAAGATCAACAGCGTCAGGAAGCCGAAGACACAGCGCGTTTGGAAGCAGAAGAGAAAGCCCGCCACGAAGCCGAAGAAAAGGCTCGTCGTGAGGCTGAAGAGAAGGCTCGCCTTGCGGCTGAGCAGACTCGCCTGGAAGCTGAGGAAAAGGCGCGAATCGAGGCAGAGAAAAAGGCTCGACAGGCTCAACCACAGCCCGCCAAAGCCGCCGATAGCAAAGCTCAGCAAGAGGCAGAGAAGATGGCCAAGCGCGAAGCAGAAGAACTGAAGCGCCAACAGGAAGCAGCCGCCATTAAAAAAGCGGAAGAACTGGCAGCCGCCAAGGCGGAAGAAGCCCGCCGTATGGCTGAAGAAAACGCGGCCCGCTGGGCTGAAGAAGATGCCAAGCGTGCCACCGAGAGCAGTGACTATCACGTCACTACCTCCATGCATGCTCGTGCAGCTGAAGATGAAGAAGACAGCAAGGAAGAGAGCCGCCGTCGTACTGCCGCTGCTGCCAAGGGTCCCAAGAAGACCGGCCGCCGCGAAGACGACCGTGATGATCGTTCCCGCGACCCGCGTGCTCGCAAGGGCAAGCGTGGCAAGATGGCTACCCCGAACGCCATGAAGCACGGCTTTAACAAGCCGGCTGCTCCGGTCAACCGCGAAGTGGTGATCGGCGAAACCATCAGTGTGGCCGAACTGGCTAACAAGATGGCCGTCAAGGGCGTGGAAGTCATCAAGGCCATGATGAAGATGGGCGCCATGGCGACCATCAACCAGGTGATCGATCAGGAGACCGCCCAACTGGTGGCCGAAGAGATGGGTCACAAGGTAGTACTGCGTCGTGAGAACGAGCTGGAAGAAGCCGTTCTGTCTGACCGTGACGAGACCTCCGAAGCCAAGCCGCGCGCACCGGTTGTGACCATCATGGGTCACGTTGACCACGGTAAGACTTCGCTGCTCGACTACATCCGTAAGGCCAAGGTTGCTGCTGGCGAAGCCGGTGGTATTACCCAGCACATCGGTGCGTATCACGTACAAACCGAAAGCGGCATGATCACCTTCCTGGATACCCCGGGTCACGCGGCGTTTACCTCGATGCGTGCTCGTGGTGCCAAGGCGACCGATATCGTGGTTCTGGTTGTAGCGGCCGATGACGGCGTCATGCCGCAAACCATCGAAGCTATCCAGCACGCCAAGGCTGCCGGTGTGCCGCTGGTCGTGGCGGTGAACAAGATTGACAAGCCGGAAGCCGATCCGGATCGCGTTAAGACCGAGCTGGCTCGTTATAACGTGATGTCCGAAGATTGGGGCGGTGATAGCCAATTCGTCCACGTCTCCGCCAAGAGCGGTGAAGGTATCGACGAGCTGCTCGAAGCCATCCTGATCCAGGCCGAAGTGCTTGAGCTCAAGGCCGTGGTTGATGGCATGGCCAGCGGTGTGGTCATCGAGTCCTTCCTCGACAAGGGCCGTGGCCCGATTGCTACCGTGCTGGTACAAGAAGGTACCCTGCGTCAAGGCGACATCGTGCTGTGTGGTCTCGAATACGGTCGTGTTCGTGCCATGCGTAACGAACTGGGCAAAGAGATCAAGGAAGCCGGTCCTTCCCTGCCGGTGGAAATTCTGGGTCTGTCTGGTGTTCCGTCTGCCGGTGACGAAGCTACCGTTGTACGTGACGAGAAGAAGGCCCGTGAAGTGGCTCTCTATCGTCAAGGCAAGTTCCGCGAAGTCAAGCTGGCTCGCCAGCAGAAGGCCAAGCTGGAGAACATGTTCGCCAACATGACCGAGGGCGAAGTGTCCGAAGTCAACGTGGTGCTCAAGGCCGACGTACAGGGCTCCGTGGAAGCAATCTGCGACGCACTGGTCAAGCTCTCCACCGACGAAGTGAAGGTGAAGATTGTGGGTTCCGGTGTCGGTGGTATCACCGAAACCGACGCTACCCTGGCTGCTGCTTCCAGCGCGATCTTGGTGGGCTTCAACGTCCGTGCCGACGCGTCTGCCCGCAAGGTTATCGATGCTGAAAGCCTGGATCTGCGTTACTACTCGGTCATCTATGATCTGATCGACGAAGTGAAGCAGGCCATGAGCGGTATGCTGGCTCCGGAATACAAGCAGGAGATCATCGGTCTGGCCGAAGTGCGTGACGTGTTCAAGTCGCCCAAGTTCGGTGCTGTTGCCGGCTGTATGGTCACCGAGGGCGTGGTCAAGCGCTCCAACCGTATCCGTGTGCTGCGTGACAACGTGGTTATCTACGAAGGTGAGCTGGAATCTCTGCGCCGCTTTAAGGATGACGTCAACGAAGTCAAGAACGGCTACGAGTGCGGTATCGCGGTTAAGAACTACAATGACGTGCGGGTCGGCGACCAGATTGAAGTTTACGAGACGGTGGAAATCCAGCGTACTCTGTAACTCAAACGTCTACTGGGGGGCTGCGGCCCCCCTTTATCGCAGGTATCAACATGGCGAAAGAATTCAGTCGGACCCGTCGGGTCGGACAACAGATCCAGCGTGAAATCGCGCTGATTCTGCAGCGCGAGATGAAAGATCCGCGCATCGGGATGGTGACTGTGTCGGACGTAGAGGTCTCGCGAGATCTCAACTACGCCAAGGTCTATGTCACCTTCTTGCAACTGGACAACGATGCTGAACGCATCAAGGAAGCCCTGGCCATTCTGACCGAGGCTGCCGGTTATATTCGCAGTCTGCTTGGCAGTGCCATGCGTCTGCGTGTCGTACCTGAACTGCGGTTCTACTACGACGAAACCCTGGTAGAAGGGATGCGCATGTCCAACCTGGTCAGCACGACCATCCGGGACGACAAGCGCCGCATGGCCGAAGCTGGCCGCTCTGAAGAGGAAGAAAACTGAAGATGTCTCGAAGACGTCGTTTCAAGGGCCGTGAAGTGCACGGCATTTTGCTGCTCGACAAACCGGCCGGGTTGACCTCCAACGATGTGTTGCAGCAGGTCAAACGGATTTACAACGCCGCCAAGGCCGGTCACACCGGTGCGCTCGATCCTCTTGCCACCGGTATGCTGCCCATCTGTTTGGGCGAAGCGACCAAGTTTTCCCAGTTCCTGCTCGACGCTGACAAGCGTTATCAGGTCACTGCCAAGCTGGGTGTGCGTACCGATACCAGCGACGCCGATGGCGCCGTCGTATCGACCCGCCCGGTCAATGTGGCAACTGGCGACATCATCGAAGCGCTCGACAAGTTCCGCGGTCCCATCATGCAGGTGCCGTCGATGTATTCGGCGCTCAAGCACAATGGCCGTCCGCTCTACGAATATGCCCGTGAAGGCATCGAGATCGAGCGTGAAGCCCGCCCCATTACCATCTATGAGCTCAAGCTCATCAGTGTGGAAGGGGACGAGATCAAGATGGAAGTGCACTGCAGCAAGGGCACCTACATCCGCTCTCTGGTCGACGATCTGGGCGAACTGCTCGGCTGTGGCGCTCACGTCACCGCCCTGCGCCGTACCCAGGTTGCCCAGTATCCCTATGACCGGATGCTGACACTGGAACAGCTCGAGTGCATCTTCGAGCACGCCCGTGCCCAGACCGTGCCGCCGCGCGAGCATCTCGACCCGCTGTTGCTGCCGATGGACACCGCAGTTGCCTCGTTGCCGGAAGTCAATTTGCAGCCAGCTGTGGCCGCTTACGTCAACCAGGGCCAGGCGGTTCAGGTGGCGGGGGCGCCGCAAGAAGGGCTGGTGCGCATGACCGTTGGCACCGAGCGCGAATTTATCGGGGTCGGTGAAATCGACGATGATGGCCGTGTGGCTCCGCGCCGCCTGGTCCGTCTCGGCGAAGAAGAGTGACCCCTTGGCGGTGTGCCATCCTGTCGTTGCCAAGTCTGGCAAAGATGGTATCATACCGCCCTCATTTCACGGCTGAATTAGAGATTGGCTGTGAACCTTTAAACACTCTGCTGGAGTACTGACATGTCTCTAAACGCTGAAATCAAGGCTCAAATCGTTGCCGAACACGCTCGTGGCGCCAACGACACCGGTTCCCCCGAGGTTCAGGTAGCCCTGCTGACTGCCCAGATCAACCACCTGCAAGATCACTTCAAGCAGCACGCCAAGGACCACCACGGTCGTCGCGGTCTGCTGCGCATGGTTTCCCAGCGTCGTAAGCTGCTGGACTACCTGAAGCGCAAGGACTCCGAGCGTTATGCCGCTCTGATCGCCAAGCTGGGTCTGCGTCGCTAATCGACGGCAAGATTTCAAGCAAGAGGGGGAACCGCAAGGTTCCCCCTTTTTTTCATTACCAATTCGGGACTTGGCCCCTGTTGCGCCGTTACCTTTTGGTATGAATCAAGTATACTTGTGCGCGAAATTTGAAGGCCAAATTGATAAAAGGAAATTCACGTGAATCCTATTGTAAAGTCTTTCCAGTACGGTCAACACACCGTCACTCTCGAAACCGGCATGATGGCCCGCCAGGCCACCGGTGCGGTCATGGTCAGCATGGACGACACCTGCGTGTTCGTTACCGTGGTAGGCAAGAAAGAGGCTGATCCCGGCCGCGATTTCTTCCCGCTGACTGTTAACTACCAGGAGCGTACCTACGCTGCCGGTCGTATCCCGGGTGGTTTCTTCCGTCGTGAAGGCCGTCCGAGCGAGGGTGAAACCCTGATCGCGCGTCTGATTGACCGCCCGATCCGTCCGCTGTTCCCGGAAGGCTTCCTCAATGAGGTTCAGGTGGTTGCCACTGTGATGTCGGTAAACCCGCTGGTTTCCCCGGACATCGTTGCCATGATCGGTGCCTCTGCCGCCCTGGCTGTTTCCGGCATTCCGTTCAACGGCCCGATCGGTGCTGCCCGCGTTGGTTACCTCAATGGCCAATACCTGCTGAACCCGACCGTGAAAGAGCTGGAAACCAGCCAACTGGATCTGGTTGTTGCCGGTACTGCCAGCGCCGTGCTGATGGTTGAATCTGAAGCCGCCATTCTGCCGGAAGACGTGATGCTGGGCGCCGTGGTGTATGGCCACGAGCAACTGCAAACCGTTATCTCTGCCATCAAGGAATTTGCCGCAGAAGCTGGCGCCACGCCGTGGGCCTGGGTTGCTCCTGCTGTTAACCAGTCCCTGAAGGACCAGGTTGCCGCGCTGGCCACTAGCGATCTGGGTGAAGCCTATCGCATCACCGAGAAGGCTGTTCGCTACGAAGCCATCGCTGGCATCAAGCAACGTGTTGTTGAGCAGATGGTTGCTGCTGACGCCTCGCTGGATCCGAAGAAGATCGGCGAAGAGTTCCACAACCTGGAAAGCCGCATCGTGCGTGGCCGTGTTGTGCGTGGCGAACCGCGTATCGACGGTCGTGATCCGCACATGATCCGTGCCCTGAACGTGGCCACTGGCGTACTGCCGCGTACTCACGGCTCTGCCCTGTTCACCCGTGGTGAAACCCAGGCGCTGGTCGTTGCCACCCTCGGTACCGAGCGTGATGCC
This sequence comes from Aeromonas sp. RU39B, assembly GCF_900156095.1. Classification (GTDB taxonomy): domain Bacteria; phylum Pseudomonadota; class Gammaproteobacteria; order Enterobacterales; family Aeromonadaceae; genus Aeromonas. The sequence continues at coordinate 47,184 of NZ_FTMJ01000004.1, forward strand.
CAGAACATCGACGAGCTGACCGGCAACCGCGCCGATCGCTTCATGCTGCACTACAACTTCCCGCCCTATTGCGTGGGTGAAACCGGCATGATGGGTAGCCCGAAGCGCCGCGAAATCGGTCACGGCCGTCTGGCCAAGCGCGGCGTTGCTGCCGTGATGCCGAGTGCCGACGAATTCCCGTACGTGGTTCGTGTGGTGTCTGAAATCACTGAATCCAACGGCTCCTCCTCCATGGCTTCCGTGTGCGGCTCCTCGCTGGCACTGATGGACGCCGGTGTGCCGATCAAGGCTTCCGTCGCCGGTATCGCCATGGGTCTGGTGAAGGAAGAAGACGGTTTCGTGGTTCTCTCCGACATCCTGGGTGACGAAGACCACCTGGGCGACATGGACTTCAAGGTAGCCGGTACCACCGAAGGTGTGACCGCGCTGCAGATGGACATCAAGATCGAGGGTATCACCAAGGAGATCATGCAGATCGCCCTGAAGCAGGCTCGTGAAGCCCGTCTGCATATCCTCAAGGTTATGGATGAAGCCATCAGCGCTCCGCGTGCCGAGATCTCCGATTTCGCTCCGCGCATCCACACCATCAAGATCAACCCGGAGAAGATCAAGGACGTCATCGGTAAGGGTGGCTCTGTGATCCGTGCTCTGACCGAAGAGACCGGCACCAACATCGAGCTCGATGATGACGGTACTGTCCGCATCGCCGCTGTTGATGGTGATGCCGCCAAGGAAGCCATCCGTCGTATCGAAGCGATCACTGCCGAAGTGGAAGTGGGTCGTATCTACGAAGGTAAGGTGGTTCGTCTGGCTGACTTCGGTGCCTTCGTCAACATCCTGCCGGGCAAGGATGGTCTGGTGCACATCTCCCAGATCACCGACGAGCGCGTGCAAAACGTGGCTGACTACCTCAAGGTTGGCGATGTGGTGAAGGTGAAGGTACTGGAAGTTGACCGTCAAGGTCGTGTCCGTCTCTCCATCAAGGAAGCCAACACCAGCGTCGCTCCGGCTGCTGCTGAGGCTCCGGTTGCCGCTGCTGATGAGCCGGCTGCTGAATAAGGGATTATCCCTGCTAAAAAAACCGCCCATTCGGGCGGTTTTTTTATTCTTTGCGATTGGCCACTAACGTAAGTCAGCGGGATGGCCGACCGGCAAACACCACCACAACCTTGTCACTGCCCTTCTCGCGCACAAAGGCATAGGGCGCATCAGAGAGCTTCTGGTGAGTTCCGGCCGCGATAGCCGGGTGATGAGCGCGGAACTGCCCGAGCTTTTGCCAGTGAGCCAGCAGTGCTGCGTTATCGCCTTGGGCCAGTTCGCTCCAGTTCATATCACCGCGCACGCCTTGATCGAACACGCCGCCATCTTTGACCAATCCGCGCCCCGACTCATCACCGTAATAGACCTGAACGCCGCCTGGCAGTAGCAGAAAGCTGTTGGCAACCCTGCGCTGCAACGCCAGATCCTGATAATCCCCAAAGAACAGCTTGGTATCGTGGGAGGAGATATAGCTCAGCACATTGAAGTGCGCATCGCGGTTAATGTGCTCGGCGTAAGAAGCGTAAGTTTGCTCCGCCTGACTCATACATTGCGCCTGCGTGAGTGCTCCTTCGCGCTGGTAGTCAAAGTTGATCAACGAATCGAAACCGTTTTGGTACCAGAAATCCTTGCTCACCCCGTGGTCCCACACTTCCCCGACCATATAGAAAGGGAGATCGTCGAGTTTCTTGTCAGGATGGGCCGCTTTCCACTCTTTGAGTGCAGCCGTTCCGGCCTGTTTGAGCTTGGCCCAGAGTGCGGGCTCCAGATGTTTGACCGTATCGGCGCGAAAGCCGTCGATCCCAAAGCGGCGTACCCAGTCCGAGTGCCACTGAACCAGATAATCGCTGACGGTGGCGTTTGTCAGTGGCTTCGCCCGGGTATCTTGCTTGTGCTGCAAGAATGGGGGCAGGGTGACGGGTTTATCCGATTCGGTTAGAAAGTCTGGCAGACCGGCGACAGTGCCGGTGACATCATCGGTGCCGGGTTTGGGGTAGCCGGGCAGATCGGCGCGCACCCAATGTTCACCCCACCAGTTGCGCCAGGCGCTGGATTGGTAGTCAAGAGCGCTGTGATAGCCATGCCAGCTCTCTCCAGCAGCCGGTTTCCAGTCGCTCCAGCGTGCTGGCAAGGCGTTGGGACGACTGACTACCTCGGTCAGCCCCAAGTCTTGCAAATCAGCCAAGGTGGCGTAACCGGCATGGTTCATCACCACGTCGAGCAAGACACGGATGCCACGCCGGTGGGCTTCATCCACCAGAGTGCGCAGGCTCTCCTCGTCGCCGTAGTTGGGGTCTATCTTGGTGAAATCCAGCGCCCAGTAGCCGTGGTAGGCATAGAAAGGAAAAGAGCCTTGCTCACCACCACCGATAAAACCATGTACCTGCTCGACCATGGGGGTGATCCAGATGGCATTCATGCCGAGCGCCTTGATGTAATCGAGCTTCTCGGTCAGCCCCTTGAAATCACCACCATGCCAGGTGGCTATATCGTCCTGGCCATCTCTTTGTCGACCGAAACTGTGATCATTAGTTGGGTCGCCGTTATTAAAGCGGTCGGTCAGCAAAAAATAGACGCTGGCCTGATCCCAGCTAAAGGGGGCCGGCTGCGCCTTGCCGGTGGGCTCTAGCAGCAGTACGCCCTCACTTTCTCGTAGTGGTGTCAGGGTGATATGCCCTTGGGTCACGGTGGCTTGCTGGCCGCTGTAGGCATCGCGCAGCTGGGTGCCATCCGGCCACACCTTGGCCAGATTAACCGTGACCGGACCGCCATTCCAGCTGGCACAGGCGACCTCTGGCGGTGTGCGTTTCACCACGGCTGCCTTGGTGGCGCGCAGCACCCGCAAAGAGCCATTTTCTTGATTAAAACTAAACTGATAATCCCCCGGCAGCAGCACTTTCAGGGTAAAAGCTCGCTCACCGGCGCAAGTGGTCAGGGATTGGTTCGACCCAAAGGGGAGTGGGGCATCTTGCGCGGGGCCGAAGGTGAAATCACAGCTGCGCTGCTTATCGGCAATCTGGATGCGATAAGAGCCTTTGGCAAGGTGCTGCGTCACTTGCTGCTCGCCTGCTTTCGCGGTAAAGGGTTGGTCCACCGGCTGATTATCCACCATCAGAAACAGCGCTGGGGCGCAGTGGACTGAGTGGGAAAACAGGGCGAGAGCGAGAACAGAGAGGGCGCGGCGCATGTGGAGCTCCTTGCAGACCAGGCAACGGGCCACATTCTAGGCAGGGAAAATTCAGATGGTTACTGCGTGAGAACAGTTCTGTGAAGCAGGTTGAAATGACAACGGTTTCAACAAGATAGAGAGAAGCGGGGCCCTGTGGCCCCGCTATGTATTTAGACGGTGAAGAACTTGAAGTTGACGAAGGCTACTGCGATAAACGATGACACAGTCGCGCAGACGCACAACATGGCGGGGCGAATGGCCGGCCAGCGCTGCGCAAACAACACCAGTGCCAGCATGGTCGGATAGAGACCGAACATGTAGCGCGGGATGGCGTTCAGGCCGGTGGTCAACGGCACCGTGCAGCAAATAAACATCATCAGAGCTTCGGCCCAGCGGCGGTTGCCGAGCAGCCACAGGTTAAGCAGCCAACCAAAGACCACCATGATAGAGAGGTAGAGTTTGCGTCCACCCAGTTCAAAACCGGTCATCCACCAGTCCAGCGGACTGTCCATGTAACGGCCCCAGGCAATCTGGATATGCTTGAAGGCAAAGGCGTCACCGGTCAGGTGGTAGAGATAGAACATGTAGGCAAACAAGCCGAGCGGAATCATCCACAGGGCAAACACCACGGCAAAGGCGCGTTCGGTAAAGCGGAAGAACTCGCGCCAGCCATAGGCTTGCAGCGCCAGGATCAGCACCGGGAACACCATCATCACGCCGAGGTTACGGGTGCCGGAGATGAGCACGCCGATGATACCCACCCACACCCACTGCTGCCGGTAGGCAAACAGGAACATGAGTAGCATAAACAGCATGAACATTGACTCGCCGTAGCCAGATGCGAAATAGGCCGAGAAGGGGGAGAAGGCCAGCAGCCAGACGCCAAAGCGGGCAGTGGCTTCGTCCATCTTCAGTTGGCGCAGCACCAGCAGCATGGCCGGCAGCGCAAAGAAGAATGCCACGTTGGCGACCAGCATCAGGGAGATCAGGGTGTCACCAATAAACTTGGCGACAAAGCCACTGAGCATGGGATAGAGCGGCATGAAGGCCCAGTTGGCCGCATTGCCCTTGGTGAGCCAACGCGGGTAGAGATCGTAGCCGTTCTCGATGATGCGCAGGAACCAGACGCAGTCAAACTGGCAGTAAGCCTGGAACGGACCCAGACTCGGGTTGGTGCCGTACAGTTGAACGCCGGCATAACCCAGTCCATACAGCGCAATACGGCTTAGCAGGAATGCTGCTATGACCAGCCACCAGTCACGGCCGCCAAGACGCAGGGAGGGACGATAAGGTCCCGTCAGTGCAGATTCAGTCATCAGGCGAATACCCAGATTCTCGACAATACGTAGGTCAGGATGGTCACTGTCAGGGTGGCGATAACGACTGGCAGCAGGCCAGCCATTCCCCCCCACAGCAGACCGCTCAGGATCAGGTTACGCACCACCAGTGAGAAGAGGGCGACCAGCAGAAACTTGCTGGCAGCACCCTGCTTCTGAAACGTGATGTAGCGATGGCCAAAGAACGAAAACCAGAATGCGACTGCAAACGCGATGGTGGTCACCAGGTGCTCGGAGATGCCCGGCCAGGTGTGGAAAAGGGCAAACGACGTGCCCAAATCCACCAAGGTGGCGCCGCCACCGACAAACCCGAACCGGACCAGACGCCAGAACTCGTCACGCGATATCATTGCGCGTCTTGCTCCGTTGCCGCCTGTTCACTGTCACGACGGGCGTATTCACCATACACGCCTTCAATCAGATAAACCGGGCGCTGCTTCACTTCCACAAACATGCGACCGATGTATTCACCGATGATACCCAGCGAGATGAGCTGAATACCGCCGAGAAACAGCATGACGGACATCAGGGAGGCGTAACCGGGCACGTCGATACCGAAGAACAGCACCTGGGTGATGATCTTGAGGATATAGAGAAACGCGACCAGAGATACGCCGACACCGACGTAGCTCCACACCCGCAGCGGCCAGCTCGAGAAGCTGAGTACGCCGTCGAGGGCGAAGTTCCACAGCTTCCAGTAGTTGAACTTGGTCTCGCCAGCATGGCGGGCCGGACGCTCGTAGGGAACACCGACCGAGCGAAAGCCTGCCCAGGCAAACAGACCCTTCATGAAGCGGTTGCGCTCTGGCAGTTGCTTGATGGCTTCCACCACACGGCGGTCGATCAAGCGGAAGTCACCGGCATTTTCCGGCAGCTTGGTCTGGCTGGAGAGCGCGTTGAAGAAACGGTAGAAACCGCCGGCCGTGACCCGCTTCATCGGGGTATCGGCACTGCGGTCAACACGGATGCCATAGACGGTGTCGTAGTTGCCGGTTTGCCACAGCTTGACGAACTCCAGGATCAGGGCTGGAGGATCCTGCAGATCCACGTCCATCGGAACCACAGCGTCACCCTTGGCCTGATGCAGGCCGGCCGTCAGGGCTGCTTCTTTGCCGAAGTTACGGGCAAGGTTAACCAGCGTGACACGCGGGTCGCGAGTAATGGCTTGCTCGACAACCTCACGGGTCCGATCGCGGCTACCATCGTTGACAAATACAATCTCGAGCTGGTCCTTGAGCGGCTCCAGTTCTTTGTCGATGGCGGCGATGAACGCATCGATACTCTCTTCCTCGTTATAGACAGGAACTACCAGCGAGAGCCGGAAAGAAGTATTCGACATGGAATGACATCCTTAGCTTAGGAAATAGCGCTTGTTATTGTGCTGCTTGCATCTGCACGGTTTGAACATTCAGGGGTTCAGGCGTGGAGATAGCCAGATAGTTGGGCTGCTTGGGATCGGTGCTCAGGTGATCACCCGGCAGGTCGAGACGAATTTCGTTCAACCCCTGCTTGGCCAACTTGATGGTCGTGCTCCAGTCGTGCAGGGCAATCTTGATCAACGTTCCGGCCTTGGGGTTATCTACCTTGGCCAGCACGGTCAGGGTCTCGGGCTTCTTGGGTAGCACGAAATAGAGACCGCCATCACCTTGCAGACGGGTTCCGTGTTCGCCGGGCTTACCATCCCAGCCTTCACGCGACAGGAATCGGCTCGGAGTGCTGAGATCGAGCTCGTTACCGTGGTAGACCAGATCCGAGTTGTACTCCCAGAATTTGGTCTTACCCTCCATATAATAATAACGATAGGCAAGGCTGACTTGGGGGTGGACAGCCAGATAGAGGGTGTAGAGATAGAACCCGCTCAGGGCCAGGATGGCAGAGGCAAAAACGGCTCTCTTGTACATGACAACTCTCTATAAATTCTTTACGCGACGCCAACGGGGCGATTCCCCGCCAATGCTAAAGGATTTGCGGAAAAAGCCTAGGGGATCACAAAAATAAATCCGGATCATATGTTACCCCTTTATGTTTACCTGGTGCAAAGATTGTGCAACGCCGATATGACTTAATCGGAACCTGATTGGTTGGTTGTCTGTGTTCTCCATGAGTGGTGAAATGAGCGACCACAGGAGGCTCATAAGGGACTTTATGATGATGCGATTGTGCGCTCTGATGCTTCTGCTGACGGGCAATCTGGCCTGGGGCGCCTGCGACCATCCTTGGCGGGTAGGATATGATAACTGGCCGCCCTATCACTATTACCTCAAACCCGGTGAATCGGTGCAGGGGTTTGCTGCTGCCGTGTTGCAAGGGACGGCTCGTCAGATGGGGTGCTCGGTTCAGTTTGTCGAGCGGCCGTGGAAGCGAACGCTGCAACTGGTGGCCAGCGGAGACCTCGATATGGCGATGGAGGCTGCGTTTACCGACGAGCGTGCCCGTTATGCCTATTTTTCCGCTGCCTATAATCCAGGTGGCACCCTGTTGTGGGTCAAGGCGTCAGATCGTCACAGCGACAGTACCCTGAGTCGCTGGTTGGAGCAGGGACGGCGCTTGGGTACCACGCGTGATTTTTTCTACGGTGACGCGGTCATGAGCGAACTGGCACGCTATCCCGGCCTGGTGTCGCCACTGGTGAGTGAACAGCAAAACTACGGCAAGTTGCTGCGTGGCCGCATTGATGGCTTTCTGGGCGATGCGTTGGCCACCCATTGGGGACTGCAGCAGCAGGGACTCACCCAGCAGATTGTTCCGCTAGCCACCCGAGTTTCTGCCATGCCGTCTCACTTCATGCTGAGCAGAAAGCATTTCGCCCCGGCCTTTGTGACAGATTTCAACGCAGCGCTGGCTGCCTTTCTACGCAGTGCAGAGTATGATGCGCTGCTGCGTCGATATGCACCGGCAGTGATCCATCCTCTATCGACGCCGTCACCCGCCGCGCAAGGCTAGGTGACACAGGGATGGCTGGGTATTTTGAGGTGACTATGGGAATGAGGTTCTGGCTGGCACTGGCTGCCTGGTTGTCGTGCTGGCCTGCCGTATCGGCTCAGGCGCAGGAGCATGTGCCGGTTTCGGATGCAACAGAGCAGCTCTCGCATAGCTGGATGACAGAAGAGGCCGCTCGTAACGAGCTGACCGAACAACTGTTTGAAGCTGCGCTGGCTCAGTTGCACCCGGATTTTGTCCGTTTGTGGAAAACGTTGCAGCGCACACCTGCCGCGCAGCGTGGTCCTGTCTATGATGAGGCGTTTAGCACGCTGGCTCGTTTCCAGCAGCGCTGGCGCAGCCTGGATTTTGTTGCACGCGAGCAAATAGGAAGCATGACGCTCAATCTGGCGGGGGCTACCCCGGTTCCGCCCGGTCGCGATCTGCTTGAGGCGGTGACCTCGCTGCGTCCAGCGGTTGCCGAATACAACGCCGTGCGTTCTCAGGTGAAGAAGTTGGTGGCGTTGCCAATGGCCGAACGCTGGCCGTCGGTCTCCACGCCCTCTTTGCATGAAGGCGATGCATCGCCGGCACTGGACAATATTCGTGACATTCTGGTCGCCCTCGGTGACCTGCCTCGCGATCATCAGCGGGGCGATGTCTACAGCGGTGACATCTTCAGCGCAGTCAAGACCTTCCAGGCCCGTCACGGCCTGACGGCTGACGGAGTGGTTGGGCGGCAGACCCAAAAATGGCTCAACACCGGCCCTGAAGAGCGGGCTCGTCTGCTGCTGCGTAACCTGTGGCGGCGGGATGTGGTCGATCGTCTGCCGGATCAGCGTTACGTGCTGGTCAATATTCCCGACTATCGCCTGAGCGTGGTCGAGAAGGGCAGTGAGATCTTCACCAGCCGCGTGATCGTTGGTCAGCAGCTGCGGGCTACCCCAATTCTGGCCAGCGAGATCCGTTCGGTCGTGATTAATCCGGCTTGGCATGTGCCGCGCTCAATCTTGAGCAAGGACATTTTGCCCAAGCTGGCCAAGGACCCCGGTTATCTGGCCAGTCAGCAGCTGGAAGTGATCGACGAGCAGGGTAATCCGGTGGCACTGAGCGCCGAGCAGTGGAGCCAGGCGCTGGCTAGTGGCTTCCCCTATCGGTTGCGGCAAAAGCCGGGCGATCACAACGCGCTCGGTCGCTACAAGTTCTATCTGCCAAACAATGACTCCATTTATCTGCATTCCACACCCAAAATGGGGCTGTTTGATCAGGGTGCTCGCGCTCTTAGCTCGGGTTGCGTGCGAGTGGAAAAAGCCGAAAGTCTGGCCGAATTGTTGTTGGGGGCTACGCCGAAAAAGCTCGACGAGATTCAGGATCTGCTCAAAGAGACCACCACCCGCTGGATGCCGCTCACTTCGCCAGTCCCGGTCTTCACCGTTTACTGGAGTAGCTGGGTGGATGGTGCGGGCACGCAGCATTTTCGCAATGACATTTATGGGTTCGATCAAGGCAGCTTCAAGAGCGTCCTTTAACCCCATTTTCCTGTGACCATGATCACAAAAAAGGACGCCAGACTGTGACTTGGCGTCCTTTTTTACGCCCCGGGTTTGACTCGACTCGTCGCCAGCCGGTAGTTTCGGACGGTCATATCACTTTATGGGAAGGAGTGCCGGTCGGATGCTGGATTTGGGGCTGAATCGCCGAAAACTGCTGCTGGGAGCCGGTTGCTTGCTAACTGCCGGTTTGATGCCGCAGACGGCGCTAGCCAGCCGCAGTACCTCCAGCCGTGAACTGGTTATCCATAATCTCAATACCGGTGAAAAGGTCAGTGCCAGCTATTGGGAAAACGGACGTTATCTCAAGGATGGCATGGCCGAACTCAACCATGTCCTGCGCGATCATCGCCGCAACGAAGTGATCGACATGGATCCCCATCTGTTCGATCAACTGTTCCTGCTGCAGCATAAGCTCGATCGCAAAGGCTATTTTGAGCTTATCAGCGGTTATCGCTCGGCCCAGACCAATAACAGCAAGCGTAAAGTGAGTCGCGGTGTGGCCAAGCACAGCTACCATACGCTTGGACAGGCTGTTGATGTGCGGGTGCCGGGGGTGGCACTTAATCATCTGCGCCAAGCCGCACTGCAACTACAGGTGGGTGGTGTTGGTTATTATCCACGCGACAATTTCGTACACCTCGACACCGGTCCGATACGCCACTGGTAATGCTTTTCCACTATCCTTTCTGACTCGCGGCCGCCCTGTTGACGGCCGTTTGTTATTGGATGGGGCGCGATGAAACGTATAGCAACCGTTCTGCTGCTAGCGAGCCTGCTCGGCGCATGCAGCAAGGTCGATCTCAAACACTACGATCAGCTCAAAATCGGGATGAGCCAGGATGAGGTGACCGCCTTGCTGGGTAAGGCCGATCAGTGTGATGACCTGCTTGGCACCCGGCAGTGCAGCTGGGGTAAAGAGGGGCGCAATATCAAGGTGCAGTTTCTCGCCGGTAAGGCGGTACTGTTTAGCGCCGCCGGACTGGAATAACAGAAGAGGGGCTTGTGGCCCCTCATGTTATTTCACTTTCTCGCGCATCTCGTCGACCCACAGCGCAGTGGCCCCGCAGATGGCCACCGGCATCACGAACAGATTGACCACTGGGATGGCCGAAAACAGGGTGACCAGCGCACCAAAGCTCAGGCACTTGCCTCTGTGCTGCTTGAGGGTGTCGCGCATGGTGACAAAATCGACCTTATGGTTGTCAAACGGATAATCCACATACTGCACAGCCATCATCCAGGCGCTAAGTAAAAACCAGAGCACGGGCGCCACTGTGTGTCCAACCACAGGGATCAGAAACAGGATCAGGCAGCCAATGGCTTTGGGCAGATAGTACTTGAGCTTGGCCCACTCGCGGCGAAAGGTGCGCGGCATATCCTTTACAACATCAACCATCCCGCTATCCGCTGGCCCCACACCGGTTAACTCGCGCTCCACTCTCTCGGCCAGCAAGCCGTTAAACGGCGCGGCAATCCAGTTGGCCACCGAGCTGAACAGAAACGAGAAGATAATCAGTATGCTCAGTAGTGCCAGCGGCCAGAGCAGGTAATTGAGCCAGGAGAGCCAATCTGGAACCAGCCCATGTAGCCAGGTAAACAATTTGTCCAACTGCAGCAGCAGGGCATAAAAAGCGCCGGCAAACAGCACCATGTTGACCAGCAACGGGATCAACACAAAGGCGCGAATACCGGGACGGTTGATAAGCGAGAAACCGCGCAGAAAATAGGCGGCGCCGCCAACCGGTTGATGCAGCGGGGATTGCGTCATGTGAGTATCCATTTATGGCTGAAAGTCTTCGCATATTACAAACAAGCCCTTGATTTGGTAAAGTTGCCAGCCAATTCCTTCCTGTTTGTCGCGACTGCATGCGTCTGAAATTGATCAAGCTTGCCGGTTTCAAGTCGTTTGTGGAGCCGACCACCCTGCATCTGGCTGCCGACATGACGGCGGTCGTTGGTCCCAATGGTTGCGGCAAATCCAATGTCATCGATGCGGTGCGCTGGGTGCTGGGCGAAAGTTCGGCGCGTCATCTGCGCGGCGAGAACATGACCGATGTCATCTTCAACGGCTCGACCAACCGCCCGGTTCACTCGCGCGCCTCGGTTGAGCTGGTGTTCGACAATCCCCATCAGCGGGTGCCCGGCGAGTTTGGCCGCTTCACTGAAATTGCGGTGCGGCGCGAGGTCTATCGTGACGGCACCAACCACTACCTCATCAATGGTCAGAAGTGTCGCCGTAAAGACGTCACTGACCTGTTTCTCGGGACGGGGCTCGGCCCGCGCAGCTACGCCATCATCGAACAGGGCACTGTCAGCCGACTGGTGGAGTCGCGTCCGGCCGATCTCAAGCTGTTTCTGGAAGAGGCGGCCGGCGTTTCGCGCTACAAGGAGCGGCGCCGTGAAACCGAGCAGCGTATCCGCCACACCCGCGAAAACCTCGAGCGGCTTGGTGATATTCGCAGTGAGCTCGGCGAGCGGTTGCAGCATCTTAAGGCGCAGGCTGAGACGGCCGAACACTATGGTCGGTTAAAGGCGCGCAGTCGTGAGGCGCGCTCCCATCTGATGGGGGCCGAGCTGTGGGGTATCGAACAGCGCCTTGGCGAGATCAAGGGGCAGACCAGTGAGCAGGAGCGGCAGCTGGCCGAGCTGGATGCGCGGCGCACCCACGATGAAGCGCAGGCGCTGATCATGGCAACCCGCCGTCAGGAGTTGCAAGCCGAGCAGGCCGAGCGGCAACAACAGATCTTTCTGGGCGGGCAGGCGATTGCCCGACTGGAGCAACAATCGTTGCACCATAGCGAGCAGCAGCGTCAGTGGCAGAGTCGTCAGGGCTCATTGGCTGAGCGCAAAACCGAGCTGCAGGCCAAGCTGGCCGAAGAGCTGGCCGCCCATGAGCAGGCTGAGCAGGGTCAGGAGCGTGCCAGCGGCGAGCTTGAGCTGGCTCAGGCGCAGCAGGATGAAGCCCAGCTACGCCAGCAAGAGGGGGCGGCGCAGCAAGAAGAGGCGCGCCGCCAGCGAGATAGCTGGCAGCAACAATATGGCGAGCTGCAGCGCGAGGTGTCGGCGCTGCGCTCGCGTCTGGCCCATGGACAAGAGATGCAGGCGCGCACCCGCCTGGCCCGATTTCGACTGGAAGAAGAGTTGGCTCAGCACGGTGATGAGCCGACGGCCGCCGACCCGGCGCCCCTTGAGCAGCTGCGTAGCGACGCCAAGGCCCGGCTGCAGGAGCTGGAAGCCAAACGCGATGAGCTGGTTGAGCTGCGCCAGCAACACAAAGAGTCATGGCATGCAGCAGAGAGTCGGCATCGCGAAGCGTTAGCCCGGTTACAGACCCTCGATGCCCTGCTGGGTGAACGCTCTGCTGAAGGGCTGGTGCAGCAACTGATCCTCGATGAGCGCTGGGCGCCGGCGCTGGATAAGGTGCTTGGCCACTGGCTGACCGCCACGGTGGGTGATAGCTGGTTCGACGCGAGCCAGGGGCGCTGGATTGGTCAGGCGCCATCGGCTCGCCCCGGCACGCTGGCCTGCTGGGTCAAAGGGACCTTTCTGCCCGATTTTCTCAACGCCATCTATACCGCCGAGAGCCGCGCCGAGGCGCAGTCCCGTGTCACGGACCTGTCACCCGGTGAGTCCATCATCACGCCAGAAGGGATCTGGATTGGCAGCAACTGGATCGATGCCGGCGGTGAGCAGCGACTCGGGACGCTGGCCATGCTGGCCGAGCGTGACCGCCTCGCGCAAGAGAGCACCGAGCAGAGCGCGCAGCTAGCGAGGCAGGACGCCGCATTGCAGCAACTGCAATTAGCTCTGCAGGATCATCAAGCAACCCTGTCGCAGGCGCAGACCGAGTTTGCTCAGGCTGATGCGACGTGGCAGCAGGCGCGCCAACTCTGGTTACAACAAGAGGGGCGCCTGACTGAACGAACGCTGCGTCAGCAGCAGATCGTCACTGAACGGGAAGCGCTCACCGCTCAGCTGGAAGAGGAGCTGGCGGCCGAGCAGGAAGGGCAGGAGCAACTGCAGCTGGCGCAGGCGCGGCTGGAAGAGTGGCAAGAGCAGGGTGAGCAGTGGCAGCAGGCACAAGAGCAAACCAGAGCGCGTCTGGCCGAGCTCGATAGCCAGTTGGCGCGTGCTCGCCAGCAGCGTGAAGAGCGCCAGGCACTGCTGCAACGCTTGACTCTGGAGCTGGAAAACCGCAGCAAAATGGTGGCGCTGCATCAAGGCGAGCTGGCTCGTCTTGAGCAGGAGAGCCTTGAGCTCGCCGCGCCGCAAAGCGACGCCCCGGTCGATCTGGCGCCGCTGCTCGCCGCCCAGCGCGAGCTTGATGCAGCCCAACTGCGTACCCATCAGGCGCTGGCCGAGCTCGATACTCGCTGGCAGGCACTCGATGCCCAGCGCCAGCAGGATCACAAGACGCTGGTGACCTTGCAAGAAACACTGGCCCAGCTGCGGCTGGAGCGTGAACGCTTGCTGACGCGCCGTCAGGCGCTGCATGAGCAGCTTGAAGAGTTGGGCATTCGCTTTGTCGACCTCGATCCGGCGCTGCTGTTACAGGCCGATCGCAGCAAATTGCGCCAGGAGATCCAGGCGCTGGAAGAGCAGGTAGGGGCGCTGGGTGCCATTAATCTGGCTGCTTTGCAGGAGTATGAAGAGGCGCGAACGCGCGCCGATTATCTGGAAAACCAGTGTCAGGATCTGGAAGCAGCACTGGAAACACTGGAGCAGGCCATCCGCCGAATCGATCGGGAGACACAAATCCGCTTCCGAGACACTTTCGATAAGGTCAATGAAGATTTAAAATCGTTGTTTCCAAAGGTTTTTGGCGGTGGCAGTGCTTGGCTCGAGCTCACCTCCGATGATCTGCTGGAGGCGGGAGTCACCATCATGGCGAGACCTCCCGGCAAAAAGAATGCTACCATCGCCCTGCTGTCTGGGGGTGAGAAGGCCTTGACTGCCTTGGCACTGGTCTTCGCAATCTTTAGACTCAATCCGGCACCTTTTTGTATGCTGGATGAGGTGGATGCACCGCTTGATGAAGTGAACGTCGGTCGCTTCTGTTCTCTTGTCAAAGAGATGTCAAGCACAGTACAGTTCGTCTACATCAGTCATAATAAGGTCTCCATGGAGATGGCTGAGCAGCTGGTCGGCGTGACGATGCAAGAGCCCGGGGTTTCGCGCATCGTCTCGGTTGATATTGGTGAAGCCGTCGCTCTGGCTGAACAAAACTAGAAAGAGAAGCAGCTAATGCAGGAATTGCGTTACATCTTGGTTGCCTTGGGCGGGATTGCCATCGCGGCATTGCTTATTCACGGTCTTTGGACCAACCGAAAAAACCGCAAGGTTCCCATCAAGGAGAAGCCGCTCGGTCGGGTAGAGTCCCGTTCGCGCGGTGATGACAGCTTCGATGACGAGGGTGTCGGTCAGGTGCGTGTGGTCAGCAACCGTCGCGCCGAACCCAAAATCCAGCCGGAAGAGCCCAAGCCGGCTCGTCGTGCGCCTCCGATCTATCGCCGTGAGGAAGAAGAGGACGACGAGCTCGACGATCTGCCGCCGCTGCGCCACGACGTAGAGCCGGCCGAGCCGGTCAGCCGTGCGCCCCGTGCCGAGCCTGCCTATGCCCAGCCGCGTCAGGGCGATCTCCCGCGTGCCTCCGATTATGCTGCCGCCCGTCAGGAGCCGCTGCCGCGTGCTTCCGATTATGCTGCCGCCCAGCGCGAGCCGGCGCCGGTTGCCCGTCAGCCCGAGCCCGTCGCGCCTCGTCAGATTGATATTCCGGTCTATGGCCAGCCGCGTGCTGCCGAGCCTGCGCCCCAGCTGCGCGAAGAGGAAGAGCAACTCGAGCAGGTCCCGACCCGCAAGACATCCGCCGTTATTCGTCGCAATCCGGTGCAGCCGCGCTCCCGTCCACAGCGTGAGCCGGTGATGGGGGCGCCGGTATTGGAAGAGGAGAGCGTTCAGCTCGCCGAGAGCTATGCCGCTGCCTATCAGGAAGAGCCGGCCGCCCCTGAGCCGGTGATCGCCAGAGCGCCGGTCGAGAAGATCTGGCAGGATGTGTATGTCATCAACCTGATGGCCCGCCCGGGCCGCGAACTCGATGGCGCATCGCTGCTGGCATCCCTGATGGCAACCGGCTTCAAGTTTGGCGAAATGGATATCTTCCACCGTCACGAGTCGCGTGATGGCCACGGCGAGATCCTCTTTTCGATCATCAACATGGTCAAACCCGGTACCTTCAATCCGTATCGGATGGAGCAGTTCAGCACGCCGGGCGTCTCCCTCTTTATGCAACTGCCGCTGCGTAACAACGCTGCGCTGGCATTTGAAGAGATGCTGCGCACCGCTGATCAACTGGCCAGCGATCTTGATGCCATGCTGACCGATTCATCGCGTAGCCCCCTGGGTGATGACAGTGTGGATCGTTATCGCCGCGAACTGGCTGCCTACGAGGCCAGCCGAGCCTGAGTCGGCCGCCAAGAACGTTGAACACACGATGCGGTACCTGGTACCGCATCGTCATTTCTGAAACCCGGAAACCACATCATGAATGAACTGCACGCCCGTCATCAGACTCTGTGTGAGCAGCTGACCGAATACGGTTACCAGTACTATGTGCTGGATACCCCCACTGTGCCCGATGCCGAATATGATCGCCTGATGCGCGAGCTGCTCGAGCTGGAAGCGGCCCATCCTGAGCTGAGAACGGCGGCCTCGCCGAGCCAGCGGGTGGGGGGCGCTGCGCTGACTGCCTTTGCCGAGGTCAGTCACGAGATCCCGATGCTGAGCCTCGACAACGTCTTTAGTGACGACGAATTGCTCGCTTTCGATCAGCGCATGCAGGACCGGCTCAAGCGACCACAAACGTTCACCTTCTGCTGCGAGCCCAAACTCGACGGTCTGGCGGTCAGCTTGCTCTATGAGGCGGGTGTGCTGGTTCGTGCGGCGACCCGGGGTGATGGCAGCACCGGGGAAGAGATCACCGAGAATGTACGGACCATTCAGGTGATTCCGCTGCGCCTCAAGGGCGACGGTTGGCCGGCGCGCCTGGAGGTGCGCGGTGAAGTCTTTATGCCCAAGGCCGGTTTTGATGCGCTTAATGAGCGTGCTCGCGCCAGTGGCGACAAGGTATTTGCCAACCCGCGCAATGCGGCGGCCGGTAGTCTGCGTCAACTCGATTCACGCATCACGGCGACTCGCCCGCTGGCGTTTTACGCCTATGGGGTCGGGATTGGGGGTGATGAACTGGGTGATTCCCACCACGGCCGGCTGTCACGGCTCGGACAGTGGGGCTTGCCTATCTGCCCGGAGGTAAAGCTGGCGCAAGGGGCTGCGGGGTGTCAGGCATTTCACGACGATATCCTGAGCCGGCGCGATGCGCTGCCCTACGAAATCGACGGGGTGGTTTACAAGGTTGACGACATCGCCCTGCAGCAGGAGTTGGGGTTTGTGGCCCGCGCGCCGCGCTGGGCAACGGCGCACAAATTCCCGGCCCAGGAAGAGATGACCGAGCTTGAGAACGTCGAATTTCAGGTCGGTCGTACTGGCGCCATTACCCCGGTGGCCAAGCTCAAGCCGGTGTTTGTCGGTGGTGTGACTGTCTCTAACGCCACCTTGCACAACGCCGACGAGATTGAACGGTTGGGGGTCATGGTGGGTGACACTGTGATTGTGCGCCGCGCCGGGGATGTGATTCCGCAGATCGTCTCGGTGGTGGAGGCGCGCCGTCCTGCCGATGCGCGTGCGATCCTGTTCCCGGATGCCTGCCCGGTGTGTGGCTCGGCAGTCGAGCGTATTGAAGGCGAAGCGGTTGCCCGCTGCTCTGGTGGCCTGTTTTGCGGCGCCCAGCGGGCGGCGGCGCTTAAGCACTTTGCAGCGCGCCGCGCCATGGACATCGAAGGGCTGGGCGACAAGATCATCGATCAGCTGGTGGAAAAAGATCTGGTGGCCACCCCGGCCGATCTGTTCCGACTCGATGCCAAAATGCTGGCCGGTCTAGAACGGATGGGGCCCAAATCGGCCCAAAATCTGGTGGAGGCGATCGACAAGGCGCGCTCGACTACGCTGCCACGCTTTTTGTTTGCGCTCGGTATCCGTGAAGTTGGCGAAGCCACGGCACTGAATCTGGCCAATCACTTCCTGACGCTGGATGCACTGCGCGCGGCCTCGGTCGAGCAACTGCTCGAGGTGGCGGATGTGGGCGACGTGGTGGCCAAGCATGCGTGGTTCTTCCTGCGCCAGGCACACAACATCGAAGTCCTCGAGGCGCTGCTGGCTGCCGGTATTCACTGGCCGGCCATCGAAAAGAAAGAGGCGACCGAGCAGCCGCTGGCAGGCAAGACCTTTGTGCTGACCGGCACGTTGACGGTGTTGTCGCGTAACGATGCCAAAGCTGCGCTGCAGGCGCTGGGCGCCAAGGTGGCGGGTTCGGTATCGGCCAAGACCGATGTGCTGGTGGCGGGTGAAGCAGCGGGCTCCAAGCTGGCCAAGGCGCAGGAGCTCGGTATCACCATCTGGAGTGAGAGCGAACTGCAAGCCGCGCTGGGTTTGCCAGCATAATGGTGAGGGTGGCACGAGGTGTCGTGCCACCTTTTTTGCTACTGAAGCCCTCGCTGTGTCGTCTTCTGACTCAGCTATTTTTTTTCCAACATCTTGCATTTCCCCCAGCCCTTGCCAACTCTAGCCTGCCCGCCATTGGGTCTTAATTGAGGCTGATTGCGCATTGCGCAGGATTTCAAAAAGCTGACCTGGATCAATATTTCCCCCCGTCCTTTGGTGCTTAATGGCCACAACATATAGTTGCGCATTTAGATTTTTCACCTATATGTTGTGTTTATAAGCTGTGCATAAATCAGTCTTCGCCCTCGCCGTGCCCGGAGTTCCACCTGACCGGGCATGGTTTGCTACGTCTAGGAGCGGATGGCGAAGGACCAATCAAAGGTGATGCCGACACACGTTCGGCCATTTACGGGGAATGAACCATGAAACCGGTTGTGATCAAGCGCGATGGTTGCCGCGCACAGTTCAATGCCAATCTGATTACCGAGGCCGTATCACGCGCTGCCGAAGCGGTAGGTCAGCCCCAGCGAGCGCTGGCGGAGCGTATTGCTGAGCAGGTGAGTCGCGAGCTCGATGGTCGCACTGACGTGGACATTCACGAGATCCAGACCCGGGTGGAAGATCACCTGATGTCGTCTGATCACAAAGAAATTGCCCGCGTCTACATCGAATACCGTCACGACCGGGATCGCGAACGCGAAACCCGTGGCAATCTGGCTCGTGAAATTCGCGGTCTGGTCGAGCAGACTAACGCTGCCCTGCTCAACGAAAACGCCAACAAAGATTCCAAGGTGATCCCGACCCAGCGTGACCTGCTGGCGGGGATTGTGGCCAAGCACTATGCCACCACCTACATGTTGCCCCGTGATGTGGTTCAGGCCCACGACAGTGGTGCCCTGCACTTCCATGATCTCGACTACTCGCCTTTCTTCCCGATGTTCAACTGCATGTTGATCGATCTGAAGGGGATGCTGACCCACGGCTTCAAGATGGGCAACGCCGAGATTGATACTCCCAAATCGATCAGCACCGCCACCGCCGTCACGGCCCAGATCATCGCCCAGGTGGCTAGCCACATCTATGGCGGCACCACCATCAACCGCATCGATGAAGTGCTGGCTCCGTATGTGACTATCAGCTGGGAGAAGCACCGTAAAGTGGCTCAAGAGTGGGGTATTCCTGATGTGGATGGCTACGCCATGGCCCGCACCGAGAAAGAGTGCTACGACGCATTCCAGTCCCTCGAATATGAGGTAAACACCCTGCACACCGCCAACGGGCAGACGCCGTTTGTGACCTTCGGGTTTGGCTTGGGTGAGAGCTGGGAATCGCGCATGATCCAGCGCTCCATCCTGCAAAACCGCATCGCGGGTCTTGGCAAGAACCACAAGACGGCGGTGTTCCCGAAGCTGGTGTTTGCTATCAAGGACGGGCTCAACCACAAGGCTGGCGACGCCAACTACGACATCAAGCAGTTGGCGCTTGAATGTGCCTCCAAGCGTATGTACCCGGACATTCTGAACTACGACCAGGTGGTCAAGGTGACCGGCTCGTTCAAGACCCCGATGGGTTGCCGCTCTTTCCTCGGCGTGTACGAGGAGAATGGCGAACAGGTACACGAAGGGCGCAACAACCTCGGTGTAGTCAGCCTCAACCTGCCGCGTCTGGCCCTGCAGTCCCGCGATGAGGCCGATTTCTATGATCGCCTCGACGCCTTGCTGCGCACCGCCAAGAAGGCGCTCATGTACCGCATCGAGCGTCTCAATGGGGTCAAGGCACGGGTTGCTCCGATCCTCTATATGGAAGGTGCCTGCGGTGTTCGTCTGAAGGCCGACGATAACATCAGCGAGATCTTCAAAAACGGCCGCGCCTCGATTTCTCTGGGCTACATCGGTGTGCATGAGACCGTGAACGCGCTCTATGGCAACGGTACCCATGTGTTTGACAGCGAAACCCTGCGCCAGAAAGCCATTGCCGTGGTGCAGCGCCTGCGTGACGCGGTTGAGGAGTGGAAAAACGAGACCGGTTACGGTTTTAGCCTCTATGCCACCCCGAGCGAAAACCTCTGTTCGCGCTTCTGCCGTATCGATACCAAGGAGTTCGGTCTGGTGGACGGTGTCACCGACAAGGGTTATTACACCAACAGCTTCCACCTCGATGTGGAGAAGCAGGTCAACCCGTACGACAAGCTGGACTTCGAGGCGGCCTATCCGCCCATCTCCACCGGCGGCTTTATCTGCTATGGCGAATACCCCAATATCCAGCACAACCTGGAAGCGTTGGAAAACGTGTGGGACTACAGCTATCAGCATGTGCCCTACTACGGCACCAACACACCGATTGACGAGTGCTACGATTGCGGATTTACCGGTGAGTTCGAGTGCACCTCCAAGGGCTTTACCTGCCCACGCTGCGGTAACCACGATCCGGCCAAGGTCTCGGTGACCCGCCGTGTCTGCGGTTATCTCGGTAGCCCGGATGCGCGCCCCTTCAACGCCGGCAAGCAGGAAGAGGTCAAGCGCCGCGTCAAACACATGTAACCACTGAACGTGTGACTGGCCCCTGTCAGCAGGGGCCTTTTTCATGGTGCCGGTTCACGGCGGCAAGACAGGAGAGTGAGGATGCACTATCACAAGTATTACCCGGTCGATGTGATTAACGGCCCCGGCACCCGCGCCACTCTGTTTGTCTCGGGCTGTGAGCACCAGTGCCCCGGATGTTATAACCAGTCCACCTGGCGACTCGATGGCGGGCATCCGTTTGATCAGGCAATGAGCGATCGGATCATCGCCGATCTCAATGACACTCGAATCAAACGCCGTGGCCTGTCACTTTCGGGCGGCGATCCGTTGCATCCTGCCAACGTGCCAGATGTGCTGGCGCTGGTGCAACGGGTGCGTGCCGAGTGTCCCGGTAAGGATATCTGGTGCTGGACCGGTTATCGGTTGGAAGCGCTGACCGAAGCGCAGCGCGAAGTGGTCAGTCTGATCGATGCGCTGGTGGATGGCCGCTTTGAAAAGGCGTTGGCCGACCCCGGATTGGTGTGGCGCGGCAGCAGTAACCAGATCATCCATCGCTTTCGGCTCGAAGACGAGCTGGCATAAAAAAACCGGGCTACGTGGCCCGGTTTTTTATTCGGCGATCCCTTACTTGGCGGGGATCTGCTCCAGCACATGGGTCAGCAGCTGCCAGAAGCGCTCGACTGCCACGATGTGCACCTTCTCGTCAGGGGAGTGGGCGCCGCGAATGGTCGGGCCGAACGAGACCATGTCCCACTCGGGATAGGCGCTCTTGAACAGACCGCACTCGAGACCGGCGTGGATCACCATGATGTTCGGACGGCTGCCAAACAGTTGCTGATAGGCGTCGCGAACCAGCTCCATCACCGGCGAGTTGACGTTGGGCGCCCAACCCGGATAGGCACCGGTAAACTCACAGCTGGCGCCAGCCAGGGTGAACAGAGAGCGAGTCATCTGCTCAATCTGGTCACGGCCGGAGTCGATCAGCGAGCGGATCAGGCACTGCACATAGACCTCGTTATCGAGGGTCTTGATAACGCCAAGGTTGGTAGATGTTTCTACCACGCCGGTGATGCTATCGCTCATACGCATTACGCCGTTCGGGCAGGCCATCAGCGCGTCGAGCAGGCGATCGCGCAGGGATGCCGACATCACCTGGGCCGGGGCCGCAGTAGCGTTGAGCAGCACCGTCAGGTTCGGCTCGGTCGCCGCCAGCTCGGTCTGATAGATGCCGGTGAAGCGATCAACCAGCGCCTTGAATTCGGTCACGTGGCCGGCCGGTACCACCAGAATGGCACTGGCTTCACGCGGGATGGCGTTACGCAGGGTGCCGCCCTGAATGTGGGCCAGTGCAACGTCAAGATGGGCCGCCGCTTTGAGCAGGCGCACCAGCAGTTTGTTGGCGTTGCCGCGACCGCGGTGGATATCACCACCGGAGTGACCCCCCACCAGACCCTTAACCTGCAGCTCGAAGGCTTCACCGCTTTGGGTTGCCACGCGCTCAAGCGGGAAGCGAACATTGGCATCCACGCCACCGGCGCAGCCCATATACACTTCACCGTCTTCTTCGGAGTCGGTATTAATGAGGATTTCGCCTTCCAGCCAGCCGGCTTCCAGACCAAAGGCACCGGTCATGCCGGTCTCTTCGTCGCTGGTCAGCAGCACTTCCAGCGGGCCGTGCTTGAGGCTCTTGTCGGCCAGTACGGCCAGGCAGGCGGCCATACCGATACCATTGTCGGCACCCAGCGTGGTCCCACGAGCTGTGACCCATTCACCATCTACATACGCATCGATGGGATCTTTGGTGAAGTCGTGCGGGGTGTCGGCATTAGCCTGCGGCACCATATCGATGTGGGCTTGCAGTACGACCGGTTTGCGATTTTCCATCCCTGCGCTGGCCGGCTTTTTGATAAAGAGGTTGCCAACCTTGTCCTGCTTGATGGCCAGTCCTTCGGATTTGGCCCAGTCGATGATCCAGTTGGACAGCGCCTGTTCATGCTTGGAGGGGTGGGGAATAGAGCAGATCTTCTCGAAGAAGTGCCATACCAGAGAAGGGGAGAGAGAACTCAGCTGTGCCATGTGATGACTCCTTATGGCAGGAAAGGATGCAAGGTGCAAAAGATAATACAGTCAATGAGCCAAAAAGGTGAGTCGGCACTCCAATAAAAAGGTCATAAATGCCAGGCGGGTCAAAAAACCTTTCAGACATCATGGTTGTTGGCTTTTTATCCAGTCAAAAATACTGGCGTACCTCATTCACGGCCTATTAGCTGCGCGCAGCGCACCTCAGCGGAGCTGAATGGATAACAGCTGACGCAAAGTGGCCACTGTTTTGGGGGAGCCGCTGGAAAAACGATTGTCGTCTCTTTATAATCCGCGGCAACTTAATTACCCCTGCACGTCCACAGCAGCGCCAGCCTGGATACCTGAGCCGGCCTTTTGTCGCACCTGCAGGATTTTGTTTTTCTGCGCCCCGAGCGCCAGCCCGCTCTCCCGAGGTCATCATGCCGAAGAAGTTTTATGTGTCGTGGGATAACCTGCAGCGTGAAGCACGCCGTCTTGCCCGCCGCCAAATGCCTGCCAACCAATGGAAGGGTATCATCGCCGTTAGTCGCGGTGGTCTGGTTCCGGCAGCCCTGATGGCTCGTGAGCTGGGTATCCGTAATGTCGAGACACTGTGCATCTCCAGCTATGACCACAGCCATCAGCGCGAGCTGGTCGTCGTCAAGGCCGCAACGACCGCCGGCGACGGCGAAGGATGGTTGGTTGTGGAAGATCTGGTAGACACCGGTACTACCGCCAAGGCGATTCGCGAGCTCTACCCCAAGGCCAAGTTCATCGCCATCTTCGCCAAGCCGATGGGCGAAGCACTGCTGGATGATTTTGAAGTCGCTATCCCGCAGGACACTTGGATTGAGCAACCGTGGGACATGGCGCTGGAATTTGCCACCCCGATCTGCGACGAAGAGTAACTCTCTCTTTGCCTGTGACAACGGCCCCTTGTGGGCCGTTTTCTTTTTCACCGGGCACAAAAAAACGAGCCACCCGAAGGTGGCTCGTCATCGTACCCAAAGCGGATTAGAGGCTGTTGGTAAAGGTACGGGTGATGACGTCGCGTTGCTGCTCCGGGGTCAGGGAGTTGAAGCGAACGGCATAGCCGGATACGCGAATGGTCAGCTGCGGATAGTTTTCCGGATGCTCGATAGCATCTTCCAAGGTTTCGCGGCTCAGTACGTTAACATTCAGGTGTTGACCACCTTCTACCTTCGGCGCGGCTTGAACCGGCACTTCACGATATTCGAAGCGGCCCATATCGGACAGTTTGACCAGTTCGTCTGTGGCAAACACATCTTCTTTTACGCAGATGCAGCGGGCTTCCTGATTGGCGTCATCCAGCAGCCAGAAAGAGTTGAGCAGTGCAGCGTTGTCGGCCTGGGTGATTTGAATGCCCTTGATCATGATACGTCTCCTGTTGAGAGCGGATGATTGTAAGGAAGTTACCCACACACTTTTCTAAAAAAGGGTGCTTGCCTTACACCTTATCGATTTGATGCCCGCATATATATCATGGTTGTAAGTCTACATAAATTGACGCAGATCAATAAAATTGCGTAAAGCTCAGGTGGTTACACCTTAAATCATTGAGATTAATCAATAAAACAGGGTTTATTTCAATAATCTAAGGTGTATTAAAAGTATATCAAATCATATTATAAGTTGTAAATTTACCACATCATTAGCGTTGTCATTGTAAAAGTTAGCCGAATTCACCGTTTGGTATGGCCAATTATCCGAGCCCTTGGTTGCACCGGGCAACCAGCACACCTTATGCTGGCAGGATCATAGAGAGTTCAACGTGGAGAGAGTGAGCGTGCAGACGTGGCGTGATGTTCTGGGGGCAGAAAAGCAGCAGCCCTATTTTCAGCAGACTCTGGCAACCGTCAAGGCGGAGCGTGATGCGGGCCATGTCATCTACCCACCGGCTGCAGATGTCTTCAATGCCTTCAAGTTTACCGAACTTGCCGATGTGAAAGTGGTGATCCTGGGGCAAGATCCCTATCACGGACCGAACCAGGCGCACGGTCTCTGTTTTTCGGTGCTGCCGGGCGTACGTACTCCGCCGTCACTGGTCAACATCTACAAGGAGATGGCGCGGGATCTGCCCGGCTTTTGCACGCCCAACCACGGTTTTTTGGAAAGCTGGGCCCATCAGGGAGTGCTTCTGCTCAATACCGTGCTGACCGTTCAGGCCGGTATGGCGCACTCCCATGCTCATCTGGGGTGGGAAACCTTTACGGACAAGGTGATTGAAGTCATCAATGAAAACTGTGAAGGGGTGGTGTTTTTGCTGTGGGGCTCTCATGCCCAGAAGAAGGGGCGCATCATCGACCGGCAGCGTCATCACGTGCTGATGGCTCCGCACCCCAGCCCCCTGTCGGCGCACCGAGGCTTTATCGGATGCGGACACTTCTCCGAAGCCAATCGCCTGCTTACCGGGCAGGGACGCACACCGATCAACTGGCACAGTGTCTGCGAATAGATTGACAGGGTTCAAGGTTAGTACACTTATTGAGCATATAATACGGAACAGATAGCTCTTTATAATCAAGCGCAAAGGAGTGCTGTTATGCTAGCGAATCTGCATCAGGAACACCTCAATATCGCCAAACTACTGGGGCTGCTAAAACACGAGCTCAATACACTGCGTCATGAAGAAAAGGTCAGTTATCAGCTGATCCACGATGTCGTCGAATATTTGCGCGAAGTGTCCGACAAGCGCCATCACCCGCAGGAAGACATGATCTATGACTACTACCTCAAATATCGCGTAGTCGATGGTGAGGTCAGTCATCGCTTGCGTGAAGAGCACAACAAGCTGGTGGAAGCGGGTATTGAGCTGATGGAAATGGTGGACATGATTTTGATGGATGCCGTCATTCCGCTGGATCAGTTCATGGCCAAGCTAGAGCTGTTTGTGGAAGCGCAAGAGCGGCATATGAATTATGAAGAGAACGTGATTTTCCCGCGATTGCGTGAATCGTTGACCGAGGATGATTGGCGTCATCTGGAGCAAAATTGGCTGATCCACTCCAGTGCCGATCCCCTGTTCGGTCCGCAGGTTGCCCAGCATTTCAGAGACTTGGCGAGCCGCCTCTCCTTGCAGCCCCATTAACTCGCATCATAAAAAACCCCGCCAATGCAGCGGGGTTTTTTATTTCCAGTTGTCGGTTAGAAATCCAGCTCATCGTGACCGCCATCATAGGCGATATCGATCGATTGCAGCTCCTTTTGCAAACGGTGCTTATCCTTCAGAGCCTCGATTTCCCTCCATTTACGTTTTTTTCCCGTGCTGCGGCTACGTGAACCGAGCTCAACTACATCTTCAAAATCGAAGTCGAACCTTTCCATGGTCCCCTCCCGGGTTTTTTGTAGTTTTCAACACCGATATATCACAGCAGGTTTTAATTTGAAACGTTTTCGTGACGTTGTGATGACAAAATAAAAGGGCGGTCTCAGACCGCCCTTGGTGTCATTTGAAATAGGCTCAGAGCTTGCTGGCCAGCATGGCTTCCAGCTTGCCTTGGTCCACAGCAAACAGGCGAATACCTTCGGCTAATTTTTCAACAGCCATGGCATCTTGGTTCAGTTCCCAGCGGAATTGGGCTTCACTGAGCGGGGCCGGCTTGGGCAGCTGAGTACCGGTGTAATCCAGCTTGCGCACCACGGCGCCTTCGCTCTTGCTGAGCTCCTCCAGCAGCGCCGGGCCGATGGTCAGGCGATCGCAACCGGCCAGTTCGATAATTTCGCCGGTGTTGCGGAAGCTCGCGCCCATCACCACGGTGTGATAGTCGTGCTGCTTGTAGTAGTTGTAGATGCTGGTGACCGAGACCACGCCCGGATCTTCGGTAGCGACGTAGTCACGGTTGTTCTTGGCTTTGTACCAGTCAAGGATGCGGCCAACAAACGGGGAGATAAGGAACACACCGGCTTCGGCGCAGGCACGGGCCTGAGCGAAGGAGAACAGCAGTGTCAGGTTGCACTGGATACCCTCTTTCTCCAGCACCTCGGCGGCGCGGATCCCTTCCCACGTCGAAGCCAGTTTGATCAGAATGCGGTCGTTGCTGATGCCGGCTTCGTTATACAGGCGCATCAGCTTGCGAGCCTTGGCGATGCTGGCATCGGTATCAAACGAGAGGCGGGCATCCACTTCAGTGGAGATGCGACCCGGGACGATTTTGAGGATTTCCAGGCCGATATTGACCGCCAGCTTGTCACCGGCATCGATGATTTGCTGTGCCTTATCATGGCTTTGCGCCTTGGCCCAGGCGATGGCATCGGCAATCAGGGCAGCGTACTCCGGAATTTCGGAGGCCTTGAGTACCAAAGAGGGGTTGGTGGTGGCATCAATCGGCTGGTAACGCTTGATGGCTTCGATGTCGCCGGTATCGGCAACCACGGTGGTCAGGGCTTTGAGCTGGGTTAATTTATCGGCCATGGTTGTATCATTCTCTTGGGTCGCAGGGTTAACCTGCCGGATGGTCCGCCTGATTTATGAAAGCCGGTTACAGTTTCCGCGGCAATGGACCCCGGCGGGACAGGCCAGTTCAGACTGGCAAAGATGTCCGCCTACTTAATACCTCTGGCCGTCACCTCGCAAGAGGTGAAACTGCTCACACTTTGTCCGGCTGTTGGTGGCAGAGCGGAATAAGTGACACAACGTAATGAAAAACAAAGAGTTTATGACATGAAAACAGAGCATCTGAACACTGTTGTATGCGTGTTATTTTTTGATGAGAAATAAGTTTTGTGATTATGGTCACCAAAATAGTAATAATGGCCACTTGAAATTTTCTTACAGGTAAACGTTTTGCTGAAATCGCTCCGATCCCGTTACAGGCAGCACCTTGCTAAACACAGGGTTACGATTGTTAGGAAGGGGATATTGATGTCAAAAACAGTAGTTTTTATCAATTTTATGGATAAAAAAACTACATTATGTGTAAGTTTGTCACTGCAAATGCTAGGAGCCCTAGTGGCGCTGTGCTAAATTCCAGCGTTTAAACCACACAACACACACCTGACCGGGATCAATTCCGGCCCAATAACAACGAGAGAGTTATGGACACACTGATCGCGCTGCTCAACGACCTGCTCTGGGGCGCCATCCTTATTTATTTGCTGATAGGCGTTGGCATCTTCTTCACCATCCGGACCGGATTTATTCAGATCCGCCACTTCGGTCATATGTTTTCGGTGCTAAAAAGCAGCCGTAATGCCGACAGTGCCGGTATCTCTTCGTTCCAGGCGCTGTGCACCAGTCTGGCGGCACGGGTCGGAACCGGTAATCTGGCCGGGGTGGCGGTGGCCATTTACCTGGGTGGCCCGGGCGCTATCTTCTGGATGTGGCTGATTGCCTTTATCGGCATGTCCACTGCCTTCGTCGAGAGTGCGCTGGCGCAGCTTTACAAGGTCAAGGACGTCGAGGGTAACTATCGCGGTGGTCCTGCCTACTACATGGAAAAGGGGCTGGGCATGCGCTGGATGGGGGTGTTGTTCTCCCTCTGCCTGCTGCTCGCGTTTGGTCTGGTGTTCAACGCAGTCCAAGCCAACTCCATCAGCGTGGCGATGAAGGTGGCATTCGGTGTACCGGACTGGATGAGCGGCGTGGCGCTGGTGCTGCTGACTGCCCTGATCATCTTCGGCGGGATCCGCGGCGTTGCCCGTTTTGCCGAGCTGGTTGTGCCGTTTATGGCGCTCGCCTATATCGCCATGGCCCTGTTTATTGTGGTTAGCCACATCAGCGACCTGCCGGCGGTTTTCTCTCTGATCATCAAGTCTGCCTTCGGGATTGAACAGGCTGGCTCTGGCGCTCTCGGTTATGCCGTTTCTCAGGCCATGATCAACGGTATCAAGCGTGGTCTCTTCTCCAACGAAGCGGGGATGGGCTCGGCTCCCAACGCCGCCGCTACGGCCACACCTTATCCGCCGCATCCGGCCTCTCAGGGCTATGTACAGATGCTGGGGGTGTTTGTTGATACCATCGTCATCTGTACCTGTACCGCCGCCATCATCCTGCTCTCCGGCCAGTTTGAGCCGGGCAGTGGCATTACCGGTGTCGAGTTGACTCAACGTGCTCTCTCGTCCCAAGTGGGCAGCTGGGGTAACAGCTTTATCGCGGCAGCGATCTTCTTCTTCGCCTTTACCTCCATCGTGGCCAACTACTCCTACGCCGAGACCAATCTGGTGTTCCTCGAGCACAACCATAAGGCCGGTATTCTGCTGTTCCGTCTGGTGGTGTTGGCAATGGTGATGTTTGGTTCGGTGGGCGAGCTGCCGACTGTCTGGGCCATGGCGGACGTGTCGATGGCTCTGATGGCTATCGTCAACCTGGTCGCTATCCTGCTGCTCTCTGGGGTGGCCATCAAGCTGGCCAAGGATTACAACGACCAGCTGATGCTCGGCAAGGTGCCAACCTTTGATGCCAACAAATACCCGGAGCTGCGCAGCCAGCTTGAACCGGGTATCTGGGATCAACCTGAGAAACAGGGTTAATCATGTGACAAGGGGAGCCGCTGGCTCCCCTTCTCTTTTCATATCAGCCGTTTGGCAACGAGTCGAAGGTACGCAACTGATGCGGATGATCCGGATTGCCAATCCAGCGCGGCTGCTCGACAAACTGTGGATTGACCAGACTGAGCTGCGGTTGCCAGCCCTGATAGCTCAGGCCGGCCAAATCGGACCAGGTGTGAATAAACTCGGCTGAGCTGTACTTGCGGTTGACCGTGGCAGCCAGATCCCGTGGATGCGCGTTGGCCCACTGTGGTGAGGTCCATAGCAGGAACGGCACGGTATACATGTTGCGGGTCGGTGCCAGCTCGTCACGGCCTTGGCGCTGGTGGGGCGGGGTGTCGTAGACCTCTTCACCGTGATCGGAGAGATAGAGCATGAATCCCTGCTTACCGCTGTGACGATAGGTATCGAACAGGGAGCTGACCACAAAGTCGTTGTACAGGTTGGCATTATCGTACTGATCAAATGTCTGTTGTTCCTGCTGGCCGAGGGTGCTGAGCAAAGGGGCGCTCTTTTCAAATTGCTCGAACGGCTGCGGATAACGGTTCTCATAGCGGATATGCGTCCCGAGCAGATGGACCACGATAAACTTGCGTGGGGCAGGATCGGCCAACACCTCGACAAAGGGGCCAAGCACGCTTTCGTCATATTGACGGGTGTTTTGTGAGCGCTGCTGATTCATGTAGAACTGGCGATCGGTTTGGCGTGAAAAGACGGTGAGCAGCGTGTTGCGGGCTGTCAGCGTCATCTGGTTAGTGATCCAGAAGGTTTTGTAGCCAGCCTGCTTCATCAGATTCATCAGGGTGGGCTGGGTCAGATAGCGATCCGGATGTTTCTCGTTAGCAAAGGTCAGCACCTGCTCCAGCGTCTCAATGGTGTAAGGGCGCGGGGTTACCACGTCGTTGAACACAGTCAGATTGGGGTCCTGATGGGCCATGGCTGTCAAGCGCGGAGTCGTGTCACGCGGATAACCATACAGCCCCATATGCCCACGCTGCGTCGATTCACCGATAACCAGCACCAGCGTGCGCGGTGCATCACCGCTGTTATCCTTCAGCGCTTGCAGCGGTGGCAGGGCACTGTTTTTCTCCAGCAGTTGCGACATATGAGCCAACTGCTGGCGATATTGGGCATAGCCGATGACCAGTTGCCAGGGCGCCGCGGGCTCCATTTTCCCAAGCAACTGCTTTTGGGTGCGAGCCAGATTTGTCGGATTGTCCCAGTGCGTTTTGACAAAAGGGTGGAGCAGCAGGCCATAAGCCAGTCCGGCGATCAGCAGGGCGCGCCAGCGCAGCGGCAGTGTGACTGGTTGCAGTCTGCTCCATAGCCACACCCCCACCAAGGTATAAAGCAGCAGATAGAGCACAAACGAGACGCTGAGGTATTGCCCGGCATACTCGCCCATCTCTCCCGGGTTGCTTTCGAGCATCACAAACAGAACGCTTTGGGAAAACTCCTGGCCATAGATGAGGAAATAGCCCAACCCGGCCAAGGAACTGGCCCACAGCAGCAGACCAATCAGCGCGCCGGCCAGCTTGATGCGTTGGGTCATGAGCAGCGGGATCAGCCACAACAGGCTGTAGAGCAGGGTGCTGCGCAGCCCGACAAAACCGCTGTAGCTCTTGAGCATCAGGGCTATCTGCACGACAGAGGCAAAGTAGCAGCAAAACAGTGCAGCGAGGGCGATGGGTCGCCAGGCCGCTGCCTTGGGGAAAAAGGCGGGTGTCATCAGGAGGCTTCCAGCGTATGAAACAAGATAGCCATACGCTAGAAGCCAATCCTTAAGACAAACTTAATCTCACAGCGCGGGTTGGGCTTCGCGTGTGATCCGGGGCGCAGAAACGACAGGTCGCTGCGCTGCCACGTCGAGATAGGCCATGATACCGGTCGCCGCCTGGCGCCCTTCTGCCATGGCGGTCACCACCAGGTCTGCGCCGCGCACGGCATCGCCACCGGCGAAGATCTGCGGGTTGCTGGTCTGGAAGGCAAACTGCTTGGCGTGAGACGTCGCAATCCGTCCCCAGCGATCGAGACGCACTCCCTGCGCTTCAAGCCAGGGTAGCGGGTGTGGATTAAAGCCAAAGGCGACCAGCACCGCATCGGCTGGCATCACAAACTCCGAGCCTTCAATGACCACCGGACGACGGCGCCCGGCTGCATCGGGTTCACCCATGCGGGTGCGCTGCATGCGAATGCCGCTGACTGCGCCTTGCTCGTTGAGCTCGATGGCCACGGGCAACACATTGAACTCAAAATCGGCCCCCTCTTCGCGGGCGTTTTTCACCTCTTTGCGCGATCCCGGCATGTTGGCCTCATCCCGGCGGTAGGCGCAGGTTACGGTCGTTGCCCCCTGGCGCAGAGCTGTGCGCACGCAATCCATCGCGGTATCCCCCCCGCCGAGGACCACGACCTGCTGGCCGGCCAGATTGAGGTAGGGCTCGCTCTCGGGTTGTGGCAAGCCTATCAGATGACGGGTACTGGCCATCAGATAGGGCAGGGCTGCATAGACGCCCGGTGCATCCTCGTTGGGCAAATCGCCGGTCATGGAGCGGTAGGTGCCCACGCCGACAAAGACCGCATCAAACTCCTCGAGTAATGCCTCAAGCTGGATGTCGTGGCCGACATCTACACCGAGGCGAAACTCGATGCCCATGGCGGTAAATAGCTCGCGGCGGCGGATCATGACCTGTTTGTCGAGCTTGAATGCCGGAATGCCAAAGGTGAGCAGGCCGCCGATTTCAAGATGGCGGTCAAACACCACCGGCTGGATGCCGTTTCGCACCAGAATGTCGGCACAGCCAAGTCCGGCCGGGCCGGCGCCGATAACGGCGACCCGTTTACCAGTCGGTTGCACATAGGAAAGATCAGGTCGCCAGCCAAGCGCGAAGGCTTGCTCGGTGATGTAGCGCTCCAGATTGCCGACCGCCATCGAGCCGGATTCCTCTTTCAGAGTACAAGCCCCTTCACACAGGCGATCCTGCGGACAGATGCGACCAGTGATCTCCGGCAGGCTGTTGGTCTGGTGAGAGAGCTCGACCGCTTCCAGAATGCGGCCTTCACGGGCCAGAGTGATCCAGTGCGGGATGTGATTGTGCAGCGGACAGGTCCACTCGCAGACGCTGTGATGACCGCAGCCAAGGCAGCGATCGCCCTGGGCTCTGGCCTGCTCGGTCGAGTAGGTGGGGTAGAGCTCGGTAAAGGTGCTGCGGCGCAGGTTCAGCGGGATCTTGGCGGGATCGCAGCGCTTCGGCGTTTGCTCCATCTGCTGGCGTTTGACGGCCACGTGGCGCGCTGTCTGACCGATGGCACTGCGCTGTTGGCGCTGCTGGCGCAGACGAGCCAGCGTCTCGTCACTCATCACCTGCAGCGCGTCACTGGGGCAGGCGGCCACGCAAGCCGGACCCTCTTCGCGCCCTTCACACAGATCGCACTTGTGGGCCACATGGCTTTGGTTGCCCGCTTGTGGCGCCATCTGCATGGCACCAAACGGGCAGGCGAGCACACAGCTCTTGCAGCCGATGCAGCGCTCGGTGAGCACCTGCACACTGCCATTGCGTTCGACAATGGCCCCGGTGGGGCAGGACTTGGCGCAAGGGGCCTCTTCACAGTGGCGGCAGAGTGCGGCCGTGCGCAGCGCCTCATGGCGGATTACCTGAACACGCGGCTGAAAGTCGGCGGCGGTCGCGACGTGCTGATCATCATTGTGTGCCATCACGCAGGCGACTTCACAGGCGCGACAGCCAATGCAGCGGCTGGCATCAGCCAGGACAAAACGATTCATAACCTGATAAACCTGAAAATTAGAAACGCTGTTTTATGGTATTAACCATATTAAGCGTAGGGGAGTCAACAAACCGCGATACCGTTGGCAGAATTGCAGATGGCTAAGTCGGGTTTCCTGCATGAAAAACCGGGAGCCTAGGCTCCCGGTTCGGTCAGTATTGCTCTTCCATCCACGATTCGAGGATCAGCTGGGCCGACACGGCGTCTACTGAACCCTTGTCGAGAGCCCGATAACCGCCGCGCTCAAACAGGCGGGCGCGGGCATCGGTGGTGGTGAGCCGCTCATCTTTGAACTCGACCTGCTTGCCGAAGCGGCCATGCAGGCGGTTGCCAAATTTGCGGGCGCGCACCGTGATCTCCTGCTCGGTGCCATCCATGTTGAGCGGCAGGCCGACAATAAGCAGATCCGGTTGCCACTCTTTGATCAGCTTGTCGATCTCATCCCAATTGGGAATGCCGTCATTGGCCTTGAGCGAGCAGAGCGGTGACGCCGAGCCGGTCAGCTGCTGGCCAACCGCCACGCCAATGCTCTTGGTGCCGTAATCAAAGCCCATCAGGCTGCGTGCAGTCATGAAAAATCCTCAGGCGTGGCCAATCTGGCTGGAGAGATGCAAGGTGTTGATGCCGATACTGGCGGCCGCCCGTTGCCAGCGCTCGTGCAGCGGCGTGGCAAACAGCAAGCTGGTATCGACCGGCACAACCAGCCAGGAGCCGTCGGTCAGCTCCTGCTCAAGCTGGCCGGCACTCCACCCGGCGTAGCCGAGCGTGAGCAGCCAGTGAGCGGGCGCGGCGTCAGTGCCGAGGGTTTCCAGAATGTCGCGCGAGGTGGTGATCATCAGCTCGTCACTGACTTTCATGCTCGAGCTAAAGCCGGGGCGCGGGCTGTGCAGCACAAAGCCGCGGTCGTGGGCCACCGGGCCGCCCTGGATCACGGGTTGCTCGAGCAGCGCCTCGAAGGGGGGCTCGATCTTGACCTGGTTTAACACCTCGCTGACCGGCATCGACAGCGGGATGTTGGTGACCAGCCCCATTGCCCCTTCGTCATTGTGTTCGCAGATATAGACCAGCGAACGCTCGAAGTAGGGGTCTTGCAGGCTGGGCATGGCCAGCAGGAAGTGGTTTTGCAGTGTATGCATCTTCTTGTTCTTGAATCAGGCTCTGTGGTTGCGTTGGCGGCGTAACGATCAGGATACGCCCAGACGACGCTCGATGGCATCCATCAGCATGCCGGTAATGCAGACCGGGAAGGTGGCCTCGATTTCACGGATGCAGGTCGGGCTGGTGACGTTAATCTCGGTCAGTCGATCGCCGATGATGTCCAGACCCACGAAGATCAGTCCCTTGGCCTTGAGGGTCGGGCCCACGGCGCGGGCAATTGCCCAGTCGGCGTCGGTCAGAGGCCGCGCTTCACCCCGGCCGCCAGCGGCCAGGTTGCCGCGGGTTTCGCCCTGAGCCGGAATGCGGGCCAGGCAGTAGGGCACCGGCTCGCCATCCACGACCAATACTCGCTTGTCGCCATCCTTGATGGCCGGCAGATAGGTCTGCGCCATGCAGTAACGGCTGCCGTGCTCGGTCAGGGTCTCGATGATGACGCCCACGTTCGGATCGTCCTGCTTCATGCGAAAAATCGAGGCGCCGCCCATGCCATCGAGCGGCTTGAGAATGACGTCGTGGTGCTCTAGGTGAAACGCGCGCAGCTTGTCGGCACGGCGGGTGACCAGCGTAGTCGGGGTGTGCTCGGCAAACCAGGCGGTAAACAGCTTCTCGTTGGCATCACGCAGGCTCTGCGGCTTATTGACGATAAGGCTGCCCTCATCCTCGGCGCGCTCCAGCATATAGGTGGCGTAGATGAACTCGGTATCAAATGGGGGATCCTTGCGCATCAAGATGACATCGAGGCTGGAGAGCGGTTGATCAACCACCTCGCCAAGTTCAAACCAGTTGGCATAGTCATACTGCACGCGCAGCGGGCGCATGGTGCCAAAGGCGCGGCCCGCTTGCATATAGAGATCCTTCATCTCCAGATAGAAGAGCTCATAGCCGCGCTTTTGCGCCTCTTCGAGCATGGCGAAGCTGGAGTCTTTCTTGATGTTGATGGACGAAATAGGGTCCATCACGATACCCAATTTGATGGTCATCCGGGTTTCCTTCAGTCGATGAGCCTGCTGTGGCAGGCTCCGGGTGTCATGCAAGATCGCCAAAGCGACACTGCAAGGCGGTGATGGCAGTCAGGGCAGCGGTTTCGGTGCGCAGCACCCGTGGCCCGAGCAACATCTCCTTGAAGCCGTGCTTAACGGTATCATCGATCTCCTGTTCCGACAGCCCCCCCTCGGGGCCAATCAGCAGGCGAACCCCGTGCTCTGGCACCGGTAAGGTCTGAATGCTGTATTCGGCGCGGGGGTGCAGGTTGAGTTTGAGCTCATCGGTTGGCTCACTCATCCAATCGGCCAGCTCCATCGGCATACGCACTTCGGGCACGTGGCTGCGGCCGCACTGTTCACAGGCGCTGATAACAATCTTCTGCCACTGCTCGCGTTTCTTCTCGAGCCGATCCGCTGGCAGTTTCACCCCGCAGCGCTCGGAGAAGAGCGGGGTGATCACTGTTACGCCCAGCTCGACCGATTTTTGAATGGTGAAATCCATCTTTTCGCCACGACTGATGACCTGCCCGAGATGGATGGCGAGGGGCGATTCGACCGGATTGGCGGTCATGGCGGTCACTTCGACCTCGACCCCTTTTTTGGTCACGGCGCGGATCACGGCTGGATAGTCGTGGTCACCGCCGTTAAACAGCACCAGCTCCTGGCCCGGCTGCATACGCAGGACGCGGCCGACATGGTTGGCACCATCTTCGCCAAGGCTCAGGATCTGCCCCGCACTGAGCGGGGCCGGTTCATAAATTCGTGGAATACGCATCGCTTATTGGCACTTCTGTCTGTCGATGAAGGGGTTGCTATTGCCCTGGATCTGCTTGATACGCTGGTTGCGTTGGCACTCCCAGGCATCCGCCGGGTATTGCCGGTCCCAGGCTTCAAACAGTTTACGCTGCTGGTCGGCCAGACGCAGCTTGTAGCGGTCGCTCATATAAAGATAGGCACGGGCAATCTGACCGCGCACCGGTCCCTTGGCGGGCTGAACTTTAAGATCTTTGAAGTCGATCAGCATCTGGCACTGGCCATACTGATCCGGCTTGCCGTTCCAGTCGCTAAAGCGGTAGTTGGCGCGATCGCCGTTGACTTCACCGATGGCCGGAAACAGGTTGTGCATATCCCCTTCCATGGTGTTGAACTCGTCGCTCTTGCCGCAATTTTTGCGCCCGCCATCTTGCCAGCACTGCAGCTGGTGGCCAAATTCCCAGGCCGGTACCACATGCTCCCACTCGATGCGCGCTGCACGCTCGGGCTGTTTGCGCGGCTGGTAGCCACAGCTCTCCCAGTCCGGCGTCATCTTCTTGCCGCTGTATTTAATGGCGCAGCCGCAATAGATGGTAACCGGGTGGTCACGATAGAGGTTGGTCAGTTGCGCTTTGGCTTCACGAAAATTCTGTTCGGCCTGGGCACCGAAGGCCAGCAGGGCCGAGCAAGTCAGGATAAGAAGGCGATAAAACATGGTGGAAGCGATCCGTTAATAAAAATGGGGCGTGCAGCTTATCACAGGGTTTCGGCCGAGGATCTCTCACCCACGCAGGGGAGCAATTCGCTGCGACAGACCCGGCAGTGGTAGCGCGCCTCGCCCCGGCGCACCTTGTTATGGCGGCGCACCGACAGCGCATGCTCGCGGCAGGCGCAGCGATAAGGGAAGGTGCGCTCGGCCAGCGGAGCCAGGTTAAAGTTGTGCGTGACCTTGGGCGCCAGCCCAAACACCTCGCGCATCACCGATTGCCACTGCGAGCCGTGCGGCAGGACCCGACGGGCACCGCGTCCGCTGCCCCACAGGGCGTACACCAGCAGGTGCGCCACCTCGTGCGGCACCACCTCGTTTAGAAAGGCGGCCTGATTGGCGGCAAACAGGGTGGGATTAAAGCGCAGCTCCCAGCTTTGCAGGCGCGCCGTACCGGCCGCGCGGCCACGCAGATCGCAGCGGATCCGCGGGCGGGGAAAGGTGCGTCCGAGTTTCTGCTCTGCCAGGGTCAGGCAGGCATCCACCCGCTCGGTCATCAGGGTCTGCATGGTGCTGGTGCTATAAAACAGAAGGGGAGCCTCGGCTCCCCTTTTACCACAATTTGCGTTGTCCGCAATGCAGGCTTACAGGCCGGCGGCGTCGCGCAGCAGTTCAGCCTTGTTGGTTTGTTCCCACGGGAACTCCGGACGACCGAAGTGGCCGTAGGCGGCAGTGGCTTGGTAGATCGGGCGCTTCAGATCCAGCATCTCGATCAGGCCATACGGGCGCAGTTCGAAGTGCTGACGCACCAGCTTGACCAGCAGCTCTTCGGCGACCTTGCCGGTACCGAAGGTTTCCACGCTGATGGAGGTCGGCTCGGCCACGCCGATGGCGTAGGAGATCTGGATTTCGCAGCGATCGGCCAGACCGGCAGCCACGATGTTTTTGGCTACATAGCGGGCGGCGTAGGCTGCAGAGCGGTCAACCTTGGACGGATCCTTACCGGAGAACGCGCCACCACCGTGACGGGCCATGCCGCCGTAGGTGTCGACGATGATCTTGCGACCGGTCAGACCGCAGTCACCCATCGGGCCGCCGATAACAAAACGACCGGTCGGGTTGATGAAGTACTTGGTGTCCTTGTTGACCCACTCGGTCGGCAGCACCGGCTTGATGATCTCTTCGCGTACCGCTTCCACCAGATCGCTGTGGCTGATCGATTCGGCGTGCTGGGTGGAGAGCACCACGGCATCAACACCGATGATCTTGCCATCATCGCCATAGGCAAACGTCAGCTGGCTCTTGGCATCCGGACGCAGCCACGGCAGGGTGCCGTTCTTGCGCACTTCGGCCTGGCGCTTGACCAGCAGGTGGGAGTAGGTGATCGGTGCCGGCATCAGCACGTCGGTTTCGTTGGTGGCATAACCGAACATCAGACCCTGGTCACCCGCACCCTGTTCGAGCGGGTTGGAGCGGTCAACGCCCTGGTTGATGTCCGGGGATTGCTTGCCGATGGCGTTGAGCACGGCGCAGGAGTCGGCATCAAAACCCATGTCAGAGTGGGTGTAGCCAATCTCACGCACGGTGTCGCGCACGATCTGTTCGATATCAACCCAGGCGGAGGTGGTGACTTCGCCAGCCACCATGACCATGCCGGTCTTGACCAGGGTTTCACAGGCAACGCGGGCCCGGGTGTCTTGCTTCAGGATGGCGTCCAGCACCGCATCGGAGATCTGGTCCGCGATTTTATCGGGATGGCCTTCGGAGACCGACTCGGAAGTAAACAGCTTTGCCATGATTACCTTGCCTGTGGTTGACAGGAGCGAACAAAAATCGCTCCGTGGTTGAAACTGGGATTAATTGTAGAGGTATCTACATCTGGACGTCTATTTTAATGTTGGGGGTGGGCGATTGCCAGCACTATTTTGTGGGCTGGCGCACAGGAACCCGCAAACATTTGGTGCAGCCGGGCGTGCGCCGAATGAAGTAGTAACCTCCTGCCCGTATAAACGTTTTTTATTCAGGAAAAGCGATTGTCTTCCCAAAGCCGAAAGGTCTCCCCAGATAGTGTTTGCACCGCGCTCGCCCTACTGGGAGAATATTGGCCTCGCCAATATGGGCAATCTTAAGCAATCGCAGGAGAGATAGTGATGCCTTCTCGTAAAGAGCTTGCCAATGCCGTTCGCGCATTGAGTATGGATGCCGTTCAGAAAGCCAACTCCGGTCACCCGGGTGCCCCCATGGGCATGGCTGACATCGCCGAAGTTCTCTGGCGCAGTCACCTGAAGCACAACCCGAGCAACCCGACCTGGTCCGACCGTGACCGTTTCGTGCTCTCTAATGGTCACGGCTCCATGCTGCTTTACTCCTTGCTGCATCTCACCGGTTATGACCTCTCCATCGACGATCTGAAAAACTTCCGCCAACTGCACTCTCGCACTCCGGGTCACCCGGAATACGGTTATGCACCGGGCGTTGAAACCACCACCGGTCCGCTGGGTCAAGGCATCACCAACGCCGTGGGTATGGCTATCGCCGAAAAGGCCATGGCCGAGCAGTTCAACCGTGCCGGTCACGATGTGGTCGATCACCACACCTACGTGTTCATGGGCGACGGTTGCCTGATGGAAGGTATCTCTCACGAAGCCTGCTCCCTGGCCGGTACGCTGGGTCTGGGCAAGCTGATTGCCTTCTGGGATGACAACGGCATCTCCATCGACGGTCACGTTGAAGGCTGGTTCACCGATGACACACCGAAGCGCTTTGAAGCCTACGGCTGGCACGTTATCCCGGGCGTAGACGGTCACAACCCGGACGCCATCAATGCCGCCATCGAAGCCGCCAAGGCCGAGACCGGCAAGCCGACCCTGATCTGCTGCCGCACCATCATCGGTTACGGTTCGCCGAACAAGTCCGGCTCCCACGATTGCCACGGCTCGCCGCTGGGCAACGACGAAATCAAGGCTGCCCGTGAATTCCTGGGCTGGAACCACGAGCCGTTCGTGATCCCGAGCGACATCGCGGCCCAGTGGAACGGTCGCGAGAAGGGCGGCAAGCTGGAATCCGAGTGGGATGCCAAGTTCGCTGCCTACGCTGCCGCTCACCCCGAGCTGGCTGCCGAGTTCAAGCGCCGTATGAGCGGTGACCTGCCGGCGAACTGGGCCGCCGAATCGGCCAAGATCATCGAAAATCTGCAAGCCAACCCGGCCAAGATCGCCACCCGTAAGGCCTCCCAGAACGCACTGGAAGCCTTCGGCAAGCTGCTGCCGGAATTTATGGGCGGCTCTGCGGATCTGGCGCCGTCCAACCTGACCATGTGGTCCGGCTCCAAGTCTCTGACTCCGGAAAGCGCTGCGGGTAACTACATCCACTACGGCGTGCGCGAGTTCGGCATGTCCGCCATCATGAACGGTATCGCCCTGCACGGTGGTTTCATCCCCTACGGCGCCACCTTCCTGATGTTTATGGAATACGCCCGTAACGCCCTGCGTATGGCCGCCCTGATGAAGCAGCGCTCCATCTTCGTTTATACCCACGACTCCATCGGTCTGGGCGAAGACGGCCCGACTCACCAGCCGGTTGAGCAGATCGCTTCCCTGCGTCTGACCCCGAACATGAGTACCTGGCGTCCGTGTGACCAGGTTGAATCTGCCGTGGCTTGGAAGTTTGCCATCGAGCGTAAGGATGGCCCGACCTCCCTGATCTTCTCCCGCCAGAACCTGGCCCAGATGGATCGCAGCGCTGAGCAACTCGCCAACGTCGCCAAGGGCGGTTATGTGCTGAAGGATTGCGCCGGTACGCCGGATCTGATCCTGATCGCTACCGGCTCTGAAGTGGAGCTGGCGGTTGCCGCTTATGAGCAACTGACCGCCAAGGGCCGTGCCGTGCGCGTGGTCTCCCTGCCGGCCACCGACGTGTTCGACGCTCAATCCGCCGAATACAAGGAGTCCGTGCTGCCGTCTTCTGTGACCAAGCGCGTTGCTATCGAAGCCGGTATCGCTGACTACTGGTACAAGTACGTCGGTTTCGGCGGCAAGATCATCGGTATGCGCTCCTTCGGTGAATCTGCTCCGGCCGAACTGCTGTTCAAGGAATTTGGCTTTACCGTGGAAAACGTGGTTGCGACCGCTGAGTCCCTGTAATCCCTGACTATTGGGCCGTGCAGGCCCAATAGCCGGAACGATAAAACGCTCCCCATCGCAAGATGGGGGGCGTTTTTTATGATTCGGAATTTATCATTTTTGTCGGATTATTCAGTATGAGTAAACGGATGCTCAGTTGTTTTAATAGCAGTGTTATGTTAATCAATGTATGTGTTAAATATTTTCTATAGATGCATTTTCTAAACGTATTTGAGGTAAAGTTATGGATGCTTCCGAACTTCATAAGAAATTCTATAAAAACATAAATTCAATTGCGGAAAGTTTAATTGAATTATATTCATTGAAGTTCAAGAAGGATGCTCCTGGTTTAAATGATCCTCTAATGCGCTGGTTGGACTTCAGGCTTCGCTATGTTGATACTCATGCGAGAGAAATAACGTTATCTAATAAGTTTCCAAAGAAAGACCTTCCTTGCGATGCTCAAAATGCATTACTTAAATTTTGTAAAATGATTGAAGAAGGGGACGACATAAATCCATATCAGGGACGAGGCCTGGTGTTAAGACATGATACTAGTGGTGATAAGCGTGACTCTAGAACTGATTTGCTTTGGGCAGACTGGGGTATTCATCATTTTCATCTTAGTGATGCACCGATTCCACAAGGACAGTATTTTTCAAAGTCTGCTGACTACCTTCTTTTTTGCTTGATTAGCCATGATGTGGTGGCCTTTATTGATGTATTACTGCATCCATCAAAGGAGGGTTTTTCTAATAAAGGACTAATAGAAACACTAGTCTTAAATTGGCCTGATTATATGGATAGATATAAATTGAAAGGCATTCTTTCTAATGGTGAAAGTCAGTGTTCAGAAAGCGAAATATATGAGCTGAGAAAAAGTGGTATTACTCCATGTATGACGATAAATAATGAGGTCTATATGGGGCCTGGTTTGGGGTTGACGACAGCCTCAACTTCAGTGAGGGTCGGTGCAGTGAGAGGTCAGGTTAGCAAATTTATTAGGGGGTTAGCAGTAGAAGTCACAGATCCAAAAGGAAGATTTAGAACTAAGGACATCCTTCAGTTAGGTGAATTTTCTGACTTTTCAATAGTTCTAACACCTAATGGGCTTGCTGTATATGAGGCCAACACTGAGCACGCATTTTTATTCCCTCGTTCATCCCCTTATAAAATACCAACATTGATGGAAAATATTCATGATCTCATTTTTCCAAACTGGGCTCGAGAAACATTGCTATTAAAATTAAATTTCATGTGAACGATTCATTTCAGTATCCCATTTAAAAAACACACCGACTTAAGCCGGTGTGTTTAATTGTTAAAGCTATGTATTACACCTGCGGCGGGGTACTTTCCGCGTTGGACATTACCGCATCCAACTGGATCAGGGCGCCAGCGGGCAGCTCACGGACGGCGAACACGGTGCGGGCCGGTTGATAGTCCGGGAAGTAGCGACTGTAAACGGCATTGACCGCATCCAGATCGTCGATAGTGGCCAGCTGAATATTCACCTTCACAATATCGTCCATCACATGGCCGATGCTCTCCACAATCGACTTGATATGAGTCAGGCACTGGGCGGTCTGCTCTTTAATGCAGCCGGTCAGGATCTTGCCGGTGGCGAGATCAACCGGCAGTTGGCCGGCAATATGGTTGTAGTGGGAAAAGGCGACGCTCTGGCTATGCAGTGCGCTGCGCGGCGCCTTGTCGGTATTGCGGGCGCGGATCACCAGATTGTGGCGATCTTCCACCAGTTGCGGCGGGGTGCCGTCACCGTGAGAGACCACGGCATCCATCTGCACCAGCGCACCCAGCGGCAGGGCCGAGGCGGCAATTACGCTGCGGGCCGGCATATAGGCGGCGGCGCGGGCAATGGCCGAGTCCGGGAAGAAGGTGGTGTAGACCTCGTTGACGGCATCGAGATCGGCCAGATTGGTCAGATAGATGGTCACTTTGACGATATCATCGAGCGGCACATCAATGCTTTCCAGCACGGTTTTAATATGGCGCAGACATTGAGCTGCCTGCTCTTTAATGCCGCCAGAGACCAGTTTGCCGGTGGCCATATCAATCGGCAGTTGCGCCGCAATGTTGTTGTAGTGCGAGAAGGCAACGGTTTGGGTATAGAGCGGACTTTGCGGTGCACGTTCGCTATTGCGCGCCAGTTTAACCAGCGGGCAGGGGGCTTGCGGGAGTGTCCCCTCGCCGTTGGAGATAATGGCGTCCATCTCAATGGCTGCACCCATTGGCAGCGCAGCGACAGCCAGAACGGTGCGGGTCGGCACATAGCTTGGGAAAAATTCGCGATAGACCGTATTGACTGCCTCTAAATCGGCAATGTCTTGCAAAAAGAGGGTGACTTTTACCACGTCATCCATCACATGACCGATGCTCTCGACAATCGCCTTGATATTGGCAAGGCACTGTCTGGCCTGGGTCTTGATATCACCGCCCACCAGTTTGCCCGTGTGCGGGTCAACCGGCAGTTGGGCGGCAATATTGTTGTAATGGGAAAAGGCCACGCTCTGGGTATAGGGACCGAGGCTTTGCGGTGCATTGGACGTATTTCTGGCTGATTTGATAATGGTGCCACTCATAGGGATTGCCTTGTTGTAATAGTGTTTATTGATGTAGAGATCAGAGGTTGTATCTGCTTTTCCCACCCCGTTTCGCTTTCCTTGCGCACCAATCAATAAGATGTAGCAAGCCCATCGCGCCTTGCAGAGCGCGAGCGTGACAAACCGGGTGAGATGTTCAGATGCAGCGATTCTATGAATGGTATTTTTGCCTTGCAAACTGCGATTGCATTTCTATGAGTTGGCTCAACGCCCTGAAATATATTCACG
Organism: Aeromonas sp. RU39B; assembly: GCF_900156095.1. Lineage (GTDB taxonomy): Bacteria > Pseudomonadota > Gammaproteobacteria > Enterobacterales > Aeromonadaceae > Aeromonas. The sequence continues at coordinate 90,197 of NZ_FTMJ01000004.1, forward strand.
CTGCTATTCAATGCAGCGATTATTCCAACTTATTAACAAATGCGGAGCGCTGTGCTGACCTATTTGCCGGGCTTGGCTGCTGCCAGAGAGCAAAATGCGACAGGTCGGCGCTGTAACCAAGGCGTTAAAAACGAAAATTGCTTGGCTGCACATGCAGAGCGTGATGCATAGATATATATTTTTAACGCGAGGGTGGGGGCTTTTTAACGGCCATAAAATATGCTAGCCCAGATGGTGTTGCCGTTAATGATAAATAGCGCTGTTGCTTATTCGTGGCGACTGCATAAGCACGAGAAGTGCATTCGGATAATTGCTAAATGGAATTAATGCGCTGGCGCAAGACTTTGCACATTATTAACCGCAATCTTATGCCATAAATTTTCATCGGCCTGCTCGGTATACGGCGGCGAGGGTTTTCGCTGCCCGCTGACTGACAGTGCGGCTGACGAATCGACCGACCCTCTCTGACGAATCGATCCGCAGTCGTGACAGCTCCTATCCGAGATAACGGGATTGCGATGCAAAATGGCAAAGTGACCCGCTAACTGGCTTCGTTTGTCCCTCTTTTGCCTGACTTTTTTGCATTTTGCACAGAGATGGCCCTTAATGGGATTGAGCGGCGTGTGCACTGCACGCACAATATCTCCATTGCAACGTCAAGGATGCCGATCGTGCCGCAAGCAAGTCCCCGAATCCTGCTGGTGGAAGATACCCTGAGCCTGGCGGTGGTGTACCAGCAATACCTGATCCAGGCCGGTTATGAGGTGGTGATGGCCCAGTGTGGGCAGACCGCGCTGGAGGTGTTACAGACCCAGCTCGTCCACCTTATTCTGCTCGATCTTGAACTGCCTGATATGGATGGCATGGACATCCTCAAACAGGTGACCGAGCAGCAACTTCCCTGCGCCGTGGTGGTGATCACGGCCCACGGCTCGGCCGATGTGGCGGTCGAGGCGATGCGCTTGGGTGCTTTTGACTTTCTGACCAAGCCCTTTGACAGCAAGCGTCTGTGCACCACGGTGCACAACGGTTTGCAGCACCAGCAACTGCGCTCGCTGGTGGATCAATACCGCGAAAACTTTGAACGTCAGTCGTTTGTCGGCTTTATCGGCGCCTCCATGCCGATGCAGGCGGTTTATCGCATTATCGAAAGCGCCGCGCCGAGCAAGGCGACCGTGTTTATCACTGGCGAGAGCGGCACCGGTAAAGAAGTATGTGCTGAGGCGATCCACAAGTGCAGCCCGCGTAAAGACCAATCCTTTGTGGCCCTCAACTGCGCCGCCATTCCCCATGATCTGATGGAGAGCGAGATCTTCGGTCATATGAAGGGGGCGTTTACCGGTGCGGTGAGCGATCGCAAAGGGGCTGCCAGTCTGGCCGATGGTGGCACCCTGTTTCTCGACGAGATCTGCGAAATGGATCTCGATCTGCAGAGCAAGCTGCTGCGCTTTATCCAGACCGGCAGCTTCCAGAAGGTGGGCAGCGGCAAGACCGAATCGGTGGATGTGCGCTTTGTCTGCGCCACCAACCGCGACCCGCTGGCCGAGGTCAAAGCCGGTCGTTTTCGTGAAGATCTCTACTATCGGCTGCACGTGATTCCGCTGACCCTGCCGCCGCTGCGCGAACGGGGCGAGGATATTCTGCTGCTGGCGCGTGAACTGCTGCAGCGTTATGCCGGAGAAGAGGGGCGGCGCTTTGTCGATTTCTCGCCCGAGGCGGCCCGCGTACTGCTCGATTACCCCTGGCCTGGCAACGTGCGCGAATTGCAGAACGTGATCCGCAATACCGTGGTGCTCAACGATGGTGAGCGGGTCGAGGTGTCGATGCTGCCGCCTCCGCTCGGCTTGCCGATGCGCACGCCGGTGCAGAGCGTGGCCTCGTCATCGATGTCGATACCGGCCGAGCAGCTGATCCGTGAAGTGCGCCCGCTGTGGATTGTGGAGAAAGAGGCCATCGAGCACGCCATCTCCGAGTGTGACGGCAATATCCCCAAAGCCGCGGCGCTGCTTGAGATCAGCCCCTCCACCATCTATCGCAAAAAGCAGGCGTGGGAAGAGGCTGGCGCGCTGTAATTACAACTTGGCCAGGCGTTTGAGCCGCTCGATGCGCTCGGGCGCCTGGGTTTTCAGCCACTCGTCGCGTGAGAGTAAAAACCAGGCGCGGGCAAAGAACTCCTCGGCGCCGATCTCCGGGTCCTGACGCAGCAGTGCCAGCTCGCCCAACTCCTCAAACAGATAACCATCAGCCGGTAGCCCAGCCTCTTCCATCTCGGTTTTCAGGGTGAGCTGCGCGCTCCAGGCCTCTTCAATCTTGCCCTGCTCGCGCAGGATGCGGCCCTGATTCCATTGCGCCAGCGCCGCCTTGGTCGGCGCATTGTGTTGCTGGTGCCACGCAGCGCACTGCTGCTGTAAGCCCAGCGCCTCATCGAATTTTTGCTGCTCAAAACGCAGCCAGGCCAGCTGATTCCACACTATCGGCAGCCAGCGTCTGGCGCCTTCACTGGCGCTGCGCTCAGCCAGGGTAACGGCTTGCGGCAGCCAGCGCTGGCGGACCGCTTCATCCGGCCCGTTTGCCAGCAGGCAGGCGGCGTCAATGGCCAGATCGTCACGGCGCAGCCGCAGTGCCTGTTTCCAGCTCTGCTCGGCTAACAAGGTGCCGCTCGCCTCGTTGCGCAGGCAATCAAAGCGGGCACGCTCTAACAAAATCGCCAGTCGCGCCATCGGTGTCTGCGGGGTCAGCGCGGCTTCCACCTCATCGAGCAAGGTGGCCGCCTCGGCCATGTCATGGCGCAAGAGAAGGCCGCGCACCCGCAGGGCGCCGAGGGAGAGCAGATAATCCGGATCGCCACCGCGCTCGGCATGAGGCAACAAGGCGGTGAGGCGTTCCATGCTGGCGGCCGGTTGGCCGGGGTCCCAGCAATCGGGGAGGGCGGGAAGGTCGGGTCCGTTCATGAAGGCTCCGCAGTGGGCAGGTTCCATGCTGCCCTTTCAAGATCCTTCATCAGCCCCGATCTGGCAAGTGGGTCAGAGGACCAGTGCGAGGCTCATCAACATTAACCCCAGTGCTGCAAACACGCCGTCACGCAGGGCCAGTCTGGGCTGGAAGGCGCGCGGCAGTGCCGGAAACAGCGCCAGCGCAAAGCCAAAGCCCGGCATCAACCAGTGAAACCAGGGGCTGCGCAGTTCTGGCGCCATGTGCTGGTTGGCAATCAGAAGCAGCATAAACAGGGTAAAGGCGGGCAGGATCAGCCAGCGGGCGCTGTCTGATGCCACGGCGCGCAGCGGCGAGATGCGCCACAGCAGCATGGCCAGCAAAAACAGCACCAGTGGGCAGAGCAGATAGAGAGACGAGGTCATGATACTTGTCTCGTTACGATGCGCTGTGCCACAGCCAGCCGAGCATCCCCAGCCAGCTCAAGGCCAGCAGCACCCAGGGCAGGGGATGTTGGCGGGTGATCACCACCAGATTTTCCTCGTCCTGCGGCTCATCGGGCGCGTCGGTTTCGGCCCGTTGCTTGGCCTTGGCCTGCTGCTTTTTAAACTTGGACAGATCGCGCGCCTTGGCTTTTTGCTGCTTTTTGTACTCGTCGATGCCCTTTTGGATGCCCTGTGCAATCAGCTGGGTCTGCTCCTTGGTCTGGCCGGGCTTTTGATTGGCGCGGGCGATGCGCTGCGCCTCTTGCTGAGTCTGCGGCGAGGGTTTTTGATGCTGGGCCATGGCGGGTCTCCTCTTTTGCGGAGCGGCATTGTGCGCGGCGCGAAAGCAAAATGCCAGCCTGCCGCGCCGTGAGTGTGAACAGGATCGACGCGGAGTTAAGTCAAGGTGCCGAGTAATCCATAGGCCGTGACCAAGCCCACCGCGAGCAGAAGCACCGGCACTTTGCGCGAGCGCAGAACAAACAGACCGATGGCAGCCAGTGCCAGCTCACGCGGCCCGTGCACCGCGCTGGTAAAAACTGGCTGATAGAGCGCCGCGAGCAGCAGCCCAACCACGGCAGCGTTAAGGGCGGCGGCTGCGCTTTGCCAGCGTGGGCGCCGCAGCAACCCTTGCCACACAGGGGAGAGGGCGAGCAGCAGCAAAAATCCCGGCGTAAAAATGGCAAACGTGGCGATAAGGGCGCCGGCGATCGGTTGCTGCGGCAAGCTCAACGCCCCCAGATAGCTGGCCAGAGTAAACATCGGTCCTGGCACCAACTGGGCCAGTGCATAACCGGCCAGAAACTGACTTTCGCCCAGCGCACCGCCTACGGTTTGCTGCAGCAGGGGCAGCACCACATGGCCGCCGCCAAACACCAGCGTGCCAGCTAGATAAAAATCGGCAAACAGGTGCAGGCCGAACATGGGTGGCAGGATCAGCAGCAAGCCAAACAGGATGAGCCAGCGCCAGCCTAGCTGAACGGCAGGGTGATGCGAAGCATCGTCGCTGCCTCCACGCACTGCCCCCAGCAGGGCGCACAGCGTCAGGGCGACAAACTGAGTTATGATGCCGGGCAATAACCAGAGCGCCGCAGCCGTGGCAACCATCATGGCCTGATGATGCCAGTGCTGGCAGAATTGTCGCCCCATGGCGAGCACGGCATCCATCACCACGACCAGCGCCAGCAGTTTGAGCCCCGCCAGCAGCAGAGGAAACCACGTCTGCGCCAACAACTGGCTGCCCACTAATGCCAGCGCCACCATCAGCACTAATGAGGGCAGGGTGAAGCCGATAAACGCCGCCAGTGCACCGGCAAGGCCAGCGCGCTGATAGCCGATAGCAAATCCCAGCTGGCTTGATGCCGGCCCGGGTAGAAACTGACACAGCGCCAGCTGGTGGCCAAATTGCTCTTGGCTCAGCCAGCCAAGCCGCTCGACAAAGGTCTGGCGAAACAGACCAATATGCGCAGCCGGGCCGCCAAAACCGAGGCAACCAAGCCAGAGAAAACGCAGAAAAATGGCGGTCATGAGCACCTCAGAGCCTTGGCTATCCCCTCGTATGAGCCGTGCTTGGCGAAGATAACCTTAGGACGCTGCCATGACATCAGGATGACTCGGCCGGTAGATAACAACGCCCTGCCAGCCAGGCGCTGACGCCCTGCCGACAGGCATCAAACAGCGGTGTGGGCAGCATACGTGGATCGCACCAGATCCACCCTTCGCATTTGTCCGGCTCACGCAGTTCAGGCTCGCCATCGACTTTGGTATGCAGGATCACCGAGATGTAGTGCAGGCCGCACTCGCTCCAGGTCTCAAGATTGTTGGTCACCGCCACCACCTGCGGGTCGCTTATCTGCAGGCCGGTCTCCTCTTCAATCTCGCGGATGGCGCACGCTTCAAACGGCTCGCCTACCTCAAGATGACCACCCGGAATCGACCAGTAAGGCGCATGGCTCCCCTTGCGTTTACCCAGCAAGATAAGTCCTTGAGCATTTTCCAAAATGACCCCGACACCCACCCGTGGATAGTGCATGTTGCGCTCCTTGGCTAACCGGCCGATATGGTAAATCAGCACCGCCGGGATGCCTATGGTTTGCCTCTCTGGTCAGCCGGTTATGTGCGCTGGTTTAACTCAGCGAGCAGCGACTCCAGCATCTTTTCGGCCGGTGCCTGCCAGTGGGGCAGTGTGATGGCAAAGGTGCGCTCAAATTTCTCGCAAGCGAGCCGTGAATTCAGTGGCCGCCGGGCAGAGGTGGGGTAATCACGACTTGCCACCGGTTGCAACGATTGCAGCGCGAGTGGCACCTTGGCCGCACGCGCCTTGGCCACAATCAGCGCGGCATAGTCATACCAGCTGGTCTCGCCGCGAGCTGATAGGTGATAGAGCCCGGCCAGTGGCTCGCTCCCCTCGCAGGTCACACGTTCAAGTGCCAGTGCGGTGCAACTGGCAACCAGCTCGGCGCTGGTGGGCGCACCTATCTGATCGTTGACCACCCTAAGCGCTGGGCGCGTCATGGCCAGTTCAACAAGGGTGCGGGCGAAGTGGCGTCCGTGCGCCCCATAGCCCCAGCCTGAGCGAAAGATCAGGTGCTTGATGGCGCGGCTTGCGGCCAGATCGCCTGCCAGTTTGCTTCTGCCGTAGGCACTGAGCGGGGCCGGGGTATCGCTCTCTTGCCAGGGGGCGTGGCCAGTGCCATCAAACACATAGTCAGTGGAGTAGTGCACCAGCCAGGCACCCAGCAGGTTGGCGGTCTCGGCCAACACGACCACGGCGTCTGCGTTAATCTGCATAGCCAGTTCAGGCTCGCTTTCTGCCTTATCCACGGCGGTGTAGGCCGCAGCGTTAACAATCACATCGGGCCGAAGCTCGAGCAAGGTGCGGCGCAATGAGTGCACCTCGGTGAAATCGACCTTCAGTGCGCCATCGCGGCGACCGAGCGTCACCAGCTCGCCTTGGCGGACTTGGGCCAGTTGCGCCAGTGCAGGCTGCAGCGCATGACCGAGCAGGCCATCTTTACCGAGCAGCACAATACGCATCAGCGCGGCGCCTGTTGCTGGGTGCCTGCGACTGAATAGTGGCTATCGATCCAATCGCGATAAGCGCCGCTTTTGACCTGCTCGACCCATTCGCTGTTATCCAGATACCAGCGCACGGTTTTGCGCAGGCCGCTTGCGAAGGTCTCTTGCGGCTGCCAGCCCAGCTCACGCACCATCTTGCCAGCATCAATGGCATAGCGGCGATCATGGCCCGGCCGGTCGGTCACAAAGGTGATCTGGTCGCGGTAAGAGCCATGGGATTTGGGCGCCATCTCATCGAGCAGGTCGCACAGGGTCTCGACCACCTCCAGATTACGTTTCTCGTTATGGCCGCCGATGTTGTAGGTCTCGCCCACCACGCCATGAGTCACCACGGTGTGCAGCGCTCTGGCGTGATCTTCTACATAGAGCCAGTCACGAATTTGATCGCCCTTGCCATACACCGGCAGCGGCTTGCCGTCGAGGGCACTTAGGATAACCAGCGGGATCAGCTTTTCCGGAAAGTGATACGGGCCGTAGTTGTTCGAGCAGTTGGTGACCAGCGTCGGCAGGCCGTAGGTGCGGCGCCAAGCCCGCACCAGATGATCGCTGGCTGCCTTCGAGGCCGAATAGGGGCTGCTCGGTGCATAAGGGGTCTGCTCGGTAAAGAGCGGCAGCGCGCCGCTCTGTTCATCCGGATGGGGCAGATCGCCATACACCTCATCGGTCGAGATATGGTGAAAACGAAACGCCTGCTGGCGACGAGCGTCCAGCGCGCTCCAGTAGTGGCGGGCCGCTTCGAGCAGCTGATAGGTGCCGACGATATTGGTGTCGATAAAGGCTGCCGGGCCGGTAATCGAGCGATCCACATGGCTTTCGGCCGCAAGGTGCATCACTGCATCGGGCTGGTGGAGTGCAAACAGCGCATCGAGCGCGGCGCGATCGCAAATATCGACCCGCTCAAAGCAGTAGCGCGGACTATCTTCAACGCTTTTTATCGAGGCCAAATTACCGGCATAGGTCAGTGCATCCACATTGACCACCTCATCGCTGGTATGGCCAATGATATGGCGGATAACCGCCGAGCCGATAAAACCGGCGCCGCCGGTGACCAGAATCTTCATGTTACTGTGCCTGTTGCAACCCTATCTGGCGGGGAGGATAAGCGCTGGCGTAGGGTAGATCCAGTGTTGAGCCTTACACCGATGTTGCATAACGGGTGCTTGCCGTCGGTTTGGCTGATCTTGAAGGGCAGATCCGCTATACTCGCCGCCCTGTTGTCGGCCGCCGGCCGATTCTGTTTGACCTGCCTGCGAGACGAGCTGACCCATGAGCCAGAACCAGACCCACGCCAGCCACTATGTTGCACCGGGTGGCGCCGCCCACTGGAGCGGACGCTTCTCTATTGCACCAATGCTCGACTGGACGGACCGTCACTGCCGTTACTTTCACCGGATGTTGAGCAAGAACATTCTGCTCTATACCGAGATGGTGACCACCGGGGCGATCATCCACGGCAAGGGGGATTATCTCGGTTTTAACCAGGAGGAGCATCCGCTGGCGCTGCAACTGGGTGGCAGCAATCCGGCCGATCTGGCGCACTGCGCCCGCCTTGCGCAGGAGCGGGGTTATGACGAGGTGAATCTCAACGTGGGTTGCCCGTCAGATCGGGTGCAAAACGGCCGCTTCGGTGCCTGCCTGATGGGCGAGCCGGCGCTGGTGGCTGATTGCGTCAAGGCGATGCGCGATGTGGTGGATATTCCGGTGACGGTAAAGACCCGTATCGGCATCGACGATCAGGACTCTTACGAGTTTCTTCAGGCATTTATCGAACAGGTCAGCGCGGCCGGTTGTGATACGTTTATTGTCCATGCCCGCAAGGCGTGGCTCAGTGGTCTCAGCCCCAAAGAGAACCGCGAAATTCCACCGCTCGACTATCCGCGTGTCTATCGCCTGAAACATGACTACCCCCATCTCACCCTCGCCATTAACGGCGGCATCACGTCGCTGGAGCAAGCGCAGACCCATCTGGCCGAGCTGGATGGGGTGATGGTGGGGCGTGAGGCGTACCAGAATCCCTATCTCTTAAGTCAGGTGGACAACCTGATCTTTGGTCAGTCTATGCCGGTGCTGAGTCGCCATGAGGTGGTGCGTCGCATGCTGCCCTATATTGAGCAGGAGCTGGCCAAGGGCAATTATCTGTCCCATGTGACCCGCCATATGTTGGGGCTGTTTCAGAATCTGCCGGGTGCGCGTGGCTGGCGCCGCCACTTGAGCGAAAACGCCACCAAGCCGGGCGCCGGTATTCAGGTGGTGCTGGATGCGATGGCCAAGGTGTCCGAGCAGACTGAGCCTACCGAGCAGGGATCCGCGGCCAGCAAGGCAGAGCCGCAAGCCGGTATCTAAAGGCAGTCAGGCAGGATAAAGGCAGCGCGCCGACTCGGTAACGGGTCGGCGCGCTGTGCTATCAGGGGTGGCGGAACTGGTTGATCAGACGGGAGAGATCCTGCAGGCGTTCAACCAGCAGGGTAATGCCATCGCGGGCACGCTGGCTTTGCGCCGCAGTGCTGCTGGTCAGCTCGTGCAGCTGATAGACGCTGCGGTCGATGTCATCGGTGACAGTCGCCTGCTGCGACATGGCCTGAGCGATCTGGCCGCCGGTCTCGTCGAGCGCTTCGAGGCGGCGGTTGATATCAAGAATCGCCTCGGTGGTGCTGTTGGCGTGGCGCTGGCACTGCTCGGACGATTGCGCGCCGCGGCTCATCCCATCCTGCAGCCGGGCCACCGTCTGATTGAGGGTCTCAATCATCTGCTTGATTTCGCCGGTGGAGCTGCGGGTCTTCTGCGCTAAGGCGCGCACCTCGTCAGCGACCACGGCAAAGCCGCGACCCTGTTCACCGGCTCGCGCCGCTTCGATGGCGGCGTTGAGTGACAGCAGGTTAGTCTGATCGGCAATCTGACCGATCACATCCAAAATGCCGCTGATGCGCTCACTGTCGGCCGTCAGCTCGGCCAGAATGGTGTGGTTTTCGCCCAACTCGTGGTGCAGTTTGTCCATGGCGCCACGGGTCTCTTCCAGTGCCTCTTCACCACGGCGCGAGCTGTGACGCACTTCGGCAATCAGGCCGGCGGTGTGACCGGTGCGCTCGGCCACTTCACGAATCGACTGGCTCATCTCGGTGACTGCGGCGGCCAGTTGTTCAACCTGGCTGTTTTGCTGGATCAGATGCTCGTCGATGCTCTGGATATTGCCGCGATCTTCCTCGGCCGCCAGCAGGATTTGCTGGTTGGTGTCGGCGCTGCGGCCGACTACGGCTTTGAGCTCGGCGCTTTTCATGCGAAACGCCAGATCCAGTTTGGCCAGTTGGTCGCTGCGGCCGGTATAGAGAACGCGGCACAGGGGCGACGTGGTATCGGCGCCTGAGTGATCGATGATGCGGGCGATACGGGTCTGATAGCGGCTGCTATACACCACCTGAAAACACATCAGCAGGGCGGCAGGCGCTAGCCAGATGGCAGAGGCGGTGGCGGCGGCCACGCCCATCAGCAGCAGGGATGTGCCCTGGGTGGCGACTGCCACGCGGGAGGGCTCGAGCGGGAAACGGGCGCGAAAGGGAAGGCTCTGACCCGCTTGCACCTTCTGATACAGCTGCTCGGCGTGGGTCACCTCTTCACGGGGCGGACGGGTGCGCACCGACTGGTATTCGAGCACTTCGCCGCGCTCACCCAAGATTGGCGTCACGTAAGCATTTACCCAATAGTGCTGGCCCTGCTTGGTGCGGTTCTTGACCAGCCCCATCCAGCTTTGCCCCTTGCGCAGGTATTGCCACATGTCGGCAAAGGCCGCTTTGGGCATATCAGGGTGGCGCACCAGATTGTGCGGCTTGCCTTCCATCTCCTGCGGCGCATAACCGGCCACTTCGCAAAAGTGACGGTTGGCATAGGTGATATGGCTGTCAGGGTTCGTGGTCGAAATCAGCGTGTACTGTTCGGGATAGAGAACTTCGCCCGAAGTGGTGCCTGTGTTCATGAGTGAACATCCTGTGCAAGCAATTGAGTAAATTGGTTGTTGTTTTTATTCAGAAACAAAGATTGTGATGAGTCGCCCGACGCCTTTCCTTGGCATGAATCAATTCATCTGCGGCCAATTCAGGTAGAAGGTTGATCGGGTGACGACACAAAATCGTGTACTTCGCCAAAACGGGCGTTGAAACGGGGATCCCGTCTCGCCGCCTGTTTGCTCACTTTCAATGCTGCGCAGAAATCGTGGTCTTTATCCCACGCGTCACGGGCTGCATCGATGGCGCGTTCAGCCTTGCGCCGCTCCACTTTGCCCAGTTTTCGGTTGGAAAACTGCTGCTGTTGTTCCAGCATCCAGCGGCCAAAAGCCTCGCTGCAAGGAGCAGGCGCTTCACGGGCGTTGGCCGGTAACATTTGGCTGGTCGCTGCCAGCAGGGCAAGAGAGAAAAGATGTCGCAGCATTATTTTGATCAATTAACAACCATAGGCCGGTAATGTACGGGATCAGCGACCGCTTTCATATCGGGCTTGAAGAAAATTTGAGCTAAAAAAAGATGCTTATCTTGATGGGGTTTGTATGGATCTTTCGTTCGCATGTTTGCGTACAAATTGTCAGCTATAGTCGACATTACAGACAGTTGACTGCTACAGTAGACACATGAAAGAGATCTTCGAAACCAGTGTTTTCAGAAAGTGGCTTGGTAGCTTAAGAGACCGCCACGCAAGGGCCCGTATCATACAGCGGTTTGACCGCTTACAGGCTGGTAATCCGGGCGATAGTAAACCGATCGGAGAAGGTCTGTCGGAGCTGCGCATCGATTATGGCCCAGGATATCGCATGTTATAGGGCCTATTGATATTTCGTCACAGCCGCGACATAGCCCGTTTTTCCGCATAACTAGGAACGAGAAGCGAAGTTTAGCGAGCTAAATGAGCTGCCGAGTGACGACGAGATGCGGAAAAACGGGCCTGTCCCTGCGGGTTGTGCTGAAAATGCGCCCATCCGTTGTTGCTGGGCTTGTCAAGGGGGACTCCATTGTCTTCGCCCCGCGCCTAGTCTGGGCGCATTTGATGCGACAACGCGGTTTGTGCCGAAGCATCAACAGGCCCTATATGCAAAGAGGCCCTATCATCGTCGTACTGTTATGTGGTGGTGATAAGCATGATCAATCCCGAGACATTGAGATCGCGAAAGATCTCGCTCGGGCATGGAGGGACGAATGATGAGTGACGCACAAGTAACGTTTAGCCGCTACGATGCAGCCGACTATCTACGCGATGAACAAGATATACAGGCTTATCTCGAGGCCGCGCTGGAAGATGGTGATCCGACCATGATCGCTGTGGCACTTGGCAACATTGCCCGTTCCCGTAATATCAGCCAACTTGCAAGGGATGCTCATATGAGTCGAGATGGGGTGTATAAAGCGCTGTCCGGCCAAGGTAATCCAAGCTTCTCAACCATTGTGAAGCTGGCAAATGCGTTGGGGTATAAAGTTAGTTTGACGCCAAAAATGATCTGAGCATTTTTTTGCTAAAAAACGACATTGAGTAACCGCCCAAAACTGGGCGGTTTTCTTTTTAGACCTATCCAACGACAACTTGTCTGACCAGATTGCAGGAATGCGGGTTACTGCCGGGAAATTGTGCAGCAACTGGTGTATCACGTAACCCTATGGCCGTGATGGCGACATGAGGTGATTCATGAGATGGCAATGGTTAGGGGTGTTGCTGCTGCCCGCGTTGGGCTGGGCAGCCGAGCCCTGTTCTGTGCAAAGCAAGGTGGGGGACAGTTGCGATCTGCCCATCACGGCACTGCGGCCCACTCAGGGCGGTGTTGGCCTGCTACAGGTTGAAGATGAAGTGGCCAAACTGGGCAAGGCAACGCCCAAGCAGCTGGCCAAGATCATCAAGAAAAAGGAGATCCCCGTGGTGATCTCACCGGATCAGCAGTATTGGCTGGTGGATCGCCATCATTTGAGCCGCGCCCTGTGGCAACTGGGGGTGACCGAGGTGCGGGTACGGCTGGTGGGGCGCATCAAGGATCGCCACTGCTTCTGGCGTCAGATGCAGGACAACCACTGGGCCTGGTTGCAGGATCAGCAGGGCCGTCCGCTCGATCCTGCCGCGCTTCCTGCAGAGGTCTCGGCGCTGCCGGATTATCCTTATCGTTCCCTGGCCGGCATGCTGGAGGATGCGGGTTATATCGATAAGCCCTCTCCTGGCTACTTCTTCGAGTTCACCTGGGCAAACTGGCTGGGGCAGAAGATGGCGTGGGCACCGGTGCAGCGGGACAATCTGGCGCAGATGCTATCGCGGGCACGCCGGTTGGCTTGCAGTCATGAGGCATCCGCCCTGCCCGGTTACCCCGGAAAATCGTGCCGTAAATAAGAGTCCCTACAAATCCAGTTGTTGATATTAATTCTCATTTGTTGATCAATGGAGGCAGCGAGAGGAGGAGGGGAAGGCGATGAATGTGGGTCATTGGCAGGAGTATATGCTGGGCGCCGAGCAGGCGCTGGATAAGGGCGCGTTTGGTAGCGCCGTGTGCCTCTATCAGCAGGCGCTCGAATTACTGCTGGAGGTGCCGCCAGCCGAAGTCGAGCTGGATGTGACCGAGCTGGCCACCATGCAGGTGGTGACCTGTCACCGCTTGGCGGGGTTTTGGCGGCATATGGAGGAGCCGAACTTCGAGTTGCGCTATCTCAAGCTGGCTTCGGAGCTGGTCACGGCACTGGTACCCCAGTGCCCGCACCGCGATTGCGAGGCGCTGATTGATGAGCTGGGGTGCTGCCGCTCGGCGCTGCTCGCTTTTCTCAAGCGCCACCCCAATCCCGAGATTGCCCGTCTGATCCAGACTCAGGACCGGGTACAGGGCTGCGAGCTGATCGGACGATTTCGCCTTAACTGAGGCGGCCGAGTTTGCCGGCAATGCGGCTCTGGGCCTCTTCGCCCTGCAGGGCGACTGAAAATGCCCGCGCTTCCAGATTGATGGTGTAGTGCACCGCCTGCGCCAGCTCCTGTTTGAGCAGGGCCTTGCTCTGCTGTACGGCGCGTGGCGGTTGGGCGGCTAGCTCGGCGGCCAGTGTGGCTGCGGTTGCAAGCAGATCGTCACTTGCTACCACCCGGTTGGCGAGGCCCATCTGTTTGGCTTCCTCGGCGCTAAAGGGGCGCGATAGCAGCAACAGTTCACTGGCGCGCAGATGGCCGATGGCACGAGGCAGCAGTAGGCTGGAGGCAAATTCCGGCACCAGTCCCAGCGCCACAAACGGCAGGCAGAGGCGGGCGTTGTCAGCCAGACAGACCAGATCGCAGTGCAGCAGGATGGTGGTGCCAATGCCGACGGCCGCGCCGGCAACCGCGGCGATCACCGGTTTGGGAAACGAAGCCAGCTCGTGCAAGAACAGCAAGATAGGGTCATCGGGCTCAAGCGCGGTTTTACCGATAAAATCGGCCAGATCGTTGCCAGCCGTGAAGCATTGCTCATCCCCTTGCAGCAGCACGACATGAATGGCGTCGTCATGCTTCGCCTGTTGCAGCGCCTCGGTTAATGCCTGATACATGGCAGTATTGAGGGCGTTACGCTTGTCCGGCCGGTTAAAACGCAGGGTTAATACCGACTCACTCACACTCGCGCCGATAACTTGCTCCATCTCTCACTCCTAGTATCCGCTGGCTGAACCGAGCTTCCCCTTGGGGTAACCTTTTTTGTTAACAATATCATAAAAGGATCCCAACCATGTTCAAACGATCGTTTTGCTCCGTATTGTTGTTGGCATGCACGGCACCGGCCATGGCCCAGGTGTCTGCCGAGATGGGACAAGTGCGGCTGATGCCGCCGGGGGCACCCAACACGGCGGCCTTTATGACCCTGCATAACAATGCCGACACAGCGGTTAAGCTGGTGGCGGCCAGCTCGGCGCTGACGCCGACGGTCGAGCTGCACACCCATATCAATGACAACGGCGTGATGCGCATGCGGCAGGTGGAGTCCATCGAGGTGCCGGCCAAGGGCTCGGTCGTATTGCAACCGGGCGGGTTGCATCTGATGTTTATTGGGCTTAAGGCCAGTTTGAGCGCCGGGCAGCAGGTGCCGCTGACACTGCATTTTGATGATGGGGAAAACCTGACGCTGACCTTACCGGTCAAAGAGATCATGCCGATGCAGGGTCAGATGAAATGACATTTCTTGTCGTGCGCTGAGTTTTTGCGATGAGGAATTTGTTGCAGGTGAGTACAATACCGGTCTTTCCAGTGCATTAAATGGAGTGACACCCGATGAAGAAGACCCTGTTGGCCGGTTGCGTACTGGCTCTGTGCAGCTCTGCTGCCATGGCTGCCAATGACTGGCATTTTGCCGCTGGCTCCGACCTGTGGCATGCCCAGGGAAGTGGCGACATCAACAGTGTGAACCCGAGCTACGACAACAACTACAACTGGAGCGGTTACGCCCTGTTGGAGCATGGCATTCTGGTGCTGCCGAACATCAAGTTCGAGCTGGCTAACCTGGATACCTCCGGTGGCTCGTTCAACAATGATCTGCTCACCTACAACATGGATTTCTACTATCGCGTCTTCAACAACGACCTGTTCAACATCGATCTTGGTGCTGCCGGTCGTCGTTACGATGGTGAATTCCGTTATCACGGTACCGATCGCAGCTACACCAAGGACTCCGTCCTGGCCTATGCCGCTGCCGAACTGCGCATTCCGAGCACCAGCCTGAGCGTGTTTGGTGATGCTCATGCCAGCAGCTGGGGTAGCGACAAGACCAACGATTACCGCTTCGGCGCCGCTTACAAGCTGCCGACCATGCCGCTCAAGGTGCATGCCGGCTGGCGTGAGGTGAATCTGGATCTGAACCACGCTGGCGTGGATGCCAACCAGAACATCGATGGCTGGTTTGTCGGCGGTGAGATGAGCTTCTAAGGCTCACTGCATGATATGTGTCAGCGCCTCCTTCGGGAGGCGCTGCTGTTTTCAATCCTTGGCGCGTTGCCAGAGCGAGATCAGGTAGTCGTGCTCGAGACGAGGCTCGCCCTCTTGCAGATAGTCGTGCCGGCTCTGGTTGCTGGCGCGCCAGGCCAGCGGACTGATGGCTAGCATCAACTCGCGCTCGCTGCGATCAAGCGTTACCTCAAAGTGACAGCGCTGCTGCACCCGATTTTCCAGCTCGTCCAGCTTGGGCCAGAGCGGGGGATGCTCTTTGGCATCCGGATTGATATGGCTGCGTAGTTGCCAGTGGTGGCGTGGCCCCTGTGAAATCAGGATCAGCAGACCGCCGGGCGCCAGCAGGGTGGGCAGCTCTGTTAACTTGGTCTTGTTGTCGACTTCGCGCAGCAGCGCCATCGCAGAGCCCGCCTGCAGCGGCGCCTGCTTGGGGTCAGCCAGCACAAACATCGCCTCGGGCTGCGCCTTGGCGGCGGCAAACACCGCATTGCGCGCTCGCTCGATACCGGCGTAGTGCCAGTCACTGCGCCGCGCGGCCAGTGCGCGGCAGAGATATCCCTCACCGGCACCGAGCACAATCAATTCGCCACGTTCTGCTGGCAGCAGGGCCGCCAGTGCATCGGCCAGCGGATTGAGCGCACCTTGCTCTAGCCAGTGGCGGCGTGACCGCATCAGGGCGCGGCTCTCCCCTTCGCTCGGCGGATGCTTGCCGGGGATCAGATCCAGATATCCTTCCGGCGCCCGATCAAAGTGATGTTTCTTATCGCAATAGGCGCCGCCGGAGGCCTCGTGGCGGTGCAGGGGAAGACGGCAAAACGGGCAACTGAGGTGCATGAGTACTCCGGATAATCTGGCTGGCAGCCATAAACAAAAAGGCTGCCCGAGGAAGGCAGCCTTGCAGACATCGGGCGGGATCAGCGAGTGCCGAATACCACGATGGTTTTGCCGTGGGCAGAGATCAGGTTCTGCTCTTCCAGCATCTTCAGGATACGGCCTACGGTTTCCCGCGAGCAGCCGACGATCTGACCAATTTCCTGACGGGTGATCTTGATCTGCATGCCGTCCGGGTGGGTCATGGCGTCGGGTTGACGAGCCAGGTTCAGCAGGGTCTGAGCGATACGACCGGTCACGTCGAGGAACGCGAGGTTACCGACCTTCTGACTGGTGTGCTGCAGGCGAGTGGCCATCTGGCCAGAGAGGCGCATCAGGATTTCCGGGTTAACCTGGATCAGCTGGCGGAACTTCTTGTAAGAGATTTCAGCCACTTCACAGGAGCCCTTGGCACGAACCCAAGCGGTCCGCTCCGGATTCTCGTTCTCCTCAAACAGGCCCATTTCACCGATGAAATCGCCCTGGTTGAGATAGGAGAGGATCATCTCCTTGCCCTCGTCATCCTTGATCAGCACGGCGACAGTGCCTTTGACGATATAGTAGAGGGTTTCAGCCTTTTCGCCTGCATGGATCAGGGTGCTTTTGGCCGGATACTTGTGAATATGGCAATGCGACAGGAACCATTCGAGAGTGGGGTCGCTTTGCGGTTTGCCAATAGCCATGAGTCTTCCTCTGTTGATTAAAAGGACATCGTGGTCCGGGCAGGCTGCCAGCCCTGCCATTTCCTTGTCATTATTCAGTCGCAGTAGCATAAGAGCCTTTGCCGGTGCTGACAAGGCCATAACCGGAGTCGGCTGCATCTGCTTTAACTGGAAAACCCATTCTAGGGACTTCACTTGCCAGCTGTGTTGATTTTGATCTATTTCCTTGTCGCAAAAGCCCTTTGTGTTGAGCAGTGATATCCTAGGTCGGGCATCTTGTATGAATGAATGGAGAAAACCGATGAGAGCAGAAGTAGCCTGGGTAGATGGCATGAAGTTTGTGGGCCAGAGTGACTCCGGTCATCAGATCGTGATGGACGGCGCCAACCCGGGTGAGGGGCCGAGTCCGATGGAGATGGTGTTGATGGCCATTGGCGGCTGCAGCTCCATCGACGTGGTTTCGATTCTCGAAAAGGGGCGCCAGGCAGTGACCGGTTGCAAGGTCGATATCCAGACCGAGCGAGCTGAAACGGCGCCACGGGTGTTCAAGAAGATCCACCTGCACTATGTCGTGACCGGCAGTGATCTGGCTGACAAGCAGGTGGCGCGAGCAGTAGAGCTGTCGATGGAGAAATACTGCTCGGTATCCCTGATGCTGGAGAAGGCGGTTGAGATCAGTTACAGCCATGAGGTGGTAGCCGCCTGAGGTCGTCATTCCCACGACAAGAAGGAAATGCCAATGAAAAACCTGTTTTCTGTTGTTTTGCCTCTGTTGCTGCTGGCTGCCTGCAGCAGTCCACAGCCGACTCACTATGAGTACAGCCAGTACCAGTGTGGTGACAAGGTCCTCGATGTGACGTCAGACCCGCAAGCCGATACGGTGCAATTTGAACTGGGCGGCATCTGGTACAAGTTGCTGCGTGTGGATGCTAGCGATGGTGCCAAGTACGCCTTTGGTGACACCAGCTTCTGGCGACAAGACAAGCAGGCCAAGGTGGCACAAAAAGAGGCTACCTTGCTTACCTGTCAGCAGAAATGATGGCTTTTGTCGTGTGAGCGCGTCAGGCAGCCTGCCTGCCCGCAATCAGTGGCCTGCTGGATGCAGGCCACTGTTGTTTCAGGCTTTAGCGCGGCAGCGTGGCCAGCATGCGGGCGATCCAGGTTTGGCTTAATTGCTGGCGGGTCGCATCGTCTACTTCCCCTTCCGGCTGTAGCGCCAATGTGGCACGCCACACGACCCGATTAAGATGCGGGTCGAGCAGCACCAACGCCAGCACGCCGTCATCCTCTGCGCGCTTTGGCACTGAGATATGCAGGCGCTCGGCCATCAATGCGTCATCTTGATCCTTGGGGCCCAGCATCCCGACCGCGACCACCAGATTGGCATCATGAACTGTCGCCGGTTGCCACCCTTTGCGCTGTAACTCACTGCCGACCGCGCTCAGCACCGGCTCAAACCAGGCTTCAACCTCGTCGCTGGCAAACTGGTACTGCTCGTCGAGGGCATAGTGCACTGGCGCGGCGTAAGGCCAGCTCGCGCTGGCACTAACGCTTAGGTCACCCGCCTTAGGGGTGGACGAAAAAGAGCAGCCACCCAGCCACAGGGGCAGCAGAGCACAGAGCAACGCTTTGACCATAACACCTCCGAATCAGGTGATCTTGCCGGTCTCCAGCAGTTGCTGGATCAGCGGACGCAAGATCAGCTCCATGGCAAACCCCATCTTGCCGCCCGGCACCACTATGGTGTTGAGGCGTGACATGAACGAGCCATCGATCATCGAGAGCAGGTAGGGGAAATCGACGTTTTTGATGCCGCGAAAGCGGATCACCAGCATGCTCTCATCAAGGCTCGGGATCACCTTGGCGCTGAAGGGGTTCGAGGTATCGACCGTGGGCACGCGCTGGAAGTTGATATGAGTGCGGGAGAACTGCGGTGTGATGAAGTGGATGTAGTCATCCATCGACCGGATGATGGAGTCGGTGACCGCTTCACGGGAGTGGCCGCGCTCGGCGGTGTCGCGGATCAGCTTTTGAATCCACTCCAGGTTGACGATGGGCACTACGCCAATCAGGAAGTCCACATGGCGGGCCACATTGTGCTCATCGGTGACCACACCGCCATGCAGCCCTTCGTAAAACAGTAGATCGGTGTCGTCCGGCAGCGGTTGCCAGGGGGTAAAGGTGCCCGGCATCTGATTAAACGGCACCGCCTCGTCAAAGGTGTGCAGATAACGGCGGTATTGACCGCAGCCGGTCTGACCGTAGTTTTGGAAAAATTGCTCGAGCTGGCCGAAGTCATTGGCCTCGGGACCAAAATAGCTGATGTGGCGGCCGAGCTCACGAGCGCGGCGAATGGCCACGTCCATCTCGGGGCGGGTATAGCGGTGAAAGCTGTCCCCTTCGACCACGGCGGCGCGATAACCCAGCTGGTGGAAAATGGAGCGAAACGCCAGCGTGGTGGTAGAGGTGCCTGCTCCGGAGGAGCCAGTCACTGCGATAATGGGATGTTTGGCCGACATTCAGGGGTCCTCGTCCATGGAAATACCGTTATAGGGGGGAGCGACCGATGGGGTCAAGCGTCGTCGTGAAAGCGATCGGCGGGCACGATGTCCACCGTTTCATGCAGTTCGCTATAAACGATCACCGCGATGCCAGTACGAAGCTGCGCTTTGACCTGCTCGACCTTGTCGGCGAGCGACATCTCCTGCTCGCCATAGTCGGTGCCTTCACGCAGTACGAACGATTCAACCAGATTGTCGAGGGTGGTGCCCTCGAGATCCTGCCAGGGGATGATCATGATAACTCCGCAACAAGGGTCATTGGCCGCTGGCCTGGCGTTGCCAGTCACTCAGCCAGGCGCTTACCCGCTCCTCAAGCCAGTAACGGGGCCGCCACGGGGTGCCATACATAAAACCAACATGGCCGCCGCACCGGCTCAGCTCATAGCGGACGGTAGGCGAGAGTGCATGCGCGGCCGGGATCACCGCCTCACTCATAAAGGGGTCGTCGGCGGCATGGATAATCAGGGTCGGGATGCCAATTGCGCCAAGCAGTGGCAACCCCGAGCAGCGCTGATAGTAGTCATCGGCACTGGCAAAGCCGTGCAGCGGGGCGGTCACCAGCTCATCAAACTGACGCAGGGTGCCAATGGCGGCGATCTGGTCGGCCGACCAGCGCTTGTCAGCGCCGGGAACCTGTTGCCGTTTGCGCTCCAGATTGCCGCGCAGGCTCTTTAGCAGATAGGTCTGATAGACGCGGGAGAAACCGCGATTGACCCGATCCGAGCACGAGGCCAACAGCAGAGGCGCCGAGATCACCATGGCTGCCTGCAGCGGCAAGTCGGGGGTGCGGGCCAGCAGGTTGACCAGCATGTTACCGCCCAGCGACCAGCCGATGGCAAGCAGGGGCCGGTTGGGATAACGCTGCTGCAAGGTGGCAATCAGGTAGCGCGCGTCGCTAATGGCGCCGGAGTGATAGGCCTCCAGCCGACGATTGGGTTCCCCGCTGCAGCCGCGAAAGTGCATCAAGACGGCTTGCTGGCCCTGCTTGGCCAGATGGGTCAGCATTCCCTTGGCATAGTGGGAATGCACACTCCCCTCCAGCCCGTGAAACAGCACCAGCAATGGTTGAGCTGTGGTGGGCTCGGGCGAGAGATTCCAGGCCAGATCGACAAAATCCCCATCGGGCAGCTCGAGGCGCTCGGCCCGAAACTGCGCCGGTTGGCGGTGTAACCACTTGGGCAGGATGGTCTGCAAATGGGGATGCCGTGCCCACCAAGGGGCACGGAAGGTACTTTCGACAATCATGCTCAGCTTTGCAGTGCCTTGTGGTGCTCGGCACCGCGCAGCATCGCCTGCACCAGCTCATTGGCTTCAAACTTGGTGAGCGCCTCGTGGGCACCGACCTGATGGGCCCGCTCCACGCTGATCTCGCTCGACAGCGAGGTGTGCAAAATGATGTAGGCCTTGGCCAGCCTGGCATCGCTTTGCACTTCGAATGCCAGCTCATAGCCATCGAGCCCCGGCATCTCGATATCGCTGACCAGAATATCGATCGGCTGGCCGCGCTCGGCTGCTTCCTTGAGCAGGGTGAAGGCGTCGTTACCGTTGCCACTGACCTGATAGGGAATGTTGATGTAATCGAGGGCGTTCATCAGCTGCTTGCGCGCCACCGATGAGTCATCGACCAGCAGGATCCGCATCGGTTTGAGCACTTCCCGCTGCACGTCGGTGAGTAGCGGATAGAGGTGCTCCGGATCGTCGGGGAAGATGCGCGACAGAATCAGCTCAACGTCCAGTAGTTGGATCAGCTGCTCGTTGACCCGGGTCACGCCGGTCACGAAGACGTTATGACCGAGGCTGGCCGGCGGCGGCAGGATGTCACGCCAGTTACACTCGCTGATCCGCTCGATCCCCCGCACCAGAAAACCGACCAGAGTACGGCGGCAGTCAGTGATGATAATAAAGCAGCGGCTGCGCTCCTCGGCCGGGATTGGGCGATAACCCACAGCGCGCGCCATGTCGATGACCGGCAGGGTGTGGCCACGCAGGCTGACCGCGCCGAGCACGGTCGGATGAGAGTGGGGAATGGCCGTCAGCGGGGTAAAGGGGACGATCTCTTTTACCTTGAGGGTTCCGATGGCAAATAGCTGTTGTTGGGTGAGTCGGAAAAGCAGCATCCCTTGTGACTGGTTAGCCTTGCTTTTCATAGGCAAAATCCCGTTGAGTTCAATGTGAATATCAGGTCCATCGCCAGCATAGCCGAGTTCGCCGGCCGGCACTGCCGGTCTCTGCACAGTTTCTGCGGTTCAGGCATCATCCTGTTTAAGCGGCAGCAATGGGGAAAAGTTGATGACAGAATCAGCTGTTGTCACCATTTAGGGTCATTCGCGCTGCCACCACTGCAGATCCTGTTGCCACTGTAGCTCATCGCGATAACCGAGCTGGCGCAGCACTCCATCCATCTTTTGCCCCCCTTTGAGCAGGCGATCGGCACGCAGCAAGCGCCACTGCAGCGCCAGTTGTGCCAGTTGCTCGCTCGCCTCCAGCGGAGCCTCACCGCGCAGCAGTTGTTGCCACTCCTGCTGCAGCGGATGCAGACGGCCTTGCATCTGCAAGGGCTGACGCATCAGCTCATCGGCCAGCACCCGCAGGCGATCGCCATACGGGCCTTGCCAGCTTTTCTCTTCCTGCCAGCTGGCGAGCTGTTCGAGCAGGGCATCGAGCAGTGGCGTGCTCTCAAGCCAGCCGGAAACGGCCGGCTGCATCAGACGGCGAGAGATCAGCACCTGCTGCCAGCGACAGTCGCGCAGCGGCGTAAAGGCCGCCAGACAGTCGGCCGGCAGCCAGCAGCCATCGCCTTCGGTCAGCAACAACTCCTGCTCACCGAGTCGCAGCAGGGCCATGCCGGCGGCAATGCGCAGCAATTGTCCCTGTGGTTGGCGCTGGCGCTTGCCAAAGCAGAGCGTCGTGGCATGGTGAGAGTGAAATTCGATGGCGTGATGCATGAGCAAACCTTGATATGATGCTGCCGGGAGGTAACAAAAATGGAAACCAGGCGTAAAAAACGGTTCGTTGCCGGCGCGGTCTGCCCCGCCTGCGGCAAAATGGACACCATGATGCTGTATCTGGAGCATGGAGTCGAGAAGGTGACCTGCATCAAGTGTGGCGACACCCGGGTCAGACCCGGTGATGAGGTTGATAAAGCGACCCGTGACAGCGAAGAGGTGATTGGCGTCTTCCGGCCATGATCACGGCATAGGCGGGGGCGCCGATTTCGGTTATGCTTGTGCCGTTTTTTCTCTTTGCAGGATCCCTGACATGAAAGTAGCTCCTCTGAGCGTTGTTACGCTGGAATACACCGTCACCGACGAGCACGGTGAGGTGATCGACAGTACCGTCGGCAAAGAGCCGCTGGTCTATTTGCACGGTACCCGCTATCTGGTTTCCGGTCTGGAAGCTGCGCTGGAGGGGCGTGCTGTGGGTGACGCGTTTGACGTGACCCTGACTCCGGAACAGGCCTATGGCGTGTATGACGAGTCGCTGGTTCAAGAAGTGCCGGGCGAACTGTTCGACGGCATGGAAGTGGCCGAAGGTGATACCTTCGTGGCCGAAACCGACGATGGCCACCGTCCGGTGACCGTGGTTGAAGTGTCTGAAGAGTTCGTCAAGGTCGATGGTAACCATCCGCTGGCTGGCGTGACCCTGAGCTTCACCGTCGAGATCAAGAACGTGCGTCCGGCCACTGCCGAAGAGCTGGCCCATGGCCATGTTCACGGTGCCGGTGGTTGTGGTGGTCACGGTCACGATCATGATCATGAAGAGGGCGGCTGCTGCGGCGGTGGTCATCATCATGACCATTACCACGATCATGAACACGGTCACGGCGGTTGCTGTGGCGGTGCTGGCCATAAGCATGACGACGACGATCACGGCCAAGGCGGTTGCTGCGGTGGTGGTGGTTGCGGTGGTCACGGTCACCACCACTGATACCCGGATTGATATGAAAGAGCCCGCCATCGCGGGCTTTTTTTGTCAGTGGTTGTCATCGCGGTGAGGTTTTACGTGGCGGTGAACCCTCTGTTGTTATGCTCTTAACGACATAGTGGGATGAATTTAACTGGTATTACCTGTTGCTCAGACTACAATGCGCCACCACCCATATTGCTAGACACCCCTGCATGTCCTCCCACGATCCGTTGTTTGACTCTTCGTTTGAAACCCGTTTTCTTCATCCGCGTTACTGGTTGAGCTGGATGTCGCTGGGGGTGTTGATGGTGCTCGCGTTTGTGCCGGTATGGATGCGTGACCGTCTGGCCGACGCACTGGCTCCACTGGTGTTTCGCGTCTCGAAAAAACAGCTCTATATCGCCAGAACCAATCTGGCAATCTGCTTCCCGGCCCAGAGTGCCGCTGAGCACGATGCCATTGTGATGACCTCGATTCGGGTCGGGCTCAAGAGTTTGCTGGGGTTTGGCGAGTTCAGTGTGCGCGGCCCGCGTTATTTGATGAGCAGGATGCAGGTCAGTGGCTGGGAACACATCGAGGCACTGCAGGCGCAGGGCCGGCAAGTGATTCTGGTGGTGCCACACACCTGGCCGGTCGATGCTGCCGGGTATTATTTCACCCAACGCGGCGTGCCGATGTGCACCATGATGAAACGGGCGCGCAATCCGGTGTTTGATTGGCACCTGAATCGGGCGCGTGCGCGCAATGGTTGCCGCGTGTATGAGCGCAGCGCCGGCATCAAGGCAGTGATCAAAACCATCAAAAAAGGGCACAGTTTCTTTTATCTGCCCGATCAGGATCACGGCCGCGACAAGAGTATTTTCGTTCCCTTCTTTGGTCATCCCAAGGCGACTCTGCCGGCGTTACCGCGTCTGGTGCAGGTCAGCGGTGCCAGTGCGGTGCCGCTGATGGCCTGCTATGACGAGGCGCAGCGCTGTTATCGCCTGGAGATTGGCGAACCCTTTGATAACTATCCAACGGATGATGTGGTCGCCGACACCTGCCGCATGAACAATATGGTGCAGCAGCAGCTAACCCGGCATCCGGGGCAGTACATGTGGTTTTTGAAGATTTTCGATACCCGTGAACACCAGCAGGGGCGAGATGGGCTCTATGAGGCCGGGATCAAGCGGATTCGGCGCGGGCTGTCGCCCATCGCATGAGCGAGTCGTCGGACACATGAATAGAAAAACGGGGAGAGCGATAACGCTCTCCCCGTTGTGTTTAGTCCATTTCACGCTTAGTAGTGCGGAGGCGGCGTCTCTTCCGACATGCTGGCAATCTGGCTTGGTTGTATCACCATGAACTTTTCCACCAGCAGCTGGAACTGATAGCGCAACTTGTCCAGCTCGCGGCCCTGCACGGCAAGCTCTTCACTCAGTTGCTCGACCGTGTATTCGGTATAGGCAAGACGGGTCTCCAGGGTTTCAATGCGCTCGAGAAGCGGCTGCGTGTCCATCAGATTTCCTTTACTTGATGCTCCAGGTTTCGGCATAGCCGCTGGAGCTGAGTGTGACTACCCGGTTATTGTCGCGCAAAGCCACGCCATAGACCACTGCGCCAGCCGGTCGATGCTGCTCGCGGATT
This sequence comes from Aeromonas sp. RU39B, assembly GCF_900156095.1. Lineage (GTDB taxonomy): Bacteria > Pseudomonadota > Gammaproteobacteria > Enterobacterales > Aeromonadaceae > Aeromonas. Next base: position 115,223 of record NZ_FTMJ01000004.1, read on the forward strand.
GCCACTTGCCAGTTGGCGAGCAATGCGCCGTCACTCACCTGCCACAGTTCAGCCTGGCGTGAGGGTGAGCCGGTCAGCAGCCATTTGCCCTGATTGACGAAACGGGCGGTGCTGTAGATCTCCTGACGGTGCTTCATCTGCAGTTGACTGACCTGTTTGCCACTGACCAGATCCCAGATCACCGCCTGACCCATGGCACTGGCGGTAAAGGCGTAGCGACCGGCTGGATCGAGCCGCACCAGCGCCACCCGGCTGCCATGGTTGAAGCGATGCAGCACCTGGCCGCTTTGGGTATTCCACAGATAGGCGGCGTAGTCATTGCCACCGCTCAGGGCGTAACGGCCATTCGGGGAGAGATCAACGCTGTTCACCGCTTCGCTGTGGCCGAGAAACTGCAGGCGGCGACCGCTTTGCAGATCGACCCACTCGCTCTTGCCATCTTCGCGGGCAATCACCACCTGATGACCGTTGTCCGCCACGGCGATATCACGCAGGCGTGATTCGGGCAGGGAGTAGTAACCGGCCGACTTGCCATCCCGGGTTTGCCACAGGGCGAAGGTGGTGGCCGAGGCGGTGACGGCCCAACCCGACGCGGGGGAGAAGCGGGTGACGGTCACCGGCTCGTCATCCTTGTCGGTGTGCCAGCGAAAGCGGGGGGTTTTTCGGGGCAAGTCCCACAACACCGCGCCCTGACTGGCACTGCCAAGCAGCGCCAGCGACGCATCATTCGAGAGTTCGCCACTGAGCACGCTGCTGTCTGCCAGCTGAAGCTGCTGCTCTGCGTTTGACTCCGGTTGGTTGCAGCCAGAGAGTAATGTGGTGAGAAGCAGTATCACTACGGCACTTTTTTGCATTTTTCCTGTCTCATGCTTTGTTCGCACGGTCGCGGGCGCTAGTATAGGGCGGTTTGTTGCCCTTAATCTCCCCTTTCGGATGGAAAGGGCGAGTCGCATTATGTTTGGAGAGTCTGATGAATAGTTTTCTGAAGGTATCCCTGCTGGCAGCTGCCGTGTCTGTAGGTCTGACTGCATGCCAGAAGGATGAGAAGCCGGCAGCTCCTGCCAAGACCGAAGCTGCCAAACCGGCGGAAGGCAAGGTCGAGGCCAAGAGCTTCGAAGAGCAGTCCGGCTATGCAATCGGTCTCTCCATGGGCCGTTATATCGCCAACACCCTCGAGCGCCAGCAAGAGCTGGGCATCAAGCTCGACAATCAGGTGATCCTCAAGGGTGTGACCGATGGTCTCTCCAAGAGCGCCAAGATGAGCGATGAAGAGATCCAGAAGGCCCTGCAAGCCTATGATGCCAAGATCAACGACCTGACCAAGGCCAAGGCCGAGAAGGACGCTGCCGAGAACCAGAAGAAGGGTGATGCCTTCCTGGTCGACAACGCCAAGAAGGAAGGGGTCAAGACCACCGCCTCCGGCCTGCAATATCAGGTTGAGAAGCTCGGTAATGGTCCGAAGCCGAAAGATACTGACGTGGTCAAGGTGCACTACACCGGTACCCTGATCGACGGCACCAAGTTCGACAGCTCTGTCGATCGCGGCGAGCCGGTTACTTTCCCGCTCAACCAGGTGATCCCGGGCTGGACCGAAGGCGTACAACTGATGCCAGTCGGCTCCAAGTTCAAGTTCTTCCTGCCCGCCAAGCTGGGCTACGGTGAACATGGCGCGGGCTCCATCCCGGCTAACTCCGTGCTGGTCTTTGAGGTCGAGCTGCTCGCTATCGAGAAGCAGGCGGCTGACGATGTCAAGGGTGCCGAGAAGAAGTAATACTCCTTCTCACCTCAAACAGGGCCTGCGGGCCCTGTTTTGTTTTGTGATCCAGCGCTACACTGCCTGTCCGTCCTGAATCAGAGGAGGCCCTGTCCGGATGATTCGTATCGCCATCAACGGCTATGGCCGTATTGGCCGCAATGTACTGCGCGCCCTCTATGAGAGTGGCCGCGACAAGTGCATCAAAATCGTGGCAATTAACGAACTGGCGGCACCGACCGCCATGGCGCATCTGACTCGTTACGACACCAGTCACGGGCGCTTTGCTTTCCCGGTCGAACTCGCTGGCAACACCATGCAGGTGGGGGAAGACCTGATCCCGCTGTTTGCCGAACGTGATCCGGCCAATCTGCCGTGGCGGGCTCTGGGGGTGGACGTGGTGCTCGATTGCACTGGCATCTTCGGTTCGCGGGCCGATGCAGAAAAGCATCTGGCGGCAGGGGCGGGCAAGGTACTGTTTTCTCATCCGGCTGATGCGGATGTGGACGCGACCATCGTTTACGGGGTCAACCATTATCAGCTGACCGGACGTGAGCGGATCGTCTCGAACGCCTCGTGTACCACCAACTGCGTGGTCCCCGTGATTGAAACATTGCATCGAGAATTCGAAATAAATTGTGGTACAATTACGACAATTCATTCAGCCATGCATGACCAGCAGGTGATTGACGCGTATCACACCGATCTGCGTCGAACCCGAGCCGCCAGCCAGTCCATCATCCCGGTGGATACCAAGCTGGCAAAGGGCCTGGAGCGAATTTTGCCGCACTTCGCCGGCAAGTTCGAGGCGATCGCGGTGCGGGTACCCACCATCAACGTCACGGCGATGGATCTCAGTATCACAGTACGAAAAAAAGTTACGGTTACTGACGTAAATCAAGCCCTGCAACGGGCATCCAGAGGTACATTAGCCGGCATTCTGGATTACACCGAAGAACCGCTGGTTTCGGTCGATTTCAATCATGATGCTCACTCATGCATCATTGACGGTACCCAGACCCGTGTGAGCGATGCCAACCTCGTCAAGATGTTGATGTGGTGCGACAACGAATGGGGCTTCGCAAACCGCATGCTGGATACCACCCGGGCCATGATGGTCGCAGGCTGAGGCCTGCCCCGGGCACAAGGTTACTGTTTTTAACATTACCTGGAAAAATATAGAGGACTGAATATGTCTGTTATCAAGATGACCGACCTGGATCTGGCTGGCAAGCGTGTCCTGATCCGTGCTGACCTGAACGTGCCGGTAAAAGACGGCAAGGTCACTTCCGATGCACGTATCGTTGCGACTCTGCCGACCATCAAGCTGGCTCTGGAAAAGGGCGCCAAGCTGATGATCACCTCCCACCTGGGTCGTCCTACCGAAGGTGAGTACAACGAAGAGTTCTCCCTGGCTCCGGTGGTTAACTATCTGAAAGACGCTCTGTCCTGCCCGGTTCGTCTGGCCAAGGATTACCTGGATGGCGTAGAAGTTGCCCAGGGTGAACTGGTTGTGCTGGAAAACTGCCGCTTCAACAAGGGCGAAAAGAAGAACACCGAAGAGCTGGCCAAGAAGTACGCCGCTCTGTGCGACATCTTCGTAATGGACGCATTCGGTACTGCTCACCGCGCTGAAGGCTCCACCTACGGTGTGGCTCAATTTGCTCCGGTTGCCTGTGCAGGTCCGCTGCTGGCTGGCGAACTGGAAGCCCTTGGCAAGGCCATGGACAACCCGGCTCGTCCGATGGTTGCTATTGTTGGTGGCTCCAAGGTTTCCACCAAGCTGACCGTGCTGGAATCCCTCTCCAAGATCGCTGACCAGCTGGTCGTTGGTGGTGGCATCGCCAACACCTTTATCGCTGCTGCCGGTCACAACGTCGGCAAGTCCCTGTGCGAACACGACCTGCTCGACACCGCCAAGAAGCTGGCTGCCGAAACCTCCATCCCGGCTACCACCGACGTCGTGGTTGGCAAGGAGTTCTCCGAGTCCACTCCGGCCACCACCAAGGCTGTGTCTGATGTGTCTGATGACGACATGATCTTCGACATCGGCCCGGATTCTGCCAAGGCTCTGGCTGACATCATCATGAACGCCAAAACCATCCTGTGGAACGGTCCGGTTGGCGTATTCGAATTCGACCAGTTCGCCAAGGGTACCGAAGTGATCGCTCGCGCTATCGCTGAATCCCCGGCTTTCTCCATCGCTGGCGGTGGTGACACCCTGGCGGCTATCGACAAGTTCGGTATCGCTGACAAGGTTTCCTACATCTCCACTGGCGGCGGCGCCTTCCTGGAGTTCGTAGAAGGCAAGAAACTGCCGGCCGTTGCCATCCTGGAACAACGCGCTAAAGCATAAGCAATGACCCGGAAACGGGGGGCAAAAGCCTCCCGTTTCGTCTATCATGTGCCCGCCTTGTGCCGGTTCATGATGAACCCCCCATTTTTTATTGGCATACGAGAATAGGACGAGAAACATGTCTAAGAAGATTTTCGACTTCGTTAAGCCCGGCGTAATCACCGGTGATGACGTTCAGAAGGTATTCGCTGTCGCCAAGGAAAACGGCTTCGCTCTGCCGGCCGTTAACTGCGTCGGTACCGATTCCGTCAACGCCGTGCTGGAAGCCGCTGCCAAGGTGAAGGCTCCGGTCATCGTTCAGTTCTCCAACGGTGGCGCTGTATTTACTGCCGGTAAGGGTCTGAAGCTGGAAGGTCAGAAGGCTGCCATCCTGGGTGCCATCTCCGGTGCCAAGCACGTTCACGCTGTGGCCGAAGCCTATGGTATCCCGGTGATCCTGCACACCGACCACGCTGCCAAGAAGCTGCTGCCGTGGATCGACGGTCTGCTCGACGCGGGTGAAAAGCACTTCGCCGAAACCGGCAAGCCGCTGTTCTCCTCCCACATGCTGGACCTGTCCGAAGAGTCTCTCGAAGAGAACATCGACATCTGCTGCGAGTACCTGACCCGCATGGCCAAGATGAACATGACTCTGGAGCTGGAACTGGGTTGCACCGGTGGCGAAGAAGATGGTGTGGACAACAGCCACATGGATCAATCCGCTCTGTACACCCAGCCGGAAGACGTGGCTTACGCTTACGAGCGTCTGTCCAAGATCAGCCCGCGTTTCACCATCGCTGCCTCCTTCGGTAACGTGCACGGTGTTTACAAGCCGGGTAACGTCAAGCTGACCCCGTCGATCCTGGACGCTTCCCAGAAGTACGTTTCCGAGAAGTTTGGCATCCCTGCCAAGTCTCTGGACTTCGTATTCCACGGTGGCTCGGGCTCCACTCTGGAAGAGATCCGCGAATCCATCTCCTACGGCGTCGTGAAGATGAACATCGACACTGACACCCAGTGGGCAACCTGGGAAGGTCTGCTGAACTTCTACAAGAAGAACGAAGCTTACCTGCAAGGCCAGCTGGGCAACCCGGAAGGTGCTGACAAGCCGAACAAGAAGTTCTATGACCCGCGCGTATGGCTGCGTGAAGGTCAAACTTCCATGATCAAGCGTCTGGAGAAGGCTTTCTCCGACCTGAACGCTATCGACGTACTGTAATTACTACCGTATTTTGATTGCTTGCAAGGCGCCCCTCGGGGCGCCTTTTGTTTATCTGTAATAAACACACCAGGCTCGGGGATGGGCATAGCCGGGTTTTTCGTTTAATTTGGTAAACATCATTTCACTGGCAAGGATGCTGCTGATGACCACTGAAAATCTCGAACATACTCACTCCTATTACGCCGCGACCCGCAACGATCCTGCCACCTGGCCGGAGCTGGAAGGGGAGCTACGCGCCGATATCTGTGTGGTCGGGGGCGGTTTTACCGGCCTCAATACCGCCATCAACCTGGCCGATCTCGGCTATTCAGTGGTTCTGCTGGAAGGGCGACGCATCGGCTGGGGTGAATCGGGGCGCAACGGCGGCCAGCTGATCCGTGGCATCGGCCACGATCCTTATCAGTTTGTGCGCTGGATCGGTGAAGAGGGGGCGCGTGAGATCGATCGGATGGGAATTGAGGCGGTGCAACTGGTTAAAGATCGCATCGCCCGCTTTGCCATCGATTGCGATCTGGCGCCTGGTCACGCCGATCTGGCGCTCAAGCCCAGACATATGCGGGAATTTGAGCGTGATATGCAGAGTCTGACGGATTTGCAGTATCCGTTTGAGGTGCGACTGGTCGAGCAAGAGAAGATCCACGAGGTGGTGGGCTCTGATCGCTATATCGGGGCGCTGGTGGACATGGGCTCGGCCCATCTGCACCCGCTCAATCTGGCGCTTGGCGAAGCACGCGCCGCCGCTGCGCTGGGGGTGAAACTGTTCGAGCACTCCATGGTGACGCGCATCGAATACGGCAGCAAGGTGTCGGTGTCAACCCGCCGTGGTCGGGTGGTGGCCGATCAGCTGGTGCTGGCGTGTAATGTGGATCTGGCAGACCTTGAGCCCGACGTAGGGGCCAAGGTGCTACCGGCCGGCTCTTACATCCTGGCCACCGAAGTGCTACCCAAGCGTTTGCGAGACCGGTTGCTGCCGGGCAATCTCGGGGTGTGCGACGTCAATACCGTGCTCGATTACTACCGTCTCTCGGCCGATGGGCGTCTTTTGTTCGGCGGGGCGTGTAACTACTCGGGCAAAGACCCGCGGGATCTGCGCGCCTTTATGCTGCCCAAGATGCTACGCGCCTTTCCAGAGCTGCGCGAAGCGAACATCGAGTTCGCCTGGGGCGGCATGATCGGAATTGGCGCCAACCGTATGCCGCAGATTGGGCGGCTGCCCCTTCATGGCAATGTCTACTATGCCCAGGCCTATTCCGGTCATGGCCTGAACGCCACCCACATGGCGGCCAAACTGGTGGCCGAAGCGATTCGTGGCGAGAGCCTTGGCTTTGATATTTTCAGTCGGGTGCCGCACCTGCGCTTTCCCGGAGGCAAACATTTACGTTCCCCCCTGCTGGCGCTCGGGATGTTGTGGCATCGCTTTCGCGATCTGCTGTAAATAAAACGGGGCGCATGGTGCGCCCCGTGAGTTTCCGATGTATCAGAAGTTGTAAATCAGCCCGGTGCCGACACTGCTTACCTGAGTGTCATAGAAGGCGATGTCGGAGTTGGACTTGGCGTAAGAGGCACTGACAAATCCGCTGAGCGGCTTGATTCCCATCAGTTGATGCCAGAAGAAGGTGGCGTTGAGGCCATATTCATCGGCATCGGCTTGCTGGTTGTAGATGGGGTTGTCGGTGTCGTAGTTACGCTGGGCTGCAAACACGTTGCTGGTCAGCGACCACTGGGCACCCTGATAGGCGTAGCTTAACTGCAACTGGGTGCGATCATAACTCTCGGCGCTACCGTCCAGATCGGCCTTGCTGTAGATGATGGTCGGAGTCAGGGTGTGCTTGGGTTGCAGGCGGATATCGTAAGAGAGTTCGTAGCGATGCTGCGTGCCGCTGCGCTTAAGCATATCGCTCTGTGCTGTGACACTTGCACCACTCTCATCGTCTTTCACATCAATCTTACGATAGGTGTAGGACGCGTTCAGCCCGCTGCCCCAAACTTGATCCCAGCCCAGGCGGGCACCGTTGGACTTGATATCGGTCTCCGAGCGGCTTTTTTCAGCAAAAGGGTCTTTCCAGGTTTTAACCGGCATGCCCGAGAAGACATAGCCGGCAGAGAGAACGCCCTTGTCACCAATCTGCTGGCGGACACCGGCTTGCTGGGTGAAGTCAAAACGCACCGCATCTTGAATCAGGTTACCGAGGAATAACTGGGTGCGAGTGTCGCCAAAGGTGTAACGCAGGTCGGCGTTGATTAGCGGCACCAGACTGCTCTGGCTTTGGGGGCCGCTGTGCAGACCATCATGGTGATCGTCGCCACCGCGTCCCTTGTAGAAGTTGGATTGATAATTCTGGACACCGGCTCCCCCCATGACAAACCCGGAAAAACCGGACTCTGAGGGAATGGTCACCACATCGGCATGGGCTGCGGCAGTCCCGAACAATGCGACGGCTAACAGGCTGTAACGTAACATGAAGCTTCTCTCCTCAAGGTTGGGATGGGAACGGACGAAGGCGGCATAGTGTCCGATATGAATGCTGAACCGAAGCTGGTCACCGGCATAGTAATGCTGGCAAGTTGTATTGTGAAAGGCCTTTTTGCTTAATATTTAAGCACTTTGGCGTTACTGAACGCGGCATGGCGCACAGCAGGCTCGTCTGGCAGGTGAGTCCACTCCTGCCGGCTGGTATGCTGTTGAGCGATGCGGACAAGGAATCGGATGGATGAAACAGATCAAGTCGTGGGCCCAGTACTACGTTGACCTGATGACCAAACTCGGGCTGGTGCGCTTTAGCATGCTGCTCGCGGCGGGCATTATCGTGCTGGCTGTCTCGATCCAGATGGGGGTGACCCTGTTTCTGCGCGGGGCGGTCGATGTGGTGGATCTGGTTCGCTCCATCTTCTTCGGACTGCTGGTGACGCCCTGGGCGGTCTATTTTCTCTCCATCGTGGTCGATCAGCTGGAAGATTCACGCCAGCGTTTGAGCCGCATGGTGCGCAAACTGCAGGAGATGCGTGAGCGCGACCTTGAGCTCAATCGCCAGCTGCAGGAGAACATCACCCAGCTCAACGCACAGATTGAGCAGACCCAACGCCTCGAAGTAGCCCGTCAGCAGGCCATCGAAGATCTGGAAAACGAAGTGTTCCAGCGCGAAAAAGCGCAGTTGAATTTGGAAGAGCGCACCGCGCTGCTGCGCTCATTTATCGACTGCTCACCGGATCTGGTCTATTACCGCAACGAGCAGGAGCAGTTCTCCGGTTGCAACCGCGCCATGGAGGAGTTGACCGGTCGCGCCGAGTCCGAGCTTATCGGCCTGACACCGTTCGATGTCTACAAGGCCGATGTTGCCAGCAAGGTGGTCGAGACGGACCGCCAGGTGTTTGCCGATAACCAGTCTCTGACCTATGAGCAGTGGTTGGAGTACCCGGATGGGCGCAAGGCTTACTTTGAGCTGCGCAAAGTGCCGTTTTTTGATCGTTTCGGCAAGCGTCTCGGCTTGCTTGGGTTTGGCCGCGATATCACCGAGCGCAAGCAGTATCAGGACAAGCTAGAGAAGGCCAGCCGCGACAAGACCACCTTTATCTCGACCATCAGCCATGAGCTGCGCACTCCGCTCAATGGCATTGTTGGCTTGAGCCGTATTTTGCTCGACACGCCGCTCGATGAAACCCGCCATCAGCAACTGAAAACCATTCACTTAAGCGCCGTGACGCTCGGCAATATCTTCAACGACATCATCGATCTGGACAAACTCGATCGGCGCCGGCTGGATATCGTGCCGATGCGCCTTGAGCTGCCCGCCTTCCTCGATGAGCTAGAGACCCTGTCACGCATTCAGGCCGAGCAGAAGGGGCTCTATCTACACTTTGACCGCGATGGCGAGATGCCGCAGTTTGTGATGGCTGATGGCACCCGCCTGCGCCAGATCCTGTGGAATCTGGTGGGTAACGCGGTGAAATTTACCAAGGAGGGGGGAGTCACGGTACGCTGTCTGGTGCACCCGACCGATGATCCTCACCGCTTGGGGCTGCATTTTGAGGTGGAGGATACCGGCATCGGTATCGCTCCGGCTGAACAAGAGAAGATCTTCGCCATGTACTATCAGGTGCAGGACGAGCAGAAGCAGTCCATCGGCACCGGGATTGGCCTCGCTGTGTCCAGCCAGCTGGTGCAGGCGATGGGGGGGGCACTCTCGGTAGATAGCGACCCCGGTGAAGGCGCCTGCTTTACTCTGGAACTCGACGTTGAGCAGGCCGAGGCGCCGGAGCCTGTCAGCGAGCATGACGTGCCGCCACTGGACATACTGCTGGTCGAAGACGTCGAGCTCAATATCACGGTCGCCAGAGCGCTGCTGGAAAAGCTCGGTCACCACGTTCAGGTGGCGCGCGATGGCGCCCAGGCGCTGGCGTTGGCCACGCCGGATGATTTTGATTTGATTCTGCTCGATATCCAGCTGCCAGATATGACCGGCTTCGATATCGCCGAGCGTCTGCTGGCCCGTTACGGTGAGAGCATGCCGCCGATGGTGGCGCTCACTGCCAATCTGGTCACCGATCGTCAAACCTATCTGGCCCGCGGCATGGTGGATGTGATTCGCAAGCCGCTGCGCTCGGCGGCGGTGCACGCGATACTGGGGCACCTGTTTGGCGGCGTACTGGCCGATGATGACGAGTTGCCAGAAGAGGAGAGTGATGCCGGTATCCTCGATATTGGTTTCCTCGAGGATTATGCCGGGGCGGTGGGCAAATCGGTGCTTAGCTCCAGTGTCGATCTGTTTGAGAAGATGATGCCGGAATACATGGCGGTGCTCGACTCCAACATGACGGCGCGCGATCAGAAAGGTATCGCCGAAGAGGGGCACAAGATTAAGGGGGCGGCCGGCTCTATCGGGCTGCACCGTATCCAGCAGTTGGGTCAGCAGATCCAGACCACCGAGCTACCCGCCTGGTGGGAGAACGTGGAAGACTGGATTGAAACCATGCGGCGGGAGTATCCCGCAGATGTGGCTCGCCTGCGGGCGTGGCTGGCACGCTGACAGGAGAGAGGGATGTACCGCAAACTGATACCGGCCGAGCGTTGCCGCGCCGCCGTGACAGAAGGGTTAGTCGAAGCCACCGAGCGCGATCGGGCCCGCATTGTGCAAGCTTCTCCGGTACGCCGCCTGCAGCAAAAAACCCAGGTGTTTCCGCTCGATGTGAAAGCATCGGTGCGCAGCCGGCTGACGCATTCGCTGGAGGTGCAGGAGACCGGGCGCCAGATCACCCGTCGGGTGCTGGCCGCGTTACCCGAGCCCGGTGTGCCACCGATGACCCTGCTCAATCTGGTCGAGATGGCCTGTCTGCTGCACGATGTCGGCAACCCGCCGTTCGGCCATTTCGGTGAGCAGGTCATTGGCAACTGGCTCGAGACCCGTCATGACGCGCTCTATAGCGCGGCGCTCGGCGCATCCCCCGGTGCCGAGTGGCAGCCGTTTCGCCGCGATCTCTGCCACTTTGATGGCAATGCCCAGAGCCTGCGTCTGGTGCACTCCCTGCATGAACTCGATCTTACCCTTGGCCAACTGGCGGCCATGTGCAAATACCCGGGGCCGGGTTTGGCGGGGGAGGGCTGGCAGGCCAAGAGTGCGGTATACCTGAGCGAGCGGCCGCTGCAGGCCGACCTCTCGGCCCGACTTGGACTGACAGCAGGAGCTCGCCATCCGCTGGTCTATATCATGGAAGCGGCTGACGATATCTCTTACTGCATCGCCGATCTGGAAGATGCGGTCGACCGGCGCATTCTCTCCCTCTCGGATCTGTTGCTTGCACTGCGCGGCGCCGCTACTGAGCCTTATCTGGGAGAGATGATTGATGCGGCGCTTAAAGAGGATCCACGTCTGTTTGGCCCGCTGCGCGAGCAGCTGACCGACGATCTGGTGAGCTTGGCGGCAGAGACCTATCTGCGCGAGCACGACGCCATTTTGGCCGGCACCTATCCCCATCCGTTGCTACACGGGCAGAGTGCGCCGGCGCGGGCACTCGATATTTTACGCAATGTAGCCAGAGAGCAGGTGTTTCTGCGCCCGGAAGTGGAGGCGCTGGAGCTGGAGGGTTACGCCGCCCTGCGCGGAGTGCTGGAGACCTACAGCGAGCTGCTGACTCTGCCGGCGACCGCCTTTGCGGCGCTGCTGGAAGGGCGCAGCCAGGGCCGTTTTTTGTTGCGCCGCCTCAGCCACCGCCTCTCCGGGCGGCATATCAAGGCCTATCAGCGGGCGATTGCCGCGCCCGATAGCCGCTTTTTGCTGCCGGCGCAGCAGGAGTGGTATTACCGAACCCGGCTGCTGCTCGATTATGTGAGCGGTATGACCGATACCTATGTGCTGGAAGAGTATCGGCTGCTGTCAGGTATCTAATTCACCCTCCCCATATGGGGTGGGATGGTTGACGGGGCAAATAGCCCTTCTTTACACTCGCCGAACCTAATTATCCGAACGAGGAGACGATCATGCGTCACACCATGACCGCACATCACGCTCTAGCGCGCCGTAATCCCGGCACCTCAGATCGTGCATTTCGTCTCCCGCGAGGAGTGATTAGGCACTAATCCTGTCTTTAATCATCGCCCGCGGTCTCTCGCTGGGTGGTGTTTGTCTATCTCTCCGTGGGAGCCGCTGGGTTCAAACGGAGGTCATATGTCTTTCGAACTGGTTTTGCTGCGTGGCGTTGAGAGCCTGGTGCAGCGTCGTATTGCTTATCTGGAACGTCGTGAAGTGATGGTCAATCTGTCACCGGCATTGCTGCGCGATATCGGTCTGGAAGGGCACGAAGGTCTGGAGGTTCGTCACATCATCGAGCGTGAGTACCAAACAGGCTTCCGGCTTGGCAATCGAATACGTTAATCCCGTGGGGCGTTAGCCCCCACATCGCCGAGGTTGTGGCCTGTGCGCCACAACCTCAACCCCGCCCTGCGGTTATTCCTTGATAAGACGAAAATCCTGGTTGGCAAAGCTGCTCGACGTTTCACTGTGCAGCAGGGTCACCAGCAAAATAGCGCGCTGATCGCCATCGGGCTCTTGGTAGATGGCTTCCAGCCCTTTAAACGGACCCTCTGCAATCAGTACCCGGTCACCGGGATTGGGCAGTGATGCATAGTGTGCCCGCGCCTCGTCGCTGTCGTCGCGGCTCATCAGGCCATAGATCAGCTGGTTAGGAACCGGCGTCCAGACGGAACCGGTGTGGATGACCTTATAGATACCACGGGTCGATTTGATGCTGACGGGCGACACGCTCTCCAGATCGGCGTAGAAGAACAGGTAGTTGGGGAACATGGGCTCTTGCACCTTGACCCGTTTGCCCCGCTTGAGCTTTTCCACCTCTACCATGGGGTAGTAGGACTCTACGCCCTGTAGCTGGAGATGGGTTTGTGCCCGGGACTCTTCTTTTGCCTTGCAGTAGGCGAGATACCAGTGGTGCATGATGGTGAAACCGTTCTTGTGCTGCTTCACGACATGATAGCGGGCTCAGTTCAAAAGACCATGCTTTACGTTTTCCTAACAGTGCAACCGGTTACTCTCTGCGCAGCCCTTGAATGCTGACAAAAGAAAGGGCCACGCAAGCGTGGCCCAAACGGTAACGGATACGAACGTGGTGCGGGATTACCAGCCCTTGACCAGACCACCCTTGAACAGCTCCATACCCTTCTGATAGACCTCTTCGGACTCGTAGGATTGGACGAACTGCTTGACGCGCTCCTGATCCTTGTTGTCTTCACGGGCAACAACCAGGTTCACGTAGGGGGAGTCCTTGTCTTCGACGAACAGACCGTCACGGCCCGGCAGCAGGTCAACCTGAGCGGCGTAAACGGTGTTGATCACGGCCAGATCCACATCTTCCAGGGAGCGCGGCAGTTGCGCGGCTTCCAGCTCGACAATCTTCAGGTTCTTCGGATTGGCGGTGATGTCCAGCACGGTCGCGTTCAGGTTGCTGTTGTCTTTGAGGGTGATGAGGCCCTGTTTGGCCAGCAGGATCAGGGAACGGCCGAGGTTGGTCGGGTCGTTCGGTACGGCGATCTGGGCGCCTTCCTGCAGATCGTTCAGAGACTTGATCTTCTTGGAGTAACCGGCGATCGGGTAGACGAAGGTGTTACCCACGGCAACCAGCTTGAAGCCGCGATCCTTGATTTGAGAATCGAGGTAGGGCTTGTGCTGGAAGGCGTTCAGATCGATGCTGCCATCGTTCAGCGCCACGTTCGGGGTAGCGAAATCGGAGAAGGTCACCACTTCCACGGTCAGGCCATATTTTTCCTTGGCGACTTTGGCGGCGGTTTCAACCAGTTGGGCTTCGGCACCGGCGATGGCACCGACCTTCAGCGGCTTGTTCTCTTCTTTCTGGCCGCAACCGACCAGAACCAGACCGGCCAGCAGGGCAGCGGCCACAGACTTGATACCAAACTTCATACAACCTCCTGTAAGAATTCGAAATTAGCGGTGATCAACACGGTGAACCAGTCGCTCACCCACGCTCTGAATAAACTGGACCAGTACCACCAGAATCACCACGGTGGCCAGCATCACCAGGGGATCAAACCGTTGATAACCATAGCGGATACCCACATCGCCCAGACCGCCACCACCGATGGCACCCGCCATGGCAGAGTAGTTCACCAGCGCCACCAGAGTGATGGTGATGCTGTTGATGATGCCCGGCAGCGCTTCAGGCAGCAGGACTTTGGCGACGATCTGCAGCGGCTTGGCGCCCATGGCGCGAGCAGCCTCCACCAGACCATCCGGGATCTCCATCAGCGCCCCTTCCACCAGACGGGCAAAGAAGGGAATCGCGCCCACCGTCAGCGGCACAATGGCAGCCACGGTTCCGATACTGGTGCCCACAATCAGGCGGGTGAGCGGAATAATCGCCACCAGCAGAATGATAAAGGGCACCGAACGGCCAACGTTCACCAACATGCCCAGCACCTGGTTGAGCAGCGGATTTTCCAGGATCTGGCCACGCTTGGTGACATGCAGTGCCACACCCAGCGGCAGGCCGAGCAGGCAGCTGAACAGCGCCGAGGCCACTACCATCAGCAGGGTATCGCCAAGGGCAGTCACCAGCAGATTAATCATGGCTTCTGACATAGCCCAAAACCTCCAGCTGAATATGGTGTTCGTTGAAGAAAGCCAGGGTGGCATCGCACTGCTCGGCATTACCGAACAGCTCGGCCAGCAGGAACCCGAACTTCACGCCGCCGGCATACTCGATGTCGGCAGAGAGGATGCTGATATCGATACCGAAACGGCGGCTGGCCTCGGAAATGAGCGGGCTGTTGACCGTATTGCCGGTAAAGCCCAGCTTGACCAGCGGATAGCTCCCTTCGCTGCGCTCGGCGCTCATGCGGGCCTGATATTCGTCCGGCACCGGCAGATGAATGGTCGAGCGGATAAAATCACGCGCCAGCTCGGTCTTGGCGTGGCTGAAGAACCAGGCCACGTCACCGTGTTCGATCAACATGCCGTCACTGATGATGGCAACGTCGTCACAGATGCGTTTGACCACATCCATCTCGTGGGTGATCAGCAAAATGGTCAGCCCCAGCTTCTGGTTGATCTCTTTGAGCAATTCCAGAATCGAGTGGGTGGTTTGCGGATCGAGCGCCGAGGTGGCCTCGTCACACAGCAGTACTTTGGGCGACGGGGCCAGGGCACGGGCAATCGCCACGCGCTGTTTTTGGCCGCCGGAGAGCTCGGACGGATAGGCTTGGGCACGCGGCTCAAGACCGACCAGTGTCAGCAGCTCGTTCACCCGTTGATCGATGCGGGTCTGATCCCAACCGGCCAATTCGAGCGGAAACGCGATGTTGCCCGAGACAGTGCGCGAGGAGAGCAGGTTAAAGTGCTGGAAAATCATGCCAATCTGGCGGCGAGCCAGAGTCAGCTCGCTGCCGCTCATGCGAGTCAGATCCTGACCATCGACAATCACCTGACCGGTGGTCGGGCGCTCGAGCAGGTTCACGCAGCGGATCAGGGTGCTCTTACCGGCACCGGAGGCACCGATCACCCCGACAATCTTGCCTTGGGGCACGCTCAGGCTCACGTCACGCAGGGCGTGGACGGCATCCTCGCCACTGCCATAGACTTTGTTGAGACCGATTAATTCAATCATGAAATCATCCGTTCTGTCGGCGCTGCAGCATGGGGATCTGCAGGCTGGGAAGCTGGGCAGAGGAATGGCGGTCATTCCCTGCCTGAATAGTAGATGATGCTAAGATGTCCGGATGGCTATGTCAATGAATGTTTTGACGTCTGGACGTCTAAATGAGGGCGAAACATTACAACTATTCCTCATATGCATTTGCAGCATCTGCCACTAACGGTTATTGATAGCACTCTTTATTATCTTGGGTCGCTTTGCCTGCGAAATCATCACCTTGAACGGGTACCACCCGCCGGCGCACAGTGTCATCATAACAATACGCCGGGCACCGGATGTTCCTGTGCTGACCACAACCTGGACGGGTCAACATGCTCTCCTATTTCTTGCGCCGTGCGCTGCTGATTATTCCTACCTTTCTTGGTATCACCCTGCTGGTCTTTACTGTCACCCGCTTCGTGCCTGGTGGCCCGGTCGAGCGCATGTTGATGCAGGTTCAGGTGGCTCAGGGTGAGGGGCATCGCTCTAATGCCAGTAAGGGGGCGCAGGCGCTGTCGGATGAGCAGATTGAGGAGCTCAAGGCGTTTTATGGCCTCGATAAGCCGATGCTGGTGGCTTATTGGGAGTGGCTGAACAAGCTGCTTCGGCTCGATCTGGGTGAATCGACCCGCTACTACCAGCCGGTGTGGGATCTGGTGCGTGACCGCTTGCCGGTGACCGCCTTTTTCGGCGTGGCTACCTTTATCCTGAGCTATCTGGTTTCCATCCCGCTCGGGATTGCCAAGGCGCTGCGCCACAACAGCCGCTTTGATTCACTCACCTCCATGTTTATCTACACCGCCTACGCGCTACCGGCGTATGTGGTAGGCATCTTCCTTATTACGCTGTTTGCTTTTCATCTCGAGTGGCTGCCGATGGGGGGCTTTCCCGGCGATGACTTTGATTATCTCGACAGCAATTGGGACAAGGTGTTGATGGTGTTCAGTCACGCATTGCTGCCGCTGATTGCCTATGCCATCCGTGATTTTGCGGTGCTGACCATGACCATGAAAAACAGCCTGATGGAGAACCTGTCGGCCGATTATGTGCGTACCGCCGTGGCAAAAGGATTGCCGTTTCGCCAGGCGGTGGTGCGCCATGCCCTGCGCAACAGCTTGATCCCGATCGCCAGTCATATGGGTAGTGTGCTGACGGTGTTTTTCAGCGGCTCGTTTCTTATCGAGACCATTTTCAATATCGACGGCATCGGCCTGCTCGGTTATGAGGCGATTGTCGAGCGTGACTACCCGACCGTGATGGGCATTTTGGCCATCACCTCGCTGCTCATGCTGCTTGGCAACATCCTGTCAGATATCTGCGTGGCGCTGGTCGATCCGCGCGTGCGTTTCGGAGAATAGTCGATGGCGCTCACTCCCGTTGCTCGCAAAACCCTGCGCCGCTTTACCTCGATTCGGCGCGGTTACTACTCCTTTATTCTGTTCAGTGTGCTGGTGCTGCTCTCCTGCATGGCCGAGCTGTTGGTCAACAGCCGCGCTCTGGTGGTGCACTATCAGGGGCAGTGGTTTTTTCCGACCTATAGCGCCGTGATCCCCGGCAGCCGCTTCGGGCTCGATTACGCCTACGAGACCAACTATCGCGAGTTGGCCGACCGTTTTGCCAAGGCGAATCAGGGCGATTGGGTATTGCTGCCGCCGGTGCCCTGGAATCCTTATGAGCAGGATTTTCGTCAGAATGCTTACCCGCCTTATGCGCCGAGTTTGGCCGAACGTCATCTGCTCGGGACCGACACCGGTGGCCGTGATGTGCTGGCGCGTTTGGTATATGGCTTTCGCATCGCTATCGGGTTTGCCTTTGTCACCCTGCTCGCCAGCTATGCCATCGGAGTGACGCTCGGCTGCCTGATGGGGCTGCTTGGCGGGCGCTTCGATCTATTGCTGCAACGCTTTATCGAGATCTGGTCCCAGGTGCCGTTTCTCTACGTCATCATGATTCTGGTGTCGCTGACCAAGCCGAGCGTCGGCCTGTTTATCGTTATCAATGTGCTGTTTGGCTGGATGGGGATCACCTGGTATATGCGCACCCTCACCTATAAAGAGCGTGCGCGCGATTATGTGCTGGCGGCCCGGGCGCAGGGCGCGGGGACGGCGCGCATCCTGTTTCACCATATTTTGCCCAACACCTTGATGATGGTGGTGACGCTGGCACCGTTTGCGGTGGTGGGCAATATCTCGACCCTGACTGCGCTCGATTATCTTGGCTTTGGCCTGATGCCACCGACCCCGAGTTGGGGCGAACTGCTCTCGCAGGGGATCAACAATCTTGATGCTAGCTGGATTGTTAGCTCGGTGGTTGGGGCGGTGAGTGCGGTGCTGATCATGGTGTCGTTTATCGGTGAGGCGGTACGCGAAGCCTTCGATCCGCGCAGGTTTAGCCGTTATGAGTAATCAAGAGATGTGGGTAGATAGCAAGCCGGCTCCGCTGTTGGCGGTGCATGAACTCAGTGTTCGCTTTCAAAGCGATGAGGGGCTGCATACGGTGCTCGATGGCGTCTCGTTGACCATCGAGCCCGGTCAGACGGTGGGATTGGTCGGGGAGTCAGGCTGCGGCAAGAGCGTCACGGCGCTGGCCATCATGGGGCTGTTGCCACGGCCCATTGGTCAGGCGAGCGGTGGCTCGATTCATCTGCAAGGGGATGACCTGCTGGCGATGAGCCCGAGTGAGCGCTATCAGATGCGCGGTAATCGTATCGCCATGATCTTTCAGGAGCCGATGACGGCGCTTAATCCGGTGCAGACAATCGGTGCCCAGTTGTGCGAAGTCTATGCGCTGCATCGGCAGGATTACACCCGCCAGCAGCAACGCGAGGCGGCCATCGAGATGCTGCGCCAAGTCGGTATCCCCGAGCCCACGCAGCGGATGCAGAGCTACCCGCATCAATTGTCGGGCGGGATGCGGCAGCGGGTGATGATTGCCATGGCGCTGGCCTGCGAGCCGGATCTGCTGATTTGCGATGAGCCGACCACGGCGCTGGATGTAACGATTCAGGCGCAGATCCTGGATTTGATGCGCCAGTTACAGCGCCAGCGAGGGATGGCGCTGCTGTTTATTACCCACGATCTTGGGGTAGTGGCAGAAATGTGCGATCAGGTGGTGGTGATGTATGCCGGTCGGGTGGTCGAGCAGTGCGATGTGTTCTCCCTGTTTGAATCGCCGCGCCACCCCTATAGCCGCGGGCTGCTGCGCGCCATGCCGCGCCTGGATGACGAGCCCAAAACACTACTGCCCACCATCCCCGGTCAGGTGCCGGCGCTGGGTGACATGCCGCCAGGTTGCCGGTTTGCCAACCGCTGCGCCTATCAAAGTGAGTGCTGCCATCGCGCCAGCCCGGCGGATGAGCAGGTTGCCTCGGGTCATCGGGTCGCTTGCCATCACTGGCGTAATCTACTGGCAGAGGGCGCTGCGCATGAATGATGTGATTCTGCGTCTGGATGAGTTGCAGCAGCACTTCGTGATGGGGGGCGGTTTGCTGCGACTCCGCCATCGGGTACAAGCGGTCAATGGGGTCAGCTTGAGTGTGCGCCGTGGCGAAACGTTGGGGCTGGTGGGCGAGTCGGGTTGCGGCAAATCGACCTTGGGGCGAACTTTGCTGCGTTTACAGGAGCCGAGCGGCGGGCGTATCGAATTTGATGGGCGTGATATCACCCATCTGCCCGCTGGCGAGCTGCGCGCTCTGCGCCAGCAGATGCAGATGGTGTTTCAAGACCCGCTGGAATCGCTCAATGCTCGCCACACGGTCGGACAGATCCTCGAAGAGCCGTTCATTATCCATGGCCGGGGCAGTGCGCAAGAGCGGCGCGCCTGGGTTCAGGCTCTGCTGGAGCGGGTCGGGCTGCCGGCCAGCGCACTCAGTCGCTATCCCCATGAGTTTTCCGGCGGGCAGCGCCAGCGGATCGGAATTGCTCGTGCCATCGCCCTCAACCCCAGCTTGCTGGTGTGCGATGAGGCGGTCTCGGCGCTGGATGTTTCGGTGCAGTCGCAAATCCTCAATCTGCTCTTGGCGCTACAGCGGGAGATGCAGCTTAGCATGCTGTTCATCGCCCACGATCTGTCGGTGGTCAAGCATGTCTCGGATCGCATCGCGGTGATGTATCTGGGGCGCATTGTCGAGCTGGCGGATGCCCAAACGCTCTATCGGGATGCGCGCCACCCCTATACCCGGGCACTGATCTCGGCCATTCCGATCGCTGATCCACGCCGGCGCAGCGAGCGGATTGTGCTCGGCGGGGATGTGCCATCACCCATTAATCCTCCCGCCGGCTGCCACTTTCACCCGCGTTGCCCCTATGCCAGCGAACGCTGTCGCCATGAAGCGCCGCGACTGACCGATGGTGCTGCGCCGGATATGCCGGAGCACAGTGTGGCTTGCCACCACCCGCAGATAAGGGTCTGAACACCATAAAAACTGACCGCGCTGCGTAAACCGGAGCGCGGTCAGGGAAGGTAAAAGGGTTGGCAACACGCCGGCGGACTTAAGCGCCGTAGCGAAAGTAGTAGGCGCGGGTGGCAGGAGCGTAGTTCGTGGTGTCGCCCTGTTCCTTGCAGCGGCTTCCCTTGAGGTGAAACAGCACGGCCAGATGTTCGAACATAGTGGTTCTCCCGTTAATCACAATATGTGACGAATGTCACAATGCGATCCTAGGAAATCCCCTCATCGCTGACAACTGATGTGATGTGAATCACAAAAAATGTCATAGGAAAGGCTTTTCAGTGCGAGCCTCTTTTATGGAGACGTTTTCAACGAGTGGCTCAGCAGGGGTTACTGCTGCTGACAAGCGCCAAAGGCAGTTTGCCACTCGCCACTGTCATCGGGTTGCTCGACAAATCCGCCCTGTCCCTTGCTCCACCAACTCCAGTCATGACCATCGCTATAGCGTGCTCCGGATCCCGAGACGACCTGAGGCAGCGTCACCTGCTGATTTTCCGGCAGGGTCAGTTTGATAAAGTTGAGGCTGTCGTCAGTGAGTGAGAAGTAGCGAACCGTAATGGTCTCGCCACCTTCGCACTGATACTGCACCGGATCGCCCCCCTTTACCGAGAGTGAATCGGCCGGGTGGCAGGCGGTGAGCAGCAGGGAGAGCAGAGGAAATAGCAAGGCGACAGCTTTCATGAGTCTATCCGGCGAGCAGAATGAGCTTTCATCCTAACTCGCTGAATTGAATCGAACAATTTCCTAAGTGGGTATGCTGTTTTTGTATTTTTATCTGTTATTGGCCAAATCGGGTCGCCGGATGGCTGTTAAGCAGGCGATGTACCAGATAACAGAGCGCCAGAGTGACCACAATCGCCGTGCAAATACTGCTGACCCGATACAGGGCGCTGTAGACCATGTCGCTGCCGGGCGTCAGGTATTGACCAAACAGGATGCCGAGCGTGGTGAGCGCACCAAATCCGGCGCCTGAGCCGCTGGCTTCCTTGACGTGGGCATAAGAAAACAACATGGCGCCAGTCCACAACATCAGGGTGACCAGCAGCAGTTGATCTGACCAGTCATAGAGCAGCACTTGCACCGCCAAGCCAAAGCTGACCCCGAGCAAGGTGCCCATGGCCCGCTTGCGGGCATAACCCAGAGCGCCGTTCCAGTGCATGGGAAACAGCACCAGCAGGGTGGTGGATTGGGCCGACAGGGAATCTTTCAGATCAAGGATCTGGAACACCAGAAACGACAGGGTCGCGATGGTCGCTCCCAGCAGTGCCTCGTGGCGCATCCGGTGCGGCGCCTTGGCGGCCGGCGCCGGTTTGGGTCTGGCTTCCACGTCCGGCATCAGCGCCGTCATCACCCAGGCGATGGCGACCGAGAAGGCGGTGGCGACCAGATTGGTGGTGATGAGATCGTTCAAGTCCACCGTCGGGTAGCTACCAAAGTGGAGCATGATGCTGAGGTTGATGACGCCGTTAGCGCCAAACAGAAACAGGCTCCCCTTCGACATACAGGCAAAGCGGTAGAGAAACAGCAGAAAGGCGATCGGCGTTATCAGGCCGGGGTGTGAGCCAAACAGACCGCCAAGCAGACCGACTTCCACACTGCTGGTCACGGCTGATGCCAACAGTTGCCGTGCCGCATGGCCGCTCATCACCGGCACCATCCCGAGCAGCAGCATGGGGGTGACGGTAAAGAAGACGCCGTAGTTCCAGTTCATCACCTTGCACAGCAAAAAGCCCAAGGTGGCGCCGGTTGCAATCCGCAAGCACTGGCGCAGGTCGTTAGGCCCAAGAGGCCGATGCCATAGCTGCATATCTCGCTCCTCAGTAGATGTAGTGCAGCAGGCTGAGCAGGTGAATTTGCAGGCGCGCCAGAGTGGCCAGCATGGGGTTCTCCGGCAGCAGTTGCACGGTGGCACGGGCGCCGGCCGGCAGCAGATGCTGTGAATCGCTGGTCAAACTCAGGTGCAGACGCAGGCGCTGGGCATCGCGCACCCAGCGATCCGACTCGCTCGGGGTGGCCAGCTCGCCATCGGCATCAAACTGACCGGCGCTGACACCGGCATCCAGGCTGGTGACCTGAGCGGCATAGATGGTGCCGGGCTGGCCGTCGAAGGCGATCAGCGCCTGATAGCCCGGGTTGACCTGACGCAGCGCTTTTTCGCGGAAGTCGGCGATGATATCGACCTGATTGGCTACCAGAGCCAGCAGCGGGCTACCGGCGCTGGCATAGGCGCCTTTCACCAGTTGCAGGTTGGTGACGATACCGTCCTGGCTGGCACGCACCTGGCTATAAGTGAGATTGAGCTTGGCCTGATCCAGGGTGTTGCGGGCAACGCGCAGGCGCAGGTTGATATCGCCTTGTTCGCCGCGGCTCACTCTGAGCTGCTCCAGCGCCGCTTCACTGGCCTTGAGGGTGGCGTGAGCGGTATGCAGGGTGCTGTCGGCCTCATCTTTACTCTGCTGCGAGATGACATGGCGGGCATACAGTTCACTGATGCGGTGGGCATCACGCTCGGCCAGATCCAGCTTGACCTTGGCGGCAGAAACATCGGCTTGCGCCGAGACTATCTGGGCGTCGAGTTCGGCGTTCTCCTGCAGTGCCTCTTCGAGTTTGAGTTGTGCCTGTTCGACCGCCAGGCGAAACGGCTGCGGGTCGAGGGCGAACAGCAGATCGCCGCGCTGGACGGTCTGGTTATTGTGCACGTACAGGGTTTGTAGCCGGCCGCTGACTTGCGGAGCGACCTTTACGACGCCACGGGTGGCCATCGCCTGCGGGGTGAGGGGAATCTTCAAATCCGCCAGCAGGAAATAGATAAACAGGGCGGCAAAGGCCAGCACTGAGCCCTTGATCCAGCGGGCAAACTGTTGGTCCGGTGTCATCTTTCTTTACTCCAGTTCGGTCAATTCAGCCGGCCCTTTGGCCAGCTTGGCGAGCGCGTTGTCATGAATGCGGGAGAGGGTGTGCTCAAATTGCGCCAGTTCGCGCTCATCAATGCCGGCCAGCACTTCGCGGCGGGCTTGCACGATGCGCTGCTCGATAGGGCCAAGCAGTGCTTTACCGGCATTGGTCAGGCTGACGATGCGAACCCGCTTGTCATTGGTGCAGCAGTGGCGGGTCACCAGACCCTGCTCTTCAAGCTGCCCCAGAGTGCGCATCAAGGAGGCCACTTCGATTTCGAGGGCGTCGGCCAGAGATTTCTGACTGATGTGGTCGCCCATGCGTGACAACTTCCACAATGCGGTCCAGCGCGGGTAGGTCAGTCCCAGCGGGGAGAGTTCCTGATCGGCGACCCGGCTCCACAGCCGGAACAGTCGGCCGAGACGTTCGGCCAAAGAGAGTTCGCGCAGGCGTTCGAGACGGGATTCCATGGCAGGCTCCAAATTACTTAGCGTGCTAACAATTATATTTGCTTAGCTTGCTAAGTAAATCATTTTTGTGAGCTACATCACTGAATATTTCTTTCTGGGTATCTTGCTGCTCATGCAGTGAGCAGAGTTTGACCATGATCCCGCTTGTTTGATTGACCTGTCGCTGATGAAACCTCCATCATGAAGCCCGCTTCTCTTCTGCCTTGGGTTTTGTCATGAAGTTGCGTCAGCAAGTGGTCTTCCTCTCCCTGTCGGTGTCGCTGTTGCTCATTCTGATCCTGGGAGGATTGCTGGCCCTGTTTATCCGCCATCTGGTCGAGATCAATCTGGAAGAGAAGGGCAGCGAGCTGGCGCGGATCCTCAGCCATGATCAGCGGGTGGTGAGCGCTCTTGAGCAAGGCGTGGCCGGTGACTTGCGCGACTATGTGCAGAGCATCGCCATGCGCACTGACGTGACCTACATAGTGGTAACCGACGAGCATGCGGTGCGCTTTAGCCATCCGCGCCAGGAGCTGCTCGGTAAGCATTTTCAGGGCCGGGATATCTGGCCGGCGCTGCAACAGCGGGAAAGCTACTGCTCGCGGGATTTGGGCACACTTGGCCCGGCAATTCGCTGCTTTTCACCGATTATCGGCGCCGATGGACAGGCTATCGGCGTGGTGGTGGTGGGCTACCTGATGCAGAAAGTCGATGGCCTCTATCTGGATCGTTTGCTGCTGCTGGTCGCGGCGACCCTGGCTGTGATTGGCTGTGGTCTGTTGCTGGCAGTCTGGATTCAGCGGCGGCTCAAGCGCACCTTGCTCGACCTTGAGCCTGAAGTGATTGTGCGACGCTTTGCCCAGCAGGATCTGGTGCTTGAAAGCATTCAAGAGGGGATCATCGCCTTTGATCCGCAGCGGCGCATCAGCATGATCAACAGCGCCGCCTTTTATACCCTGCGTCTGCACGGGGCGGGTCGCCAGGCACAGATTGGGCAACCGCTCAGTGCCTTGCCGGCAACGCTGGTCGAAAGCCTGGCTGGTGGTGAAGGGGAAGTCAGTTTTCAAGTTCATGGGGATGCCTTTGTCGGTCGCTTTCAACCGATAGCACGTGGCGCCGGGCATCTGCTTATCTTCAGCCGTCCGGAAGAGGCGGGCAGTTTGGCCTCTCAGGTGACCCATCTGCGCCAGTATTCCGAGATGCTGCGCATGCAGACCCACGAGTTTGCCAATAAGCTGAGCAGCCTGTCGGGCTTGCTGCAATTGGGCCATGTGGAGCAGGCGGTTGACTTGATCCAGCGCGAGAACGAAGAGTGCCAGTCGCTGCTGCAAGATTTGCTGCGCAGCGTGCAGGACAAGCCGGTGGCAGGTTTGATCCTTGGCAAATTCAGCCGGGCGCGCGAGTTGGGCGTCAAGCTCGAGCTCGACGACAACTCGTCGCTCGATGAGTATCCGGGCACGGTGTCGGCCGATCTCATCACGCTGATGGGTAACCTGCTGGATAATGGCATCCGTGCGGCATGGAATAACCGTGAGCGGTGCGAGCCGCAAGTGCTGCTCTCGATAAGCGATCTGGGTCGCCGTCTGGTGATCGAGGTTGAAGACAGCGGAGAAGGGGTCGACGAGGCGCTCGCCGATCACCTGTTTGAATACGGGGTGAGCCGGCAGACCGGTGATCACGGTGTCGGGCTGTTTCTGGTCAAGGAGACCGCCGATCGTCGTGGCGGCGTCATTG
Source organism: Aeromonas sp. RU39B (assembly GCF_900156095.1). GTDB lineage: Bacteria > Pseudomonadota > Gammaproteobacteria > Enterobacterales > Aeromonadaceae > Aeromonas. The sequence goes on from NZ_FTMJ01000004.1 coordinate 140,210, forward strand.
AGTGGCGTCGGACCGCAGCCAAAACCACCCTGTTTGGTATCTATCTCGACAAAGAACAACTGGTGTAGCCATGTCCTCCATCACGACCCTGATCATTGAAGACGATCCGCGGATCGGCAGTATTCTCGGTGAGCTGATCGCCACCACGCCTGATTTTGAACTGCTTGGTCGGGCCGATACGCTGGCCGGCGCAGAGAGCCTGCTGGCCGACGAGGAGCCCCAGTTACTGCTGGTCGATGTGTCGCTACCCGATGGCTCCGGGCTCGAATGGGTGGCTTCGCTGCGCGCTCGCTCCATCGAGAGTCAGGTCATCATGGTGACCGCTGCCAGCGATGTTGAAAGCATTCAGCGAGCCCTCAACCTCGGGGTGCAGGACTACATCATCAAGCCGCTGCGTCTGTCGCGTATCCAGCAGAGCCTGGCGGAAGTGGCGGCCTTGCACCGGCGGTTGGCCGAGACGCGCCACCTCGATCAGGGCGATCTGGATCGCCTGCTTGGTAAGGGGCGCTCCCGTGATGGCCGCGATACCCCCAAGGGGATCGATCTGATTACCCTGCGTCAGGTGCACGACCTGCTGGCGGGTGAGCGGGAGGTGACCTTCTCCACCGACACGGTCGCTCTACGCCTTGAATTGAGTCGTACCACCGCTCGCCGCTACCTTGAATACCTCGAGTCGGAAGACAAGCTCGAGGTCGAGCTCAACTATGGCCAGCGTGGCCGACCGGAGCGGCGTTACCGCTGGCGCCGCGAGCTGTAAGGATCAGGCTGCTTCCGGCTGTGGCCGGGAGCGTGTGCGTAACTGGCTCATGACCACGCCGCCGAGGATCAATCCACCTCCCAACAAATGGTAATCATGAAGCGGTTCGCCCAGGGTCAGCTGGGCCAGCATGGCGGTCAGCAGTGGTACCAGATTCATGAAAATCGCTGTGCGTTCCGGCCCCAGTGTTGCCAGTCCTCGTAGCCAGCAATAAGCGGCCAGCAGCGACGAGGCCAGTCCGGCAAACAGCACCATGGCCAGCGCAGGCCCCGACACGGCCAGCGAGTCAGCGCTCGCGGCCACCGGCGTGAGCAAGGCCACGGCGAGCAGAACTTGCAGATAGAGGTTGATCCAGGGGCCAAAAGGAAGTTGCCAGCGTCGCATCAGCAGCCCATAGAGGGCATAGCTGGCCGAGCCGGCCAGCATCATTAGATCGCCCGGGTTGACCCCTTGCAACAAACTGGCGGGCTGACCTTTGCCGAGCAGCCAGAGCACGCCACTGAGCGACACCACTACGCCGGCCAGCGCCACGGGACGCGGCGGCGTGGCAAACAGCAGGGCGCCCAGCAGCACGGTCAGCAGCGGGATCAGCGAACCGATCACCCCCATGTTGGTCGCCGACGTCTGGTGGGCAGCGTAGTAAGCAAGGCACTGGTAGAGCACCATGCCGAGACTGGCCAGCACCAGCAGACGACCCAGCCAGGGGCGCAGCTGTTGGCGTTGTCGCCACACTCCGGCCAGGCAAAACGGTGTAAGCGCCAGCGCCGCCACGACCCAGCGATAAAACGAGATGGCCGCCGGATCGATGGTGCCGGCGGCGGCTTTGGAGACGACGGTATTGGCAGACCAGATCACGACCGCCAGCAAGGGAAAGAGAAAGGACATGGTGTTCTCACTGTGTTACACAGATCCCAGTCTAGCTGTGTCATAATAAATGGAAATAGTTTAAATATGACAACGAGTCGTCCCGTTGAGACAAGCCGTATGGAACAGACCCTCTCTCAGGCACTGGCGATGGCCGAGCAAGATCGCGCGCTGGCCCCGCCCAATCCACTCTATCTGCGCTATAGCCAAATCCAGGGCGGTAATGCGCTGGCCGAGCACAGCCACCCCTGGGGGCAACTTAGCCATATCAGCCTTGGCATCATGGAAGTGGAAGTGACGGGGCGGCGCCTGATCGCACCTCCTGAGTTTCTGGTCTGGGTGCCGGCCAATGAGCCTCACTCGGCCTACAACGACAGGACCCTGCACTACACCTCCATCTACGTCAGTGAAGCGCTCTCTGCCAATCTGCCAACCACATCGTGTTTACTGCAATTGACCCCGCTGCTTAAGGCGCTGCTCGATGATTTTGTCGCGCGGCGGGTCAGCCACATGAGCACGCCAAGTGATGTGCTGCAGGCCGAGCTGCTGATTGACCGGCTGGCGGTGGCTGACAGTCAGCATAACTACCTGCCCTGGTCGAGTGACCGGCTGCTCGGCACCCTGCTGGCCTCGTTGCAAGCGGCACCCGATGACAACCGTACCCTTGAGCAGTGGGCCGAGCAGTTGCACACCACCTCACGCACACTTGCCCGGCGCTGCCATCGCGATCTGGGCATGAGTTTTGGTCAGTGGCGCACCCGGCTGCGGATGGTGCAGGCGCTCTCCTGGCTGCGCGGTCCCATGCCGATCCAGGAGATGGGGTGGCGACTGGGTTATGGCTCAACCTCGGCGTTTATCGCCATGTTCCAGCGCGAGCAGGGCTGTTCGCCCCAACGTTATCGCCAGCAGCTTGGTATCCACGATTAATCCGCTAATAAACAGGGCGCCCACAGGCGCCCGAATGACAGCAGATCAGGATTAGAAGAAACCGAGCGGATTGACGTCGTGGCTGACCAGCAGGTTTTTGGTGTTCTGGTAGTGATCGAGCATCATTTTGTGGGTCTCGCGACCGATCCCTGATTTTTTGTAACCGCCGAATGCGGCGTGCGCCGGATAGGCGTGGTAGCAGTTGACCCAGACCCGACCTGCCTGAATGCCGCGCCCCATGCGCCAGGCCAGATTGCTGTCACGGGTCCAGACACCGGCCCCCAGGCCATATTGGGTGTCGTTGGCAATCGCCAGAGCCTGCGCCTCATCCTTGAAGGTGGTCACCCCCAGCGCCGGGCCGAAGATCTCCTCTTGGAACACCCGCATCTTGTTGTCACCAAAGAAGATGGTGGGTTGGATATAGAACCCCTTCTCCAGACCGCTGACGCTGGCGGCATTGCCACCGAGCAGCATGCGCACCCCTTCTTTACGGCCGATCTCCATGTAGCCGAGGATCTTCTCGAACTGCTCCCGCGAGGCTTGGGCACCAACCTGGGTGGTGGTATCGAGCGGGTTGCCCTGCACTATGGTGCGGGCGCGGGCCAGCACTCGATCCATAAAGTCGTCGTAAATACTCTCTTGCACCAGCGCCCGTGACGGGCAGGTGCACACTTCGCCCTGATTGAAGAAGGTCATCAGCATCCCTTCAACTGCCTTGTCGATGTAGGAGCTTTCATGCTGCATCACGTCGGCAAAGTAGATGTTGGGCGACTTGCCGCCTAGCTCCACGGTGGAGGGGATAAGGCGCTCGGCCGCGCAGCGCAGGATGTGGCCACCCACCTCGGTGGAGCCGGTAAAGGCGAGCTTCTGAATGCGGTGACTGGTGGCCAGCGCTTGACCGGCCTCGGCACCAAAGCCGTTGACGACGTTGACCACGCCGGGTGGCAGCAGGTCCTTGATAAGGTCCATCATCAGCATGATGGTGACTGGTGTCTGCTCAGCCGGTTTGAGCACCACGCAGCAACCGGCAGCCAGGGCCGGAGCCAGCTTCCAGGCGGCCATCAGCAGCGGGAAGTTCCACGGGATGATCTGACCGACTACGCCGATGGGCTCTTTGAAGTGATAGCTGACAGTGTTCTGATCCAACTCGGCGGCCGCGCCCTCCTGGGCCCGGATACAACCGGCGAAGTAGCGGAAGTGATCGACCACCAGCGGCAGGTCGGCCGCCAGGGTTTCCCGCACAGCTTTGCCATTTTCCCAGGTTTCGGCCACGGCCAGGGATTCCAGATTCTGCTCAATGCGATCGGCAATGCGCAGTAACACATTGCTGCGGACTGCTACGCTGGTGCGGCTCCAACCCACAAAGGCCTTGTGCGCAGCATCCAGCGCCAATTCGATATCGGTGCCGTCCGAGCGGGCGACTTCACAAAAAACCTGACCGTTGACCGGTGAGATGTTCTCGAAATAGCGTCCGGCTTTGGGGGCGACCCACTCACCACCAATGAAGTTGTCGTAACGGGATTTGAAACTGACGATGGCACCGGCTTGGCCGGGAGCGACGTAAATCATGATGTGTGTCCTTGTGCTGATGTTATCCGTTGACCCGTATGAGGGTGACTCGGTTATCGCAAGGGGCGTGCCAGCGGGTCTGACCAGAGCGCAATAAGTTAATAAAACGTTACAAAATAAGGGTTCTTGCGTCATCATTACTGAACTGTGCACCGGCCAGAACGGGGTGCGCTGTATCAGGATGCGACACCTGTCGCGCGCCACTGTTCTGTTTTGCTACAGGGGATGCCATGAACGAGATCGCGTTACCCGAGTCAATTCGTCGCTCCTGGCAGCGCTGCAGCGGCATGGGATTAGAGCCACGAGCCAGTGCCGAACTCGATCTGCTGGCGCGGGGTGAGATGGCGGCGCGGCTGGACGCACAACACGCCGTCATCGACTGTTTCCTGCGCTTCGTGCAGCCCCTGTTTGAACAGTTGCAGGCAGGTCGCCCTTGTCGCTTGCTGCTCTGTGACCGGGAAGGCGCCATCCTTGAATCCATTGGCAGTCCCCTGTTTGAGCGGCGGGCTGAAGAGGTGTTTTTGCGCCCCGGCGCTCGCTGGGGTGAGGCCAGCAAGGGCACCAATGCCATCGGTACGGCGCTGTGTGAGCAGCGTGAGTTGCAGGTGCTTGGCAGCGAACACTTCTTTGAACGCCACCGCTTTCTCGGTTGTAGCGCCGTTCCCCTGCAAGGGCCGGATGGCAAGCTATTGGGCGTGCTTGATCTCTCCTCTGAGGCAACCCGCCACGGTGGCGATATGCTCGGTACGGTCCGCTTGTTGGCACTGACGCTGGAAAATGCCCTGCTGGCCGGTTTGCGCGGACAACTGGTCGATCTCGAGCCACAAAATCTCTGGTCGGGTCGTCTGTTGCTTGGCGCCGATGGTGAGCTACTGGGGGCAAATCGGGCCGGTTATCGCTGGCTGCGGCAGCACCCCGAGCCGGACGAAGCGCTGCAGCGCCTGCGTGAGCGGCAAGGCAGCCGTGTCGCAACAGCGCGCCCAACGGTGGCCACACCGCAGCAGGTTGCGGCCCGCATGTTAGCGCGCGCCATTCCGTTGCTGATTGAGGGTGAAACCGGTTGTGGCAAGGAGCATCTGGTGCGTCAGCTACATCAGGGGTCAAGCCGTGCTGGCAAGCCGTTGGTGTGCGTCAATTGTGGCGCTCTGCCTGCCGACTTGGTGGAAGCCGAGCTGTTTGGTTATGTCGGGGGCGCATTTAGCGGGGCGCGTCCCCAAGGCAGCCAGGGGTATCTGCGCTCGGCCCATGGCGGCATCCTGATGCTCGACGAAATTGGTGAATTGCCATTGGCCGCTCAAACCCGTCTGCTGCGGGTTTTGCAGGAGCGGGCGGTAACCCCGGTGGGCAGTACTCGCGCCGAGCCGGTCGATTTTTGGTTGGTGTCGGCCAGTCATTGCGATCTGCAGCAGATGGTGACGGCTGGCGATTTTCGCGAAGATCTCTATTACCGCCTGTGCGGTTGGCATCACCATATGCCAGCCCTGCGCGACTGGCCGCTGGCAGAGCGGCGCGCGCTGCAGACCTCTTTGCTTGAGCAACTCGACGCCCGGTTAACGTTGAGCGCATCGGCTGAACAAGCCCTGCTGGCGCACCCTTTGCCGGGGAATGTGCGCCAGCTTAAACAGATCCTTGAAGTCGCCTGCGTGCTGGCCGAAGGGGAAGGGGTGATTGCGCTGCATCACCTTAATTTGCCCGCCGCCGTGGCGCATTTGTCACAAACGCTGGCCGATGGTCGTCTGGCCCAGGTGCGCACTGTGCTGGCCGAGTGTCAGGGCAATATGAGCGAGGCGGCGCGCCGCCTTGCTGTCAGTCGCTCCACCCTCTATCGCTTGCTGGCCAGGGAGTCATGAGGCGAGCCAAGCGGGCGTGACTTTGCTATCTTGACGCCCAGCATTCATTAGCAAGAGTCGTCATGAGCATTATTTTGGGCATTGATCCGGGCTCGCGGATCACCGGATACGGAGTGCTTCGCGTTACTGGTCCGCGTATCGAATATCTGGGTTCGGGCTGCATTCGCACCGATTGCGGTGAGTTACCCGAGCGCCTCAAGCAGGTATATGACGGCGTCAGCGAGATCATCACCCAGTTTGCCCCCACCGAGTTTGCCATTGAGCGGGTGTTTATGGCCCGTAACGCTGACTCGGCCCTCAAGCTTGGCCAAGCCCGTGGCAGCGCCATTGTGGCTGCGGTCAATGCCGGTCTGCCGGTCAGTGAATATTCGGCCACCCAGATTAAGCAAGCCGTGGTGGGAACGGGCGGTGCAGAAAAGGCTCAGGTGCAGCACATGGTGATGCATCTGCTTAAACTGCCGGGAACGCCGCAGGCCGATGCGGCCGATGCCCTCGGTGTGGCCCTGTGCCATTTGCACACCCGACAGAGTTTGATCCGCATGGCCGGGCGGACCACTGGTGCCGTCGGTGGCCGCTATCGATGATATTTTTGTCAAAAATTGTCGTGTTTGAAGAAAGGCACCCTGCGGTGCCTTTTTCTATATTCCTTACTTTTTATATTACTAATCATTGAGTTGTGATGTTTGTCACAATTTGTGTTCCCGATCACCCTACTGGTCAAACGGCTCCCGATTTCCATAATTCGCCGCTACCGGTGCCGCAGTTCGGCCCACCAAGTGAGAGGAAAACACAATGAAATCATATGCTGCAGAGTTGATGGGGACCTTCTGGCTGGTGCTGGGTGGCTGTGGTAGCGCAGTGCTGGCGGCTGCGTTTCCCAATGTGGGCATCGGTCTGCTCGGGGTCTCGCTGGCCTTTGGCCTGACTGTGCTGACCATGGCCTATGCCATCGGCCATATCTCTGGTTGCCACCTGAACCCGGCTGTCACCATCGGTCTGTGTGCCGGTGGTCGCTTCCCGGCCGCCAAAGTGCTGCCTTATATCATCGCTCAGGTGATCGGTGCTGTGCTGGCCGCCGGCGTTTTGTATGTGATCGCCAGCGGTCAGGCCGGTTTTGACGTGACCACCGGTTTTGCCTCTAACGGCTATGGTGAACACTCACCGGGCGGCTACAGCATGCTGGCTGCGCTGGTGTGTGAAGTGGTGATGACCGCCTTCTTCCTGTTTGTCATCATGGGGGCCACCGACAGCCGAGCGCCGGCCGGTTTTGCTCCGATCGCCATCGGCCTTTGCCTGACCCTGATCCATCTTATCTCTATCCCGGTGACCAACACCTCGGTCAACCCGGCACGCAGCACCGGCGTCGCGTTGTTTGTGGGTGATTGGGCCGTGAGCCAACTGTGGCTGTTCTGGGTTGCACCGATTGTCGGTGCCATCGTCGGTGCTCTGGCCTATCGCATGGTGGCCGAGCAGAAGTAATTCGGCCTGATGGATAGCAAAAAAACGCACTGCTCGCAGTGCGTTTTTTTATTGGCGCGGATTGCCTGCGAGGGCGTCGCGGTAACGCTGATGCAGCAGGGCTACGCGCTCTACGTAGGCGCGGGTTTCGGTGTAAGGCGGAATGCCGTGATATTTCTCGACGGCGCCAGGGCCGGCATTGTAAGCCGCCAATGCCAAGGGGATATCGCCCTGATATTGGCGCAGCAAACCCGAGAGATAGCGCACACCTGCGAAGATGTTTTGCTCCGGGGTAAAGGCGTTTCCTACCCCAAGCTCGCGGGCGGTTTCTGGCATCAGTTGGGTCAATCCCATGGCCCCTTTGCGCGAAACCACCAGTGGATTAAACGCCGACTCGGCGTGGATAAGAGCCCGGATCAGCGCCGGTTCAACCTGATAAGTGCGGGCAGCAGCACTGATGGGGGAGGCGTAATCGGAGACAAACAGATCGGTGCGGCGCCAGTCCACCGCCGAGTCAGGGTTGCAGGCAAAGCAGTGTTCAAACCAGAGGATCTCAAAGCCTGCTGTGCCCGGCGCCTGATCGGCGTAGTGGGTCACTCCATCCGGGCCGCGGTAGCGGTAGACCTTGATGGCCGCCTCTGACGGTGCGCTCTGGCTATCGGTGACAATCACTCTGGCCGGCGCGGGGGCAGACTCGGCGCAAGCCAACGGGATCAGCAGCGTAAACCAGATAATGGGGGAGTGCATGGCTGGACTCCTCGGTCAATCAGCTCCCCCAAGGATGGGTGACAAATAGACTCAAATCCAGCCCAATGACGCCACCTCGTAAATCCAGACCATGGCTAGCAGGGTCCCCACCACTCCCATGATGACTCCGATCAGCGCCATCTGCCGGCTCTCGACCAGTCCGGTGGCGTGAGCCAGTGCATTGGGCGGCGTGCTTATAGGCAGTGACATGCCCAAGGATACCGACAGCGTGACCGCCAGGATCAGGGTATGGGCTCCGCCCCACTCGACCAGCTCCGGCATCCCGGCGGCCAGCGCCGCAACCAGTGGTAGCAGCAGGTTGGCGGTGGCCGTGTTGGACATAAAGTTGGCCATCAGCAGTGCCAGCAGGCAGGCTCCAACCAGCACGGCCAGGGTGGAGTATTCATGGAACGGAATGTGGGTGATCAACCGCTCGGCCAGACCGGTCTCTTCCAGCGCAAGACCCAGCGCAATCCCCCCGGAGACCAGCCACAGTACATCCAGTGAAATGCGGTGCAGATCCTCGCGGGTGATAATGCCGGTGGTGACAAACACCGCTACCGGGATCAGCGCCACCACGTAGGAGTTCATGCCATGCAGATCGCCGAGCAGCCACAACACGATGGTCACGATAAAGGTGAGATAGACCACCCAGGGTTTGAGCCCTTGCAAAAAACGTCCCTCGATATTGAGCTCGATACGGTTCAGGCGGCTGGGGAAGAAACGGCCGAGCAGGAACCAAGCGAGCAGCAGCAGGCAGAGCATGAAAGGAACGGCAAAGCCCATCCACTGGCCAAACGAGATAGCGTGCTCGCCAGTGAGATATTTGAGCGCCACCGCATTGGGCGGCGTACCAATCGGGGTGCCGATACCGCCCAGGTTAGCCGCCACCGGAATTGCCAGCACAAAGCCGGTTTTGGCCGGGTCCTTGTCGGGAAATACTGCCAGCACCGGTGCCAGAATCGACAGCATCATGGCGGTGGTCGCGGTGTTGCTCATAAACATGGAGAAGACGGCGGTGATCAGCATCAACCCCAGCATCACAATGCGTGGATTGGCGCCAAATGGACGCAGCAGTACCCGCGCCAGGTTGATATCGAGCTGATATTTGGTCGCCGCAATCGCCAGAAAAAAGCCACCGAGAAACAGCATGATCACCGGTGAGGCGAAGGTGGCCATGATGTCGGAGTAGGCGAGCAGAGGGCCAAATCCGTCGGTCTCTTTCCCGCTGGTAAACAGCCACAACCCCTTGTTGGAGATCATCAGCAGCTCCAGCACGATAATCAGCAGCGAGGTGGCATAGATGGGAATGGGCTCGAGGATCCAGCACAGCGCCGCCAGCACAAACAGCGCAATGACGCGCTGCTCGACGACCGTGATCCCTTCAAGTGGGATCCAGGCGGTGGGCATCAGCAGCAGAAACAGGAAGAGCACGAATGGCAGAGCCATTTTGACCAGGCGTAGCATGAAAACTCCACTAAAGAGGTAGTTTTGGCCGCATCATTTCATAAATCCAGCGGGATGCCCTGCCACGTCACGCCAAAATGAGAGCCGCTTAACGTCTTGCCCCCCCATTCTGTGATCGCTACACGGTAGTTTGCTTAATTGTGCGCGCAGACAGGTTGACGGCAGGAGTGGCTAAAAATCACACTGGAAGCAGACCATCACGACTCAAGGAGCGAGTTATGTCAGTGATCACTCCCGGCGCCGTGGCCTGCCTGATGGCCCGTGAAGAGGCGCGTTTTCTCAATGACAATCCCAAATCGGTAGCCTTGGCCAAGCAGGCAACCGACAGCCTGTTTGGCGGGGTTCCCATGCACTGGATGAGCGACTGGTCGACCCCGGTGCCGCTGTTTGTCAGCCATGCCCAGGGCGCCTGTTTTTATGACGTGGACGGTCATGAATACGTGGATTTCTGCCTTGGTGATACCGGCAGCATGTTTGGCCACTCACCGGTTCCGGTGGCTGAAGCCATTGCCCGGCAAGCCTATCTGGGATTGACCACCATGTTGCCGGGCGAAGATGCGGTCGCCTGCGGTGAACTGCTCGCCGAGCGCTTTGGCCTGCCGCTGTGGCAGGTGGCGGCCACGGCTACTGATGCCAACCGATATGTGTTGCGCTGGGTGCGAGCCATCACCGGCCGCCCGGTGGTGGTGGTGTTCGATGGCTGCTATCACGGCACGGTCGATGACGCCATGGTGCGCTGCAAAGCGGGACACACCGTGGCGCGCCCCGGTCTGATTGGCCAGGTGCAGCCGCTGGATGTTGCCAGCCGGGCGGTGCCGTTTAACGATCTGGCGGCGCTCGAAGCCGCACTGGCGGGTGGCGATGTGGCGGCGGTGCTCTGTGAACCGGCCATGACCAACATCGGCATGGTGCTGCCCGATACCGGTTTTCACCGCGAGCTGCGCGATCTCACCCGCCGCTATGGCACGCTGCTGATCATTGACGAGACCCATACCATCTCGACCCATCCGGGTGGTTGCACCCGTGCCTGGTCGCTTGAACCCGATTTTCTTACCCTGGGCAAGGCCATCGCTGGCGGGGTGCCCTGCTCTGTGTATGGCTGCACGGCGGCCATGGCGGAAGCAATGCACCGGGTGCGCAGCCAGATAAGTCAGCAGGGGGAGGGGCATGGCCATAGCGGAATGGGTACCACCTTGTCGGCCAACGCGCTGGTGATGCATGCCATGCGTGCCAACCTGACCCGGGTGATGACGCAAGGGGCCTATGCCCACATGTTGCATGAGGCGCGCCGGTTGGCCGAAGGATTTCGTCAGCTGATTGCCCGCCACCGGCTGCCGTGGTCGGTGACTGAACTCGGGGCGCGCTGCGAGTTTCAGTTCTGTCAGGAGCCACCGCGCAGCGGTGCGGCGGCCGAAGCGGCGTTTAACGATCCGCTGCAGCAGTTGCTGCATCTTTACCTTATCAATCGCGGCGTGCTGATCACCCCGTTTCACAACATGACTCTGTGCTGCCCGGAAACTCGCAGTGAACAGGTCGATAAACTGCTCACTACGCTGGATCTGGCGCTGGGCGAGTTGCTGGCGCTGAGCCGCGAGGAGGCCTGATGCACGGATTTGCAGATGTGCGGGAGGCCGAGCAATTTTTAGCGGATCACCCCGAGATTGACGCTTTTGAGGTCTATCTGGTGGATTTGGCCGGCATCAGCCGTGGCAAGTTATTGCGCCGCGAAGAGGTGCTGACGGTCTATCGGCATGGTCGTCCACTGCCGGCCAGTATTCTGGCGCTCACCGTAAACGGCGAGGACGTGGACGAGACCGGATTGGTGTGGGATGTGGCCGACGCCGATTGCCAGGCGTTTCCACTGGCCGGTTCACTCACCGTGCTGCCGTGGCGCAAAGTGCCGACCGCTGCCTTTCAGCTCTCGTTGCACCCGCAATCAGGGCAACCGGCGGCGGTGGCAGATCCGCGTCATGCGCTGATCCGGGTGATCCAGTCACTCGAGCAGGCGGGGTTCTATCCGGTGATGGCGGTCGAGCTTGAGTTCTATCTGCTCGACAGAGACGATGATCCGTTTGGCAGACCGCAACCCGCCCGGCTGGGCGATGGGCGGCGGCCCCATTCGCCGCAGGTCTATGGCGTGCGTGAGCTGGCGCAGCTTGAACCGTTTCTGGCTGACCTGTATGCCGCGTGCAAGCTGCAGCGGTTGCCAGCACGCACGGCGATTTCCGAATACGCGCCGGGGCAGGTGGAGATCACCCTCGAGCACGGCCCGGCGCTGCTGGCGCTCGATCAGGGGATTCGCTACAAGCGGCTGGTCAAAGGGGTGGCCGACGCCCATGGCATGCAGGCCTGTTTTATGGCCAAGCCGTTTGCCGAGCACGCTGGCAGCGGCATGCACCTGCACGTGAGCTTGGCCGATGAGCTTGGGCACAATCTGTTTGCCAGCGACGATCCTCACGGCTCACCGCTACTGCGCCACGGCATTGGTGGATTGCTCACCACCTTATCCGATGCGCTGCTGCTTTTCTGTCCGCATGCCAACTCCTATCGCCGCTTTCGGGCGCACAGCTACGCGCCGCTGGCGCCGACCTGGGGGGTGAACAACCGCACCGTGTCGATGCGTATTCCCGGCGGATTGCCCGATAGCCGTCATGTGGAGCACCGCATCTGCGGCGCCGATGCCAATCCCTATCTGGCCGCCGCCTGTGTGCTGGCCGGTTTGCTGCGAGGCATCAGTGAGCACAGTGATCCCGGCGCGCCGATTGAGGGGAACGGCTATGCCACGGCGCAGCCAGGTGCCTTGCCCAACTGGCAGCAGGCGCTGGCCCGTGCCCGGCACAGTGCATGGCTGCATCAGGTCTTTGGGGATGAGTTTATGAAGGTGTGGCTGGCCATCAAAGAGGCCGAGCAAGAGGCCTATATGGCCGAGGTGGGAGAGCAGGACTGGCGCTGGTATCGCTATACCATTTAGTGGGTTGCGGCCGCGCACTCTGACGGCGGCCGCAACAGGCTCGCATTATTCGATAGCCAGCAGCTCAACATCAAAAATCAGCGTCGCGCCGGGCGGAATTTTCCCGGCCGAGCGGTTGCCGTAGCCGAGCTTGGCAGGGATAAACAGGCGCATCTTGTCGCCCGGGTGCATCAGTTGCAGCCCTTCGGTCCAGCCGCGGATCACCTGATTAAGACCAAAGACAATCGGCTCGCCACGGGCGTAGGAGCTGTCGAAAACCGTGCCGTCGAGCAAACGACCTTCATAGTGCACCTTGACCCGGCTGGTTGCGCCCGGTCGCTCGGTGCCGCTTCCTTCTTGCAGCCACTGGTATTGCAGCCCCGATCCGGTCTGCTCGACACCCTGTTGCTTGCTGTTGTTCGCCAGGAAGGCATCGCCCTCACGCAGATTGGCGTCGGCCTGCTTGCGCGACTGTTGTTGTGAGTAGAGATAAAAGGCCAGTCCAACCGCGCAGATCAGCAGCAACAACTTCATTCAGGGACTCCTCGGGTGATTTGGCTCGCCGCTATTGGCGGACCTCATCATATGTCACGGCGGCAAGAGGGGACTATGCGCAGTGACCAAACTGGGCAGCAGATTGGGAGCCAGGTCACGTCTTGAATGTCTGAAAGCCCCGTGGGGCCCTCTTCTGCTCTCTATTACTTTGCCAAATAGGGTTCGAACTGCGGCGTGTAGCGCGCCTCAAAGCCCTTGTCGCCTTTGACGATAAGATAGACCGCCATCTGACGCGCCTTGGCAAAGGCCATCGCTTCGTCCGGCCCCATCACCATCAGCGCGGTGTCGTAGGCATCGGCCTCGAGCGCGGTAGGGGTGATGACGGTGGCCGACACCAGCTTGTGCGCAATGGGTCGTCCGGTGCGCGGATCGATGATGTGCGAATAGCGCTGACCATCGAGCTCATAGTAATTGCGGTAACTTCCCGCAGTGCTGACCGCCATCCCCTTGGGCGTGACGATCCCCTGAAAGGCACCCGGTTTGTCGGAAGGATCGACAATGGCAATGCGCCACGGTTTGCCTTTGGGGTTGTGGCCTTTGCTGCGCACCGCGCCAGCGAGCTCAATCAGATAGTTCTGGATGCCGGCTTTATCGAGCAGGGCGGCAACGGCGTCAGAGCCGGCTCCTTCACCCAGCGTCGAGAGATCGAGATAGAGATCGGGGTGATCTTTACTCAGCATAAACTGCTCGCCCTGACGGGTGAGGTGCAGTTTGTCGATGCCAACCCGCTCACGCGCCGCTGCGATGGCGGCCTCATCCGGGGTTTTAACCGGGCGCTTGTCCGGGCCAAATCCCCACAGATTGACCAGTGGGCCGACCGTGACATCCAGCAGCCCCTTGGTGACCTGGCCGGCGGTGATGCCTTGCTCCACGATCTTGGCCATGTCGCTTGGAATGGGGTGGGCCAGCGCATCCTTGGCCTGATTGAAGCGGGAGATATCCGAATCGGGCTCATAGGTTGAGATTTCGTGGTTGAGCTTGACCAGCAGGGCATCGACTTGCTGCTGCAACGCCTGTTGTCCGCCCGGGAACGGGTCGGCAAGGGTGACAGCATAGAAAGTGCCCATGGTCCGCCCCTCAATTCGGGTCGGTTCGGTAGCGGGTTGGCAGGCAGATAACAGGCTGGTTAACAGCAAAAACAGCAGGGGGCGCGGCGACATACGTTCTCTCGCGTGGCGAAACAGGCCGCCAGCTTAGAGCAAGCGCAGCCAAAAAACACGTCTGTCACCGCAGCAAATGCAGGATTAGAAGGTCAGCACCTTGTCGGCGGCCAGTGTCCAGTCCGCCAGCAGGGCCAGCGTGCCGATCTCGATACCCTCAATCAGTGGCAGTGTGGTGATGCCGCGAGCATCGCAACAGGTTTTGCACAGGCGCACCGGTACGCCTTGGGCAAGCAAGATCTCCAGCATCTGGCGCAGGTTGTAGCCTTCGGCCGGAGTTTGACCCGGCAGAGCGGCCGTCACCGCATCAGATAACAAAAACAGCTTGAGGCTGACGCCGTCACGCTCGGCCAGGGTCAGGGAGAGACGCAGGGCATTAAACAGGGATTCACTGCCATAGGGGGCGCCGTTGGCAATCACAACAATCTCTTGGCTCATGATGAACTCCGAATGGAACACTATGGCTGCAGAGTAAAGGAAACGGGGATCGGTTTTCCAATCCCCGTTCACAGAGTGGCGTGCCTATCAGGCGAGACTGAAGCGGCTGATGCGCTGTTGCAGGTGTTGCGCCAGTCGGGCCAGCTCATGGCAGGACTGAGCTGTATGGTTGGCGCCCTGAGCATTCTCTTCGGCGACCGTATTAATGACGAGCATGTTGCGGCCCAGCTCTTCGGCTACCTGATGCTGCTCCTCGGTGGCGCTGGCAATCTGGGTATTCATGTCGCTGATGGCCGTCACGGCGTCGTTGACCTGCTCCATCTGCTCACCGGCACCGCGAGCCAGTGAGACGGTCTCGAGCATGCTCTGACACCCTTCCTGCATGGCACTGCCAGCGGCAGAGGCACGGCTTTGCAACTGCTCGATCATGCGCTGGATTTCGGTGGTGGAGTCCTGCGTGCGTTGGGCCAGGGTGCGAACCTCATCGGCCACTACCGCAAAACCGCGGCCCTGTTCACCGGCGCGAGCCGCTTCGATGGCCGCGTTGAGCGCCAGCAGGTTGGTCTGATCGGCGATATTGCGGATCACATCCAGTACCAGGCTGATGTTGTTACTCTCGCTTTCGAGCTGACTGACCACCTGGCCGGTCCCTTCGATTTCGCCGGCCATTTTCTCCAGACTGTCGATGGCGCTAACCACCACCTGCTGACCTTGACGGGACGCATTAAAGGCGCTGCGGGCCATTTCGGCGGCCTGCGTGGTGTTACGGGCGACATCTTCCACCGTGGTCTGCATCTGCTGCATGGCGGTGGCAACCTGGGTGATTTGGCCCTGCTGCTGGGACATGCCATGAGAAGATTGGGTGGAGATAGCGCTGACCTCTTCCACGGCGCTGCCCAGCTGGGTGACCGAGCTTGAGATCTCGCTGACCAGATCGCCCAGGCCGTTCTTCATGCGTTGAATGGCTTGGCCAAGCTGGCCAATCTCGTCTTTGTTCAGGCGCCCCTCGGCAATCCAGTCGCACAGCTCGCCTCGGCCCAGGTGGCCGTCGGCAATGCGGCTGGCCTGATTGGTCAGCATCACCAGCGGGTTACGGATCTGGCGGGTCAGTACGGTGGCAAACAGCACCACCAGCGCCGCGCAGGCCAGAATGGCTGCGATGATGCTGGTGCGGGCAATCTGGAATGCGTCATTTGCTGCTTCTTTGTTGTGTTGCGCAAACTGGTGGTTGCGCTCGAGCAGTTTCTTCATGGCGCCATCCAGCTGAGTGAAAATCTGATAGCCCTGTCCAAGTAAATCGTTTACTGCCTGAGTCCGGTTACCGCTGGCGATGTTCTGCCAGATGGTCGCATGCAGACTCATGTAAGCATTCCACTGCTGCTTGAGCTCGACGAAGATGGCGCGTTCGACGTCATCACTGATCACCCGCTCATAATTTTGCAATTGGGTTTGCATGGTTCCGGCCTGAGTATCGATGATGCGCTGGTATTCGCTGGCTCGTTGCGGGTTGTCTTGCAGCAGCAAATAGGCAAATTCAAAGCGACGCAGATTGGTACTGGCGTGACGGATATCGGAAACCATGTCGATACCTGGGATGGTGGTATCAGTCAGGGTAATGGCGGTGTCGTTCATCTTGTCGAACTGATAAAGCGAGAATCCCCCGATCAGGAACAGCATCAGGAAAAACAGCGAAAACGCGGCTGTCAGTTTTTGACCCACGGTCATGTGACGCAGTGACATACTTCTTCTTTCTCTCGGTTAAATGGAAAAAGGGTAACCATCATGAGAAAAGGCTTGGGAAGGTAGCCCTAACTCACTGCTTTAATAACGCTTTTGAGATAAATCGTTCCGCACGTCCTGTGGCAGGAAAAACTTAAATTTTGTTTTTTATCATTAAGTTAATGATTAAAGAAACCGGGATGGATTGTATGTTATTGCGCCAGATTGGTGTCAATCAGCCAACTTTGATCCAACACCGCATATGCATCATTTAATTCTCGTTCAAAACAGGGATTAAATAATCAGGCATCAATTAGATGCCTGATGGGGACAATACTGAGGTAGGGTGAAATCAGGCTTTTACCTAAAAAGAAGTAATTTGGGCGTAATGGGTGCAAATGGTGCTGGTTGCCTGCCGTTTTGCCGCTGATGCCAACTCGATAGCTTCTTAGGCTTCGGCGTCCATGACCTCATGGCGCTCGTCGTGATACTCCTCTTCACTGCGACCGGCGCGCCAATAAGGCACGGCATAGACGTGAGCGCGATCAGCGCCGAGCGTCCGGCGCACATGGCGGCGCAGGGGCAGCACCAGATCTTGCTCGCCGGCCAGCCAGAAGTGGCTGTTGCTGGCGTCACTTGCCTGCAGGCAGAACCACTGCTGCAGTGCGCCATGCTGCTCGCGGCCACCCACTTCCCAGTGAATGGCGATGCCGGCAGGCAGCGCCAGAGGCTGGATGTCTGCTGCGGTGGGTACCAAAACGGCAATGGCGCCGGTGGCATCAGCCGGCAGCTGGCTGACGAGAGCGGCGATGGCTGGCAAGGCCGTGAGATCGCCAGCCAGGTAGTAGCGGCGGGCCGGCGGTAACATTGGCTGTGGGCCACCGGGCGCGGAAAGGCCGAGCCAGTCACCCGGTTTGACCTGCTCGATAAAACGGGCCGCAGGGCCGGTTCCGCCATGCAGGGCAAATTCCACATCCAGTTCACCACGTTCACGACGCAGGGCGCGCAGCGTGAAAGTCCGCATTACTGGCTTGCTGGCAGGATCGGCCCAGCGTGGACCGCGTTCGGTCAGTTCGGGTAGAACCGGATGGGCTTGTCCCGGCTGGGCAAACATCAGCTTGATGTGAGCGCCACCCTGAGCGTCTGGGTAATCGGCAAGTTCGTCACTGTGCAGAGTGATACGGCGCAAAGAGGGGGTGATATCGACAATCTGGCGAACCTGCAGTAAACGCGGGCGACGCGGTGCGGGAGCGGACATGATGATTCCTGTATTTGAGAATACTTATCGATAACATCATATCCGTTTTCCCGGGAGTGCAACACTCTCAGCCCACTGGCTGCAGCGTAAAGAAGGCTAGCGTGGCCCGGCGAGAGCAAGCGAGTTCCAGTTGGTTTTCTTGCTGCAGAGCGAGCGTGTCTCCTGCCGTCATTGCCTGGCCATTGGCTGCAAGCGTGCCATCAAGCAGTGTCACCAGATAACGGTGGTCAGGTTCAAGGGTCAGATTGACGGTAAAGGGCAGGGTCAGGATCCGTGCATTGGCTTTGATCTTGTCCGGCTGGTAGATAAGGCCCAAATCCGTCACCTCTTTTTTGAGCAAGGTGCAGTGCATGGCCTCATCACCGTCAAAGTGGGCAATCTCATAGGTGGCATAGGGGTGGCCATTAAGAGCAAAACCGGCGCCTGAGACCGGCAGCAAGATGCGGCGATAGCCCGGGAAGCGCGAAAAGTCACCGCTGCTTTTGATGATGGCCATACTCAGGCGATAGTCGAAATCGAGATGGTCCAGCGAGCTTCCAGATGGCTCAAGGAGCAGTTCACGCGTTTCACCTTGACCGTTTTTCCACGGCATGGCCCTACTCTGCTGCTTGGGGTAATAGATGTGCATACGAGATTCTCATTTGAGTGTGGTATGAGGCGCTATCATGCCAAGCGTAACAGTCTGTGCTGTCGTTTGACAGGCACCCCTTGCCAAACTCAGCCGTGATGCGTGAAACCATCGTCTATGCTTACGATCCAGGTCAAAGTTCCACCTGTGATTAAGTGCTATATTTCCCGTTATCCCGCCTACTGGGGCTTTGCCTTGGTTTGTTAAACAAACGTTAAATATCTCAAGGTATGAGATTTCTCTCATACCTAAGTATGCTTTTGCCCTCATTCCGCCCCCCGGAATTTCAAACTTTCCACCGATATGAAAAACATCTCCCCCCGGTAAGATCCTCCTTGACGGTCAAGATTTAGTAACTTGCATCGTTATTAACATTCCCTCTGAGGGAATACATCCTGGGAGCCACACAGCAAATATGACTCCATGGAATGGTCTCGCGCCCCGAATCGGGCTGGTCACCGGTATATATCGGTATCGCTATCTTGCAACCTGAGGAATGAAAGACAACGCGGGAGGTGATGGAGATATAAATCGACGGCAACGTTTATGGACGAAGGGATTGAACCTAGTTGGTTTATTTAGTTTGTTCTATGGAGGAACACTCATGTTACGGAAAATTCTGTTTTTGGTGCTGATGCTGGGTGCAGGGCAAGTATTTGCTGATGTGACTGTGGTGGATGTGCCGGGTGAAGCCAGTACTACCTTTCTTCATCTAGGTGCGGCACAAGGAAGCACTTTTACTGACACCTGGTCGCTGGATATCACGGATGAGGCCGTTGCGGTAGCCGGTGCGGTTAGCCTTAGCTTGGCCAAAACCTATGGCATCACTGATTTTGCCCTTTCGGTGTATGACGTAGCTACCTCAACCTATCTGGCTGTCACTGAACTGGTGACTGACAGTGGCACCTTCTGGAGCTTCACGATTCCGAGTTCTGGCCTCTACGATCTTTTGATCAGCGGTACTATCTCCGGTTCGTCGGGTGGCGCCTATGTGGCCGGTATCGTGACTGCCGCTATCCCAGAGCCGGGTGTCTACCTGCTGATTCTGGTAGGTCTGGTTGGCTTGTTTATCAGCAAGCGTCAACGCTCTACCCGTATTCCGACCATGATGCAGGCCGCCTGATTCCAATTGCCTAATAGCAATGTGTAATCGCCCGGCATCAGCGCGTGTGTTTATTAACCGCGCAGCTGAGTCGGGCCGGTTTTTCAACCAGCGTATCGAGAGCCAGGGATGAGGAATCTCTTTGTTATTTGCATGATGGCCGGTTATGCCTCGTCGGCATTGGCTAATCAACAGCAAGGCGATTCCTGGTCGCTGACGACGAATATCGGGCAGTCGTTTGATGACAATATTTTCCGGATTAACGATGACACCCGTCTGGGTGATGGACTGTCTCGCAGTGATTGGTTGACCAGCATGAACCTGGGGGCGCGCTGGGGGACCACATTATCGCGGCAGCAGCTATTTCTGGCGGGTGGTGTTAATCGTCAGGAATATGCCAATAACGACGGTATGTCCAATACCTCGCATCAGACGACGGCCGGTTGGAATGGGGTGATTGGTCCTTGGTTGCACAGTGGTTTGCAATTGAGTGAGTCCAGCCAGTTGGGCAGTTTTGAAGATGTGGCTGCCGGTACGCGTGATATGCGTAATCAGCGTTCGGTCGATCTCTCTTTTTCCAATCCACCGGATCGCCGTATTCAGACGGAGTTACGTGGGGTTGCCAGAACCGTGCGTCACAGCAGTGCGCTGTACGAGGCGCTCGATGTGGACGAGCTGGGGTGGGGGGCGACTTTGGGGTATCGCACCGCGCGAGGTAGCCAGCTCAGGTTGATGTGGCAGGACAAGCAGATCACCTATCGGCAGCCGACCACGTCGGGGCAGGACAATCGGCAGCTGAAACTGACATTGGGGTGGAGCTGGCCCGTGAGCGATCGGCTTGATCTACAAGGGCAAGTTGGGCGCATGGTGTGGCTCTATGACGACCGGGATGACAAGCAGTTTCTGGTGGGCTCACTGGGGGTGCGCTACGCCCTGAGTGACAAGAGCTCGTTCGGGCTGCGGTGGAGCCGTCAGGAGGCTCCGGCAGGCGAGCGCTACGAGTCGGTTATCAACAATACCTACTCATTGAACTGGAAGTGGCAATGGACTCCGGTCTGGAGTCTCAATCAGTCCGTGTCGCGTAGCGAAGCGGATTATCAGGAGGCAGCGCCGAGTAGCAGTACCTTGCTTGGCAATGAAAAGACCTATGGATACCAGGCGACCTTGACTTGGCATCCGGCACGCAACTGGACCAGTCGCTTCTCCTGGAAGTGGGGAAGCCGCCAATCACAGCTGCATAGTCGGGAGTATGACTATCAAAACGCAGGCGTGAACCTGTCTTACACCTTCTGAGGTATCAAGGATGAGTGACGTAATGGCAGAGCTGACGCACAAGCAGGATGTGCGTCCCGGTGCAAATGCTGCCTCCCGTGAGGACGAGCGGGTTTTCTACCCCTCGCTTGATAGCCTGCATAGTGAACTGGAGCGGATTTCGCCGCTGGTGACCCTGTTTAAATCGGTCATCGATCCGGTGCTGGTAGTGGTGACGCTGTACGGACTGCATTTCATGTTTGATGTGGTCTTTGGCGGGACCGAACTGGTGCTGGCGGCGCTCGCCTTTATGCTGACCATGATGGTGATGGACGGCTCGGTGCTGCTGGTGCCGACCCCCGGGCTAGTGTGGTGGGGCATTACTCGTTTTGTACTGGGCTGGTGCTTCGTGGTGCTGACGTTGGGGCTTATCAGCTATCTGGCCTCTTGGGATCTCTATTTCTATCCGCCTTACATCCTGACCTGGATCGTGGTCGCCCCACTGGCACAATTGCTGGTGCACGGGCTGGTCATCGGGGTGATGGGCACTATCACAACGCACTCCCGGCGCCGTGTTGCCATTGTCGGTGCCAATGATGCCGGGCTGGCGCTGCGCGATCGCATTCGTGCCAACAACTATCTCAATATGGAGTTTGTCGGCTTCTTTGATGACCGTGACATCACGCGGCTGCGTGAAGATCGCATGTCAGACAAAGAGATCCTAGCCCGTCTCGAAGAGATGACCGGGATTATCCAACGTGAAGGGATCAACCAGGTATTTATCTCGTTACCCATGTCATCGCAGCCACGGGTGATGAGCCTGCTCGACAGCCTGCAAGACAGCACAGTCTCCATCTATTTTGTGCCCGATTACTTTGTGTTCGACATGATTCAGGGGCATGTGGACAACGTGGCCGGCATTCCGGTGGTGTGTGTCTGTGACTCCCCCTTTACCGGGCTCAAGGGCGTGGTGAAACGCTGGGAAGATGTGGTGCTGACCTTGTGCATTTTGGCGTTGATTTGGCCCATCATGCTGGTGACGGCGGTTGCGGTGAAGATGACCTCACCAGGCCCGGTGATTTTCAAGCAACGCCGCTATGGCATGGATGGCAAAAGCATTCAGGTCTACAAGTTCCGCTCCATGACGGTCATGGAGGACGGCGACAAGGTGACGCAGGCCCGTCAGGGCGATCAGCGTCTCACTCCTATTGGTGCGTTTTTGCGCAAGACCTCGCTCGACGAGTTGCCGCAGTTCATCAATGTGCTGGAAGGCAAGATGAGCATTGTCGGTCCGCGCCCCCACGCCAACACCCACAACGAGTATTACCGCAAGCTCATCAAGGGCTACATGATTCGCCACAAGGTGCGGCCGGGAATTACCGGCTGGGCCCAGGTGAACGGTTGCCGGGGTGAGACAGACACGCTCGACAAAATGGAGCGGCGCATCGATTTCGACCTGGCTTACCTACGCCACTGGTCGCTGTGGATGGACCTGCGCATCGTATTGATGACCGCTTACCAGACGATTCGCCCGAAAGGGAATGCTTACTGAGGACGGGGTAACGATGAAGCCCGATTATCGCAATGCCCGAAAAGCGCTGCTCTGCGCCGCTGTATTGCTGGCGCTTGGCGGTTGTGGTGAAGAGAAAAAACCGGCGGCAAGCCAAGTGCTGGCACGGGTCAATGGTAAAGAGGTGACGGTGCTGCAACTGAACTACCTGTTGTCGCAGCGCCCCGGGGATGAGCTGCGTGCCGACAGCGAGAAGCAGAAGGTGCTCGACGATCTGGTGCAGCAGGAGATGCTGGTGCAAAAGGCCCAGAACGACAAGCTCGACCGTGATCCCATGGTGGTACAGGCGCTCGAGTTTGCCCGCCGTCAGGTGCTGGCTCAGGCCGTGCTGCAGCGGGCTCTGGGCAATGGCAAGAGCGCCGCACCGACCGAGGATGAAGTCAGTGGCTACTACCAGCAGCACGCCGATGCGTTTCGTGAGCGCAGAAAGTATGTCATGACCACCTTCCTCATTCCCGAGCAGGAGATGGATGACCAGGCATTGCAGGAGTTTGGCAAGGTCAAAAATGAGCGCGATGCCGACATCTGGTTTGCCCAGCGCGGCATTCATCTGCAGAAGCAGCGCATCATGCTGACCAGCGACAAGGTGCCCGAGCGCCTTGGCCAGCAGATGCAGAAGATGAAGCCGGGGGATGTGCTGGCGGACAAGAGCGATGGCCAGCGTCTGCTGATGATGATGATCGCCAGTGAGAATGCCGCGCTGACCCTTGATGAGGCGCAAGAGGAGATCAGTCAGCAGCTCTATAAGGCGCACCGCAAAGAGCTGCTGGATCAGCAGCTCGCCTCTTTGCGTAAAGAATCAACAATCGAATATCTCAAGCGTTTCGCCTCTGAGCCAGTTGCAACAACGGCCAAGGTGGAGGGTGACAAAGCCGGCAACGCCTCGCTGGCATCGGGTTTGAAGGGGTTGCAATGATGCGTGCATGGTTACGGTGGTGCTGCGTTCTGGTCTGCGTTGGCATGCTGATGCCGCTGCAGGCCGCTGAAAAAAATGGTGCTCGGTTGGGAGCCGGTGATGTGGTGCGGGTGAGCGTCTATGGCAACCCGGATCTCTCGCTGGAAGCCGAGATCGCCAGCAACGGCAAACTCAATGTGCCGCTGCTCGGCGATGTGGCGTTGGCCGGCCTTGGCTTTGACGAGGCAGAGCAGCTGCTTGCTAACAAGTGGCAGGCAGCCGGCGTGCTGCAAAAGCCACACGTGAACATTCTGATCGTCGAGTCGCGCAGCCAGATGGTGTCGGTCTGGGGTGAGGTGAATCGCCCGGGGCAATACCCGCTACGCGTCGATACACCGTTATCCGCCATGCTGGCGCAGGCTGGTGGCGTGAGTGCCGGCGGTGCCCAGCGCGTTGAGCTGCTGCGCCATGGCAAAACCACCGAGATTGATCTGGCCAAGCTGGCCAGTGGGCAGCAGCAAGACTTGCTGCTCGAGCCGGGCGACCAGCTGCACGTCAAGCGTCAGGCGATGGTGTATGTCTATGGCGAAGTGGCTCGCCCTGGTAGCTATCCGCTGACCGAGGGGATGACCGTGATGCAATCCATCGTCGTGGCCGGTGGTTTCTCATCGCGGGCCGATGAGGATGACATTGTGCTGCAGCAGCCGGGCAGCAAGGGCGAGATGGAAGAGAAAAGCGTCCATCCCGGCGATCCGGTCAGTGCCGATGCGGTGATCCGCGTCGGCGAAAGCTGGTTCTAGGAGTACAGAGTCATGATGACGGTCAAACAGTTTCTCGCAGTCATGCTGGCCCGCAAGCGTCTGGTGCTGGTCATCACGCTGCTGGTGCTACTGCTGGTGGGGGTAGTGACACTCCTACTGCCCAAGCGCTATGTCAGTGAGGCGGTCATCTCGGTGGACGGCGGGGCGGATCCTGCCTCTCTGACCCTGCTTAACGGCAGCATGGTTCAGCAGAATTATCTGGGCACCCAGATCGCGATCATCTCCAGCCATACCACGGCACTGCAGGTGGTGCGTTCCCTCAAGATGGCCTCCTTGCCACAGGCGCAGCAAAACTTTGCCGCCTCCGGTGCGGCTGGCGATATCGAAGATTGGTTGGCCACCGGCCTGTTGCGTGGTCTGGAAGTCGAAGTGGGCAAGGACAGCAGCGTGATTACTGTGCGCTATAAAGCCGTGTCCCCTGAGTTTGCTTCAACCATTGCCAATGCCTTTGTCGATGCCTATCGGCGGGTGGTGATCTCGACCAAGAGCGGTAAGGCGCTGCAGAGCGAGTCGTTTTTCAAAGATCAAATGGTCTCGCTGCAGCGTGAGTTGGAAAACCGCCAGTCCGAGCTCTCGGTCTATCAGCAGCAACACGGCGTGCTGGCTAGCAGCGAACGGGTGGATATGGAGAACCAACGGCTGATGGAGCTCACCGCCGAGGTGACCCGGGCGCAGACTGATTACATCGCCGCTTCTTCGCTGTTGGCCGGGGCCCGTACCAATGCCACCAACAATCCGCTGGTGGCCCAACTCACCCTGTCGCTCGCCGACCTGCAAAAGCAGCGCAGCATGTTGCTGGCCAAGGCCGGGAGTCAGCATCCGCTCTATCAGCAGTTGACGGCGCAGATTGCTGAAACCCAGCGTCAGCTGGCCCAGCAACAGAATCATGTCATCGAGCAGACGCAGCAGACCGTGACGGCGATGGACAGTCGCCTCAAGGCGCAGCAAGAGGAGTTGGCCCAGCAGAAGCAGCGTGTGTTGCAGTTAAAAGATCAGCAAACCCAGCTCGATATTTTGCAACGCGGGGTTGATAACGCCCAGCGCAACTATGACCTGGTTATGCAGAAGTGGTCAGAGTCGGCCATCCAGTCGAACGCCAGTTTTACCAATATCACTGTGCTGCAACGGGCGCAGACCCCGACCCAGCCTATTTTTCCCAAGCCATTGTTCAACATGGTTTTTGGGTTGCTTCTGGGGGTGGCTACCGGAGCGTTTGTCAGCTTCCTGGCCGAAATGCGTCGTCGTCGCCTGCGCTGTGATGATGACATTATTCATACCCTTGGATTGCCGGTGCTGGTCACGTTACAAGGTGAGGCACTGCCGGCACCGCAACGCCTGTCATTGGGCTGGCGGGGAGGTCAATCATGATGCCGATTTCATCGCAGGACATGCTCACCGAAGAGGTGCTGCCACCGCGGGTTGGGGAGTTGCTGGTCGATGCCGGCAAGTTAACCGATATCCAGCTCGGTCAGATCCTCAAGTATCAACACGAGCATGCTTGCCGCTTTGGCGAAGCGGCTCAGGCGCTGGGCCTGCTGAGCGAGGAAGATCTCAATGCCGTGCTGGCCCAGCAGTTTGCATTTAGCTATCTGGATGGCACTGACACCCATCTGAGCCCGCGTCTGTATATGGCCTTTGCTGACCAGCTGATGGAGAAGGAGAAGATCAAGGCGCTGCGCAGTCAGCTGCAGCTCTCCTGGCTCTCGCAAGGTCACCACAGCCTGCTGGTCGGTGGCGTGGACGGGCAGGAGGAGCGGGCGGTGCTGGCCGGAAATCTGGCCATCGCTTTTAGCCAGTTGGGACTGCGTACCCTGCTGGTGGATGCCAATCTGCGTGGTAGTTCATTGCCTGCCTTGCTCGGTGGCGAGCATCGTATCGGCCTTTCCGATCTGCTTGCGGGTCGCTGCAAAGCCAGTCAGGTGATCTCGGCACTGAGTGGCTTGGAAGATCTCTATTTTCTGCCCAGTGGTACCCGGGCGCCCAACCCGCAGGAGCTGTTGTCCCGCAAGCGGATGCAGGTGTTGGTACAAGAGCTGGCACACCAGTTTGACGTGGTCATCTACCATGCGCCGGATCAGAACGAATGGTATGACGCGCAAATTCTCGCCTCGCTGGTCGGTGGGGTGATCTTGCAAGCGCGCCGCAACCGCACACCGATGCCAGCGCTGGCTGACATGGTGGCCCGGCTGCGGTTTATTCAGGTTCGCGTACTGGGCTGCGTCTATGTCGAGTAGCGTCATGACGTTACGTAAATGGCCCTTTTCGCTGCACCTGTCATTGGCGCTGCTGGCTCTGACCTGCCTGTATGGCCCCCTGTTTAACGGCCTCTACTTTGCCGATCCGCAAAGTGTGGGGGGCAGCACTGCCGCATTACTGCTGATGGTGGCGCTCGGTCTGTTTGTCTATCAACTGCTGCAGTGCGAGCCTTCGACCAGACCTGACCGGCTGGTGGGGGGCTTGGCACTGCTGCTTGGTGCGCTGCTCTATCTGCTGGGCGATATGTTGCAGCTGCCGATGTTCTCGGTCTCTTCACTGATTGTGATGCTGGCGGCCTTGATCCTGCTCTATTTCGGGCGAGCCAAATTGCGCCCGTTTTTGCTGCCGCTGGCGCTGCTACTGTTTGTGATCCCGCTGCCCTTTATGCTGACCGACGTGATTGTGCAGCCGCTCAAGCTGCTGGTCTCCCACGTCACCGAAACCCTGCTCTATCTGCTCGGCTATCCGGTGGCGCGCCAAGGGGTGGTGTTGATTCTGGGCCCCTATCAACTTCTGGTGGCCGATGCCTGCTCCGGTATCAACTCCCTGTTTAGCCTTGAGGCCATCGCGCTGCTCTACCTGCATGTGGTCAAGCGGGAGGGCGGTGCGCGCAAGCTAGTCATCGCGTTACTGATCGTGCCGATTTCCATTACCGCCAATGTGCTGCGGGTGCTGTTTATTGCCTTGCTCACCTATCACGAGGGCAATGATATCGCCCAGAGCTTTGTTCATGAGCTCTCGGGGTTGTTCCTGTTTGTGGTGGCGCTGATGCTGATCATTACCCTTGATGGGCTGCTTGACCGGTTGGCTGGTCGCAGCCGCACGGAGGTGCGGGGATGATGGCGTTGCTGCGCGAATACCGGGAAACGGCGCATCTGCGTTCAACCCTGCTGGTGTTGGTGGTGGTGGCCGTTACCCTGCTGCTTGGGCGTGGTTGGCTGGAGCAGCGCCAGCTGATGGCTGATAAACATGAGCAGACCATCGACCTTGAGCAGCAAATCCCGACCCAGTTTGGTGCCTGGAAGTTGGCTCCGGCTATCGGTGTGGTGGAGATTTCCGCCGAAGCCAAGGCCGCGTTAGCGGGGCTTTACGAGCAGCAAATTTCCCGTATCTATCAGCACAGCAGTGGTGCCCGGGTCATGCTTTCACTGGTCTATGGGCGCGATCAATCCAACGATCTGTCCCAGGCTCACCGCCCGGAAATCTGCTACACAGCGCAGGGGTTCGACGTCAGTGACGCTCGTGAAACCCGCCTTAACGTCCCTGGTCATTCACTGCCGGTCACGCGCTTATTCACCCGCCAGGGTAACCGCATTGAGCCGCTCACCTACTGGATGGTGATCGGTGACAACGTGGTGCGTCCCGGTCTGGACAGAAAGCTGACCCAGTTTGTCTATGCCTTTGAGCGGGTGATCCCCGATGGCGTGCTGATGCGCTTGTCGAGTCTGGATGAGGATCGGGAGCGGGCTTATCAATGGCAGGATCACTTTGCCGCTGACTTGTTCGCTGCGCTTGATCCGGCAACACGGCAACTGTTGGCCGGGACGGCGCCATGATTGGTTCGCTCTCTAGCAGTCCGTTTCGTGCCAGCATGGCGTCGGCCATGACCCAACCTGCCGTTCCGCCTGTACTGATCCTGCTGTTGGTGCTCGCCTCCGTGCTCTATCAGGCCGGTTTGTGCCTGGTGAACACCCTGCTGTTTCCCATCAACCAGACCTTGGTCATGCTGGTGGAAGGTGGCATCTATGGCCTGATCGTGCTGCTGGTTTATCGCCGCATTCCGGCCCCCATGGCGGGCTTGATGCTGCTGGTGCTGGTGAACCTGTTCTTACTCACCTTGCTGCGCGGCAACATGGATGCCAAATCGGTGCGCGATCTGCTGATCATCTTGCTGTTCTTCTGGTTTGGGCTCAGCTATGGCACGCCGGATCTGATCGACAGATTGCTGAAGGTGGTACTGATCATTGCTGTGGTGCAGGGCATGTTTGAGTGGCTGGCGCTCGACTGGTACATCAAGCTGTTTCACACCTTCTCTTACTTCATGAACCAAAGTGGCATTGGCAGCAACGGTGGCGCCATCTTCTCGGGTCAGGCCCTGACACTCAACGGGTTTCGTCCCGATGGCATCGGTCGCACCATCCTGCCCTGGCTATTCGGATCGCACCGCATCTCGTCGATCTTTCTTGAACCCATTTCGCTGGGTAACTTTTCGGTCATCGTGCTGATTTGGGCGCTGTGCCGCGGCGGCAGTGTGCGCACATCACTGTGCTTTGCCGCCGGGGTCATGATGCTGGTGGCCATGGCCGATTCACGCTTTGCCCTGATGATGTCACTGCTGGTTATCTTCTCGCGCATGTTGCCGCTGCGCTGGCTGGCCAGTTACGCCTTTTTGCCCTGGTGCGCCATCGCTGCGCTGGTGTTTTACAGCAATCTGGTGGGCAATGCTGACTTGGGTGACTCCTTTATGGGACGGCTGCTCACCTCGGGGCGGGTACTCTCCAACTTTGGTCTGCGCGATTTCTTTGGTGCCCCGGCCTACATGCTCAACTTCGGCGACATGGGCTACGCCTACATGCTCACCCGCTTTGGTCTCATCTTCGCGCTGATCGCCTGGACCATGCTCTGGCTGGTGCCGATGGCCACCCCGGGCGCCATCCGTTTTCGCGCACTGGCATCACTCTATATCAGCATGATCCTCTGCATCAGCGGCAGCTCGCTGTTTGCGCTCAAATCAGCCGGTGTGCTCTGGTTCATCATGGGCACGCTGGCCGCCGTATCCCCTGCCAAAGAGGAGACTCCCGCAACATGACCATCAAGGTGTATCACGTGGTCCGTCAGTATCATCCGTCGGTGGGCGGGCTGGAGGATGTGGTCTACAACATTGCCCGTCATCAGTTGGCCGATGGCACCCAGCAGCCGACCATTATCACCCTGAACCGGTTGTTCAATGGGGATACCAGCGAGCTGCCGGCCGAAGAGTGGCTCGATGGCATTCGGGTGATCCGGCTCTCCTATCGTGGCTCGAGCCGTTATCCCATCTGCCCCGCTGTGCTGCGCGCCATTCGCGATGCCGACATTGTGCATGTACACGGCGTCGACTTTTTCTACGACTTTCTGGCCTGGACCCGTTGGCTGCATGCCAAGCCAATTGTGGCCGCCTCGCACGGCATCTATTTCCACACCCCGTTTGCCAGTCGCCTCAAGCGCGTGTTCTTTCAGACCGTCACGCGCGCCTCCTCCTGGTTTTATGAGCGGATTTACGCCACCAGTGAGAATGATGGCCGCCTGTTTGGCCGCATCTGTGATGGCCAAAAAGTGGAGGTGATCGAAAACGGGGTGGATGTGGATAAATTCCGCCTGACTCGCAGCGAGGCTCCGGCGCCGCGCATCATCTACTTCGGTCGCTGGTCACAAAACAAGGGGCTTGAGCAAACCATCGCGCTGTTTGCCCGTTTGCATCAGGTTGCGCCGCAGTGGCGGCTGGTGATTGCCGGGCGCGAGTATGATCACGACCGCCACTCGTTGGCGGCATTGATTGCCCGTGCCGGTCTGGATCAGGTGGTTGAACTTTGCCCCAATCCTGACAACGCCACCTTGCGCGATCAGATTGCCCGTGCCGGTTATTTTATCTGCCGCTCCCGTCACGAAGGGTTTGGCCTTGCTGCCATTGAGGCAATGAGTGCCGGGCTCTATCCGCTGCTCAGTCCCATTCCACCGTTTGCCAAGATCGTTAATGCCAGTGGCATGGGATTGCTGCTCGAAGAGGACGATGCCGCCAATGTCGGCCAACTGCTGGCGCTGCACGAGATCCTTGATGAGCGGGTGGGTGAGCAACTGGCGGCGGCCGTGCAGCACTTCTCCTGGCAGTTTGTATCGAATCGCTATATCGACGAGTACCGCAACGTGGCGCTCCATCACGGAATGGGAGTGTAACCATGCGCCTTGTCTGGATGTGGTTGTGGTTGGTTTGCTCGTTGGTACAGGCAGATTGCCTTTCGGGCGCAGCGCTGCGCGGTGTCAATGTGGCCGGCGCCGAGTTCAAGAGCAAGGCGCTGCCGGGGGTGGCTAACAAGGATTACATCTACCCTTCCGAGGGTTATCTGGACAGCTATGTCAAAGCCGGCGCCAACCTGATTCGGTTGCCTGTGCTCTGGGAGCGGCTACAACCTGTGCCGATGGGCGATCTTGCCGCCAGCCAGGTCAATCCGCTATTGCGATTGGCCCGTTATGCCGAGCAGCGCAATATCTGCCTGCTGGTGGACCTGCACAACTACGGCAAGTTTCGTGGTGTGCCACTGCCAGAGTCCGAACAGGGCGATGCCATCTTGATGGATCTATGGCGGCGCATGGCCACGCTGCTTAAACCCTATAGCCGGGTGGTGGCGCTTGGGCTGATGAATGAACCCTCGGCGCTGGAGCGTCCGCGCTGGGCGAGCCTTGCACAAAAAACCGTGGACCGGCTACGCGCTGACGGATCCGAGCATCTGATTCTGGTCTCCGGTGGCGGCTGGAGTGGGGCCCACAGCTGGTTTAGCGGCTCTCCCAGCAACGCCGACCTGTTTGCCGGGTTTCACGATCCCAAGGGGCGCAGTGTAATTGAGCTGCATCAATACGCTGATCGTGATGGTTCGGGCACCCACTGGGAGTGCATGGGCGCCGATCAGATGAATGCCATTTTGGCCCGGGTGAGTCAGTGGGGGCGCGAGCAGCATCAATCCCTGCTGCTGGGCGAGTTTGGCGTGGCCGACAGCCCCGAGTGTCTGAGTCTGCTCGATAGCATGCTCGGACAGCTGACCGGTGCTCCCTGGCGCGGCTGGAGCTATTGGGCCGCCGGCAGCTGGTGGGGCAACTATCCCTTCTCGATTCATCCCAAACAGGGTCAGATTCGTCCGCAGATGCGGGTGTTGCAGACCCATTTCACCGCCACGGCTAACAAGGAGTGATGGCCATGACGTCTGAAAAAAACATTCTTGGTTTTCATCTGTTTAACGGCTCTGCGCCGGAGCTGATAGCCCTGCTTAGTGACAAGGTGCGCGCGTTTCCTAATCGGGTCAGCCTGTTTTATGGCAACAGCAATTTGTTCAACCACTGTCACCGGGATGTGGCGAGTTTTAGCCGGCCCGAGGTGGTGATGGCCAATGACGGGATTGCGCTTGATGTCGCCGCGCGTCTGCTAACCGGCTCGCCCTTTGCCGCCAATCTTAACGGCACCGATTTTACGCCGCGCCTTATGCGTGAAAGCGCGCTGTTTCGTCGGGCGTTTCTGCTCGGTGGTCAGCCCGGAGTAGCCAGCCGTGCGGCGATCACCTTGATGGGGCAGGGGATTGAGGTAGTCGGTGAGGCCAACGGCTTTGCCGACATGAGCGATGAGGCAGCCCTGATTGAGCGGATCAACCAGAGTCAGCCAGACATCCTGCTGGTGGCGCTGGGCAATCCGGCTCAGGAGTACTGGATCTTGCGTCATCGCGAGCAGCTGGCGGTGCCGCTGGTGGTCGGGGTGGGCGCCCTGCTCGATTTTCTCTCCGGTCGGGTGAGCCGGGCACCGAACTGGGTGCAGGCTGTCCGCTGTGAATGGCTCTATCGATTGGCGCTTGAGCCGCGTCGTTTACTGCGTCGCTACACCCTGGATATGGGACGTTTCTTTCTGTTGTGCCTGATGTCGTTACGCCATGCTGGCGGGCGGGTCTAAGAGCGCTGTTGGTTGGCCGAGGTGAGTTGCGATGAATGTCCTGTTCCTGACTGCCCATGATTTTCGAACCCCCCGCAAGGTGTCGCTGCACTTTATTGCCGAGCGACTGGCGGCGGCGGGGAATCCGGTGCGATTTTTCTCCCTGCGCTACTCCTGGTTATCGACGCGCCGCCCGGATGGTCGCCATTGCATTGCCGAGCACGCAAACCGCGAGGAGCAGGTCAACGGCGTAGACTGCTTTTTGTGGAAAACGCTGCTGCATCCGTTTAACACCCGCATTCCCCTGCTGCGTCGGGTTGAAGGATGGTTGTACGATCTCTATGTCGCACTCGCCCCACGTCTGCTGCGGCGCTGGATGAGTGAGGCGGATGTGATTGTGCTGGAAAGCGGCATCGCGCCGGTTTTTTACGATCTGGCGCAGCGACTCAATCCACGCTCACGCATCATCTATGTGGCGGCCGATGAGCTGGATGCCATCGATGTAGCCTGGCATGTGAAACGCACCCTCTGGCGCATCTCGCCACGCCTCGATTATGCCGTGGTTAACTCGCCGCGCATGGTGCGGGATTTTGCCCCCGGCACCCGGCGTTACTTTGTCCCCCACGGCATCGATAGCGAAACGGCCCAGCTTGGCGATCCCAGCCCCTATCAGGGCGGGTGTAATGTGGTGTCGGTGGGCTCCATGTTGTTTGATGGCAACTTCTTTACCCAGGCGGCGACGGCGTACCCTGAGGTGACGTTCCATGTGATTGGTTGTGGCCAACCTCGCCCCAGCGAGTGGCCTGCCAACGTGTGCCATTACGATGAAATGCCCTTTACCCAGACGCTGGCCTACATCAAGCACGCCGACGCGGGGGTGGCCCCCTATCTGCCGACGCAGATCCCGGCCTCGCTGGCGGACACCTCCATGAAGCTGCAGCAATATGCGTTCTTTGGTGTTCCGGCAATTTGCCCACAGCAGGTGGTGGGTGGCTATGCTCACCGTTTTGGCTATCAGGCTGATGATCCGGCCAGTATCAAGGTAGCTGTCGGGCAAGCGCTGGCTGCGGGGCATCACAGTGGCTTGCCGGTGCTGAATTGGCAGCAGATCACTGACCGGTATTTCAATCCCTCGGCATTTGCCGATACCGAGCTGCCGGCGGTGCCGGCGCGACCAGACAGTCATGCCTACTTCTTTGTGGAAACCCAGTTCGACAATCTGGGGGATGCGCTGCTCAATCGTGAGTTGATCCGGCTGATGTCGCAGCACGCCGACGTGACGCTGGGGCTCTCCAAGGTGCCCGATCATTTTATCGATATGTTGGGGCGCTCGTTCCTGGACGGCTTTGCGCAAGATCGCACTCATGGTCGCAGCCGTTTTCTGCTTGGCATCGCCTGGCGGCGAATCCTCGGTGAGCAGAGTTATCTGTTCTTGTCGCCGGGTGGCTGGATTGGCGATCTCGATGGGCGCCTTAATCTACGCAGTTGGCTGCATACCGGGCTCTACTACCTGTTGGCCGGGCTGGGAGTGCGTATTTGCCAACTGGGCGTCTCGTATGAAGATCTGGGTCCCAAGCTCAAGTTGCAGCTTAAGGCTCGCTCGGCGGCCATGTTCCGCCATCTGGTGCGCGATACCTTGAGTGAACAGACGCTGGCCACTTTATCGGTGCGCAGTGACGGCCGCGCCCCGGATCTGGCGTTTAACGCTTTTCTGGCCGAGGCGCCCGTGAGCGTGGATGGCATTACCTTCTCGTTTCGTAGCGATCAATACCCTGAGCAGGGCGAAGAGGCCCGCTTGGTGGTCGAGCGGATCTTGGCACTGCTTGGCACCGAGCAGCCGGTCTATTTCGTCTATCAGGTTGAAAAGGATCGAGCCATCAACGAGCAACTGGCGAGCTGGGTGCGCGAGCGCATTGGTATTCCCTGTCAGGCCGATGATGGCTGCCAGCGTATCGCCGATACCCAGGCGCTCTATCGTCGCTCGGCCCGGGTGGTTTCCAACCGGCTGCACTCCCTGCTGTTGGCTGGCAGTGTCGGCAACCGCATGCTGGCTGCTCCAATAGGTGTCCACAACAAGAAGATTACTGCCCTGTTTCAGGATATCGGGCTCGGTGCCTGCGTATGCTCTGCCGCCAGAGTGGCGAATTTAAGTCGGGACGAGTTGCTGACCATGGCGGCCAGTGCGCCTGCATTGGGTGAGCAAAAAGCGCAGCTGGAGCGGCAGGTTGCCGATCTGTTTGCGCTGCATCAGGAGGGGCGATGATCGAGATCTCCGTCATTGTGGCGGCCTGGAATGCCGCCGCCACCCTCGAGCGCTGTATCGCCAGCATCGCGGCGCAGCAGGGCGTCGATGGACTCGAGATAATCGTGGTCAACGACTGCTCGACCGATAACACCGCTGCGGTGATCGCTAGGTTGCAGCAGCGTTATCCCAATCTGATTGGCCTCACCACGGCTCAAAACGGCGGGCCATCGGCGGCTCGCAATCTGGGCCTGCGCCGTGCCAGCGGCGAGTGGATTGCCGTGGTGGACGGAGATGATGCGCTGCAACCCGGCCGGTTGGCCCGCATGCTCGAACATGCTCGCAGCGAGCGGCTCGATATCTGTTTTGACAATCTGGCGATGCGCCAAGATGCGGCGCCCGATACGGTCACGGCGCTGTTGGTGCCCGCCGATGTTGCCGCTGATTTGGCCGGTATCTGGAGTCTGGAGCTGTATGCTGCCTACAACATGCCTTATGTGAGTCGCACTCTGCTGGGTTTTCTCAAGCCGCTGATGAACAAGGCGTTTTTGGATAAGCATCGACTCGGCTATCGCGATGAGCTGCGTAACAGCGAGGATTTTATTCTGATCACTGAGTGCCTGCTGCGCGGTGCGCGCATCAGCTATCTCGATGAGCCCCTTTACGACTACTTCATCTATGGCAACTCGCTGTCGGGGCGGTTCAATGCCGAGGCGCATCGCCTGTTGATGGCCGCAGAGCAGCAGTTGTTGGCGCAGCCGATGCTGGATGGGCAGCGTGAGGCGCTGGCGCGCCACCTGCAATCCTTGCAGCAGGCCGAGCAGAGTAACCGGCTGTTTCTGGCCATTCGTGAGAAAAAGATGATGGAGTTTGTGCAGTTGCTATGGCTTTACCGCCAGCATGCTGCTGTGCACCTGCGCCGTATTGCCCACTCGGTGGCGGCGCGATTAAGCAAGAGCACCCGCCGCGGCAGGTAACCTGCTGTTACCAAGGGATCGTGTTGTTGTCTGACAGTGGAGGGTCACCATGCAAAATATCATCACGTTTATTATCCCGGTGCGGCATCCGGACAATGCCAGAGACTGGGGCAAGCAGAAGCGTAATCTGACGGCGACGGTTCGTTCGATTGCCAATCAGAGCGAACCCGGCTGGCGGGCCGTGATCGTGGCCAACCATGGTTCGGATCTCCCAGATCTTCCTGCCGGGTTTGAGGTCAAATGGGTCGATTTCCCGCCTAATCGCTGCTACGAGAAGGATCGCCATGATCTGGCCAAGGTCAACGAAGCGGTACGCCTAGATAAAGGGCGGCGCATTTTGGCCGGTCTGCTGCATGCCCGCAGTGACATGGGATATGCCATGGTGGTCGATGACGATGACTTTATCAGCCGCGACCTGACCGCCTACATTCGTCAGCATTCGGGAACCTTCGGCTGGTTCGTCAAAGATGGTTATGTCTGGACGGATGGCGGCCATTGGTTGTTTTTGCACGACGATTTTTCCAACCTGTGTGGCTCGTCCCATATTATTCGCAGCGACCTGCTCGATTTGCCACAGAGCCTTGAGAGTGCCAGCGAGGAGTACATCAAGAATGTGCTAGGTAGCCATCTCTACATTCACGGTCTGCTCTCCGAGCGCGGCACGCCCCTCGCGCCACTGCCGTTTCCGGGGGCGGTCTATCGGGCTGCCAGTGCCGAATCCCACAGCCAGTCGAGCGGCATCCTGCGCCACTTTTTCTTCAAACGCAGTGTGCTGGCCAATCCCCTGCTGCTACTGCGCCGCCTGACCCGGGTGCGCAGCAAGTCGATGGCGATGGAACGGCAATTTTTTGGCGGTTGAGTGACCGCCGAAACAGCTCAAGGACCGAACTGTGAGTGATATGTCTCTGCCTCTTGGTAAACGCGCGGCCTCCGGCATTCTCTGGACCACCTTTCTCAGCATTGGTGGTCGGCTGGCGACCCTGTTGTCACAACTGCTGCTTGCTCATCTTCTGGTGCCGGCCGATTTTGGTGTGCTTGGTCTGGCTTACACCATTACCAGCTTTTTTGACATCATCGCCAACTTTGGCATTGAGCGGGTATTTTTGCAGCGTCACAAAGGGATGCGGCTGTGGACCACTCAGGTCTTTGTGCTGAGTCTGGGGTTGGCACTGGTCGCCGCCATCTTGATGTGTATCGCGGCGCCGCTGGGTGCGGAGTACTACAACAACGAGCGGATCGTTCCGCTTATCTGGATCATTGCGCTGGCCATGCCGTTTACTGCCATGGCGGTGGTGCCTCAGGCCAAACTCAAGTCGGATCTGCGTTTTCGTTTTCTGGCGCTCTATACCTCGGCAGAGCTGTTGGCAGGGCAGATGGCCATGGTGCTGTTTGCCTGGCTGGGACTGGGCACCTACAGCTTTGTGCTGGCCGTACCGCTATTGGCCATGATCCGCCTGGCGGTCTATTGGCGGGTTTCCCCTCTGCCGCTGCGCCCACTTCGGGTGTCTCGCGGTTGGTGGCGAGTTCTGCGCCGTGGCAGCAATGTATTTAGCATCACGGTGCTGACGACCTGTATCGGGCAGGGGAGTTACATCATGCTGGGCGGGCTGGCGAGCGCTACGGTGGTGGGCTTTTACTATTTTGCCTATCGGTTGGTGGCGCAACCCATGATGTTGCTGGCATCCAATTTTACCAATGTGCTGCGCCCGGCCCTGATCTCGATGAATGGTGAAGCCGAGCGGCAAAAACGGGCGGCGCTCAAAACGGCCGAGATGTTGGGCCTTATCACTGTCCCTATCTGCTATTTGCAGGCGGCGGTGGCCGAGCCCGGTCTGCATCTGCTGTTTGGGGATCGCTGGAGCGACTCGGTGTTGCTGCTGCAGGCGCTTAGCATCGGGCTGCCATTTGATGCCATCTCATGGGCGGCGGGCTGTTATCTTGATGCCCGTGGGCAATATGGCCGCTCACTGCGTTATCAACTGATGACTGCGCCACTGTTTGTGATTGCCGTCTATCTTGGTGCGACCCAGGGTGGCGCGCTGGGTACGGCGCTGGGAGTCAGTCTCTATTACATGGTGCACTCCCTGTTTATTACCAGCGTGGTGTTTACCCGGGAAGGCATTGCGCTGAAAAGTGCGCTGCTCTGTTTTGCCTTTCCTGCCAGCTTCGGGCTGCTTGCTTTTGGTGGCGCCTATTGGCTGGCATGCTGGGTGCATGGTTTGGTCCAGAGCGATATGCTGAACATTGCGATCGTGACGCTGGTTGGGTTGCTCAGCTATCTCTGGCTGGTCAGAACATTTCGAGCCGAGCTCTACCTGGATATTGTCAGCAAACTGCCGCTGCATAAACTGGGACTCTCGCGAAGCAAGGTATAACAAAGACGGCCCGTATTGTGCGCGGGCCCGACAATAGAACACGCTGTTTGAGGAGTGCGGATGACAATTTTACCCATAGTAATGGCCGGCGGTTCCGGCTCGCGGCTCTGGCCCCTGTCGCGTGGTGCCTACCCCAAACAGTTTCTGCGTCTTTGCAGCGAACAGACCATGTTGCAGGAGACCCTGCTGCGTTTAAGCGATCTTCCCTGTCAGCCGCCGCTGGTGATCTGCAACGAAGATCACCGCTTTATGGTGGCCGAGCAGTTGCGGGAGCTGGGCCAGCTAGCTGGCAATATCATCCTCGAACCGATGGGGCGCAATACCGCGCCGGCCATTGCGCTGGCGGCTCTGGAGGCGACGGCACAAGGGGAGGACCCACTGCTGCTGGTGCTGGCGGCGGATCATGTGATTCGTAACCAGAGCGCCTTTAGCGCCGCGGTCAATCGTGCGCTGCCCTATGCACAGAGCGGCTCGCTGGTCACCTTTGGCATCGTCGCCAATGCCCCCGAAACCGGCTATGGCTATATCCGTCGTGGCGAAGCATTGGGGGAAGGGGCGTTCAGGGTGGCGAGTTTTGTTGAAAAGCCGGATTTGGCCACCGCCACCGCCTATCTCGAAAGCGGCGAATACGACTGGAACAGCGGCATGTTTTTGATGCGTGCCAGCGACTATCTGGGGGAGCTGGGCCGCTTTGCGCCTGAGATCCTCAATGCCTGCCGCACCGCCATTGGCCAGCCGTGTCATGACATGGACTTTATCCGCATCGGCCGTGACGCCTTTGCGGCCTGTCCGAGCGATTCCATCGACTATGCGGTGATGGAGCGTACTGAGCGCGCCGTGGTGGTGCCCATGGATGCCGGTTGGTGCGATGTCGGCTCCTGGTCATCCCTGTGGGAGATCAGTGACAAGGACACCCAAGGCAACGTCGGGCGCGGTGATGTGATGCTGCACGAATCCGATCGCAACTATGTGTATGCCGACGGTGGGCTGGTCAGTCTGGTCGGTGTTAACGATCTGGTGGTGATCCAGACCAAGGATGCCGTGCTGGTAGCGCACCGGGATCGGGTGCAAGAGGTCAAGCAGGTGGTCGATCGCCTCAAGCGAACCGGTCGCAGCGAATACCACGAGCATCGTGAACTCTATCGGCCGTGGGGCAAGCTCGACACCATCGACAAGGGCGAGCGCTATCAGGTCAAACACATCACGGTCAAACCGGGCGAAAAGCTCTCGCTGCAGATGCACCACCACCGGGCCGAGCACTGGGTTGTGGTGGCGGGCACTGCGCGGGTGACGCTCGGGGAAGAGGTGCGGCTGCTCAGTGAAAACGAGTCTGTCTATATTCCCGTCGGCACCATTCACTCGTTGGAGAACCCCGGCAAGATCCCGCTCGATCTTATCGAAGTGCGCTCGGGCTCTTATCTCAAGGAAGATGACATTATTCGTTTCGAGGATCGCTACGGCCGCGGCTGAAGCGAGGAGGAGGTTAGCATGGTCAGAGAGATGAGCTGTTTTAAGGCTTATGACATTCGCGGCAAGCTGGGTGAAGAGTTAGATGAAGAGGTGGCCTATCGCATTGGCCGCGCCTATGCCCAGTTGCTGACGCCGCGCTGTGTGGTGGTCGGCGGCGATGTGCGCCACAGCAGCGAAGCGCTGAAAAATGCGCTAGCCCGCGGCTTGATGGAGGGCGGCAGTGATGTGCTCGATATCGGGCTCTCCGGCACCGAAGAGATCTATTTTGCCACCTTCCACCTCGGGCTCGATGGCGGTATAGAAGTAACCGCCAGTCACAATCCGATCAACTACAACGGCATGAAACTGGTGCGTGAGCAGTCGCGCCCGATCAGCGGTGACAGCGGTCTGGATGATATTCGGCAGTTGGCCGCCAGTGGCGAGTTTGCTGCCGCGCCGCGCTTGGGCACCTGTCGTCAAATCAGTGTGCTCGATGCTTATGTGGATCATCTGCTCGGTTACATCGAGCCGGCCAGGCTGACCCCGCTGTCGGTGGTGATCAACAGCGGGAATGGTGCGGCGGGTCATGTGATTGATGCCATCGAGCAGCGCTTTATGGCGGCCGGTGTGCCGGTCACCTTCCACAAGATCCTCAATGAGCCCGATGGCAGCTTTCCGCACGGTATTCCCAATCCGCTGCTGCCCGAGTGCCGCGACATGACCCGCGATGCGGTGCTGCGGACCGGCGCCGATCTGGGTATCGCGTTTGACGGGGATTTTGACCGCTGCTTCCTGTTTGATGAGACGGGTCAGTTTATCGAGGGGTACTACATCGTCGGTCTGCTGGCCGAGGCGTTTTTGCACAAAAATCCGGGGGCGCGCATCATCCACGATCCGCGCCTGTGCTGGAATACCGAGGCGGTTGTGCGCCAGGGGGGCGGGTTGCCGGTGCTCTCCAAGACCGGTCACGCCTTTATCAAGGAGCGGATGCGCGCCGAAGATGCGGTCTATGGCGGCGAGATGAGTGCTCATCACTATTTTCGCGATTTTGCTTACTGTGACAGCGGCATGATCCCCTGGCTGCTGGTTATCGAATTGATTGCCCTGCGCCGGCAATCCCTCGGTAGCATGCTGGCCGAGCAGATGGCGGCGTTTCCGGCCTCTGGCGAGATCAACCGTCGGCTGGATGATGCCAAAGCCGCCATGGCCCGCGTCGAAGCGGCGTATGCGGCGCAGGCTGCTTTGGTCGATCGCACCGATGGGCTCTCCATGAGCTTTGCCAACTGGCGCTTTAATCTGCGCTGCTCCAATACCGAGCCGCTGCTGCGTCTGAACGTGGAATCGCGCGCCGATGTCGCCTTGATGCAGGAGAAGACCCGCGAGCTGTTGGCGTTGATTGAAACGGTGGGTGAGCCTGCCTGACGAAGCGACTGTACAGGGTTGCCCCCACTACACGGGGCCACCTCGTTAGGTGCAGCAGGATGTGAGGTGGCTCCAGACAAGTGAACAGGCAGGCAGTACACTGTCGGCTTTGTTGTCACTGGAACGCCGTTATCACCATGACTGAAAAGATCATTCTGGACACCGATCCCGGCATCGATGATGCCATGGCCATTCTGTTTGCCGAAGCCAGCCCAGCCATCGAGCTGCTTGGCATCACCACCGTGTTTGGTAATGCCACCATCGAAGATGGCACCCGCAACGCCCTCTGGATTAAAGAGCGTTTTGGCATGCAGGCGATCATTGCTAAAGGCGCCGATCGCCCGCTGCGGCGTCCGCCAGTGGGGGCGACCACCGTCGTGCATGGTGAGCATGGTCTGGGTGATGTGACCGCCGGTGAGGCGCAAGGTAGCGCCGACCCGCGACCGGCCTGGCAGTTTATCGTTGATTCGGTCAAGGCTGCGCCCGGTGAGATCACGCTGGTAACCATCGGCCCGCTCACCAATCTGGCTTTGGCCCTTGAGCAGGCACCGGAGATCACCGGTCTGGTCAAACAGGTGGTGGTGATGGGCGGCGCGTTTGGCGTCAACGGCCATCGCGGTAACGTGACCCCTTATGCCGAGGCCAATATTCACGATGACCCGGAGGCGGCCGACCAGGTGTTCACCGCCGACTGGCCTGTGGTCATTATCGGTCTGGACGTGACCCAGCAGAGCGTGTTCAGCGGCGCTTACCTCGACGCCCTGCGCGATGATGCCGGTGAGGTCGGTCAGTTTCTGTGGGATGTCAGCCGTTTCTATCTGCGCTTCTACTCGGCTCGAATTGGCATGGATGGCTGCCATGTGCATGATCCGTCGGCCATTGCTTATGTCATCAACCCGGCGCTGTTTACCTTGCGCGAAGGGGCGGTGCGGGTGGTGACCGACGGCCCGGCCATTGGCCACACCCTGCAAAAATTTGATGGACGACGTCATCCCCATGACGGTTGGGAGGCTTATCGCGCCCAGCAGGTCGGGGTGGCGGTAGATGATACGGCGCTGTTGGCACTCTATCGCCAGACCCTGATCGACTGGGCCGGCAAGCGGGTGTAATGTGACGGGAATAGCTAGCTAACGTCTTCTTTATTCTGAGGAATATTATGCAGTGGTATCTCTCTGTACTGAGACAGTATGCACTGTTTCGTGGCCGGGCTCAGCGCAAGGAATACTGGATGTTTGTGCTGTGCAACCTGATTGTGACCCTAGTATTGGGGCTGGTCGGCTCTCTGTTGGGAGTCAAAGAGACGCTGGTCAATCTTTACTCGCTGGCGGTGTTGTTGCCGAGTCTGGCGGTCGGGGTGCGCCGTTTGCACGATACCAACCGCACTGGCTGGTGGATCTTGATCAACCTGATCCCGGTGCTGGGACTATTGTTGTTTATCTACTTCATGGTCTGCGACGGTGATCGCGGTCTTAACCGCTTTGGCGACGATCCCAAGGCACTCTCTTCCCTGCGCTAATATCCTCTGCGGGGCCGCCAACCAGCGGCTCCGCCAGTTATTCCTGCCTGTTTTCCCGCTCGATGCCATGGCGTAATGTGCCACTCAAATACGCCTTATCCCTCGATATCCTGATCGCTCTGCCGGAAAGAAAAGAACAAAAAACAGCCATCTTGCACAAAGTACGAACAATAGTCATATTTTTAACGTGGTCATAACGAAAACCACAGGAATTATCAGTGTTTACCCCTCACTGGGTAAACAAAAGGAACAAAATGGTGATAACATAGCGATTAATTTTTCAAGTTGTTTACAAATGATCCGCCTTCACTAAAATGGCGTACTTTTTGTGACAACGTAAGCCTTGCGCTAGATGAGGAAGCTGCATGAGACCTTGTGCGTATAAAAGGAGTTGGGGCATTGGATGCCTGCTCATAGCTGCCAGCTTGCTGAGTGGCTGTGACATGGTTCTGATGAGCCCCAAGGGTCAGATTGGTCTGGAACAGAAGTCACTGATATTGACCGCGTTGGGGCTAATGCTCATCGTCGTCATTCCGGTCATTATCATGGCCGTGGTGTTTGCGCGTAAATATCGCGCGTCCAATACCAGTGCCACCTATTTACCAAATTGGGCCCACTCGACCAAGATTGAAGCCGTGGTGTGGACGGTGCCGATCATCATTATCGTGATTCTCGCCGCCATTACCTGGAAGACGTCGCACGAACTTGACCCATACAAGCCGCTCGAATCCAACGTCAAACCGGTCAAGGTTGATGTTATTTCCCTCGATTGGAAGTGGTTGTTCGTTTATCCGGAATTGGGCATCGCATCGGTTAATGAATTGGCATTCCCGGCCAATACCCCGATCAATTTCCGCATCACCTCCGACACAGTGATGAACTCCTTCTTCATTCCGCAACTGGGTGGTCAGATTTATGCCATGACCGGCATGCAGACCAAGCTGCACCTGATTGCCGATGAGCCGGGCCAATACAAGGGGATCTCTGCCAGTTACAGCGGCAAAGGATTCTCCGGCATGAAGTTCACCGCGATTGCGACCGCCGATCAGGCTGGCTTTGATGCCTGGGTTGCCAAGGTTAAGGCCTCCGGCAAGACGCTCGACAACATGGATCAATTTGCCGTGCTGGCCAAGCCGACCGAGTACCATCCGGTTGAGTATTACGGTCATGCCGATCCCGAGCTGTTTGCCAAGATCATCAACAAGTTCATGGGTCATAGCATGCCCATGCAGCATGGCGAGCAAAAGCCGATGCAGCATGAAGGGGCAGAGGCTGGGGCCGGTCAGATG
Organism: Aeromonas sp. RU39B; assembly: GCF_900156095.1. GTDB lineage: Bacteria > Pseudomonadota > Gammaproteobacteria > Enterobacterales > Aeromonadaceae > Aeromonas. The sequence continues at coordinate 183,390 of NZ_FTMJ01000004.1, forward strand.
GACCACGCTGCGCACATGAACATGGAGCATACCGGTGAAATGGGCCAGATGGACCACTCCGGGCACATGCAGATGGATGACCAAGCGGTCAACGCTGAAGCCGAGGAATAACAGATGTTTGGAAAATTGACGCTTGATGCGATCCCCTTCCATGAGCCGATTATCATGGTTACGGTCGCCTGCATTATTCTGGGCGGCGGCTTGGTTGCCGGTCTCATTACTTATTACGGCAAGTGGCAATACCTGTGGAAAGAGTGGCTGACTTCGGTTGACCACAAGCGCCTCGGTATCATGTATCTCATCCTCGGCATGATCATGCTGATTCGTGGCTTTGCCGATGCGGTGATGATGCGTAGCCAACAGGTGCTGGCCTCGGCTGGCAGCGAAGGCTTCCTGCCCCCGCACCACTACGATCAGATCTTTACCGCCCACGGCGTTATCATGATCTTCTTCGTGGCCATGCCGCTGGTTATCGGTCTGATGAACATCGCGGTGCCGCTGCAAATCGGCGCTCGTGACGTGGCGTTTCCGTTCCTCAACAACGTGAGCTTCTGGTTTACGGCCTCTGCGGTAGTGCTGATCAACATCTCCCTGGCTGTGGGTGAGTTTGCCCAAGTGGGCTGGCTGGCCTATCCGCCGTTGTCGGGGCTGGAGTTCAGTCCGGGCGTCGGGGTGGATTACTGGATCTGGAGCTTGCAGATCTCGGGTATCGGGACGCTGCTGACCGGTGTTAACTTCTTTGCCACCATCATCAAGCTGCGTGCTCCGGGCATGACCATGATGCGTCTGCCGGTCTTCACCTGGACCGCGCTGTGCGCCAACATCCTGATCATCGCCTCTTTCCCGATCCTGACTGTCACCATCGCGCTGCTGACCGCAGACCGCTACCTTGGCACCCATTTCTTTACCAATGACATGGGTGGCAACATGATGATGTATGTCAACCTGATTTGGGCCTGGGGCCACCCCGAGGTATACATTCTGGTGCTGCCGGTGTTCGGGATCTTCTCCGAAGTGGTGGCCACCTTCTGTAAGAAGAAACTGTTTGGCTACACCTCGCTGGTGTGGGCCACCGTCGCCATCACCGTGTTGTCGTTCATCGTCTGGCTGCACCACTTCTTTACCATGGGCTCGGGCGCCAACGTGAACGCCTTCTTCGGCATCACGACCATGATTATCTCCATCCCGACCGGGGTGAAGATCTTCAACTGGCTGTTCACCATGTATCGCGGCCGCATCGAGTTCACCTCGCCGATGCTGTGGACCACCGGTTTTATCATCACCTTCTCCATCGGTGGGATGACCGGCGTGCTGCTGTCGGTGCCGGCGGCCAACTTCGTGCTGCACAACAGCCTGTTCCTGATTGCGCACTTCCATAACGTCATCATCGGTGGCGTGGTGTTCGGCTGCTTTGCCGGTATCACCTACTGGTTCCCGAAAGCGTTCGGCTTCAAGCTCAACGATACCTGGGGCAAGCGCGCCTTCTGGTTTTGGATCACCGGTTTCTTCGTGGCCTTTATGCCGCTCTACGTGCTGGGCTTCATGGGTATGACCCGTCGCGTCAGCCAGCATATCGATCCGGAGTTCCACCCCTGGCTGGTTGTGGCCGCCTGTGGTGCTGCCCTGATTGCTATCGGTGTGTTGTGCCAGCTGATTCAAGTGGTGGTCAGTATTCGTGACCGCGAGCAGAACCGTGACCTGACCGGTGACCCGTGGGGCGGCCGTACACTGGAGTGGGCTACCTCTTCCCCGCCGCCGTTCTACAACTTCGCCATCGAGCCGAATGTGAAGGGTCTGGATGCCTTCTGGGATCTGAAAGAGCAGGGTATTGCCTATCGCAAACCCGAGAGCTATGCCCCGATCCACATGCCGAAGAACAGCGGCGGTGGTGTGATCCTGGCCGCGTTCGCGACCGTGTTTGGCTTTGCCATGATCTGGTTCATCTGGTGGCTGGCGATCGCCTCCTTCGTTGGCATCATCGCCACCTGGATCATTCACAGCTTCAACGATGACGTGGATTACTACGTACAAGTTGACGAGATCGAGCGCATCGAGAACGCGCATTTCGAGAACATCAGCAAGGCGGGTGTGAACTAATATGGCTACCGATACCCTTCATCATTCCCATCATGATGCCCACCACGGGCACCATGATGCCGGCGCCAACAAGGTGTTCGGCTTCTGGATCTACCTGATGAGCGACTGCATCCTCTTTGCATGCCTGTTCGCCACCTATGCCGTGCTGGTTAATGGCACGGCGGGCGGCCCGGACGGCAAAGAGATCTTCGGTCTCTCCTTCGTGCTGGTCGAAACCATGCTGCTGCTGTTTAGTAGTATCACCTTCGGTTTCGGCATGGTCGCCATGAACAAGGGGCAGCAATCCAGCGTCATCTCCTGGTTGCTGGTGACCTTCCTGTTCGGTGCCGGCTTTATCGGCATGGAGCTTTATGAATTCCACCACCTGATCGGCGAAGGCTTTGGCCCGGATCGCAGCGCGTTCCTGTCGGCCTTCTTCACGCTGGTCGGTACGCACGGGATCCACGTGACCAGCGGTCTTATCTGGATTGCGGTGATGATGTTTCAGGTCTCCCGCAAGGGGCTGACCGAGCGTAACCGTACCCGCCTGATGTGCCTGAGCCTGTTCTGGCACTTCCTCGACGTGGTGTGGATCTGCGTCTTCACAGTGGTTTATCTGATGGGGGCCATGTAATGAGTCATTCTGTTGATCAACACGGCGCCAGCCACGGCAGCGTCAACTCCTACCTGACCGGTTTTATCCTGTCGGTGATCCTGACTGCCATCCCGTTCTGGATGGTGATGGACGGCGGGTTCTCTCATCAGGCCACCCTGCTGACGGTGGTGGGCATGGCAGTCGTGCAGATCTTTGTGCATCTGTTCTACTTCCTGCACATGAACACCTCGTCCGAGCAGCGCTGGAACGTCACAGCCCTGGTGTTCACGGTGATCATCATTGCCATCGTGGTCGTGGGCTCCCTGTGGATCATGTACAACCTCAACATCAACATGATGCTCCACTGATAAAGAGTGACTGCAGATGATGAAGCAATACCTGCAAGTGACCAAGCCGGGAATCATCTTCGGTAACCTTATCTCGGTTATCGGAGGTTTCCTGCTGGCCTCGAAGGGGAGCCTCGACGTTCCCCTGTTCGTTGTGACCATGCTCGGCGTGTCACTGGTAGTGGCATCGGGTTGTGTGTTTAACAACTACATCGACCGCGACATTGATTGCATCATGGAGCGCACCAAGAACCGGGTGCTGGTCAAAGGGCTGATCGCTCCGTCGGTCACCCTTTGGTATGCCAGCCTGCTCGGTGTGGCCGGTGTGGCGCTGCTCTACTGGGCCGCCAATCCGGTCGCTGCCCTGCTGGCCGTACTGGGCTTCATTGTCTACGTTGGGGTCTACAGCCTCTACATGAAGCGCCACTCGGTCTATGGCACCCTGGTGGGGAGTCTGTCGGGCGCGGCGCCTCCTGTCATCGGCTACTGCGCCGTGACCGGCAGCTTTGACTCCGGCGCGCTGATCCTGCTGGCTATCTTCAGCCTGTGGCAGATGCCGCACTCCTATGCGATTGCCATCTATCGCTTCAAGGATTATCAGGCGGCCAACATCCCGGTACTGCCGGTGGTCAAGGGGATTCCAGCGGCCAAGAACCACATCACCCTCTACATTCTGGCGTTTATGGTGCCGACCCTGATGCTGTTCCTTGGCGGTTATGCCGGGTACAAGTATCTGGTGGTGGCCGCCGCCGTGAGTGTCTGGTGGCTGGGTATGGCGCTGATGGGTTACAAGAAACCGGTGGATGACTCCCTGTGGGCCCGTCGCCTGTTCCTGTTCTCCATCGTCACCATCACCTGCCTGAGCGTGATGATGTCGGTGGATGTGCAGACCGAAGCGACGCCGGTGCTGGTGAGCATGGTTCCCTGATGGGTTGATGTTACACATTCCAAGGCCGGGCTTGCCCGGCTTTGTTTTTTTATTCGGCCGGTAATTATCCAGACAGAAAAAAGTAGCGTTAAGATGCGGGTTAAGACAGCATTTTGCCTGTCACTCTGGCCACTACTTTCCTAACGAGATCCCATGAACGACTTCTCCATGACCCGTGAAGAGCGCCAGGCCACCTGGTCGCTGGGTGCGCTCTTCTCTTTGCGTATGCTCGGCATGTTCATGGTGCTACCGGTGCTGACCACCTATGGCATGTCACTGGCCGGTGCCTCCGAGCCGCTGATTGGCATTGCCATCGGTATCTACGGCCTGACTCAGGCCATCTTCCAGATCCCCTTTGGGCTTCTCTCCGATCGAATTGGCCGCAAGCCGCTGATTGTCGGCGGACTGGCCATGTTTGTGCTCGGAAGTGTGGTGGCGGCGGCCACGCACACCATCTGGGGCGTGATTGCCGGCCGCGCTCTGCAAGGCAGTGGCGCCATTTCGGCGGCCGTGATGGCGCTGCTCTCCGATCTGACCCGTGAGCAGAACCGCACCAAGGCGATGGCCTTCATCGGCATGAGCTTTGGCGTCACCTTTGCGGTGGCCATGGTCACCGGCCCGCTGATCACTCATGCGCTCGGGCTCTCAGGACTGTTTTGGATCATCGCCTTGCTGGCTGCCGGCGGCATTGCCGTCATGCTGTTTTGTGTGCCCACGCCGCGTGAGCATCGTCGCAACCGTGAAACGGCGCTGGTAGGCAGTGCCCTTCGCCAGGTGCTGACCAACAGCCGGCTTATCAAGCTCAATCTCGGCATTATGTGTGTGCACGTCCTGCTGATGTCGAGCTTTGTGGCCCTGCCGCCTTTGATGGAGCAGGCCGGTTTGCCCCGTGATAACCAGTGGCAGGCCTATCTTGCCACCATGGTGATTTCGTTTGTGGCCGTGCTGCCCTTTATCATCGTGGCTGAGGTCAAACGCCAGATGCGCCGGGTGTTCCAGCTCTGCGTTGTACTGATGCTGGTCGCCGAGTTGGTGCTCTGGCATGCCGGCACCCAGCTCAGCTGGATTCTGGCCGGCCTGCAGATCTTCTTTATCGGCTTTAACGTGATGGAGGCGCTGCTGCCGTCACTCATCAGCAAAGAGGCGCCCACCGGCTGCAAGGGCACTGCCATGGGGGTCTACTCCACCAGTCAGTTTATCGGGGTGGCCATTGGTGGCAGCCTTGGCGGCGCGCTCTATGGCAGCGGCGGCGCCCTGCTGGTGTTTATCGGCTGCTCGCTGGTCGCGCTGCTCTGGCTGGGGGTGAGCCTCACCATGGCCGAGCCGCCCTATGTCAGCAGCCTGCGCATCGAGCTGCCGGATGGATTGGTGGTGTCGCCTGAGCTTGAGCGCTCGCTGGCACGCTGCGCCGGTGTGAGCGACGTGCTGCTGCTGCCCGAAGAGCGCTCGGTCTACATCAAGGTCGATATTCGCCAGACTAACCGCGAGCAGCTGGAGCAACTGCTCTTCGCCCGTTAGTCTCCAGTTTCGCAAAGAGGGTGGCGCAGGCCACCCTCTCTGTTTTTGCGCTATCGCTTCGCGCCACCTTTACACCCACTTGGGGAGTCGTCGCGATGGTGGCCCTACCGCAGACTGTTTTGGTCTGCCATCTGGCAGGCGCCAGCGGGAGAAGGTGAAGCCCACCGGGCTCATCACGTGATAACAAGAACGGGACAGGCATAGCCGTATAGCAACAGCGCTTTGCCCAACCGGCAATCAAAGGAATGGTTGATGCTGTTTCTGGCTTCCTATGTGCGTAATCCTTTTCGGGATGAGAAGGATCGGCTGTTTGTACTTGTCTTGTCGCTTCTCTGTTTTGTCTACGTGTTGCCGATCATCATGGCCAACCGCTATTACGTTGACGATCTCGGACGCTCCATGATGGGGTATACCCGCTGGGCCGAAAATGGTCGGCCGCTGGCGGATATCCTGATGAAGGTGTTTGGCTTTACCGGCAGGGGCGAGCGGATTGTGGATCTCTTCCCGCTCACGCTACTGATGGCGGTGGCTGCGTTTGTGTACTTCAGCTTTTGCTACTACCGCGCCCACTTCGATCATGGCCGCCCGATCTTGGCGGCGCTGCTGTTGTTCTTCCCCTTTATTAATCCCTTCTTTTTGGAAAATCTCTCTTATCGCTTCGACTCCCTGACCATGATGCTGTCACTGGTACTGGTGATGGCGGCCTATCTGGAGCGTGAGCTCTCCTGGTGCACCATGGTGATCGCCTCGCTGCTGTTTTTCCTCTCTCTGTGCCTGTATCAGGCGGTGATCGGCTTTTTTGTCATTCTGGCGATGATTGAAGCGCTGCTGGCGTACTGCGACCGCCAGCAGCTGGTGATGGCGCGCTCCATCTTGCGGGCACTGTTCGCCCGTATGATGCAACTGCTGCTGGCCTATCTGCTCTATGCACTGCTGATAAAGCCCAAATATGCGGCTGCGGCCTATACGGCCAAGCACTCCGAGCTGCTGACCCCCAACCTCGAAGGGCTGCACCAGCTCTGGCAGCACATGCTGTTTTTCAATGACAAGATTGCGCAGAGCATCGCCGATATGCCGCTGTTTATTCCGGCTTATCTGATGGTGGCAACCCTCGGCGCCTTGCTGTGGTTGATTCGCGCACGTCATCGCCTGCTGGCCGAGCGCATGGTGGGCGGCGCCCTGCTGGAAGGCGTGCTATCGGTCGGCATACTACTTTCACCGGCTCTGGCCTTTGTGATGTCGTTTTTGCCCCTGAGCGTCTTTACCGAGCCGGTGACGTTTGTTCGGGTGTTGATCTCTTACAGTGGTTTTCTGCTCTGGATGGCGGTGGTCTTGCTGCTGGGCGTTGGGCGCTGGCGTCTGGCCCCGCTGCTGGCGCTGCCTGCTATCTGGTTTGCCCTGATCTTCTCTTATGCCTATGGCACGGCCATGGGCGAGCAGAAAATCTATGACCAGTATCTGGCCACCAATATTGCCGCCAAGATCCACGAAGCAGATCCCAAGGTTGAGAAGAGGCTGTTTTTATATGGCATGCAGAGGGTGTCACCAGTGCTTGAAAATGCGGCTTCTCGCTATCGCCTGATTGGCGATCTGGTGCCTGTCTACCTTAAGAAAAACTGGAACTGGGGCGTGCGGTTTTTAAATCACTTCGGGGTCGAGAACCTGTGGGCGGACCATATCGAGGATGAGATTTTGCCCAAGCTCTGCACCCTGACGCCGATTTATCAGAGCCGGGATTTCTCGCTGTTGGAAACCGGGGATGTCTTGATTCTGGCACTGCAACCGCCAGCATGTGGTGAAGGGAAATAGATACGGGCGCATGGCCGTGGTGTGGATTGCCGAAAGGGTGATCCTTTGATAAGCGCTTCTTGGGCAAAACAAAAGGAGCACGCCACCTGGTGACGTGCTCCTTATCGCAAGAGGCCCGCAGGGCCCTGTGGCCATCGACTTGTCAGGAACAACCCACCGACCAGCCAAGCTGGCTTAGAGGTAGTAAGCCTCGACCGTGCCCTTGATGGTCATCAGCAGGGGCTGACCACGGCGATCTTTGGCCTTGGGGGAGGGGATCTTCACCCAACCTTCGCTGATGCAGTACTCCTCCACATCGGTGCGCTCTTTGCCGTTAAGGCGAATGCCGATCTCATGCTCAAAGCAGGCGGCTACATAGTGGGGGCTGCGCGGATTGGCAGAGAGATGATCAGGCAGTGCCGGTTTGGTTTGGGTATCGCTCATGGTGATGACCTGCGGTAGAGACAAAGTGCGCCATTGTAGTCAATGGCCCCGCCCGGCTCAAGGTAACCCCGAGCTGGGTAGGGGGATGATGGCTATATCGGGTGATAACTCGATCTCTAGTGCCATCTATTGTGTCATTGCTGTGCAATGCTTTGCTCAGAAAGATGTGTGTACTCATTTCAGTGTTTAATTAATGTCTGTAGCCCTAACGACTCTGGATAATATCATTTTTTGCGTACCTCTTTCTGTTAGATTCCACCTTGCACCATCTACCGTGTTATCAATGCTAATGAGGTTCAACGCCAAAAATTGAATTCGGATGGTAAATAGATCTTGTTGGCTTACAACCAACTCAGTAAGACCAGATATGTTTTTGTCTACCTTGCTAAAGTGTTCCGCTAAGAATTTATTAACTTTATCTTCACGCGGACTGCTAGCAATTAGTGGAGATAACTTACCAAATATGTCTTTTCATGTTGTTTCTGCTGGCCAAATATGATGTTCCGTCGGATCATACATACTCATCGCGTTTATCATAAAAGTACCGCTTAATTTTAATGAGCTCTCCCAATCTGCGAGTTCAGAGCTTGGAATCAGTGGCGCTTCCGCACTGGATTCATTTAATTTATGCTGCAGTTCTTCATTTCGTTTTCGCAGATTATTAATTTCTGCTAACAACTCTGGTGAAGCCGTTGAGTCTGCTCTTACCCAACCGATAGCTGGAAACATTTTGATAGTTTTATTGAGGCTAAGTGCTACTTCACCAGAAAGTTGAGATGTATTAGTCCAGTAACGCACTAATCTACCTGTACTTACTTTTCCCCTGAATTTTTGGAGTTTCTCATAACCCTCTTTATCTAATTCTGTTTTTGCTCTCGGTAATGCATTTGGTTCGTCATGCAGCATAGCGATAACTTTAATACCCTTACTCACTGCATAATCAAATTCTTTTTCTGTGTAGCTAAGTCCATCCTCAGCTACTGAGCCATATCGACCTCCTATAATGAGCAAGTAGTAGTCACAGTCATCTATTACACGTTTAATAAAGTCCCACTGTTCTTCGTCTGCAGCAGGGAATAATTCCATCCCTGCAGGAATACAATCCATTTCCATTAAGGTTTGTAAGACCTTTTGCCTTTCTTCTTTTAGATCAACGTAAGTTGAACTCACAAAAACTTGATAACGCTTATCCATGTTTATGGTCTTATAGTTAAGTTAATTAAAAAAGTGGGGGGCCTCATTTCAGTTCTACGTCCTCGCGAACTTCTGCCTTGCGGTCTAATGCTTAAATCAGCAGCGAGGCCTCTGGCGAGTCTGCTGAATTTTATTGTTAAATGATTCATCACCAACACCAAAATATAAATTTGTTCCTGTGACAAACTTGAACGCTGACAGCCTATAAAGATCGCGTAATAACTTTGGTGATTCTTGTTGATACATATCTAGAGCGCCAACGATTTCATTATAAAGATAATGATATTTTTCTTGTGGCTCCAATGCTATTTCAATTAGTTCGCAACTATTTGAAATGAATATTGAATTCTTCAGGTTATTCTTAATTTCTGACTGAGACAATCTTTCTAGTTCTTTAATCAGGTGTTTGCTTTCAACCTTTTCCGGTTCTGAGTGTGCAATGCCACTTGTTCCAGGTGAGATATAAGTGTACGCATTATGCCCGCTTAGTTTACTCGGCTGGCAAAAATTTGATTTTTGGATAAACGACTGGGACTTGTGTACGTTCCAGAATTCCTGCTTTGTATGAAATGCAGGACTGGCATAAGTAACAACACCGTGATCACCTACATTCGCCTCCAAAATTTCGAGAGTTGATTGCTGATGGTCTAATATTTTATACCTATAATACTCTTGATTCCATGAACCCCATTCTGCAGCAGTATCTTTAACCATTCTTTCTGGGCGCTTGTGCTGTATAAACGCGTTAAATTTAAACTGAGGGAGGTCGTTGTTGAACGCATCTTCTAACTCATACACATCCTTGGGAAAGTACATGCCATTAAGGTAGGCTCTAAAAAAACGTCTATACAAAATACATTGGGACACCCACCTTTTTGACAGCGGTGTAGCGGGCTGCTTGGCTTAAGGTTTAGCACCGAGGGAGGTTGCCATGACCATCGCCCGTTCACGTCAAATTTGTTTGCAGGATACGCCCTACTACCACGTGGTCAGCCGCTGTGTGCGCCGTGCGTTTCTGTGCGGGGAAGATAGCCATTCCGGCCAAAGCTTCGAGCACCGACGGCAGTGGGTGGTCGACAAGCTGGGTCAGTTGTCGCGGGTCTTTGCCATTGGTGTTTGCGCCTATGCGGTGATGAACAACCACTACCATCTGGTGCTGAAGGTTGAGCCGGAGGTGGCAAACGGCTGGAGTGACCGCGAGGTAGCCGAGCGCTGGGCCGGGCTGTTTCAGTGGCCATTGCTGGTGCGCCGCTGGTATCTGGAAGAGTTGCTGACCGAGCTGGAGTTGGCCGTGGTACAAGGATTACTTGCCCAGTGGCGGGAGCGACTCTACTCCATCAGCTGGCTGGTGCGTCTACTCAACGAAAGCCTGGCACGGCAAGCCAATCAGGAAGATGGCTGCAAGGGACACTTCTGGGAAGGGCGCTTCAAAAGTCAGGCGCTACTGACGGAATCAGCATTGCTGGCGTGCATGACCTATGTCGAGCTCAATCCGGTGCGCGCCAAGGTGGCGGAGGGGCCGGAGGAGAGCGATTACACCAGCATCAGCCAGCGGCTGGGACGTGCAACCGGTGAGCTGCCACCTCTGTTGCTGCCGTTTTCCGAGAAGCAGCGCGAGCAAGAGCATGCCTTGCCGTATGCGTTTACCGACTATCTGACGCTGGTCGATTGGACCGGACGGGCGATGCGTGATGACAAGCGTGGTCATATTCCTGCCGGGCTTGCGCCGATATTGCAGCGCTTGAATCTGGCAGAAAGCAGCTGGCTGCGCCAGGTCAGCGTGTTTCGGCGCTCAGGTATTCGGGCCGTGGGGGATGGGGCACTGTGCCAACAATACGCCCACCACTGCGGCCAGCAACGATGTCGTCATCCTAAGCACTGACTCGCTTTCATTGATTGTCGTCTGGGCCCTGCCGGTATCATCGGCAGCGAGTTTGGCTGTGTCTAAAGCCGTCGATTTGCCGAAAGCCTAACTTTTCCTGCCCGTTACGACTGGTGATACATGTTTCTCAGGGTAACCAACAAACAATTTCGATAGCACTACGGCTTACCCCAAAAGGTGGATGTCCCAATTGAAATTCAAGGCGCGCAAACACAGTTGCAAAGTGACCGTAGCTCTTGCCAATAAACTGGCCCGGATCGTCTGGGCAGTCCTGACAACAGGACAAAGATTCGATCTCACTAAAGCCTGTCAGGCAGTGAAATAACCCAAGAATTAACAACCCGAAGTCAACGTAAAGCGGTAATGGCAATGATGAGCTAAACGGATATGTCTTACCTGGAACCTGATGGGACACTGGCGTTCGAGGCCTTGTGGGTGCTAAGGCGGGTAAGACTTCACATTGGAACTCATCAGAGCAGACACAACTGTGTGATGCTGGATATATGTCGTAAGACCGTCAATCATCTGTGGCCAGACGCGTTACGAGACAGGGGGGCATTATGTAACGACCTATACAAGACCACTTTGCTAATACACTGCCATCAGGGTGTTGGCCTTGCATCCAGCGAGGTGACCATATATGTCCTCATTTTGCTCGCTCATTCCAGTTCTAACGTTTCGTGAGCTAAGGAGCTCACTTTGGATTTGAAGGCTTCACAGGCTTCCTCAAAGATGACTTGATTGCTCTTAAACTCTTGGGTGCTTAGTCTGCTAACACTCGGATCAGAGAGGAATGGCACTAGACGTTTGCGTGCGGCTTCAACTGGAGCATACGCTTGTACAAGTGACGGAAAGTGAAGATCCATGATCATTCGGTACTTCTGTGCTTCACCGGGAGCGAGAGTTGTACGCTCATTGACTAATTTAATTACTTCGTTGAATGTTAGCTGGCCTCGGTAGCAGCGAAGGTGGATCAGGTAGATATTTGAGAAGTTTACCTGCCATTTTTCGAATAGGAAGAATAGGTCCTCAAGCTTTTCAATTTTTAGCTCTTTTGTTTTTTGGCGGCTCTGGGCCTCAATGTTTAGCCGCGCAACCCTTAAATTGAATAGGCTTGTTACAACGACGGCAATAAGCGTGGCTCCAGCACCGATTCCACCAGCCAGCAATGGTGCGATTTCTTTCAGTTCGGCAATTTGCACATCGTAATCCTTGCGCTCTAACGTTTGAAGTGAGGGACCGCCCAAAGCGCAGCTTCGGGGGGGGCCCTCTCGACTGATGGGTTAGCCCTTTTTGTCGTCGTAAATGACAGTAACTCTATTTGCTGCTTCCCACTGTGCGGAATCTTTCGGTAACCAAGTTACAAGAACCAATGACGCCCAATTAGGCAGAGCTTCAATATCTGCAATCGTGTATTCGGAGCCCCACAAAGCTAAGTAAGCGTCTGCATGCCTGTAGTTTTTCAATGTCGATTGCGCACACAAACTGATTTTCTTGTTTCCCGGAAATGCGATTTCTCGATTTTTTATCAGAGCCTTTGAGAGATCTTCTCCAAGAGCATCAACGAGCATGGTGCTCTTTACCTTTCCTATTTCGGGAACAACTATCACTGCATGGTCATGGGTATCGAGTAGCTGTATGAGCTTGATAAGACCCGCCTTTGTCCCATCGATATTGTCACCAAACGACTTTACTAAAAATCTTTCGCGATTCATTGGATGTCCTGTAAGGGCTAACTTTGACTAGATGGAAGTCGGCACTAACACATTAATACCGACTTCCATCTAACCCCGCTCTGCCCCGTTATAGGGCATCAATCACTATGTTTTCAGTCAATAGCTTGCCATTTGTCCCTTGCGGCTTAACTTACTCGCTTGACCTCTTCCTTTTGCGCCGCCATTACGACGATATCGAAAAATGGTGTGACATAGGCCATGGCAAGCGTCGGCAAGGCTACCGCACTGAGTTACAAACCCAGTCCACCGCTTTTAACCTGCGAGAGCCCATCCATCGTTGCCATCACATTGCGCCGAGAGACAGATTGCCATTTGGCTATCTTACGGGTGCAACGCGAGATCTGAAAAGAGGACGTTGATAAAAATCTGAGCAGGTTCAATCAATTAGTGAGCAACTGTCGTTTCAAGTGGGTTGTTGGTTAGCAGAAGTGCGAAAACGCCCCTCACTCCAACCCTCTGCTAATGGGAGAGTGAGCATCTCTGCGGTTTGTCGGGGCTCAGGGCTGGCACGGTATTGATCCCCCTCTTAGTTCGCTGAAGCGAGTCCTGTTGTCTAGGCCACGAGGCAGGATGCCGAGCGAGCGGCGCTGGGCCATGGACGGCCCATCGGCGCGTGCCGTTGGACAAAAGGTGAGCCGAAGGTACCCGACGTCAGTCGGGCGAATAAGCGGGGGAGAAGACCTTTGGTGACTTTGGGTCTTTCCAAAGTCACTCGCCCCAGCCCGAAGGGCGGACGAAACCCTGTCGAGGACAAAGTCCTCGTGTCCCATGCGGCGTAGCCGCATTGAGGGGTTAACCGCCGGCTCTGGAATCCGGCGAGAGTCTGTCGTCGTGGAACGGACAATCCCCTGCGGTGCAATGCGCGGCGCTTATTGCACCCTACGATGTGCCACTGCGTAGGGAAGCAGCGCCACCACATCAACGTCGCGAACATCTGATTATGCTTTGCTAATCAGACCTACAGAAAGCCCACCTTTGGCGCCGGATAAAAAAGGGAGCCTATCAGGCTCCCCTCTCTACAGACACGGCCAATGGCATTTGGCTAATGCCATTCCCTATCGATTGGTCGCCGCCTTCATCCCTTCCACAAACTCTTTTAAGCGGGTCAGCATCCGGGTCGGCTCTTGGTGATAGGTCTCGATAATCTTGACCACGGCCGAGCCGGAGATGGCGCCGGCGGCACCGGCCTTGATGGCCTCGCGCACCTGGGCCGGCTCACTGATGCCAAAGCCGAGCAGAGCCGGGGCGGCGTTAAACTCACGCAGGGTGTTTACCAGCCCATCGACCGGCATACCGGCCTTGGTTTCGGCGCCGGTGACACCGGCGCGGCTCACCAGATAGGTGTAACCACTGCCAAGCTCGGCCACTTTTTGCAGGGTCTCACGATCGCCATTAGGCGGCGCGATAAAGATGCTGGCGATGCCAAAGCGGTCGGCCGCTGCCTTGTAGGGGGCGCACATCTCGACCGGCACGTCGGCGACCAGCACCGAGTCAACGCCGGCTTGTTGGCACTTTTCATAGAAGCCGTCGATGCCGCGCACATAGACGAGATTGGCGTACACCAGCAGGCCAATCGGCAGGGTCGGGTACTTGGCACGAATGCGGCCGAGCAACTCAAAGCAGCGATCCGGGGTGGTGCCGCTGGCAAAGGCGCGCAGTGCGGCGCCCTGGATGGTCGGGCCGTCGGCGACCGGATCGGAGAAGGGGATGCCGAGCTCAAGGGCATCGGCGCCGCCTTCTACCAGCGCATCGACGATGGCCAGCGACAGCTCGGGCGTCGGGTCGCCGAGCGCCACAAACGGAACGAAGGCGCCCTGCTTGGCGGCATCGAGACGGTCAAACATATCCGCATAACGGTTCATCACAGGACTCCTTGCTTTTCGAAGATGTCGGCGACGGTGAAGATGTCCTTGTCACCACGACCGGAGAGATTGACGATGAGCACCTGCTCTTTTTCAGGTTCGCTGCGGGCCATCTTGAGGGCGTGGGCCAGCGCATGGGAGGACTCCAGCGCCGGGATAATCCCCTCGTGCAGGGCCAGCTCGCGGAAGGCATCGAGTGCCTCCTGATCGGTCACCGAGACATACTCGGCGCGGCCGATGGCGGCCAGATGGGCGTGCTGCGGGCCGACCGACGGGAAGTCGAGGCCGGCGGAGATGGAGTAGGACTCCTGGATCTGGCCCTGGCTGTCTTGCATCAGATAGGAGTGCATCCCAAAGAACACCCCCTTGGTGCCGTGACCAAGCGGCGCGCCGTGCTCGCCCGATTCGATACCGTGACCGGCCGGCTCAACGCCAATCAGACGTACCGAGCTATCCGGGATAAAGTCGGCAAACATGCCGATGGCATTGGAGCCACCGCCCACGCAGGCAATCACCGCATCCGGCAGACGCTCCTCTTTCTCAAAGCACTGCACCTTGGCCTCTTCGCCGATCATCTTCTGGAATTCACGGACAATGGTCGGGAAGGGGTGCGGACCGGCGGCGGTGCCCAGCATGTAGTGGGAGGTTTCATAGGTGGCAGCCCAGTCGCGCAGCGCCTCGTTGCAGGCATCTTTGAGGGTGGCCGAGCCAGAGTGCACCGGAATCACGGTGGCGCCCATCAGCTTCATGCGAAAGACGTTGGGTTTTTGCCGTTCGCAATCCTTGGCGCCCATATAGACGCGGCACTTCAGACCCAGCAGGGCGCAGGCCAGCGCGGTGGCGACGCCATGTTGGCCGGCGCCGGTTTCGGCGATGATCTCCGATTTGCCCATGCGCTTGGCAAGCAGGGCCTGGCCCAGCACCTGGTTGGTCTTGTGGGCGCCGCCGTGCAGCAGATCTTCACGCTTAAGATAGAGGCGGGTCTTGGTGCCGCGGGTCAGGTTGCGGGTCAGGGTCAGCGGGGTCGGGCGGCCGGCATATTCGGTCAGCAGGGTGCCAAATTCGGCGATAAAGGCCGGATCATCCTTGGCATCGACAAAGGCCTTCTCCAGCTGGAGCAGTGCCGGCATCAGGATCTGCGGCACATACATGCCGCCGAATTCGCCGAAAAAGGGGTTGAGCAGTGTCATCGTCAGGTTCCTTTGAATAATTCAGAGTCGGGTCAGTTGTTCAAATGCCGCTTGAATGCGGGTCGCGTCCTTGATGCCGGGCGCCGATTCCACCCCGGAGTTGAAATCAAGACCGAGACAGCCCACTTGGGCAGCCGCAAGGGCGTTGTCGGGGTTGAGCCCACCGGCCAGCATCAGCGTTGATTTATCGATGGTGGCGAGCAGTTGCCAGTCAAAGGCGACGCCAGTGCCGCCGCTTTGGCCGCTCACCTTGGTGTCGAGCAGGATGCGATCGCACGGGAACGCAAGGTCCGGCAAGGGCTCACCTGGCACCACATGGACTGCCTTCCAGATCTGGCAGTTATCCGGCAGCAAGGGGCGCAGCGCGTCGATATAGGCGCCATTTTCATCCCCGTGCAGCTGCACGGCGGCCAATCCCAGCGCCTCGACGGTTTTCACCACCGTCTCGGGTTTGGCATTGCGAAACACGCCGACGTATTGCAGCGGCGCACCGGCCATCACGGCGCGGGCGGCCGGAATGTCCACATAGCGCGGGCTCTTGCCGACAAAAATCAGTCCGCCGTAGATGGCGCCGGCCTCAAAGGCAGCGGCGGCATCTTGTGGCCGGGTCAGGCCGCACACCTTGTTTTGGCCGAGCACCAGCTTTTTCACGGCGCGCGGCAGATCCGGCTCGCTCATCAACGACGAGCCCACCAAAAACGCCTTGGCGTACTGGCGCAGGCTGGCGACCTGGGCGCGATGGTGGATGCCCGATTCGCTGACCACCAGCCGATCGCTTGGGATCAGGGCGGCCAGTTGGCGGGTGCGGTCGAGATCGACGCTCAGATCGCGCAAGTCCCGGTTATTAATGCCGATGACCGGCGCCCCGAGGGTGATGGCACGCGCCACCTCCTCTTCGTTGCTCACCTCGGTCAGCACGCCCAGACCGAGCCCGCGGGCCACCGCAAACAGGGTGCGATAGCCCTCGTCTGACAGCACCGAGAGCATCAGCAAGATGGCGTCAGCCTGATAGTGACGGGCCAGATAGACCTGATAAGGGTCAATCATGAAATCCTTGCACAGCACCGGTTGATTGACGCGGGCGCGTACCCGCGGCAGGTAGGCAAAGTCCCCCTGAAAATAGGGCTCGTCGGTCAGCACCGAGATGGCGGCGGCATAGGGGGCATAGGTGTCGGCAATCAGCTCCGGGTTGAAGTCACCACGGATCAGCCCCTTGGAGGGGGAGGCCTTCTTGCACTCCATGATAAAGCGGGTGCCACCGGCGCGCAGGGCCCCTTCAAAATCGCGATCGCTGCGAGTCAGCCCGGCTTGAAACAGCGCGAGCGGCTGACTGACCTTGCGCTCCTCCAGCCACTGCTGCTTGGCCGCGACAATCTTGCCGAGGATGGTCTGACTGAGGGAGGAATGATTGAGCATGAGTCTGTCCTTAACGTGAAATCCATTAACCGGCAGCCGGCTCCAGATGGCTGAGGGTGGCAAGGCGCGCCGCAAGGCTGGCCGCCTCACCGCTGGCCAGCACCGCCAGCACGCGACTGGCCGCCTGGCGCAGGGTCGGCTCGGCACCGGCCATCACCAGTAAGGGCGCCACGTTGGCGGCAATCGCTGCGTTGTGGGCCGGGGCGCCACGTCCTTCCAAAATCGCCTGGGTGATGGCCCGGTTCTCGGCCGGAGTCCCCCCTTCAATGGCACTGACCGGATAGGTTTCGAGCCCGAAATCGGCTGGCGTCAGCATATATTCGCGGATCTCCCCATCGCGGATCTCGGCCACCTGGGTCGGTCCGTGCACCGCCACCTCGTCGAGGCCGGCGCCGTGTACCACCATACCCGTTTTCAGCCCCAAGGCCAGCAGGGTTTCGGCAATCGGACGCACCAGTTCGGGGGCATAAACGCCCATCAGTTGATAGGTCGGTCGGGCGGGGTTAATCAGCGGCCCGAGTACGTTGAACAGGGTGCGGGTTTTGAGGGTTTGGCGCACCGGCATGGCGTGGCGAACCCCGGCGTGATACTGGGGCGCAAACAGAAAGCAGACACCGAGTTCATCGAGGCAATGCCGGGCCTGCTCTGGGCTCATGTCGAGCTTGATCCCCATCTGATCGAGCAGATCGCTTGAGCCCGATTTGCTCGACACCGAGCGGTTGCCGTGCTTGGCCACCTTGAGGCCGCAAGCGGCGGCGACCAGCGCCGAGGTGGTGGAGACGTTGATGGTGTTAAGGCCATCGCCACCGGTCCCGACAATGTCGCAGAAGGCATAGTCCGGGCGCGGAAACGGGCGGGCTTCGGCCAGCAGTGCTTCGGCGGCGCCGGCGATCTCGGCCGGAGTTTCCCCTTTGATTTTTAAGGCGGTGAGCAGGCTGGCGAGCACGATGGGATCGACTTCGCCGCGCACCACTTGGCCGAAGGCGTCACGGGAGTCGTCGCGGCTGAGCGACTGACCCTGATAAAGAGTATTGAGATGTTGATGCATGGTGGCGTCCTTGCTTACTGCTCGCCGCGATTGGCGCGGGTAATGTGGGCGAGAGCCTGAGTCAGCAGACGGGCCCCTTCGCTGGTCAAAATGGATTCCGGGTGGAACTGAAAGCCGAGCACGCGGTCCTCCTCCTGCGCCAGTGCCATGGGCATGCCCTGATAGTGGGCAATCACTGATAGCTCTGGCGGCACATAGGTGGCGACCAGGGAGTGGTAACGTGCCACCGGCAGCGGGTTGGGCAGACCGGCAAAGGCGCCGTGACCGTCGTGCTCGATAAGTGAGCGCTTACCATGGACGATCTCGCCAGCCGAGCCGACGGTGCCGCCATAGGCTTCGCACAGCGCCTGATGACCGAGGCAGATACCGAGGATCGGCACCCGACCGCGTGCCAGCTTGATGAGCTCAATCAGGCAGCCCGCTTCGTGCGGGGCACCCGGGCCCGGTGAGAGCACTAGCACCGCATCACCGGCGCATGCGTCAATTTCTGCCATGATGCGCTGGGCCGGCAGGCTGTTGCGGTAGATCCGCACCGGATAACCGAGGGAGCGGAACTGATCGACCAGGTTGTAGGTAAAGGAGTCGAAGTTATCGAGCAGGAAAATGTTAGTCATGGCTCACTTCCTTGTTCTTGGCTGCCAAGGCGTTCAATGCCTGCAGCGAGGTGCCATGGCTGGCAGCGATAGCGGAGAGCACGGCGGCGGCTTTGGCGCGGGTTTCGTCGGCCTCGGCCTGGGGCTTGGAATCAAAGACCACGCCGGCACCGGCCTGAACGTGGGCCACGCCGTTTTTCACAAAGGCCGAGCGGATAACGATGCAGGTGTCCATCTCGCCGTCACCGTTTAAGTAGCCCACGGCGCCGCCGTAGCTGCCACGGCGCTTGCCTTCGACGGTGCGGATAAGCTCACTGGCGCGAATTTTCGGCGCACCGGTCAGGGTGCCCATGTTCATGCAGGCCTGATAGGCGTGCAGGGCATCCAGATCGCCGCGCAGCTGCCCGACGACCCGTGAGACCAGGTGCATGACGTGGCTGTAGCGATCGACTTTGAGCAGGTCTTTCACATAGCGGGTGCCCGGCTCGCTGATGCGGGCGATGTCGTTGCGGCCAAGATCGACCAGCATCAGGTGCTCGGCCACCTCTTTCTCGTCCTGACGCAGCTCCAGCTCAAGGCGACCGTCCAGATCGGCATTGATGCTGCCATCAGGGTTCAGGCCACGGCGACGGGTGCCGGCAATCGGGTACATCTCCACCTGACGGCTCTGGGCGCAGAACTTCACCGCGCTCTCGGGCGAGGCGCCAAACAGGGTGAACTGCTCATCTTGCAGATAGAACATGTAGGGGCTGGGGTTGGTCTGCTTGAGGCGGCGATAGGCGGCCAGCGGGCTCGGGCAGGGCAGCGAGAAGGTGCGCGAGGGCACCACCTGAAAGATATCGCCCTTGCGGATATAGCCCTTGAGGCGCTCAACTTCGGCGCAGTAACGCTTGTCATCCTGATCAACGGCAATCGGACCGCTGATGGTCGGTGCGGCTTGCTCGGCAGTGACGGCGGCAGCGCAGGCGGTTTTCAGCTCGCCAAGGCGCGCCGACAGGCGACGATAACTCGGGGCAAACCCTTCGCCGCCGAAGACGCAGGCCTGGATCTTGGTCGCCTGCACCGTGTGATCGATGGTGATCAGGGTTTCAGCCACATAGAAGCAAAAATCCGGGCAGTCGTTGCTCCCCTCCGGCACCTGCGGCAAATCTTCATAGGCGGCGATCAGGTCATAGGCGAAGGTGCCGGCCAGAAACAGGCTGCTGCGCTCATGCTCGGTCTCCAGACCGGTGATCAGTTGGCGCAGGGCGTCGAGCACGCCGACAGCCTTGAGGCGGCTGTCTTCGTCTTGCGCCTGATCGGCGCGCGGGAAGGTTAGGGCCAGCGCGTTATCTTGCTGCTGGCGGGTAACCTCGTTTGGCAACTGTTTGGCCAGCAGCGCCAGCAGCGGCTCGCCGTTGGCAGAGAGTGCGCGCACCGTCACCGTCTGATCGCGGCACTCAAGGCGCAGGCAGGCATCGACCAGCAGCAGGCTCTGCTTGCCAGCCTTGCTGTCAATTTCGGCCGATTCGAGCAGCACGGTGTGGGGCCGCTCGCCGCACAGGGTGCGATAGAGTGCCAGCGGGTCGGCCACATAGGGGGCCGACAGGCGCAGGGTTTCAAACTTGCCGAAGGGCAGGGAGGTCATGGTTGCATCCTTTCAATCAGAGGTGGCGGCCGGCGGCCTGCACAAAGGGGGTCAACTCGGCCACCAGCTGGCGGAACAGGGGCTCGGTGAGCGCCTGATGTCCATCCGAGAGTGCCTGGGCCGGGTTGAGGTGAGCCTCGACGATGATACCGTCGGCGCCGACCGCAGCGGCCGCGCGTGACAGCGGGATCACCAGCTCACGAATGCCGGTGCCGTGGCTCGGGTCAACCAGCACCGGTAGGTGGGTCTTCTGCTTGAGCAGGGCGACGGCGTTCAAGTCCAGAGTATTGCGGGTGGCGGTTTCAAAGGTGCGGATACCGCGCTCACACAAGATGATGCGATGGTTACCGGCGGCGTAGATATATTCGGCCGCCAGCAGGAACTCTTCGATGGTGGCTGACAGACCGCGCTTGAGCAGCACCGGCTTGTCGGTCTGGCCGACGGCGGTGAGCAGGCGGAAGTTTTGCATGTTACGCGAGCCAATCTGCAGGCAATCGACGTATTGGCACATCATCTCCACGTCGCTGGCGTCCATCACTTCCGATACGGTCGGCAGGCCGTGTTCGCGGTTCACCTCGGCCAGCAGTTTGAGCCCCTCTTCACCGAGCCCCTGAAAGCCGTAAGGGCTCGAGCGCGGCTTAAAGGCACCACCACGCAGCGCCTGAGCGCCATACTGCTTGACCATGGCGGCGACCGAGTGCAGCTGCTCGCGGGATTCCACCGAGCAGGGGCCGGCAATCAGGGCGAAGGTATCGCCACCGACGGTCAGGTTACCGATGCGCACCTGGCTGTCGTGCGGGTGCAGCTCACGGCTGACCAGCTTGTATTTGGAGAGGATCGGTTTGACCGATTCGACCATGGGATCGGCATCGAGGTTGAGCCCATCGAGAATACGTTCGTCGCCCAGAGCGCCCAGCACGATGCGCTCGGCGCCCGGCAGATAGAGCGGCTTGAGACCGGTTTGTTCGATACGGGCCAGCAGGGCGTTGGCATGAGCCTCGGTGGCGGCGGGCTTGAGTACAATGATCATGGCGGTGCTTTCCTTAAAATAAATATCAAATCAGTGGCTTGTGATTTCCGTTTCGGGCCGCCATCGCCCTGTCAGTCTGATCAATTGCATCACTTGCTCGCTTAATACGTTAAAAACCGGATAATGAAAAAGCCCGCTGGGGTCAGCGGGCTTTTTCTTGGTTCTTTATTCTTGCTGTCAGGTATTTCGCACACAGCAACGACCACACGCCCGCGTTTTAGGGAGTGTGCCACCACCAAATCAGGTTGAGGGTGAAAGTCGCTTGCATGGATAGAGTCCTGTCTCGTGCAATCTGAAGTGCCTACAGTAAAACGATATTTCACCGGACAAGTCAAGCCGCTTTTTTACCACAGGAGAGATAGCTCACCTTGCTGCGATTCGATCTGCACTGCCATACCACTGCCTCTGATGGCGCGCTCTCCCCAACCGAGCTGGTGCTGCGCGCCGCCGAAAAGGGGGTGGATGTGCTGGCCATCACCGATCACGACACGCTGGCGGGCTTGGCCGAGGCGGCAGAGGCTGTCGCTTCGCACCAGTTGCCGCTGCGACTGGTCAATGGCGTGGAGATCTCCACCAATTGGGAGCATCACGAAATCCATATCGTGGGGCTGGGGGTGGCGCTGACCAGTGCGCCGCTGCAGGCGTTTCTCAAAGCGCAGGCGCAGCGCCGCCGCGAGCGGGCCGAAGAGATTGGTCGTCGGCTGGAAAAGTGCGGCATCCCGGATGCGTTTGCCGGGGCGCAGGCACTCGCCGGTGACGCCGAGGTGACCCGTGCCCACTTTGCCCGCCATCTGGTCAATACCGGTGTGGTGGACTCGATACAGAAGGTGTTCAAGCGCTATCTCTCGCGCGGCAACAAGGGTTATGTGCCGGCTCAGTGGCCGGTGATGGCTGAGGCGATTGCCGCCATTCATGCCGGTGGTGGCAAGGCGGTGCTGGCCCATCCGGGGCGCTATGATCTCACCACCAAATGGATCAAACGCCTGATGGTGGCATTTGGTGAGGCGGGCGGCGATGCCATGGAGGTGTGCCTGCCGCAGCAAAGTCCCATTGAGCGCGCGAATCTCGGCCAGTGGGCAGAGGAGCACGGCTTGCTGATTTCGGTCGGCTCCGATTTTCATCAGCCGCAACCCTGGTTGGAGCTTGGTCGCGGTCTGTGGCTGCCCAAGCACGGTCAGCCCTTGTGGCAGGTTCATCCCGCCTTGTTTGGCGTGACCCTGGCCGAGGTGCAGACGACGGATGCAAGCGCTTGAAAACGAGCGCAGAATAAGCAGATTACCAAGTGTTTCGATGATCCGTGCGACGGATCCTGTCCGGCGGCTGTGCCGTCCATTGCGTGAGCAATCGCCGGGTGATAAACCCGGGAGGTACCCATGAGTCAGTATTTTTATATTCACCCAGAAAATCCGCAGGTGCGCCTGATCAGCCAGTCGGTGCAGATCCTTAAAAGCGGTGGCGTCATCGTCTACCCGACCGATTCGGGTTATGCGCTGGGCTGCCAGATGGGTGACAAGGGCGCGCTGGAGCGCATCTGCCGCATCCGCCGCATCGAAGCCGACCACGATTTTACTCTGGTATGCCGCGATCTCTCTGAGCTTGCGACCTATGCCCGGGTGGAGAACAGCGCCTTTCGCCTGATCAAAAACAACACGCCGGGTGCCTACACCTTCATCTTCAAGGCCACCAAAGAGGTGCCGCGGCGCCTGATGAACGAGAAGAAGAAGACCATCGGTATCCGGGTGCCAGACAACAATATTGCGCTGGCACTGCTGGAGGCGCTCGGGGAGCCGCTGCTCTCGACCACCTTGATCCTGCCGGGTTCGGCCACGGCCGAGTATGATCCGGACGAGATCAACGACAAGCTAGGCAAGCAGCTCGATCTGGTGATCAACGGCGGTTATCTCGGCGAGCAACCGACCACGGTGATCGACTTTTCCGACGATGAGCCGGTGGTGCGCCGTCGCGGCGCCGGGGATCCGACGCCGTTCGAGTGATGAGCGATCCGATCGCCCTGGTCGAGGGCAAGCCCTATACCGAGCTGCCGCAGGATCTGTTTATTCCGCCGGATGCGCTGGAAGTGTTCCTCGAGACCTTCGAGGGGCCACTCGATCTGCTGCTCTATCTCATCCGGCGCCAGCAACTCGACATTCTCAACCTGCCGATCGTCGAGATCACCGCGCAGTACATGGAGTATGTCGAGCTGATGCAGGGGCTCAATCTGGAGCTGGCGGCCGAGTATTTGCTTATGGCGGCCTGGCTGGCCGAGATCAAGTCGCGCCTGCTGCTGCCCAAGGCGCCGGAGCTGGAAGATGACGAGGGTGAAGACCCTCGGGTGGCGCTGGTTCGCCGCCTGCAGGAGTACGAGCGTTTCAAGCTCGCGGCAGAGGTGGTCGATGCCTTGCCACGGGTCGAGCGTGAGGTATTTATCGCCAGTGCGATGCTGCCGGATTTTGGTGATTTGAAGCCGCTTGCCCCCGACGTTGCCCTGATTGAACTCGCCTTGACCCTGCAAAGTGTGGTAAAACGCGCGACTCACTTCGAGCATCATCAGATCCGGCGCGAGCAGATCCCGACCCGGGTGCGCATGGCCGAGATCCTGGCCATGCTGACGCCGGGCATGACCCTGCGCTTTGACGAGGTGCTGCGCACTGACGAGGGGCGCATGGGGGTGCTGGTCACCTTCCTGGCCTTGCTGGAGCTGTGCAAGGGCGCCCACATCTGGTTGCTGCAGGCCGAGCCGCTCGGCCCTATCCATTTTGCGTTGGCCGAGCAGGCCGATGATGCGGAGATGCTGCATGGCCCTGCCCACTGAGCGCCTGAAGAGCTTGATTGAGGCTGCCCTGCTGGTGGCCGGTCGGCCTCTTACCATCAGTGATCTCAAGAGCACGGTGCTGGCCGATTATCCGGTCTCGACCCGCTACGTTCAGCTGCTGCTGGCCGAGCTGAAAAGCGATTACCAGTCGCGCGGCGTAGAATTGAAAGAGGTGGCTTCCGGTTGGCGCATTCAGGCCCGCCAGGAGTTCGCCGAAGAGCTGTCCCGTTTATGGAGTGAACGGGCTCCGCGTTATTCGCGGGCCGTCATGGAGACGTTAACCTTGATAGCGTATCGTCAGCCCATTACCCGGGCCGAGATTGAAGCGATTCGCGGTGTGGCGGTCTCCAGCCAGATGGTGGCAACCCTGAAAGAGCGGGGATGGGTCCGTGGTATTGGGCACAAAGAGGCGCCGGGGCGCCCCGAGTTGCTCGCCACGACCCGCGAATTTCTCGACTATTTCAACTTGAAGAGCCTGGAGCAGCTCCCCGAGCTGCTCCCGGAAGCAGAAACTCCGCTGGCGGCAGCCCTGCCGCTTGGCGGTCAACAATCAGGTATACCCGATGAGTGAAAAACTGCAAAAAGTGCTGGCCCGTGCGGGCCACGGCTCCCGTCGTGAGATGGAGGCCCTCATCACCGAGGGTCGGGTCAGCGTGGATGGCAAAGTTGCCGTTCTGGGGGATCGCGTCGAGAGCAATGTTGTGATCCGTATTGATGGTCACACGGTCAAGACCAAACCGGCAGATGAACTGATCTGTCGTGTGCTGGCTTACCACAAGCCGGAAGGGGAGATGTGCACCCGCCACGACCCGGAAGGCCGTCCTACCGTGTTTGACCGTCTGCCTCCCCTTTCCGAAGGGCGCTGGATTGCCGTTGGCCGTCTTGACGTGAACACCTCCGGTTTGCTGCTGTTCACCACCGACGGTGAACTGGCCAACCGCCTGATGCACCCGAGCCACGAAGTGGAGCGTGAATACGCGGTGCGTGTGTTTGGCGAGATCAACGAAGCCATGCTGCAGCGTCTGCGCCGCGGTGTGCAGCTCGAAGATGGTGTGGCCAAGTTCAACAAGATCAAGCCGGCCGGTGGCGAAGGGCTGAACCAATGGATTCACGTTACCCTGACCGAAGGTCGCAACCGTGAAGTGCGCCGCCTGTGGGAATCTCAGGACGTGCAAGTCAGCCGCCTGATGCGTATCCGCTATGGCGACGTGAAGCTCGACCGCTCGGTACCCCGTGGCGGTTGGCAAGAGCTCAAGTTGGCCGAAGTGAACTACCTGCGTTCGCTGGTGGGGATGCAGTCCGAAACCGAGAGCAAGGTTGACGTGCACGCCGATAGCAAGGCGAATCGCCACAAGCAGGCTGCCCAGATCCGTCGCGCCGTCAAGCGCCACAAGGAGCAGCAATCTGCCGGTGGTCGCACCCGCACGACCGCCTCGCGCCGTCGTCCATCGACCCGTAACTCCGGCACCGGTCAATAAACTGCCCCTGCCAGATACGCAAAGCCCGTCCACAGTGACGGGCTTTTTGCTATTGGTGGGTCGGAAAAACGCGGTTGCTTACTCGCTGCGCTGGCGCATTGCCAGCAGCAACAGGCATACCGCCGAGCAGGCGGCCTGACAGAGCACAATCACCAGCACGCTGCCGGGCAGCAGGGCTGAGCCGGCGGAGATGACTCCGGCAAACAGGAACTGGGCGGCGCCAATCAGGGCGGCGGCGGTGCCGCTGTTGTGGGTGAAATACTCCATAAAACAGGCCTGGGTGTTGGGGGTAATGGCGCCCATCACGCCGACGGTCAGCATCATGGCGGGCAGGAACAACCAGAGGCTGGGGGCAAACAGGGTCACCAATATCAGGGCCAGCAGACCGGCTCCCTGTAGCAGCAGGCCGAGGGCGAGAATCCGCTGGGGTGTGAAGTGGTTCAGCAGTTTGCGATTGGCGATATTTACCGTCAGCATCACCACCATATTGGCGCCGAACAGCAGCGAGAACTGGCCGGGGGTGGCGCCAAAGTGCTGCTGATAGATAAACGAGGCGTGGGTGATAAACAGCAGCATCACCGAGAACGAAAATGCCTGGATAAACAGAAATCGCAGTGCCGGGCGGTTGACCAGCACCGAGCCGTAGCGCGCTGTCAGGGTCATCGGGTGTGCCTGGGGAGATGCTGCGCCCACTCCCCCCACAAACACCATGCGCTTGAGCAGCAGCGCCATCAGCAGGCCATACAGAGCCAGAAAGACAAAGATGCCGGGCCAGGCGAAACGGGCCAGCAAAGTGCTACCCACCGAGGGCGCCAGCGCGGGTGCTACTACCCCGATAAGTCCGATCAGGCTGAAGAACTTGGCCGCTTCCCGTCCATGCAGGCGATCGCGCACCAGCGCCGGTACGCAGACAATCGCCCAGCCGGCACCAAAGGCCTGAACGGCGCGCAGTAACAGCAGCATGGGCAGGGTGCTGACCACCGTTAGCAAGGCGCTGGCCATGGCGAAGATCAGCAGGCCGCTGAGCATGACGTTGGCGCGGCCGATGCGATCGGACAGCGGCCCGGCGACCAGCTGCCCGAATGCCAGCACAAACACGTACACCGAGATGCTCAGCGAGATTTCATGCACCGAACAGCCCAAATCTTGCGCCATGGCAGGAAAGGCGGGCAGGTAGGTATCAAGGGCAAACGGCCCCAGCGCCATGGTCATGGCAAGCAGAGTGGCAAAACGCAGGTTGGGGTGTTGCTGGGTATGGTGGCTCATAGTTAAGCCTTGATTTAGTTATATCTAATTACGTTGAAGCAAAACGTGAACAAATACAACCGGTTTAACACTATCAGGTCGTGTGACGGTGAGGTGACGATAGCAACAGGCCGTCGAAAGGCATAAATGTAATCGTAAAAGCAGATTGCCTTTGCCGGAATAATCGGTTGGTTTGCTGCCGGTCACTTCTCATATGATGACGTCAATGAGGAATATCCACCCTGCACTACCCAAGTAGCAGCAACGTTCGCCCGGCCCACGCCGGGCTTTTTTTTTGTTGTTGCGCAGGGTACTCAGCCAACCTCGATGCGATTACGACCATTGGCTTTGGCGCGATAGAGCGCTTGATCCGCCCGGCTCAATAATTGGGCGAGCGTCTCATGGGGACGATATTGGGCGATGCCGAAACTGGCACTTTTATGGCCGACCCGTTCAAATTCGAAGCCGTTGATGCGGCTTTGCAGATGACTGGCCAGCACATGGGCTCGATGCTCATCCGTGTCCGGCAGCAAAATGAAGAACTCCTCGCCGCCAATGCGTCCAACCTGATCATGTTGGCGCACATTCAGGCGTAACAGGTTGGCAAAACTGCTCAGCACGTGATCACCGACGGCATGGCCGTGTTGATCGTTCACCTGTTTGAAGTGATCGATGTCGAGCATGATCACCGATACCGGGTGAATCCCGACCGGGTCGACGCTCGTCACCTGGTCAAAGAGCTGCCCCATCTTTTCCCGGTTCCACAGGGTTGTCAGACTGTCGGTACTGGCGCTGTGCTCCAGCAGGCGTTGTTGTTGGAACAAGGCCCGGTAGGCTTGTTCCAGCACCACAGCCCCTACCAGACCAAACAGATAGGCCGACCCCGTCCACAGCAGATTGAGCAAGAGAAACTGATCCGGGGTACCCCTGAGTTCAATCAGTATCAGTGCTCCGAGCAGCGTGCTGGTGGCGGTGATAAACGCACAGCCAAGCGGCAGCACCGAGATGACAAAGGTCCATAGCAGATTCAGGTAGAGCTCAGGCACGAAGTAAGGGCTGAGCGGGGTTTGCAAGTTGATATAAAGACTGAACAGCGGCGCGGCACAGGGGATCACCATCAAGAGCGCATACATGACGTTGTGCAGACGGCGTGAAAAACTGAGGATGGCGATCAGCAGCAGGGTCAGCGGGACTACCGCAATATGAAACCACACCTGCAGCGGCGCTAGATCCATGCTCGCTTCGATCAAACCATAACAGGGGTAAAGCAATGCGGTAATGAAGGCGCTGTAGCGGATCTGCACCACTTTAATGGAGCGATACCAGACCTGAAATCCGGGAAGGGGGTCAAACAGTGAGGGAGGCAACAATGAGAGCCGATTCATTGTCACAGAGCGTTCCACAGGCGGCATCGAGCGTGTTCCTTGCATGTCGGACGGGAAAGTCGTGACACCTTCTGCCACGTTAATTTCGTGATGTTAAGCACGCAATGGTGTCGCAATAAAGTAATTGCCCCCATTCGGGTATGCCTCAAGTGAGGCATGTCTCTTGAGCCCGTCGTGTCGCTGAGCACCGCCTTGTGGCAAGGTCGCTTGTGTTCGCGCTCGTTTTGCCGTCTTCTGACAGGGTCTATCAGGAAGATGGAGGTATGATGGAAACCCGCCTGACCCAAGAGTTAGCCAGCCGTTTTGCGCGCCTAGCTCTTTCACATTTGACCCGCGAATACCCCAACGAGCTGGTGCTGGCGCTGCAACATGGCGATGAGTTGGCCGAGCCCCGCCAACTGCACCCGATTTTCTATGGCAGCTACGACTGGCACTCCTGTGTGCACGGCTACTGGTTGCTGGCCCGTCTGCTGGGGCGCTTTCCCGATTTGCCCGAGCGCCCTGCCATCCTGGCGGTGATGGCCGAGCACTTTACCGATACCAAGGTGGCTGGTGAGCTGGCTTACTTCGATCATCCGCTGCACCAGCGCTTTGAGCGTCCTTATGGTTGGGCCTGGTTGTTGGCGCTGCATGGGGAGCTGGCGCAATCCCCGGAGGCGCCCTTGCGCGACCATGCCGCCGTGTTGGCGCCGCTTGCGAACCGGCTGCTGGGCCTGCTGGCTGCCTTTTTGCCCAAGGCGACCTATCCGGTGCGGGTCGGCACTCACTTCAACACCGCCTTTGCGTTGGCGCTGGCCCTGCCCTATTGCCAGTCGATGGGGTTTGCCGCACTGGCGCGTGAGATAACCGAGTGTGCCGAGCGTTGGCATCTGCAGGATGTGGCGTGTCAGGCGTGGGAGCCCTCGGGGGATGAGTTTCTCTCGCCCTCCCTGATGGAGGCCGAGTTGATGCGCCGGGTGCTGCCAGCGGATCGTTTCGAGCCCTGGCTCTCGGCGTTTTTGCCAGCGCTGGCAAGCGGCGAGCCGGCCACCCTGTTTACACCGGCATCCGTTAGCGATCGCAGTGATGGCAAGATTGCCCATCTCGATGGGCTGAATTTGAGCCGAGCCTGGTGTTTACGTTCGCTGGCGCGGGCACTGCCTGAGGCTGACTCGCGCCACGATCTGCTGCTTGCCAATGCCGAGCGCCACCTTGCGGCGGCGCTTACGCATCTGGCGGGTGATTACATGGGTGAGCACTGGCTTGCGACCTTCGCGCTGCTGGCGCTGGAGGCATAGGCTTATTCGCTGCTGCCAGCTTGTGGCTGGCACTGCAGCGGCGGCTGGCCATCACGCTCCAGAGTGACCCCCTCTTTGGCGCGCAGCAGATTGAGGTTGCGCCCAACGTAGGAGCGATCTGTCTGCTGGCTGGCAGGCGAATCGGCATAGGCCATCTCCTGCAGATGCAAGCCGTCCTCGCTCAGATTGATGACAGCACTGGGCAGTTCGGTCTGGTCGTAGTAGTAGACATCAAGGCTCACCGCGTGTTCACAGCGGTAACTGACGGGCGAGGGCACCATGGTCTCGCCCCCTTTGATCTGCAATTCGCTGATGCGCTGGCGATAGCTTTGCTGCACGCAGCCGCGCACATCATCGGCTTTCGCGCACTGGTTGCGCCCTGCGAGCCAGCCGCGCTGTAGCGCCTGCTCTTTTTGCACATCCTCGGTGGGAAAATCGGCCACGGCCTTGGGATAGAGGGCCGTCAGGCGGTTGTCGAGTTCGGCCAGCGCCGGGTCGTTGCAGATCAGGGTTTCGACGGCGCCGCTGGCCTTGCTGCAATCAAAAGAGGGGGCTGCATGGACCCACAGGGGCAGGCTGGTAAGCAGTGCCAGAGACAGACGCACACAGGATGAACGGTTCATGGGACTCTCCTCGTAAAGTGCGAAGGGCCTCTACTACACCACGCAGCGGGGTTTACTGCACGTAGCGCGCTGCGCCGCTGCGCCAGAGGGTGGCGGAGCCTGTTCATGGTTTGTCAGGGTGGCTCTGTTAGGGTAGGGGTATCAAGGAGGTGCCGATGAAAGAGAATCTGTTTTCCTGGTTGAGCGCGCAGGGGGTCGAAGTAACCGGTCTGCTCGGGCTCTCAATTGCCCTTGGATTTATCCTGCTGACCTTCTGCCTGCTCCATCTGCTGCTGCACCGTTATCTGTTGGTGCGGCTGTTGGCCATGCTCGCGCAGAGTCGCCAGGTGTGGTTACCCACCGGTTTGCAAAAGAAGCTGTTCAACCGACTGGCCTATGTACTGCAAGGGTTGGTGCTGCTTGGACAGGCGGAGATCTGGCTGCCTGCCGGCTCGCAAAGCTTGTCGGTGATCGTGATGGCGACCCAGTTGTCGATCCTGCTCTGCGTGTTGCTGTTCCTGTTTTCACTGCTCGATGCGCTGCTTTTTTTCAGCCGCCGCTCCAGCATGGCCAGCAGCCTGCCGCTGCGCGGTATTTTCCAGGGGGTGAAGCTGGCGGGCAGCATCATGGTTGGCATCTTGATGCTCTCCATGCTGGTCGGTAAATCGCCCTGGTTCCTGTTTAGCGGCCTCGGTGCCATGACGGCCGTACTGATGCTGGTGTTCAAAGATCCGATCCTCGGGCTGGTGGCAGGCATTCAGCTCTCGGCCAACCAGATGCTCAGTGTCGGCGACTGGCTACAGATGGATAAATATGGCGCCGATGGTGAGGTGATCGATATCGGCCTGACCACGGTCAAGGTGTCAAATTGGGATAAAACCATCACCACCATTCCCACCTATGCCCTGATTTCTGACTCGTTTAAGAACTGGCAGGGGATGACCGAGTCGGGCGGGCGGCGCATCAAACGCAGCGTCAATATCGACATGACCAGCGTGCGTTTTCTCACTCAGGAGGAGATCCTGACGCTCAAGCAGGCGCGCTTGCTGGCCCCTTATCTGAGCCGCAAAGAGCAAGAGCTTAGCCTGTACAACCAGCGATTGACCGAAGCGCTGGATAACCCCATCAACGGGCGTTATCTCACCAACATCGGTACGTTTCGCGCCTACCTGCAGGCCTATCTACAGGCTCATGAACAAATCAGAAAAGATATGACCTTGTTGGTGCGCCAGCTCAATCCGACCAGTGATGGCCTGCCACTGGAGATCTACTGCTTTACTACCACCACCGCCTGGGCCGAATACGAGTCGATTCAGGCGGATATCTTCGATCATGTGGTGGCGGTGATTAGTCAGTTCCACTTGCGGTTGCACCAATCCCCCACTGGCTATGACATGCACGGTTGGCGGCCGCAGAGCGCTGAGACGCCGATTTAGGCAGCCACCAAGGCCTGGCGTTGGCGCCACGCTTTTTCATGAAAGAAGAAGGCGACGGTGTTGATGCCAGGCTCAATCAAGGCCATCACGCCGCCAGTGAGCCACTCGCCACTAAGCAGCCAGGCGACGCTAAAGGCAACGGTGAAATGCACCACGGCAAAGCTGCTGGTTTTGGCATGCAGGCTGTGATCGGGTTTGCGCCACAGCCACAGCTTGTCATGCAGATAAAACGCCGCCGTGTTGACCATCGGCTCAATCAGGGCGATCAGGCTGGCCAGCAGAATCTCGCCGGTCAGCAGCCAGGCCAGGGTAAAGGCCACTGAGAAGTGGATGGCGGCAAAGCTGAGGGTCTTGGTCATGGTGGGTCTTCCCCTGATGCAACATGCCTGCACTGTGCCATGGTAGATGAGTAATTGATATCTATTCTCATCTATGGCGTTAGTTGGCGTGAGCTATCAATGGGGTAAGACGAACGCGCTGGGGGCGGGTCTTCGGGGCACAATGCCCCGAAGGATAGGCTTACTCTGCTTCTTTGCGGCTTAGCCACTCGACCCGGAATTGAGCTCCGGGGCCTTGGGCCAGTTTGCTGCACAGGGGTTTGAGGAATGTTTCGATCTGTTCGTCGAGCTGCCACGGCGGGCTCACTATCACCATGCCCGAGCCGTTCATCCCCCAGTCCGGGGTTTGTCCAGCCACTTCCAGCTCGGCCACCAAGACGTCACCGAGACCCGCTTTGGCGATGGCGTTAAGCATATCGCGCGAGCGATCGGCTTCGCGTCCCAGGATCGGATACCAGATGGCGTAGATGCCGGTCGCCCAGCGCTTCTGGGCCTTTTTCAGGGTATCGACCACCCGGAAATAGTCCTCTTTGAGCTCATAGGGCGGGTCGATCAGCACCAGACCACGGCGCGGGGTGGGGGGCAGCAGCGCCACCAATCCCTCGAAGCCGTCGCGGTGGTGCAGGGTGACACGCGGATCGCCCTGCATATTGCCGCGCAGCGACTCCACTTCGTTGTTGTGCAGCTCCATCAGCACCACTTTGTCCTGCTCGCGGGTCAAGCGGCGTGACAGCTCGGGGGAGCCGGGGTAGAAGGTCAGGGCGCCGTCATCATTCATGGCGCGCACGGTGGCCAGATAGTCATCGATGGCGGCCCAGTTGGCTTGCTCGCCCCACAGACGGGCGATGCCGTCCTGATATTCAGCCTTTTTCTGCGACCACTCGCCACGCAGGTCATACAGACCGCCACCGGCGTGGGTGTCGAGCACGATAAAGGGTTTGTCCTTCTTTTTCAGGCTCGCGAGGATCAGTGCCTGCACGGCGTGTTTGAGGACATCGGCATGGTTGCCGGCGTGAAAGGCGTGGCGATAGCTCAGCATGGGTGTTGTTCTCGTGCGCCGCTGGCGCGGGTTAATCAGGCAAACTAAAGTAGCGTAGCGGGCAGGGCGCTGGCCCTGCCCATCAGCATTACGACTCGGCAGCGAACGCCTGCTCCATGGTTTCGAGCTCTTCGGATAGGCTCATCCACTCGAGCTCCACCCCTTCGAGCTCCTCTTTAAGCGGCCCCTGGGATTTTAGCAACTCGGAGAGTTTGCCCTTGGCGCTCTCTTCATAGATGGCCGGATCGGCCAGTTGCTCTTCGACCGCTGCCAGCTTGGTCTGCAGCTTGTCCATACTGGCTTCGAGCTTTTCAAGCTTCTGGCGCAGTGGGCGAGTCTGCTGACGAAATTCGGCTTCGCGGCGTTTTTGATCTTTACGCGCCAGCGCCGAGTTGGCCGACAGCGGCGCATCCGCCGGTTTGGCGTTGGCCTCTTTTTCCTGTTCGTTTAGCCACTTGTGGTAATCATCCAGATCGCCATCAAACTGCTCGACCCGGCCGCCGTGCACCAGATAGAAATCATCGGTGGTGGTGCGCAGCAGGTGACGGTCGTGCGAGACCACCACCATGGCTCCTTCAAACCCCTGCAGAGCCAGGGTCAGGGCGTGGCGCATCTCGAGATCGAGGTGGTTGGTCGGTTCATCGAGCAGCAGCAGGTTGGGGCGCTGCCAGGTGATCAGGGCCAGCACCAGCCGCGCCTTTTCACCGCCGGAGAACGGTGCGACCTTGTCGAGCGCCTTGTCGCCGTGAAAGCCGAAGCTGCCAAGATAGTTGCGCAGCTCCTGCTCGGGTTTGTCCGGCGCGAGACGCACCAAGTGATCGAGCGGCGAGTCATCCGGGCGCAGGGTTTCCAGCTGATGCTGGGCAAAGTAACCGATGCTCACCCCGGCGCTCACTTCAAGCTTGCCGGAAAGTGGCGGATTCGAGCCAGCCAGCATCTTGATAAAGGTCGATTTACCGGCGCCGTTGCGACCGAGCAGACCAATGCGCGAACCCGGCACCAGATTGAGTTTGATCTTCTCGAGGATCACCTTGTCGCCGTAACCGGCGCTTAAGTTTTCCATCGCGATCAGCGGTGTGGGCAGGGCGGTCGGGTCACGAAACTCGAAGCTGAATTCCGAATCGGCGTGGGCGGGCAGGATTTTTTCCATGCGCTCCATCGCCTTGAGGCGGCTTTGCGCCTGACGCGCCTTGGAGGCCTTGTAGCGGAAACGGTCCACATAGGCCTGCATGTGCGACATCTCACGCTGCTGCTTTTCATACATGGACTGCTGCTGGGCCAGCTGTTCGGCGCGCTGCAGTTCAAAATCGGAGTAACCGCCGGTGTATTCGTTCAGCTTGCCGTTCTCGATATGGATGATGCGGCCAACCACGGCATCGAGGAAATCCCGGTCGTGGGAGATAAGCACCAGCGTGCCCTGATAGCTCTTGAGCCACTTTTCCAGCCAGATCACCGCATCGAGATCCAGGTGGTTGGTCGGTTCATCGAGCAGCAGCAGATCGGAGCGGCACAGCAGGGCCTGGGCAAGGTTCAGACGCATGCGCCAGCCACCGGAGAAGCTGCGCACCGGTGAGGCCAGCTGCTCATCGCCAAAGCCCAGACCGTGCAGCAGCTCGGCGGCGCGGGCACGAATACTCCAGGCTCCGATGGTGTCGAGCTTGCCGTGCAGATCGGCGACCTTCATCCCGTCGTCGGCTGCCTCGGCGGCTTTCAGCTCGGTTTCCAGCGCACGAAACTCGCGGTCGCCGTCGATGACATATTCCAGCGCCGAGCAGTCGAGTGCCGGGGTCTCCTGCGCCACGCCGGCAATTTGCCAGCCGGACGGCACGTTGCACGAGCCGCCATCGAGGGAGAGTTCACCACGGATCAGGGCAAAAAAGGTGGACTTGCCACACCCGTTCTTGCCCACCAGACCGACCTTGTGGCCGGGGTGGATGGTGGCGCTGGCGCCATCGAGCAGCTTGCGGCCGCCGCGGATCAGTTCGACTTCACTGGCAACTATCATGGGGGCTTCTTGAGACCGGCAAATGGTAAAAAAACAGGGCGAATCTTACGTTAATTGGGGCGTCATTGCACATCTGGCCCACAATATGGGAACTCAAGCATGGTTTATGACGCGCAAACCTGTCATAAACAGAAGCAAACGAATCACTCGGATGGGACCAAGCTATGCGTGTGGCAGACATCATGACAACCAGACTGGCGACCGTTTCGATGGATGATCGTCTCGAGGTGGTCAAAGAGATCTTCGAACAGGCACCGTTTCATCACCTGCTGGTCGTAGAAGAGAAGGAGCTGGTTGGCGTCCTTAGCGACACCGATCTTTATCAGGCACTGAGCCCCTATCTCGGATCGGAAGCAGAGCAGACGCGCGATAGCGACACGCTGCATAAGCGGGTGCATCAGGTGATGACCCGTCACCCTATTACGGTGGGAGCCCGCATGACGGTGCACAGCGCCGTGGCGCTGATGCTCAACGAAGGGGTCTCTTGCCTACCGGTGCTCGATAACAGTGAACTGGTCGGCATCATCACCTGGAAGGATCTGCTGCGCGCCTGCCTCGAGCACGGCAATTTCCGCGACTAACCCCTACTCCTCTGTCACTGCTTCAACCAGCAGGCGGCTCGATTCGGCGCCGGTAATCTTCACCCGGCTGCCGGCGGGCAGCGCCTGCTCGCAGCTGACGCTCCACACCGTGTCATCCAGACGCACCCGGCTCAGCCCTTGATGGGTGTCATCAAGCAGTTCGACTTCCCGCCCGAGATAACCCTGCATGCGTTGGTTGAGACCGGCTGCCCCGTCACGCGGCGAGTTATCACGCTGCTGCTGCCAGCGCCACCACAGCCCGGTGGTGACGATGGATTGAATGGCAAACAGCAGCCACTGCTCTTGCCAGCCAAACGGGTAGAGCAGCAGCAAGATGCCCACTTCCAGCGCGGCAATCCCGGCCCACAGCAACAGACCGGCACCGCTGAACAGTTCCATGATCAGCAGCACCCCACCCAGGCCGAGCCAGTGCCAGCTGGTTATCTGCAGCAGGAGGTCGATCATGATGACTTACCGCTCTGTGCTTTCGAGCCGCCTTTGCTTAGCAGCTCACCAATGCCGCCGATGGCGCCGATAAGCTGGCTCGCTTCCAGCGGCATCATGACAACCTTGCTGTTGTCGCTCTCGCCGATGCGGGTCAGCGCTTCAGTATATTTTTGGGCAATGAAGTAGTGCACTGCCTGCACATCGCCCTGGGCAATGGCTCGCGAGACCATCTCGGTGGCGCGGGCTTCGGCCTCTGCGGCGCGCTCGCGCGCTTCGGCGGCGAGGAAGGCGGCCTGACGCTCACCCTCGGCTTTGAGAATTTGCGACTGCTTCTCCCCCTCGGCCTTGAGGATCTTGGATTGGCGCACCCCTTCGGCTTCGAGGATCTCGGCGCGCTTTTGCCGCTCGGCTTTCATCTGGGCGTTCATGGCAGCCACCAGATCGGTGGGCGGCTGCACGTCACGGATCTCGATACGGGTCACCTTGACGCCCCAAGGCTCGGTCGCCGCATCGACGGTGCGCAGCAGTTTTTCATTGATGGTATCGCGCTGGGAGAGCATCTCGTCGAGCTCCATGGCGCCGAGCACGGTCCGGATATTGGTCATCGCCAGATTGCGGATGGCGCTCATCAGGTCGTTGATCTCATAGGCCGCACGGTGCGCTTCCACCACCTGCACGAAACTGATGGCGTCGATGGTGACGTTGGCGTTATCACGCGAGATCACCTCTTGGGAGGGAATATCGAGCACCTGCTCCATCATGCTGATCTTGTGACCGACCCGATCTACAAACGGGATCAGCAGGTTGAGGCCGGGGGAGAGGGTACGGGTGTAGCGCCCAAAACGCTCGACGGTCCAGTTGAAACCTTGTGGCACAATCTTGATACCGGCCGCCAGGGTAATCAGGACCAGCACGACAAAAATGAATAGCACAACCAGTGACTCGTTCATCCTATGACTCCTTTGGATACCTGATTTCGCAGGGTATACCCCTGCCGGCAAAAGGACCAGTGCGGTGCCCAAAACCTGTGCAGTTGCACCAGGCTGGGCCCGTGAAACACAGCTGGCGCGCCCTTTTCGCTGGCCCGCCTCTTGCTTATGCCATGGTGCTGCGAAAGATAATAACTGGACGTTGTGAAACTGTGCGCCTGATCCACCCCCGATCAGGCGCTTTTTTTGACCTCGGCATCGGATGCGCCGCCGGGCAAGGGGGCGTTTCCCTCATCCGGGGTTGCGTTGGGCAGGTTGGCAAGATTGGCACGCAATGTGAATTATCCAGTGCGACAAGGTCGCCAGGCTTCCTTGCAAGAGGAGCCTCTTTCACATCGCACTTCGAATCACTCGGATGTGCCGCATGTATCCCCGTTGCTTCCAGGAGCAGCGGGGATTTTTTTCATCCCGTTTTGCCACTTTTCGTCTTTATATTTCCAAAAGATATAAATGAACGTTCTTTATTATTTTAATGCGCCATCAATCGCCTCTAGAGTGCCAACATCTGGATGTCATGAGGTGTGCGATGGATTACTTGCCGATGTTTGCCAAGCTCGAAGGGCGAGCGGTGCTGCTGGTGGGCGGGGGGGATGTGGCCCTGCGCAAAGCGCGCCTGCTGCTGGCAGCCGGTGCCCGTCTCACCCTGGTGGCCCCCGAGCTCGACGAGGGCTTTGCCGAATTTGCCGGTCGTTTTACCCATCTGGCCGAGCCGTTTTCTCCTGCCCATCTTCGCGGCCAACTGCTGGCCGTTGCCGCTACCGATCAGCTGGATGTCAATGCCGAGGTGTATCAGCAAGCCAGCGAGCTCGGCCTGTTTGTCAACGTGGTGGATGACCCCGAGCGCTCCAGTTTTATCTTTCCGTCGATCATCGATCGCAGCCCCATCGTGGTGGCAGTCTCCAGCGGTGGCCGTGCCCCGGTGCTGGTGCGACTGCTGCGCGAGCGGCTCGAAAGCCTGCTGCCGACCCATCTGGGTGGTTTGGCGACCCTCTCTGGCCGCATTCGTGAACGTGCCAAGCGGGTGCTCGATTCGCTTTCGGCCCGTCGCCGTTTCTGGGAGCGCGCTTACGCCTCCAACGTGCTCGGCGGTCTGATTGAACAAAACCAGTGGGATAAGGCCGAGCAGTGGCTTGATAGTGAATTGCAGCAAGCCGGCCGCGAGGCGGGTGAAGTGGTGCTGGTCGGTGCTGGCCCGGGCGATCCCGGTCTGCTCACCCTCAAGGGATTGCAGCAGATCCAGCAGGCCGAAGTGGTGCTCTATGACCAACTGGTCTCCCCCGAAATTCTCAATCTGGTGCGCCGCGACGCCACGCTAGTGCCGGTGGGTAAAAAAGCCGGTGCCCATAGCGTGCCGCAAGACGAGATTAACCAGCTGCTGATTGATTACGCCCGTCAGGGCCAGCGTGTGGTGCGCCTCAAAGGGGGCGATCCCTTTATGTTTGGTCGTGGCGGTGAAGAGCTGCAGGCGCTGGCCGCTGCCGGTTTGCCTTTCTCGGTGGTGCCCGGCATCACGGCGGCTGCCGGTGCGACCGCTTATGCCGGTATTCCGCTTACCCACCGTGACTTTGCCCAAAGCGCCGTCTTTATCACCGGCCACTGCCAGCTGGAAGGGCGTCAGCCCGACTGGCAGGCGCTGGCCATCAGCAATCAGACCCTGGTCATCTACATGGGGCTGATGAAAAGCGAATTGATCCAGCAGCAGTTGCTGGCCCACGGCCGCAGCGCCGACACGCCGGTTGCCATCATCGAGCGTGGCACCACGGCGCGCCAACGCCTGCTGATTGGCCAGCTGGCTGAGCTGGGCACTCTGGCGGCGCAGGCCGAGAGCCCGTCCCTGATCGTGATCGGGCAGGTGGTGAGCCTGCATGAACAACTGGCCTGGTTTGGCGAGCGCGCCGAGCCGGCAGAGCTTGGGCTGGTACAGCTGGCCTGAGATTCATTACAAGCACAGACACGCGTGAAAAGAGAGACCGAGGAGCCGACATGGACCGCGAAAGATTGACCCACTTGCAGCAACTGGAGGCGGAGAGTATCCACATCATCCGCGAAGTGGCTGCCGAGTTTGAAAACCCAGTGATGCTCTACTCCATCGGCAAGGACTCGTCGGTCATGCTGCACCTGGCCCGCAAGGCCTTCTATCCGGGCAAGATCCCCTTCCCGCTGCTGCACGTGGACACCAACTGGAAGTTCAAGGAGATGATCCGCTTCCGTGACGAGACCGCCGCCAAATATGGCCTCGATCTGATTGTCCACAAGAACCCCGATGGTCTGGCGATGGACATCAACCCGTTCGTGCATGGTAGCGGCAAGCACACCGACATCATGAAGACCGAAGGGCTCAAGCAGGCGCTGAACAAATACGGTTTTGATGCCGCCTTTGGTGGTGCCCGCCGTGATGAAGAGAAGTCCCGTGCCAAGGAGCGGGTCTATTCGTTTCGTGATGACAACCACCGCTGGGACCCGAAGAACCAGCGGCCGGAGCTGTGGCGCACTTACAACGGTCAGGTCAACAAGGGCGAGAGCATCCGCGTCTTCCCGCTTTCTAACTGGACCGAACTCGACATCTGGCAATACATCTACCTCGAGCAGATCGACATCGTTCCGCTCTACTTTGCGGCCATGCGCCCGGTGGTAGAGCGCGGCGGCATCAAGATCATGGTTGATGACGAGCGGATGCCGATCGGCCCTGACGACGTAGTGCGCGAAGAGCTGGTGCGTTTTCGTACCCTCGGTTGCTACCCGCTGACCGGTGCCATCGAATCCGATGCTGCCACCCTGCCCGAGATCATCGAAGAGATGCTGCTGACCACCTCGAGTGAGCGCCAAGGGCGACTGATTGACCACGATCAGGCCGGCTCGATGGAGCAGAAGAAGCGTCAGGGATATTTCTAAGGAGCTGCCATGAATTCTTATGTGAAGACCGCCCTCGAGAGCGAAGGGATCGAAGCCTACCTCAAGGCTCAGGAACACAAGAGCCTGCTGCGTTTTCTGACCTGCGGCAGCGTGGATGATGGCAAGAGCACCCTGATCGGCCGCCTGCTGCACGACTCCCAGCAGATCTATGAAGATCAGCTCAAGGCGCTGGAATCAGACAGCCAGAAGCTCGGCACCACCGGTGAGAAGCTGGATCTGGCCCTGCTGGTCGATGGCCTGCAAGCCGAGCGCGAGCAGGGGATCACCATCGATGTGGCGTATCGCTATTTCTCCACCGCCAAGCGCAAATTCATCATCGCCGACACCCCGGGCCATGAGCAGTACACCCGGAACATGGCGACCGGCGCCTCAACCTGCCAGCTGGCGATCATCCTGATTGATGCGCGCAAGGGGGTGCTGGATCAGACCCGTCGTCACAGCTACATCGCCAGTCTGCTTGGCATCAAGCAGTTCGTGGTTGCGGTGAACAAGATGGATCTGGTGGAGTTCAGCCAGGATCGTTTTGACGAGATCAGCCGCGACTACCGCGCCTTTGCCAGCCAGCTCGATGTGGAAACCATCCATCTGGTGCCGGTGTCGGCTCTCGACGGTGACAACGTGGTTAACCCGAGCGTCAACATGGCCTGGTATCAGGGCGAGCCGCTGCTGAGCCTGCTCGAAACCGCCGATGTGGAGCAGGATCTCGAGCGCCATCCGGTGCGCCTGCCGGTGCAGTACGTCAACCGCCCCAACCTCGATTTTCGTGGCTTTGCCGGCACGCTCGCTTCGGGTGTGCTGAAAGTCGGTGATCGTCTGGCGGTGCTGCCGTCGGGCAAAGAGAGCACCGTCACCCGCATCGTCACCTTTGATGGGGATCTGGACCACGCCCTGCCGGGTCAGGCCATCACCATCACCCTGGCTGACGAGATTGATATCAGCCGTGGCGATCTGCTGGTGGCGGCCAGCCACAAGCCGTCGGTCTCCCGCCGTCTGCTGGCCCATATCGTGTGGATGGGTGAGGCGCCGCTGCAACATGGTCGCAGCTATGACATCAAGCTCGCCACCAAGAAGAGCCGTGGTGAAGTGACCCAGATCCGTCACCGGGTTGATATCAACAACCTCGAAGAGCATGCCGCCAGCGAGCTCAAGCTCAACGAGATTGGCCTGTGCGAACTGGCGCTGACCGAACCGGTGGCGTTTGACCCTTACCGCGACATTCGCGATACCGGCAGCTTTATCCTGATCGACCGGCTGACCAACGTCACCGTCGGTGCCGGGATGATTGTTCAAGCGCTGGAAGAAGAGACCGCCAAGGCCGGTTTCAGCGAGTTTGAACTCGAACTCAACGCTCTGATCCGCAAGCACTTCCCGCACTGGCAGGCGCTTGATATCAGCAAGGGGTAAGGCATGACCTGGCAACAATCCCTGATCCTGGGTTTGCTGGTTGCCCTGATTGCGCTGCTGATCCAGGGCCGGCTGCGGCCGGCCCTGCTCTTCACCGGCGCGGTGATGGTGAGCTACCTGTGCGGTCTGGCCGATATCCAGAGCCTGACCGCAGGCTATACCAACAGCTCCCTGCTGACGCTGGTGCTGTTGTTGCTGGTGTCGCTGGCCGTTGAAAAGACCCGCATGATGAGCTGGTTTGCTGGCGCCATCGGCAGCGGCTCGTTTGGCAAGGTGCTGACCAAGGTGTGGTTCTCCACCGCCTTTTTGTCGGCGTTTGTGAACAACACGGCGGTGGTGGCCTCTATGCTCGGCGCGGTCAAACGCAACCCCGAGCACAGCGCCGCGCGCCTGCTGCTGCCCATGTGCTTTGCCGCCACTTTTGGCGGTGTGCTGACCCTGATCGGCACCTCGACCAACCTCATCGTCAACAGCTTTCTGGTGAAGATGGGCGCCAAGCCGCTGGGCATGTTTGATTTCTTTATGGTGGGGGCGGGCACGCTGCTGACCGGCTGGATTGCGGTGATGATCTTCTCGCGCCGCCTGCCGGAGCAAGAGAGCGAGTTTGACCCGGCCCACGGCTATTTTCTGGAAGCCAAGGTCGGGCGCGGCTCGCCGATGGCCGGTCGCAGCGTCAAGGACAATGGCCTGCGCAGCCTGAAAAGCCTCTATCTGGCCGAGATCATTCGTGGCGAACAGGTGATCTGCCCGGTGCAGCCGGAGCACGAGCTGCATGAAGGGGATGTGCTGCTGTTTTGCGGCGATGTGGAGAGCGTCGGCGTGTTGCAGGAGATGCGCGGCCTTGAGCTTTACGGCGAGCATCGCCTTAACGGCCAGCATCTGGTCGAGGTGATTGTCAGCCACAGCTCGCGTCTGGTGGGGCAAACCATCAAGGACGCCGAGTTTCGCACCCATTTTGATGCGGTGGTGCTGGCAGTGCGCCGTGGTGAAAGCCAGTTAACCGGCGGGCTCGGTCAGATTGAGCTGCATGCCGGTGACGTGCTGCTGCTCGCGCCCGGTCCGCGCTTTGCCAGCAACAAGAGTTTGAATCGCGAGTTTCTGGTGGTGAGCGGTCTGGAAGCATCGACCCGGCTCGATACCCGCCGCAGCGCCGCTGTGGTCGCCGGTTTTGTTGCCGTGATTGGCGCTTCGGTGATCGATGTCGTGCCACTGTTTAAAGGGCTGCTGATCATGCTGGTGGCGCTGTTGGCGACCCGCATCCTCACCCTTGATGAGATTCGCCGCCGCTTCCCGTTGGAGATCTGGCTGGTGGTTGGCGGGGCGCTGGCCCTGTCGGATCAGCTCGAGCAGACCGGGCTTGCCAAGGTGATTGCCCAGTGGCTGATGGGGGAATTTAACGGCTCCAGCCCCATCATCGCCTTTATCGGTATTTATCTGTTTACCCTGGTGCTGACCGAGCTGATGAGTAACAACGCCGCCGCTGCGCTGGCGTTTCCCATGGGTTATCAGCTGGCGCTGAGTATGGACGTGGCCACCATGCCCTTTATTTTGGCGGTGCTGTTTGGTGCGAGCTCGAGCTTTATCCTGCCCTACGGCTATCAGACCAACCTGATGGTCTACTCGGCCGGTAACTACCGGATGCAGGATTACCTCATGCTGGCGCTGCCGGTTTCGCTCGCCTACAGCATCGGTGTTATCGTCATGGTCCCGCTGCTCTTCCCGTTCTGATGGAGGCAAAATGAATAACATCGTGTGGCATCCGCATGCGGTTACCCGCTCTGACCGCAGCCGTGCCAAGGGGCAGCAACCCGTGGTGCTCTGGTTTACCGGCCTCTCCGGCGCGGGCAAATCGACCTTGGCGGGCGCCCTGGAAGAGGCGTTGGCCGCCCACGGCAAGCACACCTACCTGCTTGATGGCGACAACGTGCGCCATGGTCTTTGCAGCGATCTCGGTTTTGATGAGGCGGCGCGGCGCGAAAATATCCGCCGGGTTGGTGAAGTGGCCAAGCTGATGGTCGATGCCGGCCTTATCGTGCTCACCGCCTTTATCTCGCCCTATCGTGAAGAGCGCGACTTGGTGCGTGGCCTGCTGGGGGAGGGGGAGTTTCTCGAAGTGTTTGTCGATGCGCCGCTGGCCCTATGTGAACAACGCGACCCCAAGGGGCTTTATAAAAAGGCCCGCGCCGGCGAAATTCGCAACTTCACCGGTATCGATTCGGCCTACGAAGCGCCGCTTCAGCCCGAAGTGCACTTAATCAACTCCGGCCAATCCGTGCCCGAGCTAGTCGACGTGCTGCTCAGCGCGCTGCGCGAACGCGGCCTGCTCGACTAATCCCAGCCTGCACCGCTCATCAATCTTCAGGGGGCGCTTGCCCCCTGACTCATCTCTTTCCCGTCTCGCTTTTATCGCCGCTACCCAGCCACCGACGCGCCGTGCTGTCGGGAACGTAGGGTGCCAATAAGCGCAGCGCATTGCACCACTAACCAGAGCCGTGCTTGGTTAAACGCCTGAGCTTATTTATTCAGCTCGGTGGATTGGCTCGAAAACCAAAATTGTGCGCCAGTTGTGCATGCCTGTTGGTACTTTGGTCGTTACGTGACAAACAGAACGGTGGGTGTCCTCAATTTGGTACCTCGCTTTTATCACCGCTACCCAGCCACTCACTAGCCGTGCTGTTGGGAACGTAGGGTGCCAATAAGCGCAGCGCATTGCACCACTAACCAGTGCCGAGCTTGGTCAAACACCTGGGCTTATTTATTCAGCTCGGTGGATTAGAACGAGAGCCAAAACCAAGCGTTGATTTTGCCTGTCTGCCTGCCTGTTGGTCGCTAAGGGCCGCTCAGAACGGTGGGTGTCCCAATTCGCGCAACCAATGCGATCGAGGCTGCCCATCGGCAATTCCGCAAACTGACAAAAACCAAAGGTGGTTTCGCCAATGAAAATAGTTTTCTCAAGCTGTTATATGCCGGTATGTTGCAGGCATCAAAACTCTGGACGCTGCCCATACAGAATTGGAATCTGACATTGTCGCGGCTATCGATCCATTTCTCCGGCAGATTGGATGATCATATTAACCTATGTTCGGCTGACACAGAAGATTGAACACCCTCACGTTTTGCTCAGAACGGTGGGTGCTCCAATAGTTCGGCGCAACCGTTCAATTAGTTCCTCTGGTTTCATTGCTGGCTTGGTTCTATGTAAAATGCGATGGCAATTAGAACAGACAACACAAACATCATCTAATGTGCTTTTGTAGTTTTCATCTTTCTCAG
The DNA here is from genome assembly GCF_900156095.1 of Aeromonas sp. RU39B. Classification (GTDB taxonomy): domain Bacteria; phylum Pseudomonadota; class Gammaproteobacteria; order Enterobacterales; family Aeromonadaceae; genus Aeromonas. The sequence goes on from NZ_FTMJ01000004.1 coordinate 227,888, forward strand.
ATAGTGGGTTTTTATGGTGGCATTCAATAAACCCAGAACCTATTTCAGCACCATAAAAAGATTCAAAATCAAATCCGCAAATTTGGCATTTGAATCCATATTTATTTTTAGCATCTTGTACTAATTTTGCATTTCTCTTGAAATAATATGATTCGCGAACATGCCGTTCACCTTCCTCGTAATCCTGTTGTGGTGAATTTTCCCTAATTTCAAAACTATGAGAGTTCTCAATATTATAGCCACATTGAGTTAAGTGTTTAACATAACCTTCAGGGCCACCAAAGCTTTCTAATCTATCGCTTTTTACACGATAGACATTTCCCGCTGGTCTAAATTTTGGCAGGTATTGAACGTCTTGCTTAAACTGAAACCATGTAAGGTTAATGGGTTTTGTTTTAAAGAAGAAGATATAAGGGAAATGCGAACTACCCCATAAAAAATCTGACAGATCAAGTAATGGCTCTTTCCAAAAACTTCTCACGTGACATAAAGCTGGCATTTCACCATTACCGCCAGTGGTCTTTATTAGAAGCATTACATCATCAACACTGAGCTGGCGAATTATACTTTTTGCTCCTTCAGGAACACCCCATACATTACACCACCCTTCTGGGAATTCATTATTAAGCGCATTCTCGATTTCTGCCTGCAGATGAATAGGGCAACGTTCAACGATATCCGCAATAGCAACATCACCAAAGACTGTTTTAGGGAAGTCACTATTCGCCCCTTTTATGCCTACATCATGAAAAAATAATTGCATAATACTTCCTATGTACTACTGCTTATGAACTGAAATTGGGACAGTCACCATTTTGAGTTGTTCGTAGTTGACTTTACTCGCTTATCAATTACATCAGACAACGCTACCGCCCCTGAATGACAGCTTTCAGTCTGCTGCTTGTTATCTGCGGTGTGATGCTGATCTGGCTCAGGCTTGACTCCAATGAGACGGTTGCCAAGTGGGTATAATATCGAGCGGAGCGGGTCAGGAAAGTGGAAGAGGAAAATTTCCTGAGCAAGATCAATAAACTAATCGAGATTAACTGAGCCCCTGCCTTTGGCCGGAGACTCGGCTTACCCATCCAGCCTGTTTGCGCACAGCGTTGATAACGAAGGGTGAACGGGAAGAGTGGGCACATTGATGGCCCCGCTAACAAGCGACATTGGCTCCATCCCTCAGCCTTGTGGCACCATACTCATCCACCTTTTCAGTAATCAGGTCATGCCCGATATTACAGCGGATGGCGATATGCTGGGTAAGCTGGCCAGCCTTGCCGGCAGCAATCCTCAGGTACAGGTTCTTTGGCTCTATGGTTCACGGGCCAAAGGTACGCACGACCCGGCCAGTGATTGGGATCTGGCGGTGGCGTTTGACCCAGTCAAACAGGACGGTCCGTTGGGCGTTGTGCTTGAGAACCGGTTACGGCCAGAGCTGTTGGCGCTGGAGTGGCAGCGAGCCTTGGGATTGGCTGATGGTGCGCTCTCTGTGCTGGATATCAATCAGGCTCCCATTCCGTTGGCGTTTGCCGTGGTGGCCGCCAATCACCTGCTTTATAGTCGTGACGAAGGGCGGCGATTACAGGAAGAGGCGCGCATTATGTCCCGGCAGGAGATCGATTTTTCTTCTGCGGCATGGGCGAACTACTCCAGCAATGAAAGCAGCGATAACGCCTATATCAGCGCCTTGCGTATCAGCCTGTCACGCTATCAGGCCGAGTTATCAGAGATCCGCACCATCTTGGCAGAGCGTGCGCTCTCCAATCTGGAATACCGCGCCGCAGAGCGGACGCTTCAAGTGACGATTGAAGCGTGTATTGGCGTGTCAAAACATTGGGCGAGGGCACTGGCGGGGCATACGCCGCAAGATGCTTATCAGGCTTTCGAGATCTTGTCTCAGCGCGGCGAACTTGCCGCAGATAGCCTGCTTGGCTGGCGCAAGATTATCGGGCTGCGTAATGCGCTGGTGCACGACTATCTCAATATTGACCCTGACATTATTCGCAGCGTGATCGGCCAAGGTTATAGCGATCAGCTCTTTACCTTTGCCCATCAAGGGCTGGACTGGCTGGCCGCGCATTTGGGCAAACTACCTTATGTTTAACGATCTCAAGGTTTCTGCACCCGGGTATGGCGGGATAACGCACTGATAAATCAGGGGGCATCAGCCCCCTTTCTCTTCACTGCCATCGGTCGCAATGGGTGGTGCCAGCATGGCGACTTCGAGTTGCATACCTTGCGCCAGCAGCACTTGCAGATCTTGCTGGTACTCTTCGGGGGGCACGTCACGCAGCAACTGGGCCAGCTCGTTGGCGACCGGGGTCAGGCGGTAATAGAGCAATTTGGTGTTGCTCTGACGGCTGCGCAGGCGCCAGCGCTGGTTGGTAAATTCCAGCTCCAGCCCGTCGGCCGGCAGGGCGCCGGATTCGAGCTCGCCTTTGTGCAGCAACCCCAGTTCAAACAGCTGCAACAGGGCGTTATAGGGCAGGCGATATTTGCCAAGGCCAAGGCGTGACACCCGGGCGCGGCTAAGCAGAGTTGAGCCTTTGAAAATACCGATCAGCAGGCGGCGCTCGTCATTACCGACATAGGCGCAAGAGAGGGCGCACAGGCGCTGGAACAGCTGGGCATCGCGCTGGGTCATCTCTTTGAGGGTGACCAGGGCGCGCACCGAAAAGCTGCCCGGTGTGGCGATTTCCAGAGCGAGGATCTGTCCCCACAACTGCTGCATCGGCACCGAGCTTATCTCTTCGGCCAGCTGCAAAAAGCGGGTCAGCCAGTCGGGGTCCACATCGCCCCCGGCGGCGCTCTCGCCGCACTGGCGCGAGGCCATCACCATGATGGTTTCCAGATTGCGCTGGCGGGTGGCTTGCTCGGTGGCGAGCCGTGCACTGGCGCGCTGCTCAAAGGTGCTGTCGCTGTTTTTGGTCAGCATGCCGTCGATATGACGGCTGCGGGCCAGTCGCAGGGTCTGCTCCTGGCTGCTCAGGATACTGCTGGAGTCACGTTTGGGTGGCGGCAGATCGGACATGGCGCACCAGTACGCAGTGGATAAGAGTGGTCATCTTACTCTGTCGCCCAGAACGAGAAAACCACCGCGTCGCGGTGGTTTTGGGCTCACTGATTACTGGTCGTAAGGGACCACCTCTACCGCATCCATGGCGTATGAGGCGTTGGCCATGTCGTGGTTGGAGCTCACTACCTTCATGGTGCCCTTGACCCAGATGGCATCCCACAAGTCATCCACCGGCGCCCCTTTGGGGTACTGCACATAGATAACCTGGTTGGTCGGCGGTGGCGGCACGTGAATGCAGGCGCCAAAGTAGGGAACCAGCAGGAAGGCGGTCACCTTTTCGGCATCCCCCTCCAGCGGCACCACAAAGCCGGGCATGCGCACCGTCTGCTGATCAAGGGTTTGCACCACGCCACCGACCGGCTGTGGCTGCTCAGCGGCCGGCGCGTCGTGGTTGATCATCGGCGGCGGCACCACTTTCTCACCGGGCGGGATTAAGGCATCCCAGTCGAGGGTTTTATATTGGGTGGCACTGGCCGGACAGACCCAAAGCAGGGCCAGCAGCAGCGCTAACAGTCGTTTCATCAAGGCTCCTTGTTGCAAAGGGATCATAACCGGATGCTCATGCCATCGCTGAGCGAATAGCGATAGGCGCGCCAGGCAGGCAGCAGACCTATCACCAAGCCGCTTATCCACACCAGCGCCAGCAACCAGAGCTCACGTTCGCTCGGCCAGCTGAGCATAAGTTGCAAACCATAGCGATCCAGCAGCCAGGGCATGGCCAGTGCCTCGGCGCCATAGAGCAGCAACACGCCCACCAGCAAACCGGCTGTGGTGAGGGCTGCAGCTTCCAGCGCCAGCAGCGCAAACAGGTGCAGGGGACGGGCGCCGAGCGAGCGCAAAATCGCCAGCTCGCGGCGCCGCTCGTTGAGCCCGGCCAGCAGGGTGGTCAGCATGCCAATCAGCCCCGCCACCACCACAAACCCGGCGATCACCGAGAGCGCCGTCTCTGCCACGCTCATCAGGCTCCACAGCTCCTGCAAGGCGGCGCCGGGCAGGATTGCCATCAGCGGCTCGCTGAGCCAGGTGTTGATGGTGCGCTGCAACTGGAACGCAAGAATGCGCTGGTTAAGGCCCACCATAAAGGCGGTGATGGTCTTGGGGGTGAGATCTTGCGCCAGCGCCTGCTCGGCGGTGACCGACTTGCTGTGGCGCCCGCTGTCCCAACCGAGGTGGATCGCCTCGATACCAGCCAGTGGCACATGAACGGTGCGATCGACCGGCGTACCGGTCGGCGCCAAAATCCCCACCACCTTGAACGGCAGGTTGTCATGCAGCGAAAACGAGGTGTTGCCAGCGCCGTGGGCGATCACGATGGATTGGCCGAGCCGGTAGCGCAGCTTTTTCGCCACCTCGGCGCCCAGCACCGCCTCAAACGGCGTGGTGAAAGGACGCCCTTCGCTCAATTGCAGCGGCTGGTTGCGGCCATAACGCAGGTATTTGAAGTAATCGCCACTGGTGCCCAGCACCCGAAATCCCTTGTGGGAGTCACCGAGCGAGAGCGGAATGGTCCAGGCGATGCCGCGCAGTTTGGCAATCTCCTGATAAGCATCCCAACCGACATTGTTGGTGGGGTTGCCAAGGCGAAACACCGAATAGAGCAGCAGGTTTACCTGACCGGAGCGGGCGCCAACGATAAGATCGGTGCCCGACACCGTGCTGGCAAAGCTCTCCCGCGCCTGGGTGCGCACACGCTCGACCCCAAGCAGCAAGGTGACGCTGATAGCCACCGCCAGCATGGTCAGCGTGGCGGTCAGGCGCCGCGCCCACAGGCTGGATAACGCCAGTTTCAGCATGTGGACCTCCGGTTCAGGGCCGGCAGACTTTCAACCCGGCCAAACAGCGGCTCGAGATAGGGGTCGTGGCTGACAAATATCAGGGTTGAGCCCTGCTTGTCGCACTCCTCGAACAACAGGCGGATAAAGGCGGCGCGATTGTCGGTATCGAGCGCCGAGGTTGGCTCATCGGCAATCACCAAAGGCGGCGCGCCAATCAGCGCCCGCGCCGCGGCCACCCGCTGCTGCTGACCGATGCTCAGGGCATGCACCGGGCGCTCGAACAAGGCGCTCGGGATCTGCAGCTCTGCGAGCAGGCGGCGCGCCTCTTTTTGTTCGCCACCGAGTAGGCGGGTCCGCTTTTGTGGCGAAAAGGTGAGGGCGCAGGTGACGTTATCGAGCACCGACAGGTAGGGCAGCAGATTGAACTGCTGGAACAGGTAGCCCAGATTAGCGGCGCGGAAGCGATCCCGCGACGAGGCAGATAGCTCGGCCAGTGACTGGCCGAGTACCTCAAGTGTGCCTCGTTGCGCGGTGTGGATACCGGCCAGCAGGCTGAGCAGGGTGGATTTGCCCGAGCCGGAAGGCCCCTTGATAAAGACGCGCTCGCCTTCATAAAGGGTTAGCTCGGGGATCTCCAGCACCGGTTCGTGATGTGGCCAGGCAAAGACCAGATCACGCAGTGTGACGACAGGGTTGCCCATGACTTACCAGCTCAGTGTGTTGTCGCTCGGGGTCAGTTCGCCTGCCACCTGATTGCCGGGCACGATGCCTTGTACAGTCAGGCGCTGCAGCGTTGGGTAAAGCCCAAACAGGGTGGCTGTGATGCCTTTGAGCGCATCGGGTTTGGCACAGGTGAAGGTGTAGGTGGCGTGCACATCGGCGTGCTCGTGCCCGTCATGATCGTCGTGATCCTGCTCGTGGGCGGCGTCATGGTCGTGGTCATGTTCATCATGGCCCACTTCCACCTGCTGCTCGGTCAGTTTGCAGGCTGCATCCGGCGACAGGGTAAACAACGTGTCTGCCGCGTTCAGGCGCGCCAGCGCCTGCTTGAGCTGCGCTTTTTCGGCGTCGCTGCTGGCCTTATGTTCAAAACCAATGAGATCCGCCGCCGGAGCTTGCAGCTCCAGCATCAGCTGATCGCCATCCAGCACCAGATTGAACTGGCCGTGGCCATGTTCATGGGCGCCGTGGCCGGCGGTGTTGTCGTGAGAATGGTGGTCGGCACTGGCCGCAAAGCTGGCCAGTGCCAGCGTCAGAGCGAAAGCTTTCATTCGATACTCCCATATCGGTCAATAAGATTGAGCAAAGGTTGCCGTGTGGCGTGGTTTAACGTGACAACCGGACGGGAGGGGCTCGAATGGTGCAATACGCGCTGACTGGGGGGATAAGGGAGTTCGCAAGCGTGCTGGCGGGCTCGGGATGTTGCGGCGTGATAAGCGGCCGGTGAAGGTGAGTGGCCAGCAGATGGGCGCCATCCAGATGCATGGCGCACACCGCGCAGTGGTGCGAATGGTCGGGGGAGAGACTATCTATCTGGTGCAGGGCAAGGGCCGGTTGCATCCACAACCAGCCCGCCAGCCATATCCAGAGCAGAGCGCGTAACCTGACCATACTGCAAGGGGCGCTGCCCCGTTGACCTCACTGCTTAAAGATGGGACTTGATCAGTGCCATCACGTTGTCGATATCGGCCGGTGCCAGTTGCCCGTCTTTGGCAAACAACACCTTGCCGTCTTTGCCCAGCAGCACGATGGCCGAGCTTTCCGGGTTCAGGCCCCAGGCGTTACGCGCCATTCCCTTGGCATCGAGCACGATGCTCGACCAGGGAAACTCCTGCTTGCTGCTTTCGGCACTGCTTTTGACGAAACCCGAGGTGCCCCAGATGGCGTCATTGCTGTTGATCACGGTGACGGTCTGATACTGGTCATGGGGCAGTTTGGCTGCCTTGATAGCCTCGATCATCGGCGCATTGAGCTCTTTGGCACTGCTGCGACCGGCGATGTGCTGCACCAGAAATACCTTGCCGGTCAGGGCACTGCTCTGCCAGCTCTGATAACTCACCTCTTTGCCATTGAGTACCAGCTCGCCCTTGTCACTCACCTTGACCAGCGGTAACGGGGCCGATTCCTGAAAATTGTGCGCCATGGCCAGCGGGGAGAGCAGGGCCAGGGTCAGGGCCAGATATTTCATCCTCATGACACTCCTGTTGTTATGTTATAACGGGTTGGGGCTTGAAGAAAGCCGACGTCTGTATCCTAAACTCATCAGACCTGTTTAAAAAGTGTTAAAATCGGCAATCGCAATCCGGGGCGCAGCATGCCATGCCACGCCCCAAAAGCAATGTGAGTCGATGAGGTCTAACCAGTCGCGCTGTCAGTAGAGAGATTCGCTGACCAGCTGCACCCGGGCATCCATCAGCTTTTTGACATCGCCGAGATTGCCGGTGAGCAGCACATGCGGTTTTTGGTTGATCATGATGGTGGCACCCGGCAAGCCGCTGTCGGCGCTGATAATCAGCCAGGCCGGTGACACGCTGCCACGGCTGTTGTCGGGATAAACCAGTCGCAGGCCATAACGCGGTGCCAATTCGGCCAGCAGCACCGCCATCAGCAGCGCCTTTTCATCGCTGTCGGCCTGATTGCGCTCAAGGGCCTGCAGCGGCGGTGTGAAGTGATCCTGCTGCTCGTGACCCGCCGGGATCCGCGCCAGCCACTCTTGCAACAGCGTGACGCTCTGGCGGATATCGGGGCGGACAAACTGACGGGCCAGCGGCTGCAGCGCATGCTTGAGGCCATAAAACAGCTGCGAATAGTTGGGGCGCACGCACGGCGTGCGATCTTGGCTCTGGCAGGGCACGATACGCATCTCAAAGAAGGCATCTTCTTCATATTGCTGATAGGCCTGCCAGAACAGAATCGAGGGAATGCTGTCATCTTGCAGCGCGAGCGCCTGCTCGAGGCTGGCAAATTTCAGGTTGTCTGCCGGCGTCACGCGGTTAATTTCGACCAGACTGCCTTCCAGCTTGCTGCCCATCTTGGAGTAGAGGCTCTCGATGGGAAAGTTCAGCGCGCTGTCGAGGCGCTGCATCTCCAGCTCGCTGGCACGCAGGTCGCGCTCGCTGACCTCAAAGGCGATTTGCTGCTTGCCTTGCACTGATTGCCACTGCCATTGCAAGGGCGAAGCGCTGGCTGCAACCGTGAGCAAAAGACTGCACACTGCAGAGGGGAACCACGTCATGGCTGTTCTCTCCCGATGGGTTGACAGGGCACTGCACAGGCAGTGAGACACCCTTTAATGTGTAGGTGATGGGGGAAAGTTTGCCGCTGCCGCGTCAACTTTTTTAACGGGCTGCGGGTCGGTAAAGTGGCAGATGGCGGCTGGGCGTAACGAGCGCACATCAAGGAGATGCAACGATGAACAGAGTGATCGCAGTGCTTGGATTAGTGGCGCTGCCGGCGCTGGCCGGTAGCGTGACCGTGACGCGCGGTGATGAGCATGTCGATGTGTTTGCCCTGCGCGACAAGCTGGTGCGCGAGCAGCAGTGGCAGGATTGGCTGCGCCATCAGCAGGCGATCGAGTGGCTCAAGGTGCTGCCGGTCAATTGCGAGGTGGTCAGTCAGGACGATGGCAGTTATCGCTGCGGCGGACAGTGGTACAAATCTTATCAGCAGCAGGATGGCGAGCAGATGTATATCCGCGGCGAGCCCTCGGGCAACAGCACCACTCCGGGCGCGAGTACCACGCCGAGCGTAAATGCCACACCCGCGCCGGCTGCGCCAGAAACACAAAAGGCGCCCTGAGGCGCCTTCTGTCGCAAGCCGTCTTACTTGGCGGCGTAGCGTTCGGCAGAAGCCATGATCTCAGCTTCGGCTTCGGCCTTGTCGCCCCAGCCGTCAACCTTGACCCACTTGCCAGCTTCCAGCTCTTTGTAGCGCTCGAAGAAGTGTTGGATCTGGGCGCGGAGCAGTTCCGGCAGATCGTTCACGTCCTGGATATGGTCGTACTGCTTGGTCAGCTTGGAGTGCGGAACGGCCACAACCTTGGCGTCCTGACCGGATTCGTCGGTCATCTTCAGCACGCCAACCGGACGGCAGCGAATCACAGAGCCGGCCAGCAGCGGGTACGGGGTCGGAACCAGCACGTCAACCGGATCACCGTCCAGGGAGAGGGTGCTGTTCACGTAGCCGTAGTTGCACGGATAGAACATGGGAGTAGCCATGAAGCGGTCAACGAAGATGGCGCCGCTGTCTTTGTCTACTTCGTATTTGATGGGGTCGGCGTTTTGCGGGATTTCGATGACAACGTAGATGTCCTCGGGCAGGCTCTTGCCAGCCGGTACCAGATTCAGGCTCATGACGTTTCCTTCAATGGTGTGTCGATGAATAAATGCAGGGGGACATTATAGCGAGCTTGCTTCAAATGACCATATCGGCGGCGGATGAGGAGTGCATCGCTGGCAAACGGTGGGGCGATTGCTAGAATGGCGCCCACAATGACAGGAAAAGGAAGCGGTATGCACATTCACATCCTCGGGATCTGCGGCACCTTCATGGGCGGCATCGCGGTGCTGGCCAAGCAGCTTGGCTATCGGGTCACCGGTTCAGACGCCAACGTCTATCCCCCCATGAGCACCCAGTTGCAAGAGCAGGGCATTGAGCTGATTGAAGGCTACGACCCCGCCCAGCTCGACCCGGCGCCGGATCTGGTGGTGATTGGCAACGCCATGAGCCGTGGCAACCCCTGTGTGGAATATGTGCTCAACCGCAACCTGCCTTATGTCTCCGGCCCGCAGTGGCTGCTTGAGCATGTGCTGCAAGACCGCTGGGTGCTGGCCGTGGCCGGTACTCACGGCAAGACCACCACCGCCAGCATGCTGGCCTGGGTGCTGGAGTATGCCAAGCTCGAACCCGGTTTTCTGATTGGTGGCGTGCCGGGTAACTTCCCGGTGTCGGCCCGTTTGGGCGCCGCCCCCTTCTTTGTGATCGAAGCCGACGAATATGACTGCGCCTTCTTCGACAAGCGTTCCAAGTTTGTCCACTATCGGCCGCGCACCCTGATCATGAATAATCTGGAGTTCGATCACGCCGACATCTTCCCCGATCTGGCGGCAATTGAGCGCCAGTTCCACCATCTGATGCGTATCGTGCCGGGCAATGGCCGGGTCTTTTATCCCAAAGCTGATCAGAACCTCGCCGCCGTGCACAAGATGGGCTGCTGGAGCGAAGTGGAGCTGGTTGGTGAAGATGCCACCTGGCGCGCCGTCAAGCTGGCTGACGATGGCTCGGCCTTTGAGGTGTGGCTCGATAACCAGAAGCAAGGCGAGGTGCACTGGGAGTGCATCGGCGATCACAACGTCAATAACGGTCTGATGGCGATCGCTGCGGCCCGTCATGCCGGTGTGGTGATTGAACACGCCATCGCCGGTTTGTCTGCCTTCCGTTCGCCCAAGCGCCGCATGGAGCTTAAAGGTGAAGTGGCCGGCATCCGCGTCTATGACGACTTTGCCCACCACCCGACCGCGATTGCCACCACCCTCGGGGGACTGCGCGCCAAGGTCGGTGGCGAGCGGATTCTGGCCGTGCTGGAGCCGCGCTCCAACACCATGAAACTCGGGGTCCATAAAGAGGAGCTGGCCGGCTGCTTTAACGGCGCTGATGAGGTGTTCTTCTTCCAGCCGCCCAACATCGGCTGGGATTTGGGTGAGGTGACCGCCCACATGGAGAAACCCGGCAAGGTGTTTAATGAGCTCGATACCCTGATCAACCGTCTGGTGGCCGAGAGCCGCGACGGCGATCATATCCTCATCATGAGCAACGGCGGTTTTGGTGGCATTCACGACAAGCTGCTGGCCCGTCTGCGCGAATACCACGGCATGCTATGACCCGACGCATCACGCTTGCCCTGACCGGCGCCTCTGGCGCCCCTTACGCCCTGCGCCTGCTCGAATGTCTGGTGCAGGCTGACTATCAGGTGTTTGTGCTGGCCAGCAGCGCCGCCCGCGTGGTGCTCAAAACCGAGCAGGGCATCGACTGGCCGGCGTCGCCGCAGGCGCTGTCGCAGCAACTGTGCGCCGACTATGGCGCGCGGGAAGGGCAGATTGTCGCTTGTGGCAAAGAGGAGTGGTTTTCGCCGGTGGCGTCGGGTTCTGCCGCGCCCAAACAGATGGTGATCTGCCCCTGCTCGATGGGGGCGGTATCGGCGATTGCCCATGGCGCTTCAGACAATCTGATTGAGCGGGCGGCCGATGTGGTGATTAAAGAGCGTGGCCAGCTGATTTTGGTGCCGCGCGAATCACCGTTCTCGCCGATCCATCTGGAGAACATGCTGAGCCTGTCGCGCATCGGGGTGACCATCATGCCGGCGGCGCCCGGTTTTTATCATCAGCCGCAGTCGGTGGGTGATCTGGTGGACTTTATGGTGGCGCGGATTCTCGATCATTTGGGCATCGAGCATCAGCTGATGCAGCGCTGGGGTTACCAGAAACAGTAAAGGCGGCCGAGGCCGCCTTTACATTCACACCACAGGCAAAATGTCATGCTCAGGCGCGGGCCCCTTGGGCACGCAGAGTGAGCGGAGCGGTCACGTAGTGATAGATGGTATCCACTACGTCGCGGCGGTCCGGACGCTCGGGGGCGTTGACCATCTGCATCACCAGATAGCCAAAGCTGGTCAGGCCGCGGGCCAGCTGGGCGGCAGAGAGCGAGCTCTCCACTTCACCACGATCCATGGCCGATTGCAGGTGCTGGGCGATGTGGCCAAGACTGCTGTCGAGCAGCTTGACGTAACGCGGCCACACCTCTTCGCGCACCGACGAACTCCACTCCAGCCAGATATTGGCGTGATCGGGTTTGTCGTAGGCAACATCAATGAACATTTCGACGTGACGGCGGATGCAGGCGTTGATGGGCTGACCGGCGGCATAAGCCTGGGTCATGACCTTGTGCATGAATTGCTCGATTTCGCCGAGCACATCATCGACCAGATCTTCGCGGGTGTTGAAGTAGTTAAAGACAGTGGCCACCGAGACCTTTGCCTGTTCGGCAATCTCGGCGTGTCCGGCCCGGCCGATTCCGCGGCGGGAGAACACTTCGATGGCACACTCCATAAGCTGGGTACGACGGGCCTCCGGCGAAAGCCGGGTACGCCGCCTTATTTCTGCGCGTGGTTCCATATTGTCAGTTCTTTTTAGTGGTTTATTAGGAGTTGTCGTGTCTAACAGCCTGTGAACGTTGAGCACTTTACCAACTAAATTAAACCGGTGAAAGAGAGACGTGTTCCTGACGTGAGCCACGGCAGATGGTACAATTCCCGCCCTCGAAATCAGTCGTATCATGTGATTCACATGATGCCAATGGAGTACCCCATGAAACATACCGTTGAGGTGATGATCGCCGAAAGTGATGTGCAGGCAAGGATTGTCGCACTGGGACAGGCTATCACCGCCCACTATCAGGGCACCGAAGAGCTGGTGCTGGTAGGGCTGCTGCGCGGCTCCTGTGTTTTTCTGGCCGACCTGTGCCGTCATATCGATTTGCCGGTGAGCCTCGATTTCATGACCGCCTCCAGCTATGGCAGCGGCATGAACAGCAGCCGTGACGTGCGCATCCTCAAAGACCTGGATGACGACATCAAGGGTAAAGATGTGCTGATTGTCGAGGACATCATCGACACCGGTTATACCCTGAGCAAGGTGCGCGAGATCCTCACATTGCGCGAACCCAAATCGCTGGCCATCTGCACCCTGCTCGACAAACCGTCGCGCCGCGAGGTCAACGTGCCGGTGCAGTGGGTCGGTTTTGCTATTCCGGATGAATTTGTGGTGGGCTGCGGGATTGATTATGCCCAGCGTTACCGCAACCTTCCCTACATCGGCAAAGTGGTGCCGCTCGCGTAAGCGCTGCCCGTTGCCAGCGGCAGATCTGATCTGCCGCTTCACCTATCACTCCCAGTAGTGTGCTGACGCTCCAGAGGAATTCATGAACGCACTGGAAATCAGTGGATTGAGAAAGACCTACGCCGGTGGCGTAGAGGCCCTCAAGGGCATCGATCTGTGTGTCCGGGAAGGGGACTTTTTTGCCCTGCTCGGCCCCAACGGTGCCGGCAAGTCGACCACCATCGGCATCATCAGTTCGCTGGTGAACAAGAGTGCCGGGTCGGTCAAGGTATTTGGCTACGACATCGACAAAGAGCTGGAACTGGCCAAGAGTCAGCTCGGTCTGGTGCCGCAGGAGTTCAACTTCAGCCAGTTCGAGAAGGTGAGCCAGATTGTGCTCAACCAAGCCGGTTTCTATGGCGTCCCCAAAGCCGTGGCCCGCGAACGTGCCGAGAAGTACCTGCGTCAGCTCGATCTGTGGGAAAAGCGCGACATGGCTGCGCGCACCCTCTCCGGCGGCATGAAGCGCCGGCTGATGATTGCCCGCGCCCTGATGCACGAGCCTCGTCTGTTGATCCTCGACGAACCGACCGCCGGGGTGGATATCGAGATCCGCCGCTCCATGTGGCAGTTCCTGCAGGAGCTCAACCGTGAAGGGGTGACCATCATCCTCACCACCCACTATCTGGAAGAGGCCGAGATGCTGTGCCGCAACATCGGCATCATCGACAAGGGTCGCCTTATCGAAAATACCAGCATGAAGGATCTGCTCGGCAAGCTCGGGCGCGAGACCTTCCTGCTCGATCTGGCGCCTGATACGCCAGCGCCGGTGCTGCCCCAGTTCCTCTGCCGTCAGCCCGACCCGCGCACGCTTGAGGTGGAGCTCGACAAGAGCCAGTCACTCAATGCCCTGTTTGCGGCGCTGAGCGAGCAGGGGATCCCGGTGCACAGCATGCGCAACAAGGCCAACCGCCTTGAGGAGCTGTTTGTCCGTCTGGTTGAGGAGGGGAGAAAAGCATGAATCCGCAATCCTACTGGATCGCCTTCCAGAGCATTATCTCCAAGGAGATTGCCCGCTTTACCCGGATCTGGATCCAGACTCTGGTGCCGCCGGCCATCACCATGAGCCTCTACTTCGTCATCTTCGGCAACCTGATTGGGTCGCGGATTGGCGAGATGGGCGGTTTTACCTACATGCAGTTCATCGTGCCCGGCCTCATCATGATGTCGGTCATCACCAACTCCTACTCGAACGTCGCCTCATCGTTCTACAGCGCCAAGTTTCAGCGCAACGTGGAAGAGGTGCTGGTGGCGCCGATCCCCAACTACGTGATCATCGCCGGTTACGTGGGGGGGGGAGTGGCGCGCGGTCTGTGCGTTGGCTTTATCGTGACGCTGGTGTCGCTGTTTTTTGTGCCGCTGCAGATCCACCATCTGTTCAGCGTTTGCATCACTGTGCTGCTCACCTCCATCGTCTTCTCGCTGGGTGGGCTTATCAATGCGGTGTTTGCCAAGAGCTTCGATGACATCAGCATTATCCCGACCTTCGTGCTGACTCCGCTGACCTACCTCGGTGGCGTCTTCTACTCGATTCACCTGTTGCCACCGTTCTGGCAAGGGGTGTCGCAGGTCAACCCGATCATCTACATGGTCAATGCGTTTCGCTTCGGGTTTTTGGGGATCTCCGATGTCTCGCTCGGCGTGGCCTACTCCATTATCGGGCTGTTTATCGTGGCGCTCTATGCGCTGGCCTGGTGGCTGATATCCCGTGGTATCGGTCTGCGCCACTGAGTCTGGCTGGATATGAAAAAGGCGCCGTGGGCGCCTTTTTGCTATCTGCAGAGCGGCCCGATTTAGCGGGCCAGCTCGGTCAATACTGCTTGCAACAGGCGGATGCGCGGCTCGATGGAATCGAGATCGAGATACTCATCCTCACTGTGAAAGCCGGCGCCGATAGGGCCGAGACCATCAAGGGTCGGCACGCCCAGCACGGCGGTGAGATTGGCATCCGAGCCGCCACCAACTGCTTGCCAGGTGATGGGCAGCCCCATCTTGGCGCCGCAGCGCTCGACCAGCGCCATCAGCTGCTCGGTGCCGGCATCCGGCGTCATGGCCGGCTTGTAGGCTTCCCGCGCGAGCGTGACCCGCACACCATTGACGAACGGTTGCTCGGTCATGTTGCGCACACTCTGATCGAGCGCCTGATAGTCGTCGTTGTTCCAAAAACGCACATCCACCCAGGCCGTTGCGCTGTCGGGCACAATATTGGCCACGCTGCCGCCCTTGATGACGCCAACGTTGAGGGTGGTGCCACGCTCATGGTCGTTGAGCATATCAAGTGCCAGGGTCCAGTGTGCCAGCTCCAGCACGGCGCTGCGCCCGGCACGCGGGTCGTTACCGGCGTGGGCCGCTTTGCCGGCAAACTCGATGCGATAGCGGGCCATCCCCTTGCGCGCCTTGACCAAAGAGCCATCGGCGCGGGCGGCTTCGGCCACCAACACATGCCGCGCTTGGCGGGCGACTTCACTTAACCACGTATGGGAGTAGTTGGAGCCGGTCTCTTCATCCGGGTTCATGCAGATGCACAGGGAGAGGCGCTGCGCCGTGGCCGGGTCGAGATGGCGCATGGCCCACAGCACATTGAGCAGACCCGATTTCATGTCAGACACGCCGGGCCCGAAGGCGCGATTGCCCTCTACCCGCAGCGGCCGCTTGGCCGCGGTGCCGACCGGGAAGACGGTATCAAGATGGCCAATCATCAGCACGTCGATGGGCTCGCCAGCAGGACGGTTACGGATTTCCAGACCGATGCCGGCATCGCCGCACGGCACTTCACGCACCTGCCAGCCGGGCAGGGCGGCAAAATGGGCGGCCATCTGGCTGGCGACCTGACGGTTACCCTCCAGATTCATGGTGCCGCAATCGACATTGATGAAGGGGCGCAGTTCATCGAGATAGTCAGAGAGGGAAAATTGCATGGACAGTTCCTTGAGCGGGGCACCAGGCCCCGCATAACACAGGCTCAGACGAGCAGGTTCATCAGCCACATGGCGCCAAAGGCGTTGATGACAGAGATGATGATCATCACCGGGATGTGGCGGCCTTCGGTACCGATGGGGCCCAGAATACGCCCAATGTATTGGACTTGGGAGCCCATCAGATAGATGGCCGGCGCCAGAATCGCGATGTGTTCACCGGTCAGGATGCCCTGATCGAACAGGGAGATGACCACACCGACGGCGCCGCCCATCGACATCCAGGCACCGATCAACACGGCAGCGGCTTCGCCCGGCAGGCCAAACAGCCCCATCAGCGGCGAGAAGACGCTACCCATGGCATCCAGGGTGCCGGTGATCTGCAATGCCTTGATGATGACAAACGCCATCAGCACGTTGGGGACAGTGGAGGTGGTGGCGATGGTCCAGCCCTTGCGGGCGCCCTCGATAAAGATATCGGTCACCATGGGCTTTTTGACTTCAGTAGACATCACGCGACCTCCTTCTGTTCGGTGGTGACTTCGTCTTGCTCACGCTTGCGCTCGGTCAGGTTCAGGTAAACGCGAAACAGGTTGGCGCCGACAATTTTGAAGGTAAACATCACGCCGACCGCCAGACCAATCGAGGTGGGCACCGCCAGCGATCCATCGCTCAGCAGCAGGGTGAACAGCACTGCCCCGGAGGAGAAGAAGTTGACGATGGTGGCACCAGCCGAGAACTGGAACATGGTGAACACGTCGGTTTCGCGCTGGTTGAGGTGGCCTTCATCCTTGAGCTGGCGGGTCATGGCCGCACCGGCATCGGTGCTTTGCAGCGAGGCGATCAGCGCCAGCCCCGAGTTACCCGGAAGGCCCATCAGCGGCTTGAGCAGCGGGCTGAGCAGCTGGCGGGCGGCACGCAGGGCGCCGTAGTGCTCCAGCACGTTGATCATGCCCAGGGCAAACATCACGGTGGGGATCAGGGTCAGGGCGAACAGGAAGCCGTCACGGGCGCCGTTGCCCCCCTTGCCACGCATGTCACTCATGGCGGTGGTGACGCCGTCACCGGTGTGGTTGACCGCTTGTACGACAGTACCAAAACTGCCGTTCAGGGTGGTGAAATCGAATACGCCATACCACTGCTTGGATTGCAGCAGACCCGAGAAAAAGATCACGGCAAAGGCGAGGGCGAGATAGCAGCCTATGGTAACGCGACGCTTGGCGTCTCCTGATTGACTCATTGTCTCTCCTTGGGTCCGAAATGCGGACCACGAGGTCGGTGATTGGGAGATGAATTTTCGATTAATTAGCTGGTGGCTTATTGATTGAAATCAAAATAAGCGGCGTCGTGTCGTGCTGCTGTCCAATCGGATCGTGCTTCTGTGAGGCGGGTCATGCCGGATGAGTCCGGCAAGTGGGGCGTAAAGGGGTAACGAAAGGGCAAAACAAGAGGGGACGCCGTGGCGTCCCCTTATCTCATCAGCCGAGGCTGACGACCTGATTATCAATCAGGCGCGCCTTGCCGAGGAAGGCGGCCATCAGGATCACTGCCTCGCGGCTCTGCTCCGACAGGGGCAGCAGGGTGCGGGCATCGACAATATCGATGGCATCGGTACGAAAACCGGCGCTGTCGAGTTGGTGGGCCGCATCGCGTACCAGCAGGTCGAGATCCCGTTCACCAGAGGCGAGGCGATCGGCCAGCGCGTGCATGACGTTGGCTAGGGTCGGTGCCACGACGCGCTCGGCAGCGGTCAGATAACCGTTACGGGAGGAGAGCGCCAGACCGTCGTGGGCCCGCACGGTCGGCACGCCGATGATCTCGATCGGCATGGCCATGTCTTCCACCATCTTGCGCAGCAGCGCCAGTTGCTGGAAATCCTTCTGACCGAAGCAAGCCACGTCCGGTTGAACCAGATTGAACAGCTTGGTGACGACAGTGCTGACGCCACGGAAGTGACCCGGACGCAGTGCCCCTTCCAGCAGGGCCGAGAGGCCCGGCACTTCCACGAAGGTCTGGCTGGCCAGTCCCTCGGGATACATGATCTCTGGGGTCGGGGTGAAGACCAGATCGACACCGGCACCGCGCAGGGCGGCGCAATCCTGCTCCAGAGTGCGCGGGTAGTTGGCCAGATCTTCGGCCCGATCAAACTGCATCGGGTTGACGAAAATGCTGACCACCACGCGGTCGGCATGGCGGCGGGCTTCGGCAACCAGGGTCAGGTGGCCCTGGTGCAGGTTGCCCATGGTGGGCACGAAGGCGATCCGCTCACCGGCACGACGCCAGGTGGAGAGGGTGGAACGAAGGTCGGCGATCTGATTGGCAACCAACATGACGTTGACTCCTGTACGCAGTAAGGCAAAGGGGGCCGTGGCCCCCTGTCGATTCAGTTAAAGCTGTGTTCCGGGCCGGGGAAGGTGCCTTCGGCCACCTGCTGGATATAGAGGCGGACTGCGGCGCGCATGTCACCGGTTTCAGCCAGGAAGTTCTTGGTGAACTTGGGGGTATAACCGGAGGTGACGCCAAACGCATCGTGCATCACCAGGATCTGGCCATCGGTGGCCGGGCCGGCACCGATACCGATCACCGGGATACGCAGCGCCTTGGTGATTCGCTCGGCCAGTGCGGCCGGCACACACTCGAGCACCAGCAGCTGGATGCCGGCCTCTTGCAAAGAGAGGGCGTGGCGATAGATCTCTTCGGCCTGAAACTCGTCACGGCCCTGCACCTTGAAGCCGCCAAATACATGCACTGATTGCGGGGTGAGACCGAGGTGACCACACACCGGCACGCCGTTGCGGGTCAGCTGGCGAATGCTCTCACACAGCCAGTCGCCCCCTTCGATCTTGACCATGCGGGCACCGGCCGCCATCAGCCGACCGGCGTTGTGGCAGGCCTGCTCCGGGGTGGTGAAGCTCATGAACGGCAGATCGGCGATGACCAGGGCATTACGAGTCCCGCGAGCGACACAGCGAGTGTGGTAGACCATGTCATCCATGGTCACCGCCAGGGTATCGTCACAGCCTTGCAGCACCATCCCCAGTGAGTCGCCGATCAGCAGGGCATGAGCCCCTTCATCGTCAAACAGCCGGGCAAAGGTGGCGTCATAGGCGGTAATGGAGGTGAACTTGCTGCCTTCCTGCTTCATTTTTTGCAGGGTGGCGATAGTGACCTTGCTCATAAGGACTCCTACACAGAGGGAGCGGGGGCAATGATCTGCAGGCCGTTGGGCGGACACTGCAGCGCCAGCTCACGAAGCGCACTGCCACAAGGCAGGCGCAGATCGGGGACAATTTCATAAAGCGGTAACAGCACAAACTCGCGCTGCTTCATGCCGTAGTGGGGCACCGTCAGGCGCGGGCTCTCGATGATCTGGTCACCAAACAGCAGCAGATCGAGATCCAGTGTGCGCGGCCCCCAGCGCTCATCTTTGCGCACACGCCCCTGCTCGCGTTCGATGCGCTGCAGTTCGTCGAGCAGTGTGAGCGGCGCCAGCGTGGTGGCCAGTTGCGCCACGGCATTGATGTAATCCGGTTGATCCTGCTGCCCCATCGGTTTGCTGCCATACAGGCTCGAGCAGCCAAGCAGGGTCGTTCCTGGCAGGGCCCCCAGTGCTGCGATGGCGCGGCGCACCTGATCCTGCGGGTCATTCAGGTTGGCGCCGATGGCAACAAACGCAAGGGTCATGATGCGCTCGGAGCCGATCCCGGTTTGCGACGACGCGGACGGCGGCGCTTTTTGTTGTTATTTTCGCGGGCCTCGCGCGGTTCATCACGGCTGGCTTCACGCTGCAGCTGATGACGCGATTCGGGGGCTGACTCCACGTAACGCTCCCACCAGCTGGCCAGCTCGCCGATACCGCGCTCGACGCGGTTGCGCAGCAGCAGGAAATCGTAAGCGGCGCGGAACTTGGGATGCTCCATGGCGCGCTCCGGGTGGCGTCCCTGACGGCGGGTCAAACGCAGTTGCAGGGCCCAGATGTCACGCACGTCGGTGGTGAAGCGGCGCGGAATGGCGATGATGCGGGTCTGGCTATCCAGCACCTCGTTGACCGCCATCATAAAGGCGTCGTGCCAAGGCAGACCGCTCTCGTTTTCCAGAATGCGGGCCCGGCTCTCGACTGCGCCCCACAGCAGGGTGGCATAGAGGAAGGCGGGGGTTACGCGCTTCTCCTCACGCACCCGGTTGTCGGTGTCGATGAGGGCAAACTCAATCAGACGCTCATGCACCGAATCGCCGTTCGGGGTCAGTAGCGGTGTGAGCTGCGGGAAGAGTTGCTGGAACAGGTTGTATTCGCGCAGCAGGCGATAGGTCTGCAGCGCATCGCCGGCCAGAAACAGCTTGAGGGTCTCTTCAAACAGACGCGCAGCCGGAATGTCTTGCAGCAGCGGAGCCAACTCGTGGATCGGCAGCGCGCTGCGCGGGCTGATGGTCATGTCGAGCTTGGCGGCAAAACGCACGGCACGCAGCATGCGCACCGGATCTTCGCGATAGCGGGTCTCGGGGTCGCCAATTAGATCCAAACGGCGCGCTTCGAGATCGGCCAGGCCACCACAGAAATCGTGCAGGGTGAAATCCTTGGCACTGTAGTAGAGGGCGTTGACGGTAAAATCGCGGCGCTCGGCATCCTCTTCGATGGTGCCGTAGACGTTGTCACGCAGCAGCATCCCCTCTTCGCTCTGGGCGGAGACGTGGCGGCTGTTGTTAACCTGATGGTGGTGACCGCGGAAGGTGGCCACTTCAATGATGTCGCGACCAAACACAATATGAGCCAGGCGGAAGCGACGGCCGATCAGGCGGCAATTGCCAAACAGTGCCTTGATCTGCTCCGGCGTGGCTTCGGTGGCGATGTCGAAATCTTTCGGCGTCTTGCCCAGCAGCAGGTCGCGGACACCGCCGCCCACCAGATAGGCTTCATAGCCGGCCTTGTTCAGACGGTAGAGTACCTTGAGCGCATTCTCGCTGATCTCCTTGCGCGAGATGGGGTGCTCGTCGCGGGAGAGGATGCGGCGTTGGTGGATGTCGGGAGCGCGTTGTTCAGATTCCATCTGCGTTTCGCCGCCCTCGTCCTTGCCTAGCACCTTGCGGCAAAAGTTTGCGATCTGGGAAAAAATGGTACACCTCGATAATCCGGTTGGTTGGCAGGCCAAAAAAATAGCGGCTTATGATAGCGCAGGGTGGCGTAAATGAAAAACCATCATGCCGGTTGATACCCCGTTTGCTGCCGTGGAACGCGAGATAACTGCCAGTTAGCGGCGCCCCAGGCCAATATCTCGGCTGCGTTCGCCCCGTGTAACTCGATGGGGGCCGGATGGCCGAGAAAGGCCAGTGCAGCCAGCAGGTGGCGCTCTACCTCATGATCCGGCAGGGCCGGCGCGTGGTTTTGCTTGGAGAGTTTGTTGCCGTCGGGCTGCAGCGCCAGCGGCAGATGCACCCAGTCGGGAACCGGGGCGCCGAGGCGCTGATAAAGCGCAATCTGGCGCACCGTGGGCTCCAGCAGATCGGCGCCGCGCACCACCTCGGTAATGCCGCTGTCCATGTCATCAATCACCACCGCCAGGTTATAGGCATACAAGCCGTCACGCCGGCGAATGATGAAATCCTCTTCGGCCAGCCTAGGGGCCACCTCAATACGCCCCTGCAGGGCATCATCGAAGTGATAGACCGGGTGGCTTTGGCGCAGGCGGGCGGCGCAGCCGGAGGCAGACAGTGCCAGCGTTCGGCAGGTGCCGGGGTAAAACCCCCCTGCGTCGGCAATCTCGCGGCGGGTGCAGCGGCACCAGTAGAGATCGCCGCTCTGATAGAGCTGCTCAATCACCTCGTCATAGCGCTGATGGCGCTGGCTTTGGAACATCACCTCGCCGTCCCAATGCAGGCCGTAACGCTCCAGGGTGCGCAAAATCAGGGTGCTGGCCCCGGCCATCTCCCGTGGCGGGTCGATATCTTCAATCCGCACCAGCCAGCGTCCGCCCTGTGCACGGGCCTGCAGGTAGCTGCCCACGGCAGCGATCAGCGAGCCGAAATGGAGGGGACCGGAAGGGGAAGGGGCAAAACGGCCGACGTAGGGCTGGGTCATGAAGTTATCCGAAACGCATTACACAGGGCGCATTCTGCGCCGCCAGCGGAAAAACTCAAGTCTACCCGGTTCATCCTTCTGTCATGAATGGCTGGTTTGATGGTGCCAAGCAGGAAGGGGTGGGCAGGTTTGCCTGAGGGTGGCACAACAATGCTACCCACGCGCAAAGTTGGCACGTATCGTGAATCACTCTGATTGCAATGGCAGGGGCACCTCCTGCCAGTTCCTGCACGTTCCTTTGCTCTTTGCGGGGGGCACTGATCTCAGGGCCTTTCGCTGCGCTCCGTCATGTTTGAACGGCCACTCACTGTTGAGTGGCCGCTTTTTTTATATCAAAACGCAGTTTTTTCAGTTTGTTTTAACTGTTTCACTGAACTTGGCATGGCAGATGCAAAGTATTTATCGTCCTGCCAGGCAGGATGTGTGTGTTCTTGACCCAGGTTTCAGGTATTGGCTGGCCCGGGATGGGCCAGTCCCTTTTTTCTGGTGCAAGAGGCACGTTTCGTCTGCATGAAGCCCCATTCCTGGGAGGGCAAAATTAGCTCCCCCACGTTTTGATAACCGCCCGCAGGGCGGTTTTTTTTCGTCTGGGCCTCGTTTAAAGCGCCTGATGGTGCAGTCGCGTGAGCAACTGCACCATCAGGGTGCGCATTACACTGCACCGAACTGGCGCACTGTGACCATCACGCGTGCAGGTTGCGGCTCTCGATCACCAGTTTGCCAACCATGTCACCGGCTTCCACGATTCGGTGGGCTTCAGCCAGCGTCTCGGTAGTCAGGGTCGGCAGAGTGCGGGTCAGGGTGGTGCTGAGCTTGCCCAGATCAACCAGTCGTGCGACGGCGGTCAGTAGCTCATGTTGGCGCACCATGTCCGGGGTGTTGAACAGGGAGCGGGTAAACATGAACTCCTGGCTGAAGGTAACGCTCTTGGCTTTGAGCAGCGACAAATCCCACGGCTCGGCGGATTCGGCGATGGTGCAGATATGGCCAAACGGGGCGCTGAGCTCAGCCATGGTTTTCCAGTGCTTCTCGGTGGCATTGGTGCAGAAAATGGCGTCCAGCTTGTCGATGCCGTTGGCAAGCAGCTCCTCTTTCAGGTGGTGATGGTTGACCACGAGATCTGCCCCCATCTGCAGGCACCAGTCGCGACTCTGCGGGCGGGATGCGGTGGCAATCACCTCCATCTTCGGCAAGAAATGGCGTGCCAGCTGGATGGCAATTGAGCCAACGCCACCGGCGCCGCCGATGATCAGCAGGCGTCCCTTGCTCTCGCTATTAAGACCGATGCGCTCAAACAGCGCTTCCCAGGCAGTGATGGCGGTCAGCGGCAGCGCGGCGGCTTCGGCATCGCTCAGGCTGCTCGGTGCCAGAGCGGCGATACGCTCATCAATGCACTGTAGGGCGGCATTGCTGCCAGGACGGCTGATGTCGCCGGCATACCAGACCCGATCACCGGGCTTAAACAGGGTGACGGCACTCCCGACGGCGACCACCTCACCGACCGCATCCCAACCCAATACGCGGGGAGCCGGCTCTACTTTCTCTTTGGGAGCGCGCACCTTGACGTCCACCGGGTTGACGGACACTGCCGCTACCTTGACCAGCAGATCGTGTTCACGCGGGGTCGGGGTGGGCAACTCGGCGTTGATAAAGCACTCGGGGTGGTTACTCGGCAGATAACGGGTCAATGCGATGGCTTTCATGAATAGGGCTCCTTATGTGGCTTGGCAAACAGTGTAGATCCCTTCATTATTCTGATTAAGATGGGTTATCTGATAAGACTGTTCGCATAAATGAACAATCAACCGCTAGAGCTGATGGGATTGTTTGCCGTGCTGGTGGAGCAGGGCAGCTTTACCGCGACTGCCGAATTGCTCGGCATGCCCAAATCCTCGGTGAGCCAGAAGCTGGCTAGGCTCGAGGCGCATCTTGGGGTGCGTCTGCTGCAGCGCACCACCCGCCGCTTGAGCCTGACTCCGCAAGGGGAGATCTATTACGGCCACTGCCGGGCCCTGCGCGAGCAGGCCGAGCGGGCGGCGCGCGATATGGCAATGCTCAGTGCCGAGCCATCGGGACGACTGCGCATCACGGCGCCGGAGGCGAGCGGAACTCTGCTGCTTGGCAGCATGCTTGCCGAGTTTCAGCTCGCTTATCCCCAGGTGGCCATTGAACTGATTCTGACCGACCAGCAGCAGGATCTGATTGCCGAGGGGTATGACTTGGCAATCCGCGCTGCGCCGCTTAAAGACTCGAGCTTTATCTGCCGCAAGGTGGGGGCGGTGTCTCGCTTTCTGGTGGCGTCACCGGACTATCTGGCGCGCAGGGGCGTGCCGGTGCGGGTGGAGGAGTTGCAGCAGCACGACTGTCTGCGCCACCTGTCGCTGCCCAACTGGCCGCTGGGGGATAAGAAGATTGCAGTGCCCGGCCATTTGCAGTGCAACAGCCTGCTGGCCCTGCACAACATGGCATTGGCGGGCGCCGGTATTGCGCTGCTCCCCGAGCATGTTTGCCGGAGCTCTCTGCAGGAGGGGCGCCTGCAAGTGGTTCTCGAGCAGGTGCCAGTCCCGCCCAACCCTTTCTATTTCATCTATCCGAGCCGTGAATATCTGGCGCCGGCGCTGGTGGCACTGATGGACTGGCTGGTGAAACGGTTGCCGTTTTCCGGTAACCGCAATCAGACAATCTGACCGCTTGGCTGGGTGTGATACTGACCGAGCGGCACCGATTGGCGGCTGGCCAACATGCGGATCTGCGCTTCGACCGGCGTGGCGTTGGGGCCCAGCACCAGCACCAGTTGCTGGTCGCTGACCACCATCCAGGAGAGGCAGCCCAGCTCTGGCAGGCGACGTTGATCGACCAGATTCATGTTGCAGACGCGCAGGCTAAGGCGCGTCAGACAGACGCTCATGGCTTGCAGATTATCCAGCCCGCCCAAGGTTTTCAGATACTGGATAGCCAGCATCTGGGGATCGGAAGAGGGCAAGGTGGTCGGGGCATGGGGCAGTTGCGGTGTGATCTGGGCCAGCGTCTGCTCTTCGAGCAGCAGCCAGAAGACGATGGCGTAGCAGACAAAGAAGAGAATACCGATGGGGATCAGCCAGAAGGCGTGATGGCCACTCGGGGCGCACAGCAGCAGATCGAGCAGGCCGGCCGAGAAGTAGCTGCCCACTTGGATGCCTATCTCGTTACACAGGGCGAACGAGATGCCGGTTAGCACCGCATGGGTGATAAACAGGCGCGGAGCGGTAAAGGCAAACAGAAACTCGATAGGTTCGGTAATCCCGAGCAGCGCCGAGGTGAGCGCCAGGGTCAGCATCAGACCGCCATGTTCCGGTTTACCTTCACGTTGACGATGCAGCCAGATGGCGAATGTCGCGCCGGGCAGGCCGAACATGATGATGGGGTAGAGGCCGGCCACAAACTCGGAGTAAGGGGGAATGGATTGCTGCAGGGTTTCCAGATCGCCGGTCCCGATACCGACCAGGCTACCCAGCACCTGGTGCAGACCGAGCGGGATCAGCAGCCGGTTAAGCATGCCGTAACAGAAGGTGCCCAGCGGTGAGTCGATCATGTCCTGGGCGAGCAGCACGATGCCGTGCTCGAAATGGGGCCATACCAGCGCCATCGGCAGTACCAGCAGCAGACAGACCAGTGCCGAGGCAAGAGTAGCCGGCACTTCCACCGGCAGATGGCCCAGCAAACCGGGCAGGCGACGGTTGGCCACGAATGGCCAGCAGATGGCGGTGGTGACCCCCACCAAAATGCCGCAGATCATATCGGCGTGCAGACCGGGATGCAGCCCATCCACCCCGCTTGAGAGCAGCAAATAACCCACGGCACCGGCCAGAGCCTGCGAGCCGTGCCCGTCACGACTCAAACCAAAGGCGATCGCGATAGCGTAGATCAGCGGCATCTGGCTGAACAGGGCGTGGCCGGCAATGGCCAGCTCGGGCAGGAAGTGTTCACCAAGACGATTCATCAATGCTGCCACCGGCAGCAGGGAAACCGGCAGCAACAGGGCATAACCCAGTCGCTGCAGGTTCTTGGCGACAGAACGGGGAAACTGCATTTTTACCGCTATTAAAGTGTGACTTGGCGCACAGTTTACCCTATAAATCCCCATTTGGGGATAGTCTTGAATGAATCTCCTGTCAGGCGCGGCGGAACAGTTGTCTCACGTCGGCGCTGGGCGGCGCCGTGCTAAGGCTCACCCCCACAAAAGCAACCAGTGCCAGCAGCAGGCTCGGCACGATGGGATGGGTGCCCCACAGTTTGATACCGGTTTGGCTCAGAATACCGTAGCAGAGCGCACCGCCGAGCATACTGGCTAGCGCCCCGGCGCCGTTAGCGCGCGGCCAATAAAGACCAAGCACCAGCGGCCAGAGAAACACGGCCTGCAAGCCGCCAAAGGCCAGCAAGTTGAGCCAGATGATCATGTCGGGCGGCTGCAGGGCTGCCAGCAATACCAGCGCACCGAGCAGCAGGGTGCACAGCAGCGACAGGCGTGGCACCTGCACCGTCATCTTCTCCGGGCTCGGTTTGCGGTAGTTGAGCCAGAGATCCTTGACCAGCGTGGCCGAGGCTTGGATGAGCTGCGAATCGATGGTCGACATGATGGCCGCCATCGGCGCGGCCAGAAACACCCCGGCCAGCCAGGGTGGCAGCACCGCCATCATCAGCGAGGGCATGATCTTGTCCGGTGTCTCCATGCCCGGCAGGATGGCGCGACCGAGCGCGCCAGCCAGGTGCATGCCAAACATCAGAAAGGCACTGACGATGGTGCCAATCAGAATGCCGCGATGCAGCGCCTTGCTGTCGCGATAACCAAAGCAGCGCACCGCAGAATGGGGCAGGCCAATCACCCCAAGGCACACCAGCACCCAGAAGCTCAGCATAAAAGGCTGGCTGAGCATGTCACCGGCTCCCTGCGGGCTGACCAGCTTGGGATCGATCTGGTGCAGGCTGTGGATGAGGTTAGCCATGCCGCCACCGGCAACCAGCACTCCGCCGAGCAGCGCAGCCGTTCCGATCATCATGATCACTCCCTGCACCGCATCGGTCAGTACCACGGCGCGAAAGCCGCCGATCACGGTATAGAGCAGTACGCAGCCGGCAAACAGGAACAAGCCCTGCTGGTAGGAGAGTCCGGTCGCGGTCTCGAGCAGGCGGGCACCACCGATAAACTGCACCACCATGGTGGCGATAAAGGCCAGTACGATGGTGATGGAGCCGATAAACACCACGGCGCGTGAGCGGTAGCGGGCCCACAGCATGTCGTTGATGGTCACGGCATTGACCCGCCGAGCGATGATGGCGAACTTCTTGCCCAGTACCCCGAGGGTCAGCCAGACAGTCGGCAGCTGGATCATCGCCAGCAGTACCCAGCCCAGTCCGACCTTGTAGGCCGCGCCCGGCCCACCGATAAATGACGAGGCGGAGGTGTAGGTCGCCACCAGCGTCATGGCCAGCACCAGCCCGCCCATGCTGCGGTTACCGATAAAGTACTCTTCGATAAAGTTGCCACCTTGGCGGCGCCGGTTGGCCCACAGGCCCACCGCCAGCACCACGATCAGATACACCACCAGCGGCAGCATCAATTCAATTTTCATGCTGCTCCTCCGTGGCATCGAGGCTGACATCGACAAACAGGTGATTGAGCATCAGGGCGCACAGGACGATAAACAGCAGTGGCATCACAATGCAGCTCAGCAGAAACCAGAGCGGAATACCCAGACAGAGCAGCTGGGGCGAAATCCAGTAGGCGCTGGCATACCAGGCCACGAAATAGAGCAGGGTCAGCCCGAGGCAGAGCAGGGCTTCCCGGCTGGCAAGGGTAAAGCGGTTCACCTTGGCCTCCATCACAGTGAAGGGCGCAAGAATAACAAAAAAGGGCCATGTCGCCATGGCCCTTTTCACGCTACGGATAAGCGATGCTTACAGTCCGAGCTTCTTGTGCAGGTAGTGGATGTTGGTCCCACCGTGCTGGAAGTTCTCGTCCTTCATAATCTCTTTTTGCAGCGGAACGTTGGTCTTGATCCCCTCAACCACCAGCTCGTCGAGCGCCTGGCGCATGCGGGAGATGGCGACGTCACGGTTCTCGCCAAAGCAGATCAGCTTGCCGATCATCGAATCGTAGTGGGGCGGTACCTTGTAACCGGCATAGATATGCGAGTCCCAACGTACACCCAGACCACCCGGCGCATGGAAGCGCTGGATCAGGCCCGGCGACGGCATGAAAGTCGCCGGATCTTCGGCGTTGATACGACACTCGATGGCGTGGCCACGAACGCGTATATCCTGCTGGGTGATCGACAGGGGCTGACCGGCGGCAATGCGCAGCTGCTCCTTGATCAGATCGACACCAGTAACCTGCTCGGTCACCGGGTGCTCTACCTGAATACGGGTGTTCATTTCGATGAAATAGAACTCGCCGTTTTCGTAGAGGAACTCGAACGTACCGGCGCCGCGATAGCCGATTTCGATACAGGCGCGCACACAACGCTCGCCGATGTTGCGACGCATCTCTTCGGTGATACCCGGAGCCGGCGCTTCTTCCACCACCTTCTGGTGACGACGCTGCATGGAGCAGTCACGTTCACCGAGGTAAACGGCGCTGCCCTGACCATCGGCCAGCACCTGGATCTCGATGTGACGCGGGTTCTCCAGATACTTTTCCATGTAGACCATGTCGTTCTTGAAGAACTGGCCTGCTTCGGATTTGGTCAGCGCGATGGCGTTCGCCAGCTCGGCTTCACTGCGTACCACACGCATACCGCGACCACCGCCACCACCGGCGGCCTTGATGATCACCGGATAACCGATGCGTTTGGCAATGGCAGCGTTACGCTTGGCGTCATTATCAACCGGACCGTCAGAGCCCGGAACGCACGGAACGCCAGCCTTCTTCATCGCCTCGATGGCGGAAACCTTGTCACCCATCAGGCGAATGGTTTCGGCGCGCGGGCCGATGAAGATGAAGCCGGATTTTTCCACCATCTCGGCAAAGTCGGCGTTCTCGGAGAGGAAGCCGTAGCCCGGGTGGATGGCCACAGCGCCGGTCACTTCAGCGGCGGCGATGATGGCCGGAATGTTCAGGTAGGAGTCGGTACTGGCCGGTTTACCGATACAGATCGACTCGTCAGCCAGCAGTACGTGCTTGAGCTCGCGATCCGCGGTCGAATGCACGGCCACGGTCTTGATGCCCAGCTCCTTGCAAGCGCGCAAGATTCGCAGGGCAATCTCGCCGCGGTTGGCGATGACTACTTTATCCAGCATGAGACGTCCCTTATTCGATGATGAACAGCGGTTCGTCAAACTCGACGGCCTGGCCGTTCTCGATCAGGATGGCCTTGATGACACCGGACTTGTCCGATTCGATCTGGTTCATCATCTTCATGGCTTCGACGATGCACAGGGTCTCGCCGACGCTGACCTGCTGACCCACTTCCACGAACGACTTGGCATCCGGGCTGGAGGAGCGGTAGAAGGTGCCGACCATCGGCGAACGCACCAGATGACCGCTCGGAGCAGCATCGGCAACCGGGGCGGCAGCAGCGACAGGGGCCGCAACCGGGGCAGCCATCGCGGCAACCTGCGGCATGATCATCTGCGGAGCGGCAGTCACCTGACCGGAGAAGTTGCGGCTGATGCGCACCGACTCTTCGCCTTCGGAAATTTCCAGTTCAGCGATGCCGGACTCTTCTACCAGTTCAATCAGTTTCTTGATCTTGCGGATATCCATTAGCATTCTCTTTCTTCTTTTATCTGGTCGTGAAAGATGATGCGGCGCGCAGATGACGCACTGCCGCGGTTAAGGCAAACTCGTAGCCGTCAGCACCCAGGCCGCAGATGACGCCCTTGGCGACATCCGACAGATAGGAGTGGTGACGGAAAGGCTCCCTGGCGTGGACGTTGGACAGGTGCACCTCAATAAAGGGGATGGCCACCCCCAGCAACGCATCGCGCAGGGCGACGCTGGTGTGGGTGAAGGCTGCCGGGTTGATGATGATAAAATCAACCTCGCCCATCGCCTGGTGGATGCGGTTGACCAACTCG
The DNA here is from genome assembly GCF_900156095.1 of Aeromonas sp. RU39B. Classification (GTDB taxonomy): domain Bacteria; phylum Pseudomonadota; class Gammaproteobacteria; order Enterobacterales; family Aeromonadaceae; genus Aeromonas. Next base: position 257,713 of record NZ_FTMJ01000004.1, read on the forward strand.
GCTTCTGCATTGGATTGCAGGTGATCCAGCTCGACATCCAGTGCGATGGCCTGTTGTTGCAGGTCATTGACGATGTCCGCCAGCGTCTTGCTGCCGTAGATCCCAGGTTCCCGTTTTCCCAGCAGATTAAGGTTGGGACCGTTAAGCACGAGAATTCGGTGTTTTTGGGCCATGTTGTGGTCATCCTCGCCGAATTTGCAGTGATCTTCGCACTAACTTGCGACCATCATGCAATCTAGCTATTTTTTGCTCGATCGAGTGTGCCCAGGCACACAGATTTCGCAATTATATTGATTTCGTGAAAAATCACAGCATTTTACTGGTCTAATCTCTACATCAGGTGCTTTTTTGAACAAATCTAGCCATTTGACAGCGTGCCGCAATCGTTTCTAAATGGGGCTCACTGATATTGCCGGAGAAGAGAAAAATGAAGCGAAGCCTGATGATCCTGCTTGCCCTTGGCCTGACCGGTTGCTCCCTGCTGGGGGCCAGCAATTCGGCCTCGCTGCAAGCGACCCGCTGGCAACTCCAAGGGGCCGACGGGGAGCGCTTCACCCTGCAAGTCGCCGGTGACCGGTTAGCCGGTATGGGGGGCTGTAACCGCTACTTTGCCGCCGCCAGCATGCCCTCCGACGGGGTACTGTCGCTCGGTCCGGTGGGCTCGACCCGCATGCTCTGCCCCGAGCCCGCGTTGGCGCAGCAAGAGCAGCAATTTTTGCAGGCGCTCGGGCAAGTGAGTAGCTATCGCATCGACGGGCAGACTCTGGAGCTGCACGGTAGCGCTGGCCAGACGCTGTTGACGCTGGTGGCGCAGCATCCCTGATCCTCAGATGTGAGACCACGTTGCCGGCAAATGGTTGCACTTTTTTGCCGGCAACCGACACCGTCTGTCGCAATCTTTAGGATTGACTGACCGAAACGTGACCTTGTTGTGAAAAGCTCACCGCCTCTTAACCACCGCGCTGATAACAGAAGCGTTTGCGACGGCGATAGGGAAACACATCCTCGATATGGCCGCCCTGAATCTTCTGCTGTAATCCTTGCCAGAAACTCGCCTCGAACATCTCTTTGTGCAGCGCCAGCATGATCTCGCGCACCAGCGGCTTTTGCAGCAGGAAGGTGGCGAACTCTTCGGGGAAGATATCGTTGGGCGCTACCGAGTACCAGGGCTCTGAACTGAGCTCATCTTCCGGATAGCGCGGTGGCGGGATCTGGCGGAAGTTGCACTCGGTCATGTAGCAGATCTCGTCGTAGTCGTAGAACACCACCCGACCGTGACGGGTCACGCCAAAGTTTTTAAACAGCATGTCACCGGGAAAGATGTTGGCGGCCGCCAGTTGCTTGATGGCGTTACCGTACTCTTCCAGCGCCAGCCGGGTTTGCTGCTCGTCCGCCTGCTCGAGATAGAGGTTGAGCGGCGTCATCTTGCGCTCGGTATAGAGGTGGCGGATCACCAGCTTGTCGGCCGTGATGGTCAGCGCCGATGGTGCCACCCGTTTGAGCTCGTCGAGCAATTCGGGATGGATGCGCTCGAGTGGAAACTCAAAGTTGGTGAACTCCTGGGTATCGGCCATACGGCCGACCCGGTCGTGCTGCTTAACCAGCCGGTATTTCTCTTTGACCTGGGCATGACTCACCTCCTTGGGCGGGGTGAACTCGTCTTTGATGATTTTGAACACCACGTCATAAGAGGGGAGGGTAAACACGCTCATCACCATCCCCTTGATACCCGGGGCGATAACAAACTGATCGCGGCTGCGTGCCAGATGCTGCAGATAGTGGCGATAGAGCTCGGTCTTGCCGTGCTTTTGGCAGCCGATGGCGTTATAGAGCTCATAATCGGCCTTGTTAGGCAGGATCTGGCGTAAAAACGCCACATGCAGCGCCGGCTCGGGGGAGTAAACCATGAAATAGGCGCGGGCAAAGCCAAAGATGATAGAGGCGATATCCGGCTCGAAAATCACGGTATCGATAAAGAGTGCCTCGCCGCTGTTCATCATTGGCAGCAGGAAGGGATAGATGCCGCTGCGACTGCGGATCAGCCCCACCAGATAGGCCGCCTTGTTGCGATAAAACACCTCTTTGAGCATCTCTATCTCAAAGCGCTCTTCCTGCAACTCGGCCGGGCCGCTTTCAGAGAGATGGCGGCAGACATCGAAAATATCACGCTGAATATCTTCATAGGGCAGGGTGAAGGTGTAATCGCCCAGGATCTGGCGCAAGGTGCGCGGCAGGCTACTGGCATCGGTCGGATAGCAGCGCAGCAGTTTGCCCAGATCCGGGTGCTCGCCACGGCTCTGGAACGGGTGAATGTAGAGGTTTTCATCGCGGATATTGCGGTGACGAAAGATGCGCCGGTACACCGAATTGAAAAAGGATTCGGCCACCTCGAAGTTTTCGCAGCGTGGCAGCAGATCACTAAACGCGCTTTTGACCTGCTTGAGAAACGCCTGGCTTGGGTGGTGTTCGCCCATCATGGTGCGAATCGAGGCGGTAGTCGCCCCCACATGGTGGTCATAGAGCCTGATGCGCTCACGCCCAGCGAGCTGCACGCCAAGCCAGTCGCTGTGCTCAAACCGGCTCTTGGCGCCACGGGTGATCTCGAGAAACCGGCTGTAGAAGGATTCAAAGCGCTGCAGTATGGTCTCGGCGACCGCTTGTTCCAGAGGGGGAGTCATAGGGCACATTCCTTGTGGCTTTTTTAGCCACTATGGCAAGCATCAAACAGTCGTTCAAGTGGCATTTTGCCGATGAACGGGGTAGATTGCGGCCCCCCGTTTCGCCGCGATGATGAGAGGACCCAACCCATGAAGCTCCACTTTGTTCTGGTGGCCCCGGCCCGTCCCGAGAACGTCGGCGCTGCTGCCCGTGCCATCAAGACCATGGGGTTTGATGCCATGCGCATCGTCGCAAGCCAGGCCCATACCGAAGAGGCGGCCGGCTGGGTTGCCCACGGCGCTCAGGATGTCCTCGCCAATGCACAAGCCTTTGCCACCTTGCCCGAGGCGCTGGCAGATATGGATCTGGTGATCGCCACCACGGCGCGCCAGCGTGGCCGCTATCAGCACCTCCTCACTCCGGCGCAAGTGCGTGAGCATATTGCCGAGAAAACCGTGGAAAATGTTGCCATCGTGTTTGGATGTGAGGAGTCTGGCCTCTCTAACGAACAGCTGGCCCAGTGCGACCTTATCAGCTATCTGCCGCTGCGGGTCACCTACCCGTCGCTCAACCTGGGACAGGCCATCATGCTCTACGCCTGGGAGATGAGCCCGCTGCTCGGTGTGGCCACGCCGACAGCAGAAGATCGCGTCAGTTCTGGGCAGGTTAGGGTCTTGAAAAACAAAACGGCAGAACTGCTCGGTGAACTGGGCGTTTCACAGGATGAAAAACTGTATCAGTGGGTACAAGACCGGGTGCCCATGCTGCCGCAGCGCGATTTAAACATGCTTCACCTCCTGTGCAAGGACCTCGCTCGCCGTCTGGGTCTCGAAGATTGAGTTGACAGCCTCGCATCCGGCAAGGTATTGCTAGATACAGTTCAAATTTCAGAGATTTCGTTCATGTCTGCGTTCCTGCGTACTACCACCACCATTATTACCGGTACCACCACGGGTGGCACTGGGGTCGGTTGATACGCGAACGAAACACGTTCCAAATCACGAAAAGGCCCGTACCACCCAGTACGGGCCTTTTTGTTAGGCGATTTTACAGGGAGAGAGATGCGATGAGAGTGTTGAAGTTTGGTGGGTCTAGCCTTGCGGATCCGGAGCGTTTTCTGCGGGCCGCCGAGATCGCCGTTAATACCCATAGCCAGTCCCAGGTGGCACTGGTTCTGTCGGCGCCGGCCAAGGTGACCAACCATCTGGTGGCGCTGGTCGAGCAGACCAGCCGTGGCATGGATGGCCAGGCCACCCTCGCTGACATCCGCGCCATTTTCGAACGAGTTCTGGCCGGTCTCAAGGCGGCGTTCCCGGCGCTGGACGATGCCAAGCTCAAGGCGCGTCTTGACTCTGAACTTGCCACCGTCGAGCGCCTGATGCGCGGTATCAGCCTGCTGGGTCAGTGCCCGGACAACGTACAAGCCCGCATCTTAAGCCGCGGCGAAAACCTCTCCATCGCCTTTATGACGGCCCTGCTTGAAGCACGTGGCATCAAGACCGGCTTTATCAGCCCCGAGCAACTGCTGGTCACCGACGGCAACTTCCTCGAAGCCCATGTCAACATCGAAGCCTCCCGCGTCCGTTTTGCGGCTGCCGGTCTTGATAAGGAGCGTTTCTACCTGATGCCGGGCTTTACCGGAGGTAATGAAAAGGGTGAGACCGTGCTGCTGGGTCGCAACGGCTCGGACTACTCCGCAGCCGTGCTGGCCGCTTGCGTCGATGCCGAGTGCTGCGAAATCTGGACTGACGTAGAGGGCTGCTACAGCTGTGACCCGCGTCTGGTGCCGGATGCCTACCTGCTCAAGACGCTCTCTTACAAAGAGGCGATGGAGCTCTCCTATTTCGGTGCCAAGGTATTGCACCCGAAAACCGTGGCGCCGGTTGCCCAGTTCCAGATCCCCTGCCTTATCAAAAACAGCTTCAACCCGCAGGGGCCGGGCACCCTCATCAGCGCTGACAGCGGCGATGACAACCTCAAGGTCAAGGCCATCTCGGATCTCTCCGGCATGTGCATGTTCAACGTCTCCGGCCCCGGTATGAAGGGCATGGTCGGCATGGCCGGTCGTATCTTCGCCGCCGTCTCGCGCGCTGGCGTCAGCATTGTGCTGATCACCCAGTCCTCCAGCGAATACAGCGTCAGCTTCTGCATCCACAGTTACGATCAGGAGAAGACCCGCAAGGTGCTCGAGCGTGAATTTGCGCTGGAGTTCAAAAACCAGCTGCTCGACCCGCTGGAGATCGTCGGCGATCTGGCCATCATCTCCCTGATCGGTGACGGCATGCGTACCGCGACCGGCATGGCCGCCCGCTTCTTTACTGCATTGGCGCAGGCGTCTATCAACATCGTGGCGATTGCCCAGGGCTCGAGCGAGCGCTCCATCTCTGCGGTAGTGCGTTCGGGCAAGGTGGCGGAAGCCATCAAGTCGTGCCACCAGAACTTCTTTGGCAGCCAGCAGTTTATCGATCTGTTTATGGTCGGTGTCGGCGGCGTCGGTGAGGCGCTGGTCGAACAGATCCGCCGTCAGCAGCCGGTATTGGCCGAGCAGGGCATTGGTCTGCGCGTCGTGGCGCTGGCTAACAGTCGCCAGATGGTGAGCGGTAAAGCGGGTCTGGATCTCTCCAAGTGGCGTGAACTGCTGGCCGAAGGGCGCGAAACGTTCGATCTCGAATCGGTCAAGCGACTGGCCGAAGAGAGCCATATCATCAACCCGGTGATCGTCGATTGCACCTCGAGCGATGATGTCGCCGCCCAGTATGCCGACTTCCTGGCGGCCGGTTTCCACGTGGTGACCCCGAACAAGAAGGCCAACACCGGCTCGATGGAGTTCTACAAGGCGCTGCGCCGCACCGCCCAGCAGACCCGTCGCAAGTTCCTCTACGAGACCAACGTCGGTGCCGGTCTGCCGGTTATCGAAAACCTGCAGAACCTGATCAAGGCCGGTGACCGCCTGCGTGCCTTTGACGGCATCCTGTCGGGCTCGCTCTCGTTTATCTTCGGCAAACTCGACGAAGGGATGGCCTTTAGCGAAGCGACCAAGCTGGCCCGTGGCAACGGCTTTACCGAGCCGGATCCGCGTGATGACCTGAGCGGCATGGACGTGGCGCGCAAGCTGCTGATCCTGGCCCGTGAAGCCGGTATGCCGCTTGAGCTCTCCGATGTCGAGGTCGAGCAGGCGCTGCCGCCCGGCTTTGATGCCAGCGGTGATGTCGACAGCTTTATGGCCCGTCTGCCGCAAGCCGATGGCTGGTTCCGCGAGCAGTTCGCCCTGGCCCAGAACGAGGGCAAGGTGCTGCGTTATGTGGGCTCTATCGAAGGTGGCAAGTGCAAGGTCGCCATCAAGGCGGTCGGCGCGGACGAGCCGCTATTCAAGGTCAAGGAGGGTGAAAACGCCCTGGCGTTCTTCTCTACCTACTATCAACCGATTCCGCTGGTGCTGCGTGGCTATGGCGCCGGCACTGAAGTGACCGCCGCCGGTGTGTTCTCCGACATCCTGCGCACCCAAAACTGGCAGCAGGAGGTATAAGCATGAGCGTAGTGGCCTATGCACCGGCATCGAGTGCCAACTTAAGCGTCGGGTTTGACGCACTGGGGGCGGCGCTCGCCCCCATCGACGGCTCACTGCTCGGGGATCGGGTCTTGGTGGAAACCGGTGACAGCCCGTTCTCCCTCTCGGCGGTCGGGCGTTATGCCCACAAGCTGCCTGATGACCCGCAAAAGAACATTCTGTATGACTGCTGGACCGGCTATGGCGAGGCGCTGGTTGCGCGTGGTCTTTCGCTCAAGCCGCTTGCCATGGTGCTGGAGAAAAACCTGCCGGTGGGCTCCGGGCTCGGTTCGAGCTCGTGCAGCGTGGTGGCCGCGCTGGTGGCTCTCAACGAGTTTCACGGCGCGCCCTTGAATGAAGATGAAATGCTGGCTCTGATGGGCGAGATGGAAGGGCGTATCTCGGGCGGGGTTCACTATGATAACGTGGCTCCCTGCTATCTGGGGGGCTTGCAGCTCATCATTGATGAAGCGGGCGTTATCAGTCAGGGCATCCCGGCGTTCGACGAGTGGTATTGGGTGGTCTGCTATCCCGGCACCGTGGTATCGACCGCCGCCGCGCGCGCCATCTTGCCGGCCCAGTATCGCCGGCAGGATTGCCTGACCTACGGTCGCCGCCTGGCTGCCTTTGTGCATGCCAGCTACACCGGGCAGGAGAGTCTGGCCGTCGTCATGCTCAAGGACGTGATTGCCGAGCCTTACCGTGCTGCGCTCATCGATGGTTTCCATCAGGTGCGCGAGCAGGCAGCCCGCAGCGGCGCGCTGGCGACCGGGATCTCCGGCTCCGGCCCCACCGTCTTTTCGGTGCTCAAAGATGCGGCGCAGGCCGAGCGCCTCAAGGCGTGGCTGGAAGCCAATTTTATTCAGAATGAAGATGGATTTGCCCGGGTCTGCAAAATCGACATGCAAGGGGCACGGGTAACAGGAAAGGCGCTATGAATCTCTACAACATCAAGGACAACAGTGAACAGGTAAGCTTCGCCCAGGCCGTGCGCCAAGGGTTGGGGCGTGGTCAGGGCCTGTTCTTCCCCGAACATCTCGCGCCGCTTCCCGACGTGGATGCCCTGCTGGATCTGCCGCTGCGTGAGCGCTCGGCCCGCCTGCTTGGGCATCTGCTCGGTGACGAGGTGAGCGCCGAAAAGCTGCACGCCATGGTCGATGCTGCCTTTACCTTCCCGGCACCGCTGGCCAAGGTGAGCGAGCGCATCCATGCCCTTGAACTGTTCCACGGCCCGACCTTGGCATTCAAGGACTTTGGCGGCCGCTTTATGGCCCAGTGTCTGGCCGCGTTCAGAACCGATGAGAAGATCACCATCCTGACCGCCACCTCCGGCGATACCGGTGCGGCTGTGGCCCACGCCTTCTTTGGCCTGCCGGGCATTGAAGTGGTGATCCTCTATCCGAAGGGCAAGATCAGCCCCTTGCAGGAGAAACTCTTCTGCACCCTCGGCGGCAATATTCGCACTGTCGCCATCGACGGGGATTTCGATGCCTGTCAGGCACTGGTCAAGCAGGCGTTTGATGACGAGCCGCTGAAACAGGCCATTGGCCTGAACTCCGCCAACTCCATCAATATCAGCCGTCTGCTGGCGCAGGTTTGCTACTACTTTGAAGCGATTGCCCAGCTGCCCAAGGCTGAACGGGCCAAGGCGGTGGTGAGCGTGCCGTCCGGTAACTTCGGCAACTTGACCGCCGGTCTGATTGCCAAGGCGCTCGGCCTGCCGGTCAAGCGCTTTATCGCCGCCACCAACGCTAACGACACCGTGCCGCGTTTCCTGAAAACCGGTCAGTGGGAGCCCCACGCTACCGTGGCCACCCTGTCCAACGCCATGGACGTAAGCCGTCCCAACAACTGGCCGCGTGTTGAAGAGCTGTGCCGCCGCATGGGCTGGTCGCTCGAGGCCCTGGGGTCGGCCATGCGTGACGATGCGCAGACCGTCGATGCCCTCAAGCGTCTCTACGGCGAAGGCTATCTGTGCGAGCCGCACGGCGCGATTGCCTGGGATGCGCTGCAAGCGCAGCTGGCTGATGACGAAGTCGGGGTGTTCCTCTGTACCGCTCATCCGGCCAAGTTCAAAGAGAGAGTGGACGATATCCTGGGTCTGGATATCCCGCTGCCCGGCCCGCTGGCCAAGCACGCCGAGCTGCCGCTGCTCTCCCACAACCTGCCGGCCGATTTCGCCAAGCTGAGAGCATTTTTGCTCGGTTAACGCGAGCGCGGTAAGCCGATAAAGCCTCCTCCGGTGACGGTGGGGGCTTTTTTGTAGCCAGATCAGTCAAACGAGGGGCCGTGAGTCACTGACAGCTGCCGTTGCTGCATGGGAGCAAAACGCTGGGTGTAAAAGGGCTCGACTTAAGGTGAAAATCCAGTATGTTGGATTTAATTCCTTTATTGTGGATTAACATGGACTTTCAACAGATGCTGGCGGCGCGCCTGCGCGGATTGCGCGAACAGCAAGGCTGGTCGCTCGAGCAACTGGCCGAGCGCTCCGGGGTGAGCCGCTCCAATATCTCCAATATCGAGCGCGGCCAGAGCAGCCCGACCGCAGTAGTGCTCGATAAACTGGCGACCGCGCTGGGTGTCCCGCTGGCCTCACTGTTTACCAGTGAGCCCGAGGAATCGGTGTCGCCCTGCAGCCGTGTGCAAGAGCAGCCGGTCTGGACTGATCCGCAATCTGGGTATCAGCGCCGCCGCCTGACGGCGTTGGCCCAAGCGCCGCTGCAGATGGTGGAGGTGCGCTTTCCCGCCGGGCAGAGCGTGCACTATGCCCCGCAGCCACTGCCGACCCACTGGCACCAGCAGATCTGGCTGCTCGACGGCGAGATGCAGATTGAATCGCCCGAGGGGCAGTGGCAGCTTCGCGCCGGCGACTGCCTCTGTATGAGCATTGAGGGGGGCACCCGCTTTGTGAATCCGGGCAGCACAACAGCTCGTTATCTGGTGGCCCTGGTACGGAGTACGCATGCCATCTGAGCCAACAGGTATTGACCAAGACGCTGGGCAGAGAGAATGCGGTAAATACAGCTAAGAGCGGCTGGTGCAGTGCTGCAAGGTTTAGCACCGAGCAACAGTAAGAAGAGAGAAAAGAGAGGAGAGCAGGGATGCAAATCAGACTGGATGATGTGACCGACCCGCGCGTGATAGCGCTATTGGAAGAACACTTGAGCGATATGCGTGCTACTTCGCCCCCCGAGAGCACGCACGCCCTCGATTGTGCGGCGCTGCGCGCACCGGATATCAGTTTCTGGACCCTGTGGGATGGGGAAGAAGCGGCTGGCTGTGTGGCCCTTAAACGGCTGGATGCGGAGCATGGCGAGATCAAATCGATGCGCACTGCCACCCGTTATCGCCGCCGTGGCATTGCCCGCCAACTGCTTGCTCATCTGCTCGAAGAAGCCAGAATGCGCGGCTTGACCCGCCTTAGTCTGGAAACCGGCAGCCAGCCATTTTTTGCACCGGCTCACCGTCTCTATCACGCCTTTGGATTTGAAGATTGCGGCCCATTTGGTCACTACCGCGAGGATCCCTATAGCCGGTTTATGACCAAAACAGTGTAAGGCGAGTCTCCTCTTCGAGGACATCCACCTTTTTGACCTCTTCGAGGACATCCACCTTTTTGACAGCGGCGTAGTGGGTTGCTTGGCTTAACTCTTCGAGGACACCCACCTTTTTGACAGCGGCGTAGCGGGCTGCTTGGCTTAAGGCTTAGCGCCGAGGGAGGTTGCTAGGGGCCTTCGAGGACACCCACCTTTTTGACAGGGGCGTAGCGGGCTGCTTGGCTTAAGGCTTAGCGTCGAGGGAGGTTGCCATGACCATCGCCCGTTCACGTCAAATCAGTTTGCAGGATACGCCCTACTACCACGTGGTCAGCCGCTGTGTGCGGCGGGCGTTTCTGTGCGGGGAAGATAGCCATTCCGGCCAAAGCTTCGAGCACCGACGCCAGTGGGTGGTCGACAAGCTGAGTCAGTTGTCGCGGGTCTTTGCCATTGGTATTTGCGCTTATGCGGTGATGAACAACCACTACCATCTGGTGCTGAAAGTCGAGCCAGAAGTGGCAAACGACATCCCTTCGAGGACACCCACCTTTTTGACAGCGGCGTAGCGGGCTGCTTGGCTTAAGGCTTAGCGCCGAGGGAGGTTGCCATGACCATCGCCCGTTCACGTCAAATCAGTTTGCAGGATACGCCCTACTACCACGTGGTCAGCCGCTGTGTGCGCCGTGCGTTTCTGTGCGGCGAAGATAGCCATTCCGGCCAAAGCTTCGAGCACCGACGCCAGTGGGTGGTCGACAAGCTGAGTCAGTTGTCGCGGGTCTTTGCCATTGGTATTTGCGCTTATGCGGTGATGAACAACCACTACCATTTGGTGCTGAAAGTCGAGCCGGAGGTGGCAAACGGCTGGAGTGACCGCGAGGTAGCCGAGCGCTGGGCCGGGCTGTTTCAGTGGCCATTGCTGGTGCGCCGCTGGTATCTGGAAGAGTCGCTGACCGAGCCGGAGTTGGCCGTGGTACAAGGATTACTTGCCCAGTGGCGGGAGCGGCTCTACTCCATCAGCTGGCTGGTGCGTCTGCTTAACGAAAGCCTGGCACGACAAGCTAATCAGGAAGATGGCTGCAAGGGGCACTTCTGGGAAGGGCGCTTCAAAAGTCAGGCGCTACTGACGGAATCAGCATTGCTGGCCTGCATGACCTATGTCGAGCTCAATCCGGTGCGCGCCAAGGTGGCAGAGCGGCCGGAGGAGAGCGATTACACCAGCATCAGCCAGCGGCTGGGTCGTGCAACCGGTGAGCTGCCACCATTGTTGCTGCCGTTTTCCGAGAAACAGCGCGAGCAAGAGCATGCTCTGCCGTATGCGTTTACCGATTATCTGACGCTGGTCGATTGGACCGGACGGGCGATGCGCGATGACAAGCGCGGCCATATTCCTGCCGAGCTTGCGCCGATATTACAGCGTTTGCATCTGGCAGAAAGCAGCTGGCTGCGTCAGGTTAGCGTATTTCGGCGCTCAGGTATCCGAGCAGTTGGGGATGGGGCACTGTGCCAACAATACGCCAACCACTGCGGTCAGCAGCGATGTCGTCATCCTAAGCACTGACCCGCTTTCATTGATTGTCGTCTGGGCCCTGCCGGTATCATCGGCGGCGAGTTCGGCTGTGTGTAAAACCGTCGATTTGCTGAAAACACAACTTTTCCTGCTCGTCACTGCTGGAGATATATGTTTCTCAGGGTAACCAACAAACAATCTCGATAGCACTACGCCTTATCCCAAAAGGTGGATGTCCTGTTTCCCCCTGTCAACATGTCTATCTTGCTTTCTTCCTAATATGAAACCCTCATCAGGTGACTGTTCTATGTGTGTGTTTCTTGTGTATTTTATTCCAAATGATATATCGCTATCTACATCATGTTTGTGAACGACTGACGGAAAACCGCCTAATTCAATGTGTGAGCCACTTGTTTTTAATGAACCAATAGGACTGTTATTTTCTGTTGTGTGTTTTATTGATATCAGTGATTGTATTATAGAGCTTTTGCCAGATGAGTTTGGGCCATATATTAATGTTATGGGAGCCATCCTCATTTTTTGTTTTTGCTTAAAGGATTTAAAGTTCTCTATACTGAATTCTTTTATCATTTTTAAATTGCTTTTTAGATGGTTGGGATCGGGTTGCCTTTTTGACTGTTAGAGTCAACTTACTTGAGTAAATATGTTGGATAAATGAAACGCCCACCTTTTGTTAAATAGAACAATCGATTGCCTAGATTTACTCTTAACCAAAATATATTATAAATGATAAACTCTACATTTTATTATTTCTCGATCTTCGCAGCAGCAGCCAAATCCAGATACCACTGGGTTTCCCCGTGCAGAGCGTGAATCCGCGCAGCGGGGTAGGGCAGGGTTGCGGCGGGTTGAGTAAAGATGGTATGCACCATCTCGGCTTTTTCCTGGCCGAGCACCAGATAGCTGATGCGCTTGGCAGCCTGTAATACCCGAGCGGTTTTCGAGATACGTTGTTGCCCCGATTTGGGGTGGCGGGCGACCACCGACAGATGAGGGTCTTGATAGTCGGTCTGGCCCGGAAATAGCGATGCGGTATGGCCGTCGGCACCCATTCCAAGCAAAATCCAGTCAAACACCGGCACACCGTCAGCCAGGGGCAGGGTGTCGCACATCTCGTTGGCAAAGCGCACGGCTTCGGCCTGCGGCTCTGCTTCGCCCCGAATCCGGTGGATATTCTCTGGCGCAATCGCCACCTGACTAAAGAGCAGGGCATGGGCCTCGCCGTAATTGCTCTCGGCGTGTTCGGGCACTACGCAGCGCTCATCGCCCCACCAAAAATGCAGGTTGTGCCATGCAATGGAGTTTGCATAAGGAGGGCTTGCCAGCAGCTTGAACAATTTTTTCGGGGTACTGCCGCCCGAGAGGGAGATATGCACCGCTCGCCCTTGCTCGCTATAGGCTTTGAGCTCTTGGGCCAGGGAATCAACAACCGCCTCGGCGGTAGGGAAAATCTTCTTTTGGATCATAACTGTGACGCTAAAAGGTGAGGCGGGGCGGATTCCTCGCGCAATAAAGGTGAGCGATTTATTTGGCGTGGGTCGGGCAGACCACTTTTTTCGGCTTTAGATGATAAAGCTCGACGTGCGGGTGGCTAAAAAAGCCCACTTCCCACGGGTTTTTCTGCACAAATGCTTCGCGAATGGGCTCAAACAAGGGGTGTGAGGGCGGGATCTGATACGCATCGGCCTCAATAATGGTGTAGTTCCATTCAATGGCCTGGGTATAGGTAAACACCGCGCGCGAATCAATCACAAAGTGGCAGTGACGATCCCGTTTTAGCAGCTTGGCTTTAAAGGTCGATGGGAAGGTAATAAAGAAAATATCGTCTTCATCAGAGGAGAGAAACGCCAGCACTGTGGTGTGCGGCTGGCTTTGTGCTCCGGTCACCAGCACGCCAATTTTGTTATCCACTTCTCGAAGATCTGCCACCGGCAAGGTGGTCAGCGGCGTGATTGGCAGCGCCAATTCGGGGCGGGTATCCTCCGGATGCTGATAATCGGCGCTGGCCAGCCGGTAAACCACGGTAATGCCGTAATAGAGCTCGCACTCAATGGGCGTAACCAGCACCTGATTATCCCGAACTTTGGCCACCTGACCTTTATAAGAGCAGCGATAGACCTTTAAATCGGCATCGTATTCATCCACCCCGGTGCGATTATCCAGATGCAGGGTGAGCTTGTCGCCCACACTCAGCTGATGCCCTTTGGGGAAGGTCAATAACAGGGTGTCGTTTTCCAACACCTCGACCCCGCAAATATAGACATCAGTCTTTTGCAAAGCGCAATAGCTGGCGGCGACACCCAGAACGGGCGTGCCAATATAGGATCGAAGCGTGGTCTGTGTATTCATGGGTTTTGAGCTCAGCAAGGCGCCCCGTTAAGTCGCCGCAGATGGCCAGAACGGGGTAAAAGCCGGATGGTGGTAATGAGGTGAGGCTGGCGAGAAAGCAAATCAGGCATGGCAGCCACGCTACCGCCCCTGGATTACCGCCTCCACCGTGCGCCCTGAGCTGCGAGAGGACTCCTCACCCTGGGCGCCCTGTGGTTATCCTAAGTAGCTTATAGCGACATTGACCAGCAAAAAGTAAAGCTAAGCCATGGAAAAGGCTGATTTTTTGCGATTAGTCATAAAATGGAACGCTGTAGCGCTAATGCCGAGTGGGGACGTCACGCACGCCAGCAGCACCATCAGAGTGGTACCACAGTATCAACGGTATGTTGAAACACATAAGGATCAGAGAGCAGTTCGAACTGTTCGTCATCCCGGTAAGTGACTGCAACGTGATAGCTTTCTCCGGCAAATGCTTTAACTGCATTGATATCTTCCCAGTAGGTAGCTAGAAAGAAGTGTTCATATGTACCCTGTGTTTCCCTGCGGACAAATGCTCCACAGTTTCCGTTAATACTTTTGGCATGATCGATACCGGTTTTCTCCAGGTGTTTTGCAAATCCGTCTGCGAGCTCAAGTGGCACACAGCCATGCCATGTTCGAACAATCATACTTACTCCCCAGTGTTGGTTATTGATTGATGCGAGTCTGATAATGTCATTGTCACCAGTAATTAGATAGGCTTGCTTTCTCTAACCAGACGAACGGCTAATGAAAAACCACCCGAGTGTGCATCGACATAGCCATGCAACAGATCGACGTAATAATAAAAATTCTGAATATCCTCAACTTGCGTTGAGCTCCAATATGGAGCCGAGTTTTCTCCCATGTCACGTATATCTGAAAGGGTATGTCTAGTCGGTTCGCCAGTACAGGGATTTGTGAATAATGAATAAAGTTCATCAATGGTGGGGAGGCGCCAGTGCTCCCCGCTTTCTATGACTCTTTCAGTTGCCTCTGCCTGCGTCATGAGAGTGGATTCACCAATACAGGTTTTTCCATTCCACATCATGCCTTCACTACAGCGGCGCCAAGTGAGGTTGGTTTGATGATCTATTATACTCTCATTATGAAAGGTAAAGCGTTTTGCTTCAGCAATACAGGATGCTGGAGCTGCAAGTAAATTGAAGGATAAGAATAAAAGCGGCAGGGTTAATATTGTTTTCATAGACTGCTCCGGCATCTATAGTAATTGATGTAAAAATACATGGTAGTGTCCTCTTAATTTATGTGAGCGTATCTTAAATTGACTGATTAATATATGTCGCCCCACTTGTTATAAGTGCCCGTTATTAATTCCGTGAGCTTGAAAGCGTAAATCTTCAGTTGCAAACCCTAGTTTGTCTAGATTGGAATTCGCGTTACAACAACGATAACTATCGGCTATCATATTCATTTTGTGGAATATATCTTCCTGCTGATTTTTCGATGTCTGTGACAAACCATCTAAATTTAATTTAGATAGGGAGAATACATCCATAAAGCTCAATAATGAGGTGGTTCATCAAGATTTATGTAACCTATCTGTACCAACTCATTAATGTTTTGAAATTATACCGAAGTAATCTGAGCCAGATTGCGTATCGCTGATAGCGATGAACTCTTACTAGTCTGTCGTTTTGATCTGCTGAGTGTGTTGGCAAACGAAGTTTCAGGATTAGATGGCATTTTGTTGGTTATACTGCCGGCCTGTAAACTTTGTTTTCTTATTTCAGGTGCTATGCGTGATGACATTACTGGTTCCTTCAGAAGTAGCAATAGATTAGCCGTTATCAGTTGATAGCGCCCCATAGCAGATCCAGTTTGGGTAACGAGTCGGAAAGAGTGCTGGTCAAGTAGGTGTAGCTATAGGCCAATTTGATCTGGTGCTCATCTTTAAGGTGAGACTCCCAAGTGCTTTTATCGGTCAGGTCAAACCGTTTGGGTGACGCGCTTGTCAAACCTCTGGTGGGTCGCTGATCGTTGAGGATCAATTGTTTGGCAAGCTGGGTTGCAGCTTGGCGGGCCAATTGATCAAAGCCGTTGTGTTGCAGCAGAAAAATGGCTTGGGCATGGGTAATGGCATGCACCTTTTCACCGCTAAAGAAATAGCCGTCAGCATCCATAAATACATCTTGGGTACTTTGTTGTACCGCCAGCATGCAGAGGTGCTCGATCTCGACCGGTTTAATCTGTGGCTCGAACGTTCGATAATCGTCGATTCCATAGTAGCGTGACCATTTATCGACTGCACAGTTTCGGATTAATCGTGCGATATTTTCGATCTGTAATTTGCTGACCGTGACACCACTATTAAGAACGGCATCAAGAAACAGAGAACCATAGATAACGCCGTGACCGGAGCGACTCAGTTGCCGGCTATTGAGTTCAATGGCATCAATCACTGTGGTGTAATCGCAACTGGTTGGGCTGCTCTCCACATTGTTGAAGAAGGGTTGGTATCGCTTGAGTTGCCGCTGCAAGCATAACGAAAGAGTGCTGACCACCTCTGGACTTAATTGCCCGCTGCGTAGCAAACCTGCGCCTGCCAGCAGCGAAGCGCCGATATGGCCGTTAAACCAATTATCCTTATCAAGCGCGACCACGTTGGCCATGGCTGTGATGCCCTGCGCTACAAATTCGTCAGTCATCTTGTCTACTCCTTTGCATATCATCATTCGCATCCTGCTCGCTAAGAGAGCGTTAACGGCGCCGCAGCGGCAATTTCATCAACAGCAGTGACAGCAGGATCAGGGCAATGCCAGACCACTGCATCGGGCCAAGCGTTTCACCCACCAGTAAGACGCCCAGACTCACTGCCACAATCGGGTTGGTCAGGGCCAGCATACTCATCACCTGCGCGCCCAGGCGGCGCAATCCCCACAGCCAGGCCCAATAGGCCAGCGCCGTGTTGACCAGCACCAGATATGCCAGTCCCGGCAGGGCATGGGCCGTGGGCAGCGGCATCGGGCCGGCCAGTGTCCAGGCAATCGGGATCAGCATCACGCCACCTAGCAGCAGTTGCCAACCGGTGAGAGAGAGCAGATCGCCGACGCTCCAGCCTTGCATCCAGCGCGCCGAGAACCCAATCAGCAGCGCCGCTCCCAGCGCGGCGGCCACACCAACCGGATCGAGACGCGTCGAGGGGTTAAGCAGCAGCAATACTCCGCACAGCCCGAGCAAGGCAAGCAGCAGCCAGCGCAGTGTCGGTCGCGAGCCATCGATCAACCAGGCCAGCAGCAACAAGATAAGTGGCAATGTGGCGCCCAGCGTGCCAGCCACCGCGCCAGGGAGCCGATAAGCGCCGATAAATAGCAGGGTAAAAAAGGCAGCAATATTGCAAAAAGCCAGCAGCAACAATTTAGGCCACGCCAGATCCGGCAGTCGCGGTCGCAGTAGTACCAACAACAGACCCGCCGGCAATGCCCGCCAGCAGGCGACCCAAAATGGAGAGAGACCTTCCAGACTCAGGCTAACCAGTGCGTAGGTGCTGCCCCAAGTGAGCGGGGCTATCAGGGCGATCAGGTATGGCATATATCTCTCTGTAAAGTATCTTTTCGTGAAGATAAATTAGAGCGAAACTGGTTTATCATCAAGTATCTTTTTATCAAGATATGTGGGTAGTACTGTGAACGATAAATCAGACCCATCTGTACCAGACCACGTTGATGCCCTGTTGACGCAATGGGAGCGGGAGCGCCCGGATCTGGATTGTTGGCCAATGGCGATATTTGGCCGTATTGGCCGGATGGCCGCACTGGCTGGCCGGGAAATCGATGAAACGCTCAAAGATCAGGGGCTGGCGAGCGGAGAGTTTGACGTGCTGGCGACCTTGCGCCGGGCGGCCGAGCCTTTGACGCCAACGGCGCTCTATCAAAGCACCATGCTTACATCAGGGGCCATGACGGCGCGTCTCGACCGGCTAGAGCGGCAGGGCTGGATTGCCCGTCAGCCGTCACCCACCGATCGGCGCAGTCTCTTGGTAGCGTTGACTCCGGCGGGGAACGCCAAGATCGATCAGGCGCTGGAGGCCCACGTCAGCAATGAGTGGGCACTGCTGGAGCCCTTGAACTCTGCCGAGCAGCAACAACTGGCCGCGCTGCTGCGCCGCTGGCTGTTGGCTCACGAGGAGTGAGCGTCTGACACGCCACAGGGCTGACCGTGGTCTGCCCTGTGGCTGAAGCGGGTTGACTATCAGAACTCGCGGCTCAGGCTGAGGTAGACCCGGCGGCGTTCACCGGGGAAGTCGCCGGTGCGCTCGAGGAAGCCGCTGACCGCATATTCCCGGTCGAACAGGTTCTTGACGTTCAGCTGCACTTCCCACTGCTGCCAGCGGGTTTGCCAGGCGCTGTCAAACACAGTGTAAGGTTTGACGGTTTGACCGTCCTGGGTGAGCTGGTCGCTCACATAGTTCATGCCAAACGAGAAGGCCGAGTTGATAAACGGCAGATCGTAACGGGTCCAGGCGCCCAACTGTTGGTGTGGGGCATTGGCAAAACGGTCACCAACTGCGCCGCTAAAGCCATCGTAAGCCTGCTTGATGCGGGTATCGTTGTAGGCGTACGAGAGGTTCATCACCCAACGCTCGGTCAAGTCGGCCATCAGGTCGGCTTCAAATCCTTCGCTGCGCACCTTGCCAAAGGCCACCATGCGGTCGCTGTCGTCCGGGTCGGTCTGCAGCACGTTTTTCTTGATGATGCGATAGGTCGCCAGGTTGAGGTTCACCGCCTCATCCAGCCAGTAGGTGCGAATGCCGGCTTCCCACAACTGGCTCTGCTCCGGATCAAACGGGCCGCCATTGCTGCTGGCCTGATCGGCGGCATCTTGCGGCACAAAGCCGGTGGACCATACCACATAAGGCCGCAGTTGCTGGCTCAGCTCATAGGTTGATCCCAAGCGTACCGAAGGGGCCGTGCCCTGATATTCATCCTCGGTGCCCGAGACGCGGTTTTTCACCCGGTCAC
Source organism: Aeromonas sp. RU39B (assembly GCF_900156095.1). Lineage (GTDB taxonomy): Bacteria > Pseudomonadota > Gammaproteobacteria > Enterobacterales > Aeromonadaceae > Aeromonas. The sequence continues at coordinate 276,313 of NZ_FTMJ01000004.1, forward strand.
GGTAGCCATCGAGACGGGTGCCGCCGAGCAGATCCCAGCGGTCAGTCAGCGCCCACTGATCCTGAATAAAGGTGCCGTAGCGCTCGGAGAGGGTATCGGTGGACTTGGAGAGGCTCAGCTTGTAGCTGCTGCTGTCGCTGCCATATTGCGGGTTGGTGAGGCTGAGCCCAGTGACGCCGCCGGCCTTGGTGGCGCGGTAATAGACGTAATCCTGGGTGTAGCGGTAGTAATCAGCCCCGGTCAGCACGGTGTGATCACCCAGCTGGGCGGTCAGATGGCCGGCAATGGTGGCACCTGTGTTGTCATAGGTCTGGGCGCGGAATTCGCGATCTACCCAGTCATTCACACCATCTCCGTCAGTATCTTTGAGCGCCGATGGCTCGTGATAGGCCTGGGTCTCTTCATTGCGATAGTAGCGGGTGGCGATTTCGCCGCTCAGCCAGTCGTTGAAGCTGTGGTTAAGGCGCAGCTGGTAAACATCGGCGATCAGCTGTTGAAAGTCGCTGGCCTCGTTGGCATTCCAGTCGATATCGGCCAGGAAGTTGCCATCATCATCGGTCGGAATACCGCGCAGGCGTGCACCACCAAGACGCTGCTTGATGCTTTGATACTGGGCTACCAGACGGGTGTCGTCGTCGAGCTGCCAGCCGTAGCCAAGATCGAAAATGCGGTTACGAGTGTCGGTGTTGTTGCGCGACGGGTTCTCGTGGTCCTGATAAAAACCGAGGCGATAAGTGTGTACCCCGTCATCGTCGAGCGGGCCGCTCATATCGAGCTGGGTGCCGGCGAAGTCCTGATTGCCGCCAGTCACCTTGATACGGCGCTGGCTCTCTTGGGTCGGCTGCTTGGTGACGTAGTTGATAAGACCGCCCGGTTCGCCGGTACCAAACAGCGCGCTGGCCGGGCCTTTGAGTACCTGCACTTCTTCAATGTTGGCAAGCTGCGGAATGGCAAAGCCGGCAAACGGATCGCCACGCAGTCCGTCATAGCGGATCTCCTCCTGACGAAAACCGCGGAAGGTGACGTCGGAGTAGGAGTATTGGCTCACGCCGCTGATCGAGCGATACAGGTCGGTGACCTGACGGGCGGACTGATCCTCAATCAAGGTGTGATTGATGACCTGCACCGATTGCGGTGTGCGGGCAATCTCGGTGGGCGTGCCGGTGGCCAGCTCGCTCTCTTCCACCTTGTAGTGGGTTTGGGCGCGGCCGAGCACGGTCACAGTTTCATCCGGGGTAGTGGCTTCGGCGCCGCTGGTGCTGCTCTCTAGCGCAGTAGCAACGCCGGTGGCGAGTGTGGTGTCTGTCTCTGTCGTTGCCGCAAATGATGGCTGGACGAGTCCCAAAACCATCAAGCAACCCATTGTTTTTAGTTTCATTTTTGTAAAATCAGCGTGAGGAAAGTGGCGTAACTTAAATAAAACCAATTCTCATTACAACGACAAAAAAGATTAAACACTTTAAATTCTCATTTTCAATCCATCTTTGGGTCTGTTAGTTTGCGGGGCCGTCAGGCCTATATGGAGGATGAGATGAGACCATTGAAGTGGGTAGTGACCCTGTTTTGTCTGTTAAGTGCCAGTGTTGCCAATGCGCTGACTGTGGCAACGCCACAAGGGCCGTTTACGCTGGATCGGCCGGTGAAACGGGTTGTGGCCCTCGAGTTCTCCTTTGTCGATGCGCTGGCGGCGATCGGCGTTAGCCCGGTCGGGGTGGCCGATGATCTGGATCCCAACCGTCTGCTGCCGGCCGTGCGCGCCAAGATCTCACCCTGGCAATCGGTCGGGACGCGCTCCCAGCCAAGCCTTGAGGCGATTGCCGCTCTCAAACCCGATCTCATCATTGCCGATTGGGATCGACATCGCGCCATGGCCGATGCCCTTAACAAGATTGCGCCGACCCTGTTTCTGGCTTCTCGCCGGGTGGGGTATGAGCAGACGCTTCAGGCAGCGGAAACCATCGCCGCCGTACTCGGTCAACGCGAGGCAATGAACCGCGAGCTGGCACGTCATCATAAGGTGATGAATGAAAAAGGTAAGCAACTGGCCAGCTGGCAAGGCCAGGTGCAATTTGCCGTGGCTCGTGAAAACGGCCTGTTTATCCATGCCCCTGATTCGTTCGCCGCTGGCGTGATTCAGGCACTGGGTCTGAAAGTGCCGCCGATGGCTGAGCGTGACAGCGAAGCGTCGCGTCAGGTAAGCCTCGAGCAGTTGCTGGCGCTCAACCCCGATTATCTGGTCATCGGGCGCTACAGCGAGCAGAGCACGCTCGACCGCTGGCAAAAAGATCCCATGTGGCGTTTGCTCAAAGCCGCCCAGCCCGGTCATCTGATTGACGTTGATGGCAACAACTGGGCGCGCAGCCGTGGCATTCTGGCCGCCGAGTCGATGGCCGATGATCTGATCCGGGCGCGGAGCCACTAAGGTGCGCTTGCTCTGGACCTTGCCGTTGTTGCTGCTGCTTGGGTGGGTATCGCTGTTTGCCCTCTCGCCGCTGGCGATTGCACCGCAAGATGCGCTAGCTGGTCTATGGCAACCCGAGTCGGGGGTAATTGGGCAGCAGTTGGTGCACGAGATCCGCTTGCCCCGTTTGCTCGGCGGCATGCTGGTGGGTGCCCAACTGGCGCTGGCCGGCGCCCTGATGCAGGGGATGACCCGCAATCCGCTGGCATCCCCCGGTCTGCTTGGGGTGACGGCAGGGGCTGGGCTGGGGATGGCGCTGGTCTCGACCCTGCCACAAGGCTGGCTGCCGATGCCGCTAGCGGCAACCCTGGGCGGCGCTGCCAGCTGGGCGCTGGTAATGCTGCTTGGTCAAGGCTGGCGCGGCGCTGAATCGCAGGCCCGGCTGGTGCTGGCCGGGGTGGCTATCTCGGCCCTGTGTGTGGCGCTGACCCGCACCCTGGTGATCCTCGACGAGGAGCAGGCCAGCGCCGTGCTCGGTTGGCTGGCCGGCTCACTGGCACAGATTGACTGGCCAGCCTTTGCTCGCTTGTGGCCCTTCGCGCTGCCTCTGTTGCTGCTGACCCTGCTACTTGGCCCCACCCTCAATCTGCTGGCACTCGGTGATGAAGGGGCGCAGAGTTTAGGATTGTCACCCGCTATATCGCGCCTTGTTATCAGTGTGCTGGTCTTGCTGTTGGTGGGATTCGCTGTCGCTACCTGTGGCACCTTGGGCTTTGTCGGTCTGCTGGTGCCCCATCTGTCGCGTGCGCTGGTGGGGCATGATTATCGGCGGGTATTGCCGCTGTGCATGGTGCTGGGCGCCGTGCTGGTCACTGCCGGTGATCTGCTGGGACGCGCCATGGTCTTTCCCACCGAGACTCCCGCCGGTGCTGTGCTGGCGCTCATCGGCGCCCCCTATTTCATCTATCTGGTGCGTAGGCAGCCATGAGAGCGCTTCAGCTGATTCGTGATGCCGGCCCGGCGCGCACCTTTACCTTTCTGAGTTTGCTTTTGATGCTGGCGGCCTGGTATAGCCTGCGCAGTGGCACCAGCAGTTTTGACTGGCAAACCCTGTTGGCTGGGCTGCGCTCTGCCGACCCGGCGGCCCGTTTTACCCTCTGGGAGTATCGTTTGCCGCGCCTGCTGCTGGCGTTGCTGGTGGGGGCGCTGTTGGCAGGTGCCGGGGCGCTGGTGCAAGGGGTGATCCGTAATCCTCTGGCATCGCCCGATGTGCTTGGGATCAGCCACGGAGCCAGTTTGGCGGCCGTGCTGGCCTTGATGCTCTGGCCGGCGTTGCCAGCGAGTGCTCTGCCGCTCGTCGCGCTGCTGGGTGGTCTGCTGGCGGCACTGGCTTTGTGGTGGTTGTGCGGTGCCGGCGCAGCGCCGCTTAAATTGGCGCTGGGCGGGGTGGCCCTCTCGGCGCTGTATGCCAGTTGTATCGACTATCTGCTGCTTACCCGGCCGCAAGATGTCAATCAGGCGCTGTTGTGGCTGACCGGCAGTTTGTGGGGACGCAGTTGGTCATCCCTGTTGCACTTGTTGCCTTGGCTAATGCTGTTACCGCTGGCGCTGTGGCTCAGTCAATCGCTCAATCTGCTGGCGCTCGGTGACGAAGCAGCGGCCAGTCTTGGCATCGCGCCGGTGCGGGTGCGGCTGTTGGCTCTGGCTGTGGCCGTCGGCTGGAGCGCGGCGAGCGTAGCAACCTGCGGGCCACTCGGTTTTCTGGCGCTGGTGGCGCCGCATCTGGCGCGTCGGTTGGTGGGCGGCCGTCATCAGCTGTTGCTGCCGGCCGCCATGCTGATTGGTGCCTTGCTGCTGACGCTGGCTGACCTTGCCGGTCGGGTGTTGGCGCCGCCATTAGAGCTGCCGGCCGGCATCATGACGGCACTGCTTGGTGCCCCCTATTTTCTCTATTTGCTTGCCAGAATGAGGTCCGTTTCATGCTGACAGCCACTGCGCTCGAGGTGGGCTATGACGCCAACCCGGTGCTGCATAGCCTCAATCTTGCCGTGCCCCATGGCCGCTTCACTGCCCTGATTGGCCCCAATGGTTGCGGCAAGAGTACCTTGCTCAAGACACTGGCGCGGGTGCTCAAACCCGCCGCAGGAACGGTGTGCTGGCAAGGGCAATCGATCACGTCACTACCGGCGCGGCAATTGGCGCGCGAGCTGGCTCTGCTGCCACAAACCCAGCCGATACCAGAAGGGATCACGGTGCGCCAACTGGTGGGCTATGGCCGGGCGCCGCACGGTGGTTTTTGGGGGCGATTGACGGCGCGTGATCAGCAATTGGTGGCGGCGGCGCTCAAGCGGGTTGGGCTCGATGATCTGGCCGAGCGGCCGCTTGCTTCTCTGTCGGGCGGACAGCGGCAGCGAGCCTGGCTGGCGATGGTGTTGGCGCAAGATACCGCCTATCTGCTACTCGATGAGCCGACCACCTATCTGGATATCAACCATCAGGTTGAACTGATGAACCTTCTCGGTGCGCTACGCGATGAGGGGCGAACCCTGGTGGCGGTGCTGCACGATCTTAATCAGGCCTGCCGCTATGCCGATCATCTGGTGGTGATGAAGGAGGGTCGGATCATGGCCGAAGGAGCGCCGGGCGAGGTGATGACGCGGGAGTTGCTGCGTGAGGTGTTTCATATCGACGCCCAGATTTTCCCCGATCCGCTGGCGGGAACGCCGATGATCATCGTCAAATAGCCGGTGTGCGCCGTAAAAAGGCGTCTGATGCTGAAAAATTGCCCACTTGCTTGATCTGGCAGGAAAAGTCGATTGCCTTTGGCCGCGAGTTTGGGTAAAACATAGCGCCACGGAGAGGTGGCAGAGCGGTTGAATGTACCTGACTCGAAATCAGGCGTAGGTGCAAGCCTACCGAGGGTTCGAATCCCTCCCTCTCCGCCACTTTGACTTCCGGCAACGTCCGGGAAAATCCAGAAACCCGCATGGCATAAGGCTTTGCGGGTTTTTTGTTGTCCGATTAAATCCGCCAAGATCCGAGGGAAGCCACCGTTTTTTGGTACACGGGATGGTACATGTCCTGCGTACCCAAGACCGGTGTGAGCTGCCATGCTGCGGCATCTTCACCTCTTAGCCATCTGGCCAGCCCGAACGATATGATTCCTCGGGCTGTCTGTTTCTTCTTGTCGATAGTATCAATCCTGAGCTGATTCGGCTGACTCGTTCTCTTCATCATCAAGCAACGCAATAAAGGCGCGCATGGCCGGTGTGACGCTGTGCTTGCGGGTGATAAACAGGGTGTGGCCGGCGTCGACCTCAGCCAGTGGTTGCCACGAGAGGTTAAATAACCGGCTGGCCGAGCGGGCCGTGCCGGCGCTGACGATAGCGCAGCCCAGTTCATGGCGCACGGCGCTGACCAGATGAAACAGTGAATCGGTCTCGAGCACCACCCGAAAGGTGAGCTGCTCTTGCGTGGCTGCCTGGTCGAGATATTGGCGAAACTGCATGTTGCGACTGAGCAGCAGCAAGGGGCGGGTTGCCAGCTCGGCCAGCGTCACGCTGCCGGTGGGCTTTTCACCGTGATGGAGAGGGTTGCAAAGCAGCGCCATCTGGTTGCGGCTGCGCCCGTGGGTGTCAAACAGCCGCTGGTTTAGTCCCGAGAGGTGTTCATCAAAACCGAGACCAATATCGGTCTGGTGCAGGTTGAGCTGGCCGAGCAGGGTTTCGTGACTCATCACCGACAAGGAGAGTGTCACGGCCGGATAGCGCTCGTTGAAGCGCTTGAGCAGCGGCATGATATCCACATGGGATTGCGGCACGATACCGATACGCAGCTCTCCGGTCAGTTCGCCGCTAAAGCGGCTCAACGCCTGCCTAAGCCCTTCTTGCTCCTGCAATATTCGCTCTGCATGCTCAAGCACGATGCGCCCGGCATCGGTCAGCGCCACAAACTGGCTGGTGCGCACCACCAATTCGGTCCCCAGGCTCTTTTCCAGCGCGGTAATACTGGCCGACAAGGTGGGCTGAGTGATGTGGCAGGCCTTGGCCGCTTTGGCGAAGTGGCGCTGGCGGGCCAGCTCATGGAAGTAGCGCAGTTGCTTGATATTCATGGCGTTGTGCCATCAGAGTGGATTGACCGGCCTAAAGCTATTCAATTGAAATGCGATGGTCAATAGAGAAGTTCTATCAGGATATAGAATTGTTTCATTGGTTTTACATTTTTGATCTCACTAAACTTGGATTCAATCTGCATTTTATGGCCGCCCTCTTATGTCACAACATCGCGCAGGATCATCCATGTCATGTGATGTCTCCACGACCTTATCCCATTTGGTGGAAGAGGTTGCGCTGGCTATCACCATCAATGGCATCAACCATGCGGTGATGATGGCCACTCCGGATGATCTCGACGATTTTGCCGTCGGCTTTCTGTTTGGCGAAGGCGTCATCACACACAACCACGATGTGCATGATATCGAGATCTCTGCTGGTGAAGAGGGATGGATCATGAATGTCACGGTGGCCAATCGCTGTCTGGCCACGTTAAACCAGCGGCAACGTCGTCTGGCTGGCGCCACCGGTTGCGGCATCTGCGGCGTGACGGCTCTTGAGCATGCCCTGCCTGCGCTGCCGTTGTTAGCCGGTGCCGAGCCATTGCCGCTGGCGATGCTGACGGGACTGCGCGAGCAAGTGTCTGCCTGGCAGATTAAAGGCCAACAGAGCGGCGCCCTGCATGCGGCACTTTGCCTCGATGAGCAGGGAGCGATTGTCGCCTGCCGTGAAGACATTGGCCGCCATAACGCCCTCGACAAACTGATCGGTATGCAGCTGCGTGCCGGTCAACACTGCCCGACGCTGCTGGTCACCAGCCGTCTTGGCAGTGAACTGGTACAAAAAGCGGTGCGCTTTGGTGCCCGCCATCTCATCAGTCTGGCGGCGCCAAGCCAGCTGGCGGTGAAGATGGCGCTGGCGCATCACCTCAATCTTGTTCATATCCCACGCTGTGATACGCCGGTGCATTACGCTCGCCTTGCTGGCCCGGTGTTGACTGGAGAATCCTATGTCCACTCGCATTGAAAAACCCGCCAAGGCTGGCGGTCTGTCCTCCCTGCAATCGACCATGAGGCAGGTGATGCGCAGCCAGAAGGCGCGTCAGAATATTCAGAACCTGCTGCGGGTTAACCAGACTGACGGCTTTGACTGCCCGGGTTGTGCCTGGGGCGATAACGATCACGGCACCTTCCAGTTTTGCGAGAACGGCGCCAAGGCGGTGGCGTGGGAGTCGACGGCCAAGATGGTCGGCGCTGATTTCTTTGCCGAGTATTCGGTGCGCCAGCTCAACACCCAGAGCGATTACTGGCTCGAGTATCAGGGGCGCTTGACTGAGCCGCTGCGCTACAACCCGCAGACCGATCACTACGAGCCCATCAGCTGGGAAGGGGCGATAGCCCTGATTGCCGACAAGCTGAAAGGATTGGCGAGCCCGGATGAGGTGGAGTTTTACACCTCGGGACGCGCCAGCAACGAGGCGTCTTATCTTTACCAACTGTTTGGCCGCCTGTTGGGTACCAACAATTTCCCTGACTGCTCCAACATGTGCCATGAGGCCAGTGGGGTCGCGCTGATCCAGTCAGTCGGGATCGGTAAGGGGAGTGTGGTGCTGGATGATTTTGACAAAGCCGATGCGGTATTTGTCTATGGCCAGAACCCTGGCACCAACCATCCGCGCATGATGAATGCCCTGCGCAAAGCGGCCCGCCAAGGCTGCAAGATTGTGACGTTTAACAACCTGCGCGAAGTGGCGCTGGAACGATTTGCCAGCCCGCAAAGCCCGCTTGAGCTGCTGACGCCGGCAGCGACCACCATCAGCCACCAATACCTGACGCCGCGTCTGGGTGGTGACATGGCGGCCATGCGTGGTATGGCCAAGTACCTGCTTGAAGAGCAGCCCGAGGTGATCGACTACGACTTTATCGCTCGCCACAGCCAGGGTTTTGCCGAGTATGAAGTGGAAGTTCGAGCCACGTCGTGGGCGCAGATTGAACAGCAATCGGGTTTGACCCGTGCCGAGATCGTGCAGGCAGCCCGGGTGTTTGCCGCCAGCGAACGCATCATCAGTTGCTGGGCCATGGGGGTGACTCAGCATCTGCACTCGGTGGATACCATTAGAGAGATCGTCAACCTGCATCTGATGCGCGGCCAAATCGGCAAACCGGGTGCGGGGCTCTGCCCGGTGCGTGGTCACAGCAATGTGCAGGGCAACCGCACCATGGGGATCAACGAAAAACCGACCACCCTGTTTTTGGAGCGGTTAGAGCGTCACCTGGGCGTCGCGATGCCGCATCAGCGTGGCCATAACGTCTATGAGGCGCTCAAGGCGTTGCATGAAGGCAACAGCAAGGTGCTGATTTGTCTTGGCGGGAATCTGGCAGCGGCCGCGCCCGATACTGACTTTACCTACGCAGCCATGCGCCGCGCCGAGCTCAATGTGCAGATCAGTACCAAGCTCAACCGCAGCCATCTGCAGGTGGGGGGCGATGCCCTGATCCTGCCCTGCCTGGGTCGCACCGAGGTTGATCTGCAGATGAGCGGTAGCCAGAAGATCACGGTTGAGGACACCTTCAGCATGGTGCACGCCTCGACCGGAGCGGCTGAGCCCATCTCCGAGCTCTGCCTGTCAGAGACCGATATCGTGGCGCGGATTGCCCATGCCACCTTGGGCAGTGGCACCGTCGATTGGCTCGCCCTGCGTGATGACTACTCACGCATCCGCGATCTGATTGAAAAGACCATCGCCGGCTTTGAGCAGTTTAACGAGCGGATCCGCCAGCCAAGCGGATTCCATCTTGAGCACTCGGCCGCCAATCTGGTGTGGAAGACCCCGAGTGGGCGCGCCGAGTTTCGTGCCAGCCAGCTGCCGCAGTCGATTCTGCCGGAATGTACTCGCCATGCCGAGCAGATGAGCGATGAGCCGGTGCTGCTGTTGCAGAGCTTGCGCTCGCACGATCAATACAACACCACCATCTATGGCATGGATGATCGTTATCGCGGCATCAAGGGGCAGCGTGACGTGCTGTTTATGAATGAGGCCGATGCGGCAGAGCTTGGTGTTGGGGATGGTCAGCGGGTCGATATGCAGACTATCTGCAACGACGGGCGCGAGCGGATTGTGCGTGGCTTTCAGGTGGTCTTTTACGAGATCCCCCGTGGCAATATCGCCGCCTATTACCCCGAGACCAACCCCTTGGTGCCAATCGATAGCATCGGTGCCGGCTCGTTTACGCCGACCTCCAAATCGATTCCGGTGCGGGTGACCGCCAGTGTCAATAACGCCATCAGTTTGAACCTCGGTTAATTCTTGTGTTAAGGGCCTGCCACAATCTCTGTTGGCAGGCCCCGCTCCTACAGTAAACTTGCTCTCCGATATTGCCCGCGCACAGTGAAATATGCTTCGTGATGCGGTTGAGTCACGGAATATGTTAAGTGCGCCCCTCAGATTCCGATCGCGCGTTTCACGCTCTATGACCCGGATTCATCCTTTTTTTGTTTCGCATCGTGAGGGTTTGATATGACATCTCGTCTCAGAATACGGGTGCTCCCGTTGGTGCTGCTGCTGGCACTCTATTTCGCCATCGTGTTCAACTGGCCCTTGTTTCTCAACTTTTACGCCATTTTGTCGGCGCAAGAATCCATTAATACCGGCTTTGCTATCTCTATCCCGCTACTGCTGTTCGCTGCGCTGGTGGCGGTGTTTATTCCCTTCTCGTTTCGCTGGTGGCTCAAACCCTTCTTTACCCTGGTGCTGCTGAGCAGTTCGCTGGTGAGCTACGCCATGTTCAAATACCACGTGGTGTTTGATAGCAACATGGTGCAGAACATCTTTGAAACCAATCCGGGGGAGGCGCGCTCTTATCTCAATGCATCGGTGCTGCTCTGGTTTGCCCTGACCGGCCTAGTGCCCAGTGCGCTGCTCTGGATTATCCGTGTTGACTACCCGGCGCGCTGGCACCAGAGCCTGTTGCTGCGCCTTGGCGCCATGCTGCTAGCGCTATTGGTGGCAGGGGGCGTGCTGGAGGTTTATGACAAGCAGTACCTTTACATTGGCCGTAACCACAAGGTTCTGGCCAAGGAGATTGTCCCGTCCAACTATCTGTTCAGTGCCGGCAAGTATCTGGATAAACGTTACTTGAGCAAACCTGAGCCCTTTGTGGTGCAGGGCGCGGACGCCAAACGAGTGAGCAAAGTCAGCAAACCGACCCTGATGTTTCTGGTGGTGGGGGAAACGGCGCGAGCCAGGAACTACGCCAGCAACGGCTATGGACGCGATACCAATCCCTTTACGGCCAGAGAGGGTGATGTGCTTGCCTTTCTGCATGTGCACTCGTGCGGGACTGAAACTGCCGTGTCGGTGCCCTGTATGTTCTCCAATCTGGGGCGGGCCCATTTTGATGACAACAAGGCGCGCAACCGTTACAACCTGCTGGATGTGCTGACACGGGCCGGAGTCAGCGTCTACTGGAAAGATAACGATGGCGGTTGCAAGGATGTCTGCAATCGGGTGCCACATCATGATCTCGACCCGGCCGCCTATCCGCGCTTTTGCCATGACGGCAGTTGCCTTGACGAGGCGCTGCTGGAAGCCCTGCCGAAAGAGATAGACAAGATGGGGGAGAACAAGCTGGTGGTCTTTCACATCATGGGCAGTCACGGCCCGAACTACTATCGCCGTTATCCCGATGCAGAGCGCTACTTCACGCCGGATTGTCAGCGCAACGATATTGAAAACTGCGACAACGCCGTGCTGATCAACTCCTATGACAACACCATTCGCTACACCGACTATGTGCTGGCCAAGATGATCGATCTACTCAAACAGTATCAGGATCGTTACGACACGGCGTTGCTCTATCTCTCCGATCACGGCGAGTCGCTTGGTGAGAAGGGGCTCTATCTGCATGGCACGCCCTATATGCTGGCGCCCGAAGAGCAGACTCACATTCCGATGCAGCTCTGGATGTCGGCCGGTTTTGCCACTGGCCGAGGGATTAACCGCGGCTGCATGGCTGACGAGGCCAAACGTACCGAGCTCTCTCAGGATAACCTCTTTTCATCGCTGCTCGGGGTGTGGGATGTGCAGACCACGCTCTATCAACCGGCACTCGATCTGTTCAAACCCTGTCGGCAGCCATGATAAAAACGCCCGGCCATATGGCCGGGCGGGATCAGGTTCCGGTGTCTTCGCGAGCCCTTGCGTTGGCACCGGGCCTGTTCACAGGGCCGTTACTTCAGATCAAACCGGTCGGCGTTCATCACCTTGTTCCAGGCGCTGACAAAATCGCAGACAAACTTGCCCTGGTTGTCATCTTGGGCATACAGCTCGGCATAGGCGCGCAGGACGGAGTTGGAGCCAAACACCAGATCAACCCGGGTGGCACTCCATTTGAGCTTGCCGCTGTCACGCTCAACCAGGTGATAGAGGTTGTCAGCCACCGGCTGCCAGCGATAGGCCATGTCGGTCAGGTTGACGAAGAAATCATTACTGAGTACGCCGACCCGGTCGGTAAACACCCCGTGGCTGCTGCCAGCGTGGTTGGTGCCGAGTACCCGCATACCGCCGAGCAGCACCGTCATCTCGGGCGCGGTCAGCCCCATCAGCTGAGTGCGATCGAGCAGCATCTCTTCCGGCGATACGGCGTACTTGCCCTTGACCCAGTTGCGATAACCGTCGTGCAGCGGCTCGAGCGCAGCGAACGATGCCTCATCGGTCTGCTCGGCGCTGGCGTCGCCCCGGCCCGGGGTAAACGGTACCTTGACCGTCACACCGGCTGCGGCAGCCGCTTTCTCGATGGCCGCGGCGCCACCGAGCACAATGAGATCGGCCAGACTGACTTTTTTGCTCAGGCCAGATTGGATCTGGGTCAATACCCCCAGCACCTTGGCCAACCGTGCCGGCTCGTTGCCTTCCCAATCCTTTTGCGGTGCAAGACGGATGCGGGCACCGTTGGCACCACCGCGATAATCTGAGCCGCGGAAGGTGCGGGCACTGTCCCAGGCGGTGCTGACCAGTTCACCCACAGTGAGACCGCTCGCCAGCAGGGTCTGCTTGAGCTGCTCTATCTCGGCGTCGCTCAAGGTGTAATCGACGGTTGGGATCGGGTCTTGCCAGATCAGATCTTCGCTTGGCACCAGAGCGCCCAAGTAGCGGCTCTTCGGCCCCATGTCGCGGTGGGTCAGCTTGAACCAGGCGCGGGCAAAGGCGTCGGCGAAGGCTGCCGGATCCTGATGGAAGCGACGGGCGATCGGCTCATAGATAGGATCAAAGCGCAGACTCAGGTCGGCAGTGGTCATCATCGGCGGATACTTCTTCGACGGATCGTGTGCATCCGGGATCAAGTGCTCGGGTTTGCAATGTTTCGGTGTCCACTGATGCGCGCCGGCCGGGCTCTTGGTCAGTTCCCACTCGTAGCCAAACAGCATGTCAAAATAGCCGTTATCCCACTGGGTCGGATTGGGTTTCCAGGCGCCTTCGATACCGCTGGTGGTGGTGTGAACGCCCTTGCCAGAGCCAAATTTGTTGTGCCAGCCAAGGCCTTGTTCTTCGAGTGCGGCGGCCTCCGGCTCCGGGCCAACCTGGGTCGGATCGCCAGCGCCGTGCGCCTTGCCGAAGGTGTGACCCCCTGCGACCAGTGCCACCGTCTCTTCGTCATTCATCGCCATGCGGGCAAAGGTTTCGCGCACATCGCGCCCCGACGCCACCGGATCGGGATTGCCATCCGGCCCTTCCGGGTTCACATAGATAAGCCCCATCTGCACGGCGGCGAGCGGGTTTTCCAGCTGGCGCTCACCGTGATAGCGGCTGCCCGGTTTGTCGCTGGTGGCCAGCCATTCGCGCTCGGAGCCCCAGTAGATATCTTTCTCCGGATGCCAGATATCTTCACGGCCACCGGCAAAGCCGAAGGTCTTGAAGCCCATCGATTCGAGCGCCACGTTGCCGGCGAGGATCATCAGATCAGCCCAGGAGAGCTTGTTACCGTATTTTCTCTTGATAGGCCACAGCAGACGGCGAGCCTTGTCGAGGTTGCCGTTATCCGGCCAGCTGTTGAGCGGGGCAAAACGCTGGCTGCCGGTGCCGCCACCGCCACGGCCATCGGCGGTACGGTAGGTGCCGGCGCTGTGCCAAGCCATGCGGATCATCAGTCCGCCGTAGTGACCCCAGTCGGCGGGCCACCAATCCTGGCTGCTGGTCATGAGAGCAGTCAGGTCGGCTTTGACCACGTCCAGATCGAGGCTCTGGAATGCGGCGGCATAGTCAAATGCCTCGCCCATCGGATTGGTCTTGCTGTCGTGCTGATGCAGGATGTCGAGATTCAGGGCGTTGGGCCACCACTGTGCGTTAGTGGTGCCGGCCTTGGTCACCGCCTGGCTGGTGCCATGCATAAAAGGGCACTTGCCGGTTGGGGTATCGGAATGACTCATGCTTACTCTCCCTGGTTCGTGATAGTCGCGCGTTGCTCACAGCCCGTATTGGGTGGGCAGTGCAGACGTTATAGGCGTGATATGAAGTATGGTTGTGAGCCATCAATTCATAAATTTGCTTATAAATATTGGAACGATTGGTATAAGCGATTGATGCCTTAATCTATCAACCTGGCTTAAAGCGATACGGTGTTGAAAAGCGTAGACCCTGCCGGTGAAGGGTGAGAGAAGGTAAACATTGGCGGGAGTAAAAGAGGCCCCGCAGGGCCTCATCACAGCATGGATTAACCGAACTGGACGCTGGGTAACTCCTTGTAGCCCTTGGTCTTGAAGAAGCCAAGGACAATACCGCAGCCGAGCCAGATAAAGCCGATGGTGAGGGTGGCTTTGTCAAAATTGATCCAGACATAGGCCAGGATCAGCATCCCGAGCCAGGGATAGACCAAATGGTTGAGCAGGTGGAGGCCACTGCGCTGTTGCTTTTTCACAAAGAACAACCAGAACACGCTGAAGTTGAGGATGATAAACGAGGTCAGCGCGCCAAAATTGATGAGCTTGGTGAGAAAATCGATGCTGGTGAGCAGTGCCACAATCAGCGACAAGGCGGCCATAAACAGCGTGCTGATATGCGGCGTCTGATACTTGGCGTGCACCCGTGAAAGCGCCTTGGGCAAGAATTTGTCACGTGCCATACCAAACAGTACCCGAGAAGCAGCCGCCTGCGCCGCCATGGTATTGGCAATACCGATAGCCAGAATATTGACCACGAGCAGTGCCGTCTTGAGGAAGGGGCCACCGGCCAGCAACGCCGCATCAAAGAAGGCGTTGTTTTCATCCATCTTGGTGAAGTCGGGCTGGATCAGGGTCGCGATGTAGGATTGCAGGATAAACAGGGCACCAATCACCAGCAGCGCAGTGATGATGGCGCGCCCCACATCCCGACGCGGCTCGCGAGCCTCCTCGGCCAGGGTGCTAATCCCATCAAACCCGAGGAATGAGAGCGCCGCGATAGTCACTGCGGTCCCGATAAAGGCCGGGTTGATGGTGTTGGGTTGATAGAAGGGGGCAAGGGTAAACGAGCCTGTACCACCGCCATCCGCAACATAGGTAATGCCGTAGTAAAGGAACAGGGCCAGTGCCAGCGCCGAGACAGTGAAGATGAACACGTCCATCTTGGCGGTGTATTCGATGCCGCGCACATTGATAAGAGTGTTGAGGGCCACAAACACCACCACCCACAGCCAGAACGGCGTACCTGGCATCAGCGCCACGCACCAGGAGGCGGTGAGCGCGTAGAGCAGGGCAGGGGCAAACACGTAATCGAGCAGGATCAACCAGCCTGCGAGAAAACCGACGTGCGGATTAATCGACTTTTGCACATAGGTATAGACCGAACCGGCGATCGGAAACTCGGCGCTCATCTTGCGATAGCTCAGTGCGGTAAACAGCATGCAGATGACCCCGACCAGATAGACCAGCGGCGCCATGCCATGCCCTTCACGGCTGACAAATCCGAAGATGCTCATGGGGGCGATCACCACCATGAAGACCATGCCGTAAAACACCAAATCCTTGTATGACAGCGCTCGCTTGAGGCTGTTTCCCTCTTTCGTTGCGTTATGAGTCATGGGGTTACACTCCTTTGCTAATCAGCGGGCGGCCAACGCGCTTGGGCACGCCCACACGCACAATCAAATCCACGGGGCAGGGTTTGCAGGCCTGGCAGATCTCTACATCCCCCTGCAAGCTCAGATAGAGATAACCGTCGGTGAGATCCCACTCATAGCGCTGGCAAATCAGCTGCTGAATCTGCTCGCTGGCAAACTTGAGAGCATCGGGATAGGTCTGGGCGCAGGCGATGGCGTACCAGCGGTCGTCGGTCTCCAGCACCGGCCAGCTCAGGGGCTGCTGACGAATCACATCAAAGCGCACGCTGACTTCCCCGGCGATCTCAAGGCCGGTTCCGCACAGCTCGCCATCTCCCATCACTGCATGCAGATCGCCCAGTGCGAACAAGGCGCCAGCCACTTGCACCGGAAAGTACAGGCGCGCCCCTTTAGTGATGAGCTTGCAATCCATATTGCCGCCGTGATTGCCGGGAAAACCGCATTTCACAGACCCTTCGGCCGGCGCGACGCCCAGCACCCCCACCATGGGTTGAATGGGGATTGGCAGGTCATTAAACAGGGCGTGGCCATCTTCGATGGTCAGCACCTTGGTGCGGATCTCCTGAGTGTCAGCAAGGGGGCCGCAGCCGGGTAGCGTGGTCACCACTCCTTGGCGATTGACCCGGATATCGAGAATGTCCACCACCAGAATGTCGCCCGGTTGGCATCCCTCGACATAGACGGGGCCAGTGGCCGGATTGGCGCTGTCGTAATCAAAATGGGTGGTCAGATCGCGCTCGCAGGTGATCTTGTTGGAAAAGCAGTCGAGGGTTTTAAAAAAAAGCTCTTGGCCGCAGGCCACCTTGCTGGCAGGGGTGTGTTGAGCAGAAAAGCTGTAGTGGTAGTGATCGCTGATAATAATGGGCTGGTTCACCGGTTACCTCTTGCATCAAGTCCTTGGAATCGTTGGCAGCGGCGAGTACTGACAACGGGGAGTGATGCAATTGCAGCAAAAGGAGTGCCGTTTTATTCATCAGTTATTCATGATAACGCGTTTTTCATGCATAAAATGAGTCTGTATTTAGATTTATTACTTGTTTTTCAAAAAGATATAAATGTGTCAAATAGTGTCGTCTGAAGCGACAGGCGGAAAATTGCAAGCGGCAGAGCAGAGTGGTGGGTGCTTGCACTCCCCAATTGAGTGCAAAGTTAATTGCAGCTGCACTCAATTGGTTCAAGCAGACCGGCTCCGGGCATTAGATGCGAGGTGGTTTCATAAGGATTAAATCCGGCGCAGACACCACATAAAGTAGGCGCCGCCAATCAGGGTCGAGACCAGTCCGGCCGGTAGCTCCTGCGGATAGAGCCATTGCTGGCCAGCCCAGTCGGCCAGCACCAGCAGCAGGGCGCCGCCAATCCCGGCCCCGAGCAGTTGCTCGCGGGCGCGCACCAATCCCAGCATGCGAGCCAGATGCGGTGCCAGCAGGCCGACAAACGACACCGGACCGATGACCAGCGTTGCGGCGGCGGTGAGCAGGGCAACCAGCAGCAACAGCAGCAGTTGACTACGGCGGGTATTGAGCCCGAGCGCGCTGGCCGCAGCTGTGCCGAGTGGCAACAGCTCAAGCCAGCGGGTAGCCAGCAAGCCCAATCCCAGCGCCAGCAGTGCCAGTGCCAGCAAGCCGGTCGCCAGCACTGGGGTGATAAAGTAGGTCGAACCCGACAGCCAGGAGAGCAGCATCTGTACCCGTGGATCGCCGTTGTTCACCGCGATGCTCTGCAGTGGCTCGAGCATGGCGGTGATGGCTATGCCGCTTAGCAGTACCCGCTCTGGCTGAAAGCCGCTGCGCAGATTCAGCCCAACCAGCAGGAGCAGTGCCAGCAGCGCGCCGGCAAAACCGGCACCGAGCAGCAAGGGAAGCGGTAGCATCGGTAATAACAGACCGGCGGACAATACCCCGACCACGCAGCCGCTGCTGACCCCAAGCAGCTCCGGGCTGGCCATGGGGTTGCGACTGATGCGCTGTAACAGCGTGCCGCTGATGGCGAGCAGCAGGCCGACGCTGGCCGCGCCCACCATGCGCGGCAGGCGCCACTCAACCAGCATATTCCACTGGGCCCACGGCAACAGGCTCCAGCCCTCGCGTCCCTGACCGACCAGCAGCACCAGCAGACTGGCAATAAATAGGGAGATCAGTAACCCGGCAAGCAGACGCCACGGCCAGGGATGACGGTGAGTCGTCACCGCCTGGGCACTTTGCGGCGGCCCTTGACGGCGCGCCAGACGAGGCAGCAGCCAAAGCAGTAGTGGCGCACCAAACAGGGAGGTCATGGTGCCGGTTGGCAGCAACCACTGGCTACCCTCTGTGAGCCATTGCAACAGGGCATCGGTGGCCGCCAGCATGCCGGCCCCAAGCAGGGGAGACCAGAGCAGCCGCTGGCCAAGGGTTCGCACCCCCAGCAACCGCACCAGCGCCGGGGCAGCCAGACCGACAAAACCGATGATGCCGGCCACACTCACCACGCAGGCGGTCAGAAACACCGACAGCAGCAAGGTGATAAGGCGCAACTGGCGAAGTGGCAGCCCCAGGCTTTTGGCGCTGGCTTCATCCAGGTCGAGCAGCGCCAGCGGGCGCTTGAGCAGCCAGGTGGCCGCCAGGGCAAGGGTCAGATAGGGCAGCAGGCGCAACACCCCATCCCAGCTGTCCTGACTGAGCGAGCCGCTGCCCCAGATCTGCAGGCCCTTGAGCTCTTCTTGATGAAACAGCAACAGGGCGCTGTTGATGGCGCCGAGATATAGGCTCACCACCAGACCGGCAAACACGATGACCAGTGGCGTGAGCTGGCGGCGCCAGGTCAGCAGATAGACCAGTCCGAGCGCGGCGCAGCCACCGGCCAGCGCCACCCACTCGCGGGCGACCAGCAGCGCCGGAGCCAGCAGGGTGGCACACAGCAGGGCCAGTTGGGCGCCAGAGGCTACCCCCAGCGTGGTCGGCGAGGCGAGCGGATTGCGCAGCACCTGTTGCATCAGCATGCCGGAAAGCCCCAGCGCGGCGCCGGCCAGCAGGCTCAGCACCAGTCGCGGCCACCAGGCAAAGTGAACCACCAGTTGGCGCGGGTCGCTGATACTCGGGTCGAGCAGGCCGTGGGTCCAGAGCGCTGGCGGCAGCAGGCGCGCCAGTTGCAGCAGGGCAAACAGGAGGGTGATGAGCAGCAGCAGGCTGCCAAGCGGCGCGGCCGGGTAACGACGGGCAATCATGAGGCACCCTTAGAGAGCAAGGCGGCGGTCAGGTTATCGGCAAAACGCTGGGCAGAGGGGACGCCGCCAAAGCTCCAGATGACCGGTAAATAGAGCGGTGGATGTTGCTTGAGCACAGCGAGGTTTTGCCACAGCGCCGAGCGTTGAAGTCGCTCGCGCACCCCGAGTGGGATGGGTTCAACAATCACCACCTGCACGTTCTCCAACGTGGCGAACTGTTCAATGGCGGCCGTGGAGAATCCCCAGTAGTTGGTCTCCTGTTGCCAGGCGTTGCGAAGGCCCATGCGTTCGATCACCGACTGGAACATGCTGTGTTTGCCGTAGATGCGCACATGGCGCTCATCGATAAACTGCAGCATCAAGAGCGGGGTGGTCACCGCATGCAGCGCCTTGCCCTTACTCGCCAGATCCCGGCTGAGGTTATCAAGCAGCTGGCGCGCCTCTTGGGGTTTACCGATAAGCTGACCGACGCCCAGCGTCTGCTCGCTCAGTTGCACCCAGTAATCTTTTTCGGGGGTATAGAGCGCCACCGTGTGTACCGGCGCGATGCGCTTTAATACCGGCTCAAGCGGGGCAGCCATGGGCGAGATAAGGATCATATCTGGCGCCAGTTCACTCAGTAACTCGCGATTGGGCTGGCCGCGCAGACCGATATCGACGGTGGTGGCGGGCGGAAATGGCTCGCCCACCCAGTTGCGATAAGAGGTGAGATCCGCCATGGCCACCGGGGGTGTGCCAAGCGCCAGCAGGGTTTCGCCAATGGTCCAATCCACGGTGGCCACTCTGGGGGTGGCGAGAGTCGGCAGGCTCAATGCCAGCAGCAGGGTCAGCAATAATGCGCGCATTGCCACCTCACTACACCACGGCAATCGGATGGTGATCCTGCGGATGCGTGATCACCTGCATCGGCAGGCCATAGATGGCGTGCAACGTGTCGCTGTTCATCAGCTCGCTCGGCGCGCCACGGGTCAGCACCGCGCCACTGTGCAGGGCGATCAGCTCGTCACAATAACGGGCTGCCATGTTGATGTCGTGGATCACCACCACCACGCACAGACCAAGCTGACGACTGAGGCGTTGCACCAGACTCATCACCTCGACCTGATGAGCCACATCGAGCGCGGCCAGCGGCTCATCAAGCAGGATAAAGCGGCTCTCTTGCGCCAGCAGCATGGCGAGCCACACCCGCTGCCGCTCGCCACCGGAGAGGGTATCGACCAGCCGCTCGGCGTAAGCCTCGGTGTGGGTCAGGGTAATCGCCCGTTCAATCTGCAGCTTGTCCCCCTCACGGGTGCGGCCGAGCAAACCCTGCCAGGGGTAGCGGCCAAACGCCACCAACTCGCGGCCAAACAGGTTATCGGTGGGCGGCAGATGCTGCGGCAGATAGGCCACGCGGCGGGCAAAGGCGCGGCTCTCCCACTGCTCGAGAGGCTTGTTATCCAGCAGCAGCCGGCCGCTACTCACCGGTTGCTGGCGGGCCAACAGCTTGAGCAGGGTCGATTTGCCCGAGCCGTTATGGCCAATCAGGCCATACACCCGGCCCTCCTCAAAGAGCAAGCTGGTCGGCTGCAACAGCTGTTTGCCAGTGACGCTAAAGGTGACCTGTTCCAGTTCAAACACCGGCTGCCTCCTCGTGTTGGTTTAGACGGCCAACCACATCGCTAAGTGCCGCGCGCTCTGCGCTACCGAGTTCGTGCAACTGGCCGCTGCGCATCTCCAGCAGGCGGTCAGCCAGCGCAAAGTAGTGATCGTCGTGGCTGATGGCGACCACGGTCTTGCCCATCTCGCGCAGACGCGGCAGCAGTACCTGATAGAAGATGCGGCGAAATTGCGGGTCTTGATCAGCGGCCCACTCATCAAACAGCATGATGTCGCGCTGCTCGGCAATGGCCAGTAACAGGGCGACCCGTTTGCGCTGACCCTGTGAGAGGCGGATATCGAGGATGCGATCACCGTCGAGTTGCAGCTTGCTACCCATGTTGAGGCGAGTGAGCCACTCGTCGATGTCGCGGCTATCGACCCCTTGCGGCCCCAGCAGGCGATCAAACAGGTAAAAATCGGTGAAGATGGCGGAGAAGAGCTGGCGGTAGGCCTCTTGGTCCTCAACCGGTTTGCCATCGAGCCGAATACGGCCACTGACCGGGCGATAGAGACCGGTTAGCAGCATGGCCAGGGTCGATTTGCCCGAGCCGTTACCTCCAATCAGAAACACTTGATCGCCACGGGTCAGGGTCAGCGAGAGGGGACCAACGGCAAAGCCGCTGCGCTCGCTTTCCCGTCCCTGATAGGCAAAGCTCACCTCCTCGAGGGTCAGTGTCTGCCATGGCTGGGCGGCCTTTTGCGCTGGGAAGTCGGGTCTGTGCTCGGCCAGCGCCAGGGCGCGCACCTTGTCAAAAGCGACTTGGGCGGCAATCAGGGTCGGCAGAGCGCCGATAGCCTGCAGCATGGGCGTGCGCAAAAACAGTAAGGTCAGGGCGAAGGTGGCGGCAATCTGGTTGTTGGCCCAGCCGAGGGTATTGGCGAGGAAGAACGCCAAACCAATGGCGCCGAGCATCATGATGTTTGACCAGTTCACGGCACTCAAGTGATAGGTGTCGGCGCGAATGACATGCTCACGAAACTCGCGGGCGTTGGGTTCGTACTGATCTTCATACAGAGCTTGGGCGCGCTGGCGATTGAGCATCAGCTCGCGGCTGCCGTCGATGATGGCCTGATAGTCCTGATAGAGGCGATCTTCGGCGCCACGCACCAGCTTCAGATGGTGATAGACCCGCTGCACCATCATCCAGCCCAGTACCAGCGTGACCACCACCCAGATAGCCGTGACCATAAACATCGAAGCCGAGAGCCAGATCAGGTAGAGGCTGGCCCCCAAGGTCAGGATGCTACCTTGCACCAGCTCCGGCAGGCGCACAAAGGCCAGCGTGATGCTGGCGATATCTTTCGAGAGCGACGCCAGCAGCGGTGCCTGACCGATGTCGCGCAGCCGCTCTACATCAGTATCGAGCACCTGCTTGAGCAGCTTGCCACGCAGGTTATAGACGAAGTGGTGGCCAAGTGTGGTGAGTGCCAACTGCGAGCCGAGCGTTATCAGCAGCAAAAGCAGGATCAACCCAATCAGCTGGCCAAGCACCCATAAGGGTTCATCCACCGAGGTAATCAGGCGTTCGTTGATAAAGGCGATCACACCGATGCCGAGCAGGGCGCTCAGCAGGCTGAGCAGAGTGATGATGACGAAAGGCCAGCGATAGTGGCGATAAACCAGCGAGAGCAGTTCCATGGGGTGTGCGTCGGACTCTAAATGGCAGGCCATTGGCGTGACCTGCAGGTAGATAACCAAACGGCCTTTGCTCCGACGCCGGCGAGACGAGTCGGGCAAACCCGGCCAGATAGGCTGGGTGCTCATTCATGGGGCTTGCGTGAGCGCCATGGCGGCAGAACCGGTGATCGCCCCGCCAGCGGGCCAACCGAGCTGCCGGCTGACAAGGCGAGGCGATAATAGCGCAGGGTCAAAAAGGAAGCGACTCTTTAATTGCAAATCATTAGCGTTTGTTGTCTCATCTTGTTTCTGTCATTTCCCTAACGCAACTACCCATGTTTCCATTGAGCCCGACAAGCCCAACGCCGCAGCCCCGGCCGCTGGACAGCCTGCCAGCCGAGGGCACATCGGGCGTGCGTTTTAACCGGATTGACCGGGTGCTTGAGCACATTCATGGTCATCTGGATGAGGCACTGAGCGTGGAGACGCTGGCGGCCACCAGCTGTTGGTCACGCTGGCAGTTGCAGCGGGTATTTCTCGAAGAGACCGGCTTTACCGTGGCCAACTATGTGCGCGAGCTAAAGCTCAGCCAGGCCGCCGATGCCTTGCTGCGCAGCCCCGAGCGCATTCTCGATCTGGCGCTACGGATGGGCTTCTCTTCCGAGGTGAGTTTTTGCCGCGCTTTCAAGCAGCAGTTTGGTTGCTCGCCCGGAGTCTATCGGCGGCGTGGTCTGCGGCTGGGGATCAAAACACCGCTGACCACGCTCATCCCGATTAACCGTCCCGAGGCGGGGCGGCGAGTGCAGGTGCGGGTTGAAAGTCGCCCGGCCATGGCTCTTAGCGGTCTCTCTGGCCCGATCTGCGGCTTGTTCGCCGAGCGTCCCGATTTTACCGAGAAAGTACCGCAACTGTGGCGGCAGCTGGCCGAGCGAATGCCGCGCTGCCCGTGGTCTTCGGTCGCGCGCATCGGCGTGGTGGATGTCAGTGGCCCTGCGGCTGAGCGTGGCGAGCTGCAATACTGGGCTGGAGTGTCGAGTGACGTGGCAGGTCTGGAGCAATTTCGCGTGCCGCCACAGACCTATGCAGTGCTGACCCACAAAGGGCCCATCGGCTGCCTGTCTGAATCGCTACTCTGGTTTATTCGCCACTGGCTGCCCCATTCAGCCTACCGTGGTCTGGATGGCCATGAGCTTGAGATCTATCCGCCCGGTTATTGTTCGGCCAACCCGGAAGGGGAGATGAGCTATTGGCTACCGGTCGCACCGCGTTAAGGCGCGGCAAGATGCCCCAAAATGTTAATTCTCGGATGATGGCTATCCATAAAATGTAAATGACAGTCATTATCATTTAAGAATAACCATCCGAGGATTCCATGTCGCATCACCTTCCAAGCAAGCCGACCCTGCTGGCCATTCTGGTTAGTGTCTTGTGCGCGCCGCCGCTCTATGCCGCCGACAACACGGCTGCTGACAACTCGGCCGATCAGAGCGCCGCGACCAGTGACGAAACCGTTGAAGTGCTGGGGCAGACTTATCGCAATACGGCGACCAAGACCAAGTTGACGCCGGAAGAGACGCCGCAGGCGATCTCCGTGGTGGACAGCGAGACGCTCGAGCAGCGCGGTGTGAGCTCGGTGAGTGAGGCGCTGCGCTATGTGCCGGGGGTCAATACCGAGCTGCGCGGTGGTGCGGTGTCCCGGCTGGATCTCTTTAACATCCGTGGCTTTGATAACTATCAGAACAGCTATGACGGACTGCTGCTGCAATACAACGGCTGGAACCTGCAACCGCAGATTGATCCCATTGCCATCGAGCAGGTGGAAGTGTTCAAGGGGCCGACGTCAGTGCTCTATGGCAGCATGCCGCCAGGCGGCATGGTCAACCTGATTGCCAAGGCGCCGCGTCATGAGGCGATCACCGATGTCAGCGTGGCTACCGGCACCGGAAATCTCAAAGAGACCACGCTCGACAGTAGCGGGGAGCTGGGTAATCCGGATGTGACCTACCGTCTGGTAGGGCTGGCGCGGCAGAAGGATGGGCAGGCCAACACCTCCGAGCAGGAGCGCTATGTGTTTGCGCCGTCGGTTGACTGGCAAGTGACCGACAAGACCCTGGTAAACGTCAATCTCTACTACCAAAAAGACCCGGCCATGGGCATCTATACCACGGTGCCGGCCAGCGGCTCGGTCTATAGCAATGCCCACGGCGACATGAGCGCCGATACCTTCCTTGGTGACAAAAACTGGAACCACTACGACAAGGATGTGACGCTGGTTGGTTACAAGATCAACCACGAGTTCGGCAACGGCTGGGCCTTCTTGCAAAATGCCCGTCTGTTTGATGGCAGTGCCTATCAGCGCAACACCTATAACGCTGCGCTCAACAGCGATGGGCGCACTGTCAATCGCAACGCCTACATGACCGATGAAGAGTCCCATGGCATCGTGGTGGATAACCAGCTCTCCGGACTGGTGACACTCGGTCAATGGCAGCACAACCTGCTGCTGGGGGTGGACTATCAGCGCCTGCACTCGACCGTTGGCTATCTTGATACCATCGATTACAGCGCCGGCAGTATCGATATCTTTAACCCAAATAACAGTCAACTCGATGGCGACAACCTCACGTTCAACTATCAGGATGATGAGGATATCCGTCAGAGCCAGACCGGTTTCTATCTGCAGGATCAGCTGCGTTTTGACCGCCTGGTGCTGATCGCCGGTGGCCGTTTCGATCTCTATCGCGCCGATACTGACAGCGACACGCTCTATTACAGTACCGCCAGCACCACCCACAGCCGAATCGATCAGCAGCAGTTCACCTGGCGCAGCGGCGCCCTGTATGAGCTGGGTGGTGGCTTCTCTCCCTATGTCAGTTATGCCGAGAGTTTCGAGCCGGTCGCTGGCATCGACAAGCATGGCGATGCCTTCAAACCCTCGACCGCCAAGCAGTGGGAAGGGGGCGTGAAGTACCTCTCCGGCGATGGCAGCAAGACGGCAACCCTGGCCGCGTTCCACATCACCAAGGAAAACTCGCTGGTGACCGATCCGGACAACGTCTATGGGGCCAAACTGCAGACCGGTGAGACCGTCTCGAAGGGGATTGAGCTCGAAGGGCGTTGGGATGTGACTGACCAGTTCAATCTGGCGGCCAACTACACCCGTCTGCATATGGAGATCACCCGCGATACCACTGCGCTGCAGGGCAAGACACCAGTATGGGTGCCTAATCAGACCGCGTCGCTGTGGGCCAACTACCGCTTCGAGCGTGGTCTGGTGCAGGGCGTAACGCTGGGCAGCGGGCTGCGCTATGTGGGTGAAGCCGAGATTGACGCCATGAATACCGGCAAGGTGCCCGATTACGTACTGCTCGATGCGTCGGTGCGCTACGACCTCTCCTACCTCAATAGCAAGCTCAAGGGCGCCGAGGCCGTACTGACCGCCACTAACCTGTTCGACAAGGAGTACTACTCCTGCTACGACACCAGCAACTGCTGGTTCGGCGCCGAACGTAACATTGAAGCGCGGCTGAAGTATCGCTTCTGACCGCCGGATAACAGGACGCCATGACTCACGCACTCACCCGCTTGTTTACCCTTGCCCAGCAACATATTGCCCTGCTCAAAGAGGGGGAGGGCGCTCCCGGCATGCAGAGCGTGAGTCTGGTTTCGCCTGAGCCAAGCCGCGCCGTGATTGCGGCGCTCTATCGTCATTGGGAAGAGCATTACCCTGAGGCTGGCGCGGCCTATTGGCAACTGCGAACCTGGGGCATGCTCACCTGGCAGCCGGTCTATCTTGCGCTGATTGGGGTGCACGGGGCGCAGTTGGCCGCGCCGCTCGGCGCGCTTGAACAACACGCAAGCCAAGGGTGGCTCTCCGGTTATAGGCTGACCGGCTCACCCCGGTTGGAGGGCGCAGAGACCGCCGCGCTCATTGCCGCTGCGGCCAATGAGTTGAGCACTCTGTGCGATGGACTCGCTGCGCTGTGGCCCGAGGCGCCGCGTGAGCGGATGCGCGGCGAGCTGCTCGCTGACACCGTGTGCGTGGCGCTGGAGTTTGTGGCGCCCACATTGCCGGGGCGGCCGGATTGGCGTGAGTTGGCCGCGCCCTGGTTAACGGCGCTGGGGTTGGCGCCGCCCAATAAACTGGCCCTCTCGAAAGAGGGCCATTACGTGCGTCGGCGCTGCTGCCTGCACTATCGGCGCAGCGATGGGGCGCTCTGTGGTAACTGTCCTAAATCGCACAACAGCGCGCCCCCCGTGCCCAAAATCAGGCTGCTTCCCCGCTCTGATCGTCGTCAGGCAACCAGCTGACCGGATTGGGCAGGGCATTGAGCAGGGCCGGCAACCTGGTGCTGGCAAAGGCAAAGGTCCACTCTGGCAAACCAGGTGTAAACATCAGCTCGTCATGGCTAAGCAGCGCCGGATCAACCAGCAGCGGAATATGCGCAGGCAGGGCAAACGGACACACCGCCCCCGGCAGACAGCCGGTCACTTCACTCATCTCTTCATCACTGCACAGGGATGGGCGCGAGCCCAGCAACGCCTTGACTCGGCGGCTATCGAGCCGACTGTCGCGGTGGGTCAGCAGCAGTGCATGGCGGCCATCGCGGCAGCGCAAAAACAGGCTCTTGGTGGGGGCGGCTTGCCAGCCCAACGCCTCGGCTAACCGGGCATCGGTGGCAAAATCGAGAATAGGCTCATGCTGCCAGCACTGAAACTGCACCTCTGCCCGCTCAAACAGGCTGATGCAGTGTTGGTGGATCTGCTCTAACATCGCGCGCTCCTTATTGCCAACGGGCCAGCAGTTGCAGGCAGAGTTGGGCAGCCAGGGTCAGCATGATGCCACCGACCAGCAGATCTATCCCCTGTTTGACTCTGGGTTGACTCAGCACCGGGGCAAAGCGCGCCGCGCCAAGGGACAGGGTATTGAACCAGATAAATGAAGCGAGCAGGCAACCCAGCGCAAACAGTGGCCGCTCGCTGCCGCCCATCTGGCTGCCGATGGAGCCCAGGATCACCAGCGTATCAAGATAGACATGGGGGTTGAGCAGGGTCACCGCCAGCGTAGCCAGCAGCACGGCGCCACGGCTACCAAGGCGATGCCCTTCCCGGCGCTCACCGGCCGCCTGTGGGCGCCAGGCACTGCGCAGTGCCATGCTGCCGTAGGTGGCCAGGAACAGAATGCCGGCCAGCGTGATGGCCGACAGCAGCAGCGGTTGGCTGCTCATCAAGGCGCCGGCACCAAATACGCCGAGCGTAATCAGAAACACATCGCAAAAAATGCAGACAGATGCCACCAGCATATGGTGATGGCGGCGGATCCCCTGATTGAGGACGAAGGCATTCTGGGCGCCGATGGGCACAATCATGGCAAGACCCAGAGTCAAACCCTGCCAAAGCGGGGCGGTATCAGTCATGGCGAACTCCTTTAACGCAATGGCGGCAGCTTACGGACTCGCATTTATTTAGTGAAACTAATAATCTTTATTAAGTATCAGTTTTGCTAATGAGGTGGAGATGCGAGGCCTTGATTATCAGTGGTTAGAGGCGCTCGATACCGTGGTGATCAACGGTGGATTCGACAAGGCGGCACAGGTGCTGTTTGTCACTCAATCGGCGGTCTCACAGCGGATCAAACAGCTGGAAAAATGGTTGGCCCAGCCGGTGTTGGTGCGCGAAACGCCGCCACGGCCGACGGCGGTGGGTCGCCGTCTGCTGGGGTTCTACCGGCGAGTACAGCTGCTCGAATCCGAGCTGCATCCTGCGCTGGCGCCGGACGGTCTGGATGCACCACTGCCGGTGGCGATTGCCACCAATGCTGACAGCCTGGCCACCTGGTTGCTGCCGGCACTGTCTCCCCTGATGCAAGCCGGCAGGCTGGTGCTCAACCTGACGGTGGATGATGAGAGTCGCACCCTCAACCGGCTACGCTCGGGGGAGGCGGTGGCGGCCATCAGCAGTGAGCCGACGCCGATGGCGGGCTGTATCAGCGATCGTTTGGGACAACTGGAGTATCTGTGTGTCGCCAGTCCGCGCTTTATCGAGCGCTATTTTCCTGATGGGGTGCACGGCGCAGCCATGACCCGGGCGCCGGCTGTGGTGTTTGACCAGCACGATGACATGCACGGCGGCTTTCTGGCCGAGCGCTTTGCGCTCTCATCGGTTAACTGGCCGCGCCATGTGGTGCGCTCGTCCGAGGCGTTTGTCCAGCTGGCGACTCAAGGCGTCGCCTACTGTCTGATTCCGGACCTGATGATCAGGGAGGAGCTGGCCTGCGGTGAGCTGGTGGATCTGATGCCGGGGCAAGGGGTGGTGCGTACCCTCTATTGGCATCGTTGGGCATTAGAGAGCGGGTTGCTGGCCACCTTGTCGCAAGACTGTATCAGTCACGCTCGCCGCGTGTTGCAACAGTAATGGTGCACAAATAAAAAAACGGCGCCAAAAGGCGCCGTTTTACTGCGTGACTGCGGGCTGGATTACAGCACGTGCACGGAGGAGGTGTTGGTGGTGCCGCTCGGTACCAGAGCACCGGAGACCATCACAACGATGTCACCCTTCACGCCCATACCGGTCTTCAGCGCCACGTCCATACCGATACGATAGAAGTCGTCGGTAGAGGCGATTTCGTCAACCACGTGAGCAACCACACCCTTGGA
>NZ_FTMJ01000035.1 GCF_900156095.1 Aeromonas sp. RU39B
CCCATACCGGTCTTCAGCGCCACGTCCATACCGATACGATAGAAGTCGTCGGTAGAGGCGATTTCGTCAACCACGTGAGCAACCACACCCTTGGACAGAACCAGTTGGGCCGCAGTCTTGGCGTTGGTGGTGATGGCCAGGATCCAGGCTTTCGGGAAGTACTTGCGAATGGCCTTGGCAGACTTGCCGCCTTCGGTAGCCACCACGATCAGCGGGGCATCCAGCTTCTCGGAGGTCTCTACCGCGCCCTTGCACACGGCTTCAGTGATACGCAGCTTGTTGCTGTCGTTGGCCGCGTCCAGGTTGGACGGCATCACGCCATCGGTACGCTCGCAGATGGTGGCCATGATGGTCACGGCTTCCAGCGGGTACTTACCCTTGGCGGATTCACCGGACAGCATCACTGCGTCGGTACCGTCCAGGATGGCGTTGGCCACGTCGCCAGCTTCGGCGCGGGTCGGACGCGGGTTCTTGATCATGGAGTCCAGCATCTGGGTCGCAGTGATGACGACCTTGCGTGCCTTGTTGCACTTTTGGATCATCATCTTCTGGGCGAAGATAACTTCTTCAACCGGAATTTCTACACCCAGGTCGCCACGGGCAACCATGATGCCGTCGGAGACAGCCAGGATCTCGTCGAAGTTGTCCAGGCCTTCCTGGTTTTCGATCTTGGAGATGATCTGGATGTTCTCGCCGCCGTGCGCCTTCAGGTGCTCACGGATCTCCAGCACGTCTTCCTTCTTACGGATGAAGGAGGCAGCGATGAAGTCAACGCCTTGCTCGCAACCGAAGATCAGGTCGCGCTTGTCTTTCTCGGCCAGTGCCGGCAGCTTGATGGAGACGCCCGGCAGGTTAACGCCCTTGTTCTCGCCCAGATCGCCGTTGTTGAGCACTTTACAGACAACTTCGCGCTCGGTGATTTCGATAACGTCCATGCCGATCAGGCCGTCGTCAACCAGGATACGGTTGCCAACGCGCAGGTCGCTGGCGAAACCCGGATAGGTCACGGCGACCTTGTCCTTGTTGCCAACCACAGTCTGGTCGGTGGTGAAGGTGAAGGTCTGGCCGGCGACCAGGGAGGCGTCGTTACCACCCTCGAGCTTCATGGTACGAATTTCCGGGCCCTTGGTGTCGAGCAGGATGGCAGCTTTGCGGCC
>NZ_FTMJ01000012.1 GCF_900156095.1 Aeromonas sp. RU39B
TCCAAGGGTGTGGTTGCTCACGTGGTGGACGAAATCGCCTCTACCGACGACTTCTATCGTATCGGTATGGACGTGGCGCTGAAGACCGGTATGGGTGTGAAGGGTGACATCGTTGTGATGGTCTCCGGTGCTCTGGTACCGAGCGGCACCACCAACACCTCCTCCGTGCACGTGCTGAACTAAGCGTCGGCATAGGTGGCGTGACCAGTGAGCCCGGCTTGTGCCGGGCTCACTGGTTTATGATATTGACTCAGCGCCACCAGTGGCGCAGGGGTTGCAGGTCGGGGCCGCAGCGGTGGGCTTGCACCAGCAACAGCTCGGCGCAGGCGACGGCGTCGGTCAGGGCGATGTGGGCCGGATAGGCGGGCAGCCCTTGGGCGTCGCGCACTGCAGCCAGGCGCAGGTCGGGTTGCTCAAAGCCCTGTAATCTGGCGTAACGCTTTTCGATATGCAGGGTGTCGAGCCAGAGTTGGGGCAGGGGGGGGAGGCCAAAGCGGTCGGCCAGATAGTGGTCGATAAAGCGGCGCTCGACCGTGCTGCCATGAGCCAGCGCCACCCGGCCGGTCAGCTGGGAAAATAGCTGCATCATGGCGTCATCAAGGCTCACCCCGTTTTGCAGCATCTCCGGCAGGATGTGGTGGATGACGGCGCTGCGCCGATCCAGCTTGTCGCTTTGCACAAACAGATGGCTGGCCTCGTCGAGTCGAATTTGCCCCTGTGCCAGCACCACGCTGCCGATGCTCAGCAGCTGATCGCGCTCGGGATCCAGACCGCTGGTCTCCACATCCAGCGAGAGCAGTGACAAGCCAAAAAGCGGTGTGCTGTCAGAGGGCAGTGGCGCGCCGAGCAGGGTGCGCAGCGCCTCAGGCAGCGCCGGGCGGCGCAGGTAACGCTCGCGCGCGCGCTCGAATCGAAGCCAGCGGCACAGGGTCGGAATCCAGCGTGGCAGCATGATTACTCCAGGGTAAAGCGCAGGCGGGCAAACTCCTGCAGCTCGGCAATGATACGAAAGGCATCTTTAAGATGCTGCCGCTCGAAGCTGCCAAAGCGGGTAGGATCGATGCGGTTGCTCGGCGTCTGCCCCTGACGCAGCGCCTGACACTGCTCGTTTTGGCGCATCTGCAGCAAAAAGTGATAGGCCCCCAGAATATTGCGATGACTTTCGGTTGAGAGCAGGCCTTGCGCGTTGGCCTGTGCAAAGCGTGCCTCGGTGCCTTGTTGGTCGGCGCCGGCGCTCAGGCCATAGATGCGGGCCAGATCAACAATCAGGGTCAGTGCATTGCGCTTGATATCGAGGGTTTTGCTGTTATCACCGCTTTTTTCCAGCACCAGATTTTTAAAGATGCCAAGCGGCGGCGTCACGGTCACGGCCTCGCGGGTCAGCGAGCGGACAAAGGCCGGGTTGTCACCGATGAGGGTCAGCAAGTGATGCTGCAGCGCAGCGCACAGCTCGCCGTTGCCATAGAGGGGCCGCAGCTCAAGAAACACGCTGGCGTTGAGCAGCCGGTTGTACTCCGGGTTGCCAATCCACTTGCGGTAATACTCCTGCCACACCGGCAGCGGCTGGCACCACTGGGGTGAGGCGGCCATAAAGCGGCCACTGCACAGGGGATAGCCGCAGGCGGCCAGCGCGTTGCAGACATACATGGCCAGATGGCGGAAATAGCCGATATCGGAGTGGGTCGCACTGGGTGAGAGGAGCAGGGCGTTATCCTGATCCGAGAGCATGTGCACTTCGTTGCGCGCCTGCGAGCCGGCGGCCACCCAGACAAAGTCGCACGGCGGCGGGCCAAAGCAGCCGATGGCGATCTCGATAAGGCGCCGGGTCATGGCATCCATGATCATCGCCATGATAAGGCCGATGGTATCGCCGCGCACATGACCCTCGACCAGCGCCTCGAAGATGGCCTGACGCTCCACGGTGAGAGCTGCCAGCTCGTCGACCGAGGCGCAATATTTGATCTTCTCGATATGAAACAGCGCCTGCATCCGGTGATGCTGCACCAGATGGCTGGTGGTCAGCAGGCCGATGGCGCGCCCTTGCTCGACCACCGGCAGGCTGCGCACGCTGTGCTCCATCATCAGCGCCACGGCCCGCAGCACCAGATCGTCAGGCGCAATGGTCACCGGTGCCGGGCTCATCACCTCGCTGACCGGGCGCTCGGGGCTGATGCCACCGGCGACTACCCGCAAGGTCACATCCCGATCAGTCAGAATGCCGACAATCTTGCCGCCCTCGGTGATGACGGCGGTCGAGGTGCGGTTTGCGTGCAGCATGGCGCGGGTGACCTCACGAATCGTGGCCGAGGCCTCGGCGCTGGCAATCGTGCCCGTGGCAATGTCACGCACCTGACGCACGAACAATCCCTTCTCTTGATCGCCCCACACCACATTGAGCGCCGATTGCAGGCGCGCCTGCACCTGGCTGGCAAACAGATTGGCATACTGGGGCGATGCGTCGAGCAAGGTGCGCAGCACGCTGTGTGGCACCTGATAGAGCAGGGTGTTTTCCAGCGCGGTGACGTTGTAGCAATCGGCTGGATTGCCGGGCGTGCTATCGAGAAAACTAAAGCCAAACAGATCTTCCGGGCCCAGACGTGCGCGCAATACGCCGCTTTGCTTGCGCTGCTCGAGGGTGCCGCTGCGAATGATGTAGAGAAAACGCTCGGGATCGGCCAAGTCAAACGGCAGGGTATCGCTCTTGCCAAGAAAGGTAATGCGCACCGCACGGGCGATGGCTTGCTGCATGGCAGAGGGGAGCTTGTCGACCGGATCGACCTTGGCGATGAAATCGAGAATGTTGGGAAGCAGGGTATCGGGCATGAGCGCCTCGCAGAATAACATGCCGGCCAAAGCCGGCATGTTAATGGGCTAAGGTCGCGGTTATGCCGACGGCAGGGTCGCCAGATAGAGCGCCGGTTTGCCGTCCACGTCGGAGGTGAACAGAACCTGGCGGTCATCAGGAGTGAACGACGGGTGCGGGTGGGTGATCTGGCGGTTGCCTTCAAACACCCGCCAAGAGGTGTTGTGGGCGCACAGGCGATAGTGCTCCTGCTTGGCCACATCAAACACATAGAGGAACGGATCGTTTTGGATGGTGTAGCCGCCAGTGTCTTTCACATCGACCGGGGTGCCCGAGCCGTCACCGACCATCAGGCTGCCATCGAAGTTACTCATCAGGTGCGAGCAGGCCGGCATCGACATCACGGCTTCGTCCACCCCGGTGTTCGGGTTGTAACGGCGGATGATGCGATCCTGTTGCCCCTTGAGGTAGGAGACATAGACCATGTAAGAGCCGTCCGGTACCCAGAATTCGTGGGTGCAGCTTTCACCCGGGGCGTGCTCGCGCACTTTGCGCACGTTGCTGCCATCTTCGTTGACCATCCACATGCGGGCGTTGACCAGATCGTGCGGACCTTCGTGGCAGAAGGCGACGGTGTTGTCATCAAACGGACGATAGATGGGGTGGCCGAGCCACTCGCTGGCCTGATGGATCACGCTGGACTGGCCGCTGGCCAAGTCAACGCGCAGCAGACGGCAGCGCGGGTTGGTGTGGTAGAAGTCGTGGAACTTCTGCCAGTCGTCGAGGGGGAACCAGTCGCGGCGATCGATCTCGATCCCCACCAGCTTGGTGCAATCGCTGTTGGCCACCCAGGTGCCGTAACCGACCCACTCTTCGGGCACTTGATACACCAAGCGCTCTTCGAGAGTCTCCAGAGAGACGCAGAGCAGATCGCGCTCGTCTTTAACGTAATAGAGGCAGCTGTCATCGGGGGAGAGGAAACCGCCGAAGGTGTTGTCACCGGCCCCTTCGGTGATCTGGGTGGCCACACCGCTGGCCAGATCCAGCAGGTAGTAGTTCCAGTGGCCGTCGAACTCACCGGCAAACATCAGCTTGCAGCCGTCATTGGTAAAGCACTTCTGATAGAAGTAGTTGCGATGGCAGGTCACCTCGGGCGGGGTCAGCCGGCAGACCATGGCGCCGGTGTCGGGATCCTGGTAGGTGTGGTATTGCAGTTGAACGGTCATCCCTTTGGACATAACTTCCTCACAGGTATTTTTTAGGGCATTTGTTTCATTTTACGGAAACTGCGTTTTATTTTTTATGTGGTATATCACTTTTTTGCTTCGAGGAGGCGCTTGAAGCCCGGAATGTGCTTTAGATCACAATGTAATAAACACTGATGATTTAAGGCGTGACCTGTAACACTGTGCTCAGGGGCAAGTTTCATTTACACTGAAACGGTAAGTTCATTTTTTCGGGGTGAAACAATGTCAGTACAGGATAACGGGCCGGATTCGGTCTCGTCCGTGCTAAAAGTGTTCGGTATCTTGCAAGCGTTGGGAGAACAAAAAGAAATCGGCGTGACCGAACTTTCCCAACGTATCATGATGTCCAAGAGTACCGTTTACCGCTTTTTGCAAACCATGAAGAGCCTGGGTTATGTCACCCAGGAAGGTGAAAGCGACAAGTATGCCTTGAGCCTTCGCCTGTTCGAACTCGGTGCCAAGGCGCTGGAGCATCAGGATCTCATCGCCATTGCCGACCTCTACATGCGTCGTCTGGGCAAAGAGACCAAAGAGACCCTGCACTTGGGGGCGCTCGATGATGACAGCGTCATCTATCTGCACAAGATCGATTCTGAATATAACCTGCGTATGTACTCCCGGGTTGGCCGTCGCCGCCCGATCTACAGTACCGGTCTTGGCAAGGTGTTGACGGCGTGGCTTGACGAAAGCGAAGTGCGCGAGCTCTTCTCGCGCGTTGATTTCGTGCCCTTTACCGAGAAGACCCTGCGCAATATCGACGACTACCTGCAGCATCTGGTGCTGGTACGTGAGCAGGGTTATGCCGAGGATAACGAAGAGATGGAAGCCGGTCTGCGCTGCTTTGCCGTGCCTATCTACAACCGTCTCGGTCATATCATCGCCGGTCTGTCACTCTCGCTGCCGCTGGTGCGGGTGCAAGAGAGTGAAGTGCCCAAGCTGGTGGCCAAGCTGCATCAATCGGCGGCTGCCATCTCGGATCAGCTGGGGTATCACAACTACCCGTTCGGGCAGCGCTAAGCCAGGCAGCACCTCATAGCAAACCGGCCCACTCTGGGCCGGTTTTTTTACATCTGCGTTAAAGCGAACGGGCAGGGCGCTGCAAGCGAAACAGGGTATAGAGGTTGATCAGCACAAAGGTGCCCTCTTGCAGTGCGCCGCCGAGCGACCCGGCCCACAGGTTATGGATAAGCCACATGACGCTGCCGGCCAGCATACAGAGCCGCAGTCGCAGGCCGGAAAAGAGGAACAGGCCAAGCGTGCCGGCGCTGGTGCCAAAGACGGTGAGCCACTCGATGGGGTGGTTGATGGCCGGAACGCTCATCAGCCAGATCAGGGCGATAAAGAACCACATCACCAGCGGTTGTCGGTAGTAGCCCGATATCCAGGTTCGCAGGCTACTGATAAGGCAGCTGATGGCGGCAGCCTGCGCCCCCAGCATAAAAAAGTGCAGGCAGATAAGCAGGCTCGAGGCCGCCAGTTGCCAGCGCAGGCGATCATCGCGGGTTTGCAAAAAGGCGGCAATGCCGGCGCCGTAGGCAAGCAGTCCAATGGCTTGGGCCAGCTCGTGGTCGGGAAGTGATAAGAGCATAGGGTGTCCGGATACGAAAAAAGGGCGTCCGAAGACGCCCAAAGCATACGAGAACGAGTCGCTTAGCGAGACAGCCAACCACCGTCAACGGCGATGGTGTAACCGTTGATGTAGTCAGAAGCAGTGGAAGAGAGGAAGACGACCGGGCCCATCAGATCTTCCGGGGTACCCCAGCGGTTGGCCGGGATACGGCCGAGGATCTCGGCGTTGCGAGCTTCGTCAGCGCGCAGGGCGGCGGTGTTGTTGGTGGCCATGTAGCCCGGAGCAATGGCGTTGACGTTGACGCCGTGCTTGGCCCATTCGTTGGCCATCAGACGGGTGATACCCATGACGCCGCTCTTGGATGCGGTGTAGGAGGGCACACGGATACCGCCTTGGAAAGAGAGCATGGAGGCGATGTTAACGATCTTGCCGCCGTGACCTTGGGCGATGAACTGGCGAGCAACGGCCTGGGACATGAAGAAGACGCTCTTGATGTTGATGTTCATCACGTCGTCCCAATCCTTCTCGCTGAAGTTGATTGCATCTTCGCGGCGGATGATACCGGCGTTGTTGACCAGGATATCGATCTTGCCGAAGTGGGAGACCGCCTTATCAACCAGACCGGGCAGCTCGTCGGTCTTGCTGACGTCAGCCTTGAGGCTCAGGAAACGGCGGCCGAGGGCTTCGACCTTGGCGATGGTGTCAACCGGCTCGACGATGTTGATGCCGACGATGTCGCAGCCTGCTTGGGCCAGACCCACGGCCATACCTTGGCCAAGACCGGTATCACAACCGGTGACGATAGCAACTTTACCGGCCAGATCGAAGGTGTTCAGAATCATGTTATACCTCTTTTCAACTCATGCTGTGGGTAGCAGGGCAGGATGCCGTTGTTAGCGTCCGTTGGCGTTGTGCCTGCGCCTGATCAGTCTGTCGGCCTGGCTCCATTGCGCGTGGCGATGGGGGCTGTGATGGCCGGTTTGTGCTGGCCGGGACAATCCCGACCCATGGCACCCGGTGTGGACACGGGCGCCATGAAATCTTGCCGGTGCATTGCACCGCATCTTCGGGGTCAGCCGAAGGGGCGTTCGCCCTGTTTCATTCGCCGGATCATGGGCTCCTGGTTGCCTGTCGCGTCAGGAGTGTGACTTCCTGCGCGACAAGGTCACAGTAGCAAACTGGATTGTTCCAATCAAATAAAAAGAAACGTTGTTTTATTTTTATGTGAGCTACTGCTCTTTTTTGTTTGGTCTGGTGTTTTTGAAGCCTTCACGGCCCTGATGCCAGAAGGTGATCCCAAGCATGGATACCGCGCAGGCCATGGCGCCGTGAATAAGCCAGCCTTGCTGCTGCAGGCCGGCAAGACTCAGCACAAAGATGCCGCCAGCGAGCAAGAGCAGCAGCTTGCCGATAAGGCGGGTCTGCGCCAGCGCCGGTGCCGGGATCTCGTGCGCTGCCAGCGGCCGCAGCAGGTTGCGATAGAGCCTTGCCAACTGACGGCGGCGCGCCAGACGGGGACGATGACGGTAGGCCAGCCGGGTTAGCAGGAAGTAGCCGTTGGTCAGCGTCAGGTGGCTGACGACGGTGATAAGCAGCTTGCTGTCGGCAAATTCGCGCGGCGTCAGTGCATCGACACCCAGCCAGTGGGCCAGATTCGCTGGCGTGACCAGCAGGGCGATGGAAAGAGAGACCAGCCCCCCGACCAGCACCGTGCTCCAGCCCGACCAGTCCGGGGTGCGGCGCAGCACGATGGCCCACACGGCGGGAATCGACATGGGCAGCATCAGCATTGAGCTGATGGTCATCACCACATCAAAGAAGGCGAGGTGCGCCTGGCTCACCATCCAGCAGGCAATCAGGGTGGAGACCGAGCCGTTGATAAGGGTGGTAGCGCGGCCAACTTGCAGCAGGTGACTCTCAGCGTGATGGGGACGCTGGTAGAGATTGCGCAGGAATATCCCGGCGTTGCGATTAAGCGCCGCGCTCATGGGGGCGATGGTGGCTGCCAGCATGGCAGCGAGGATCAGCCCCAGGGTGCCGGCCGGCATCCAGTGCTCGACAAAATAGAGATAGGCCGCGTTACTGGCCTGACCGCCCAGATGGGCATAGGTGGTGAGTAAATCCACATGACTGCCGGCCGCCACCCAGGGCGGGACGAACCAAAGTGCTGGGCCGATGATAAACAGGATGCCTGCAAGCCAAGCCGCCTTTTGCGCTTCACGCGGGGTGCGCACGGTCAAAAAGCGGTAGCAGTTAATCGCATTGTTGGTCGAGAGCACTTGTTGTATCAGCACGATGCCAATCCAGCCAATCACCAGCGAGCTCCAGCGCGTCTCCTGCCCGAGCCAGAAATTACCGGGGAAGTGCTCAATGATCGGCAACACGCCGCCAGCCTGATGCAGGGCGACCATCCCGGTGACCAGGGTGATCACCACGATCAGCACCAGTTGCAGCACGTTGCTGGCGTTAATAGCCCAGGCGCCGCCACTGGCCGAGAGCAGGGTGATCAGGGTGCCGCAACCGACCAGCACCGGCAGCAGCGGCAGGCGGGTCATGGCCGAGATGATCATAGCCAGACCGCTGAGCCACACGGCGGCGGTCAGGGTGGAGGTGAAAAATTGCAGCCAGGTGTAGCACTGCTCGGTGCGTTTGCCGTAGCGCAGCGCCATCACTTCCATGGCCGTTTCGACCCGTAACCGGCGATAGCGCGCCGCCACAAAGCGGCCGGCCAGTAGAAAGCCCAGGGCGTTGCCCCAGAAGATCATCAATACCGGAAAGCCGTCATGAAACGCCTTGCTGGCCGCGCCGGTGAAGGTCCAGGCGGAGAATTGGGTCATAAAGGCAGTGGCGCCCGCCATCCACCAGGGCATGGCGCCGCCACCGTTGATAAATTGGCTGCTGTTGCTGGCGAAACGGCGAAAGCACCATCCGGCCGTGATGACAAACAGCAGGTAGAAAAACAGCACAGTCAGATCAAGGGTGTGCATAGAGATGACCTTTGTTGTTATGAGTGGTCGCGTGCAGCAAAGCAAAAAGCGCCCCCCGAGGGAGGCGCGATATTTAGTGGTCTGTTAGTGGCTTCGTGCGGTGGCCATGGCCGGGCGCAGCGTCTCTTGTTGTTGTGGGGCATTGGCACTGCGTTTGAGCAGGTACCCCACCAGGAGCACGGCGGCAGCACAGCCGGCGAACAACAGTCGTCCCCACAGCGGGTTGGGCAACAGCACCATCAAGAGCAGGCCACCGCCCATCAGCAGGGTGATGTGACCAAGCTTGCTGCGCTGCATGCGGTCGAACTGATCTTGCTCGTCGTCGGCATACACCGGGGTTTCTACGTCGTGGAAGAACTTGGCAGTGGTGGCCAGCTCCTCTTCGGTGAACTTCTCTTCCTTATAGAAGAGGGAGGTCAGCACGAAGAAGCCTGCGGTGAACACCAGGTGAGCCGCCACGGTAATGGTGGTGGTCAGTTCAGAGAGTTCACGCTTGGTCAGCACTACATCAAACAGGC
Organism: Aeromonas sp. RU39B; assembly: GCF_900156095.1. GTDB lineage: Bacteria > Pseudomonadota > Gammaproteobacteria > Enterobacterales > Aeromonadaceae > Aeromonas. Next base: position 9,126 of record NZ_FTMJ01000012.1, read on the forward strand.
TGGCAGCCCACTGAGCGGTGAACACGTTCATCACCATCCAGGAGACAAACATACCGAAGGCAACGGTGGCCCAGGCAGCCCACTTCGGGGTCTTGCGGATAAACATACCGAAGAACAGCGGTACCAGGATCGGCGATTGCAGCAGGGTGGCCACGCGCATCATCAGCTCGAACAGGCTCAGACCCTTGAGCTGGGCGAACAGCTGGGCGATCAGAATGACCAGGATGCCGTTGATCAGGGTGACAATCTGGCTCACACGCAGGGTCTTGCTTTCGCTCATCGGCTTGTTGCGGCACACAATCGGCGCCCAGAAGCTGCGCACGAAGATCCCGGCGTTACGGCACAGAGCAGAGTCCATCGAGGACATGGTCGCAGCAAACAGACCGGCAACAAGCAGACCGATAGTACCAACCGGCATGGCGCGCTCGGCGAACACCAGGTAGACCGCATCGCTGGCCTTGCCACCGAGTTCGGCGTGGGAGGCCGGTGCATCCGGATAGAGGATGGCGGAAGCCCAGGGCGGGATGAACCAGATAATGGTGCCGAACACCATCAGGGTCATGGCCAGCAGGGCGGCTTTACGGGCGTTGTTGGAGTCCTTGGCGTTGAGGAAACGGTAGGAGTCCTGCATGTTGTTGATGCTCTGCATCTGCTTGACGATGAAGAACAAGAAGGAGCCCACCAGCAGTACGCCGTAGTTCATGTCCGGACCCATCACGAAATCGCTCGGGAAGCGAGCAATGATCTCGCCAGGACCGCCAACGGCGACCAGTGCCACGATGGCGCAAGCGACCGAGATAACGGCGACGACCAGGGTTTGCACGAAGTCACTGGCGACCACGCCCCAGGCACCGCTCAGCATGGAGATCAGCAGCACCGAGATACCGGTGACCCAGATAGTGGTGGTCATGTCGTAACCGAACACGGCGCCCACAAAGATGGCCAGACCGTTGAGCCAGACACCGCCGTTGAGCACACTCAGCGGGATGATTGCCCAGGTAAAGAACTGCTCGTTACCTTTACCAAAGCGACGGTTCACCGCTTCGGTCGGGGTATCGACGCGCATCTGGCGGAAGCGATGGCTGAACCAGAAGTAGGAGGCGATGTAAGCACAGATGTTGCCAAGGAACACGAAGGTCACGGCCAGACCGTTGTTGTAGGCCATGCCGGCGGCGCCGGTAAAGGTCCAGGCTGAGAACTGGGTCATGAAGGCGGTCGCGCCGACCATCCACCACAACATGCGACCACCGCCACGGAAGTAGTCACTGGCTGATTTACTTGCCATCTTCTTGAAGGCAAGACTGATGAAAACCATCAGTACGAAGTAGCCCGCGAGGACCAAAATATCAATGTTCATAGGCACTTACCCAACTTTGTTAACATGTCCATGTCCAACTTGCTGCTACAGCTCCCGGACAATTTTTTAGAAACAGCGTTCCGAATCTGTGCCAATTTCACCCTACCGATGATTAAAAAGAAATGATGAATTCATCAGAATGGGATGTTCGTCGAAATTTTAATGAAACATCGGTTTATCTTGTTAGAAAACGTGTTGGCCTAACCTAGCGCGAACTGACAGCGTGCGAACGGGGGTTGGCACATAAAAGAGGAGGGCATTGGTCAGCGCTTGGCGTAACGGGTCAGGAGGGAAAGAGAGATGAGAAGGCTGTGGCAGACGGTCAGGCTGGTGGTCGCCGGCCGTTTGAGATTGGATTCACAATTTAAAAAAACGACGTTTCATTTTCTTTGATTTGCTGATTACGAGGAATAGAATGAGGTCATAGCGAGATTCAAGGAGATGCTATGACGACCCAAATCGCGGTCATCGGCGAATGCATGATCGAGCTGGCCGAGGCAGGCCAGGGGATCTTGCGTCAGTTTGGCGGTGACACTCTTAATACTGCGGTCTACCTGACCCGAGCCAACCCGTCTTTGGCCGTTCACTATGTCACGGCGCTGGGCACCGACCCGTTTAGCGACGAGATGCTGGCACGTTGGCAAGAAGAAGGGGTGCAGACCGATCTGGTGCAGCGTCTGGGCCACAAGATGCCCGGCCTTTACTGGATCAAGACCGATTCCCGTGGTGAGCGCACCTTCCACTATTGGCGCAGCGATGCCGCCGCCCGCTACTGGCTGCAAAGCGAGCAGACCGATGCGGTGTGTGAGCGCCTGGCCGCGATGGATTATCTCTATTTAAGCGGCATCACCCTGGCGATTTTGCCGGCCGCTGATCGCGCGCGTTTGCTGACGCTGCTCGATACCTGCCGCGCCCGTGGTGGCAAGGTGGTGTTTGATAACAACTACCGCCCGCGCCTGTGGGAAGACCTCGAGACGGCCCGGCACTGGTATCGTGAAGTGATGAACCGCACCGATATCGCCTTCCTGACCTTTGATGACGAGCTGGCCCTGTGGGGCGAGCATGGCGAGCTTGCCTGCATCGAGCGCAGCCGCGAATGGGGCGTGAGCGAAATTGTCATCAAGCGTGGTGGCGAGCCCTGCATGGTGATCACTGCCGCCGAGCCGCTGCTGGTGGCCGCCGAGCCGCTCAAGGCTGAGCAGATCGTCGATACCACGGCGGCTGGCGACTCGTTCAGTGCCGGCTATCTGGCGATTCGCCTGGCTGGCGGCTCACCCGAGCAGTCTGCCCGTTATGCCCACCAGCTGGCGGGTACCGTAATTCAGCATCGTGGCGCCATCATTGCCAACGCCCTGATGCCCACTTCACCTGTTTCTGTTGCATGAGGAATGACATGTCCACTCTGGTTGAAAGACTCTCCGAGCTGAAAATCATCCCGGTGATTGCCATCAAGCGTGCCGAGGATGCCGTGGCACTGGGCCGCGCCCTGATTGAAGGCGGCATGCCGAGCGCCGAGATCACCTTCCGTACACCGGCGGCCGCCCAGGCTATTCGCAATCTGCGCGCCGAGTTCCCCGACATGGTGATTGGTGCCGGTACCGTGCTGACTACCGCGCAAGTCGACGAAGCCATCGAGGCCGGTGTCGATTTCGTGGTCAGCCCTGGCTTTAACCCGACCACAGTGCGTTACTGCCAGCAGCGTGGCATGCCGATTGTGCCGGGTGTCAACAACCCGAGCCTGGTCGAACAAGCCATGGAGATGGGGTTGAACACCCTGAAGTTCTTCCCGGCTGAGCCCTCCGGTGGTGTCGCCATGCTCAAGGCACTGAGTGCCGTCTATCCGGTCAAATTTATGCCAACCGGTGGCGTGAGCCCGCAAAACGTCAAGCAATACCTGGGCCTTGGCTCCGTGTTTGCGTGCGGCGGTACCTGGATGGTGCCGGGCGATCTGATTGATGCCGGCGAGTGGGACACCATTCGCGAACTGGCTCGCGAAGCCATGGCCGCCCTGTAACAGGAGAGCAAGATGTTTGTATTTAATGACAAGATCGAGATGGAAGATCTCGGTAACGGTGTAAAGCGCAAGATCCTGGCCCACGGTGGCACCATGATGGGGGTTGAGGTGCATTTTGAGACCGATGCTGTCGGTCCTTTGCACCAGCATCCCCATGAGCAGCTGACCTATGTGCTCTCTGGCGAGTTTGACTTCACCATCGATGGCGTGACCCATCTGGTCAAGGCTGGTGACACCCTCTATAAAAAGCCGAACGTGGTGCACGGCTGTGTTTGCCGCGCCGCCGGCGTGCTGCTCGATACCTTTACGCCGCAGCGCGAAGATTTCCTCGCCGCCAAATAACAGTTCGTTGCGAGTTTAATTGGCAGGGCGCATCCAGGATGCGCCCTGCTTGTTTATAGGCAATCCCCACCTGGTTCGTCGTCGATGCTGCCGTGCGGGTTATTACGCTAATCTGGCTTGCCGTCATGCTTGCGCTCGCGTTGATATCAAGCGACTGGCAACGCTGGCCATTAGACATATGCGCCAGTTCGCGGACGTCATCGTGCAAGGCCCTGTCACTTTTTATGATGGTCAGCCATCCATTCCCCCCGCATTTATCACTGCAGCGCACAACAAAACTGTGCAAAAAATATGCAGTAAAGTGAGTTGGTTTGTGATTAATCATTATTTAGATATGTCTTTAATTTTATGAAAACTGCGTGCTTGGTGATTTAGATCACCATTCTCGTTTTAATGGGATGATGTTTCATTTTTATGTGTGCGAGATCTTATTTTTTGATTCACTGAGTGTTTAATATGCCCTTCATAGATACAACAAACACGAAGGGTGACTTAAATGAAAGTAAGCCGTATCGCTGCGCTGACCTTGTTGGGATTGCTGGGTTCCGCTGCCACTGCACATGCTGCCACTATTAACTATCGTCATGAATATGTGCCGGAGAGTGGTCAGCACAAAGATCGTATGGCTGTGAGCCATCGTTTGGCTAATGGCGTTGGTTTTGGTGTTGAAGCTAAGTGGAAAAATGCTGCAAGCAATGAAAGCTATTGGGATTTTTTCAATAACGTCACACCTGACGGTTCGGTTTTTACACTGAACTATCAGTATAAATTGAATGACCAGTGGTCGTTCCAACCTGGTGTCCAGTTGGATGGCCGTGATTATCAGATTTATACCCGTGCAAGTTATAATATTACCAAGGACCTGAATGCTAGCCTGCGCTATCGCTGGCGTGTAACCAACGAAACCGCTGATAAGAGTAGTTCTACCAGCGATAAAAAGCATCGTGACAACTGGACATTCAACCTGGGCTATAAGCTGACTCCTGAAATTACTTTGGGGTATGAATTGGATTACAACAGTCTGGATGACTCTTACTACAAGACTGGTGTGAAGAACAAAAATGATAGCTATACCGGCTTTGCTGGAAAAGACCGGACTTGGGAACATAACCTGTCTTTGGGCTATCGAATCAACAAAGAATGGGAACCGTTTGTTGAGCTTGGTTGGGTTCAAGTCACTGATGTAGAAAATGCACCTAACCATAATGGTACAAATAAATTCGCTCCCCGCTACCGCGTTGGTGTGAAGTACAACTTCTAATTCCAACCAGCATCAATAAGGCAGCCCTTGCCACGCAGTGGCTGCCTTTATTCGTTTAAGCGGTTTATTGATAAAAAATAGATCGTAAGGGATGCTCCGTTATTTCAACGTGTCGGGCCGTGATATCAAATATGGCCCGCCATCAGCTTTGCACTGATCGTGTCGCCTCCGACACATCGAACAAGGAATGCACGATGAAAATCAAAACCCTGGCCCTATTGACCTCTGTTCTGGGTTGCTCTGCCGTGATGGCTGCCGAGGGCAGTTGGCAAGCTCTCACCTTCGGCCAGTCGACCGATCTTAATTTCTCTTCCAACGTTCTGCCGACCAAGGTCGGTGTGAATCAGGTTCAGCTTAAAGAAGATGGCCCTGCCATCAAGCCGGGTGTCAGTGGCCCGCTCTACCCGTCGTTTCTGATTGAAAGTCGCGGCGGCAAGCTTGCCAACTCGCACGATGGTATGACTGTGTATTACAGCCAGATCCCGGCTGATCGGGCGTTTGTGCTGGAAGCGGACATGACCATCCTGCAACTGGGCCCGGAAAATGGTAAAACCCCGAACGCACAAGAAGGCGCCGGCCTGTTTGTGCGTGACAGCCTGGGTCATGGCCGTTTGATGCCGCAGCCCACCGGTTTTGAGGAGTTCCCGCACGCCTCCAACATGCTGCTTAACGCCGCACTGACCACCAACAAGGCCAACGATAATTTGGTGAACTTGGTCTCGGTGCAGCGTGGTGGCGTGGCGCAGCCTTGGGGTAACAAGGGGGTGGCCATTGAGCGCAAGCCTTATCAAAAAGGCGTGGATTTCAGCAAAACCACCTTCCACCTGAAACTGGAGCGCAATGCCGATGGCTTCCTGCTCTCCTGGTATGATCAAGCCGGGAAACTGCACGCCCAGCAGCAGACCCCGGATCGCCCGGATTTTCTGACCACTCAGGATGAGAACGCCTTTGTCGGTTTCTTTGCCTCCCGCAACGCCAAGGCCCGTTTTGACAATGCCAAACTGACCTTGGGCGACACCATCAAGGATGGCAAGCAGGCCGCAGCCCTGAAGGCCAAGCAGGATGCCGCTGCCCTTGAGCTTGCCTCTGCCGCCACCAACGTGGGTGGATCTTATCTGCTGCAGCTGCGCCCCAACTATGACGGCGTCGTTTCGTTGGATGGCAAGGGTCATCCGGCCCAGGGCGGCGAGTTCCTGCAACTGCCGGTGGCGCTGAAAAACGGTGAGAACGCACTGAAGGTGACCTTCACCGCCAATGAAGGGCCGAGTGCCGGTAAGGCGGTCGAGCAAACCTATACCATCACCCAGCAAGCTGCCACGGTCGCCGATACCCGTGCCATCCATGTGGCTCCGGCCGGGGTGGCTGGCAATAATGGCACCGAAGCGTCTCCGGTGGATTTGGCCACCGCACTGGCGCAACTGCAACCGGGTGGCACCATCTGGCTGGCTGACGGCGAGTATCAGGGCTTTGAACTCACGGCTGCGCAAAGCGGCCTGCCGGCCGAGCCCAAGCGCCTGCAGGCGGTCAATCGCCACAAGGCTGTCTTTACCAAGACCACCTCGGTGCTTAACGCCAGCTACTGGACGCTCGATGGTCTGGTGTTCGACGGAAACCCCGATGGCTCGCTTAAGAGTAACAACCCGGCCTTCCTGCGTGTTGCCGGCAGCCACAACCGCCTTGAGCGTCTGGTGGCCCGCAATAACGCCGACACCGGTATCTGGATCACCGCCAACGGCGTTTACACCAGCCCGAGCCTGTGGCCGTCCCACAACCTGGTGCTCAACAGCGATTCGTACAACAACCGCGATGATTCCGGCATTAACGCCGACGGCTTTGCAGCCAAGCTGGGGGTCGGTGCCGGTAACCTGTTTGACGGCTGCCTGGCCTATAACAACGCCGACGATGGCTGGGATCTGTTTAACAAGATTGAAGATGGCCCCAACCAGCCGGTGACCATCGTGAACAGCGTGGCCTATCGCAACGGTCTGCCGTTTGGCCATAAAGCGCCGGCCGGCACCATTGGTAACGGCTTTAAGCTCGGTGGTGAAGGTCAGCCGGTGGCCCATGTGGTCAAAAATTCGCAGGCGATCGCCAACAACATGGATGGCTTTACCGACAACTTCAACACCGGTGCGCTGGACTTGCAGGGTAACGTGGCGGTGGATAACGCTCGCTACAACTACATCGTCCGTAGTAACCCCTATCCGAAGAGCAAGGTGAGCGTGCACTTTGACAGCAACCATTCGCTGCGAAGCGACGCCCACAAGCTCGCCGACTATCTGGGTAATCAGGTAGAGGTGAAAAAAGAGAAGGCGTTTGCCGCACAGGAGAAGGCGCTGCGTCAAGAGTGGCTCAAGCGCTCCACCGAGCTCAGCTTTAGCCGTGACGACGCCGGTGTGTTGACCATCAAGCCGGCCAACGCCTCCTGATAAACACTTAGCTCCTGTTCCTTGTGAGACCTTTGGGTCCGGTGACTGTCACCGGACCCTTTTTTCATGGGGCCGAGTCGCTCATCGTCTGGCTCATGCCTGCGACTTGGGCGCAAAAATCGCGCAGCAAGGCCGTAGTGGGAGCGTGCGGCGCAATCAGGCCTACTTGCCAATCGGCGTCTTCACACTGCAGCGCCTTTATCTGCAGATGGGCATGGCTGATGACGGTGCCCGAGGGCACCAGCGTCCAGGCAATGCCGGCGGCGGCCTGAGCTAATCCGGCCGCAAAGTTGTTAACTGGCAGCACAGTGCGGACATGCAGGGAGTGACTGGCTAAAAAGCGCATCAGATGATCGTAAAAAGAGGGCGCTTTGTCGCGTCGAAGCAGAGCCAGCGGCTGCTCGCAGAGCCACTCCAGCGTGGCATCGGCTGGATAGTGAGCTGGCAGGGCCAATACAAAGTGGGCTGCCAGCACCGGCTGGGCATACCAGTTGCGCGGCGCCGGCAGGCGGCAAAACCCCAGATCCAGCTTGCCTTCACCGAGCAAGGTGATCTGGTGGTGGGTGGAGAGATCATAGAGCTCTACCTTCACATCCGGATGACGCTGGTGAAAGGCCGTCACTGCCGCCGGCACCAGCTGCTCGCTGGCAACGCCAAAGCCAATGCGCAGGGTACCGCGCGTGCCATCAAGTACCTCGCGTGCGGTACGTGTGAGCCTCTCACTGCGCGAGACGATCTCACACGCCTCGCCATAGAGCGCCTCACCAAGGGGGGTCAAGCGGGTTGCACCGGCGCTGCGTTCAAACAGTGGTGCACCCAACGCCTGCTCTAAGCGGCGGATCTGCTTGCTCAGGGCCGATTGGGTGACGTGTTGGCGCTGCGCCGCCTGACCAAAGTGCAGCAGCTCACCTAAAAGAACAAAGGCCTTAAGATCGCGCAGCTCCATGATTCCTCCTGGGAATGTAGCGTGGCAATGTTTGTCATTGGACGGAATTGTAAGCCTGCGCCATGCTGCTGCCAACTCGGTGCCAAGGGCATCGCACTGTTTTATGGTCAAGGAGTCATGCTATGCAGCATCCATCACTCAAGCCGTTTCCCGGTGATTTTCTGTGGGGCGCCGCCTCGGCGGCCTATCAAGTAGAAGGGGCCTGGAATGAAGACGGCAAGGGGCCGTCGGTGTGGGATATCTTTACCCATCAGCCCGGCACCACCTTCAAGGGCAGTAATGGCGATGTGGCGGTCGATCACTACCACCGCATGGACGAAGATGTGGCTCTTATGGCCGAGATGGGGTTAAAAGCCTACCGCTTTTCGGTCAGCTGGCCGCGGATATTTCCAACCGGGCGCGGTGAGGTGAATGAGGCCGGGCTGGCATTTTATGAGCGCCTGATTGATGCCTTGCTGGCCCGTGGCATTGAGCCGGTGCTGACCCTTTATCACTGGGATTTGCCACAGGCGCTGCAAGAGGAGTACGGCGGCTGGGAAGATCGGCGCATTATTGCCGATTTTGAGCACTATTGTGTCACGCTGTTCCAGCGGTTTGCCGGCAAGGTGCGTTACTGGGTATCGCTAAACGAGCAAAACTACAACCTGACCAACGCCTATCAACTCGGCACCCATCCGCCGGCCGTGCAGGATCGCCGCCGCTTCTTTGCCGCCAACCATATCGCGTTTCTGGCCAATGCCACCGTCATCAAGGCGTTTCGCCACTATGTTCCGAATGGCTTGATTGGCCCAAGCTTTGCCTATTCCCCGGCCTATCCGGCATCGGGTAAGTCTTTGGATATGCTGGCCTTTGAAAACGCTGAGGAGTTTACCAACTGGTGGTGGCTCGATGCGTATTGTCTGGGGCGTTATCCGCGTGCGGCGCTCGCCTGGCTTGAACAAACCGGCGAAGCGCCTGCGATTTTGCCCGGCGATCTGGCACTGCTGGCCGAGGGCAAACCGGACTTTATCGGGGTGAACTACTACCAGAGTCTCACCTTTACCAGCAATCCGCTCGATGGCCAGACCATGGCACGCATCAATACCACGGGGCAAAAGGGGACCACCCCGTCGAGTGGCGTACCCGGGCTCTATCGCACCGAGAAAAATCCCCATATCGAGACCTCGAACTGGGATTGGTATATCGATCCGACCGGTCTTCGCATTGCCTTGCGCCGTCTTGCGTCGCGCTACGATCTGCCGCTTCTGATCACCGAAAACGGGTTAGGGGAGTTTGATACCCTGGGATCTGACGATCGCATCAACGACAGCTATCGCATCGATTATCTGCGCACTCACATCGGCGCCTGTCAGGAGGCGCTGCAAGATGGGGTGCAACTGCTCGGTTACTGCGCCTGGTCGTTTACCGATATTCTGAGCTGGCTCAATGGCTATCAAAAGCGCTATGGCTTTGTCTATGTAGACCGTGATGAAACCGATGCTGGCAGCCTGCGCCGTATTCCCAAGGCGAGCTTTTATTGGTATCAGCAACTGATTGCCAGTAATGGCGAGAAGAGCGTGTAACCTGCAAAACAAAGGGCCGGAATCAACCGGCCCTTGTGCTTTTTAAGATAACTATCCTAGCGGGTCGCGCGCGAAATGGCCGAGCCGGCTTGCTGGATATCCTCACCTATTCCGCGCACCGTGTTGCACGCACTGAGCAGGCCGCAGAGCAGCAAGGCATAAACAAGGGATCGCATAAGGTCTCTCCACACTAAATATAAACCCAGCTTACCCGAGGCCCGCATCCCCTGCCAATGGCAGGGCGCAGCGCTTGGTCACGCCTTGACCACTCATGGCATCACGGCATGTTCCCGCCGCCAATTAAGCCCGCGCAGCGTGCCAGCGGCGGCCCACTTCGGCCCAGTCAATCACGTTAAAGAAGGCCGCGATATAGTCCGGGCGCTTGTTCTGATAGCGCAGGTAATAGGCGTGCTCCCACACATCCAGCCCGAGGATCGGTGTGTGACCGTGCATCAGCGGACTATCCTGATTGGCCGAGCTTTCGACCACCAGACGCTTTTCCCGAGTCACCGACAGCCAGGCCCAGCCTGAGCCAAAGCGGCTTAACGCAGCCTGGGTAAAGGCTTGGCGAAATGCTTCCATACCGCCCAGATCGCTCTCGATCGCCGCAGCGAGATCCGCATCCGGCGCAGTTTGCGGGGTTGGACTCATTACCAGCCAGAACAAGGAGTGGTTGGCATGGCCACCGCCCTGATTGCGCACCGCCACCTGCAGCGCGCTCGGCAGGCTGTCGATACGTGCAAGCAGCGCCTCAACCGGCTCATCAGCCAGTTCGGGATGGGCCTGCAGCGCGGTGTTTAAGTTATTGATATAGGTCTGATGATGGCGGCTATGGTGAATTTCCATGGTCTGCGCATCGATATGCGGCTCCAGCGCATCATAGGCATAGGCAAGCGCGGGCAGGGTATGGGGCATGATGAACTCCTTGTAACACAATAGGTTAATGCAGGGTGGGGTGGAACGGGCAGCCCTGGCAGAGCGCCTGCTCGACGGCAGGGTTCGGCCCTTGTTCCTTTAAAAAACGCAGCAACTCAACGCGGCAGCAGGAGAGATGACTGAGCGCAGCCTCTTTTAAGCGTGACGGCTGCTGTGGGTCGCCAAGCAGGGTCAGCAAGCGCTGCTGGGCGCTGCACAAATGCTCGGCCGCGCGCTCAGGAAGGGACAAACAGAGCAGCAGATCGGCCAGGTTGTGATAGGTCACCACCAGCGCCGCCACTGCTTCATCGGGCTCGGGCCAGATCATAACCTGCTGCTCGGCAGACCAGAGCGCCTGCTGATAACAGGTGAGGGCACCGGCATGATCCCCCAGAGCAAACCGGCGATTGCCAAGTCGGGTCTGCCGCTTCCAGAAACGCGAGGCCATGTAAATCTCTCATTACTGTAATGTAATGAGAATCTATATCATTTCGCTTTGAATATGAACCCTGCAAAGTGTGGGGGTTGGTCATGCGTTGGGTTTTCTGCGTGGATGCGCGGCTAAGCGGTATTTACGAGAGGGGCGGGGGATTGGAAATAAAAAAGGGGCGGAAATTCCGCCCCTGCTAGGGTCGTGCTGTTTAACCCTTTACTGCGCAGTCAGAGCCTGGAACGCACACAATACTGTGATGTGCCAAGTGGGGGCCAACATGATAAGCCGCATCAGTGTAGTGCGTTTGAGCACTGTGACCATGGTTGTTAGTGTGCTCGTGATGTTGATTGATGCGACCGTAGCTGATTGTCACCGTCGGTCCCACTTGACTCGTTGTTTTGGGGGGTTCCTGACCGGTGATACCAGCGGGCACCGGGTTAGGGGTTTGGTTTAACTTATCAAGTGCAGCAACGATATCAAGACGACCAACATCAGTGTAATAAGCGCGAGCTTGTGCCAGTTGCATCGGACTAAAGTCTTTGGCTTGAAGCAGTGCGTCAGCAACAGACAGATGCTTGGCCTCATCAATCAGTTCTTGAGTGGGACCAGTTTGCGAGGGCAGCTCTGGTAAGGCGTTGACGGCCAAGGCTGCCGCGATGTCGGGGCGACCCAAGTCAGTGTAATAAGAGCGAGCTTGTGCCAGTTGCATCGGACTAAAGTCTTTGGCTTGAAGCAGTGCGTCAGCAACAGACAGATGCTTGGCCTCATCAATCAGTTCTTGAGTGGGACCAGTTTGCGAGGGCAGCTCTGGTAAGGCGTTGACGGCCAAGGCTGCCGCGATGTCGGGGCGACCCAAGTCAGTGTAATAAGAGCGAGCTTGTGCCAGCTGCATCGGACTAAAGTCTTTGGCTTGAAGCAGTGCGTCAGCAACAGACAGATGCTTGGCCTCATCAATCAGTTCTTGAGTGGGACCAGTTTGCGAGGGCAGCTCTGGTAAGGCGTTGACGGCCAAGGCTGCCGCGATGTCGGGGCGACCCAAGTCAGTGTAATAAGAGCGAGCTTGTGCCAGCTGCATCGGACTAAAGTCTTTGGCTTGAAGCAGTGCGTCAGCAACAGACAGATGCTTGGCCTCATCAATCAGTTCTTGAGTGGGACCAGTTTGCGAGGGCAGCTCTGGCAAGGCGTTGACGGCCAAGGCTGCGGCGATGTCGGGGCGACCCAGGTCAGTGTAATAAGAGCGAGCTTGTGCCAGCTGCATCGGACTATAGCCTTTTGCTGCAGTTAACGCATCGTCTACGGATAATTTACCTACTGCGTCACGAACCTCTTGTGTTGGTGCAGTTTGTGATGGTAATTCAGGTATGGATCGAAGCGGGTCGATGATAGCCTGAGCGTTCTCAGCTACGATTTCCGCGCTTGCGTCAGAGGCGGTGACTGTTGATTTACCCGCCAGAATTGCTGCTATTTCTTCGCTATGTGCCACACGTTTAGCTTTTGCTAGAGCATTCTCTTGGTCAATTGCTGCTTGTTTACGTGCAGCTTTCGCCTGAGCAATGCTCTTGGCATCATGCAAGCCTCCATTATGATCAATATTACTAAGTGTCTGGTTGATCAGTTCAGGATCGTGTTGAGCCATTGCATTAGCAAGAGAGTCCAACTCGGAACTATGGTCTTCAAAGCTTCTGCCATTGCCTTCTCCAAACCGGTGCGCTAACTCATTTCGAGCAAGGCTGTTCGCTCGTTTTTCGCCAAGAGACTCGACAGCATGTGAATAGTTGGCATAGCCACCAAATGCTTTTTTACCGTCACGGGCTTCTTTGGAATGCACATCATGAGCAAAGGCGGATGAGGCTGTTCCTGAAAGAACAACAAGAATAGATGCAGCAACAACAGAATATTTCATATATCGATGTCGACCTGTAAGTGATTCGGAATCAGACCAGCTCCTCGAATTGATCACGGGTAAGGATCAAGGGTCTGCTAACCACACCGCCCTGTGGCGATGTGATGGCTGTCACACTATCACCGGGGCTTTAGTCATCGGTGTTATAAATAGTTATTAAAAATTATTAAAAGTCAGTAATGGCGCGGCTTTGCCGGGAGTTGTCGCAGCGGTCCGTGTGGATAGGTGGCATGGCCGCCACCAGGGTCAAAGCGGTTGAAAGGTGTCATTTGGCTGTGGTAGGCCCATCAACGCTGCCTTTGGGAAGGGGTATGGGGGGTGTTTAGCCGGCATCTGGGAGCCTTGGCGCCAGGAAATGTGGCTAATTAAAACCATCATTACGGGAGATTGAGCCGCATTTGCGGTGCAGGAAATGTTGAGAGCGGGCGAGCCCCTAAGGATTCGGGAGATTATGGATGGCCGTTTTCGCCGTTTTAGCGCCGACATTGAGCGATAAACAGGACGGAAAGTTGCGGTATTTACGCTCGCGTGCGGGATATTTCCGCGGTATTGGTGCTGGCTGAGCGCCGTGATGGAATAAACAGCGAGCGTAGCTGCCAACAGGGCAAAAAAAAGCAGCCAATCGGCTGCCTTTAATAAGGGAATAACGCGCTTAGGCTTTTTTCATATAGGCGGCAACCAGCACGATCTGGATACCGTTAACCTTGCCTTCAATATGCAGCGGGTTGTTGGTCAGGCGGATGTTCTTGACCAGGGTGCCGCGCTTGGCGGTGAAACCGGCGCCTTTGACCTCGAGATCTTTAATCAGGGTCACCGAGTCACCCTCTTGCAGGCGGGTGCCGTTGGAATCGACGGTCGGCGCGCTGTCATCGTCGCTCTCGGCGACGCCCGCTTCGGCCCAGGCGCGGGTCTCGTCATCGAGATAGAGCATGTCGAGGTTGTCCTGCGCCCAGCTTTCCCCTTGGGCGGCCAGGGCGGTCAGTTGGCGCCAGGCCAACACTTGAACGGCCGGAACCGTGCTCCACATGCTGTCACCCAGGCAACGCCAGTGGTTGATGTTGGTCGGCTGACCCATTTCGCCATGGCAGGTGGCGCACAGCAGGGCACTGTGGTCGATATCGCTGGCGCTGGAGTGGGCAACGGCGTGTTCGGTCAGCCCCTCTTCGCTTGAGCAGAGTTCGCAGTGGCCATTAGCGCGTGCCAGCAGGGTCTTGTCGATCGTCATCAGGTCGGCTCCCGGTAGGTGATAAACGCGCCGCCGGTCAGAGACAGGCGGCGTCAGGGTATTGAGTGGGCGCGGAGTGTAGCAGATTATCCGCGCCAATGGCAGGGATATGACGAAAGGCAAGTCGGCTAGGCCGTTACAGTGTCTGCGCCCGGAAGTGGGCGCTGCTCAAGCACTTGTCCCTGTGGGGTGCACACCAGCACCGAGCCTTGCTCGAACCAGTCGCCGAGCACAATGCGCCGGGCTGGCTGACCGTCTATCTCAACGCGGTGGATAGCGGGCCGGTGGGTGTGACCGTGGATCAGCAAGGCGCAGTCATGCTCGCGCATCACTGCGCGCACCGCCTCGTCGGTCACGTCCATGATTGACTGGGCTTTATAGCTGTTTTCTTGCTGGCTGTTGGCGCGCATCTTGGCCGCAATGGCCTGGCGGCGGGTCAGTGGCAGGTGCAAAAACAGCCAGCGCAGCCAGCGCCAAGAGGTGATGCGGCGAAAGCGCTGATAGCCGGTATCGAGGGTGCAGAGCAGATCCCCGTGCATCAGCAGCGCCCGCTCGCCATAGAGGGTGATCACCACCGGATCGCCCAGCAGTTGCATACCGGCGCGCTGTGCATACGCTTTGCCCAGCAGAAAATCGCGGTTGCCGTGCACAAAATAGATGGGCACGCCGCTTTGAGACAAATCGTAAAAGGCGGCGGCGATCAGGGCGTGCAGGGCGCTGGGATCATCGTCGCCAATCCAGAATTCAAACAGATCGCCCAGGATATAGAGCGCATCGGCCCCACGCGCTTCAATGCGCAAAAAATCGAGCAGGCAGGCGGTCATATCGGGCCGCGTGGCGCTCAGGTGCAGATCACTGATAAATAGCGTCGTCATGGTGTCCAGAGGGCGAGCAGATCCGCATCGGTGCGGTGCTCAAGGGTGAGCAGGGCGGCATAAGGGTCGCCGTCAAGCGCCAGGGTGTGGGCCATCGCCGCTTCCCCTTTCAGCCCTTGGCGTCGCAATGCGGTGATTTGCTCGCTAAAACGGCAGCCAAACAGGGTGAGCAGACGCGCCATGATGGCAAGGTGGCGCCAACTGTGGCATTGCTCAAGAGGCGTTTGGGTAATAAACAGCTCAATCGGCCAGTGGGCGAGGGCGCCGCGCAGCACGGTTGCGCCGCTTGGGTGGCGGTGAGACTGGTATATAAAGAAGGGATCTAGCGCGGCTGCAAAGCTAGCCGGGTCACCGTGGCAGAGAATATCGAGATCGCTGCTGGCCACATCGAGCCCAATGGTAACGGTGCTCACCAGAGCGCAATCGCCGCAGGCTTGCAGGCGGGACCACAGCCCGGAGTCGCTCAATGCCGCAAAGGCCGAGCGCTGGCGCGCATTACCGCCGGCCAGATAGTCGATGCGCCGCCAATTGGCATCTTTGGGATACACCGCGGCAAACGCCGCGGTGGTCAAGGCATGCACCGTGCTCAGGCAACGGTGACCTTGGTGATCAGCACGTCTTCGAGCGGCACGTCCTGATGGATACGGCCGTAGTTACCGGTCTTGACGCCCTTGATCTTGTTGACCACGTCCATGCCTTCGGTCACTTCACCAAACACGCAGTAGCCGTAGCCCTGGCTGGTGGCAGATTTGAAGTCGAGGAAATCGTTGTGGTTAACGTTGATAAAGAACTGGGCGGTGGCCGAGTGCGGATCCATGGTGCGGGCCATGGCGATGGTGCCTACCTTGTTCGACAGACCGTTACCGGCTTCGTTCTTGACCGGATCGCGGGTCTCTTTTTCTTCAAAGCCGGGTTTGTAGCCGCCGCCCTGGATCATGAAACCGTCGATCACCCGGTGGAACACGGTGCCGTCATAGTGGCCGTCACGGCAGTATTGCAGGAAGTTGGCGACAGTGTCCGGCGCCTTGTCGGCGAACAGGGTCAGGGTGATGTCCCCGAAATTGGTGTGCAAAGTGACCATTGCGGCGTCCTTTTTTCATTTAAGTGGTGATGACATTACGTGGCGCAATTCTAGCCCAAGAGGGAGCGCGCACAAAGCAAAGGGCAACACCGGGCCGGCTGTTTGCTCACAGGCTATGCGATTGGGGGCGCACAGCCCCGGGCCAGTGCTCGTCTTATCCCCCCGATGGGGTTAGAATGGCGGACCATTTCACTGGAAGGACAGCGATCGCGATGCTGAAGATTTACAACACACTGACTCGTCAAAAAGAAGAATTCAAACCCATCCACCCCGGCAAGGTGGGCATGTATGTGTGTGGCGTCACCATCTATGATCACTGTCACATCGGCCACGGCCGCACCTTCGTCGCCTTTGACGTGGTGGCCCGTTACTTGCGTTACAGCGGCTATGCGCTCACCTATGTGCGCAACATCACCGACGTGGATGACAAGATCATCAAGCGCGCCGCAGAGACTAACGTGACCTGCGATGAGCTGACCGAGCGTCTGATTGGCGACATGCACGCCGACTTTGACGCCCTGGCCATGCTGCGCCCGGATATCGAGCCGCGCGCCACCGGCCATATTGGCGAGATCATCGCCATGGTCCAACTGCTGCTCGACCGTGGCCACGCCTACGTAGCCGATAACGGCGACGTCATGTTTATCGTTGACTCGTTTGCCGAATATGGCCGCCTCTCCGGTCAGGATCTCGAGCAGCTGCAAGCCGGCGCCCGCGTCGATGTGGTCGATGCCAAGCGCAACCCGCTCGATTTTGTGCTGTGGAAGATGTCTAAACCCGGCGAGCCGACCTGGGAAAGCCCTTGGGGTCCGGGTCGCCCCGGCTGGCACATTGAGTGCTCGGCCATGAACTCCAAGCATCTGGGCAACCATTTTGATATTCACGGCGGCGGCTCTGATCTGCAATTCCCGCACCACGAAAACGAAATTGCCCAGTCCTGCTGCGCCCACGAAGGGGATTACGTCAACACCTGGATGCACAGCGGCATGGTGATGGTCGATCGCGAGAAGATGTCCAAGTCCCTTGGCAACTTCTTCACCATCCGTGACGTGTTGGCGCACTACGACGCCGAGACCGTGCGCTACTTCCTGATGTCGGGCCACTATCGCAGCCAGCTCAACTACTCGGAAGAGAACTTGAAGCAATCGCGCGCTGCTCTCGAGCGGATGTATACCGCCCTGCGTGGTCTGCCGGTTGCGCCCGCTGCCGGTGGCGATGACGCCGTGGCCCGCTTTAAGGCGGCCATGGACGATGACTTCAACACCCCGGAAGCCTACTCGGTGCTCTTTGATCTGGTGCGCGACGTAAACCGCCTCAAGGGGCAGGACGACGCTGCCGCCGCCGCACTCGGTGCGCGCCTGCGCGAACTCGGTGGCGTGCTCGGCATCCTGCAGCAAGACCCGGATGCCTTCCTTAAAGGTGACGAAGCCAGCGACGAAGTGGCCGAGATTGAGCGCCTGATTGCCGAGCGTAACCAGGCCCGAGCCGATAAAAACTGGGCCGCCGCCGACGCCGCCCGCAATCGCCTGACCGAGATGGGCATTGTGCTGGAAGATAGCGCCGGGAAGACCAGTTGGCGCCGGGCGTAATACCTGCGGGTAAATAACCTTAGATTGAGCGCAGCCCTTGGGCTGCGCTCTTTTTTTCAGGGCCCGGTGCGTTGTTCAAGGCGCGGCCCATGCAAGCGAACATAAGGAAGATGGCACCATAAAGATATCCAGCTGGCCCGTGCTGGCACTGGCCCTCTCTGCGGCGGCCCTGATCGCCCCGGCCCATGCGGGCACCACCACCAGCGGCAAACTCGATCCGGCCGCCAGTGCCCGCGCCAAGGCCAAGGTGGCGCAGTTTCTCGACTGGGAGCGCCAAGTCAAACCGGGCGGCCTCTATCAGAGCGATCTTGGCGGCGCGCTGCCCACTATCGTCTCCCCCGAGCTGCTCTGCCTGCTCAATGCCGCCTCAAAGGCGCGCGAAATAGCCACTCGCGAGGCCCCCGACGAGAAGCCCCCCTTTGTCGAGGGCAACCCCTTCCTGCCCAACGCCTGGGATAATCTGCTGGGCTCGGAGATCCTCTCCTCGCGCGCCATCGCCGGCAGCCGGGATCGCAGCGAGGTCAAGGTGCGCTTCACCTTTGGCGAGCCGGGCACCCCGCTCGACGCCCCCAGCGGCACCTACCGTTTTGTCAGCACCTATCTGGTACAAGACGGGCCGCAAGGCGCCCGCATCACCGATATCGACGCTGGCGGCAGCTCCGATTTCTGCCAATCCGGTAGCCTGCGCGCCGCCCTCTATGAGACGCTCACCGCCTATCCCGCCGCAGGGGGAGAGCAGTGTAAGGGGTTGGGGAAATAGGTTTTTTGGCTTGAGTGAAAAATTGTCTGGGGAATAGAAATAAAAACCGCAGCTCAAGGCTGCGGTTTTTTCTGGAAGCAAAGATTGTATAAATTAAATTCGGTGCCTATATCTGTCCAAGGCTATTTTTATCTACATAAAATTATTCTTGAACAGGATGAATCAAGCCGCGAGTTCTCCATCTGTTGCCATTTACTAATGATTCAAATGATACTCCATTAGATAATGTTAAATTATCAGCATGGTCTGTCACAATTATTTGTGGACTAAAACCATTGCTCGAAAGCAGTTCTTCACAGAAGGATGAAAGTTGGGTAAATAAGTTTTCTACAGCCTTTATATCTTCATCTACTGGTCTGTCATTTGCAGTTCTCTGTTCTTTTTCTTTATTTTTTTGCTCATCAAATGAATTTGAGATATCGCGGTTGAAATTCGGGAAGTATACCTGTGTTGGTTGATCAAGAAATAATATTGAAGGAATGGAACATTTTTCCATTAATGTTGCAAAGTATTTGTGCATTGCTAAAAATAGAGTTACATGACAATATAGCCAGTTTGCGCCACTACCCATAGATCTTAAATATATCCTCTCTCCATTGGGTGTCAAATGGTATAGGTCGAAACTTTCGAATGAAAAGTGAAGGTTGATCGGCTTGTAGCTAGCCTCAAATTCAAAATGCTGACCAATTTCTGCCATATATTTATTAACAGTGGCAGATGCATTATCCAACCCTTTTTGTATATCATATTTTATAAGGGATCTGTTGATTTCTCTTAGTTGTTTGTTGATTCCTGTTATTTGCTTTTCAAGTTCTGCATCATCAGCCATGTTCAGAGTGTCGAGAAGCATAAATAACTTAGCCTTCTGTATTAGTATGCTTTCATATAGACTTTTTTGTTCTGCAAGCTGTTTTTCTGTCCTTTCTACTTCAGTTATTTGTTGGTTTGCCTTTCTCAGCTCAAAACTAACAAGCTCAATGTCACGCTTTACTTCAATCAAAGATGATTCGAATTTTGCTTTCATTGGGTGAGCTTGAGCGAGATTACCTGATACCTTAGTAATTGCTTGCTGGAGCTTTTCTGCACTTTGTCGTAGAGTGTCTTTTTCTGTATGGCAAAAAGGGCATATAGAAGAAGAAATATGAATATGCTCAGGTGAACTGAATTGTTTTATTTTATCAACAAAACGTTCTTCTTCTTGAATGTGCTTGTTGATTGACGCAGCTTGTCGATATAACCTTCTTAGTTCTGCCGTTTTGTGATTGCGCATCAATTTTAGGTTATTATAATGCTTGGTTGTCGCATTGGAGGTATGGTTTATCTTCTCTGGGATAATAATTAGATCAAGTTTTTCTTTGGCATCTTGTGGATGCTGAAGTATTTTCTCTAATGTTATGGGGTCATTCTCAAACCCCATATATGAATACAGCTGTCTTAACACAGGTTCAATATTTTTCTTATACTGTTCGGAGGTGCGTTTATTTGTGTCCTTCTGGCGTTCTAAGCGTTTTACATCTGCGGTTAATCGCTCTTTTTCTTGTGATAGATGAAAAAACTGTTGATCAACCAGCCCTAAGAAAATTTTAATATGCTCAATAGCTTGGTCACGTTTTGATTTTTCATCAAAACGATAAAAAAGCGCGTGTTTATTGGCAATCAAATTTTGATGTTGAAGCATGAATGACGAAAAGCTGCGTATAGATGGGGTTGCGGCTTTGGCGTTATGACGTCTAAGAGCTCTGACGGCCAATGATTCATCTACATCATCTATATCTAAAAAAAAGTCTCTTAGATGCTTCTTAAACTCGCTTAATGGGCGGAAATAGTTTTTATTAAAATAATCTCGACAAATATCGTCTGGGTTGTATTTTTCGACTCGACGGAAAAAGGCTTTCGATGTCATGTCCGGATCACGAGCAATAATAATATCTTGATCGTTAACTGCAAGCGCTACATAATAAATAGCCGCATTCATCGTGATAATGCCTTTTGGAATCGTGTTTTCCTTACTCCCAAAGCAATAATCAAAGATTTCAATTAAGGCGCTTTTGCCTGTTGATGATTTGCCTGTAACGATATTAAGGCCAGGTTTAAAATTAACTGGATGCTTGTTACCTTGTTTGTCAATTACGCCAATTTCATAAATGAGCGTTTTCATCTTGGTTTCACTCCTAGAAAAGCATAAATTTCAACAACTGTATGGTCGCTTAATAATTTCCCTAACTTCTCTGCAATTCTTTGATTTGTATAAGATGCATCAGAATCATCTCCCTTCCGAAGAGACAAAGTTGGTTCATTTACCGACAACCAGTCGTTGACTAAACAATACTGTAGGCATTCTTCAGTTAAGTCTTGAAAGCCATCAATTCGTTCCTGCAGGTCATAGAGTTTGGTTCGATTATCAAAAACCGACCAAATAGTACTATTCTTTTTTGAGTTATATATTTTTTTGCCGAAAATAGGATGGCTGCATAGTGGGATAACTAACGGAGCAAGTAAAATATTGCTCTCAGACTCATCTAAGGCAGAATAAAATGATGCTAGATAAGGACCATATACAAACGGGTTGTACTTTAGTTCATATAGGGCATCGACAATGCTACTCATGGTTCAACCTTCCATTTCAAATCGCGTTCTTCATCATCCATTGCATCGTGGATTAGACCATTCTTGTATTCTATTGGAGGTATGTCATTTTCCATGCTTAGTGGCTGCTCACTTATGATCCTGTTGTATAGTAGCTTTGAGCTTTTAATTGTATCGGTTGCTTCAAGTTGTGCGCTTGAATGTGCAAGTTTATACAGTTTTACGAGTTGATTTTGATACTTAACCGTTTTATCCCTATACAAGGGATATTCATCTAGCTGTTCAAGCAGAGAGTTTTGCAACTCAAGCCAGTTGCCTACCGCATCAGGAATCATCTGATGGTGTTCAATTTCAGATATTTTTTGAACAAAAGGTCTGTCTTGATGAAGTTCAACTTCAAGATCAGATGCTTCATAACCTAAAAAAGTTGGAAAGGTGAACTTTTTTTTGCATAGAAGAGATGTTAACTCTTCACATTTAGCTGAAAATTCACTGTGCTTAATACGCCATGATTGCTGTGTTGCTTGCGCATATACAAAACCAACTAAACCATGAAGGTAACTACTTAGATTATTCCTCGGAATGCCAACGGGTTTTGATAAGATACGCTTTTCTAGATTTTCTGCGTTATCCGCTTGTGTAAATAAGGTGACTTTTCCAAGGACACTCTTAAGCAACAATTCGTCAGAAGCCATCACGATTTTTTGTAGTTTAATTGCTTCGGATGGCTTGTCAGCATTAAGTTGTTCTTCTGTTCGCTCTGCAAATATAGCTTTTAGAATAGCCAAACGTTGCTCTGTGTTTTTCGTATTCCAGTCATTTAGCCGAGTTGTTGGGCCAAACTTTTGGGTGGTGTGCAATATTAAAATACCGTATTGTGTATGGTTAAACTCTGGAGCTAACCAGTTCTTAAGCGTTTTCCACAGATTTTCATGGTGGTCAGTGAGTGCTGAACTATAGTCTTTTACTTCGGTTTGAGTAGATGCTAAAGCATCCGATGAAATTAGACTAACATCCCCATCTTTTTCGAACCAAATAGACTGACCGTCTTCAAGTGAAAAACATTTATCTAAACCAATCAGTACTTGGTAATGAAAGGCTAAAGCTGTTGTTAAGGCAGCGTTCTTGGTTTGTCCTCCACTCATGCCTTTCTATTCCTTATATGTATTTAAAAGAGAGTTTGGATGATGAAATTTACTATCACTTATAATCAATGACTATTTAAAGTAATGAGTTAGTTACCTAAGTCTAACCCACAAATAAATCTGATTTCTTTAAGGCCGGACCGATAGCTTGTTGTTATTGCTCGTAAAAACACTAGATGAGTTTAAAGCTTTTATTATTTTTTCTTTCCTAAGCTAGGTAGACCACCACTAATTTCCCGACGGTCTTTAAAGAATGATATTGTGTAATTACTTTTCCTGGAATCTTTTTTTGTAAAAGCTCTAAATCTATTAGCCTCTCCTAGGGTTGGCATTCGCGCATGGATGTTTTTGAAGTGCTTTATCAAAAACATCAGGTCACCAGATAATATGTCATTACATAGTGGGCATGGAGCTTTAATACTCCGACATATAATTGATTTGTTTTTTTTGGTTTTATTTTTATGATTTCCTGTTTTTTTCATTTGAGAATAACCGTTATAGATCAATCAAGTTATAAAGTGCGCTTTATTAGTAATATGTAATCTGGATTCAATGGAAATTATAACTACGGGGAATTAATTATCGGGCTTTCGATATACAACCATTTCCCGATAGGCATATCTGCCGCTTGATGCTGTACCCGCCATGATTTTTTCACCTATGTAACCATCTTGATGAAGTCTGTTGCATAGATGCGACAATCTGATCTTGCAATGGGATGGGCTAAGGGTTGGCTCTGAGATAACAACCCTTCCGCTCTGTGCTGCGAAAAGGCTGGGGGTTAGCGCGGTGCAATGCGCTGCGCTTATTGCACCCTACGTAAAATGTGCGGTGTGTTTGGGTCGGTGGCATTTACCACGCTACCGCCCTTGGCTGTCGCTACCACCTGCGCCGGCTTTGTCATCATCGGGAATGCACCGCCATGGGCAGGTTTCAATTGGCATAGTAAATGAAACTTCATTTCAAGGGCCAGATGGCAACACCTTGAAAAGGCAGATAAAAGCCGATTGCTTGCGATATATCACATTTTGTTGGGCGTTTAAGAAAACAAAAGCGGTGGGCGTGAGAGATAACAAGCGCGGCCCCTGCATAAAGCCAGAGGCATTGCTCAAATAGCACCAAGATGAGCAAACGCCGCGTGGGCGCGGCGCTTGGTCACAACCCAGGTCGCAGCGGGCTGCTGACTTAAGGCAGATAGCGCTTTCTCAGCGTCTCATATTCCTGGCTGGCCAGGGTGCGGGTCAGGGCATCTTGAAATGCCTTTACATCCCTATCGGGCACTGCCGGGCTAAAGGCGTAGCAGAGCTGCTCGGCGCTTAGCACATACACCTGCTGGTAATCAGCGGGGTTGAGTTTGAGCTCGCGCATAGCATCGCGGGCGGCCAGCGAGCCCGAGGCAATCAGATCTACCCGCTTGGATCGCAACATCTTGAAAGCTTGCGCCAGCCGGTTGGCCGGCTGAATGCGGGTATCGTCCATGCCTTTATTAAGCAGCAGCTGCTCTGAGGCATCGGCGCGCACCGCGGCCACCGTGTAGCGATTGAGATCACTCTCTGCCTTGATGGTGGGGGCGTTAGCGCGCAGCGCCCACAGGCCGTATTCCGAATAACCGATTGGACAGGCCCATTTGAACTGGGCCTCGCGGGCCCGGGTGCGGGCGGTGGAGAAGAGCACCACGTTGGGTTTTTGGGTTAGCAGGTAGTAACCGCGCGCCCACGGCATCAGCCGAATGTGCTGGGCTGGCGTGTTGGTGCGCTGCCACACCGCTTTAAGCAGATCAACGGCGAGGCCACGCACTTGGCCCTGCTCGGTGTAGTTGTAAGGGGGATACTCCTCGCTGACGTATTCAAGGTCGGCCAGCGCCGCATGAGCGAGGGTGCTTGATAGCAGCAGTAGCAGGGGAAGGATGGGCTTCATGGACAACTCCTTTTGTCATGGGGCCACTTCCCGAGTCTTGGCAAAAGCGCGGCAGAACACAACAGGTAAACGGGGGTAGCGTATTCAATCGCTGTTTTTTTGCGCGCACAAACCCCTGCTAGCGTGGCAGGGGCGGTTCGCTGCGCTCACTACTGATGCGGGTGAGGGCGGCCTGAAACTCGGCCACCAGCGCGTCATCAATGCCGGGGCTAAAGGCAAAGCAGAGTGGCTCGGCGCTTAAGGTCCAGACGCTGGTAAAGTGCTCAAGGGGGAGCTTGTTGTCACTGATCAAGGCAAACACGGTGGCCCGATTGGTTGAGATCAGATCGACCTTGCCTGTTTGCAATAACTCCAACGCTTCGGGCAGCAGCGACACCAGATGCAGTTGCTGCTCGTCAAAGCCTTGGCTTAGCAACAGTTGTTCACCAACGTCCGATTGCACCGCGGCAATGCGGTAGCGGCGCGCATCATCAAGGGTATCGAGCTTGATGGCGGCCGAGGAGAGCCCGAGCAGCACCATCTCGACCTGACCGATGGGGCAGGCCCATTTAAACAGCGGCTCGCGCGCCTTGGTGCGAGCGGTGGAAAAGAGCACCACGTCGCGCTGCTGGGTCAGCTGAAAATAGGCGCTGGCCCAGGGGAGCAGGCTGACGGGTTGCGGCGCAGTGCCGGTCTGTTGCCACACCTCGCGCAGTAAATTAACGGCAATCCCGGCCGGTTTGCCGTCACTGCCGGTGTAGTTAAACGGGGGATACTCCTCACTGAGATAGCGCAGCTGCTCAAGCCCGGCCTGAGCGGCGGCACACCAGGCGAGTAGCAGCAGGGGGAACCATCGTTTCATATCGACCTCCGCTGGGACGCGTCTTGCACACTGCCATCTAGTGTGGCAAGAGATGGCCGAAACTCAACTCACCAGCGGGGGCGCCGGGTGCCAAGCGGCTGCCCTTTCTCATCCGTCAGGCCCAGCAGGGTCAGCTCGCCCGCTGCATTTAAGCGAAACTCGCCAAAGCGCGCCTGCTCAAGCGCTTCGCCCTGACCCTCTTCAAAAAAATAGGCATCCGGGGCAATCGGCGGGTGAGGGGGCGCCTGCAAGGTGAGCAGATATTGGCCCGCGTTGAGACTGCGCGGGTTGCCCTGCCGTTGCCAGGAGGCCACACCTTTTTTATCCAGCGTGATCACCAGCTCGCTAGGGCGAGCCGGCAGTGCCGCCAGCTCGCGGGAGAGGGCGTAATCAAGGCGCATATAATCGCCGCCAAGCAGGGCGCGCGGATCGACCGGCGCCAATGGCAGCAAGATGCGCACACCATTTCTAAGTGTGCGCTCTTTATGCCACACCACGGCACTGAGCAGCAGTAACAGCAGTGCGCCATAGATTGCAATGGCGTGAGGTCGGGTGACTCTCATGCGCCCCTCCTTTTTTGCAGCCATAACCCGGCGCCCAGCAGCAGTGCGCCGCAGCCGAGCAAGAGCAGGGATTTGTGCAGCAAACTGAGCTCCAGCTGGTAGTAATACGCCGCGCCGTACCCAAGCAGGCAGAGCAGGCCCAAACTCCATAATGACCGGCGGCCGCTGTAGGCGCCCATCACCAGCAGCAGTGAGCCGGCGCCCACGCCGGGGATAAGCGCGCTGGCTACCATCAGTGGCAAGGCGGGCCGCCAGGGAATAACAAGCTGGCGCAGCGCCAACACCCACAGCGGCAGCGTGAGCAAGGGGCCAAGCAGCGCTGGCAGACGTGAGGCGCCAAACCAGCCGAGCAGATCAAAGAGCGCATCGTGGCGCAATTCAAACAGGCCGAGTGCCAGCGTTGCCAGCCCGAGACCAAGCAGCAGGCTCTCTATCAACGCGCTGCGCTGGATAAAGCGTGCTTCGCTCACGATCAGTGCAAGCAAGGCCAGCAGCACCAGCGGCAGGGCGAGCAGTTGCAGCCCAAGGCAGGCAAGGGCAAACGCAAACAGCATGGCAGCGCCGGCGCTGTGAAACAGGCGCAGCAGCCAGTGGGGAAAGATAAACGCAATCAACAGGGCAATCACACCGAGCCCGGCCCACAGCCAGACACTGTGGATGGCGGCGTGATCGAGCATGCCATAGAGTAGCCAGCCATCGCCGGCCAGCACCAATGCCAAGGCACACTGCTCGAGCAAGACCCGATAGTGGCGCGCCAGCAGTAACAGGCGGGCAGCGGCAATCAGCAGCGCCCCTAGCACTATCGCCGAAGCGGGGTTATTAACCTGGCTGCCAAGCCCCATAAACAGGAAAAACAGGATAAACAGGGCGGCCAGCCAACCACTGACGCCTAGCAGCAGGCGGCTGCTCCAGTGGGGCTCGTCAGGCGCTGGCTCATCGCCCTCGACCAGACCAGCTGCCAGCAGGCGTTGCCACAGCTCACTCATGGCTATCACCTCGTTGTTGGGCCAGCCAGCGCACGGCGATGACCGAGAGCACGATGGCCTGAATACCAAGCAGCAGCATGCCGCCGGCATCGGCTTCGATATATTTCCCGACCCCCACCAAACTGACGCAGATCACTGAGAGCGCCGCCAGTGCCAGACCGGTGACAAAGCGTTGATGCCAAGCGCGATACGCCACCACCAGCCAGATCCCCCACGCCAGCCAGCCCCAGGCGGAGGTGGTCTCAAACAAATTGAGCAGCACTAATAAGGTGGCGCCAAGGCCACAGGCGAGCGCGGGCAAAAAGGCCGGCAGCAGGCGCTGCGCGGACGGTAAGCGCGACAATGCGCCCCACAGCAGGGCGTTGCCCGCCACCAGCAGCCAGGCCATCCCTTCGGCGGAAAATGAGAACAGCGCTTCGAGTAATCCCAGATGCCAGTAACGCGCCAGCGCCAGTTGAGCCAGCAGCCAGGCCAGTGCGGTGAGCGGTGTGCTTTGCGAAAGCCAAGCCCAAGGCAGCAGTAATAGCGCCCACAGGGCAAACAGTTGCCAGGGGTCGGCGCCGCTTTGGTAGGTTTGGCCAATCAGGGCCAGCAGTGCGCCGAGATTAAGACCGGCAAACAGGGTGAGTCCCTGCACGGCAGCGGGTGTCAAGGCGCGGCGCCACAGCAGCAGACAGACCAGCACCAGCGGCAGGGCTACCAGCAGCAGCCGTGGCAGGCGTCCGAGCAGTTGCCAGTTAAAGGCGATGAAAAAAAACAGGCCCGAGGCGATGCACACCAGCCCCAGGGTCAGTAGCAGGCGTTCGAGCAGGCGCTGCCACTGTGTATCCGTGGGGGGCAGGCCAATCAAGCGTAAGGCCGCAGGCCAGGAATGCTGGCTCAGATGGCCCGATTGCAGCCAGCCAAGCAGGGAAGAGCGGGAGGGTGGAAGCATGGGATCTCCGGTTCTGGATTCACCGATTATCCCATGAATCGCCTCCCGGGCGCGACGGGATCAGGCAAGCAGCAGGGTGCTGACCCCAAGCGTGATAAACAGCAGGGCGCAGCCGATGCGGATCCATTTTAGCGGCAGCTTGTCGGCGCCGAGTTTGCCGAGCAGTACCACCGGCACGTTGGCCAGCATCATGCCGAGCGTGGTGCCGATGATCACCTGGAAGAAGGCATCAAAACGGGCGGCCAGCAGCACGGTGGCGATCTGGGTCTTGTCGCCCATCTCGGCAATAAAGAACAGGACAAAGGTGGCGACAAAGGGGCCAAAGCGCTCGAGTGGACTCTCTTCGTCATCCATCTTGTCGGGCACCAGGATCCAGATTGCCATGGCAATAAAGGCGGCGGCGACTAAGTAGGTGAGGATCTTGGGGTCCAGCCAGCGGCTTATCATCTCGCCAATCCAGGCGGCCCCGGCATGGTTGAGCACGGTGGAGGCAAAGATACCGAGCACGATGGGCCAGGGTTTACGAAACCGGCAGATCAATAGCAGAGCGAGCAGTTGGGTTTTATCGCCGATTTCGGCAATGGCCACGCTGAGCGTGGAGGTGAGCAGAGCTTCCATAAGTAGCAACGACAGGGGACGGAGTTGTTATAGTCCAATGACTGGCAACAGCTCTCCGTCCCCGGTTTAAGCCGTTGCCCGTCAAAGGTCTTGTCAACGCCGGGGCAATGGTTGCCCGCCGCATTCTGGCCATGGTGATTTGGCACCAAGTGTGTTGACCAGAATCATCCCCTGCATGGCAACAGGCGATGCGACTACTCCCCCTTGATGGGAGCGGGCATTCTAGGAAAAAAGCGGGGGGCTGGCAAGCCGCGATTATCCGCCCACCAGCTTGACGCTAAAGCCGGCTTTCTCCAGCTCGGCCTTGATAAGGTCCCGTTTGTCACCTTGAATTTCGATGACCCCCTCCTTGAGGCTGCCGCCGGTGCCGCACTTTTTCTTAAGCAAGGTGGCGATGGCTTTCTGCTGCGAAGGGGGCACGCCAAACACCGTGATGACCCCGGCGCCCTTGCGCCCCTTGGTTTCACGGCGCAGCCGCACAATGCCGTCGTCGGGGAAGGGGGAGGCGTTGGTGGGCGCCGCGTCTTGAGCGACGTGGCCGCCATCGGTGGAGTAGACCAGGCGGCTGTTACTGTCTTGGGACATATTATGACGGGACTCGATGAATGACTGACTGGAAATTGATTTTACTCAACGATACGCCGAGAGTTCTACCTATAATTGGAAGGCTTAAAGCGAACCATTATCGTTTCGTCATGGGAGGCAGTCGTGGAATTGTGTGATCTTGCGCCGGGGCAACGGGCCCGAATTCTCAATATGAACCGCCTGAGCCATCAGGTGCGGCGCAAACTGATGGTGATGGGTTTGCTCCCAAATAGCGAAGTGCTGTTTTTGCGCACGGCACCCCTTGGCGATCCGATGCAGATCCAGTGTCAAGGGATCTGCCTTTCCATGCAAAAAGGCCTGGCCCAGTTGATTGAGGTAGAGCCGGTATGAAGATGAACATTGTCACCGTAGGGAATCCCAACAGCGGTAAGACCTCCCTGTTTAATGCCCTGACCGGTGCCCGCCAGCACGTCGGGAACTGGTCCGGTGTGACGGTTGAGAAAAAATCAGGCTATTTCGAGCACCAAGGGACGGAAGTGACCCTGGTGGACCTGCCCGGTATCTACGGTCTTGGTAATCAGGATGATTCCATCGACGAGCAGATCGCCAGCCGTTATGTTCAGGCCCAGCGACCCGATCTGTTTCTCAATGTCATCGATGCCTCGAGTCTCGAGCGCTCCCTCTATCTGACGCTGCAACTGCGCGAGCTTGGCCTGCCGGTGCTGGTGGTGCTCAACAAGATCGACATTCTGGAAAAACGCCGCATCGAGATTGATATTGATGCGCTCTCGTCGGCCCTTGGCTGCCCGGTGATTGCGCTCTCGAGCCGTAACCGCCGCCAGGTGCTGGCACTGAAAAACAAGATGATTGGCATTGCCGGTGCTCAGTTGCCGCTCTCGCTTGATTACGGTCCCGAGCTCGAATCGGTGATCGGTGAGATGTCAGATCTGCTTGGCGAGCATCACGCCACCCGCCGCGGCCGCGCCTTGCGTCTGCTCGAAGGGGATCGCAGCCTGCTTGATGGGGTTGAAGGGGAGACGCTGGGCAAGATCAGCGCCCTGATTGAGCGGATGCAGCACGGCCATGATATCGACCTGCAGCTGGCCGATGTGCGCTACGGCTTTATCCATCAGCTGACCCACGATCACCGCCACCAGCGTGGCAAGCTCTCCGCCGCCGGCAGCGAGCGCATCGATCGGGTGCTGCTCAATCGCTGGTTTGGCGTGCCGTTCTTCCTGCTGGTGATGTACCTGATGTTTATGTTCTCCATCAAGGTGGGGAGCGCCTTTATCGACTTCTTCGACGTAATGGGCGGCGCCCTGTTTGTCGATGGAATCAAGCATCTGCTCGGGCTGGTCGCGGCACCAGACTGGGTCGGCGCAATCCTGGCCGATGGCTTTGGCGCCGGTCTGCAGACCGTTGCGACCTTTATCCCGGTGATCGCCTGCCTTTACCTGTTCCTCGCGGTGCTGGAAAGCTCCGGATATCTGGCGCGGGCTGCCTTCGTGGTCGATGCCCTGATGCGCAAACTCGGTCTGCCGGGCAAGGCGTTTGTGCCGATGCTGATGGGCTTTGGTTGCTCGGTGCCAGCGGTGATGGCTGCGCGCACTCTGGGCTCGGAGCGTGAACGCCTGATGACCTCATCGATGGCTCCGTTCATGTCGTGCGGTGCCCGTCTGCCGGTGTATGCCCTGTTTGCGGTGGCCTTCTTCCCCGATAGCGGTCAGAACCTGGTGTTCGCGCTGTATTTGCTTGGGATCGTGGTCGCCGTGCTGACCGGTCTGTGGCTGCGCAGCACCATTTTGCCCGGCAAGAGCGAAAGCCTGCTGATGGAGATGCCCGATTACGAGCTGCCGCAGATTAACAACGTGCTGCTGAAGACCTGGCAAAAGCTCAAGACCTTTATGTTTGGTGCCGGCCGCACCATCGTGCTGGTGGTCGCGGTGCTGAGCGTGTTTAACAACCTTGGCACCGACGGTCGCTTTGACCACGCCGGTGGTGAACAATCCCTGCTGGCCACCGCCAGTAAAGCGGTGACGCCTGTGCTGCATCCGCTCGGCGTGCGCGATGACAACTGGCAAGCAACGGTCGGCATCGTGACAGGCATCTTCGCCAAGGAAGCGGTAGTGGGGACGCTTAACAGCCTTTATGCTGGCGCGGCAGACGAAGAGGAGAAAGAGTACAGCCTGTGGGAGAGCTTTAAAGAGGCGCTGGCCACCATCCCGGCCAACCTCGCTGATATCAAGGCAAGCGACCCGCTCGGCATTGAAGTCGGTGATACCGAAGATCAGGCTGCCGCAGCCGAGTCGCAAGAGGTGGATGTAGCAACCTACAGCAACATGCAGGCTCACTTTGATGGTGCAGCCGGTGCGCTGGCTTATCTGGTGTTTGTGCTGCTTTACATGCCGTGCGCGGCCGCCATGGGGACCTTGGTGCGTGAAACTGGCCGTAACTGGGCTATCTACACCGCCATGTGGTGCAACTACACCGCCTTTATGTGCGCGACGCTGGTCTATCAAGGTTTAACCTTTAGCCAGCACCCGCAGCAGAGCTTGCTGTGGATCCTCTTCTACCTGTTTATCAGCGTGTTGCTGTGGGTCGTGATGCGCCGCCATGGTGACATCGTGGCGCGCAAGGCGGTGGTACTGTGA
Source organism: Aeromonas sp. RU39B (assembly GCF_900156095.1). Taxonomy (GTDB): domain Bacteria; phylum Pseudomonadota; class Gammaproteobacteria; order Enterobacterales; family Aeromonadaceae; genus Aeromonas. The sequence goes on from NZ_FTMJ01000012.1 coordinate 40,605, forward strand.
TCCTGCGCGAGCTTGGTGAATACCTCGAGCGCGAGGGGAAGGTTAGCCGCCGCGATCTCGCCCGTCACTTCGACACCTCGGAAGATGCCGTTGAGGCGATGCTCGGGGTGTGGATGCGCAAGGGGCGGGTGCGCAAGTGTCAGAGCGAAGGGTGCTCGGGGCGCTGCTGCGGCAAGCACGAAGAGGTGATCTTCGAGTGGCTCTCTCCCGGTCAGATTGGTCTGGTGCAGACCCACTGAGCAGATACCTTAGCCTGACAAATCGGCCCGCATGTGCGGGCCGGTTTTTTTATCAGGGGAAAAGGGCAGGTTCAGTCGTCACGGCCGGGCTCGAGCGCCCAGGCGCTGCTGTCACCGCCCTTGCCAATCTGTCCTTTCTCCCGCCACAGCTTGAGTTTGAGGCGCAGGTTGTTGGTTGAATCGGCATGCTTGATGGCCTCCTCTTCATCGACCACCCCTTCGACCACCAGATCAAACAGCGCCTCATCGAAGGTGATCATGCCCAAGGGACGTGATTTTTCCATCACCTCTTTGAGGCCACCAAACTCGCCACGGCGCACCAAATCGCGCACCGTATGGCTGCCGAGCATCACCTCAACGGCGGCGCGGCGGCCACCATCAAGGGTTTTAACCAGTCGCTGCGACACAATCGCCTGCAGGTTGTTGCCAATGTCTTGCAGTAATTGAGGGCGGCGCTCTTCGGGAAAGAAGTTGATGATGCGATCGAGCGCTTGATTGGCGTTGGTGGCATGCAGGGTCGAGAGGCACAAGTGGCCGGTTTCCGAGAAGGTGAGGGCGTGCTCCATGGTTTCGCGGTCGCGAATTTCGCCGATCAGGATCACATCCGGCGCCTGGCGCAGGGTGTTTTTCAGCGCAGCGTGAAAGCTGCGGGTATCGACCCCGACCTCGCGCTGATTAACGATGCAGCGCTTGTGCTGGTGCACATACTCGATGGGATCTTCGATGGTGATGATATGGCCGCCGCCGCTTTGGTTGCGGTGATCGATCAGCGCCGCCAGCGAGGTGGACTTGCCCGAGCCGGTGCCGCCGACAAACAGGACCAGACCGCGCTTTTGCAAGATGGTCTCAAGTAGCACAGGGGGCAGGTGCAAGTCGGCAAAGCGTGGAATGTCGGTCTTGATGTTGCGAATGACGATCGACACCTCGTTACGCTGCTTGAAGATGTTGATGCGAAAGCGTCCAACGCAGGGCAGGGAGAGCGCCAGATTCATCTCTAACTCACGGGAAAAGGTCAGGCGCTGCTCACTGTCCATCAACGACTCGGCCAGCTCTTCAATCTCGCCCGGCAGCAAGGGGTTGTTATCAAGTGGCGTGAGAATGCCGTGAAACTTGGCGCTCGGCGGGGCGCCGGTTGAGAGATAAAGATCAGAGCCGTCCTGCTCGGACAGGATCTGCAGCAAGGGTTGCAATTCCATCAAGAGACCTCACGTAAACCGGCAATGGGTAAAGTATAGGGTTTGCCTGCTGGCTCAGGCCAAAGTGGGTACCCCATTTGGTAGGGTCACGCGCCGGTGAATTTTTCCCGAAACACGAAGAACACTGCGCCCATCATGCACAGGGCCGCCCACAGGTAGTCGAGCTTGATGGACTCTTTAAGGTAGAACACCGAGAAGGGGACAAACACGGTCAGGGTGATCACTTCTTGCAAAATTTTCAGCTGGGCCACGGTCAGCACCTGATGGCCAATGCGGTTGGCCGGTACCTGTAGCAGGTATTCAAACAGGGCAATGCCCCAGCTGACCAGCGCCGCGACAATCCAGGGTTGATGGCTGAAATTCTTAAGGTGGGCGTACCAGGCAAAGGTCATAAACACGTTGCTGCACAGCAGCAGGCCGATACTGATAAACACGGGATTCATGGTGTACTCCTTGGCGTGATGCGGCGTTATAGCGCATTGTTTTGAATTTATAAAGACGCAGGCTGCGTGACGCTCAAGGGCAAACCTTGGTGCGCCGTGACTTTGATGGCACTATCAGGGCCCCCACTGTGGTTTGACCCATAACTTGTTGATGCCGATGACTCATCCCGCTTTACATGGATTGCTTGCGCGCCAGCAGCGCCGCCACCGCCTGCTGCTAATGACGCTGTTGTTGGCGCTGGTCGCCATCTGGCTGCTCTCGCTGTCGCTTGGCGCGTTTCCGGTCTGGTCACTGTCGCGTGATGATGCGATGGCCTGGCAAGTGTTCTGGTCGCTGCGCCTGCCGCGCACTGTGCTGGCCATGGCGGTGGGAGCGGCGTTGGCCATGAGCGGGGCCACCTTGCAGGTGCTGCTACATAATCCGGTGGCCGAGCCAGGGCTACTGGGCATCTCGAGCGGTGCCGGCATGGCCGCCATGCTATTGCTGCAGCTCGCTGCCACCACCGGCCTGCCGCTCTCGCCGGTATTACTGACTGTGGCCAGCTTTGCCGGTGCCATGCTGGTGACCGGCTTGCTGGTGCGCCTGGCTCACCGGCAGCGCCTTGATATGGCGCGTTTACTGCTGCTTGGCATTGCCATCAGCATCATTGCTAACGCGGTGATGACCTGGCTGATGTACTTTGCCAGCGACGTGTCACTGCGTCAGTTTATGTTCTGGATGATGGGGAGCCTCGCCAATGGCGGCGAGCAGCTGCCCTGGAGCCTGCCGACTTTGCTACTCGCGGGTGGCCTGCTTATCTGGCGCGCCCCGCGACTGCAACTTTTGATGCTCGGTGAAACCCAGGCCCGCTTGATGGGGCTTGAGGTGGCTCGTGAGCGCGGCTGGCTGATATCACTGGTGTGCTTGCTCACCGCGCTGTCGGTGTCGCTGTGCGGCGTGATCGGCTTTGTCGGGCTGGTGGTGCCACATCTGCTAAGACTGTGCGGCATCAGCTCGCCGCGGGTGTTACTGCCAGCCTCGGCGCTCGGTGGCGCGCTGCTGCTCCTGCTGGCCGATCTTATCTCCCGCGTCGGTCTTTCCTCCGGTGAGCTGCCGGTTGGGGTGGTGACCGCCACTCTGGGCGCCCCCATCTTTATCACCTTGCTGTTAAAACACCATGCTGAGCGCTGATCATCTCTGTGTCTCCGGGCGACTGGCCCCGCTGGATCTTCACTGGCAACCGGGTGAGCGCGTTGCCCTGATAGGCCCTAACGGCAGTGGTAAATCCACCCTGCTTGGGCTGCTGGCCGGTTTGCATGCCCCCGATAGTGGACAGGTGCGCTATGACGGTGAGGCGATGACCGCGCTCGATGCACCATCCCTGGCGCGCCGGCGTGCCTTGCTCACGCAACGGGTGTCACCGGCGCTCGGCATGCCGGTGTTTGAGCTGCTTCGGCTGGGCGTGGCCGAAGATGCCCTGCATGCCGGTCTTGAGCGGGTGCTGGACGTCCTTGAGCTGCATCCTTTGCTGGCACGCGACGTGGCGCGACTATCGGGCGGTGAGCAGCAGCGGGTGTTGATTGCGCGCACCTTGCTGCAGGGCTGGCCTATCGGGAGGGGGCGGGTGATATTGCTCGACGAGCCGCTGGCCGGGCTGGATCTGCACCATCAACTGGCGCTGCTGCGCTTACTGCGGGAATTAAGTGAGCGAGGCGCACTGCTGGTGGTTTCGCTGCACGATCTTAATCTGGCGCTGCAGTGGTCGAGCCGCGTGGTCTGTCTGGAGCAAGGGCGCTGCGTGTTTAACGGAGCCAGCGCCGCGTTGGAGCAAGGATTACTCGAGCAGGTGTTCAAGATCCGGGCCGACCGCGTGGAGGCGGCCGGCCGGTCGTGGCTGGTGACGCCACTGGAGTGAGCTGCGCTTAGCGCGAAAGCAGGGTCATGCGCGCTTGGCTGGCATCAGCCAGCATGCTCACCAGGCGCTCGGTGTCGTGCCAGGAGAGGCAGGCATCGGTGATGCTCTGGCCAAAGGTCGCGGCGCAGCCACCCACCACGTCCTGCCGACCTTCTACCAGGAAGCTTTCGGCCATGATGCCAGCGATGCCGGTGCGACCACGGCGCAGCTGATCGCAGATATCCTCGGCCACCAGCAGCTGGCGACGGTGATCCTTCATGCTGTTGCCGTGGCTGAAATCGACCACCAACCGCTCGGGCAGACCCACCTCGGCCAGCGCCTCGCACGCCTCATCGACGCTGGCGGTATCGTAGTTGGGACGATGGCCGCCACGCAAAATCACGTGGCCGTGCGGGTTACCGGCGGTGCGGTAGATGGTCATCTTTCCGTCTTTATCCGGCGAATAGAAGATGTGGCTGTGGCGGGCGGCGCGCACGGCGTCGATGGCGATGCGGGTGTTGCCGTCGGTGCCGTTTTTAAAGCCGACCGGGCAGGAGAGGGCAGAGGCCATCTCGCGGTGCACCTGGGATTCGGTGGTGCGTGCACCAATGGCGCCCCAGGTGATGAGATCGGCAATATATTGACCGGTCACCATATCGAGAAACTCGGTGGCGGTGGGCATACCGAGGCTGTTGATGGCCACCAGCAGCTTGCGCGCCATGCGAAGGCCGGTATTGACATCAAAGCTGCCGTCCAGATGCGGATCATTGATAAGTCCCTTCCAGCCGACGATGGTGCGGGGCTTTTCAAAGTAGGTGCGCATCACGATGCACAGGCTGCCGGCATAACGCTCGCGCAGCCCTTGCAGGCGGTTGGCATATTCCAGCGCCGCCACCGGGTCGTGCACCGAGCAAGGGCCGATGATCACCAGCAAGCGGGCGTCCTGACCTTGCAAGATGGCTTCCACTTCGGCGCGGGCGGTGAGCAGATGGGCGGCGGCCGCATCACTCAAGGCATGTTCGTTGGCCAGTTCACGGGCTGTCACCAGTTCACCAAGGCGCCGGGTTCGCAATTCGTCGGTATGGATGGACATAACAAAATGGCTCTAAGCGGAGAAATCGCAGCCGTCGGGGCCGCGCAAGAAAACAGACTCTGCACATTAAAGCAAAAGTCTTACGATTGAAACCGCCCCGCTCTCTGGTTAGGATGGGCGCGTTTTTTTGTGTGCCTACATCCTTGTACGCACGTTGCTCAGGTCCTGTTTCGAGATTGAGGTGTCATGTGGGAAAACCAGGTGCAACTGGCCTGACCCGGATTATTCACGCCGCCGGTTACAGCATGAAAGGGCTCTGCTCGGCCTGGCGTCATGAGGCGGCCTTTCGTCAAGAGCTGCTGCTGATCCTAGTGCTGATGCCGCTCACTGTGTGGGTGGGCAACACCCTTGAGCAGATTTTGCTGCTGGTGTGCATCAGCTGGCTGGTGGTGATTGTCGAGATCCTCAACTCCGCCGTGGAAGCCGTGGTGGATCGGATTGGCAGCGAGCGCCATGAGCTCTCCGGCCGCGCCAAAGACATGGGCTCTGCCGCCGTGTTTATCTGCCTGGCGCTCAATATCGTCGTGTGGGGTGCCCTGGCCGGTCGCAATTTGCTCGGTTGGTGGTAAAAACCGCCTTAAATGGCGGTAACCCCTTGAATGAGTTGTGGTCAATCCCCATCTGATGGGTCGGTATCGCATCAAAATCGCGTACTGATGCACAAATCCGGCGGGTTGCGCGGCTCGACTCACTTGTGCCGCGCCGCTATAATGCCGCGTCTGATTTTCATTTATGCAAAGACGTTGTGTCTTTGATGACCAGGAAGACCCCGGGGACTCCCTTGGGGAAAAAAAGGGTCAGCACCGAGTGCTGAGTTGAACGAGGTAAAAGAATGCAAGTTTCTGTAGAGACTACCCAGGGTCTGGAACGTCGCCTGACTATCACTGTTCCGGCTGCTACCGTTGATGCTGCCGTGAAGAAAGAGCTGACCGGTCTGGCCAAGTCCCGTCGTATTGACGGTTTCCGCCCGGGCAAGGCTCCCCTGTCCATCATCAAGAAGATGTTTGGTGCCCTGGCCCAAGCCCGTGTTGCCGATGAAATGATGCAGAACAACTTCATCAAAGCCATCATCGACAACAAGCTGAGCCCGGCTGGCGCCCCGACCATGGATCCGCAAGAGATGAAGGAAGGGCAGGACTTCGTGTTCAGCGCGACCTTTGAAGTCTATCCGGAATTCGACGTGGCTGGTCTTGAGTCCATCAAGGTTGAGAAGCCGGTTGCCAGCGTGACTGATGCCGATCTGGACAAGATGATCGACACCCTGCGCAAGCAACACGCGACCTGGTCCGACGTTGACGCGGCTGCCGCTGATGGCATGCGTGTTACTCTGGACTTCGTTGGCTCCATCGACGGTGAAGAGTTCGAAGGTGGCAAGGCTGAAGGTTTTGCACTGGTGCTGGGCGCCGGCCGCATGATCCCGGGCTTTGAAGATGCCATCATCGGCAAGAAGGCTGGCGACGAGTTCACCATCGACGTGACCTTCCCGGCTGACTACCACGCTGAAAACCTCAAGGGCAAGGCTGCCAAGTTCGTCTCCAAGCTCAGCAAGGTTGAAGAGCAAATCCTGCCGGAGCTGACCGAAGAGTTCGTTAAGCGTTTCGGTATCGAGAGCGGTGTGCTGGACGAGCTGAAGGCTGAAGTGCGCAAGAACATGGAGCGCGAACTGGCTCAAGCCCTGAAGAACGCTGTGAAGGAACAGGTTCTGAACGGTCTGGTTGAAGCTAATGCCATCGACCTGCCGAAGGCTGCCATCGAGCAAGAGATCGACACCCTGCGTAAGCAAGCCCTGCAACGCTTCGGTGGCTTCCAGGGCGGCAACGCTCCGGAACTGCCGGCTGAGCTGTTCCAGGACCAAGCCGAGCGTCGCGTTCGCGTCGGTCTGCTGCTGGGTGAAGTGATCCGTACCAACGAGATCAAGGCTGACGACGCTCGCGTTGACGCCATCATCGAGTCCATGGCCACCGCCTACGAAGATCCGAAGGAAGTGGTTGAGTACTACAAAAAGAACGAGCAGGCCCTGAACGGCGTGCGCAACCTGGCCATCGAAGATCAAGCCATTGATCTGATTCTGGCTAAGGCTCAAGTCACCGAGAAGACCGTCAGCTTTGACGACGTCATCAACAAGTCCGGTGCCGGTGCCTAAGAACAATTGACTTAAGGTCAACACTGTTACGTATAATGGCCCGTGTGTTCTCCACTCGGGCCATTTTATTTTAGGGACAATGCCTTATGTTCAAAAATTATAACGATACGACCGAATCCCCCCGTAATGCCCTGGTGCCCATCGTGGTCGAGCAGACCGCCAAGGGTGAACGTTCCTATGATATTTACTCTCGCCTGCTCAAAGAGCGGGTGATCTTCCTGACCGGTCAGGTCGAGGATCAGATGGCCAACCTGGTGGTGGCGCAGTTGCTGTTCCTCGAGTCGGAAAATCCCGACAAGGACATTTATATCTATATCAACTCGCCGGGTGGTTCGGTAACGGCAGGCATGTCCATCTATGACACCATGCAGTTTATCAAGCCGGACGTCAGCACCGTTTGCATGGGGCAAGCCTGCTCCATGGGGGCGTTCCTGCTGGCCGGTGGTGCCAAGGGCAAGCGTTTCTGCCTGCCCAATGCCCGCGTGATGATCCACCAGCCGCTGGGCGGCTTCCAGGGTCAGGCATCGGATATTCAGATCCATGCTCAAGAGATCCTCAAGATCAAAAACACCCTGAATGAGCGACTGGCTTTCCACACCGGACAGGACATTGCTACCATCGAACGCGACACCGACCGTGACAATTTCATGTCGGCCGAGCAGGCGGTGGCCTATGGCCTGGTGGATGGCGTACTGACCCAACGCGGTTAAGCACTCGTTCGCAACCTGCTGTACACTGTGCAGGTTGCGGATGAATCACCATTAGAGGTTTCTGAATGACAGACAAACGCAAGGGTGACGGAGAAAAGCTGCTTTACTGCTCTTTCTGCGGCAAAAGCCAGCATGAAGTGCGCAAGCTGATCGCGGGCCCTTCCGTCTATATTTGCGACGAGTGTGTCGAGCTGTGTAACGACATCATTCGTGAGGAGATCCGCGATATCTCCCCCAAGCGCGAAGGTACTGAACTGCCAACTCCGCACAAGATCCGTGCTCACCTCGATGATTATGTCATCGGCCAGGAGCATGCCAAGAAAGTGCTGGCAGTGGCGGTTTATAACCACTACAAGCGCCTGCGCTCAAGCACCGCTGAAACCAACGGTGTGGAACTGGGCAAATCCAACATTCTGCTGATTGGCCCGACCGGTAGTGGTAAAACCCTGCTGGCCGAGACCCTGGCTCGCCTGCTGGACGTTCCCTTCACCATGGCCGACGCCACCACCTTGACCGAAGCCGGTTATGTGGGCGAAGACGTGGAGAACATCATCCAGAAGCTGCTGCAAAAGTGCGACTACGACGTGGAAAAGGCCCAGCGCGGCATTGTCTACATCGACGAAATCGACAAGATTTCGCGCAAGTCCGACAACCCCTCCATCACCCGTGACGTGTCCGGGGAAGGGGTGCAGCAGGCCCTGCTCAAGCTGATTGAAGGGACCATTGCCTCGGTGCCGCCGCAAGGTGGCCGCAAGCACCCCCAGCAGGAGTTTTTGCAAGTCGACACCTCCAAGATCCTGTTTATCTGCGGTGGTGCGTTTGCCGGTCTGGACAAGGTGATTGAGCAGCGCTCGGTCAAGGGCACCGGTATCGGCTTTGGCGCCGAGGTGAAATCCAAGGATGCCAAGGCCTCCTTGAGCGAAACCTTCGCCAAGGTTGAGCCTGAAGATCTCATCAAGTACGGTCTCATCCCCGAGTTTATCGGTCGTCTGCCGGTGGTAGCGACCTTGAGTGAACTCGACGAGGCGGCACTGATCCAGATCCTCAAGGAGCCGAAGAACGCGCTGACCAAGCAGTATGCTGCGCTGTTCGATCTGGAAGGGGTTGAGCTCGAGTTTCGCGAAGACGCACTGGTGGCCATTGCCCAAAAGGCGATGGAGCGCAAAACCGGTGCTCGCGGCCTGCGTTCGATCGTCGAGGCGGTGCTGCTCGATACCATGTATGACCTCCCGTCACAGGAAGATGTCAGCAAGGTGGTGATCGACGAAGGGGTGATCAAGGGCGATACTCCGCCACTGATGATCTACGAGCGTCCTGACACCCAGGCTGCTGTTTCCGAATAAATTGCTGGTTTTCTGACCAGATGAAAGGGGCTTAGGCCCCTTTCTTGTTTTTTAGCCCTTGATTGCATTGAATCGGTCCGAGCCGCCCCCATATACTCAGCCAAGCGCTAGCCAACGGTATAACAAGCCGAGAGGACATTTATGAACCTAGAGCGTTCTGAACGCATCGAGATTCCCGTCCTGCCTCTTCGTGACGTGGTGGTTTATCCCCACATGGTCATTCCACTGTTTGTGGGGCGGGAAAAATCCATCCGGTGTCTGGAAGCGGCGATGGAGCACGACAAGAAAGTGCTGCTGATCGCCCAGAAGGATGCCTCCACGGATGATCCGACAGTTGAAGAGATGTTCTGTGTCGGGACTGTGGCCAATATTCTGCAGATGCTCAAGCTGCCGGATGGGACGGTCAAAGTGCTGGTCGAAGGTGGTCAGCGCGCCCGCCTAGAGCGCATGATTGACGACGACGCCTACTACGTGGGCGAAGCGAGCTATCTCATCTCCGATGCGCTGGTGGAGCGTGAAGCCGAAGTCTTGGTTCGCTCTGCCATCGGTCAGTTTGAAGGTTACATCAAGCTCAACAAGAAGATTCCGCCCGAGGTGCTCACCTCGATTGCTGCGATCGACGATCCGGCACGCCTGGCCGACACCATGGCCGCGCACATGCCGCTCAAGCTTGAAGACAAGCAGAAGGTGCTGGAATTTGCCTCGGTGGCTGAACGCATCGAGTTTCTGATGGCGATGATGGAGTCGGAAATCGACCTGCTGCAGGTTGAAAAACGCATCCGCTCTCGCGTTAAGAAACAGATGGAGAAGAGCCAGCGCGAGTACTACCTCAACGAGCAGATGAAGGCGATTCAAAAAGAGCTCGGCGATCTGGAAGACAGTCCCGACGAGTTCGAGACCCTGAGCCGCAAGATCGATGAGGTGGGCATGCCGGAAGAGGCCCGTGAAAAGGCGCTCTCCGAGCTCTCCAAGCTCAAGATGATGTCGCCCATGTCGGCCGAAGCCACCGTGGTGCGCAGCTACATCGACTGGATGGTGCAGGTGCCGTGGAAGGCTCGCTCCAAGGTCAAGAAGGACATTGCCAAGGCGCAAGATATCCTTGATGCCGACCACTATGGCCTGGAGAAGGTCAAAGATCGCATCCTGGAATATCTGGCGGTGCAGGCGCGCGTCAACAAGCTCAAGGGACCGATCCTCTGTCTGGTTGGGCCTCCTGGTGTGGGTAAGACCTCGCTGGGTCAGTCGATTGCCAAGGCGACCGGTCGCAAGTATGTACGCATGGCGCTCGGTGGGGTGCGTGATGAAGCGGAAATCCGTGGTCACCGCCGTACCTACATCGGCTCGATGCCGGGCAAGCTCATCCAGAAGATGGCCAAGGTCGGGGTGAAAAACCCGCTGTTCCTGCTCGATGAAATCGACAAGATGAGCTCGGACATGCGTGGCGATCCGGCTTCTGCCTTGCTGGAAGTGCTCGATCCGGAGCAAAACAACAGCTTCAACGACCACTATCTGGAGATCGATTACGATCTGTCGGACGTGATGTTTGTGGCCACCTCCAACTCCATGAACATCCCGGGCCCGCTGCTCGACCGGATGGAGGTGATTCGTCTGTCCGGTTATACCGAAGACGAGAAGCTCAATATTGCCAAGCGTCACCTGGTGGCCAAGCAGATCCAGCGTAATGGCCTGAAAGAGTCCGAGATCACCATCGAAGATTCGGCTATTGTGGGCATTATCCGTTATTACACCCGTGAAGCCGGTGTGCGTGGTCTTGAGCGTGAAATCTCCAAAATCTGTCGCAAGGCGGTGAAAAAGATTCTGCTCGACAAGCACATCAAGCACGTCAGTGTGACCCAGCAAAACCTCAAGGAGTTCCTTGGCGTTCAGCGTTATGACTTCGGCAAGGCTGAAGATCACAACCAGGTGGGTCAGGTGTGCGGTCTGGCCTGGACCGAAGTGGGCGGCGATCTGCTGACCATCGAGGCGACCTCTGTGCCCGGCAAGGGCAAGCTGACCTTCACCGGCTCGCTCGGTGACGTGATGCAAGAGTCCATCCAGGCGGCCATGACCGTGGTGCGGGCGCGCGCTGAGAAGCTGCGCATCAACCCCGATTTCTACGAAAAGCGTGATATCCACGTTCACGTGCCGGAAGGGGCGACCCCGAAGGACGGCCCGAGCGCCGGTATCGCCATGTGTACCGCGCTGGTCTCGAGCCTCACCGGTAACCCGGTGCGTGCCGATGTGGCCATGACCGGCGAAATCACCCTGCGTGGTGAGGTGCTGCCGATCGGTGGGCTGAAAGAGAAGTTGCTGGCTGCCCACCGCGGTGGCATCAAGCGGGTGCTGATCCCCCTTGAAAACGAGCGCGATCTGGAAGAGATTCCGGACAACGTGAAGGCAGACCTTGAAATTCATCCGGTTCGCTGGATTGATCAGGTGCTGGAGCTGGCGCTGGCGGAGAATCCACAAGGTTTTGAGGTAGTCTCCGACGTCAAAGCATGATGCACCGCAAATTTGGTGCATCCGGACGGGCGACAAGGCTTGCAAGCCTGTGTGCAGGGCAGTAGCCTTGTCCCCGACCGGGAACTCATGGTGAGGCGCAAGGCGTGATGTGGCGCGGGTTTGAGCCAGATTGTCACTTGCATCTGATCAGGAGGCTTGTTATAAAACCTCCACTTGTTGCGGCCAGGGATAGTGGCGCCGTAGCGATGTTCGATAAAAAGGGGAAAATAAGAGTGAATAAATCTCAACTGATTGACAAGATTGCCGATGGCGCTGATATCTCCAAGGCTGCAGCCGGTCGTGCACTGGATGCCTTCATCGACGCAGTCACCGAATCCCTGAAGGATGGTGATCAAGTCGCTCTGGTTGGTTTCGGGACTTTCGCCGTTCGTGAGCGTGCTGCTCGCTCCGGCCGTAACCCGCAAACCGGCGCTACCATCGAGATCGCTGCTGGTAAAGTACCTGCCTTCAAGGCCGGCAAAGCTCTCAAAGACGCCGTCAACTAAGCCGCCTAGGCTTGACCAGACACAGCTCTGACTGATTGACCAAGGCGCATCGACAGCGGTGCGCCTTTTTCTTGTTTCTCCGGGAGCAACAGAAACAACATGATGATGGATAAACTCCGCGAAGGGGCACAGGGCAAGGTGGCCAAGATCATCTTGGGCCTGATCATCCTCTCCTTCGCACTGGCCGGTGTGGGTAGCTATCTGAACCGTCCCGCCCGTACCGCTGTCGCTGCCGTCAATGGCAACGAAATTTCACCGCAAACGCTGGAAACCGCCTATCGCAACGAGCGCAGCCGCTTGGAAGCGCAAATGGGCGAATCGTTCAACCAGCTGGCCGATAATCCCGAATACATCAAGCAACTGCGCCACAGTGTGCTGGATCGTTTGATTGATCAATCCCTGGTCGATGCCAAGGCCCATGAGCTGGGACTGCGTATCGGTGACGAGCAGATCAAGCAGGCTATCGTCAGCATGCCCGAATTTCAGAATAACGGTAAATTTGATAACGACCGCTATCTGCAACTGGTACGCCGCGCCAACATGACCCCGGAACAGTTCCGCGACAGCATCCGCCAGGATCTGGTGCGTCAGCAGTTGATGGGCGCACTGCTCGGTAGCGAGTTTGTGCTGCCGGGAGAAGTGACAGGTATCGACAAGCTCTACCAACAGAGCCGTGATGTGCGTCTGGTCCGTCTTGCTGCTGCCAAGTATCAAGAGCAGGTGCAGGTCAGCGACGAAGAGATCAAGCAGTACTATGAGTCGCACAAGAACAACTTCATGAACGACGAGCGCGTGAAGGTCGACTATCTGCTGCTCGATGCCGCCAATCTGGGTAACGACATCCAGGTCAGCGACCAGGATGTGCGTGATTACTACGATCAGCACCAAGAGCTGTTCCAGACCAGTGAACGTCGTCACGTTGCTCATATCCTGATCCCGTTTGGCAAGGATGACGCGGCTGCGCTTAAAAAAGCCCAGGACGATCTGGCTGCCCTCAAGGGCGGTGCTGATTTTGCCGAGCTGGCCAAGCGCGACTCTGCCGATACCTTCTCTGCCAAGAAGGGTGGTGAGCTTGACTGGTTCGAAAAGGGTGTGATGGATCCGGCCTTTGAGCAGGCTGCCTTTGCCCTGGCCAAGGAGGGGGATCTCTCTGAGGTGGTGAAGAGCCAGTTTGGCTATCACGTCATCAAGCTGCTCGGTGTTGAAGCGGCCACCACGCGTCCGTTTGAACAGGTGCAGGAAGAGACCAAGGTTCGTCTGCAAAAGGACAAGGCGCGTGAGCACTACTTTGCCCTGCAGCAGAAGATGGCTGACTCCAGCTTCGAAAACCCGGACTCGCTGGATGGCACTGCCAAGGCCCTGGGTCTTAAGGTCCAGAGCAGCGACTACTTCACCCGTACCAGCGCTCCGGCGCCGCTGAACGACAGCAAGGTGCTAGCAGCCGCCTTCTCCGACATGCTGCGTGAAGAGAACACCAACTCCGACGTGATTGAAGTGGGTGATGGCAAGGCTCTGGTGCTGCATATCGCTGACTACAAGCCCAAGGCGCCCAAGGCGCAGGACGAAGTGCGCGATCAGGTGGTTGCCGCCATCAAGCAGAGCAAGGCGAGCGAAGTGGCCCGTAGCAAGGCCCAAGAGCTGCTTGGCAAGCTCAAATCTGGCAATGGCAGTGAGGCGCTGACCGCACTCGGTCTGACCGAAGAGAGCCACAAGGCGGTGACCCGCTTTGCCCAGGACTTCGATGCCGAGCTGCTGACCCAGCTGTTCCGCATGCCGCATCCGGATGGCAAGCAGCCTTCCACCGCGCTGGTGACTCAGGGTAATGGCGATCAGGTGATCGTGGTGCTCGATAAGGTCAACGAAGCGGACAAGGCATCCGGCATGGCCCAGCTTATCAAGGGTCAGCTTGGCCAGAGCAAGGCCCAGGCTGATTACAAGGCGCTGATCCAGAGCCTGCGTAAGGCTGCCAAGGTCGAATATTTCGCCGCGCAAGAGGCGGCTGTCGAATAAGACGCACGCCTGAGATGAAAAAAGCCAGTCAGTTGACTGGCTTTTTTATTATCGGTCTCTTGCAACAAGGGACCGTTCAATCGCCCTTAGGTAAGGCAAGCGGCCTTGCCTGAGGGTGTCTTCATGCCTGCTGCGACTTGCTCATCCGGCGGCGGTGTTCACTGACGCGTTTGCGCCACTTACTGTTCGCTTGCTCTTCTGTGCGTTGTTGCTGCAGCTGGCGCATCAGCGCCACTTCTTCACGGATGGACTCTCTCATCGATGCCTCCTGTGTGGGATGAAGAAGTGGCCACCGTAACACGCAAAGGTGAATGTAAAATGAACGTTCATTCCAATAAGAGCGCAGAGGCAGCTCATGCATGAGCGGGAGAAGAGGGGCCCTCTCCCGCATAGGTATTACTTGGTGGCGACCAGATAGAGGGTGCGGCTGTAGACGATATCCATCGGATTACCGTGCGGATAACCCCTCACCGAGGGCTTGAGCAGGCGCGATTTGACCAGGAAGTAGACCGGTGCAATGGGTGCATCCTGATCGATCAGGGCCTCGGCTTGTTGATAGAGGCGGGTGCGCTCGGCTGCGTCGAGTGAGTCATGGGCCTTGGCCAGCAGGGCATCATATTGCGGATTGTTCCACTTACCACTGTTGGCGCTACTGGTACTGCTCAGAATATCGAGGAAGGTGGAGGCATCATTGTAATCGCCATTCCAGCCATAGCGGCTGATGGCAAAGTTGCCGTTATTGAGCACTGCCACCAGTGATTTCCACTCCATGTTGTTGAGCTTGGTCTCTACCCCGAGCGCCCGTTTCCACATCGAGGCGACCGCCAGGGCAATCTTCTTGTGTGACTCGTTGGTGTTATAGAGGATTTCCACCGTCAGCGGTTTGTTGGGCCCATAACCGGCTTCAGTCAGCAGCGCCTTGGCCTTGGCAATGCGCTCGGCCTTGCTCATCAGCTGGCTGGCCGGTTTTTTCAGATTGAAACCGTCGGTGATGGGGGGCGTGAAACTGTAGGCGGCAATTTGGCCCTGACCGAGTATTTTATCTGTGATGAGTTCTCGGTCGATGGCCAGCGACAAAGCGCGTCGTACCCGTGCGTCATTGAAGGGGGGGCGCTGGGTGTTGAAGACGTAATAGTAGCTGGCGAGGATCGGCACGCTGATAAGCTCGTTAGGCGTGCTGTTTTTTATAGCCGCGTATTGATCGAGCGGGTAGGGGGTGTAGTGCACCTCGTTGGCCCGATAGCGGTTGTAAGCGGCTGTATCTGAAACAATTTCAAGATAGATAACCTTGCTAAGCCGGGTATGGGCCTGGTCCCAGTAGTGGGTATTGCGCACCGCAATCAGCCGCTCGTTCGGCGTCCAGTCGGTTAGCACAAATGCGCCATTGGAGACAATGTGTCCGGGCTTGACCCACTCCTGACCATAGCGCTCGATGGTCGCTTTTGGGGCCGGGAATGTGGTGTAGTGAGCCAGCGTTTTGAGAAAAAATGAGACCGGCTTTGACAGTGTCACCTGCAAGGTGTGCTCATCGATGGCCTTGACCCCCAGTTCACTGGGCGGCAGCTTGCCACGGGTCACTTCGCCGGCATTTTTAAGCCCCATCAGCTCGATAAACCAGGCGTAGTTAGAGGCGGTTTTTGGGTCAGCGGCCCGCTGCCAGCCATACACATAGTCGGCGGCGGTGACCGGCTCACCATTAGACCACTTGGCATCGGGCCGTAAGGCAAAGGTATAGACGGTGCCACTGGCATCGACCTGATAGCTCACGGCGCCGGCTGGCTGTGGCTTACCTTGCTCATCGAGGCGATAGAGCCCTTCGAACAGATCGTTGATCACGTCGCTGCCAGCAGACTCTTCGGCCAGCTGGGGATCGATGGAGGCGGGTTCACTGCCGATGTTGCGAATAAAGACCTGCTGGTCGGGGGGTAACAGCACCTCGTCGGCGGCACTGAGAAACGATGAAAATAGCAATGCCGCTCCTGCGGCGAGGGAGAGAAATTTCATAACATGTCCTTGTTGGTTTGCTTCCGAGTCTGAGTGTGCCTCCAACGCGAGCGGATTCTCAAGCACAAAGCTCACGGCGCAAATTAAGTCCCGCTAAATGGGGAGTGTTACAGGGAAAATGATTGGTTAGCTTGTCAAGGAGTGGTGGTAAAATAGACAGTTTCAGATGAGTTATTTCACTGCCAAAAGCTGAAAAGATGCGTTACATTTGGTTACATTGCACTGCCACACGGGTGGCTCTTCTTTTGGCTGTGTCTACTTGTTTATGCCAATGATGCACGTTTAAGGGATATATGATGAAAAACATGGTGACGCTCGGTGAATTTATCGTCAAAAAACAGGCCGAGTACCCCACTGCGACCGGTGAACTCAGCTCACTGCTGAGCTCCATCCGATTGGCCGCCAAGGTGGTAAACCGCGAAATCAACAAGGCAGGGTTAGCCGATATCATTGGCTCGGTTGGGGCAGAGAACGTCCAGGGCGAAGTTCAGCAAAAACTGGACGTGTATGCCAACGAGCGCTTCAAAGCCGCCCTGATGGCCCGTGGCGAGGTGTGCGGCATGGCCTCTGAAGAAGAGGAGGACTTTGTTGCCTTTGACACCGACCTGGCCCGCCACTCCAAGTATGTGGTGCTGATTGACCCGCTTGATGGCTCGTCCAACATCGACGTCAATGTGTCGGTCGGGACCATTTTCTCTATCTATCGCCGCGTCAGCCCGCCCGGCTCGCCGGTGGTGCTGGAAGATTTTCTGCAGCCGGGTCGCCGTCAGGTTGCCGCCGGTTACGTGGTCTATGGCTCGTCAACCATGCTGGTCTACACCACCGGTAATGGCGTTAACGGCTTTACCTACGATCCGTCCATCGGCTGCTTCTGCCTCTCCCACGAGAATCTGCGTATTCCCGAAGAGGGCAAGGTTTACTCCATCAATGAAGGTAACTACATCAAGTTCCCCGATGGCGTGAAGAAGTACCTGAAGTACTGCCAGGAGCTCGACGAGGCGACTCATCGCCCCTATACCGCCCGCTATATCGGCTCGCTGGTGTCGGATTTTCACCGCAACCTGCTCAAGGGCGGCATCTATATCTATCCGTCCGGCACCAACTCGCCCAAGGGTAAGCTGCGCCTGCTCTATGAGTGCAACCCGCTGGCTTTGCTCATTGAGCAGGCCGGTGGCAAGGCAACTGATGGTTTTCGCCGCATCCTTGATATCGAGCCGACGGCGCTGCACCAGCGTACCCCTTACTTTGTGGGCTCGACCAAGATGGTGGAGCGTGCCGAAGCCTTTATGCGCGAGTTTTCGATGCACGAAGCGCCTAAGGCGTAAAAGCTGTCATGACAAAGGGCCGCATCTGCGGCCCTTTTGCTTGTTAAGCTACTCGCCTTACAGGGCGGGTAACCAGCCTGCCGAGACGCCCAGTTGCACGCCGATAATCACCATGCCGAAGATGGCGGCGACAAGCAGACCAAGATGGCCACCAGGCGCGCGGTAGTTGCCTTGCTCCGGTGCCTTGCGCGCCTGCCAAGCCAGCGCCACCGGCAGCAGTACCGCCAATACCGCCAATGCAATGGCGGCGTAGCCGAGCGCCATGATAAAACCTTGCGGGAAATAGAGCGCAAACAGCAGGGGCGGCACAAAGGTGATCAGACCGGTCTGCACCCGACCGCTGGCATCATCACGGCGCTTGAGCACCTTGGCGATAAAATCAAACAACCCCAGCGTGACGCCGAGAAACGAGGTCGCCAGCGCCAGGTCGGCAAACAGGTGCATGGCCTGGGTAAAGGCGCCCCAGTCGATGATGGCACCCACCTTCATCAGTAATCCTTCCAGCGTACCGCCGTTGGTCAGCAGGCTCTGCTGGCCGAGCAGCCCTAAAATGGCGGCTTGCCACAGCACATACACAATCAGCGGCAGGGCCGAGCCCCACATAAAGACGCGGCGCAGCTGCTTGGCATCGCGGCCCAGATAGAGCAGCACACTCGGAATCGAGCCATGAAAGCCAAACGAGGTGAAGATCACCGGCAACCCGGCCAGCACCACCCCTTGCTCGAGCGGCAGCGCCAGCAGATGGGGTCCCTCCATGCGCGGCAAGAGCAGCAGCAACACGCCGGCCATGATCACCAGCTTGGTCATAAACATCAGGCGGTTGAGGTAATCGACCTGACGAGTTCCGATGCAGACCATGCCGCCAAACAGCAGGGTAAACAGCCAGGCGGCCGGACCTTGCGCCAGTGGCAGACCGGCCTGGGTGAGTGCTTGGGCCAGCAGGCCGCTGCCGCCGCTGATGTAGGCCGCCGAGAGCGAGTAAAACAGCATCACCATGCAGGCGGCGGCAAGCAGCCGTCCCCCTTTGCCAAGCAGGTGCTCTGCCAGTTGATGCAGATGGGTGTGACCGGTGGTGAGGCTCGCCTCCACCTGCAGCAGCGCCGTATAGGCCATCAATAGCCAGAGCAGTACCATCAGGGCCAGGGTGATCGGGCCGCCAAGCGGGGCCGCCGCCAGCGGCAGGGCGAGCATACCGGCACCGATAGTGGTACCGGCGATAAGCAGGGTCGAGCCAAAAGTTTTCGAGTGCATGTGTGGTCCGTACAGCGTGAATCGTGTGATTGACCAAGGCAGTTCAGGTAAACCCACTGACAAGGCTATCTTTGTTGGAATAGTTGACTGTAAAAATGGGTTGCCAATGTAAATTAAGCTGTCCAGCTTGGCAACCCTCAGCGGTTAACGGTGAGATAGCTCTGTCTTCACGGCTGGCAAGAAAACATAACGCCCGCACAAGGCGGGCGTCACAGCTCGGGAAATTGCGGTGCAGGCCTTAGTGGCGGCGGCGCAGGCTCCGCTCGATGGCGTGGATCCCGACCGGATAGTGGCCGCTGATCGAGCCCAGTGCCAGGGTGAGCGCCTGGGCAGCAATTTCGTCGTGACGTTGGGGGAGGGAGTTGATGCCGATCGGCAGAAAATCGAGCAGGCGATCATCACCAAAGGTGGCCATGGCCAGCGCGGCCACCTCTTTGGGCTGCTCCAGCAGATAGTCGAGTACCCCTTCCATCAAAATGTAAGAGGTGGTGACCAGCGCGGCCGGCAGCGCGCCTTGTTGCTCGTGCAGGCTCTTTATCAGGCGATAGCCTTCGCGCCGATCAAAGTGGGCGCCGGCGCACTCCCAAATACTGACCGGATGACCCTCGAGTGCCTGCACAAAACCCTGACGGCGCTCTTCACTGATGGTGAGATCAGGCATGGCGGTGATCAGGGCAATGCTTTGCAAGCCCGGGGTCAGCAGGGAGCGGGTCAGCTCTTCGCAGGCTTTGCGATTTTCACTGGCGACCGACACAAAGTGGGCTGGATCCATCGCCCGGTCGATGGCGATGATGCATGCCCCTTCGGCCTGACGCTGGCGATACCAAGGATCATCGGCCGGCAGGCAACTGGCAACCAGCAGGGCATCGACGTGGCGGGCCAGCAGCATTTGCGCCAGTTCTCGCTCGGTATCGGGCTCATCTTCCGAGCAGACGATCAGCAATTGATAGCCTTCGGCGCGCGCCCCTTGCTCAAGACGCTTGGCCAGTTTGGCATAACTGGCGTTTTCCAGATCAGGCAGAATGAAACCGAGAGTCCGGGTCTGACCACCGCGCAGGGAGGCGGCGCGACTGTCAGGCTGATAGTGGTGGGCAGCGACCACGGCCATTACCTTGTCCCGGGTGGCCTGGCTTATCCGGTACTGTTCGGCTTTGCCGTTAATCACATAGCTGGCGGTGGTTCGCGACACCCCAGCCAGCGCCGCAATCTCTTCCAGTTTCATTCTGACCTCACCTGGCTTGTTGGACTGCTGAAAATTGTGCGCCCGATCATACCATTGGAATGTCATCCGCTGTTGGGCTTGATCAAATCGCTGAAACGATTCAGTCTTGAGTGTAAGTGAAACGATTCAGCTTGTCAGCGTTTCAGCCGGTAAAAAAAGTCCGAAAGTGTGACGGGGAAAGCAGAGGGAATCGAGACGATTCCCTTTTGCTGAACCGGAAGCTGAAACGTTCCAGCCACTTTTTTGTTGGACGTCTATACTCCGGTATGAACCGACATTCAGTTAGATAACGATGGAGAGAACCTATGTTGACCTTGGCACCTGAACAGATCCTGCTGGGCCAGCGCGCCGCCAACAAAGGCGAGGCGATTGCCATGCTGGCCGGTCGTCTTGAGGCAGCCGGACTGGTGGAAGCGGGCTATCTGGCGGGCATGCAGGCTCGTGAAGCCCAGCACGCGACCTACCTGGGCAATGGCATCGCCATTCCTCATGGCACCACCGATACCCGTCATCTGGTTCGCCAGACCGGTGTTCAGGTTGCCCAGTTCCCGGAAGGGGTCGAATGGGACGACGGTCAGAAAGCCTATCTGGTGATCGCCATTGCGGCAAAATCTGACGAGCACCTCGGTATTTTGCGCCAGCTGACCCATGTGTTGGGTGACGAGCAGGCCGCCGACCGTCTGCGTAGTACCCAAGATGTTAACGACATCGTACGCGTGCTGAGCGGTGAAGCCGTTGCGGCCGAGCAGGCCTTCCTGGCACTGCCCCGCTTCCCGGCCCAAAGTCGTGACGAGCTGGTATTGGCGGCTGCCGCCCGTGCCAAGAGCGCCGGTCTTATCGACGCCGCCAGCGTGGCCGATGTGCTTGAGCAAGCTCCGTTCCATCTGGGCGCCGGTGTATGGCTCTCCCGTACCCACGCTAACCAGCCGGGTTGGGTGCTGGCCAGCGCCGAGCAGACTCAGGATAACGCCAGCGCCGTGCTGCTGCTGTGCGCCAAGGGGCAGGGCCATGAAGCCCAGCTCGAGCGTCTGCTGGACCTGATGGCTGCCGGCCGCATTGCCGAGCTGGCTGCTGACAACGGTCTCTCCCTGCTGCAAGCCAAGGCAACTGCCGCGGCTGAGTCTGCTGCCCCGGCTGCAGCCGATGGCGTCAGCGCCACCTTTACCATCATCAACCCCCACGGCCTGCACGCCCGTCCGGGCGCTGTGCTGGTCAAGGCTGCCAAAAACTATGAAGCCGACATTCGCGTCGCCAACCTCGATGGCAACGGCGAAGAGGTCAGTGCCAAGAGCCTGATGAAGGTGATTGGCATGGGCGTTAAGTGCGGTCATCGCCTGGCATTTCGCGCCAGCGGTGCCGATGCCGAGGCCGCCCTGCAAGGGATTGGTGAAGCCATCGCCGCAGGTCTGGGCGAAGGGGCTGCAGAATGAAAATTGCCACCATCACCCTCAACCCGGCTCTCGATCTGACCGCCCGCCTGTCAGCGCTGGAGCCCGGTGAGGTCAATCTGGTCGAGCAGGCATCGCTGCGTGCCGCCGGCAAGGGGATCAACGTCGCCATGGTGCTCAAAGATCTGGGCTGCGACGTGACCGTGACCGGTTGGCTCGGTGAAGGCAACCAGAGTGCCTTTGTCGAACTGTTCGAGCGCAAGGGGCTGCAGGATGCGTTTGTCCGCGTTCATGGCGAAACCCGTATCAACGTCAAAATTGCTGAAACCAGCGGCCGGGTCACTGATCTGAACCTGCCGGGACTGACCGTCGATCAGAAGGCCCGCGAGAGCCTGCTGGCGACCCTCGACAAGCTCTGTCTGGATCACGACTGGTTCGTGCTGGCCGGCAGCCTGCCCAAGGGCGTCGAGCCGGAATTCACCCGCGAGTTGATCGTGCGCCTCAAGGCCAGCGGCAAGAAGGTGATTTTCGATTGCAGCGGCGCGGCGCTTCGTGCCGGTCTGGAAGCCGGCCCGACCCTGGTCAAGCCCAACCGCGAAGAGCTGGGGCAGTGGGCCGGTCGCGCTATCGAAACCGATGCCGATCAGGCCGATTGTGCCGCGCGTCTGCGTGGCCAAGGGGTTGAGCTGGTGGTCATCTCCGATGGCAGCCGTGGTCTGCTCTGGTTTAGCAAAGAAGGAACACTGCGCGCGGTACCGCCGCGTATGCAAGTGGTGAGCACCGTCGGAGCCGGTGACTCGCTGGTGGCTGGCCTGGTTTACGGGCTGGCGCAGGGACTGACCAAGGAGGAGACGGTTCGCCTGGCGACTGCAGCCTCCGCGCTGGCCGTGAGCCAGGTGGCAGTCGGTTTTGCCGGGCGTGAACAACTGTCGCCCATGATGGAACGTGTTGTCGTAACACAACTTATGACCCAAGGAGATGCCCCATGAAAGCAATCATTATGACGGCCTGCCCAGCGGGCATCGCGACCGGTTTTCTCGCCGCGCGTCGTCTGGAGCAGGCCGCCAAGGCGCAAGGCTGGGAAGTCAAGGCTGTGGCCCAGGGCCAAGCCGCTGACCTGACCGATGCTGATATCGCTGCGGCTGAATTGATCGTGGTCGCCGCCAGCACTGAGCTGGATCTGGCCCGCGTCAACGGCAAGCGTCTGTATCGCGCCGACATCGACCAAGCAGTGCAGGATCCGGCTGCGGTACTGGCTAGCGCCAGCGCCCAAGCTGCCACCTACACCCACGTGGTCAAGGCGGCTGCGCCGGTCAGCAGCAAGAAGATTGTGGCTGTCACTGCCTGCCCGACTGGCGTGGCTCACACCTTCATGTCTGCCGAAGCGCTGGAAAACACCGCGCCGCAACTGGGTTACAGCATCCGTGTTGAAACTCAAGGTTCGGTAGGTGCACAAAACGCCCTGACTGCCGCTGAAATTGCAGCCGCTGATCTGGTGATCCTGGCGACCGACATCGAAGTGGACATGACCCGTTTCGATGGCAAGCGCGTCTATCGCACCAGCACTGGCGCCGCCCTGAAAAAGACCCGTGCCGAAATCGAGAAGGCCTGGCAAGAAGCCAGCGTCTATCGCCACAGTGCTGGTGCCAGCACCGCCGTGAAGAAAGAAGAGAAGGCCGGTCCTTACAAGCACCTGCTGACGGGCGTGTCCTTCATGCTGCCGATGGTGGTGGCCGGTGGTCTTATCATCGCTCTGTCGTTCGTGTTTGGTATTGAAGCGTTCAAGCAAGAGGGCACCCTGGCCGCAGCCCTGATGAAGATCGGTGGTGGCTCTGCCTTTGCTCTGATGATCCCGGTTCTGGCCGGTTACATCGCCTACTCGATTGCTGACCGTCCGGGTCTGGCGCCGGGTATGATCGGCGGTATGCTGGCCAGCTCGCTGGGCGCCGGTTTCCTCGGTGGCATCGTGGCCGGTTTCCTGGCCGGTTACAGCGCCAAGTTCCTCAGTGACAAGATCCGTCTGCCGGCGACCTTAGAAGCGCTCAAGCCGATCCTGATCATCCCGCTGCTGGCTAGCCTGTTCACCGGTCTTGTCATGATCTACGTCGTCGGTGGCCCGGTTGCCAACGTGATGACCGCCATGACCGAGTTCCTGAAGAACATGGGCTCTGCCAATGCAGTGCTGCTCGGTATCATCATCGGCGCCATGATGTGCTTCGACTTGGGTGGTCCGGTTAACAAGGCCGCTTACGCCTTCGGTGTGGGCCTGCTGGCCTCCCAAAGCTACGCCCCGATGGCAGCTGTGATGGCTTCCGGTATGGTGCCGGCACTGGGTATGGGTATCGCTACCTTCCTGGCACGTGCCAAGTTCATCAAGACCGAACAAGAAGCTGGCAAGGCCTCCTTCGTACTGGGTCTGTGCTTTATCTCTGAAGGTGCCATTCCGTTTGCAGCCAAGGACCCGATGCGTGTTATCCCGTCCTGCATGATCGGTGGTGCCCTGACTGGCGCACTCTCCATGCTGTTTGGTTGCCAACTGATGGCTCCGCACGGTGGTATCTTCGTGCTGTTCATCCCGAACGCCATCACCAACCTGGCCATGTATGTTGTTGCTATCGCCGCAGGCTCTCTGCTGACCGGCGTGAGCTACGCCATGCTCAAGCGTGCCGAGCAACCTGCTGGCAAGCTGGCCTCCGCCTAATAACAATCACACGCAGTAAAACGCAAGGAGGGCAGCCCAGGCTGCCCTCCTTTTTTAGCTCGACATATGCGAGCGTTACAGATCGAAGCTGGCCTGCGGGCCATTGCTTTGTTCATCGAGCCCCTCGTGCTTGCGGGCGGCCGCCTGCAGACGGGCACGCCGGGCCCGGCATAAGCGCAGCACATCGCGCTGCTCGGCCGGTGTCATACTCTGCCAGCGAAAGCGCTCGTCACGGCTGCGCAGGCACCCTTTGCAGTAACCGCGATTGTTCAGCTCGCACACCCCGATGCAGGGGCTGGACAGGGGGAAGAACTCTAGCTGCTCCATCACCGACCTCCACGCTTTGCACAAGGTATAACCCAATGGCGAGCGCTTGTAACGGACCCGGCTCCGGTTGTTGTCGCACAAGGATGAATTTCCTGTCAGGTCGTTTGCTTTGTAGGGGTATTTTTGGCATCTTGCCGGCCAGAGTTGTCAGTGGTGTTGTATGAGGACGTATGAATAAGCAGTGGGGATGGGGCGTGGTATTGGCACTGTTGAGTGCCGGGTGTGCTGATCGGGGGCCGTCGCACCCCAAGCCGGTAAAATCAAAGCAGACCAGCTGCTTTCTAAACTGCGAGCAGGAGAACCTTGGTCGGCAATACCTCGATGGTGTGCTGCCTGCCGAGCTAAACGCCGTCTCTCGCCCCAACACCAACCGTCCCGGCAACTATCGCCTGTTTGCGGCGCAAACCCGGTTGGTAGAGCAGCGCTCGAGCCGCATGGCGGCGCGCTATGGTGAGCTCTACCGCACCCTCCAGCGTTGGGCTGCCAGTGGCGGCCATCCGGCCGACCTGCCGCGCTTTGGCGTGAGCATGGCGCAGATGGGCGGCGCTGATCAGCGTGGTAACGTGCTCTTTACCGGCTACTATTCGCCGATCCTCGAAGTGCGTCACCGCCCGGATCCGGTCTATAAATACCCCATCTACGCCATGCCCAACTGTGGTGGTGTGTGCCCGACCCGCGCGGAAATTCACCAAGGTGCACTGGCCCACCGTGGACTGGAGCTCGGTTACAGCAAATCCCTTATCGACAACTTCCTGATGGACGTTCAGGGCTCCGGCTTTATTCACTATGGCGACACCAACCAGATGCAATATCTGGGGTATGCCGGTAAGAACGGCCACTCCTATGTGAGCATTGGTCGGGTGCTGATTGACCGTGGTGAAGTGAGCAAGGAGCAGATGTCCCTCAAGGCCATCAAGGAGTGGGCCAACAGCCGCTCGGAAGGCGAGGTTAAAGAGCTGGTCGAGCAAAACCCCTCTTATGTCTTCTTTCAGCCCAAGGTGCGTAACGAAGTAGTGGGGGCGGCCGGTATTCCGCTGCTGGGCATGGCATCGGTGGCCGCTGACAAGCGTCTGTTCCCGATGGGCACGCCGCTGCTGGCCGAAGTGCCGCTGCTTGATGCGCAAGGCAACTTTACCGGTCGCTATGAGCTGCGCTTGTTGCTCGCGCTCGATACCGGTGGCGCCGTCAAGGGGGGTCACCTCGACCTGTATCACGGCATGGGTGAAAAACAGGGCGTCGCAGCGGGTCACTACAAGCACTTTGGCCGGGTATGGAAGCTCGGTCTTAACAACGGACCGACCGCAGCGCCTTGGGCGTACTAAGCGCTTTTCCTAACAAAAACCGCCTTCGGGCGGTTTTTTGTTAGGGCTATTGGCTCGGTCGATCGCGGGCGTAATCGCGCAGCTCCCGGCTTTTAGCCAGATAAAGCAATGCCCAAAGTGAGCCAATCAGTACGCCGGCACTGGGCCAGCTAAATGCCCACTGCAGTTGATTGAGACTCAACAGTTGCAGCGCCAGCCCCATCATGGCGGAGAGCAGCATCAACGTGCGGGTTTGGCGGCGCAGCCAGGCACGCCACGGGGCAAGCCCGCTGCCACATGCCAGCAGCGCCAGTGCGGCGGGCAGATCGCTGGCCATGGCCAGATAAAGGGCGGTGCGATCCGGGTAGAGCAGTGCCAGCATATCCGCGCCGCTGCCACGGCTCGCCGCCGCCATCACAAACAGCCACAGTGAGCGGGTGAGTAATATCGCGATGGGCCAGAACCAGAAGGGCGGGATCAGCTGTCCATGGCGATCATAGCGATAGTCGGGATAAACAGTCATGGGTCGAACCGGCAGAGTGATAACCATCATATGGGGACGCGCTACCGGTAACCCAAGCCAGAAGGCTGTCAGCTCTCTATTGCGCAACGCCCGACCTGCGGTGCCTGCCGGGCGAGAGGTCAGTGCTGTGCGTATTTCAAGTGCTCATGTTTGCGCTAACTTGGGCGAATTGCCTCACTCAGCCATTTCACCCGCGCCGGATCCCGGTGATCAAAGAAGGCGCTGGTAGCGGTATCCAGCGTGGCGATGGTGGCCATCTCGACGGCATCAAGCTCAAAGTCGAACACCTGGAAGTTCTCGGCAATGCGCCCGGCATTGGTCGATTTGGGAATGGCAACCACCCCGCGTTGCAGCAACCAGCGCAGTACAATCTGGGCGACGCTGCGGCCGTGTTTTTGGGCCAGTCCGCTTAAAAGAGGATTGCCAAACAGGTTGTTACGCCCTTCGGCAAATGGCCCCCACGACTCGATTTGCACGCCGTTATCGCGTAAAAATTCGGCCACTGCGCTCTGCTGGTGAAAGGGGTGGGTCTCTATCTGATTGACGGCTGGTACGGTATGGCTGTGCATGATGAGATCCATCACCCGATCTGGATGAAAATTGCTCACGCCGATAGCACGAATGCGTCCCTTGGCCTGCAGCGCCTCCATGTCGCGCCAAGCGCCAAACACGTCATTGTAAGGCTGATGGATAAGATAGAGATCGAGATAGTCGAGCCCAAGGCGCGCCATAGAGCGCTCAAAGGCGCGGCGGGTCTTCTCTTGGCCGGCATCGGTCAGCCACAGTTTGGTAGTAACAAAGATCTCCTCGCGCGCTATGCCACTTTTGGCGATAGCCCGGCCAACGGCTTCTTCGTTGCCGTATGACGCCGCTGTGTCAATCAGGCGATAACCAACGCGCAGTGCTTCGCTGACGGCCGCCTCACACTCGGCGGCATCACTCATCTGGTAGACGCCAAAGCCCAGCATGGGCATGACCACACCGTTATTTAACGTGGTAGTAAGCATGGGTTCTCCACTGTGTTTGTGACAAAGGGTATAGGCGATTGACACCGAGATTTGGCCAACCGCCATGACAGGTTAGGGGGAGTGTTCGTGAACCGCTCGCTGCCAAGAAAGGGCAACGGGCGAGGGGCTTACAGGGCGTTGCCGAGGATGGTGGTGATCACCTCACGGTCATAGATGCCGGCAATACCAAACCACTTGGCATTGTTGAGCACATTGTCGATGGTGGCGGGCAGATCGGCAGCCGTGATCCCGAGTTGGGAGAGGCGGGTCGGGGTGCCAATCTTGTCAAACCATTTCTCTAGGGCAGCAATCCCTTCGGCGCCGCTATCAAGGCTAAATATGTGTTTGGCAAAACGATCGAACTGGGCCGGATTGTGCGACTGATACCACTTCATCCAGGCTGGCATGATCACCGACAGCCCCGCGCCATGCGGCACGTTGAACAGGGCTGAGAGGGAGTGCTCAATCATGTGGTTGGGGTAGCTAAAGCCTGCGGTCCCGGCATAGATCAAACCGTTGAGGGCCTGGGTTGAGGCCCAGGCAAACTCGGCGCGCGCGGCATAATCCCCCGGCTCGGCCAGCAAGGTTTCAGTGGTTTCGATCACGGTGTTGATGATGGCCTCGACCATGCGCGAGTGAAAACGTGGCTGCACGGAGGCGGTGAAATAGCCCTCGATAGAGTGGGCGATAATATCGGCCGCCGAATAGACCAGGTAGTCGCGCGAGACGCTTTGCATCAGCGCCGGATTGACGATGGAGACCTTGGGGAAGGTGTGTACTGAGCCGATGGCAAACTTTTCGCGGGTCTCTTCGTTGGTGACTACGGCGCCGCTGTTCATTTCACTGCCGGTGGCGGCCAGGGTCAGAATGTCGAACACCGGCAGGGCCGACTCGATGGTCGCTTTGCCGACAAACAGATCCCACACATCGCCCTGATAGCGGGTACCGGCAGCAATGGCCTTGGCGCTGTCGAGCACCGAGCCACCGCCCACGGCCAGCACGGCGTCTACCCGGTGAATTCGGGCCAGTGCAATGGCTTCGCGTACTTTGGAGATCACCGGGTTACTGACGATGCCGCCACACTCGACATGGCTAATGCCTTGTGCTTCCAGGCTCTGTACCACCCTGGCAAACAGTCCGTCCCGCTTGATGCGCTCGCTGCCATAGACCAGCAGCACCTTGGTGATACCATGCTCGGCCAGATGCTGGCCAATCTGCAGCTCTTTATCGGTACCAAAATCGATCTTGGTGGGATTGAAGAAAACGAAGTTATCCATGGATGTCACCTGGGTTGTGTCGCCAGACGGTGTGTCTGTCTCTGGAGCGGTACTTTAGCGATAGGATAATCATTGAACTATTGCCAAATCCGTTGAATCATTTACAACCAAACAATGTAAATTCAACGGTGGATGGTATGCCCATCAATGAACTGCGCTCGCTCACCACCTTTGTGCGCACCGTGGAGCTTGGCAGCCTGAGCAGGGCCGCCAGCGCCCAGCAGATCTCTCCCCAAGCGGCCAGCAAGGCGCTCGGTCAGCTTGAACAGCATCTGGGGATCCGGCTATTTCATCGCACGACTCGCAGCATGGCGTTGACCGAAGAGGGGCAGCGATTACTGGAAGCCGTGCAGCCTTCGCTGGCTGGATTGCTGCACGCCTTGCAGGGGGCGCGGCAGACCCGTGAGGAGTTTGCCGGTCCTTTGCGTATTGCCGGTCCGCGCACTGTACTGCAACCCATCATCGGGCCGATCCTGGATGAGTATTGCCGCCTCTATCCCGAGGTCTGCCCGGACGTGCAGCTTGATGACCGTATCGGTAATTGGGTGGAAGACCGGTTGGATGTCGGTTTTCGCCTAGGTCATTCGCCGCAGGAGGGGTTGATTGCCCGTCGTCTGTTTCCTATGCAGTTGATTATCTGCGCCTCGCCCTCGTATCTGCGCAAATACGGCGAACCCGCCTCGCTGAGCGAGCTCGAGCGTCACCGCTGCAGCGCCTTTCGCCGCCCTGCCGATGGGCGGATTATTCCGTGGCAGGTCAAAGTGGGGGATTCGGTGCAGGATCTGCTGCTGCGTCCGGCGTTTTGCACCAATGACGAGGCGTTTGAGCTGCGAACCGTGCTCTCTGGGGAGCTGATCGGCCAGCTGGCCGCGCCAACCGCAGCGAGCCATATCCGTGCCGGGCGGCTGGTGCCGCTGCTGCTTAATCACATCACCGATATCTACAGTCTCTATCTCTATTACGGCAGTCGCGCCGCGCAGCCAGCGCGAGTGCGCCAGTTTATCGACCTGACGGTGGAGCGGCTGGTGGACAATCGGGCTTACGTATTAGCCCGTGAGGAGCTCGAGCAGGCATGGCACCACGGCAGAGCTTGACGATACTGTGGCACAAAAAAAGGCCGGCAATGCGCCGGCCCTCATAGAGACGTCAGATGATCGGTTAGCCGAAACGCCCGGTGATGTAATCTTCGGTCGCCTTGAGCTTGGGGTGCAGGAAGATCTGATCGGTAATGCCAAATTCGATCAGCTCGCCTAAATACATGTAGGCGGTGAAATCGGAGATCCGCGCCGCTTGCTGCATGTTGTGGGTCACGATCACGATGGTGAAATCGTGCTTGAGCTCATCGACCAGCTCCTCGATACGGGCCGTCGAGATGGGGTCGAGCGCAGAGGTCGGCTCGTCAAGCAGCAGTACTTGCGGGCGAATGGCGATACCACGGGCGATACACAGACGCTGCTGCTGACCACCCGATAGGCTGAGCCCACTTTGGTTAAGCTTGTCACGCACCTCTTCCCACAGGGCGGCTTTTTTCAGCGCCCACTCCACTCGCTCATCCATATCGCGGCGATTGAGCTTTTCATGCAGCGACACCCCAAACGCGATGTTCTCGTAGATGGTCATCGGGAAGGGGGTCGGCTTTTGGAACACCATACCGATCTGGGCGCGCAGCGCGGCGACGTCCATGCGCGGATCGAGCAGGTTCTGGCCGTTAAACAGCAATTCACCCTCTGCGCGCTGCTCGGGATAGAGATCAAACATGCGGTTGATGGTGCGAAGCAAGGTCGATTTGCCACAGCCCGACGGGCCGATAAAGGCAGTGACCTTGTTCTTGGCAATCCCTAGGTTGACGTCCTTTAGCGCATGGAAGTCTTTGTAATAGAAATTGAAGTTACGAAATTCAATCTGATTGCCGGCAGCGGTATCGATCATGGGTTGGGCAATGGTATGAGTTTGAGACATGGAATTAGTTCACCTTTTGCGAGCGGAACAGAACGCGGGCAAGGATATTGAGACCGAGCACACCTAAGGTAATCAGCAACACGCCGGCCCAGGCCAGACGCTGCCACTCCTCGAACGGGCTCATGGCAAAACGGAAAATGGTGACCGGCAAGTTGGCCATGGGGCTGCCCAGATCGGTGCTCCAGAACTGGTTGGAGAGCGCCGTAAACAGCAACGGGGCGGTTTCACCGGCGATGCGGGCCACCGCCAGCAAGATACCGGTGATGATGCCGGAGCGCGCCGCGCGCAAGGTCACCTTGGTCACCACGATGTGCATCGGGGCGCCGAGGGCAAACGCGGCTTCACGCAGACTGCCAGGAACCAGCAGCAACATGTTTTCGGTGGTGCGAATAACCACCGGCAGAACCAGCAGTGCCAGCGAGATCCCACCGGCCCAAGCCGAGAAGGTGCCGGTGCGCGCCACGATCAGGCTGTAGACAAACAGACCAATCACGATGGACGGCGCCGAGAGCAGCAGATCGTTGATAAAACGGATGGTGTGACCGAGCCACTTGTGGCGGCCATATTCGGCCAGATAAACCCCGGCCAGAATGCCGATCGGCGTGCCAAGGCCAGTGCCGATACCCACCATGATCAGGCTGCCGACGATGGCGTTGAGCAGGCCGCCGTCGCTTGAGCCAGGCGGCGGGGTCATCTGGGTGAACAGGTTGAGCGACAGTCCGGAGACCCCTTGAACGAAGACCGTAAACAAAATCCAGGCCAGCCAGACCAGGCCAAAGGCCATGGCGCTCATGGAGAGGGTCAGGGCAATGCGGTTAACCAGATAACGACGTTGATGCAGATTCATCAGTTCACTCCTTGCCTCAGCGGCCGTTCTCGCGGGACGTCATGCGCATCAGCATCAGACGGGAGATGATAAGCACCACCAGGGTGATCAAAAACAGGATCAGGCCAAGCTCCATCAGTGAGGAGGTGTGCAGGCCGGGCGAGGCTTCGGCAAATTCGTTAGCCAGCGCCGAGGTGATGCTGTTACCGGGCATAAAGAGGGAAGGGGAGGAGAGGAAACTGGTGTTCCCAATCACAAAGGTGACCGCCATGGTTTCGCCCAGTGCCCGGCCAAGGCCAAGCATCACGCCGCCAATCACACCGGTTTTGGTCCAGGGCAGAACGATACGCCAGATCACTTCCCACGTGGTGCAGCCCAGACCATAGGCCGACTCTTTGAGCATGACCGGCGTGATTTCAAACACATCGCGCATGACCGCTGCGATATAAGGGATGATCATGATCGCCAGGATAAACCCGGCCAGCAGCAGGCCAATGCCCATGCCGGGGCCTTCAAACAGCACGCCGATGATGGGGAGTTTGCCCAGCGTCTCTTCCAAAAACGGTTCGACATAGGTGGCAAACAGGGGCGAGAAAACGAGCAGGCCCCACATACCGAACACGATACTGGGGATAGCGGCGAGCAGTTCGATCGCGATACCGAGCGGGCGGCGCAGCCACACCGGAGAGAGCTCGGTTAAGAAGATGGCGATGCCAAAGCTCACCGGCACGGCGATGATCAGCGCAATGGCCGAGGTCACCAGGGTGCCATAAATCGGGATCAGGGCGCCAAACTTGTCAGCCGGCGGGTTCCAGTCACTGGAGAACAGGAAACCGATGCCGAACTCCTTGATGCTGGGCCAGGAGTCGATAGTCAGGGCCACCAGAATGCTGGCCAGGATAATCAGTGCCAGCAGGGCGAGGCCTGCGGCAGTGCCGCCAAACAACATGCTCATCAGCTGCTTGCCACGGTAGCGGCGGCTGGCTGACATCACATCGGTCGGGGAAGTAGAGCGCTTTTCTGTCATTGGATCTTCGTGGTCAGGAGCATAAAAAAGCGGCCGGGAACGCCCCGGCCCGCCGTTACAACTCAGGTGCTCAGTTCATGACCGGCTTGCCGGCGCCATCCTTAATCTGAGTCCAGGAGTCGTGAATGAGCTTGACGGTGGCATCCGGCAGCGGCACGTAATCGAGTGCCACGGCTTGGTCATCACCACCCTTGTAAGCCCAGTCAAAGAACTTCAGTACTTCTTTACCGTTAGCCGGCTTGTCCTGCACGCCGTGCAGCAGGATAAAGGTGGCGCCGCTGATGGGCCATGCCGCCTTGCCCGGCTGGTTGGTCAGGATTTCATAGAAGTGGTTGCTCCAATCGGCGTTGGCCGCAGCGGCAGCGAAGGCATCCGCCACCGGTTGCACAAACTCGCCGTCATGGTTCTGCATTTGGGTAAATGCCAGCTTGTTTTGCTTGGCATAAGCGTATTCGACGAAGCCAATGGCACCCGGCAGACGCTGTACGAAAGCAGAGACCCCTTCGTTACCCTTGCCACCCACGCCAACCGGCCACTGGGGAGCGGTGCCTTCGCCCACCTTGCTCTTCCAGGTCTCGCTGACCTTGGAGAGGTAGTTGGTGAAGATAAAGCTGGTGCCGGATCCATCGGCGCGACGGACCACGCTGATAGTTTGATCAGGCAGCTTCAGATCCTTGTTGATGGCGGTGATCGCCGGGTCGTTCCACTTCTTGATCTCGCCGAGGAAGATCTTGGCCAGCACATCACCAGTCAGCTTGACCTCACCGGCTTTCACGCCCGGCAGGTTGATAACCGGCACGACACCGCCGATAACAGTCGGGAATTGCACCAGGCCATCTTTGGCCAGCACTTCCGGTTTCAGCGGCATGTCGGAGGCACCGAAATCAACGGTCTTGGCGTTGATTTGCTTGATGCCGGCACCGGAGCCGATGGATTGGTAGTTCAGCTTGTTACCGGTCTCCTTCTGATAGGTATCCGCCCACTTTGCATAGATCGGAGCCGGGAAGGAAGCACCTGCGCCGGTGATGTCCGCAGCCAATGCAGTGGTGGACAACAGAGCCATCGAAACAGCAACAGAAACCGAATAACGTGCAACTTTAAACATTGAATCCTCCTGAAGAAGCGGATAATCCCCGTGTGTTCCATGTCACCCTTGGGGAACGTGCACAGTCTTTGCTTAAAGTATTAAAGGAATATGACAGTAATATTTCATATTGATGTCAGGGGCAGGAAAAACCGCTGAGAGCGGGGAGAGGAGGCTCGGTGAGTGGTGGTGTCGAGGGTTACAGGGGCCTTTTTTGACCGATCGTTGATCGGGGAAGCATGGTGTGACGTGAACGGGTCATTGCCATGGCGATCTCCCTCGGCTTGTTGGCAAAGAACTGCCGGAACATATGCAAAGTGCTGCTGTGAAACCGAGACTGTTCAAAATCATGGCGACGAAAGCGTCACCGTGTGAGACCTTGAAAGGCGGCGTTTTGGGGAGCAAGGCATCAATCATGCGGGCGATCCCCAGTTCTCGTCTTGGCAAAGCGCGGCCATGATGATCTACTGCAAAAGGGAGTAATAGATCAAAATGGACTAACGCCGGCAAGCACTGAAGAGCAAACATTAGGTGCGTAATGACGGGCTGACGATTAGCTGAGTTTGGTGATGATCACGGAACAATCCAGCTTGGCGAAATAGGATTTTATTGCTTCGTTATTAGGGGAGCACAGTAGGTAGTCAATACCATCAGATGGCAAGAAGGGATAAGGTCCCAACGCTTCCGTTTTATCATCGGTACATAATATGGCAATAGCGCCCGCGCGGGACGCGGCGAGACGTTTAAACTCACCATCTTGATAATGAATGGCAGTGAAACCTACGTCTGATGACCAACCACAGATCCCGATAAAACAGAGATCAAAACGAAACTTGTTTAACGCTTCGGCAGCAGTGATATCAATTGCGCCACCCACGGCATAGTTCAGCTCGCCACCAATCAAAATGGTCCTGATATGTTGTCGCTCTAGTAGTCGTGATGCTATTGCTGGACTGTTCGTTACTACGGTTAAATTAATGTTGTTAGGTAATAAACTAGCCAATAGCATATGGGTGCTACTGGCATCTAAAAATATTACCTGCTCCTTTTTTATAATCGATAAAGCGGCTATTGCTAACGCCTGTTTTTCATTGTTACTGTATTCCAAACGCTGCTCTTGCGTACCGGTAGGGGGAACTAAAGAGAGCGCACCTCCATGGATCCGTTTGCACAGCCCTTCATTGGCCAGAAAACGGAGATCTCGGCGAATTGTCGCCTCGGTAGTACCAAGACGCGTGGCAAGATCTGCGGCCATCAGTTTACTGTGAGACTTCAGCAAGTTGAGGATTAGCTGATAGCGCTCTTCAGGGGAGTAATTATCCATTGCCATCTCTTGATTATGTCTGTTTTTTGCCGATTATAACTCGAGTAGACGGTACTTGGGCACCGATTGTTAAATTTAATTGCAATATTATTCAAGTGGTTACGCCTTTCGTCACGCGCACTTGAATAAACTCGTTAACGCTTCTCTTGCAGTGTCAAAAACTGCAAAATGGTGTGCATAACAGCATCTTCATCATTTGAACGAGTGACATAATTTGCGACGACCTTCGTTTCTTCAAATGCGTTACGCATGGCAAAGCTGAAGTCTGCACGCTCCATTAACTCAATATCATTATATCCGTCACCAAAGGCCATGGTCTCAGACTTGCTCACACCGAGAATAGACTGGAGCATTTCTACCGTTGTACCTTTGTGAACACCGGCATTGGCAATATCAATCCAGGCAGCCTCAGAGACGACAATATAAGCGAAATTGTCAAATTGAGATAACTGCTCACGAATTACAGCGCATTGCTTGTTTTCATCAAATACCGTGATTTTCACAAAATCAGAGGTGATATCTTCGTAAGCATCAACAAGGTTAACCTGCGCATAAGAGCGGCGAACCAAGGCCTGTAAAGGCTCAGGAGTATCACGTCGGATAGCAGCAAACTCCGGCGTACAAGCAATCACAATATGATTCCCTGCAATACTCTCTAATTGACGGATGATTGCCAGACCCAACGAATTATCCAGAAACGACTGGTACACATACTCGCCCCGATGTTTAATGCGAGTGGCACTGTCACCTAGGATCCAGAAATCCCGGCTCTGCTCACCCAACAGCTCTTCTACCCGTTCAACCTGCTTGCCCGTGCAGGGCGCAAACTTCACCCCTTGGTCACGCATGACAGCGACAACATCTTGGAAAAGCTCACGATTGTAGTCGCCCTGATTGTTTAGAAACGTGCCATCCATATCCGTTATGATCAACTTAATCACTGTATCCTCGTCTAGATATCAGTAAATCCACAGGCACATATGAACACACATATCCACAAATGTCAATAAATGAACACAATAATGATGCATATGAACACCATTTCATCCATACGCTACTCATGTAGCCACAGTCCAAGGCCACTCTCTTCAACGTGGATGTCAACGGGATGAGACTCAGCAACCATCATATGCTGGATTAAGGAAGCGCTTGGGCGGCGACATCTACTGCACCGGTACTAGCTCGGTAGGTTTACTCTGGCTTAGGTGTTGATCGCGATGATGCTGAGGACAGTGGGTACCGTAAAACGGCATGCTTAAGTGACCGAATTCTTGCAGGGTCCAGTCTGAAAATCCGGTATCAGTCAGCGAATTTGCAGCTGGGGTGATGCGAGAGCGAACGAGTGGTGCGTGAAAAATGTTGATACGTGTCCATTTCGAATCTTTACGATGTGTTTCTGCGGTGTACTCAGCGTGTCAAAGGATGTTTTAGGGCTTCTCGCGACGGTGAGAGCGGCATAATGTGACTCCAGACGATTTGCAGTGATGCATGGGGACGCAACGACGTGATCCCCGGTCAGGATTGACTCGGCAATCTAGGCGCTCGCCCTGTGGGCAGCTTGCAGCTGTCCCAAACGGCAATCCTTCCGTTTGGTCGAACAGGGTTCGAGCCCAATCCGCCCATCACCGGATAAAACAAAAAGGCCCCGTCTTGCGACAGGGCCTTTTTGTTTTATCCGGTGAGTGACACTGTCAAGTAAAATTGTCCATCTGAAGTCATTCTAGCACCATTCATCTGTACACATGACTTTACTGGTGATGACTTTTAATCATAACAAGCACACATTTCTACATATAAATCATTAACTATTTACATTGATATTCTTCAGGCATCTCAACTTCAAAATCTTGCTTTATTTTATGTACTAGGCTCATCCTAGATATCGCCTGCTCCAATAGAAACTCATACAATTTCTCATCAGAGCAACCACTATTGAAGGAGGATGCAACCACTGACAAAACATTTTGTTTATTTTGCATGTCTATTGCTATCAGATTAAAGAAATGCCCTGTTGTATAGCCAACCTTATCAGAGTAACCTACGATTTGATAAGATGTGGTTGGAGTAGTAGTGCAATATGCTGTAGCCCCCGTTCCAATACGGTTGGCATAAGCGTTACAATTAGTATAAGAGCCAGTTTGAACCGTGCCGTAGTCAGCGCTACGATAAGCATAAGATGTTGTTTTATTACTCACATCTATAAAAAAGACTAATTTAATAGGTTCACTTATATTACCTATATCGCCCTCAAGAAAGACCTTATCGAAACCATTTTTCTTCAGCTCGTTTACAGCTTTGTGTATGAAATATTTGGATTCCAGAGCGTTTTTTGAGCTACTAACAACGGTTACTACTACTGGTGAATGTCTATCGAAAGTGTATGTTGGATCAGGGGTGGAATCAATAGAGCCCTTCATGAGGGTTGTGCAACCGAATGATGTAATTGCTAATAATAAAACAACAAAAAATTTCATGTGGTCCCTCAGCAGTGCTTAGTCCATTATAAATGGAACTAATTTAGGTGTGAATTTCTTATTAATCAGACGATAACTCACCTATGTTGTCCGTCGAGATAACTGAGTAAGTGAGTTTGGGCGGTAGTCTAGGCGGGTTCAGGGTGGCAACCCAGGCAAGGCCTTCGATCTGCGTCAGCAGAACACCAAACAATGCGCAGCAGTTGTACGGTGTAGGAGTGGCCTTGCTGTTTCCATTTTGGCGATAACAGCCTTTAGCTCATCTCAAGCTCGGTTACTATACCCCATAGCAAATTCAGCTTCACATGAACCATACCAGAGTCCTGCCTTTGGCAGAACCAACCCATATAGAAAATGAGATAGCTATCAAGACAATGACTTCATCGCCGCCAGCTCAACGCTAAAATCAAGCAGCTCAATCACCGACTTCAACTGGGATACCGGTGCCTGCTTGCCATAGTGACCGTAGGTAATTCCTATCACGTTTTTTTCAGAAAATACGTCGTCATAGTGTGACACCAGAAGATTTGTAGTGATGAATGGGGACGCAAAGACGTGATCCCCGGTCGGGATTGACTCGCACCATCCTTGGCGCTTGCCCTACGGGTAGCTTGTAGATGTCCCAAACGGCCTCCTGCCGTTGGGTCGAACAGGCTTCGAATCTAGCCTGCCCATCACCGGATAAAACAAAAAGGCCCCGTCTTGCGACAGGGCCTTTTTGTTTTATTTGGCGGTGAGGGAGGGATTCGAACCCTCGATACGTTGCCGTATACACACTTTCCAGGCGTGCTCCTTCAGCCACTCGGACACCTCACCAAATTTTGTTAGTTCAGCACGGTGGCTGCGCGGAGCACGCTATACGTGCTTTCATGTCGACGTTGTCGACGGGCAGCCACTCGGACACCTCACCAAATTTTGTTAGTTCAGTATGGTGGCTGTGCGGAGCACGCTATGCGTGCTTTTATGTCGACGTTGTCGACGGGCAGCCACTCGGACACCTCACCAAATTTTGCTAGTTCAGCACGGTGGCTGTGCGGAGCACGCTATGCGTGCTTTTATCTCGACATTGTCGACGGGCAGCCACTCGGACACTTCACTAAATTGTCATTCCACGCACTACTGCGCTGGAACGGGGCGTAATTTAGGGGATGACGTATGTGGGGTCAACCATTTTTTCCTTTATTTTTCATATTGTTCGCAGTCTGCCTAGCAAATAGACAGACTGCGCTTCATTTCTCGCCTCAGGGCTGCTCGAGGACAATCAGATCGTCGGAGAGATCGTTACGCTCGTGAGTCGGCGGGAACACATCGGAGAGCACTTCACCGGTGCGCTCGACGCACTCGACAAATCCCGCTTCGAGCTTGCCGCTGCGCACCTTGGCCACGAACTCCTCGATAATCTCCTCCCATACCTTGTCTTCGATATGCTGGGCAACGCCATCATCGACCAGGATCTCCACATGGTGCTCGGCCACGGAGACAAAGATCAGCACGCCAAGACGATCGCGGGTGCGGTGCAGGCCCTGCTCGATAAACTGCAGGCGGGCCATCATGGAGGCGCGGTGCTGCTTAACCGATTGCGGTACCAGCCGCATCTTGATGGGGGTCCACTGAAACAGGGCGGTCAGTACCAGCCAGACACCCCACTGGATCATCAAAATCTCTTTCCAGCCGAGCCAGAAATCGAGCTCATGGATAATCAGAGGGGTTAGCATGGCCAGCAGAGCGGCCCACAACGTCGGGATAAAGCGGTAACCATCACTGGCAGGGGCCAGCACGGTTACCAACTCGGCATCGGTCGCCTGCTCGGCTTTTTTCACCCTGGCATTGAGGGTGTGGAAAAATTGCTTGGAAATCATGTCAGGTTTCTAAACTCCGTGTGTCACCCAATTACCAGCCGCCAGAGGCGCCGCCGCCACCAAAACTGCCACCGCCGCCGCGAAAGCCACTCGAGCCCGAGTTGCCAAAGCCGCCGGAGAGGCCACTGCCGCCGCCAATATAAAAACCGTTGCGGCGCCTGCGTCGGCCACGAAAGGTTTGCAGCACAATCATCAGGATCACCATGGCAAGGAAGAACCAGAGTCCGTGGTCGGGCTCGTCCCGAGCACTGCCTTGCTTATATTGACCTGCCACGGCCTGCTCGATGGCGTTCACGCCAGCGTCGATGCCGCCTGGCATATCGCCTTGGCGAAAACGGGGAAGGATACGGGTAGCGATAATGTTGGCCGCCAAGGCATCGGGGAAGGTGCCTTCGAGGCCATAACCGACCTCGATGCGAACTTTGCGATCCTGCGGGGCGACGATCAGCAGCAGGCCGTTATTCTTGCCTTGCTGACCAATGCCCCAATGGCGCCCGAGCTGATAGCCGTAATCCTCGATAGTGTTGCCTTGCAGCGAGGAGAGAGTGGTCACGACCAGCTGGATCTGGCTCTGCTTTTCAAGCTGGGCCAAGCGCTGCTCAAGGTCGTGCTGCTGGCGCCCGCTTAATACGTGCGCCTCATCGACGACACGGCCTGTCAGGGTGGGAAACTGCGGGGCCGCCTGCAGGCTGAAGGCCAACAGCCAGAGCAGGACGACCCAAGGTCGGGGAACGCTGGTCATTGGAAGGCCACCTTGGGCGCGTCGTCGCTGCCCGGTTTGGCACTAAAACTCGGTTTGGCCTGCATATCGGAGTAGAGCAGTTTGGCCCAGATCACGCCGGGGAAGGTGCGCAGCTCGGTATTAAAGCGGCGCACGGCTTCAATGTAGTCACGACGAGCCACACTGATGCGGTTTTCACTGCCTTCGAGTTGCGCCTGCAAGGTAAGGAACTGCTGATCGGCTTTGAGCTCGGGATACTGTTCACTGACCACCATCAGGCGGGAGAGGGCAGAGGAGAGCTGATCTTGCGCCTGTACAAACGCCTGCAGTTGGGCCGGGTTGTCGATCTTGATACTGCCGACTTTGGCACGGGCCTCGGTGACGGCTTGCAGCGTGCTTTGCTCATGTTTGGCATAACCCTGAACGGTCGCGACCAGATTGGGGATGAGGTCAGCACGGCGCTGATATTGGTTTTCTACCTGGCCCCAGGTGGCTTTCACCTGTTCGTCCAGTTCGGGAAGGGTATTGACGCCACAGCCGCTGAGCGATCCCAGCAAGGCCAGTATGGCGAACGCACGCAGCAGCCAGGCTGCTCGGGGGCGCTCAGTCATCATGTTCTCCTCTCAATTCGAGTTGCCCAACGATACCAGTTCATCTGGCTCTTGAGAATGCACTTAACGACATGCTGCCGGTAACGCCGGCATAGGCAGGGCTTTTGACGGCGTTTTGGGCAGCCGCGGCTTGTCTTTCAACCAGCTGGCCAGCTCTTCGCCGCAGCCGTTGCCCGCTGGGATGGGAGCCTGAGGCACGCACAGTGCACTGCCTGCAGGGCAGTGCAAGCGCACATGGAAATGGCTGAAGTGGCCCACCCAAGGGCGCAGCTTTTGCACCCAAGCTGCCTCTGGCGCCTGCTTGCACACCGCTTGTTTGATCACCGGATGCACAAAGATGCGATCGACCTCGGGAGCGCTGGCTGCCAGGCGCAGCAGTGTCAGCTGATCGTGGCCAAAACGCCCTGGCAGCATCTTGTAAGTCGATTCATCTACCAGCGGCCATTCGGCTGGCTCACGCTTCTCCGACGCCTTAATCGGGCGATTACCCATGCGAAACCAGATATCGGCATCCAGACCGCTCTGATGGCTGCGATGGCCCGAGCTAAACGGCCCGCCGCGCTGCATCGCCATATCACCGATATACAGTGCCGGCAGACCGGCGCGGTGCGCGGCGCGAGACAGATGAGTGAGATAATCAATCAGCGATGGGTGACCAAAATAGCGGGCCCGCTCGGTGCGGATCACTTCGTAACCTATGCCAGTCAACGGCAGCGCTTGTGCGCCGCTAAGGCATCCGGCCGAGTAGCCGCCAATAGCCTGACTTTGCAGTGCTGCGGCCAGCAGCAGGGGGGTGATCATCCGTGGTAGGTTCCGATAGCAGACATGGGAGAGAGTATACCAAGGGCATGGGTGCGGCGTCCTTGTCCTTGGCACACTCTTTCAACGACAATATCAGGCTTGGTCTGGAGGTCAGTTCATGAGTAATACGCGGTCAATTGCCGAGCTTGCCAAGCGCGATGATGTTTATCTGTTGACGCCACCACGGTGGCGCTATCGGCTCACCTTGGGCCTGCTGTTAGGCGGCGCCTTGTGGGCGATAGTGTGGGGCTTGCAGGGGCAGGCTATCACGTTTGCACACGGTGTAGCCCTGTTCTTCGGTGGTGTGGTAGTGGCTTTGCTGGCGCGGCCTCGTCACTGGCAGCCTTGGTATCTGGCAGAGCTGGGGTGGGACCGGCAGCATGTGTACTTGCTTAAGGGCGATCGGGATCAGGCCTTGCCGCTGCCTCGCTCAGCGCTAACGGCCTTGCATCAGACACCCCAAATAGGGGAGCAAGGGGAGTGGCTCGGGTTTGCGCTGGATCTGGCGCTCAGTGACACAGAGTTGGCTCAGGCCCTTGCGCTGCTTGGGCGCGAGCCGGAGCACACTTACGAAGTGGCGCCCGGGGTGTATCGTTTTGCTTTTCGCCGTGCATGGCACGGGAGAGGGCGCTTGCGTCAACTCCTGACTGTGCTTTGTTCTGAAGGTGACTAATTTCTCGACAATTCTGCCTAAAGCTTGGATACTGCCGAGAGGTTCGACTTGCCTGTCCGCTGCGGTTCGTTGTGACAGGAAGTGCCGGTTGGCGCCGGCAATCAGTCTGTGGGGTTGTGTCCTTACCTGCAGGCCTGTAAATGCACAGTGAAGGCACCTGAATCGAGAGTGGATGGCATGAAGATTTACGTAGGGAATCTGTCGTACCGGATGACAAGCGATGACCTGGAAAAGGTATTCGCCCAGTATGGCCAAGTCGACAAGGCGGATATCATCATCGACCGTGATACCGGCAAGTCCAAGGGATTTGGTTTCATCGAAATGCCCGATAACAGTGAGGCGGAAGCCGCCATTAAAGGGCTGCATGGCACTGAAATTGGTGGCCGTACTTTGACGGTCAACCAAGCCAAGCCAAAGACGGATGCTCCGCGTAGCCGTCCACCGCGTCCGCGTCACTGATGCAACGCGCATAATGAAAAGGCACCTTCGGGTGCCTTTTCTGTTTTCACTGTTCGTCTGTTTAAAAAAGACTTTTTACTGATGCAAGCCGTGCTTAGGGCACGTCGGCGCCGAGGGCGGCCTTGCGGATACGGAACCACTGTTGACGCGTCAGGGTCACGTGGGCGGCCTTGGCTGCCGCCGCAATGCGCTCGCGCTTGCCCGAGCCGATGATCGGCAGCGGTTTGGAAGGCAGCATCAATACCCAGGCATACACCACCTGCTCGATGCTCGCGGCACCGAGCTCGCCGCGAATCGCTTCCAGCTCTTGGCGCAGCGGGGCATACTCCGGCGCGCTGAACAGGCGGCCACCACCCAGGCAAGACCAAGCCATTGGGCGCAGCCCGAGTTGCTGGCACTGATCGAGGGTGCCGTCGAGGGTTACATCCTGATTCAGTGGCGAGATCTCGATCTGGTTGGTCACCAGTGGGAACGGGAGGCGCGATTGCAGCAAAGAGAACTGGCTTGCGGTGAAGTTGGAAACCCCGGCGTGTTTGATCTTGCCGGCTTCTTTAAGACGCACAAAGGCATCAGCCACCTCGTCGGCATCCATCAGCGGATCAGGGCGGTGGATCAGCAGCAGATCCAGGCAATCTACTGCCAGGTTGCGCAAGGACTGCTCGGCGCTTTGGATGATGTGCGCCTGGCTGGTGATGTAGTGATTAAGGGCATGCTGCGGCTTGGCGGTGAGGGCGATGCCGCACTTGCTCACCACTTCCATCCGATCGCGTAGCGAGGGCTCAAGACGCAATGCCGCGCCAAAGGCGGCTTCGCACTGATAGCCGCCATAGATATCGGCGTGATCGATGGTGGTGATGCCAAGG
The DNA here is from genome assembly GCF_900156095.1 of Aeromonas sp. RU39B. Lineage (GTDB taxonomy): Bacteria > Pseudomonadota > Gammaproteobacteria > Enterobacterales > Aeromonadaceae > Aeromonas. Next base: position 83,671 of record NZ_FTMJ01000012.1, read on the forward strand.
TCTAGATGAAATTTGATCAAAGAGAGCAGATCGTTGGGCGATAGGTTCCACTCCATCAGGCGCCAGTAGCCCATGATGAAGCGGGAGAATTCAGGTCCTTGCGGATGAAGGTGAATGCGTTGCATGGTGAGGACTCCTTAATGAGACTGCGCTCATCTTGGAGAAGGCGAGGCGCCGTGGCAAGATGCGAGCCTGATACTGACTCGAACCGGAGTTCGAATATGGATGGTTTTGCCGAGCGACTGACGACGCTTATCGGGGAAGGCTCGGTCAGTGCATTTGCCCGCAAGGTGGGCCTGTCGGAAGCCTTGATCCGCAAATACCTCAAAGGTGCCGAGCCCAGTCTTGGCAAAGCCAACCAGATTGCGCAGGGCGCTAACTGCTCGTTGGAGTGGCTGGCGACCGGCTGCGGTTATCTTTATCGTCAGGCGGAAGTGGTGGACAGAGAGGCGCTGGCTGCAGCCAGTCAGTTACTGGCCGAGCATGACGTGTCGCCGGCAACAGATCCACAGGAGGCATTGGTACGCCTGCTGGCTTATTACCAGTTCTTGCGCACTCACAAGCGGCCGGATGGCTATCTGGATCTGGCGCACGCCAGGGAGTTTGGTCGCCATTTGGGCGAGGCGTGACTCACAGTGCCAGCAAGCGTTCAAACCCTGCCAGAAGCTGCGTTTCGTCATAGTCGCTGCCCGCTTCCAGCCTATCGGTTTGCAGCATCCCCAGCAGGTTACCCTGCTTATCAAGGACCATCAGGTGTGGCACGCTGGCCACGGCCGGGTAGTTGCGTAAAAAAGCCTGATTGGGGTTTTGCGCACTGACATTTACCCGCACGATCACAAACCGCTCTCGCAGTGCGCGCGTGAGTGCCGGCCTTGCATCAATAAAGTTATCAAGCTGCAGGCTCCAGCGTGACCAGTCGCCGCCGATCATCAGCAGTATATGGCGCTGACTGCTGGCTGCCGTGAGACGGGCCGCGGCCAGATCATCAAGAGGCTGACGCTTTTCATCATAGTGCTGGGAGTAGGCGGGAAGGTCGCGACTCCAGTTGGCCGCGAGTGCTAGCGGGGCGACACAGATCATCAGCAGGCAGAGCCACAGGCGCATGGCAATCCTCATCACGTGTTGGCATGGGGCAGAAAAAACCACCCCCGCCGTGGCGGGGGTGGGTGTCTTAGTACGCTTGCTGGTGCACGTCCAGCACGGCGCGACCTGACGGGTCGGCCATCTCTTTAAACTTGGCATCCCATTCGAGCGCGGTCGGGGTCGAGCAGGCGACCGACTTGCCGTAAGGCACGGTGCGCGCAGCCGATTCACTCGGGAAGTGCTCTTCAAAGATGGAGCGATAGTAGTAGGCTTCCTTGGTCAGCGGCGTGTTGACCGGGAAGCGGTAAGCTGCCGCTTCAAACATCTGGTCGGTGACTTCCTGATCGACCATGGCCTTGAGGCTGTCAATCCAGGAGTAACCCACGCCATCGGAGAACTGCTCCTTCTGACGCCAGGCCACTTCGTGGGGCAGCATCTCGCCAAACACTTCGCGCAGGATGTGTTTTTCAATCTTGCCGTGACCACACATCTTATCGACTGGGTTCAGGCGCATGGCCACGTCCATGAACTCCTTGTCGAGGAAAGGCACACGACCTTCCACGCCCCAGGCAGCCATCGACTTGTTGGCACGCAGGCAGTCATACAGATGCAGCGCGTCGAGCTTGCGCACGGTCTCATCGTGGAACTCCCGGGCGTTGGGCGCCTTGTGGAAGTAGAGATAACCGCCAAACAGCTCGTCAGAGCCTTCACCAGAGAGCACCATCTTGATGCCCATCGCCTTGATGAAACGGGCCATCAGGTACATGGGGGTCGATGCGCGAATGGTGGTCACATCGTACGTTTCGAGGTGATAAATGACGTCTTTAAGCGCATCCAGACCCTCTTGCACGGTGAAGTGGATTTGGTGGTGCACGGTACCGAGGTAATCTGCCACCTTCTGAGCGGCTGCCAGATCCGGCGAGCCCTTCAGACCGACGGCAAAAGAGTGCAGTTGCGGCCACCAGGCTTCGCTGTTGCCGTCATCTTCGATGCGACGCGCAGCATAAAGCTTGGTGATGGCCGAGATGATGGACGAATCCAGACCGCCAGAGAGCAGCACGCCGTAAGGTACGTCGCACATCAGCTGGCGTTTGACCGCAGCTTCGAGGGCTTCTTTGAGCTCGGCCTTGTCGCTGACGTTGTGCTCTACATTGCTGTATTGCATCCAGTCACGTTGATACCAGCGCTTGAGCTCACCGTCCTTGCTCCACAGATAGTGTCCGGGCGGGAAGGTTTCGACGCTCTTGCACACCGGAACCAGTGCCTTCATTTCGGAGGCTACGTAGAAGTTACCGTGCTCGTCACGGCCGGTGTAGAGGGGGATGATCCCCATATGATCGCGGCCAATGAGATAGGCATCTTGCTCTGCGTCATACAGGATGAAGGCGAAAATGCCGTTCAGATCGTCCAGAAAGGCCGGGCCCTTCTCTTTGTAAAGTGCCAGCAGCACTTCACAGTCTGACTTGGTCTGGAATTGGAAATCGACCTTCAGGCCCTTCTCCAGCTCCTTGTGGTTGTAAATTTCACCATTGACGGCCAGAACGTGGGTGCGCTCGGGGTTATAGAGCGGTTGGGCGCCGTTGCCCGGATCGACGATCGCCAGGCGCTCATGCACTAAAATTGCCTTGTCGGTGCTGTAGACACCAGACCAGTCGGGGCCACGGTGACGCAGTCGCTTGGACATCTCGAGAGCGGTCTTGCGCAGCGCAACTGCATCAGACTTGATGTCCAGAATACCGAAGATGGAGCACATTGATGTAAATCCTCATTATTTTTTTAGGGCCCCCCACGTTTTGGGCCCGCAAGTCCTTTTACATTCCTCGCCGTTCACAATGCCAGAGCAGCCGCCATTTGCAAACAAAAAATCCGGGTTTCCCCCTGCCCTGGATCAGATTCCGTCGCGTCCGTCGGTTTGTTCGAAAATAACGTAAATTTTGCGGCAGCGCTCCAGCGTCTCCCACACCCCGCGAAATCCGGCCGGGATAACAAAATGTTCACCTGCCGCAAAGTTCAGGCTGTTGCCCTCGCTGTCGGTGAGTCGGATGCGCCCCTCTAGCAGATGGCAATATTCGTGCTCGGTATAACGCACCACCCAACTGCCGAGCTCCCCTTGCCAGAGCCCGGCATGAAACTGCTGGCTGGGATCGCTGTAGTGAGGCCATAGGGTCTGCACCGGATGACCGCTATGGATCCGCTCAGCGGCGGGCATCAGGGTTTGGGGTGCGACAGATTCGGAAAACAGGACGAGATCGGTGATCAGCAGTGCAGACATGACAGTGCCTCCCTGGCAAAGGCTGCGCTGGTGCGCAGCCGTCATTGCTCAGACCTTAACCGCTGTCGTCTCGCTTTCCAAGGGGCGGTGAGTCTCAAAGGGGCGCAGCTCACGCATCACATGGCGGGCAAATCCGCTGCCGGCTTCGTCGTAGACATTGAACACCGCATCCACGCCCTGTTCGCGCAGGGAGGCGATGTCGTCTTCAAAGCGCACGATCGCTGCGATTTTGCCGGTAAAGCCGTGGCTGTGCAGCTTGTCGATGGCGTAGAGGTTCCCCGAGTGGTGCGGCATGGCCAGTAGCACCAGTTGCACCTGGTTGGAGAGCAGCACCTTGTCCCAAAAATCGGTATCGGTGGCGTCCCCTTCAATCACGTTCATACCGCGCTCGCGCAGCATCGGCAGTTTGCCGCTGTCGTTCTCCACGCCGAGCACTACCGGGCCGTGGCGCCGCTCCAGCTCGCGATAAGCGCCCTGACCGATGCGTCCCATCCCAAGGATGATGGCCTGGGCATCACCGAGCTCAATGGGCCTATCTTCCGGATGCAGTTGGCGGGCTTGCCAGAAGCGAAGTTTGTCCCCAAAGCGGTGGTAAATGCGTTCACCGATGGTGTTTAGCGGTGCCGAGACCATAAAGCTTATCGCCAGTGCCAGCGACAGCGTTACCAGCCACTGCGCTGGTAACCATCCGGCCTTGGTGGCGATGGCGCCCACAATCAGACCGAACTCCGAGAAGTTAGACAGCGCCAGGGTCGAGAGCAGGGCGGTCCGAACCCGCAGGTGGATACCGCTATACACCACGTAGTAGAGCAGGCTTTTAAGCGGCAGGGCCAACACCAAGAGCAGGGCCATCAGCAAGGTGTCCGTGGTGGGGAGACCGTGCAGTCCGATAGAGAGGAAAAAGCAGACCAGCAGCAGATCTTTTAAATTAAATAGCGATTTGGCAAGGCCGCTGGCGGCCGGGTGGGCGGCGAGCAGCATACCGATCACCAGCGCACCGAGATCGGGCTTAAGCCCCACCAGTTCAAAGCCGCCGGCGCCGACTACGAGTGCGAGCATGATGCCGGTCAGCAGTTGCAGCTCACCGTGGCCGGCACGTTCAATCAGTACAAACAACAGCGGGCGGATCAGCGGCAGTGCCAGCAGACTGAAGGCCCACAGGCTGGGGAGCTTGCCAGTGGAGATGCTAAGAAAACTGACGGCAAAGAGATCTTGTAACACCAATACCCCGATGGCGAGACGGGCGTAAAGGGCCTGCATGTCGCTGCGCTCTTCCAGCACCTTGACGGCAAACACCGTACTGGAAAACGACAGGGCAAAGCCAAGCACCAGCGCCATCTGCCAGCCAAGCTCTTTGGCCAGCGCAATTTCGGCCCCCTTACAGGCGAGCAGCACCAGCGTGAACAGCAGGGTTGAGAGCAGCAGGTGCAGGGTGGTGGTGCCCCACACATCCCGGCGCAGCAGGGTTTGAACGTTGAGCTTAAGGCCGATGGTAAAGAGCAGCAGGGTGACGCCAAGATCGGCGATGTGCTCAAGCAGTTCGCCCCCCTGCACGCCAAGGGCGCGCAAGGCAAATCCGGCAGCAAGATACCCCAGCAGTGGTGGCAGGCGCAGCAAGTTGGCTAACATGCCGCACGCAAATGCCATCACCACAATCATGATGTCCATTGACGAGGCCCTATATGATGTCGATGTCGACCACCGAGTTGAAAATGTGGTTGGGACGATAGGGAACCTTGGCAATATCGTCAGTCTGGCTGACACCCGAGAGCACCAGCACGGTCTCAAGACCGGCCTGAAAACCGGCCAGAATATCGGTGCGCAGGTTGTCACCAATGATCAGAGTGTGATCCGAGTGGGCTTCCATCCGGTTGAGGGCAGCTCGAATGATCCAGGCGCTGGGCTTACCGATATAAAACGGCTTTTTGCCGGTCATCCGCTCGATGGGCGCGCACAGCGCGCCACACGCCGGGTGCATGTTGGGGCCGTGGGTGTCGGGGTTGGTGGCAATAAAGCGGGCGCCGGCTGCGACAAAGCGTGCGCCTTGGTGGATCATTGACCAGTTGTAATTGCGTGTTTCACCGACCACCACAAAGTCCGGGTCAATATCGGTAATGGTAAAGCCGGCATTATAAAGCTCGTGGGTGAGGGCGCCTTCGCCAATCACAAAGACTTTGCGGCCCTCCTGGCGGCGCAGAAAATCGGCCGTGCCCATGGCCGAGGTGTAAAAGCAGTGCTCGGGTACTGTGATGCCTGCCGCCTGGAAGCGATTTTGCAGATCTCTGGGGGTCTGCACTGGATAGTTGGTCAGAAACAGCAGGCGAGTTTGCTGATCCAGCAGGCGCTGCACAAACTGATCAGCACCGGGAATCAGGGTATTGTTGTGCAGGATAACGCCGTCAATATCACAGATGACGCTTTTTTTCATGATGGCTCCAGAGACAAGACCGAGGACGAGTGGCTCGCAATTCAAGGCGTTAGTGTCATTCGAGTGCCATTATATGCGCCATTGATGACAGCAAGACAGGATTTGTCCCCCTTGGGTACCGGTTTCGTGACCTAGCGCGCCCGAGACTTTGCGAGGCTGGACAGAATCGCTAAAATGCGTCGTTCACTTCGCAACTCAGATTGACCATGAACCAGAACGATCCGGTATTTGATCACTCTTTTCATCGCGGCTTGCTTCACCCCAAACACTGGGGGGCCTGGCTTGGCGTCGCTTTTCTTCATCTGCTGGGCTACCTGCCTGCCACCGTGCGTGATCACCTCGGTGATTGGCTGGCGCCGCTGGTGGTGCGGTTTTCCAAAAAGCAGTGCTATATCGCCCGGACCAATTTGGGGATCTGTTTTCCCGAGCTCAGTGATGAGCAGCGTGAGGCATTGCTGCTCAAGTGTGTGCGGGTCGGAATTAAGACCTTCGCCGCATTTGGTGAGCTCAGCGTGCGCTCTGCCCAGAGTCTGGAAGCGCGCACGCAGGTGACGGGGTGGCAGCATGTTGAACAGGCCAAAGCGGCTGGGAAATCGGTGATCTTTGTGGTGCCCCATACCTGGGCCATCGATTTTTGCGGACGGATTATCGATAACCGCAAGACGCTGTTTATGAGCACCATGATGAAGAGCGCCAAAAGCGCGGTGTTCGATCGCTACATTAACCGCGAGCGAGCGCGTAATGGTGCGAAAATTTATGAGCGTAGCGCCGGTCTCAAGCCCATCATCAAGCATTTAAAGCAAGCGGGCAGTGGCTTTTATTATCTGCCAGATCAAGACCATGGCCGCGAGGCGAGCCTGTTTGTGCCGTTTTTTGGCATGCTCAAAGCCACCTTGCCAGCATTACCGCGCTTGTGCCGTCTGACCGGTGCTGCGCCGCTGATGATGCTGGCCGCCTACAACGAAGATTTGCATCGCTATGAGCTGGTTATCGAGCCGCTGCCAGAGGGTTATCCGAGCGAGGATCTTGAGCACGATACGCTGGTGATGAATCAGGCGGTGGAGTCACTGCTCTCGCGCTACCCCGAGCAGTACATGTGGTTTCTTAAGATCTTTCATACCCGGCCGGATACGCGGGAAGGTTATTACGAAGCCGGAATTCATCGTGTTAGAGGCTATATCAAACAATCGAAGTGAATGTGACGTGGTGTTTGTCTATTGCTCTACCACTTTACCGTGCGCGACCCGCAAGGTTGCGCCGGGTGGGGTGGAGAGCCTGACCAGATGCTCCTGCCCGTTTAGACGGTAGAGCACGTTGTAGCCGAGTAATTCCGAATGTTTGTGAGGTCGGCGTGGGCTGGCTTTGTTTGCTGGATCATCGCGATCATCAAACGGGATCTGGCGCATCACCGGTCTGACTGAAATAACGCGAGCCTGTGTCGAATCCTGGTCATACAGGACATAGAGCGTCGCAGCAAACAGGAGCATGATAGCTCCGGTTGCCACGAGCAGCAGCTTGTTCATCCTGTGTGGTCTCCGAGGTTATCCGGGGCGTATTATCCTGTTTGTACCCCGGTTACCCCAGTCCAAAACATCCCGTGTCGGTCAATCCCTGACAGGTTATCGTGGCAACTCTCAGCAGAGCTGTCTTAAAATAGCGACTCTTTTTATCTACCCCCTTGGTTATACATGTCTGCGCCCTCCGTTTCGTTTCTGTTTCCTGTCTCCTGTATTGCCATTTGGGCAGGTAACGGGGTTGTCAGTAAAGTGGCCGTAGGCGTCATGTCGCCGGCGGCGCTGGCATGGTCACGCTGGCTGGTGGCGGCCATTGTGCTCGCGCCCTGGTTAGCGCCTCGAGCCTGGCGCCTGCGCCATCATCTGCTGCGTCACTCATTCAAGCTGGCAACATTGGCGCTGATGGGGATGGTGCTCAACCAGACCTTTGGCTATTACGCGGCAGAGACGCTTGGTGCCACCGAGATGGGCCTGATGATGGGGCTCACGCCGCTGATGACGGTAGGCCTTAGCGTATGGCTATTACGTGAACGCCCCACATGGGGTGCTTTGCTAGGCGGGATAGTCTCCCTGATTGGCCTGGTCGAACTGTTGGGTCATGGCAATCCGGGGGCGTTGTTTACGCAAGGCATCGGAATTGGCTATGTCTATATGCTGCTCTCGGCACTGACCTATGCCCTCTATTGCGTACTGCTTAAACGCTGGGTATTGGGGCTGGATAACTGGATGATGCTCTTTGGCCAGGTGCTGTGGAGCCTGGTGTTTCTCACCCCCTTTTTCTGGTTGGTCGATGGCCATCTGCCACCGGCCAGCTCGTTGTGGCTGGTTCTTTATGCTGGCATCCCGACTTCGGCGCTCTCTCCCTGGCTATGGATGCAGGGCATTACCTTGCTCGGTGCGAATCGCACGGCCATTTACATGAACCTGTTGCCGGTGATGACGGCTGGCTTGGCGGTAATGACGCTGGGAGAGACGCTGACACGCAGTCACTGGGTGGGCGGGGGATTGACGCTGGCTGGGGTGGTATTGGCGCAAGTGATACGCACGCCGCTCAGGCTTACATATAACACCGCCTCCCGAAGGAGGCGATGCGCATAAACTTGTGACCGTGCTTGTTACATGTTTTGTGCTTCTGAGGGCACAATTGCGGATGCATGATTGCCCTTCGGGCCCTTCTGCAGCTCATATTGGACAGCCTGACCAGCTTTGAGGGTTTTATACCCCTCCATCTGGATAGTGGAGTAGTGGGCAAAAATGTCTTCACCACCCCCTTCCGGACAGATAAAACCAAAGCCCTTGGCGTTGTTGAACCACTTCACTGTTCCGGTTGCCATACATCTACGTCCTTTTATTGATTACCCCAAAGTCGTTGCACAACCCGCTACTGCTCAAGGTAAACTTGAGGCATCCAGCCTCTTATGAGGTAGACAGGTTAGCAAGTAACCAATCTAGTCCAAGAATTTATCGAGTCAAGAAGTTGTTAACAAACCAGTGTGACCTGGTTAACAAAATCTATTGACAACCCCGTTTGTACTGGTAGTAAGCTTAAAGGTGCCAGCAATACTATGGCTAAACAAAAAGAACTCTTTGAAAATGAAGAGGTTGCGGTTAATTCCGATGTGCAGGTACAGCCGCCGCCCATGTATAAGGTTGTATTGAATAACGATGACTACACCCCGATGGATTTCGTTGTCGAGGTGTTACAACGGTTCTTTGCAATGGACTTGGAAAAGGCCACCCAGGTGATGCTGAGTGTGCATTATAGTGGAAAGGGGATCTGTGGCGTGTTTACCGCCGAGATTGCCGAAACCAAGGTCCTCCAGGTCAACACCTATGCTCGCAAACATGAACATCCGCTGCTGTGTACCATGGAAAGGGCCTGAAGAATGATCTGAGATTCATGACACCACATTGTCGTCTTACTAGGGGAGGTGCCTATGTTGAACAAGGATCTGGAAAAGACGCTAAATGAAGCATTCAAGTATGCAAGGGACGAGCGTCATGAGTTTATGACTGTTGAGCACCTGCTGTTAGCCCTGTTGGACAACCCCTCGGCCAATGAAGCGTTGTTGTCCTGTGGTGCCGATATCGACAAGATGCGCCATGAAATTGCCGCATTCATCAGTCAGACAACCCCCCTGATCCCGCGCGATGATACTGATCGCGAAACCCAACCAACGCTCGGCTTCCAGCGTGTGCTGCAGCGAGCGGTCTTTCATGTGCAATCATCGGGAAACACCGAGGTCAACGGCGCCAATGTGCTGGTGGCAATTTTCAGCGAGCAGGAATCGCAAGCGGTCTATTTCCTGAAAAAGTCCGATATCAGCCGTCTCGATGTGGTCAATTTCCTCTCCCATGGTGTGCGCAAAGAGAGCAAGCCCGACGCCGGTAGCAACAATGCTGGTGCGGAAGGGGAAGAGGAGATGTCCTCGGCCCAGATTGAGAGCTTTGCGACCAACTTGAACCAGCTGGTGCTGGAAGGGCGCATCGATCCGCTGATCGGGCGCGATCAGGAGCTTAACCGCACCATCCAGGTACTCTGCCGTCGTCGCAAAAACAACCCGCTGCTGGTGGGTGAGGCTGGTGTCGGCAAGACCGCGATTGCCGAAGGGTTGGCCTATCGCATCGTCAAGGGCGACGTCCCTGAGGTGATTGCCGGCAGCATCATCTATTCGCTCGATTTGGGCTCTTTGCTGGCAGGCACCAAGTATCGCGGCGACTTTGAAAAGCGCCTCAAGGTACTGCTCAAGCAACTGGAGCGCCAGGAAGGGGCGATCCTGTTTATCGACGAGATCCACACTATCATTGGCGCGGGCGCGGCGTCCGGTGGCCAGCTCGATGCGGCCAACCTTATCAAGCCGCTGCTCTCCAATGGCCTTTTGCGTTGCATCGGCTCGACCACTTATCAGGAGTACTCGCAGATCTTTGAAAAAGAGCATGCCTTGGCACGCCGCTTTCAGAAGATCGATATTGTCGAGCCGAGCATCGATGACACGACGCGCATCCTGATGGGGCTGAAAAGCCGCTACGAGCAGCATCACAATGTGCGCTACACCGCCAAGGCGATGCGAGCAGCGGCTGAGTTGGCAGCCAAATACATCAACGATCGTCACCTGCCGGACAAGGCCATCGATGTGATTGATGAAGCGGGCGCCAGCCAGCGCATGCTGCCGGTCAGCAAGCGCAAGAAAGTGATCAATGTGCCGGAGATTGAGTCCATCGTTGCCAAGATAGCGCGTATCCCAGAAAAATCGGTTTCGGCCTCTGATAAGGAGACCTTAAAGAATCTGGAGCGCAATCTGAAGATGGTGGTGTTTGGTCAGGACAGAGCCATCGAGGTGCTGACCGATGCCATTCGGCTTGCTCGCTCTGGCCTTGGTAACGAGCGCCGTCCGGTCGGTTGCTTCCTGTTTGCCGGCCCGACCGGGGTGGGCAAGACCGAGGTCACCCAGCAGCTTGGCAAAGCGCTCGGGGTAGAGTTGCTGCGCTTTGACATGTCCGAATACATGGAGCGCCATACGGTGTCCCGCCTGATTGGCGCGCCTCCCGGATATGTCGGGTTTGAACAGGGCGGTCTGCTGACCGATGCCGTCATCAAGCATCCCCACTCGGTGGTGCTGCTCGATGAAATCGAGAAGGCGCATCCGGATGTCTTCAACTTGCTGCTGCAGGTGATGGACAACGGTACCCTGACCGATAACAACGGGCGTAAGGCTGATTTTCGTAATGTGATTCTGGTGATGACCACCAACGCCGGCGTGCAGGAGACCCAACGCAAGTCGATTGGCTTCCAGCAGCAGGATATGAGCCACGATGCGATGTCGGTCATCAACAAGACCTTCACCCCGGAGTTTCGTAACCGGCTTGATCACATCATCTGGTTCAACCACCTCGATATGGAGGTGATCTACCAGGTGGTCGACAAGTTCATCGTCGAACTGCAGGCCCAGCTCGATGCCAAGGGCGTATCGCTCGAGGTAACCGATGCGGCGCGCCACTGGCTCGCCGAGAAGGGGTATGACCGTGCCATGGGCGCACGCCCGATGGGCCGCGTGATCCAGGAGCAGCTTAAAAAGCCGCTGGCCAACGAGATCCTGTTTGGCTCTCTGGTCGAGGGGGGAATTGTGCGGGTGGACCTTGGCAAGGACGGGCTGACGTTCGACTTCCAGACCCAATCCCTGGCCGTGCAACACTAGCCATGTAGGAACAAAAACCCCAACCGGCAGGTTGGGGTTTTTGTTTGAATTCCTGGCTTAGCGAGAGCGGAAAACGATACGTCCCTTGGAGAGATCGTAGGGGGTCAGTGCGACGGTCACCTTGTCACCAGTCAGGATGCGGATGTAGTTCTTGCGCATCTTGCCGGAGATATGGGCGATCACCACGTGACCATTCTCCAGTTCCACCCGGAACATGGTATTGGGCAGAGTTTCCAGGATGGTACCCTGCATCTCAATACTGTCTTCTTTAGCCATTGAATCCTCTTGATAAGCCTCAACAAAAAACGGCTGGGATCATGCCGGATTTGCGGCTATGTGTAAAGTTTACTCGCGGAATTAAGGGATATTTTTCCACTCTTTGCCAACCAGCAGTTGGTGGGGATGGTATTCGGACTTGTAACGCATCTTGCGGCAATGCTCGACCAGATAGCCAAGGTAGACCCAATTTCGGCCGGTGCGCTCTGCCAGCACGATCTGGCTGAGAATGGCAAACACGCCGAGCGAGCGGTTCGCTTCATCCGGGTCGAAGAAGGTGTACATGGCACTCAGGGAGTGCTGCATCAGGTCGGTCACCGCAACGGCAATCAGGCGCCCGTTGTGGCGACACTCCAGATAGACCGGCGGCATCCAGTTACAGTGCAGAAAACTGCTGTATTGGCCGAAGGTGGGCGGGTACATGCTGCCATCGGCATGACGCTCGCTGATATAGCGCTCGTAGAGCTCGTAGTATTGCGGTTTGTCGTGATAGCTAAGCTCGACCTGCAGGTCTTGGTTGCGTTGCCATATGCGCGTTTGGCGGCGGTTAGCGCGAAAGCGGCTGACATCGATGCGAAGGGATTGGCAGGCGCTGCAGTCGGGGCAATGGGGGCGATAGATATCGTTGCCACTGCGGCGAAAGCCGGCGGTGAGCAGGCGCTCATACCCTTGCGGGGAGAGCAGATCATGATCCATCAGCACCAGCAACTGCTCCTGGCGATCCCCAAGATAGCTGCAAGTGTGCTGTGGGGTCAGGCCGACTTTTAGCAAAACCTCTTCAGTCATAGTGTACCTGTCGTGTCAGCCAGCAGCCCGCATCGAGCGGTTGTGTCCGCAGTTGTCTGAGCTCGGCCAGAAAGTGCCAGCGCGGCCACTCCACCACGCCCAGTGTGGCCAGAAAGTTGTTCTGCATCTGGGTATCAATCAGTTCACCGCCATGGGCCGAGAAGTGGCGACACAGCGCCACCATGGCCAGCTTGGCGCCACCATCTATGATGCTGAACATCGACTCGCCACAAAACACCTTGCCCACCGACAGACCATACAACCCGGCCACCAGCTCATCCTGCTGCCAAATCTCGACACTGTGAGCGTGTCCCATACGATGCAACCTCTGATAGGCATCCATCATCTCGGCACTGATCCAGGTGGAATACGCTGTGCGACGAGGCGCGGCGCAGCCGGCAATCACCCCGTTAAAATCGCGATTGATCCAGATCTCGAATGTAGGTCTGCGCAACAGCTTGCGCAAGGTGCGCCCCACATGCAGGCGCTCCGGTGCCAGTACGCCGCGCGGATTGGGCGACCACCAGAGGATCGGCCGATGCGGCTCATACCAGGGAAAGATGCCGTTGTGGTATGCTGCGAGCAAACGCGCAGGCGAGAGATCGCCCCCGATGGCCAGGAGGCCATTGGGCTCATCAAGCGCCAGCTCAGGATTGGGAAAATGCAGTGAGTTGGCTTCGAGCTGGGTGAGAAACTTCGACATCCAAGGGGTACCACGTGAAGACTCTGCTAGTGATACTATCGACCCTGCTGTGCTTTGTCACGGCAGGGACTCATGCGGCTGTTTACGAGCGCAACACGGCGCGACCGGTCAATGAGGTGGTATTTGGCGCCATTGAGAGCGTGCGCAACATCACCCAGCAGCAGGTGGTTGAGTCGCAGCAATCGGGCTGGAAAACCTTGGGCGGGGCGCTGATCGGTGGCTTGCTGGGCAATCAGTTCGGCGGCGGTCATGGCCGCGAGATTGCCACCGCTGTGGGGGCGCTGGCGGGCGCTGGCGCGGCCCAGATGTATCAATCTGGCAGCCGAACCATTGAATACAAGCTGGTGGAATTATTGATCCGCACCGAGGATAACCGGCTTATCAACGTGATTCAGGATTACGATCCTGCGATGGTGTTTTCCCGCGATGACAAGGTACGGATCCTCTATTTTGATGATGGCGTCCGGGTCGATCGCACTTACTGACAAGCAATAAACCTATTGGCGCTTGATGCGCGCCTTAGCGCGCAATCTCTAACTGCGCCTCATCCTGCGAGACCACCTTGTCGCGACCGGTGGTCTTGGCCTGATAGAGCAGGCGGTCAGCCTCTATCAGTGCTTCATCCATGCCCAGTTGCCCCATGGTGATCACGCCAAAGCTGGCGCGCACATAGAGCGGAATGTCGAGCGCCAGCGGCCGCTGGCGCAACTGCTGGCGTAATCCTTCCAGGCGCTTGCACAGTACCTGACTGCTGCAATGAGGCACCATCAGTGCAAACTCCTCGCCGCCAAAGCGGGCTATCAAGGCGTCAGGGAAAAACTGGCTGAGCTGATCGCTTAAGTGGCACAGCAGTTGATCTCCGATGGCATGACCCCAGTGATCGTTGACCTGTTTGAAATGATCCACATCCAAAACGCATAGGGAGAGGGGATAGCGGCCTGCCTGCGCTGTCTGTAGCCACTGTTGACCGGTCTTGAACCAGTAGCGGCGGTTGTAAAGCCCGGTCAGGTAGTCACGGTTGGCTGACTCCTGAATGCTGTTAAATTGCTCAAGCGCCTCCAGGTTATGGCTGACGCGGCACTGCAGCTCCTCGGGCTCGAACGGCTGATGCAGAAAGTCGTTGGCGCCTTGTTTGAGGTAACGTGCCGAGAGTCCACGCTTGTCCGAGACCGACAACCCGATGATCGCCAGCTGCTGCTTGCTGTAGCGCTCGCGCAGCATGCGCACCAGCGTAATGCCATCAATATCCGGCATGTAGTAGTCAATCAGGATCAGGCGAATGGCGGGATAGCGCTCGAGCATGGCCAGCGCCTCTTTGGCGTGACCGGCTTCATGCACCTGCAGCAGCTGTTTGCGCAGCTGGGCTGCAGTGTGGTGGCGCGCCGTCATCGAATCATCCACCACTAAGACGTCAATGCTCTGATTAAGATAGAGACGGTGCACCAGCCCTACGGCGTATTGCAGGGAGTGGCGCGAGTCTTTCATCACATAATCGAGCACGCCGGCTTCAAGCCAGCTCTGGCGTTTATCCTCACTCACATCAGCTGTCAGTACCACGACCGGCACACCGCGGGTTAGCAGTACTGCCACGGCTTCGCCATGGGGTGCATCGGGCAAGGTCAAGTCGACCAGCGCGACCACGTAGTCATCGACCGCGATATCGCTGGTTGCATCCAGCGTATCAAAGGCATCCACGTCGAGGTTGGTCTGTTGCACGATGGCCTGGGTCAACATGCGGCGGACGGTGTGGCTGTCCTCAACGATCATGATCTTGCGCTTCATGGGCAATCCGCTGGCGTGAGGAGGCATGCCCGAAGGCATGCCAATGAGAGGTTAGAGGCTGTCGAGATAACGCTCGGCATCGAGTGCGGCCATGCAGCCGGTGCCCGCCGAGGTAATGGCTTGACGGTAGTTGTGGTCTGCCACGTCACCGGCGGCAAACACACCCGGGATGCTGGTTTGGGTCGCAAAACCATCCAGTCCACCGCGCACATTCAGGTAGCCGTTTTGCATCTCGAGCTGGCCGTCGAAGATCTGGGTATTGGGTTGGTGACCGATGGCAATGAAAACGCCCATCAGCGGCAGGTCGCGTGTGGCGTCGCTACGGGTATCGCGCAGACGCACGCCAGTGACGCCCATCTCATCGCCCAGCACCTCTTCCAGAGTCTGGTGGGTGTGCAGCTCGATATTTCCGCTGGCCACCTTGTCATGCAGACGCTTGATCAGGATCTTCTCGGCGCGAAACTCGTCACGGCGGTGGATGAGGTGCACTTTCTTGGCGATGTTGGCCAGATACAGCGCCTCTTCAACCGCAGTATTACCGCCACCGACCACGGCCACTTCCTGATTGCGATAGAAAAAACCGTCACAGGTGGCGCAGGCAGAGACGCCGCGACCCTTGAACGACTCTTCGGAGGGCAGGCCCAGATACTTGGCCGACGCGCCTGTCGCAATGATCAAGGCATCGCAGCTGTATTCGGCATTGTCGCCGACAAGGCGGAAAGGTCGCTCACCCAGACGCACAGTGTGAATGTGATCAAACACGATGCGGGTATCAAATTTCTCCGCGTGTGCTTTCATGCGCTCCATCAGACCCGGACCGGTCAACCCTTCCGGATCGCCCGGCCAGTTTTCCACTTCGGTGGTGGTGGTCAGCTGGCCACCTTGCTGCATGCCGGTTATCAGCAGCGGTTGCAGGTTGGCGCGTGCAGAGTAGACGGCAGCGGTGTAACCCGCCGGGCCAGAACCCAGAATAATCAGTTTATTGTGAATGACTTGGCTCATGTTCATGTTATCCGGTACACAGTTGTGGGCGGATTGTAGGAAATTGTCAACCTGGGGTCAAAGCCGCTGAAACGATAGCGACCATCGAATTTATGGGGCCTGGTCGGCGGGTCATTCCGCCGCCTCTTGCAGCAGATGCTTCTTAACCCAACATGCAGCCAGCCAGGCCGGGATGCCAGCCAGCAAAGCACTGCCGAGCAGATCAATTCCCCAATGCATCCCAAGCAGCAGCCTGGAGAGCGCAACCGCCAGCAACCAAAGGATGAGCAGAATGCGCCCCGGGGTATTGCTGGGCCAAATCAGCCCGAAAAACAGGCTCAGTGTGATGGCGACCAGCAGGTGGCCCGAGGGGAAGGCGTAATTAACCCCATATGCCCAGTGCTGCAGCAGGGGATCGGGAATGGCCAAATTGATCTGCGCCGCCATCAACAGGGTCAGCCGCGCGGTGTCAGGCCGCTGATAAAACCGGTCCATGCCGGCCACATTGGCATGTTGCTGCAGCCACAACACGTAAGGGCGGGGCTCGCTCACCATGGCTTTAAGCAGTGTTTTGATGCCCAGATCGAGCAGCAGCAGTGCCACCAGTATGCCAAACAGTAAAGCGATTTGCCTTGGAGGGAGTGCAAAGGCGCGTGCTACCAGCACCAGCGGGACCAACATCATAACGAGCAGGCCGGGCCAGCTGGCGCTGTTTGAAAACAGCAGAGCAAAAGAGGTCAATGAGCCGGGGAGGCTAATCCCAAACGGCATGGGGGGCACCAAGAGCGCGATAAAGCAAAGCGGTAGCAGCAACGAGAGCGGATAACGCACGGAGGTCATGGACACAAAGGTATAACTCATCCTTGATTGGCAAGAGGGCTATTGTGCCTCGCTTCACGAGAGGGTCAAGGACAAGTGTGGCGTGTCATCCCGGCCGGCTTTGGCTAGAATGCGCCACTTGGGCAGCAGGCTGTGGCTGAGGAGGGTCGATGCTGAACATAGTGGCTGATGAGAATATGCCCCATGTACGGGAGCTGTTTGGAGACCTGGGTAATGTGCAACTGTTGCCGGGACGGGCGATGACCCCTGAACAGATCAGTGATGCCGATGTGCTGCTGGTGCGATCAGTCACCCGTGTCAATGCGGCTTTGCTGGCCAAGGCGACGCGTCTCAAGTTTGTCGGCACCGCCACTATCGGGACCGATCATATCGATAAGGCCCTGCTGGCCGAGCGTCAGATCGCCTTTACCAGTGCGCCGGGCTGCAATCGCATCTCGGTGGGCGATTATGTCACCAGTGCGCTGCTGGTGCTGGCCGAGCGCCATGCGCTGACGCTCTCTGCGCTGTCGTTGGCGGTGATCGGCGCGGGCAATACCGGCAGTGATGTCGCTGCCAAAGCCGCGGCACTTGGCATGCGCGTGTTACGCTGCGATCCGCCGCGTCAGCGGCGTGAAGACGGCGAGTTTGTCTCTCTGGAAGAGGCCCTTGATGCGGACGTGGTGAGCTTTCATGTGCCGCTGACCCGCCAAGGTGACGATGCGACCTTCCATCTGCTCGATGCCAAACGCATTGCGGCGCTGCGCGCCGGGCAGTGTCTTATCAACGCATCACGCGGTGAGGTGTGGGACAATCAGGCACTGCTGCAACGGCAGCAGGGGCCTTCGCCGCTCTCACTGGTGATGGATGTCTGGGAAAACGAACCAGAGGTATTGGCCGAGTTGGTGCCACATACCGAGATTGCCACACCGCATATTGCCGGTTACAGCCTTGAGGGCAAGGCTCGCGGCACCTGGATGCTCTATGAAGCGCTGTGTCAATGGCTCGGTCAGCCCGCAAGCCGCAGACTGCATACCCTGTTGCCGGCGCCAGATGTGATGAGCCTGACGCTTGGTCAGCAGCCCGATCAGGCCCTGATTGGTCGCTTGGTGCATCTGGTGTATGACGTACGCCGTGACGATGCCCGTTTTCGCCGTGAGCTGGGCATCGCGGGCAGTTTCGATCAGCAGCGCAAGTGCTACCCGGAGCGGCGCGAGTTTTCGTCCCTGCAGATTGCCGGAAACGGCCCGCTGGCGACGCTGGCTGCGCTTGGCTTTAGCCTCTCTGAGCCCTGCTCCTGAAACAAATGTTATCCCGGCCCGCCTGGTGTGGGCCTTTCCTGCAAGGAGTTAAAAATGAGTCAGCAACTCAGCGTTGCAGTTCTGGGGGCGGCCAGCGCCGTCGGTCAGACCATGCTGGAACTGATAGAAGAGCGCGCACTGCCTATCGAGCGGATCATCGCGCTCGGCAATGCCGACGACAGCGGTGAGACCGTGCGGGCCATGGGTCGCAACCTGGATATCCAGGATGTTGAGACCTTCGATTGGAGCGAGGCCACGCTGGCGCTGTTTGCCTGCGGCGCAGAAGAGGCCAGCCGTTATGCGCCGATTGCCGCCGAGCAGGGATGTCTGGTTATCGACAGCAGTGGCGCCTTTGCCTTTGATGAGTCGATCCCCTTGGTGTGCTTTGATGCCAACCCCGATGCGTTGGCCGATTATCGTCAAAGCAATATTGTCTCTTTGACCAGCGGCGTTGCCAGCCAGTTGTTGGCAGTGCTCAAACCGTTGCATCAATCGGTCGGTGTGGCCCGTGCCAACGTGGCGGGCTATTTGTCGGTGGCGACCAACGGCAAGGCGGGTGTTGACGAGTTGGCCGGGCAAACCGCCCATCTGCTTAACGGCCGACCGGTTGAGCCTGCTGTGTTTCCTGCCCAGATAGCGTTTAACGTGTTGGGTCAAAGTGGTGCTCTGCTTGATAACGGCTACAGCCAGTGCGAATGGCAATTGATGCTCGAAGCCCAGCGGGTGCTGGGTAGTGATGTGGTGATCAACCCGACGCTGGCACAGGTGCCGGTGTTTTTCGGGGATGCCATGGCGCTGCACGTTGAGTTGCAGATGCCCATCGAGCTGGAGCAGGTGCGCGAGTTGCTGCGTGATGCCTCTGGCGTGCGTCTATGGGACGAAGAAGAGGGCGTGCCGAGTCCGGTGGTCGATGCCAATGGCCAGGATGAGGTCATCGTGGCGCGCATCCGACAGGATCTTTCCCATGCTCAGGGTATAGATCTCTGGCTGGTGGCCGATAACGTTCGCAGAGGCCAGGCGTTAGCCGCCGTGCAAAGTGCCGAGTGGCTACTGCGCGAGATGCTGTAATTGCGGGGGCCACTGCGGTGGCCCCGATTGTTGCGCTGACTCACGCCAGCTAAAAAACGGTGGAGAAAAATGGGGCAAACGAGGGCGAAGCGCTGGTTTGCAGACGAGGCCTGAATTATAGTGACACCACATATAAGGGCTAAGTATCCAAATTTTTCAATGTGATAGAGCTGTCACGCGAAGGAACGAGTATGGGATATTCCCGCATAGCTTTGGCGATGCTGCTGGCATTAGGGGCGCTTTCCCCGGCTCATGGCGCAACGCAACCCTTCATGGTCGAGATCAAGGGACCCGATGAGCCGGCCGCGGCGACCACCACGACCCCTCCTGTTGCTCCGACCGTGACCGAAACACCGGCTGCCCGCGCCGCCGATCCTGCGCGCGGCACCGTTCGTACCGAGCGTTATGGCCCCATCCGTCGAACCGATACCCTGTGGAGTCTGGCCAGCGCCTATCGCCCGAGCAGTCGTGTCTCGGTCTACCAGACCATGGTGGCCATCTATAACAAGAATCCGCAGAGTTTTGCCGACGGCAATATCAATCATATTCTGGTGGGCTCGACCATATCGTTGCCGAGCGAACAAGAAGCATCGCGCATTCCGGAAGCCGAGGCTCGCGCACGTTTTCGTAGTGACAACGTCAGCTGGAAGGGGATCAGCCCCAGATATCATGTCGCCCAGCCAAGCGGCGAAGTGCGTAACCTGACGGTCAAACCGAAAAAAGAGCCGGCCAAACCGGTTGCCGACGTCAAACCTGCCCCCGAAAAACCAGCTGAGAAGAGTGCCGCGCCCCTGCCGCAAGCACCGGTGACGGCCGAAAGTGCCAAGCCGGATGTCGCAGCACCGGCGCCGGTCAGTGCTGCAACGGCAACCGACACCAAGCCAGAGCCGGTTGCGGCCGCAGCGCCTGAACCCATCAAGCCCGAGGCCAGTAAGCCTGACGCCACGAAGGTGGAAGAGAGTGCTGCGCCCAAGCCCTTGCCGGCGCAGACGCAGACTGAACAGACGGGCTCAGCCACTGAGATGAAGTTGGCGCTGGAAGATGCGACGACCCAGCTGGCACAGGTCAGTGAGACCAACCATCGGCTCAAGTTACGGGTTGAGTCGATGAATCAGGAGCTTGAGACACTTAAAGCGCAGCTGGTCGATCAGACCACTTTGCAAAAAGAGATTGAAGAGCTCAAGGCCAAGCAAGGCGCGGCGCCTGTTGCTGCTGCACCCGAAGCGCCCAGTGGCAAGAGCTGGATCATGGACTTGCTCTCGTCCCCGCTGAACCTTGCCATGATCATCTTGTTGCCGGTCTTGCTGGTGCTGGCGATTGTGACGCTGTGGCTGCGCGCCCGCGCTCGTCGCGAGCTGGAAGAGCAGGAGAAGAGCCTGTCGGAATCGACCGCCGCCTTCATGGATGATGACAGCAACGAGCTTGACCATCTGCTGGCTGGCGACATGCCGGTGATGATGACTGAGCCGCAAGGGGAGGCGTTACCCCAGAGCGATACCCTTTCGCCGGGTACCGCCCTTGATGAGCCCGATGCTCACGATCTGGTCTTTAGTGACGAAGGGGAGCATCCGCTCACGGAAGAGGAGCCGATCAGTTCGCCGGCTGCATCGCGTGATCCGGAGCTGGTGCCCGAGCCTGACGCCATCCCGACCCTGAACGAGTCGCTGTTTGCCACCGCGGTGGAGGATGAAGCGCTGCCGTTCAACGGTCAGGATGAACTCAAGTTTGACGAAGAGCAGTACGAAGAGTTCGATTTGAGCGAGCTTGATGCCGAGCTCGACAAGATCCTCGATGAAGAGGATGCCGTTGAGCCAGTCTTGTCGGCCCGCGCTGACACTGCAGAAGATCCCGTCATCAACTTCGACCCGGCGCTGCTGGCCGGTGATGTGGAGCTCGATGCCGCTGATCCGTTGGCTGATGAGCAGGCTCTCTCGGCCGAGACGGTCCCTCATCGCGATGCTGCTGAGAATAACCAGTTCGTCGAAATTGATACCCTGCTTGCCGAAGCTGATGTGGGTGACGCGCAGGAGCCCTCTTATCAGAGTGCCAATCTCGATGTGGGGCTCGATGAGTTTCCCGATGTCATGCCCGAGAGCACCGGCTTTGATGTGGACTCGGACGATGGCGGGGTGGGGGCCAAGCTTGATCTGGCGCGCGCGTATCTTGAGATCGACGATATGGACAGCGCCCGCGAGTTGCTGGAAGAGGCGGCAGCCCAAGGCAGTGAGAGCCAGCGGGCAGAAGCCCAGAAACTGCTCAAACGGCTGGCATGACAGCATTAAGAGAAAGGGCGGCCTGCGGGCCGCCCTTCATTTTGCAGGCACTTTGCGTATAATTCGCCGCGTTTCAACAGCCTCAGGTGTTCCATGCGTATAGCCCTTGGTATCGAATATGACGGCAGCCGCTATTTCGGCTGGCAGCGTCAGCGGGAAGTGGTCAGTGTCCAGGAAGCGCTGGAGCGGGCCCTTGGCAAGATTGCCAATCATCCGGTGGAGATCCAGTGTGCCGGACGCACCGATGCCGGCGTGCATGCCACCGGTCAGGTGATCCATTTCGATACCGATGCCGAGCGCAAAGAGGCTGCCTGGACGCTGGGGCTCAACTCCAATCTGCCTGCCGATATTGCGGTGCGCTGGGTCAAGGCGGTGCCGGACGATTTCCACGCCCGTTTCAGCGCCACAGCGCGGCGCTATCGCTATGTCATCTACAACCACAACTACCGCCCCGCCATTCTTGGCAGTGGTGTGAGCCATTATCACGATCGTTTGGATGCCGAACTGATGCACCAAGCCGGTCAGTGTCTCATCGGCGAGCAGGATTTTAGCTCGTTTCGGGCGGTGCAGTGCCAGTCCAATACCCCTTGGCGCAATGTGACCCACCTGTGTGTGAGTCGCTCTGGCCCCTACATTGTGCTCGACATCAAGGCCAATGCCTTTTTGCATCACATGGTGCGTAATATCACCGGCTCCTTGCTGGAAGTGGGCAAAGGCGACAAGCCGGTGGAGTGGGTCGCCGAGGTGTTGGCCGCGCGCGATCGCAACGTAGCGGGCCCCACCGCCAAGGCCGGCGGACTCTATCTGGTGGATGTGGATTACCCGGCCGAGTTTGCCTTGCCAGAGGTGCCGCTCGGCCCCTTGTGGCTGCCCGACTCGGCCCCGGGTACGACCAGTTTTTAGTAACTGCGCCTGTAAAAGTGTGATTTAATGGCAGGCCAATGTCCCCGCAGCACCGCCAAGTCATTGAACAGACACGGTGCTGCTGTGTTTTCAAGCATTAGAAGCATTAAGGAATTCCATGAGCTGGCTTGAGAAGATTCTTCCCAAGAGCAAGATCACTGCTCCGCGTCGTCACAACATTCCGGAAGGAGTGTGGACCAAGTGCAGTGCTTGCGAACAGGTACTTTACCGGGCGGAGCTGGAACGCAACCTGGAAGTATGCCCCAAGTGTGATCACCACATGCGCATTAGCGCCCGTGCTCGTCTCGAGCGCTTTCTCGACGAGCAGGGACGCGTCGAGGTAGCCGGCGAGCTGGAGCCGCAGGATATCCTCAAGTTCAAGGACTCCAAGCGTTACAAAGAGCGCCTGACGGCTGCCCAAAAGAGCACCGGTGAAAAGGATGCGCTGGTGGTTATGAAGGGAACCCTCAAGGGCGTGCCGGTTGTCGCGTGCTCCTTTGAATTTTCCTTTATCGGCGGCTCCATGTCGTCGGTGGTTGGTGCCCGTTTTGTGCGCGCCGTTGACGAGTGCCTGAAAGAAGGTCGTGGTCTGGTCTGCTTCTCCGCCTCCGGTGGTGCCCGAATGCAGGAAGCGCTGTTCTCCCTGATGCAGATGGCCAAGACCAGTGCTGCGCTGGATCGCCTCGCCAAGGCGGGTTTGCCGTTTATCTCTGTGCTGACTGACCCGACCATGGGCGGTGTATCGGCCAGTCTTGCCATGCTGGGTGACATCAACGTGGGTGAGCCCAAGGCCTTGATCGGCTTCGCCGGTCCGCGCGTGATCGAACAGACTGTGCGTGAGAAACTGCCGGAAGGTTTCCAGCGCTCCGAGTTCTTGCTCGAGAAAGGGGCGATTGACCTCATCATCGATCGCCGCGAAATGCGTGATCGTCTGGCCGGTCTGATGGCCAAGCTGATGAACACCACCGTCGACGAGTAAGCATGACAACGTTCACTGCATCCCAAAGCCGGTCGCTCGTCGACTGGCTTTCTTATTTGGAGGCCATTCATCCTGCCACCATCGAGCTTGGGCTTGAGCGGGTAGGGGACGTGGCCAGACGCCTTGGCCTCACTACGTTGCCTTGTAAAGTGGTGACGGTGGGGGGCACCAACGGCAAGGGATCTTCCTGCGCCATGGCGGCCAGCATCTTGATGGCACAGGGCTATCGGGTCGGGGTCTACTCATCGCCGCATCTGCTGCGCTTTACCGAGCGCGTCAGGGTACAGGGCAATGAGCTGACCGAGGCACGTCACTGCGAGGCCTTTACGGCTGTGGAAGCGGTGCGTGGTGAGATTGCCCTGACCTTCTTCGAGTTTGCAACGCTGGCGGCCTTGTGGCTGTTTGCCCGAGCCAACCTCGACGTGCTGCTGCTGGAAGTGGGGCTCGGTGGAAGGCTCGATGCCACCAACGTGGTGGAATCCGATGTGGCGGTCATCACCTCGATTGCGCTCGATCACTGCGACTGGCTGGGCGATACCCGCGAGTTGGTGGCCATCGAAAAGGCCGGAATCTATCGCACCGGCAAGCCGGCTATCAGCGGTGAGCCCGAGCCGCCGCTGACCATTGAGAGCGAGGCGCTGCGCCTTGGTGCCCAGCTGCGCCAGGTTGGGCGTGATTTTCGCGCAGAGGTGGCAGGGGATCATTGGGATTATCACGGTCTCAATCATTACGCGGGGTTGCCGGTTCCGGCCTTGCCGCTGATGAATGCTGTCACCGTGCTGGCGGCGCTCGAGTCGCTCGGATTACCGCTCTCGGAAGCCGCCATCCAGCAGGGGTTGGCCAGCGCACAGTTGGCAGGGCGCATGCAAAAATTGCAGGATTCGCCGCTGGTGTATGTCGATGTGGCCCACAATCCACATTCAGCGGCCTATCTTGCCACCCGCCTTCGCGACATTCCTTGCCGCGGTGTGCGCCGCGCCGTGGTGGGGATGCTTAAGGATAAAGATATGGCGGGTTCACTGGTACAGCTCAGTGGGCTCATCAGCGAGTGGCATCTGGCGCCGCTGGGCGGCCCACGCGGCGCCACCGCTGAGCAGTTGATGGTGGCACTGGGTGAAGAGGCGACCTGCCATGGCTCGGTGGCCGAGGCTTATCGTTCAGTGCTTGCCCAATCGGGACCGCTTGATATGGTTATCGTTTTTGGCTCGTTTTATACTGTCGCTGATGTATTGGCCGGGCATAGTCAAGAGGAGTCATAGTGGCCTCGCAGTTTCAAAACCGTTTAGTAGGCACCGTTATTCTGGTGGCCCTGCTGGTGATCTTTCTTCCTGACCTGCTTGATGGCAACAAGATCAGGCAGACTGAAGATACGTCGTTTACCAAGGTCCCGCTGCGCCCCGAGCTGGAAGCGGCCAAGCCAGCGCTGCCAGTCTCCTCTGCCAGTAACTTGCAGGCGCAGCATCAGGCAGCCGTGAGTCAGGCTGAGCAGACGCACGTCGCCAACGTGGCGCAGCCAAACCAGACACCTGCTGATGCCAATCAGCAGTGGCAGGTAGAGCCGATTGCCGAGCCGGTTACAGTGCAAAGTGGCGCGCCTGCTGCGCAGGAAACGCCAATTGAGCCAGTGGCAGCCAAGCAGCCAGAGCACAAAAAAGCCGAAAAACCTGTGCTGACCGCCGACACCAAGCCGGTTGAGCCACCCAAGCCTAAAACGGTGGCAGTGAAACCCAAGGTTGAGGAGCCCAAAACCCCTGCGCCCAAGGCGCCGGAGCCGACACGTACCACCTCGGCTGATCCGCTTGGCGATCTGGTCTCGACGCTGGATAAACCCAAGCCGGCTGCGGCGGCGCAAGGTAGCGCATGGATCATTCAGCTGGGGGCATTCAAGAACGTCGACAGCGTGAACAGTATTGTGTCGCGTCTGCGAGCTGCCGGTTATCCGGCGCATACCATTCCGCGTACACCGCGCCAAGGACAACTGAATCGCGTGGTGGTGGGCCCTGATGTGTCACGAGAGAAGTTGCAAGCCATGCTGCCGCATCTTAATGAAGTGAGCGCCCTGAGCGGCTCAGTGGTGGCCTATAACCCCTGATCCGGGCACCAGAGTGACACAGAAAAGCAAAACACCGCGCCTTGGCGCGGTGTTTTTTCAGATACATTTGACCGGTTTGGGCAACCCGCCAATTTTGGTGGCCTGCTTGGCGGGCCCTTTGGGAAACAGCTTATAGAGATAGCGGCTATTGCCCTTCTCGGGGCCGTAGTGCTTCTCCATGGCCTTGACCAGTGCGCGAATGGCCGGTGAGGTGTTGAACTCGAGATAGAAACTGCGTACAAAGCGCACCACTTCCCAGTGGGGCTCCTCCATCACGATCCCTTCCTGCTCGGCCAGTACCAGGGCCAGCTCTTCGCTCCAGTCATGAATATCGCGCAGGTAACCCTGTGCGTCCGTGGCGATGCTGCGCCCCTGGAAACTCAGTTGCTGTGTGTCAGACATGACGACTCCTTTGCTAAGGCGGGCATGGTAGCGCCTCACTCGGTGGTGAGCAATCGGGTATCGTACGCCAGCGCCAGCAGCTCTTCGGCTTGGCCACGGATCAGCACCAGCAGTTGGGTCAGCATACGTTGCTCGTCACTGTCGCTGGCGCCCACCTCATCAAGCAGCTCGGGTTGCACGGCCGGTGCATCGCCAAGGGGCTGCTCAGCACTGATTTGGCGGGCTGCTTGCTGCAGGGTATCGAGCAGGTATTGGCGTACCGGCGGCAACTGCTCGATGCCTTCGAGCTGATCGCGATGAGCGCCAAGCGCCGAGATATAAGAGAGCAAGGCGTGGTTGTGCCAAGTCAGAGAGAAACAGAGATCGAGAAAGCGGCGCCGGCTCTGCGGTTCAACCAACATGCTCTGCCAAGCTAAAGCCAGCTCGCTGTCGGCCAGATGGGCCTGTTTGCGGGCAACCCGGTAATCGAGCGACTCACTGCGCCCTTGGTGCAGCAGGGCCAAGACGTGATCGAGATAAGTGGCGTTGGCACACAGCGAGGTGGCGATTAGGGCGGGCAGGCGCTTGTATTGCCAATCAGGCCAGAGCCAGGCCACCAAAACGTAAGAGAGCAGGCAACCGACTGTGGTATCAAACAGGCGCGGCGCTACGATAGCTAATCCCTGATTATCGAGCAGGTTAAACGCCATCAGCACATAGAGGGTGATAAAGCAGACGGCGGCGCTGTAGTTAAGGCGGACCTGGGTAAAGAATAAAAAGGCCGCCAATCCCATCACCATCAGCTGGGCGTCGGGGTTGGGCAAGAGCAGCAGTACTGGTACGCCGAGTAATATCCCGATGAAGGTGCCGAGCATCCGCTGCATCAGGCGCCGGCGGGTTGCGCTGTAGCTGGGTTGGCAGACAAACAGCAGGGTCAGCAGGATCCAGTAGCCACGCTCCAGTGACAACACTTGTAGCAGGCCATAGCCCAGCACTAGCCCGAGTGACATACGCAGCGCGTGGCGCAGTAGCAGAGAGTCCAGGCTGGCATGGCGTTTAAGCTGCTGCCAGCCGATACGCTGCGGTTTTGCGAGCTCAGCCACTTGCGCCGAATGACTTGCCTGCAAATTGGCGGCGCTGGCCAGCAGCGCGTTGATATTGGCCAGGTTTTTTCGCAAGAACTTCATTGGCGTCAACAGCGAGCTGGGGTAGTGCTGCTTGAGATGGGTGAACTCCAGCTGGTCATCAAGTGCCTGTAGCGCCCAGTGAGTTCGGCGGCTGTGTTGATAGGGGGTGTGCAGCATGATGCTGTGGCCGAGCTGCTGGCACGCTTCGCCCAATTGCAGCAGCACTTCCTGAAAACCGGCCAGCACCATCTCTTGTTTGAGATCTTGCTCCAACTGGCTATAGGGATAGTGGCTTGAAGTGGCACGCTCGTGGATCTCCTGCCCCAGCAAATAAAGCTGCAGCAGACGGCCTAACTCCGGGTCATTACTGTAGCCAAGGCGGCTGTTGAGGCTGCTTTTGGCCAACGTCATGGCCTGCACGACGTCGATATTGAGCTGGGCCAGTCGATGACGCAGCGCCTGAGTGCCGGGCTCATCGGCAGGAAACAGCTTGGATTTTTCGCACAGATAACGGCCGAGGGCATAAAAGCCTTGGGCCAGTTGCTCATGCAGTGTTTTGTGGGGGAGCACCAGCAGCCAAATCAGGGAGATGACGCCATACCAGAGTGCGCCTGCACTGAGTAGCAGTGGCTGGTGATAGAGGTTGGGGGCAGTGGCCGCACCGAGCATGGTATAGACGGCAATGAGCAGCGAGCCAAAGCTGATGGTGGCGTAGCGCTGCCCGAGCGCGCCCACCATGACAAACAGAAAGCTGGAGCAGGCGAGCCCAATAGCAAACAGCCAGGGCCAAGGGAACAGGTATTGCACGCTAAAGCTGGCAAACAGGAAACAGGCCAGCGTCATGGCCAAATTCTTAATTCGCCCGAGAAAGTGATCATCGGTCTCAGCGATAGCCCCAGCCACTACGCCAAGAGAGAGCAATACCGCGATTTTCAGATCGCCGGTGGTGACTGAAAAAGCCACGATACCAGAGATGGCGATCAGCACTTTGCAAGCGAAATAAACGTGGCTGTCAGTTAAGAGACGACGAAAGAAGTTGAAAAGATTCATGGGCATAGGGTGTCGGCGACAAAAGACTCCCCAACATGTTACCCGATTTTTACCCAAGTAGACTGATCCTGATCAGCCGCCAATAAAAACCCCGCACGAAGCGGGGTTTATCATCCAACTCAACATGGCTTAGTTGCGGTTGCCACCCAGCAGGGTCAGCAGGCTGACGAAGATGTTGTAGATGGAGATGTAGAGGCTGATAGTGGCCGAAATGTAGTTGGTCTCTCCACCGCGGATAATCTGCTGAGTGGTCAGCAAGATGGCGCCGGAGGAGAAGAGCATGAACATGGCCGACAGCGCCAAGTGAAGCGCCGGCATCTGCAGGAAAATGTTGGCAATCATGGCAACCAGCAATACCCAGAAGCCGACAAACAGCATGCCACCGATAAAGGAGAGGTCACGCTTGGTGGTCAGGGCATAAGCCGACAAGGCAAAGAAGGTCAGTGCAGTGCCGCCGATGGCGGTCAACACGATATCACCACCACCGTTACGCAGGAACAGGTTGATGATGGGGCCGAGGGTATAGCCCAGGAAACCGGTAAACAGGAAGGTAAAGACCAGTCCCATGCTGTTATTACGGTTCTTTTCGGTCAGGAACATCAGACCGTAGACACCGACCAGCAAGACGATCCAGTGGGGGGCGGGCAGTGCCAGCATGGCTGACACCCCTGCGACAATGGCAGAGAAGCCCAGCGTCAATGAAAGCAGGAGGTAGGTATTGCGCAAAACCTTGTTGGTATCACGGACGCCAGTCTGTACACCACTGTAGATAGAACGGGTTTCCATCTTCTCATTCCTCATAAAAATCGTGCCAGGGCAACAGAGCCCGCAGCCAATCCGATAGTGGGGTTGCGCCGGGCTCAACGCAACCCTTGGCGCATATTATTGCCTAAAAACCTGTATAGCTCATGAATAAAGGGTTGCAAATGAGAGTGGCTCTCGTTTAACATTGAGCGTGTTATAGTATAACATTTCTCGAGGTGTTCAGGTGAAGGCTAATATCCATCCGCACTATCGCCAAGTGCTGTTTCATGATCTCTCTGCTGATACGTTCTTCCTGGTAGGCTCGACAATCGCAACCGATCGTACCTACCGTTGGGAAGATGGTCAGGAGTATCCCTATGTCACGTTGGATGTCTCCAGCGCATCGCATACGTTTTATACCGGCAAGCAGAAGCAAGCCTCTCAGGAAGGTCAGGTGGCCCGCTTTACCAAGCGTTTTGGCCAGTTTGCCGGGGGGCCGCGTTCATGAAGGTGGTTTCATCGCTTAAATCGGCCAAATCACGCCACCCCGACTGCCAACTGGTGCGTCGTCGCGGCAAATTGTTTGTCATCTGCAAAAGCAATCCGCGGTTTAAGGCCCGGCAACGCTAAGTTGTGATGAGCGAAAAAAACGGCAGGTGCGAAATACGCCCTGCCGTTGTTGTTTAAGCCTGATGGCGTCGCTGCCAGCGTCGCCTGACCGCAACGGCCCATCCTTGATGCAGCAATACGGCCCCCAGCAGGGCAGTGATGATACCCAGCACAATGCATCCCAGTAGCAGACTCGGGCCTACGCTGCTCAATGAATGCTGCAGCCATGACCAGGAGAGCTCCATGGTAAAAGGCTGTACGGGTGCTGTACGCAGCCAAGCGCCCAAGGCGTAGGCACTGTAGAACAGAGGCAGCATGGTCAACGGATTATTGAGCCACACCAACGCCACGCAAAGGGGAAGGTTGACGCGAAACAGCATCGCGCCGGCTGCAGCTAACAACATCTGAAATGGCACTGGCATCCAGGCACAGAAGATACCGATAGCTAGCGCGCCGGCGGCGCTGCGGCGATTAAGATGCCAAAGGTAGGGTGCATCCATCAGGGGACCAAACAGACGCAGCACACGGTGTTGACGCAATCGTTCCGGGTTGGGAAGGCGTCGGTTGATAAAGGTTTTTAGCTGCATGCAGTCATCAGAATGGCCAACGAGGGGCCTGAGTGTACGACAGCCTGTGCGATGGTGCCAATTCAGTCGCTTAGCGTGCTATCCAGTAACGCCACACCCTGACTGCGCACAAGGTGATCAGATAACCAAGCAGTGCGCTAATCAGCCCCAGCAGCAAAGAGCCAGTCAAAAAAGGCGGTAGCAGCCTTCCTGCTTCCTGTTCAAACCACCGGACGCTCCAGATCAGGTGAAAATGCTCCGGTGTGATCCCAAGTAGTCGGCAGCCTGTTTCATAGGCCACCAGATACATAAATGGCAGTGTCGCCGGGTTATTAAACCAAACCGCCAGCAAAGCAAGCGGCAGATTCAAACCAAAAAACAGGGCCAGCACGACGGCGAGCAGGCTGTGCATGGGTAAGGGAACCCAGGCGGTAAAAAGGCCTGCCGCCATGGCGCCACTGAGTGCAACCGGAGTTGCTTGCCACAGACGCGGGGCCAGCAAACGCTCGCCAAACAGGGTAAACCAGCGTTGCTGGCGCAATTGCTCCGGGGTCAGACCCAGGCGTTTAAAAGAAGGGTGATGCACAACGACTTCCATACAGCTGCTTGCTGGTCAGTGTAAGTCTTTCGTGCCACAAGACCAAGATTGGCAAAGTCGGCGGGTCAAACGAATACTTCTAGGCCATGGATACCCGATTGCTTCTCTTCGCCCTGGCGGCCAGCTCCGCTCTGTTTTGGCCAATCCTGCCGGATTGGCCCTGGCTACTGTTGCTTGTCGTTTTAGGGGGGATTGCCGCTGTCAAAGCACCTCTGTCATATCGCGGTTGGCTGCTTGCGGTGCTCGCCGGAGCAGGATGGATGCAGGTCAATTTGACGATGCGTCTGGAATGGCTCGATCTAGTTAAACCGGGGGCAGAGATGACCGTCACTGGGCGGCTGGAACACCAAGAGACCATCTCTGATCAGTTTTCCCGCATACAGCTCGCGCTCGAGCGGGTGGATAATCATCCGCTGTGGCCGCGTCCGCAAGTACAAATCAATGTCTATCAAGCCCTGCCGCCACTTTCTACTGGCAGCCTGCTGACAATTCGCGCCGCTTTAAAACCGGCTCACGGTCTGGGCAATTATGCCGGATGGGATGGGCGGCGCGTGTTGCTGGGCAAAGGGATCACCGCAACAGGGTCACTGCGCGAGTGGGGGACGCTTGCGCCCGTTGGGTTTCATTGGCGCGATGCGTGGCTCTCTCGCGCCAAACAAAGTTGGCAGGATTTGGTGACGGCGCCACTGCTCTCGGCCCTGGTCTTTGGAGAGCAGGCTGGTGTGAGCGATGCGCAGTGGGCGCTGTTTCGTGCCACCGGACTGACCCATGTCATCGCCATCTCCGGGCAGCATATTGCGATTGTCGCGGCACTGGCCGGTTGGCTGGGGGCGCTGTGGGGCATTCGGCCTGCCATCATTGCCGCGACCGTTGCTGCCATTATTTATAGCGCACTGGCTGGCTTTTCGGTTCCTACCGAGCGGGCGTTGATCATGGTGCTGATCTGGGGAGGATTGCGCTGGCAGCGGCGCGAGTGGCCGGCTTGGCGGGTATGGTTATGGGCCTGGGTCTTGCTGATTGTATGGGATCCCTGGTCACTCTGGTCAGCCGGATTTTGGCTCTCATTACTGGCGGTTGCCATCATTCTTGGTGCCGGGATTGTGTGGCGGCGACCCGGCCCCTGGCGGTTACAGTGGCTGATCATGCTGGGGTTATTGCCGCTGCAGCTGATGCTGTTTGAAGGCTGGGCGCCCTTGTCACTGCTTATCAACTTGCTGGCCCTTCCCTTGTTTGCCGGCGTGATAATTCCATGTTCACTGGTGGCCGCTTTACTGCTGCCCCTGTCTCCAGTTTTATCGCATCTGCTATTTGTCTTGGTGGACTGGCTCTTGGATGCGCTTATGCAAGCATTGGCGCTGATCGCCGGGGAGGTTACGCTCTGGTTTCCTCTTCCTCCTGGCTGGGCTGCGATCGGTTGGTTGGTGATAGTGGGCCTGCTGACCCGAATGCTACCCGGCGGCCGCTGGATCGGGTTGCCCTGTCTCACCGCGATATTGCTCAGTAGCAGCCAACCTGCGTCACGTTGGCAATTGTCGGTGCTGGACGTGGGGCAGGGGTTGTCTGTGGTATTAAGCCAGGGTGGACGCGCTCTGATTTATGATACCGGGGATCGTTATCCCGGCGGCTATAACATGGCCGATGCGGCGTTGCTGCCTCATCTGTGGGCTCAAGGTGTGCGGGTTGTGGATCTGCTGGTGATAAGCCACAAGGATCGCGATCATGCCGGTAATCGGCAGGCGGTGCTCAATGCATTGCCGGTGCGCCAAGAGATCTCGTCTTACCCGTTCAGTATGCAAACCCAGCCATGCCAAGCTGGCGACATGTGGCACTGGCAGGAGTTTGAGACAGCGGTGTTGTGGCCGCCCTTTGAGCCAAACAGCTCGCTTCATGGCAATGACGCCAGCTGCGTGCTGCAAATTCGCCATGGCGTGTGGCGGGCGTTGCTTGTCGGTGATATTGAGGGCAAAGCCGAGCGTCTGCTGGTGGAGCGTTATGGCACGCAGCTCAAAAGCGATCTCTTGATTGCGCCGCACCATGGCAGTAAAACCTCATCCACGGCGGCGTTTGTGGCCGCAGTGGCGCCACAGACGGTGGTGTATAGCGCCGGTTATGTCAATCGTTGGCGCTTTCCAAGGCCCGAGGTGGTGGCCCGTTATCAACAGATTGGCAGTCACGCCTGGATAACCGGGATTGATGGTGAAGTTCGGGCATATCAACGTGGAAATGAGGTTCGAATGGATGCCAGACGTGAGCAGGGCCCCTGGTATCGGCGCGATGGTACTTGGTGGAAACCGGCCCTTTGGCTAGAATAGCCCGTCTTTTTAAAGCTTAGGGTCATACATGTCTAACCCAACACATGATGAAGACGGCATCGCCGTTCTCAGACGACTGATGAGCTATGTCAAAGAGCGCCGACTCGGTTTTGTCGGCGGTGTGATTGGCATGCTCGGTTTTGCCGCAGTCGATGCAGTGTTTGTTTCTTCCATCAAGCCGCTGATTGATGAAGGCCTCAGTGGCAAAAACAGTGCGATCCTTACCTGGATGCCACTGTTTGTTATCCTTATCGTTGTCCTGCGTGGATTTTGTAACTTCCTTTCTTCTTATTGCATGGCATGGGTGGGTAACCATGTTGTGATGAAGTTGCAGCAAGAGGTGTTTAACCATCTCATGGCGCTACCTATGTCGTTTTTCGACCGGGAAAACACGGCGCATCTGCTGTCCAAAATTACCTACGATGCCAATCAGGTCTCCAACTCGGCTAGTTCTGCACTGGTGTCGCTGATCCGGGAAGGGGCAACTGTTATCTTCCTGATCGGATTGATGTTCTATCAATCCTGGCAGCTCTCGATGGTGTTTTTGATCATTGGCCCTGCGGTGGGCGTCCTGATCTCTGTCATTAACAAACGTTTCAGAGCCGTATCGCGCCAGTCGCAACGCTCTATGGCAACCATGACAGCCACCACTGACCAGATGCTCAAGGGGCACAAAGAAGTGTTGATGTTCAATGGCCAGCAGGTTGAGAAAAAGCGTTTTGCCGATGTCAGCAACAAGATGCGGCGCCAGAACATGAAAATGGTCTCTGCCGATGCCATCGGGACCCCGGTCGTGCAGGTGGTGGCCTCTTTTGCGTTGGCGATCGTACTGTTTGTTGCCACCATCGATGACGTGCGCTCTACCATGACTGCGGGTACGTTCACACTGGTGATCACCTCGATGATGATGCTGATGCGTCCGCTGCGTGAAGTCACTCAGGTTAACACGCGCTTCCAGCGTGGCATTACCGCTTGCCAGAGTCTGTTTGGCGTACTGGATACCCCGACCGAACAGGACAATGGTGAGCTGGTGATTGAACGAGTCCGTGGTGAAGTCGAGTTCCGCAACGTGACTTTCACCTATGCTGGCAAGACGACGCCTGCCTTGAATAATGTGAGTTTCACCATTGCTGCCGGAAAATCGGTGGCGCTGGTTGGGCGATCCGGTTCGGGTAAAAGTACTATCGCTAGTTTGTTGACCCGCTTCTACGAGATCGATCAGGGTGAAATTTTGCTTGATGGGGTCAATATCCGCGAATATACCCTTGCTAATCTGCGCAGTCAGTTTGCGTTGGTATCGCAGCAGGTTCACTTGTTCAACGACACCGTTGCCAACAACATTGCTTATGCTGCCGCGGAGCGCTTTACCCGCGAACAAATTGAGCAGGCAGGCAAGATTGCCCACGCTGATGATTTTGTGAGCAAGATGGAGCAAGGTTATGACACCATGCTGGGCGAGAATGGCACCAACCTCTCCGGCGGCCAACGCCAGCGGGTAGCGATCGCTCGCGCCTTGTTGCGTGACGCGCCGGTGCTGCTGCTGGATGAAGCAACCTCGGCGCTCGATACCGAATCCGAGCGCCATATTCAGTCTGCGATTGATGAGTTGTGCAAACAGCGTACCTCGCTGGTCATTGCGCACCGTCTCTCCACCATCGAGAAGGCCGATGAGATCCTGGTGATCGATGAAGGCCGGATTGTCGAGCGTGGCAACCACAACCAACTGATGGCCAAGCAGGGCGCTTATGCCCAGCTGCGCGCCATTCAGTTTGGTGAACACAGCTAATGCTCGACGCCATTTGGTATAAGAAAAGCCCCCTGCGTTGGGGGCTTTGGCCATTGGCTGCTCTGTTTGGACTGATATCGGGTGGACGTCGCTGGCTGTACCGAACCGGTTGTCGCCACGCTTATCGCTCACCTTTACCGGTGATCGTCGTCGGTAACCTCTCGGTGGGCGGTAACGGTAAAACGCCAGTGGTCATCTGGTTGGTCGAATACTTGCGTCAGCAGGGTTGGCGGCCCGCTGTGGTCAGTCGTGGTTATGGCGGCAAGGCAGCGCACTATCCACTGTGCTTGGCTCAGACCACGACGACTGCCGAAGGGGGGGATGAGCCGGTGCTGATCATGCGTCGCTGCCAGTGTCCTGTGGTGGTCTCCCCGAAACGAGCTGAGGCGGTGCGCCTGCTCGAGCAACGTGGTGATGTCGATATCATCATCACCGACGATGGCTTGCAGCACTACGCGCTGGCACGGGATATCGAGCTGGTGGTCGTCGATGGCGCGCGCCGATTCGGCAATGGCTGCCTGTTGCCCATGGGGCCGCTGCGCGAACCGCTTTCTCGTCTTGCCACTGTCAGTGCCGTGATCTGCAATGGCGGTGAGGCGCAGGCGGGCGAACACGCCATGCAGTTGATGGCCGATGTGCCGCGCCGCGTTATTGATGATGCGCCACTGGATCATGCTCTTGGGCCGCAAGTCGATGCGCTGGCCGGAATTGGCCATCCCCCCCGCTTTTTTGCAACCTTGCGTGAACTTGGCTATGAGCTGGTTCAGGCGCAGGGTTACCCTGATCACCACCCGTTTGATGCAGATGAGCTGCGGGCCCGCTTTAGCGAGCGTCCGCTGCTGATGACTGAAAAAGATGCCGTCAAATGTCGCGAATTTGCGGCAGAAAACTGGTGGTATCTGCCGGTGCGCGCCGAGTTGCCCGAGGCGTTTGCACTGACTCTTAATACCTTGTTGAAGGAGTAACGCTGTGGCTTTGGACCCCAAATTGCTGGATATCGTTGCCTGCCCGGTTTGCAAGGGCAGACTCAACTATGACAAGAGCAAGCAGGAGCTGGTCTGCCGTTTTGACCGCCTGGCTTATCCGCTGGAGGAGGGGATCCCGGTACTGCTGGAAAACCGGGCTCGTCATCTGCCGCTGGAAGAGCTCAACCCATGAGTTTCGTCGTCGTTATTCCGGCGCGTTATGCCTCTACCCGTCTGCCGGGCAAGCCGCTGGCCGATATCCACGGCAAACCCATGGTGCAGCATGTGGTTGAAAAAGCACTCGATTCTGGCGCTGAGCGCGTTATCGTCGCAACCGACGATGAGCGAGTGCAAGCGGCACTCGGCACTTCGGGTGTCGAGGTGTGCATGACCTCGGCGGATCACCAGTCCGGCACCGAGCGTCTGGCAGAGGTGTGCCGCATCTACGGATTTTCCCCTGAGACCATCATTGTCAACGTGCAAGGGGATGAGCCGCTGATCCCGCCGGCGATCATCCGCCAGGTGGCCGATAATCTGGCGAGTGCCTCGGCGCCAATGGCAACCTTGAGCGTACCGATTGAGGATGCCGAGGAGGCATTTAACCCCAACGCTGTGAAGGTGGTGACGGATAAAGATGGTTATGCCCTCTACTTTAGCCGTGCGCCAATCCCGTGGGAGCGTGACCGTTTTGCCAGGAGCCGTGAGGCGATTGGCCCCTTCTTCCAGCGTCACATCGGGATTTATGCCTATCGCGCCGGGTTCATCCAGCGCTACGTTGACTGGGCGCCGAGCCAGCTCGAGCAGATTGAAGCGCTCGAGCAGCTTCGTGTGCTGTGGTATGGCGAAAAAATTCATGTGGCACAAGCACTTGAAGCGCCGCCGGTGGGAGTCGATACCCAGCAGGATCTCGATAAGGTCCGGCAGTTACTGGCGGATTGATGGGCTCTTTTGACGCAGGCGACACTCTCGGGTGTCGCTTTTTTATGCGCATGGGAACGTGGTTTAGCGGTTTTTTGCACGGCGTTTTAGCGGCTTCACGGTTTGAGTTGCGGCCGATTGCCAAATCAGGCAGTTTGGTTATGATGCAAGGCTACGTTGTGCTGCCTGTCAGGCAGAAATGAGAGATGGGGTATCCGGGTGATTAATGTATTTCTGGTCGATGATCATGAGCTGGTGCGTACCGGGATAAGACGCATTCTGGAAGATGTACGCGGGATCAAGGTGGTCGGCGAAGCGGAAAGTGGCGAAGTGGCAGTGACCTATTGTCGCCAGAATCATCCCGACGTGATCCTGATGGACATGAACATGCCCGGTATAGGTGGGCTGGAAGCAACCCGTAAAATTCTGCGTATTCGCCCCGATGTGCGTATCATCGTGCTGACGGTTCACTCTGAAAATCCATTCCCCACCAAGGTGATGCAGGCCGGTGCTGCGGGCTACCTGACCAAGGGGGCCGCGCCCGATGAGATGATCCAAGCCATCCGCTTGGTTCACTCCGGCCAGCGCTATATCTCCCCCGAGATTGCGCAGCAGATGGCCCTGAGCCAGTTTGCCTCCAGCGATGAGAATCCGTTTAAAACCCTCTCCGAGCGCGAATTGCAGATCATGATGATGATCACCAAGGGGCAGAAAGTGAACGAGATCTCCGAGCAGCTCAACCTCAGTCCCAAGACCGTGAACAGCTATCGCTATCGCCTGTTTAGCAAGCTGGGGATCAACGGTGATGTTGAGCTGACCCATCTGGCGATCCGCTACGGCATGCTGGATGCTGACATTCTCTAATTGCAGTAAGCGTGTCGAGCGTTAACAAGACGAGACGTGTTCGAAAGGCGGCCCTGGCCGCCTTTTCCCGTGATGGAGCAGTATGAGCGAGCCCTTTGACAGCAAGGCATTTTTACGGGTGGTGACCCATCAGAGCGGTGTCTACCGCATGTATGACGCCGGTGGCACCGTCATCTATGTGGGCAAGGCCAAAGATCTGAAAAAACGCCTGTCGTCATATTTTCGTGCTCAGGTAGATAGTGCCAAAACCCGTGCCTTGGTCAGCCAGATTGCCGACATCCAGGTCACGGTGACCCACACTGAAACCGAGGCGCTGATCCTCGAGCACAATCTCATCAAGCAGTATCAGCCACGCTATAACGTGCTGCTGCGTGATGATAAATCCTATCCCTGGATTCTGATAACCGGCCATCGCCATCCACGCATCGGCGTGCACCGGGGCGCGCGCAAGATTAAGGGCGACTATTTTGGCCCTTACCCTTCGGGCGGTGCGGTCCGTGAAAGTCTGCATTTGATGCAGAAGATCTTTCCGGTGCGTCAATGTGAAGATGCCGTCTATGCCAACCGCTCACGCCCTTGCCTGATGTATCAGCTTGGCCGCTGCGCGGGACCCTGCGTACCTGGGCTGGTGAGTGATGACGAGTATGCCCGTCAGGTCGAGCTGGCACGCATGTTCCTGCTGGGTAAAAACCAGGAAGTCATTGGCCGTCTGGTAGAGCGGATGGAGCTGGCCAGCAACGAACTGCGTTTTGAAGAGGCGGCCAGGCTGCGCGATCAGATCCTGGCGCTGCGCCGCGTGACCGAGCAGCAGTCAGTCAGCGGTAACGTACTCGACGAGCTCGATGTGATTGGTGTCGCCTTTGAGCAGAGCACCGCGTGTGTGCATGTGCTGTTTATTCGCCAAGGCAAGGTGCTCGGCTCGCGCAGCTATTTTCCGAAAGTTCCCGCAGGCACCGAACTCGATGAGGTGGTCGAGTCGTTCCTGCTGCAATTTTACCTCTCCGATCTGGCCGGGCGACGTATCCCCAGCGAAGTGCTGCTCGATGTGGCGCTGGAAGATGAGAGCGTCATCGCCGAGACACTGACCCAAAGTGCCGGCTATAAGGTGAGGGTGGTGAGCCGCACGCGCTCGGAGCGGGCGCGTTTTATCAAGCTGGCCAGTACCAATGCCCTGACCGCGCTGCAGTCGCGGCTGGCGCACCAGAGCACGATTAGCGAGCGGTATCGCCAGCTCGAAGAGCTGCTTGAACTGGCCGCACCGATTGCACGCATGGAGTGTTTTGATATCTCCCACACCATGGGCGAGCGCACTGTCGCCTCATGTGTGGTTTTTGGCCGGGAAGGACCGGTAAGTGGTGAATATCGCCGTTTTAATATCGACGGCATCACTGGCGGCGATGATTACGCAGCCATGGAGCAGGCGCTGGATCGCCGCTTTGGCAAGCAGCAAGACGCTGACAAGGTGCCGGATATCCTGTTTATCGATGGTGGTCTTGGCCAATTGCGCCGCGCAGAAGAGATCCTGGCCCGTCACCTCGAAAAACTCTCGGGCAAGCAGCCGCTTCTTATCGGTGTGGCAAAAGGGGTAACCCGTAAAGCGGGTCTTGAGACCCTGATTATCGGAGAGACCCACGAAGAGCTGAACTTGCCGGTAGATATGCCGGCACTGCACCTTATCCAACACATCCGTGACGAGTCGCACCGCTTTGCCATTACCGGCCACCGTGCCCGCCGTGCCAAGGCGCGGGTGACCAGCTCTCTGGAAGAGATCCCGGGCGTTGGTCCCAAGCGGCGGCAGGCGCTGCTTAAATATTTGGGCGGGCTGCAAGAGGTAAAACGGGCGGGGATTGAGGAGCTTGCCAAGGTACCCGGCATCAATCAGGCTCTCGCCGAAGCGATCCATGCCGCCTTTCATGGTGCTAACGGGTGACGCCTGCCAGCAGCAGTGCCATAATGGCCGGGCAATGCCGAGTGATGCGCTGCGGTGGTCCTGCCAGCTTGTCGTCATCTTTCCCGGCCGCCCTCTGCCCGCTATGTGAGATATGGTTAACCCGATGACCAATATTCCAAACCTGCTGACCTACTTTCGGATCTTGCTGATCCCGTTTTTTGTCGTCCTGTTTTATCTGCCGTACCAGTGGTCCTATCTGGCCGCTGCGATTGTGTTTATTCTGGCTGCCGTGACCGATTGGTTTGATGGTTATCTGGCGCGCAAGCTCAATCAGTCCACTGCGTTTGGGGCCTTCCTTGACCCGGTGGCAGACAAGATCATGGTCGCCGCTGCCCTGGTGGTGATTGTTGAGCACTACAACACGGTCTGGGTCACTATCCCGGCACTGACCATGATTGGTCGTGAGATCCTGATCTCGGCGCTGCGTGAATGGATGGCCGAGATTGGCAAACGCTCTTCGGTTGCGGTGGGCTGGATTGGTAAGTGGAAAACCTCGATCCAGATGATCTCCCTGACCGGTCTTATCTGGCAGTACAACCTCTGGATGGTGTGGCTGGCCTATCTGCTGCTCTATGTGGCCACCGTGCTGACCTTCTGGTCGATGTTCCAGTATCTAAAAGCTGCCTGGGGCGATCTGCGCTACCACGCCCGCTTCTGATCTCGCCAGTGGGGTGGGAATACTCTACCTTCGCGTAAAAAACATTCGAACGATCAGTCAATTAAACAAATTGGGTTGACTCGCTCGAGTAAACCGCTAGAATGCGACCTCACAGCACCAGCACTGCTGCGTTGCGGGAATAGCTCAGTTGGTAGAGCACGACCTTGCCAAGGTCGGGGTCGCGAGTTCGAGTCTCGTTTCCCGCTCCAATCTCTTTCGAGATTTGGCGCGTTAACAAAGCGGTTATGTAGCGGATTGCAAATCCGTTTAGTCCGGTTCGACTCCGGAACGCGCCTCCATTTTCCAAGGCCCGCAGTGCGGGCCTTTTGCTAATAAGACATGCCCGGATGGTGAAATCGGTAGACACAAGGGATTTAAAATCCCTCGACCTTTGGTTGTGCGGGTTCGAGTCCCGCTCCGGGCACCAATCCGATTAGCATTAAAAACAAGTAGTTAGGAACAGCCACTCAAGCGAGTGGCTTTTTTTATGCCTGCTTGGGGAATAACGGGGAATATGCGCGGGGAATATCGCGTCATTTTTTCCGTGCGGTCTCGACAGTTGGAACCCTCTTGATCGACCTGTCATATACCTGTACTTGTGCCTCCGTTTTGTGCCCACTGATCTGCTGCTTATCCCTACTTGAGCCATCAAGATCAGAGATCCCTTTAGCCTTGAGATCGTGGAATGTGAAGTCGAGAGGTAGCCCGGTTCGGGCTCTGGCCTCTCTCATTGTTTTTTGCCATGCAGCATCGAAACCATTAGTGGTGTAAACCTGCCCATCAGGTTTAGAGATAACGAACCCGGCGATAGGGTGTTTACACAACTCTCTGGCCATGTTGATGGCATCTCGCAGCCTGGGTGACCATAGCTTGATTTGTTTGACTGCAGTTTTGCTTTGCTGGATGAATACTCCTTCGTCTAGGACATGCTCCCAACGTAGAGCAAGAATATCTCCGCGCCTTGCGAGACAAAGGTAAGCGACCTCCATCGCCACCTTGATCACATTTGGAGCGAGGTCGTAGACGACCCTATATTCTTCGTCGGTGATATAACGAGTTCTCGCACGTTCCTTGAATTGCTTCACCCCTTTGCAGGGATTCATTT
Source organism: Aeromonas sp. RU39B (assembly GCF_900156095.1). GTDB lineage: Bacteria > Pseudomonadota > Gammaproteobacteria > Enterobacterales > Aeromonadaceae > Aeromonas. The sequence goes on from NZ_FTMJ01000012.1 coordinate 124,758, forward strand.
TTACCTTGCCACGCTCATATGCCCAACGAAAAGATCGTGAGAAGAACGCCTTCTCGCGGTTCGCTTGTACCCGGCTTTTTAAACCTCTTTTGTCCAGGTAGGCTCGAACATGCTGCGGGCCAACTGCATCGGCTTTCATCTTGCCGAACACCAGCAGGATGGGCTTGCTCTGTTTTCTATAGTCCGCTTGGGTTGTCTTTGACAGTTCATGGAAATCAGCTGAGCCAAAGAACTCCGAGATCATGACACTTATGGTGTACTCCTGCTCCTTCTGGCTAATGAGCTGCTCGTATAAACTCCACACCTCAGACTGTTTCTTGTCCGCCGAGCATAGCTTGATCGAGCCTCCAAGAATTGGTCGAAACACAATGCTTGGCCCTTTGATGTAGCAACGGGGTGGTAGCCAGTTAAGGGCCGGATCCTTTCTGCGTCTAGCCACCGAGAGCCTCCAAGTTAAATCCATCGTCTTCAATCACGATCTGTTTTGCGTTACCGGCCTGGCTAATCCAGTCATGGGTCGTAGCTGGTCGGCCATCAGGTCGCTTTATGAAGCGAATCCCTGCATTTTCCAGAGCCTTACACTGCTTGGATGGCAGCTTATAGCCAGTCAGAGCTTCAATATCTTCAGGGCTGATGACTATTCCGTTCATTTTGGTAGGTCCTCGAGTTTAGTAATTCGGTGAGCCGGTTACGCCCACGCTGGTTGTAGTAAAAGGTCTGCACCTGCTTGCGGGAATGGATAGCTTGGTCCAGGCGATATTCACCAAACTCATCTGTCTTTACCTGGTACTTATTGGCCAGCCGGCCGATCGCCTGGGCGCTGACGCCGAACTCCTTGGCTAGCTCACTTGCACTCCACACTTGCTGCGTGGCTGTCACATTCAGATCTAGCCCGAGGGCGCCCAGCACCCGGCGTGCCTCGGCAAGTTTGGCCGAAGCGGACAGGGTGGGGGAGCTTAGCGCCTCGGCTAGCTGGTTGATCAACAGACTGTCGTGGTCGATAACGAGTTGTAGCTGGTGCATGGGCGGCCCTCCTGTGAAGAGGATGGGTCTGTGCGTCAATTGATGGAAGGGCCGTGATTAGATGGAATAAAGAATCTTAACGATATCTATATGTAATAGCGTATTGGTTTATAGCGAGTAGGACTATCAAATAATAAACATTTCAAATGTCTGGCATGGGGTTATCTGTGGTTGGATAACGTATAAAGATTTTTATTCATATAATTTAGTGTAAATGTTGGGGCTTCGTGTTGATGGGCCATGATTAATCGGAGCTATATTCTGAAAAGTTACATCCAATACTCCTTTACAATAAGTTGACACTGTCCTTACGCAATTGCTCATTGATGTTTATACTGCTGAGATTCTTGAAGCACATTTCTGGAGCCTGAGTGGTTCATCATGTGGTTGTCTTCGCTTGGGTGATGGGATTTGCTAGAGATCTAGGTTTCACATATGGATTATCTTCTCGACTTGAGAACTATTGCATTCATCTATGCTGCAGTTCGACTTGGACTAGCGGTTGTGTTTGCATGTTTGTGGTGGGTACAACGAAGTTATACCCCAGCAAGAGACTGGGCTCTTGGCACATTACTAACCGCATTTGGGTTGATCTTGATTGGATTGCGAGGGATTGCCTCTCCACTGACAACTGAAACTATATCAAGTGTATTTATATTGTCCGGTTCAATGACATTCAATATGGGGATTGTTCGTGCATGTGGTTATACCCCAAAGGTTAAGTATTGGTGCCTAGTTTGTGTTTCAGGAATATCATTGGTTTATTTGCTAGATAAGAGTGCTTCATTTTCATATCTAGAGACTCTTGTTTACCATAGCACGCTGGTTATTTTTCAGTCTACAGCACTCTTTCACTGCCTTATATTTTGGTATCAAAGCAAAATGGCCAAAAGAAATAAAACTTTTTTAGCTATCGCGGTTATATTGTCGTTGTCAGTTCTTGGAATAACGGCAAAGGTTGCTATAGAGGTTTTTAGTTTATTTCCTTCGCTCTCTGTGCCAGCAGCTAAGATATTTCAGTTATTATTTTCATTGACGCTATTCCCAGTGTTGGTGATGCTTCTTTTTATTCAGAGCTCGCAGAAGTTGCAGCATGACCTAAGTGAGTTGGCGTGCCACGATATGCTTACTGGTGCTTATAATCGTAGAGCATTCAGTCAATTTATTGAGAAGCAATGGGCTATATCGACTCGGTACCAGCAACCACTCAGTTTACTCTTGTTAGATATTGATGACTTTAAGGTTTTTAATGATGAATATGGCCATCAAACTGGTGACAGAGCTCTTGTTTGTGTTTCTCTAATCGCAGAGGGTGTCCTCAGAGAAACTGATGTATGGTGTCGTTATGGTGGTGAGGAGTTTATGGCATTACTACCTGACACCGAGCTATTTAAAGCAATAGCATGTGCTGAGCGCCTAAGAGAGGCTATTGCACAGAACCAGATAAAGGGAACGAAGAGAACTCTATCTGTAAGTATAGGTGTGGCGCAGCGCACAAGTGACATTAATAATTGGGATGAGTTACTGCTAATATGTGACGTGGCCCTTTATGAGGCAAAGGCTGCTGGAAAGAACTGTGTTAGAACTGGCACGGCATCTACCTTGAGTAACACTTCAAGCCCCCTTGTTTAGAAATGGATAAATATGCCCCCTTCCTCAATGACAATTAAACGACAGCTCATCCATCTCTTTAATTTTTAATGACCTTGCCTGTTGTTATCATTCTTCGTTCGGTGTTTTTAACAGCTAAACTCAGTTGTATATTATCGTCTCAGTAGGGCAGGATAGTGTTGGCCCAGTGCACCGTTAAATTGACATCGGTTTTCTGGTTAAACGCAGGCAGCACAAGGCCGCCTGCAAGTTATCCACCGAATCGGTGAGTTAAGCGGTTGATGAATTGTGAGTATCAGGCTGCGTCTCGCATGGCACCTTGTCCCGCGAGGATTAGAGCTTGCTTACTTACATCTCTGATCCTGCATTCACCGCACCATCCCGGGGCAAAGATAAGAAACATGGAGCCTTTGGGGTTGCCCTTCATTTCCTCGCCGGTTGCTTTGTTGATGAAGTGGATGCGGCCATTACGCCATTTGCCGCGTTCATCACGGTATCCGACGATATGGCGCACCTCACTGGCCCGCTCAGCCGGATACCACTCGGTGCTGGTGTCTTGCGGTACCAGCATGACGGTACCGATCCCCTTAGCCTGCTGCTCAATGACCTTTTCCACCCATGGGCAAATATCTGAGTAGGGCGGGTTAAGCCATACCCAGGGAGATCGCACAGACGGGCTGATAAAGTCTCCCCAATCCACGTTTAACGCATCGATATCAGGGGTCAGGTAGCGCGGGCAGAGTGCAGTTTCAGGCAGCGCAGCTGCGTCGAGTGAGAAATGAAACTCTGCATCCATGGCCTGATAGAGCCAACCCGGTGTCATAGTCATATCTCTGGTTTCTTCTGGGGTCGTAGAGCCCCGGTAATCAGCCATGGCTGTCACCTCCAGTGTGGTATACCCGGACAAACGCCCGACGCTGTCCGAAGACTCCATATGAAAGCCTGTGACGCTGTATCGTGACGTTTATCAAGTTATGTCTAACGAGCTTTGTCATGGTGTAGAGCACGCCGTGGCGGTCTGTGTTGAGTTCAAGGCAAGCACCTTGGTCGATGGCTTCTGAGACGGTCATGCTGCCACGGCCGCGCAGCCAGTCGAGGAAGGCCAGTTCGTGATCCGATAGGGGCGGTGGATGGTGCGTTGGCTCATCCCGTTTTGTCATGCCGCCTTCCTCCCAATTTGTTGTACCTTGCGCGCCCGGGTTTGCTTAAGGCTGTCTTTGACCTTGAGGTGCGTCAGGCTGTGCCCAATTACGTCTAGCTCTTGCAGTACGGCGACGCATTCTTGCAGGCTGCCAGCAAGCTCCTCGCTGCGTAGCTTCACCCGTTCAAAGTCGTAAAGGGTACTCTCTTTGTACTGGTCGATGAGGTACTTCTTGACCTCCTTGGGCATGGAGCGGGATTTGACGATACCGATATCGCCATCTTCGAGCGGGATCGCGTCCCAGTGGTAACCGGCACTAGTCTCAACCCTGAAGGCATACATGTGCTCGCGGCTTACAAATTTCTCGTCAGTGGGCTTGAACGTCTCAGCAACCACGCAGGGGCGGCGGTAGAGGTAGTAGTGAACACCGCCGGACTCGATGATTGTTTCCACCTCCATCCCCTCAACGATCATGCGGTGCTGGGCGTGCAGCACTGCTTGCTTGCATCGCGCAACTGCGTTGGCAGAGCGCATTAGTTGCGATTCGGTGCGCTGCAACTTCATCTTGAGCTCGTTGAGCTCAGCTTCGCGCTTCTGGCTGGACTCTTCCAGGCGCTTGATGCGGGCCTTGGCTTTGTCCAGTTCGGCCTTGATGCGGCGCCCTTCTTCGGCGTCGCGCTTGTAGGCGTCGCGCTGATGGGCCATCTGGCTGTGGGCGCTCTCTATTTTGCGCACCTTGGCTTCATCTTCGCGGCGGGCGGCAATCAGGCGGGAGCACTGAATGCGCAGCTCGTCGTGCTCGGCTTTGAGCTGGGTGAGCTCCAGTACTGAGGCATTGCGCTGGTCGTGCAGCGCGTCCTCATCGTCAAGCATGGCGTTACTGGCGGCGATGATGGCCTCGGTATTGCCAATCAACTGGGCGCGCAGGGCGTCGAGCATGGGGCGGGTGATATCCGACGCCGCGGCGATAGCGGCATCGAGTTGAGGGATCATGGCGGAGGCGGCTACGTTGGCCACCTCGCCGGCTGTGAGTTGTGGCATGGAAGGTCCTCGAAAATAGCGAGGCCCTGGAGAAGGGCCTCAAAGTGGCTTTAGGCCGCTTTTTTGGTGTTCAGACCTAAGCGGTCGAGGTTTTTCTGGTAGATGCCAGAGGCTGTTTTTTTCTGTTCATCGGTCAAGCTGGGGCCTAACCGACTGACTTCGCTGACCAGCGCCTTCATCTCTGGGCCAGACTCTGCGTTGTCCATCTTGAACAGGATCTCCGCGAGCTGGTCTTCAACTTCTGGGTTACCCTGCACCTCCCGGAAGCAGTCATCAGTAATGGCATGATCGTCTGCAGGGGTGCCTACTTTCTCGCTCGCGTTGATTTCGCTTGCTTCTCCCTCGATGACCTGGCCTTTTTGCTGAGCCCGACGCTCTGCCGCTTTACGCGCGAGATCTGCCCTGGCATCACCGGCTTGTGGCTCCGGACCTTCACCGAGCGGAGTAACATCAATTTCTTCGAGCTCATCAACCGAGTAAACACCGAGGATAACGTCAGGGGTGAAGAGTCGGGCCCAGCGCTTCACGGCAAGATAGGCAAGTTGCTGCTTGGGATCGTCAGCCCAGAGCGTGGAGTTACGGGTTCGGGCTTGCTGCAGTAACAGATCTACATCCCGCTCTTGGCCATTGGCCAGCGTTGCCATGACTTTCACGCCGCACCCGGCCTCATCGGCGAAACTCCAGTCTGGTACGCGGTATTCAACCTGCTTACCCTCTTTTTCCTTCTTGATCACCTTGAACTTGCCGATCACTCGTTCCCACGGTCCGTAGAACTTGTAGTCGAAACGCCCCTTGATTACGCCTGAGTTGACCACGACCGCATTGACCAGCTGGGCCTCATAGCCGAGTGTCCCGTTTACAAGGTGGGTCTTTTGGGCAACGGGGAAGGGGTTCATCCCCCATTGGATAGCTTGCAAGCAGATAGCAAAGCAGTCGGCCTGGTTCCCCCTGAGATGCTGAGGGACGGTGGTTTTTCCGCTCGCCATCATTGCAGCCATCTTGTCCACGCTAGCCATGAACTCCATGTTCATCATTAAGCTGAGCATGTTGGCCTGACCACGTTCGTTGGCCAGCACAGTGCTGGCTCCTTGTTGTGCCACTTGGTTCATCATGCCGCCTCGTTATCAAATAGGTTGTCGGGAAGAGCCTCTTGCAAAAGGCCAGGCTCTTGGTCGGTAGTGGCTTGGATGCCACTTTCGTCCTCATGGAGGGTGTTACGTTCAGCATTGGCTTGGTATACCGGAACAGCGATCTCTCCCATGCCATCGTGTCCTGGCCAGTAATGATCGCGTTCCCACCGGATGATGTTGCGCACTGCCATGTCACGTAGCTCGAGGGCTCGACGCTGGTCATCTTGGCCGTAGTAGTAGACGCCGACCAAGATGGGCTTATATACATCGCGCCCAAGGGGGCCATCTTTCTCAACGGCGATAAAGATAAAGCTCGGCTTGTGACCGGTCAGTGTCTCGTAACCATTGCAGTAGTGAGCGTCTTGCATGTGATAGTTATGGGCACTGCCATCGCGGGCGAAGCCGGCTTCGCTGGCGTTGCGCACAAACTTCAAGTCAACCAACACATGGTCAGGGCGCATCCAGTCGGGGCGGCACTTGAGCAAGGCTCCGGTCTCAGAGTGATGCCAATAGAGACTGGATTCTGCTTCGCCCTCATCGAGCAGTACCGCAGCTTCCGGGTGATCCAATACCGCCTCACGGTAACGCAGCGCATGCTGATACTCGCTGGCGGTGATTACCTCGCGGCCAGCGGCTTCTTGGAGGAATGCGTCCTTGAGCTCATCAAGAAAAACCGCATCGGGATCAAAGGAGCGGATCCGCTCTGCCATTTCGGCCTTGGTGCCATTGAGCGGCAACGGTAAGGGCAGGGCGCTAATGTGATCCGCACGCTCAGCTTCTTGAATACCCAGCATGGCGTAGCTTTCAAGCACCGCTTGATAGCTGCCAGAACTCTTGATGGGCTTTTGCAGCGTGTCGTTATAGGCCTTGATGCAGGCTTTGAGCGCAGTAGCGGTACGCTTATCGTCCTCTCCCAGGGTTTGGAAGTCATCGGGGAGAAGTTCGTAGGCTGCCTCATGGTCGCCCACGGTTTTTCCTGCCTCGATCGGTTTCTTGAGTTTGGTGTTGTACTCCTCAATCGCTTTGGTGAGTTCTTCGATGGTGGGTTTCGGTTCCAAGCTATCGTTGTAAGCCTGAATGGCCGCTTTCATCTGATCTGCGCCTGACAGCGCGCTTTCAGGCCATTCCGGTTCGACCACGAACTCGCTGTCGAAGTCGTCAAACTCCAGCACAACCTTGTGCAGGATGCGTCCCTCGCGTAGGGCGGCGGTTTGTTTCTGGTCGTTACCCTCGACCTGGTAGTAATGGTAGTGACGGCCACTGACTAATGCCCAATCCATGGCACTTTTAGAAATGCCTGGTCCACCGTGATAAGCCTCGCCTGGGATGCCCTTGTAGATGCCGGGACCGGCGGGCTCGAACGTTGTAACCACGGCGGTCACGGCCGCATCAGTCGTGGTTTTTGGGGTGGTGTTTTCCATATTGATAGGTCCTCGCTGGTTAAAACGTTGGTCAAGAGATGCTAGTGCGGCCTCTAATGCCTTGGCTTTGGCGTCGTTCATGCGTGAGCGTGATGCTGCAATGAGGCTAAATCGCTGGGCGTTCTTGATAGAACGGGGAGTCGGAGGGCCAATAAGCTCCGTCACTAAGCTGGAGCTGGTGTACTCCTCAGGTTCGGGCCCGCGCTCTGACTTGCGGTGTTCAATGGCCATGGATCACAACTCCATTTCTAGCCGGATGGCCAGAGCTTCCTGATAGGCCTCGATGGCACGCCGGGTAGCTAGGCAACGTTTTGCTGAGCGTTTCTCGGCAGCAGTAGGCTCCCGGATTACGTCATAGGAGCGGCGAGTGGGCGGGAGAATGGAGTCACGGAAGGCCATCACTTGGGCCTCGGTAAACTGTTTCATGGATAGGTCCTCGGGATATGTTGCTCTACAGGGGGGCGGTTTAAACGGCTTACAGCAATCGGTGGTTATTCAATTGCTCCCAGGCAGGAACTTGTGTTTTACAGGGAGCCCAGATAAAGGCTGTGACCAGAGATCATGATTTCTGTGCCCCCAGAGCTTCGTAGATAATCGGCCGCTCCGTTACCAATAAGGCCTTCGTCAAGTGCTTGAGCAATCTCTCGAAGAGTTTGCGCAACTTCTGGAACGAAGCGACGATCCCCTATGAGATCGTTCTGCATATGGATGGATACCACTCGGCGTTGGGCTTTTATGTTCTCGATACAGCTAGGGTTACTGAGGCCAAGAATCTTCATTCTGAAGTACCCCGCTTAGTTGGCTCATTTCCCTGGCCAGTGGCCAACCAGGTGAAGTGGGCAGAGAGCTCAGGGTGCTGCACTATCAAAAGCAGAATCCCGCCGCCAATTCCTCTGTAGCTCAGCTCATAGTTTTTGAGAGTAGTGGCCGGTATACCCAGCATGTCAGCGAACTTGGTACGGCTCAGACCGAGGTGTTCACGCAAATGGCGTAGGCGTTTGCGGCAAGCATCATTCAGCTGGGAGATGGTCTGGTTACTTTGGTCGGTAAGCTGTTTCACGGTTAGGTCCTCGGTTGGTTTATCCCGCAAGCCCCTGTCAGGAGCCTGGGGGATACCGGCTCGCAAGCCGATACCGTGTCACCTTTCAGCCACGCATTCCGGTTTGAACGGGTTAGCGGGATCTGCCGGGCCAGCAGATTGCGTGCGGTGACTGCCCAATCCAGATTGTGAAAGAGCGGCTCAGCCAAATTCGGCGTGAGCGAAGCCAAAGCAGCCTTGCGGTGCTTGTCGTAAAGAGGCTTTGGCTTGAGCCCTGTTATGGGAGGGCTCGACCCGGATTCCGTGACAGAGGCCTATGTGTAGGCTGCTCCTGGGATGGGGTAATGCTGCTCAAGTTCATTTTCTTTGGGGTCAACGTTGCAAAGTTCGCTTTCCCAAGATGCAATTTTTTCCAGACGGTTTAGTAATGTTGGCCTGATGTCATTTAGGTCTGAAGCACCTTCGATTTTGCGTATAACCGCATTCAGGCCCATGAATACGCGCTGTTTGGGAGTGTAAAACTCGATGAAAGAACGCCCCTCTGTAGGCCCAGGTGACTGGATCACAGTCATGCCTGACTCGATCGATTGTGTTGTTTGCGCTGTCTTTGCCACCGGAACGTCCTCCTATGATTGTGAAGTCGTAAAGAACCCTAAAAAGCCCGGAAATGTAGAGGTCGTTTGGAAAGATGGTGCCTGGTATTTCGATGACCCTGACGATTTCGGTGGCTATGCAGAGCGATATTCACGTTTGGCTCCTTTTGTCGCGAAATTGAGGGGCGGCCGTCGCTAATTTAGACGGCGCTCCGGTAGTGCAGCGCCCTCAGGGTCAGCATTAGGCGGTGGCCCTGTGGAATGCGGCCAAGACGCCGGTTTGCTATGGCGCGCTTTTCATCCATTTTTTGACGGCGAATATCGTCAGCAATGGCGCTTACACGGCGATGAAGCGCGACCCGACGAGCCTTGTTGCCGCTTACCCAGTCGTGAATGGCGGCGATCAGCTTGTCGAGTTGATTCGCGGCCCTGTTAATGAATCGGAGAGTCATATAAACTCCTGATATCTGTTGATGGATAGGTCCTCGACAGATGCCAAAGGCCTTCGGGCTCTTGGCAAACCGCACCGGTTGGTTACCGGTGCAGGGGGTTGGGGTGGTTCCCTGCTCCCCTTCAAGGCCCGGGTCGCTCCCGGGCTTTGTCGTTTCTGCGCCATGGTCAGTGGCGCTTGCCCTGGTTAGGGGCTGGTCCTCGGCAGTGCTGTATATGGTCGGTGATAGAGGTTTCGAACCTCTGACCTTCTGGTCCCAAACCAGACGCGCTACCTGCTGCGCTAATCACCGATGGTCGCTGGCCTTTTACTCCGCCAGCGCGGGAGGGGGCAGTGCTTGCTTCCGGCTAAACCAGAGAGGAGGTGTAAGAGCCTTTCAGGTTTGTTTGCTTAGTAAGGTTTGCCTCACAGGACAGATATTAGTAATGCAAATCTTACAATGCAATACCAAGGAAGAAATTTTTTACTGCATGGGTATGAAAAAGCCCGCGCTTGGCGGGCTAATGAGAGCGCTTAAGGTTTAGTTTTCCCGGCGGAGCTCGGTCATTTTTCCTAGCAGAATCGCCTCTTTAAGCGGGATACTGCCAAAGCGCTGGTCATCGGTGACGAGGATTGGGCCGGCAAGCGAATCGCTAACTCGTAGCAACATTGGGCGGTTTTTATGGAGGATCAGAGCAATATCACCGGCATCCATTTTGAGGTCACTTTGAGCCATGTTGATGACGCATATATCACCTACCCGAATGCCGCTCTCCTGTAGATAGTTGTCCCTTGCTACCACAGCGCACAAATGCCCACCATTTTGTGTAACCAAGTGCCTGCCAGTATCTATCAGCGGTAGAGCATCAAGTGGCTGCCCCTCAATATCTTTCAATTCCCAAACCGGGATGTTGTTAATCGTAATGGCGGCAGCATATTCAGTAGCGCTCTTACCGGTGAATAGCCATAGAGGATCGCAGCCAAGAGCCTTGGCGATACTCAGGACGCTGGTCATGCGCGGGTCCGATGTATCACCCCTTAGTATGGCCCCCAAAGTTGGCTTACTAAGGCCTGTCTTTCTTGCTAGTTCGGCAGGAATAATTCCCTGTCGCTCCATCTCATCACGCAAGCGGTCACTGAAAGACGCCATAGTTGTCTCGGTCTCGTAAGAATTTTCGTTCACGTCAATTGTACCTTGCGAATTGTAAGTAATGATTTACTGTTGACCTGTAAGGCAGTTCTTACTAATCTTGTGGCGTAACAACCACGAGGACCTATACATGCGCATAGAAGACCCCATCAACTACTTTGGCAGTGCAACTAAAGCGGCTGCAGCGATCGGCTATGCCAAAGTGTGCTTTGGCTACTGGCGTAACAAAAACAATGGGATTGTGAGTGAACGTGCCGCAATGCGCTTTGTAGAAGTGACCAACGGCGCCCTTGAGCTCGGAATTGAGGACTACTCTGTGCAGCCTAAGCAGGAAGAGCGGAAGCAAGCAGCCTAAACCACGCCTAACCAGCGAACGAGGACCTAACCATGCCACCAAGAGCTTTGCCTGATCATCAGCGCCTAGACGCTGAGACTGCACTAAAGGTGCGCGGTACACCTGCCTATCGCCGTGTCTGGCGGGAAGTCGCGTCTGAATTTCAGCTAACTGAAACACAATTCGCCCGAACCTCAATCATCATCCTGCTTAGATCCTTAGCTAAACACGAGCCCAAAGCTATCGCTAGGGCCGTCAAACGGGCCAATCTGCAACTTTCCGAAGCAGGTATGCCGACGATCACCGCCAAGGAGATCCTGAACGCCGAAGGGCTGCCGGAGTATGGCCTGTTGACATGGAGCGAGCAGGAGAGCGATGAGCACTCCGCTGAGCATGAAGCTCAACTACCTAAATTTAAGCGCGTTATCCGCGCCATATTTTCGCCGTTCTGGGGGTAATTCACATGGCAAGCATTAGATCACCTCGACCTGTTCCTGAGTATGTAGAACCACGCATGGCTATTGCGATGAAGGCCATGATCCGCGAACTGGCACATGTACTGGGTAACGATGATGTTGTGGCCGTTGCTCACGCAGCTGGGACCGATCACGGCGCTTTGCGCCTGCAGGCCGAGCTTGAAGACCGGCAACTACGGAAAGCAGAAACCGAACACAAAGCTTAAATCAACCATCTGCCGGCCTAACCAGCCGGTATAGAGGACCTAATCATGCACGTCATTATTGAACCCGCCTCGGGGGGGGAATCCCTGTCGCGCTGCCCCAACTGTGGCGCGGATCTGCAGTCTGCCTGTGAGCACCAGTTCGTCTGCCTGGCCTGCGACTATGAAGAGACCGATCTGGGTGGGGAGGCGGCATGATTTACGGCAGCGTTTGCAGTGGCATTGAGGCCGCATCCGTCGCATGGGAACCGCTTGGCTGGCAGCCAGCATGGTTTGCAGAAATTGAACCATTTCCCAGCGCCGTGCTGGCGCA
>NZ_FTMJ01000017.1 GCF_900156095.1 Aeromonas sp. RU39B
CAAAATTGAAAGGCCTGAGTCCGGTGCAGTACCGAACTCAGGCCTTCTTGATTTAACCCGTATCTTTAACTGTCCAACTTTATGGGGTCAGTTCAATCTGCGGGGCCTTGTTATTTCTGGTAAAGAAGCGTGTCGTTAGCCGTGCAGCTTGGCGGCAATCTGGGACACGCGCGCGCCATAGAGGCGGGCACTTTCCAGATCGCCCGCCGGGATGGCATCGGCGCCCGCATCGGACGGGCATTGAGTCAGCAGACCGACCGAGCCCCCCAGACTGTTGGCATCGGCGCGAGACGAGGCCGAGGCATTGGCCGGCGCTTGGCCGAGGCTGACCCAGATACCGCCATGTTGCGATGCCAGGGTTTGCAGATAGATGAGGGTCACTTGCTTGTCACCGTTCAAGCTGGCGCTCATGGTAAAGCCGCCAAAGACCTTGCCGCTCCAGGCGCCGGTAAACCAGGCCTTGGAGGTGGCATCGGCAAATTTCTTGAATTGCCACGGAGCGCCGCCCATGTAAGTCGGTGCGCCGAAGATGATGGCATCGGCTGCGCCGAGCGCCGCGAAATCGGCGTCGCTGATCTCACCTTGCTCATTGATCACGATGGTGTCGGCACCCGCGCCTTCGGCAACCACCTCGGCAATGCGCTTGGTGTGACCGTATCCGGAAAAGTAGACAACGACAGTCTTGGCCATATCAATCCTCGCTTGGTTTTTCCCTGTAAAGACAACCTCATACTCTAAGGTCATCCGATTCGAAGATGGTATCTTTGAGAAACCGCCTTAACAATAAGTGGCAGCAAAGTGCGTTGGTTACCCGGAGGAAACCCCATGGCAATTCTTGCTTATAACGTCTATTCCCGCCATTGCCCGGCGCGGATGTTTTTCGACCGGTTAGCCGAGCGCTGGACCATGTTGATCATCGGCGCACTGCGCCAGCATGACACCCTGCGTTTCAACGAGATCAAGCGGGAAGTGGAGGGGATTTCGCAAAAGGTGTTATCGCAAAAACTCAAGCAACTTGAGCGCGACGGGATGGTTGAGCGCCAGGTTTACCCTTGTGTGCCGGTGCGGGTGGAATATCGGCTGACCGCGCTCGGTGGCTCGTTTGCCGGGATCATCGAGCAGGTGTCGCTCTGGTCACAGCAACATGTGGAGACCATGCTCACTGCCCAGCAGGCTTATGATGTGCAAAATACCAATGCCAGCGAGGAGGCTGATTTGCCTCCTCTGCGTTTTGTCACTCAACCGTGAGCTATTCGCCCCAAACCCGTTTCGCGACCTCGGTCACCAGCGCTATCTTGGCCCACTGCTGCGCTTCGCTTAAGGCATTGCCCTCTTCGGTAGAGGCAAAGCCGCACTGGGTGCTGAGATAGAGTTGATCGAGCGGCACAACGCGGCTTGCTTCATGAATGCGCTCAATGATGGCATCGGCCGATTCGAGCTCGGGCACTTTGGAAGACACCAGCCCCAGTACCACCTTCTTGCCCTTGGCCAGATGGGCCAGCGGGGAAAAATCACCGGCGCGCTCGGTATCAAACTCCAGATAAAACGCATCGACCTGTGAGCGGGCAAACACCACATCGGCCACCGGACCATAGCCACCGCTGGCCGCCCAGGTGGAGCGGTAGTTGCCACGGCAGATGTGGGTGGTGAGCACCAGATCGGCCGGCGCGTCTGCCAGTGCGGCGTTGTTCACGCTGAGCAAGGTTTCCAGCAGCGGGCGGATCTGCTCGCTGTGCGGCACATCGCCATGACTGCTGCCACAGCCGCAGCCCGTGGTGTTGGCGGTGACCTTGGGATCGGTCAGCATGCCCCAGGTGCAGTCATCGAGCTGCAGATTGCGGCAACCGGCGGCATAGACATCGCGGATCACGGTGCGATACGCCGCTGCAATGTCATCGAGCAGTGCTTGCTGATCGGGATAGATGGCTTGCGTATGAGCAAGGTTGGCCGGACGTTGCAGCTCGCGTAAAAACTGGGCGGGCGCCGGAATGGTCAAGCGCGGAACCAAGCCGGGCTCGGCCAGCGTGGCCAGAAAGCGAAAATGCTCGACAAAGGGGTGGTGGTCACCGCAAATGCGGCCGGTCAGGCGGCAGCTCTCGGCGCGGGTATGGGTGCCCGAGAAGTGATAACCCTGCTCCAGCGCGGATTTTTCCACGCCGCCAAGGCCCCACATAAAATCAAGATGCCACCAGCTGCGGCGAAATTCCCCATCGGTAATGACTTTAAGACCCGCTGCTTTTTGCTGGGCGACCAGCTCGCGAATGGCGCGATCTTCAACCTGGGTCAGGGCCGTTTGGTCAATCTCGCCGCTGGCAAACTGGCGGCGGGCCTGGTGCAGATAGTCAGGGCGCAGATAGCTGCCAACAACATCGGCGCGAAACGGTGGGATCAGCTCTTTGGACATGGCGGGTCATCTCGACAAGTGGGTGTTATTAGAAGTCTAGACGTCTGGCCTTGTTGTGGTAAGTGAGGATTCTTCACCTGCTTCTGTAGCAAATTTCAAGTTGGCCCGACTCAGCGCCGTGAGGGTAACGGCGCGTCATCGCCCTAGCCCAATGCGGCCGGGTTAAGCACCATGCTGCAGTCCCCCGCCAAAAAGCGCTGCACATTGGCAAAGGCGCTGTGGAAATAGAGCTCATAGCTGCGCTGCTCGGCATAGCCAAGATGCGGCGTACAGAGCACATTGGGCAAGGCTAACAGCGGATGGGCCGGGTCTTGCTGCAAAAAGGGGAGGGTCGTGGCAATGCGCTGATAGTCATCCGGGATGAGCAGGGTGATGGGCATAGGGCGCTCGGCGAAAAAAGGGAGAGCCAAGACTCTCCCACAGTGCCAGAGAAACTTTGACATCCTCCTCGCCGTAAACGACGAGGATTCCTACCGTGGCCAGGCGAAAACGCCTAGCTCACCTCGGTGGGTTCCTGCTGCTGGCGGCATGATTGCACCGCTCACTTCACAGGCTAACCGGGCGTGCCCCGCCCTTAATACATTGATGGCGCCGACCACATCGGCGTTTTCCTCGAAACCACACTCCACACACTCGAACCGGGCTTGTGTCTGGCGGTTGTCCGCCGACACATGGCCACAGCAAGGACAGGTGCGGCTGGTGTTCCGGGGCAGCACGGCAATGAGATGCCCGCCGCTCCACGCCAGCTTGTAGTCCAGTTGGCGGCGGAACTCGAACCACCCTTGGTCGAGGATCGCTTTGTTCAGACCAGACTTGGCCCGAACCTGCTTCCCCGGCTTTTCAGTGCTGCCTGCCGCCGACTTGGACATGTTCCGCACCTGCAAGTCCTCGATACACACCATCGCGTGGTTTTTGCTGATCGTGGTGGAGCACTTGTGCAGATAATCGCGGCGGGCATTACCGATGCGGGAATAGAGGCGCTGGACGCGGGCTTTGGCCTTCTTCCAGTTAGCGCTGAATTTTTGCTTGCGGCTCATCGCCTGCTGCGCCTTGCGCAAGGCGGCTTCATGCCATTTGAAGCTGTTAAGCGGGGCGTAGAACGTGCCGTCCGAGAGCGTGGCGAACCGGGCAATCCCCATATCGACCCCGATGGCGTCACCTTGATGCACGGGAGTGTCAACGTCCCGCTCGGTCTGGATACTCACGAACCACTTGCCGCATGACTGGCTCACGGTGACATTCTTCACCATGCCCAGCACCTCGCGACTGTTGCGGTAGCGCAGCCAGCCCAGCTTTGGCAAGAGCAGGCGGCTGTTGGCTTGGTCGAGCTTGATCTGTTTCGGGTCGGGATAACGGAAGCTGTCCGACTTACCCTTCTTCTTGAAGCGAGGGAAGTCTGCCCGCTTGGCGAAAAAGTTGCCGTAGGCCCGCTCCAAATCCTTGAGCGTTTGTTGCAAAGGATGAACCGGCGCATCGGACAGCCAGGCGGTTTCTGCGCTGTTGCGCCACCCGGTGAGCAGCTTGCACAGTCCGGCGTAGCCGAGCTTCTTCTCGCCCTGCTCGAAGCGCTCTTTTTGCAACGCCAGCGCCTTGTTAAAGACGAACCGGCACGAGCCCGCAAAGCGGCGCATTTGCCGCGCTTGCTGAGCGTCTGGCCGCAGTTCGAATTTGAAGGCTTGAAGTCGCCGCATGATTTTGCACTGTTCATATATACAGTGGTTGGATTATAGGACGGCTACGCCGTCCACGCTATCCTTCCTCGCCCTGAACGGCGGGGCTTGTCGCGAACCGGGTCAAACCGGGCAGCCTGACGGGCGTGAGGCTGCCCGTTACGCTCGGGCAAGCGTCGCACCAAAGGAGCGACTGAGCAGTCGTTGCAGCAAGATAAAGATAAACAGCAGCAGACCGATCACTATCTTGGTCCACCAACTGTTTAGTGAGCCGTCAAAGGCGATCAGGGTCTGGATCACTCCCTGGATCAAGCCGCCGAGCAGGGTCCCGATGACAAAGCCCACGCCGCCGGTGAGCAGGGTGCCGCCAATCACCACCGCTGCAATCACATCGAGCTCAACCCCGATGGCCGCCAGAGGATAACCCGACGCGGTATAGAGGGTGTAGACCACGCCCGCCATGGCGCTGGTAAAGCCCGAGAAGGCGTAGACTCCGACCAGCGTGCCGCGCACCGGTACGCCGAGCAGACCGGCCGAGTGTTTGTCACCGCCGATGGCGTAGACGTTGGTGCCAAAGCGGGTGTAGTGGGCGATCACGATCCCGATGGCGAGCACTGCCAGCATCACCAGTGCCGAGGCCGTCAGGCTGCCACGGCCCGGCAGCGGGATGCGAAAGTTGGCAAACCCATCGACAAAACCGTGGTTGATGGGCACCGACTCCAGGCTGAGCAAAAAGGCCAGCCCGCGCAGAAAGAACATCACGGCCAGGGTTACGATAAAGGGTTGTAGCTCAAACGCATCTATCAGCCACCCCATCAGCGCGCCAATCAAGGTGCCGAGCACCAGCGCCACCGCAATGGCCGCCAGCGGGTGCCATCCGGCGTTGTTGACCAGCAAGGCAATCAAGATGCCGACAAAGGCGATCATCGAGCCGACCGAGAGATCAATCCCGCCAGAGAGGATCACCAGCGTCATGCCGACCCCGGCGATAATGACAAAGGCGTTGTCGGTCAAGAGGTTGCCCAGCACCAGGGTGGAGGCAAAGTTGTTGTACTGGCTGATGCCAAAGGCGTAGAGCAGCAGCAGGACCAGCAGGGTGGCCAGCACCGGGATCCAGCGTTCGTTTTTCATGCTTTTTCTCCCTTTTTGGCAGCGGGGCTGCGCCGCTCCAACACGCGCAAAATGCGGGTTTTAACCGGCGTGGACTGGATCAGCAAAAACACAATGATGACCACGGCCTTGACCAGCAGGGTATATTGGGCTGGCAGGCCGCTGACCAGAATCGAGGTGGTCAGGCTCTGGATCACTAGCGTGCCGAGCAGGGTTAATCCCAAGTAGAAGCGCCCACCCGCCAGTGATGCGCCGCCAATCACCACCGCCAAAATGGCGTCCATCTCCAGCCACAGTCCGGCGTTATTGGCATCGGCGCCGCTGATGTCGGCGGCGATGATCATGCCGGCGCAGGCAGCGCAAAAGCCCGACAGCATATACGCGCCAATCAGCACGCTGCGGCTCTCGATGCCGGCCAGTCGGCTGGCTTCGCTGTTACCGCCCACCGCCTCGATAAACAGCCCAAGGGCGGTGCGGCGGATCAGTGCAATCAGGGCAATTAGCACCAGTGCGGTCAGAATCACCCGCATCGGCAGCAGCCACAGGTAGCCGCTGCCCAGTACGCCAAACACGTCGCTGTGGAAGGTGACAATCTGGCCGCCGGTGATCATCTGGGCGATGCCGCGTCCGGCCACCATCAGGATCAGGGTGGCCACGATGGGTTGGATGCGCAGCACGGCGACCAGCACACCATTCCACAGACCGCACAGCAGGCCGCAACCCAGCGTCAGCAGGGCGATGATCGGGGAAGAGAGGTGGCCATCTTGGATCAGCACCGCCATCACGCTGCCGCAGATGGCGATAATCGCGCCGACCGAGAGATCGATGCCGCCAGTGCCGATCACAATCGACATACCGATGGCCAGCAGCGCCAGGGGCGCACCGCGGTGCAGGATGTCCACCAGGCTGCCGTAGAGGTGGCCATCGACCATGCTCAGGGCAAAAAAGCCCGGTGAGAGCACGGCATTGACCAGCAAGATCAGTAGCAGAGCCGTCACCGGCAGGATCAGGCGTTGCCGCTCGGCCTTCACACTGGCCGGCTTGCGTTGACCGGAAGGAGTCGTCACCGACATAGGCACTGTCATGATGCTATCGCCTCTATGATGTCATTCGGATGCAGCTGCTCGCCGCTGAGCTCGGCGACCTTGTAGCGATCCCGCATCACCAGAATGCGGTCGCTGAAGGTGACCACTTCATCAAGCTCGGACGAGACCACCAGCAGCGCCATGCCGCGCTCGCACAGGGTGCGGATCAGGTTCACGATTTCGGCATGAGCGCCCACATCGATGCCCCGGGTCGGCTCGTCGAGGATCAGTAGCCTCGGCTCGGCAATCAGCCAGCGGCCCAGGATCACCTTCTGTTGGTTGCCGCCGCTTAACTGTCCCACCGGCTTTTCGGTATCCGGCGTCGCGATGCCAAGGGCTGCGATCATCTGCTCGGCCAGCTCGAGCTGGCGCGCCTCACTGATGGGATGCAGCCAGCCACGGCGAGCCTGCAGCGCCAAAATCAGGTTTTCACGCACCGAGAGCTCCAGCACCAACCCCTCGCGTTTGCGATCCTCCGGGCAAAAGCCCATACCAAGACGAATGGCCTGACGGGGAGAGCGGATCTTGATCGGCTGGCCATCAATGCTCAGTGCGCCACTGTCGGCGCGCTCGGCGCCAAACAGCAGCTTGATGGTTTCGGTGCGCCCCGAGCCAAGCAGGCCGGCCAGCCCCACGGTCTCCCCCTGATGCAGGGTGAAATCGAGCGGGTTGAGCATGCGCCGCCGCCCCAGTTGATTGACGGTCAGCAGCACCGGATTGTCCTGCTTGGCCTGATGGGACGCGCTGACCGGTTTGGCCTGCGACTCGTCGAGTTTGCGGCCGAGCATCTTCTCGACCAGTTGCAGGCGTGGTAGCTCACCAATCGGCGCGCTGATGATGTGATGGCCATTGCGCAGCACCGTGATGCGATCGCACAAGGCATAGACCTGGTCGAGAAAGTGGGTAACGAACACAATGGCCATGCCTTCAGCGCGCAGTTGCCTTAACAGGCGAAACAGCACATCGACCTCGTGGGCATCGAGACTGGCGGTCGGCTCGTCGAGGATCAGCACGCGCGCATCCACCGCCAGCGCCCGGGCAATGGCGATCAGCTGCTGAATAGCGATGGAAAAGGAGCCGAGCGGGCGTGACACATCGATATCGAGTTCAAGGCGGGCGAGCAAGTCACGCGCCTGCTGCTCGGCAGCCCGCCAGTTGATAAAACCGAAACGCCGTGGTTGGCGCTCCAGTGATAAATTCTTGGCAACCGACAGGGTGGGGATGAGGTTGACTTCCTGATAGACGGTACTGATCCCGAGTGCCTGCGCCTCGGCCGACGAGCGCGGTTGGCAGGATTGGCCTGCAAACAGCATCTCGCCCTGATTTTTCTGATACACCCCGGTCATGACTTTGATCAGCGTGGATTTTCCGGCGCCGTTTTCCCCGAGCAGGGCATGCACCTCACCGGGATAGATATCGATGTTGACGCCGTCCAGGGCGCGAAAATCGCCAAAGCTGATGCCAATCTGGCGAAGTGACAGGATTGCCGCTGTGGACACGATAACCTCCATGACGTGAACAGGCCCGGCCCCGAAGGACCGGGCAGGCAGGTTACTTGGCGCTGCGCTTCTTATACTCCTCGGCAGCGGTGGCCGGCAGATAGAGCGGGCCTTGAACCTTGATCCACTTGGCGACATCCTTGCCCGCCTTGTGGGCATCGATGGCATCGAAGGCGGGGCCGCCGAGGTAGGGGGAGAGCTCGATGGTGGCGTTGGTTTCCCCATCGGCCATGGCCTTGAAGATATCCGGTACGGCGTCAATCGAGATGATCTTCAGATCCTGACCCGGTTTGAGGCCGGCTTCCTTAATGGCCTGAATGGCACCGAGCGCCATGTCGTCATTGTGGGAGTAAACGGCGCAGAGGTTCTTGCCACCATTTTCTGCCTTGAGGAAGCTCTCCATCACCACCTTGCCACCAGCACGGGTGAAGTCGCCGCTCTGGGAGCGCAGTACCTTCATGCGCGGGAACAGTTTGACCACTTCACCAAAACCGGTCTTGCGATCGATGGCGGCGCTGGAGCCGACGGTTCCTTGCAACTCAACCAGATCGCACTTGCCGCTGGTGGCAGCTGCCAGCCAGGCGGCAGCCAGACGACCCTCTTCAACGAAGTCGGAGGCGACCTTGGTCAGATAGAGGCTCTCATCTTTGACCTTAACGCCACGGTCAACCAGTACCACCGGGATCTTGGCTTCCTTGGCTTCTTTTAGCACCTGATCCCAGCCGGTTTCTACTACCGGGGCCAGCAGGATGGCATCCACCCCTTGGGCAATAAAGGAGCGCAGTGCCTTGATCTGGTTCTCCTGCTTTTGCTGGGCATCAGAGAATTTCAAGTCGATGCCACGCTTGGCCGCTTCGGCCTTGATGGCTTCGGTTTCCGAGGTGCGCCAGCCACTTTCGGAGCCGATTTGTGAAAAACCGACCGTGGTGGCGCTAGCGGCAGCGCTAAAGCCCAGAGCAGCACTCATCAGGCAGGCCAGTAATCCAGGTTTGAACGACGGCATATCAGTTACCCCACATGTTGATTATCTGTAAGTGACTCAAGTCCAGCTGGGGCCCGACAGCTAAAACGGGCGAGGGCGAAGGCAACAAAAACATAACGGTGTTGCAACGCCACCAACATCGCCCAAGTGGGGCGAGGTCGACGGAGCCGAGTATGAATGAGTCCAGCAATGGCAGGACGTGAGCCGCTTCACACGCTGCAAGGAAGGCAAATTTGTCTATGTATTCAGCAATATAATCCCGCTATTGCGGGTTATTTGAGCGCGATATCTAAGAGGGCATGATGGCTGGATGGCTAAAAACAGAAGGCCTTCACGAGGAAGGCCTTCGGTAAAATGTGGGGAAGATGATTCAATGATGCTGACACAAACGGTGAACATTCAGGAAAAATCGGGCCGAGCCGTCTCGCTGGATCTGCACGCGGGCGATGACTTCATCCCGTTGGCTGAACTCCCAGGCCCCATTGATGCTCTCCATGGGGGGCTTGTGGATACCGAGCACCGAGAGATATTCATGAAACTGGCTGGCATTCCCGATTTCGGTCAGTCGTACTGTCATGGCTGGCTCCTCCTTGTGTTGCTGGTCCATTAAAGCACGATGTCACCGAAGTGTTGCTGATAAGTGACATATCGTTGACGGAGATCAGTTTTTGAAACCCTTTTCACTTTGGTTTCAATTGTGGGCGGGACTATCGGTGCAAGGGCGCTTTCTGTAACACTAGTGTCATCTAACCGCCATATAATCCAGACTAGCCACATTTATCCGGGGTTGTTGATGTCGTCCGAATCCGTTGCCTTGTCCATCGCCGGCAGTAAAGCCCGCCGGTTCAAGGACAAGCTGGTTAAATACAGTGTCACCACAGGGGGCGCCCTGGTGCTGGTGGCGCTGCTGCTTATCTTCTTTTACCTGCTCTATGTGGTGAAGCCGATTTTTCATGGCGCCAGCATGGATGCCACCGGCGCCGTCACCTTGCCGGTGCAGGACAACACGCTGTTGCTGGGGAGTGAAGAGCAAAACGAGATTGGCTATCGGATTGGCGACAGTGGTCAGGTGAGCTTTTTTGCCATCAAGCAGAATAATGGCTATCAGAGCGGGCAGCTGATTAAACAGTTCCAACTCGATGGCGAACTGACGGCCTTTTCACGCTCCCACGGTGATGAGCCGAGCATGGTTTTTGGCCGCCGTGACGGTCAGGTGCAACTGGTTCGCCCCGGTTTCGCCGTCTCTTACCCCCATGACAAGCGGCTGATCACCCCTGAGCTCAAATACCCGTTTGGTGAGGCGCCGATCGCCGTTGACCCGCAGGGGAAAGCGCTCAGCCAGGTGGCATTTGAATCAGATGGCAGCAAGGTGGTGATCGCTGCCATGACTGAGGATGGGCGCGGCGTCTTGTCGGTGCTCGGCGGCGAGCAGAATTTCCTGACCGGCGAGATTGAGTGGAGCAGCAGCCAATACGCGATTCCCTCTTTGCCGCGGCATGTGGAGCAGGTGTTGATGACCCCCAACCTGCGCACCCTGTTTTTGCGCGATGGCAACCGCTTGTCGGTCTATGACATCCGTAACCCTGATGAGATCACCTTGCGCACTGTGCTGGAGATCGGTAGCCGTGATGGCAAGGTGACCCGTGTTGAACTGCTCTCCGGTGCGTCATCCCTGCTGGTGGGCAATGACAACGGCGTGATCTCCCAGTGGTTTGAAGTGAGTCGCGACGGCAAGCGTGAATTTACCCATATCCGCGATTTTAACGCCTCCGGTCCGGTCAGCGAGCTGGCGATGGAGACCCACCGCAAGGGGTTTGTGGCCACCACCACCAACGGCAAGGTGGAGTTTTTCCATACCACCGGCGCCACCCGGCTGCTGAGTGAAACTCTCGATACCCATGAGCTGAACGGCGTGGCACTGTCGCCGCGCAACAACCTGCTGATGCTCGAGCAAGGCAACGCCATTCACCTGTTCAAGGTGGATAACGAGCACCCGGAGGTGACCTGGTCGGCCCTGTGGCACGAGGTGTGGTACGAAGGCTATCCCGAGCCGCAGTTTGTCTGGCAATCCACCTCGGCCAGCAACGATTTTGAGCCGAAACTGAGTCTGGTGCCGCTGGCATTCGGGACTCTCAAGGCGTCGTTCTACGCCATGCTGTTTGCCGTGCCACTGGGCGTGGCGGGTGCCATCTACACCGCTTATTTCATGTCGGCGGGCCTGCGCAAGGTGGTCAAACCCACAGTCGAGATCATGGCGGCGCTGCCGACCGTGATCTTGGGCTTTCTGGCTGGTCTCTGGCTGGCGCCACTTATTGAAGATCACCTGCCCGGTATCTTGCTGATGTTAGTGCTGCTGCCCCTTGGCATGTTGCTCACGGCCATGAGTTGGCAGGGTCTACCGGCGAGGCTGCGCCAATGGGTGCCGGAAGGGTGGCACGCCATTGTCCTTATCCCGGTGTTGCTGCTGCTTGGCTGGGGGGCGGTGGCGCTTAGCCCGCTGCTCGAGACCTGGCTGTTTCACGGCGATACCCGCAGCTGGCTCACCAATGATGCCGGCATCAAGTTTGACCAGCGCAACTCCCTGGTGGTGGGCATCGCCATGGGCTTTGCGGTGATCCCGACCATCTTCTCGATTGCCGAAGATGCGGTGTTCTCGGTGCCCAAGCACCTGACCCAAGGCTCTCTGGCGCTCGGCGCCACCCCCTGGCAGACCTTAAGCCGGGTGGTGATCCTCACTGCCAGCCCCGGCATCTTCTCGGCGGTGATGATGGGGCTTGGCCGCGCCGTGGGCGAGACAATGATTGTGCTGATGGCAACCGGTAACACCCCCATCATGGATTTCTCCATGTTCCAGGGGCTGCGTACCTTAGCGGCGAACATCGCCGTGGAAATGCCCGAATCCGAGGTCGGCAGCTCCCACTACCGGGTGCTCTTCCTCGCGGCCTTCGTGCTGTTTGTCTTCACCTTCGTCTTCAACACGCTGGCCGAGTTTATCCGTCAGCGGCTGCGTGAAAAGTACAGCTCCCTGTAAGGGCAAGGAATCGATGTAATGGGAAAGTGGTTCAAATCGGGTGCCCCCTGGATCTGGATGACAGCCGGTACGGTCAGCATGAGTCTGGTAGCGGTCGTGGGGTTGCTGCTGCTCATTGGCTGGCGCGGTCTGGTCTATTTCTGGCCCCATCCTATTTATCAGTGGGATGTGCAGGGCGTAGGTGGCAACAATCAGCGCATTATCGGTGAGCTGTATGACCAGGAGCAGGTGCCGGTCGAGCGGCTGCGCGCCGCGGGTCATCCGTTGCCTTCGGATGAAGAGCGTGAGTGGCTCACCCGCTACCTTATCAAGACTGGCAACCGCGAGTTTGTCGATCTCGATTTTCGCTGGGTGCTGGAAACCGACATCAAGGCTCGCTCAACGCCCGCTGAGCTGGCGCTGCTTGAGCGCACCACCAATGGCAACTTCTATGGCCGCGTGAGCGGTGTGAACGTGGCGGGTAAGGTGGTGACCGGCGATCTGCATGGCCCTTTGCGTGAGGCCATTGATCGGGCGGTTGATCTCAATAGCCAGGCCGATTCGCTGCAAAAAGGCGAGATTGGCGCCATCAACTATCAGCTGGAAAAGCTGCGCCTTAAAGAGCGCAAGGCCGAGCTTAACCATGAGCTGACCGATCAGCTTAAATCCGAGCTGCAAGCCGAGCGCGATAAGTTGCAGGCCGATTATCTGGTGCTGGAAAAAGAGCTGTTTCGCCTGCGCGCCGATGCCGGTCGTGACAGTGTGACGGTGACCGACATGCGCGGGGAGGCGGTGACCATGCCGCTTTCCAAGGTGCTGGATGTGACCTGGCCCAACGAGATGGGACTGTTTGCCAAGATAGGTTACTGGTTCCACCAGATTGGCAAATTTATCAGCGGCGATCCCCGCGAGGCCAACACCGAGGGCGGCGTATTCCCGGCCATCTTTGGCACCGTGTTTATGGTGATCCTGATGGCGATCATCGTGATGCCCCTGGGGGTGGTGGCGGCGGTGTACCTGCACGAATATGCCGGCAAGAACGTGATGACCAAGTTTATCCGCATTGCGGTCATCAACCTCGCCGGGGTGCCCTCGATTGTCTATGGCGTGTTTGGTCTGGGCTTTTTCGTCTATACCCTGGGTGGCTCCATCGACCGGATCTTCTATCCCGAGGCGCTGCCCAGCCCGACCTTTGGCTCGCCCGGCGTGATCTGGTCGGCCCTGACCCTGGCTATTTTGACCTTGCCGGTGGTGATTGTCTCGACCGAAGAGGGATTGGCGCGCATTCCCAGCGCGATTCGCCATGGCTCGCTGGCGCTGGGGGCGACCCAGGCCGAAACTCTGTGGCGCATCGTGCTGCCGATGGCCAGCCCCGCGATCATGACCGGACTTATTCTGGCGATTGCCCGCGCCGCCGGTGAAGTGGCGCCGCTGATGCTGGTGGGGGTGGTGAAACTGGCGCCGACCCTGCCGGTGGATGGCAACTTCCCCTATCTGCATGTGGAGCGCAAGTTCATGCACTTGGGCTTTCATATTTACGACGTGGGCTTTCAGAGCCCGAACGTGGAGGCGGCACGGCCCCTGGTGTATGCCACCTCCTTCTTGCTGGTGACCGTGATCGTGGGGTTGAACCTGACCGCCATCGGTATTCGCAATCATCTGCGTGAAAAATTCAAGGCGCTGGATAATTGATCCGGCCCCCTAGCGTGATTTGAGGACCTGAATGCTTAACGTCAATACCATGATGCACCAGACCAAGGCGCTGGATCTGGCCAACCTGCCGGCCGAGCTCACCACGCTCGAGGTCAAGGGGCTGGATCTCTTTTACGGTGACAAACAGGCGCTATACAACATCGAGATGAAGATCCCCAAGGGGCAGGTGACTGCATTTATCGGCCCATCGGGCTGCGGTAAATCGACCTTGCTGCGCTGCATCAACCGGATGAACGATCTGGTGGAAACCTGCCGTATCGAGGGTGAGATCTTGCTGCATGGCAACAATATCTATGACAAGGGGGTGGATGTGGCCGCCCTGCGGCGCCGGGTGGGCATGGTGTTCCAGCGTCCCAACCCGTTCCCCAAGTCCATTTACGAGAACGTGGTCTATGGCCTGCGTCTGCAGGGTATTAATGATCGCCGCAGTCTCGATGACGCGGTCGAGCGTTCGCTGCGCGGCGCCGCCCTGTGGGATGAAGTGAAAGACCGTCTGTATGAAAACGCCTTTGGTCTTTCCGGTGGTCAGCAGCAACGTCTGGTGATTGCCCGGGCGATTGCCATCGAGCCGGAAGTGCTGCTGCTCGATGAGCCGACTTCGGCGCTTGACCCCATCTCCACCCTGACCATCGAAGAGCTTATCAATGAGCTTAAGAAGCAGTTCACCGTAGTGATCGTGACCCACAACATGCAACAGGCGGCGCGGGTGTCGGATCAGACCGCCTTTATGTATATGGGTGAGCTGATTGAATACGCCGACACCAATACCATTTTCACTACCCCGGCCAAGAAAAAGACCGAGGACTATATCACCGGCCGCTACGGCTAAGGCTTTACCGCTCCCAGTTTAAGGATTTCGACATGGACAATATGAATCTTGGCAAACACATCTCGGGGCAGTTCAACACCGAGCTGGAAAACGTGCGCAATCAGGTGCTGGTGATGGGAGGGCTGGTCGAGCAACAGCTGACCGACGCACTGGCGGCCATTCATGATCAGGATCTGGATGCCGCCCGCCGCATCGTCGGCACTGATCACAAGGTCAACGCCATGGAAGTGGCCATCGATGAAGAGTGCACCCGCATCATCGCCAAGCGCCAACCGACCGCCTCTGACTTGCGTCTGGTGATGGCCATCATCAAGACCATCGCCGAGCTGGAGCGGATCGGGGACGTGGCCGAGCGCATCGCCCGCATGCTGACCGATAACGCCAACAAGCCGCAGCCTCCGCTGGTGTCGCTCGAGAACATGGGCCGACGCACCATCAAGATGCTGCACGATGTGCTTGACGCCTTTGCCCGTATGGATCTGGACGCCGCAGTCGAGGTCTATCAGGAAGATGACAAGGTCGATCGTGAGTACGAGTCGGTGATCCGTGAGCTGATGACCTACATGATGGAAGATCCGCGCACCATCCCGCAGGTGCTCAACGTGCTGTGGGCCGCGCGCGCCATCGAGCGGGTGGGCGATCGTTGCCAGCACATCTGCGAATACATCATCTATTACGTCAAGGGCAAGGACGTGCGCCATGCCAAGGGCGACGAGTTCACCAATCTGGTGAACAAGCCATAAGCCATCTCGCTATCACGGGGCCGTCAGGCCCCGTGTTCATTCATCCTCGATCGCAATGGTCGCCTCAATCTCGATGTTTAGCTCCGGCTTGATCAAGGCAGAGACCTCGAGCAGGGTACTTGCCGGCAGCACGCCTTGGTAAAACTCCCGCAGCACATCGCGCAGCTCGGCCAGCGCACCGATATCGCACACATACATATTGATGCGGATAAGATCGCTCACCGTGCGCCCTTCCTGAGCCAGTACCTTGCCAATCAGCGCTAAAATGGCGCGGGTCTGCTCGCGAAGCGATCCTTGCTCGGCGGCAGTGCCCATGGCGGTAAGGCCGGAGAGATAGAGCACGCCGCGATGGCGAATCGCATGCACATAGGGGCCGGCAATCGGTGGCAGGCAGTCGTAGTGAAGGCGGGTTGGCATAAGAGCTCCAGCAAGCAGTGCAACGAGCCCGTCATGCTACGCCGCCGCGTGCAGGCGGGCAATTCATTGGCGAAGCCTTACATCGGCAGACTTGTCGCCGGATGGGCGCGGGTTACACTGGTGACCTGAATGTGGAGCAGACATGACCCCTTTTTCACTTCGTCATTATCAACGTGACACCACCACCCATCACCATGACTATGCGCAACTGGTGATGCCCATTGATGGCGCCCTCGATATCGAGGTGGCAGGCAAGGCCGCCGCACTCAACGTCGGTCAGGCTTGCATCATCTTGCCCGGTGAACGCCACGATTTTGCTGCCGATCCCAAGAGTGCCTTTCTGGTCCATGACAGCCAGTGGCTGCCGGACGGGGTGGGGGAGCAGGTCTTTATCACGCTCGATGCCACCCAGCGCGCCTACCTGTCGTTTGTGCAGAGCGCGCTGGCCCACGGACGTTCGCTGCTGGGAATGGGAGAGCTGTGGCTGTCGCTACTGGCTGCGCCTAATGGTGTCAGTGCGCGCATTCGCCGCGTGCAGCGCCATATCGAGCTGCATCTCGGAGCCTCGCTTGGCAGCCATGAGCTGGCGGCCGAGGCCTGCCTTGGCCTCAGTCAGTTTAACCAGCGTTTTCGCCGTGAGCTGGGGATGAGTCCTCAGCATTATGTGCAGCAGCGCCGACTGGCAATGGCGGCACGACTGCTCATCGAAACCGGTTTACCGGTGAGCGAGGTGGCCGCCCGGGTGGGCTATGACAATCCGTCCGCCTTTGCCGAGCGCTTTGCCCGCGAGTATGGTTTTACGCCGAGCCGCTGGCGTCAGCGCAATGACGCAGCAAACGGTGGCTCGCCGCAATAAAGCGGTGTGTGACCGGCGCGGACTGCTCGTCTCATCATTACGCTATCTAGGTTAACCGCAAGGAGAGACCATGGATCAGATTAGCTGGCAGGATTTTGAAAAAGTGGCGCTGTGCGTCGGCACCATAGTGCGGGTCGAGCCCTTTCCCGAGGCGCGCAACCCGGCCTACAAGGTATGGGTCGATTTTGGCCCCGAGATTGGCGAGCGTAAAAGCAGCGCCCAAATCACCCGGCGTTACACCCCCGAGTCGCTGCTGGGGCGGCAGATTGTCGGCGTAGTAAATTTCCCGGCCAAACAGATTGGTCCGTTTCGCTCCGAGTTCTTGCTGACCGGTTTTGCCAGTGACGACGGCATTGTGCTGGCGGTGCCGGATCAGCCGGTCGCCAACGGGGCGCGGCTATGTTAAGTCGTTAAGCTCTAAAGCAAAAGACAAGGCCCCGTGCTGGGGCCTTGTGGTATGCGTGGTACGTCGGTTAGACGATGCCCTGGCTGCGCAGGTAGTCATCATAGGTGCCGCTAAAGTCACGAATACCGTTTTCGGTCAGCTCCAGAATCCGGGTTGCCAACGACGAGACGAACTCACGGTCGTGGGAGACGAAGATCAGGGTGCCCTTGAACATCTCCAGCGCCAGGTTCAAGGATTCGATAGATTCCATGTCCAGGTGGTTGGTCGGTTCATCCATGATAAGGATGTTGGGGCGCTGCATGATGAGCTTGCCGAAAATCATGCGGCCCTGCTCGCCACCGGAGAGTACGCGCACCGGCTTTCTGATGTCATCTTGGGAGAACAGCAGGCGACCGAGCACAGAGCGCACGGCTTGCTCGTCATCCCCTTCCTTCTTCCACTGGGCCATCCAGTCGAAGACGCTGAGATCGGTGTCGAAATCTTCAGCATGGTCCTGGGCGTAATAGCCAATCTGGGCATTTTCAGACCACTTGATGGTGCCGGCATCCGGTGCAAACTCGCCGACCAGGGTCTTGATCAGGGTGGACTTACCGATACCGTTGGTACCGAGGATGGCCACTTTTTCGCCCACTTCCAGCAGCATGCTGAGCCCTTTAAACAGCGGGCCGTCACCGTAGCCCTTGGCCACGCCTTCCATTTCGAGGATGTTGCGATAGAGCTGCTTGTCCTGATCAAAACGAATAAAGGGGTTCTGGCGGCTGGAGGCTTTGACCTCTTCAATCTTGATCTTGTCGATCTGCTTGAGGCGCGAGGTGGCCTGACGCGACTTGGAGGCGTTGGCGCTAAAGCGTGACACGAACGATTGCAGGTCGGCAATCTGGGCTTTCTTCTTGGCGTTGTCGGCAATCAGACGCTCACGGGCCTGGGTTGCGGCCAGCATGTATTCGTCATAGTTGCCCGGGTAGACGCGCAGCTCGCCGTAATCCAGATCCGCCATGTGGGTGCAGACCATGTTCAGGAAGTGACGGTCGTGCGAGATGATGATCATGGTGCAATCGCGGGCGTTGAGCACCTCTTCCAACCAGCGGATGGTGTTGATGTCCAGGTTGTTGGTCGGTTCGTCGAGCAGCAGGATATCGGGGCTCGAGAAGAGCGCCTGAGCCAGCAGCACCCGCAGCTTCCAGCCCGGGGCGACGGCGCTCATCGGGCCACTGTGTTGCTCCAGCGGAATACCGGCGCCGAGCAGCAGCTCGCCAGCGCGGGCTTCGGCGGTGTAACCGTCATACTCGGCTACCTTGCCTTCGAGCTCGGCGGCGCGCATGTAATCGTCGTCGCTGGCCTCGAGGTTGGCATAGATAGCATCGCGCTCTTGCATGGCGGCCCACATCTCGGCGTGGCCCATCATGACCACGTCCAGCACGCGCATCTCTTCGTAGGCGAACTGATCCTGTTTAAGCTTACCGATCCGCTCGTTGACATCCAGGCTGACATTGCCGCCAGACGGCTCGAGATCGCCGCCCAGAATCTTCATGAAGGTGGACTTGCCGCAGCCATTCGCGCCGATCAGGCCATAACGGTTGCCTTCGCCAAACTTGATGCTGATGTTCTCGAACAGCGGCTTGGCGCCAAACTGCATGGTGATGTTGTTGCAAGAGAGCACAGTGGATGTCCCGGTTGATCACAAAGGGCGCAGATTATGGCACACAACGGCGCATTTTTTTAGCCAAATTGTGAGTCTTATCCTTGACGGCTTGATGACAGCATCACTCGTCTGGAGCGTGCTGCTGCAGCCATTGGCAGATAAGTGCGTAGTGCGGGGCCAACTCGGCATCGACGCTGGCGCCATAGCGGCGATAATCGGCGATGTGGTGACGCTCGCCGCGCAGCATGCGGTGCCAGTGCGAGTCGTGCGTCACGATGACTGGCGCCGTGATGTCGGGGAATTGATCAGCGGTGACATCCACAATCAGCTCACCTTGCTGCAGCCAGGCGTGGGAGCTGAAATTGCCGCGAAACTCATCGCCGTAGCTGCCCAGCATGTAGTTAAACGCTCCAAAGCCTTGCTCGGCAAGATAGGTGCCTAACAGCAGCGAGCTGTCGGCGCAGGCGCCGAGGGGAAAGCGGCAAAACGAGAGGCCCAGTTTGGGAGAGAGCGCATCGAGCGCCGAGCGAAAACGGGCAGAGTGGGACTGCAATCTGTCGACATCCATGCGACCTGTGACTCCTGTTATGCCATGTCGGGCGCGACCCTGCGCCCGTGCCTTGCTGGCGTGCTAACGAAAGGCACCCTCCTCGTTATCGAGGGTTTCGTTGCCGCACTCCTGGCAGATGATATAGCTCTTTGGCCGCGCCGGATACGCCTGCGCCTCGTTGGCCTGTTCGCGTGGTGTGCCCTGGGTGCTGGCTGAGCGGGGGGTGCGAGGGGCGCGCGCTGCCTCCTTGTGCTCGGTTTCCTGGTTGCAGGCTTCGCAGTAACGGATATGCATAGGGGGCCTCCGGGCGCTCGCCTTGGTTAAGGCGCAATATCACACTAGATCTATCTTGGTTGTGATTCAGTGGGTTAGCTCATGATTTGGCCCTGTCGCAGCGCGTTTTCGACGGATTGATGCGACCGATCACCAGGAAGATAAAAAAGCAGCGCCGGCATCAAGCCGGCGCGTGGCAAGAT
This sequence comes from Aeromonas sp. RU39B, assembly GCF_900156095.1. Classification (GTDB taxonomy): domain Bacteria; phylum Pseudomonadota; class Gammaproteobacteria; order Enterobacterales; family Aeromonadaceae; genus Aeromonas. Next base: position 19,393 of record NZ_FTMJ01000017.1, read on the forward strand.
TCAATCCGTTATCAGTGCGACGCGGCCTTGGCGGCGCCAATACCGGTTTGCGATCTGACAAATTGTGGCAGGAAGCGAGCGTGCTCTTCGGCGGCGGCAATCGACTTGTCGGTCACCGAGAAGAACCAGATGCCGATAAAGGCAATCGCCATCGAGAACAGGGCCGGGTACTCGTAGGGGAAGATAGCTTCGGCATGGCCCAGTACCTTCACCCACACTGTCGGCCCCATCACCATCAGCGCCACGGCGCTGACCAGACCCAGACCGCCACCCCAGACCGCGCCACGAGTGGTCAGACGCGACCAGAACATGGAGAGGAACAGCACCGGGAAGTTGCAGCTGGCGGCGATCGAGAAGGCCAGACCCACCATGAAGGCGATGTTCTGCTTCTCAAACAGGATGCCAAGTCCGATGGCGACGACCCCAAGCCCAAGGGTTGTGAGCTTGGAGACCCGCAGCTCGTCAGCTTCATTGGCCTGACCGTGACGAAACACGCTGGCATAGAGATCATGAGAGACCGCTGACGCGCCGGCCAACGTGAGACCTGCCACCACCGCCAAAATGGTGGCAAATGCCACGGCGCTGATAAAGCCGAGGAACAAGCTGCCGCCGACCGCGTTGGCCAGGTGAATGGCCGCCATGTTGTTACCGCCGAGCAGGGCGCCGGTGGCGTCCTTAAACTCCGGGTTGGTGCTGACCAGCAGGATGGCGCCAAAGCCGATGATAAAGGTCAGGATGTAGAAGTAGCCGATAAACCCGGTGGCAAAGAACACGCTCTTGCGCGCTTCCTTGGCGTCGCTCACGGTGAAGAAACGCATCAGGATATGAGGGAGCCCGGCAGTACCGAACATCAGCGCCAAACCGAGCGAGATGGCCGAGATGGGGTCGGCGACCAAGCCGCCGGGGCTCATGATGGCGGCGCCCTTGGCGTGCACCTTGACCGCTTCGGCAAACAGGGTGTTGACGTCGAAGTTAACTGACTTCATCACCATGATTGCCATAAAGGTGGCGCCCGAGAGCAGCATCACGGCCTTGATGATCTGCACCCAGGTGGTTGCCAGCATGCCGCCAAACAGCACGTAGAGCACCATCAGAATACCGACCAGCACCACCGCGACGTGATAGTTCAGACCAAACAGGAGTTCAATCAGCTTACCTGCCCCCACCATCTGGGCGATAAGGTAGAGCGCCACCACCACCAGCGAGCCGCAGGCCGAGAGGCTGCGCACCGGGGTTTGGCCAAGGCGATAGGAGGCCACGTCGGCAAAGGTGTATTTGCCAAGGTTACGCAGACGTTCGGCAATTAAGAACAGGATGATGGGCCAGCCGACCAGAAAGCCGATGGAGTAGATGAGCCCATCGTACCCCGAGGTGTAGACCAGCGCCGAGATCCCGAGAAACGAGGCGGCGGACATGTAGTCACCGGCAATCGCCAGTCCATTTTGAAAGCCGGTGATGCGGCCACCGGCGGCGTAGTAGTCAGCGGCCGAGCGGTTACGCTTGGCGGCCCACCAGGTAATCATCAAGGTGGCGGCCACAAACACCAGGAACATCAGGATCGCCGACAGGTTGAGCGGTTGCTGTTTGACCTCGCCTTCGATGGCACCGGCAGCCAGCAGCAGGGGAGAGGTGAACAGACCCAGACAGAGCAGCAAGAGTGAGTGCATCATTTCTTTTGTACTCCCTGAATGATCTTCTGGTTGAGTTCGTCGAACTCGCCATTGGCCTTGGAGACATAGATACCGGTCAGTACGAAGGCGGCCACGATGATGCCGACACCGACCGGGATACCGCGGGTAATGGTGGAGCCTTCCGACAGCGGCGTGCCGAGCCAGGCCGGGTCGAAGGCAATCAGCAGAATGAACGCCAGGTACAGTCCCAGCATGATGGCTGACAACACCCAGGCAAAACGCTGGCGACGGTCCACCAGCTCTTGGAAGTGCGGATCCTGCTGGATACGCTGATAGATCTGTTCGTCCATTGGTTCTCTCTCCTTGTGAAATCCCGTTGCCTGGTCGCTACCTGCGACCTTGTTATTGAAATGTGAATAATTTGTTGTGTTTCAACAATTAGACTTTGGGATAATCCGGCGCAGCGCCATAGCGCAGACGGACGAACACCAGGGCGGCGGTCAAGGCGTCGGTCAGTGCGTCATGGGCAGGTAGGGCCGGTAGTCCAAGGTGCTCGCAGATGGCGGCAAGATGCAGATCGATGTGTGCGCCATCAAGGCGCCGACTGATGGCATCAAAGTAGAGCCGGCTGACTTCGATGGCCGGGTGGGGCAGGGGCAGGCGCCACAGCCGTTTGCAGTGGCGCTGCAAAATGGCCCGGTCGTAGGCGATGTGATAGCCCACCAGTGGCCGCGCACCGATAAACGCGAGCAGTTGGCGCAGGGCATCTTCCAGCGGCAGGCCATCGTCAAGATCCTGATGACGAAGGCCGTGGATCACCACCGATTGCGCCGTGAGGGAATCGGGCGGTCTCACCTTAAGCGACAAGGCATCCCCGACCATCAGGCGTGAGCCCTGGATGCGTAGCGCCCCCATCGACACGATCTCGGCCTTGGCCGGATCCAGGCTGGTGGTTTCAAAATCCAGCGCCACCCACTCATCACGCGGGGGCGCGGTAAACAGCGGTGCAAACTCGCCCGCTTGAAACGGGCGTCCCAGCCAATAGCGATGCAGGCGGCGCAGCATGGTTATTGCCTGACGCGAAAGTGCATGGCGAGCCACTGCTGGTATTTTTTAACCACGCCGAGGCTGTGGCGCAGCAGGTCACGCTGTGACGTGGGTAGCTCACTGACCTTGACCCGGTTGCTGCCGTCTTTGAGTTGCCCAGCCAGCCGCAGGCGGGTCAGCAGACGAAATGCCTCGGCCAGATCGCTGGCAAACTCGCGGCTCAAGCGTGAGCTGGCCGCCAGTTGCTCGATGCGCTCTAGCGTTGAGGTCGCCGTAATACCGGCTTCAATGGCCAGCAAGCGGGTGCCGTGCACCAGTGAAAAGAGGCCGCCGCGCTTAAGATCTAACCCATCCGGTTCGCGCTCAAGCCGGCCAAACAGGGTGAGCGGGGTGTGAAAGGCCACGGCGGCGCGCGCCATGTCGGCCAGCAGGTCGGTGCGATCCCCCAGTTTAACCAGCAAGGCGCGCCGGATAGGGGTAAGCAAGCCTGCATCCCCGGCCACGGCGTGCGCATCGCTCAAGGTTGCGAGCCACAACAGATCCTCGGGCGCCGCGTTTAGCAAGGCCGAATCGATGGCATCGTGCCACTGCTCGCAGGTTTTAACCCACTGGGGATTGGTCACCATCACATTGCCCGGACAAGGTGGGTAACCAAGACGCTCGAGCAGGGCGGCAAAGCGGGCCAGATCAACCGCTTGGGTCGGCCAATCGAGATCATCGGGCAAGATCAGGGCGTTATCCTGATCGGTTTTGACCATCTGCTCGCCGCGCCCCTCAGAGCCCAGCACCAGCAGGCAGACGCGCTGATGGATGGCCGCAGGTATGCACAGAGCAAACGCCTTGGCCATCAACTGCTCGTTAACGGCGGACATCAGGCGCAGCAAGAAGGCGGTGTGAATGCCCTGAGCAAACAGATTGGCGGTCAGTCTGCCCTGCTCTCGCGCCACCGCCTCCAGCGCGGACTCATCGTTGGCCCGGTTGATGCGAAGGGTCAGCACATGGGAGTGGGTGGAAAACAGCCCCAACACCCGGGTCAGGTGCAAGATGCCGCATATACGTTCCCCATCGGTGATCACGATGCGTTTGATCTGATGGCGGGTCATCAGGATCAGCGCGTCGAACAGGTATTCGCCAAGGGGCAGGGAGATGAGCGGCACCTCGGCGGGCAGTGCCGAGAGCGGCGCACTTTGCGAGATGCCCGAGAGCACCAGTGCATGGAGCAAGGTGGTGCGGGTTGCCAGTTGCCAGCGCTCGCCCTGTTGCCAGAGCAGGCAGTCACAGCCGGCGGCCGCCATGGTGCGGGTGGCGCACTCCAGCGTGGTGCCGGCCGGTAGCAGCAAGGGCGGCTGCAGATGGGTCAGGTCAATGCGGGTGAGCAGAAATTCCGACAGGTTTTGCTGGCCGGGCTCAGAACGGCGCTCGGCCACCGCTTGGTGTTCACTCAAGCTGCCACGAAAATAGTCGGCAAAGGCTGGCGTCTCATCGCACAACGCCAGAAACAGCGTTCGCGGGATCAAAAAACAGAGGCAATCTTCCAGCGCGATAAAACGGTGACGATGCTGGCCGTCAAACTGGGCGCGCAGATCAAACAGATCATCGGGGCCGTAGTCGGCAACGTGGGTATGACCGTCGGGGCTGCGCTCCTCGGCGGCCCCTTTGGCCATCAACAGTACCCCTTCGACCGGGGCGCCGGGCTCGAGCAGCACCGCATGGGCACGGACATAAATGAGCTGCAGGCTGCGCTCGAGGCGCTCGCGCTGCGGGCCATCGAGCCTGTCAAACGGGGGGCGCTCTGGATTAAACAGGGGCGTCATACCGGTCTCCACTTTTTTATTCAGTGTGGCAGGCAAGCCGGGCCGGCAGCCACAGGACTTTGGTCGAAGAGAGGGGGTCAAACCAAGGGGGCGAAGGTGGCTGGCTGACACGTCAGCGGTGAGAAAGGCGCTCGGCTAAAGATTGTTAATGGATTAACCAGTGGTTAACATAGAGGTCTGACCTGTTGCGAGCAAGGAGAGGATGATGAGCACAGAGCGGGTACAGTGTCACCTTGATGGCGGGGTTGCCCGGGTGAGTCTGAGTCGGGCCGAAAAACTCAATGCGCTGGACCGTCCCATGTTTGATGCGCTCGACAGTGTGCTGACCCGGCTGGGGCAGGAGAAGGGGCTGCGGGCGGTGATTTTAAGTGGGGAGGGTCGCGCCTTTTGTGCCGGGCTGGATGTGAAATCCATGATGAAAAGCCCGCTGGCGGCGCTCGAGATCCTCAAGCGCGAAGCCGATGATGCCACCAATTTGGCGCAGCGGGTGGCCTATGGCTGGCACCAGTTGCCAGTGCCGGTGATTGCGGTGACCCACGGGGTCTGCTTTGGCGGCGGCCTGCAGATCGCGCTCGGGGCTGATTTTCGTTTCTCGGCGCCCGATTGCCGTTTCTCGGTGATGGAGATCAAGTGGGGTATCATCCCCGACATGAGCGGCGCGGCCACCCTGCGCAATCTGGTCGGCATGGACACCGCCATGGAGCTGGCCATGACCGGGCGTGAGGTGCCTGCTGACGAAGCGCAAAAACTGGGGCTGATCAGTCGGGTGTGCGATCAACCGATGCAGGAGGCCGAGGCCTTTGTGCGGGTGCTGCTCACCAAATCCCCCGATGCGCTGGCGGGCATCAAGCAGCTGTATCACGACGCCTGGGCCCGCAGCGATGCGCAGGTGATGCAGGAAGAGACCCGCCTGCAAAGGCAGATCCTCGGGCGGCCCAATCAGTGGCGGGCCACCATCAACAGCTTGTTTGGCCGCCATCTGGCCTTTGGCCCCAGTCGCTTTCGCGGTTAGGTTGACGATAAAAAATGGCAGCCCGTGGGCTGCCATATGAGGTGGTCATGAAATAAACATGCTTAGCTGGCCGGTTGATCCGGCTCGAAGCCGTGACCCTCTTTTTCCAGCTCCAGGTTGTGCTCAGAGCGCTGGCCGCCCCAGTAGTCGGCATTCTTGATACCCAGCTTCTCCGGATGGAACACCGGATCCAACCCCTGCTTTTGCTGTTGCTCATAATCGCGCAGCGCCAGCAGCGCCGGTTTTTGCAGCAGCAAAATGGCACCGATATTGAGCCAGGCCATCAGACCCACGCCGATGTCCCCCATGCCCCAGGCAAGCTCCGCCGTCTTGACGGTGCCATACACGGTCGAAGCCATCATGGCGATCTTGAGCACCAGATTCAGCCAGTTCATGCGAATGGTGCGGTTGATATAAGCGATGTTGGTCTCGGCGATGTAGTAGTAGGCCACGATGGTGGTAAAGGCGAAGAAGAACAGCGCAATCGCCACAAACACGTTGCCAAAGCCCGGCATCATGGTTTCCATCGCGGTCTGCACGTAGCCCGGGCCTGCGGCCACACCGGCAATGCCGGTGTGGATGGCAGCACCGTCCGGCCCCTGTACGTTGTAAAGACCGGTGATGAGCAGCATGAAACCGGTGGCCGAGCAGACAAACAGGGTGTCGATATAGACCGAGAAGGCCTGTACCAGACCCTGCTTGGCCGGGTGGCTGACGGCGGCGGCCGACGAGGCGTGCGGGCCGGAGCCTTGGCCGGCTTCGTTGGAGTAGACGCCGCGTTTGACGCCCCACATGATGGCCAGACCCAAAATAGCGCCAAAGCCGGCATCAACGCCCAGGGCGCTGCGCAGGATCAGGGCCAGTACGCCCGGCAGTTGCTCGATGTTCAGCGCAATGATGACGCAGGCTACGATGATGTAACCGAGCGCCATAAAGGGCACGACCATACTGGCGAAGTTAGCGATGCGCTTGACGCCACCAAAGATGATAAAGCCAAGCAGCAGCGCCAGACCGGCAGCAGTTACGTTCGGATCGATGGCCAGGGCGTTTTGCAGACCGTTGGCAATCGAGTTGGCTTGCACCCCCGGCAGCAACACGCCGCAGGCGAAGATGGTGGCAATCGAGAAGAGCCAGGCGTACCACTTCATGCCCAGACCTTTTTCGATATAAAAGGCCGGACCGCCGCGGTATTCACCGTTGATCTTCTCTTTGTAGATTTGACCTAAGGTCGATTCGACAAACGCCGAACTCGCGCCCAAAAAGGCCACCATCCACATCCAGAACAGCGCGCCAGGACCGCCGAAGGTGATGGCGGTTGCCACACCAGCGATGTTCCCGGTTCCCACTCGCCCAGCCAAGGTCATGGCCAGCGCCTGGAAGGAGGAGACACCGGCATCGGTGCTCTTGCCATCAAACATCAGGCGCACCATCTCCTTGAGGTGGCGCAGTTGCAAAAAGCGGGTTCGCAGGGAAAAGTACAGGCCTACACCGAGGCACAGATAGACGAGCGCGGGGCTCCAGATAATGCCATTAATGGCATTGACCAAATCATTCATGGTCAACGGCTCCTTGTCATGTTGTGTTGTATTGTGTCTGTCATCGCGTTGGTCAGGCCCGGCCCTTCGAGGGGCGATGCGTTGACGACTCACAGATCCACTGTAAAGTCGCACTTCGGTGCCATAAAAAGCGGTCATGTTGCCGTTTGGCAGGATTGACCGCGCTAAGATAGCGATTTGTGTTCTCACTTCCTAGTCTGTTTTTGCGTTAATGTTGCAAAAAGGTGAACTTGGTTGTTTTTCATCCCGTAGCTGACGGGGTTGATAGTGAAAAGGAGCTGTTATGAGTCTCATGATTCGTCCTGCCGGGTTCGACGATGTGGCCGCCCTGCAACGCCTGTTTGTGGAGCTCGGTTATCCGCCCAAGGGACGTGATCTGGCGACCCGGCTGCAAGAGACGGTGCCCGGACGTGAAGTGTTGGTGGCACAGGTAGAGGGGACGGTCGTGGGCGTACTGGTTTGGCAGTTGCAGTCTCCTTTGCATGTGGATGAGCGGTGGGGACGGGTCAGCGCGCTGGTGGTCAGTGATACGGTGCGCTCGCAAGGGGTGGGGGCCGCCCTGCTGGCCGCCGCCGAGCAACAGGCGCGGGCTGCCGGTTGCGTGCAGCTTGAACTCTCGAGCGGCGAGCGGCGCGTCGATGCCCACCGCTTTTATGCGCGCGAGGGCTACGAGGAGCGGCGCAAGCGTCTGGTCAAGCGATGGGAGTGATGAGCTGGCTGCAGCGCCTGCTTGGGACAAGGCCAAGTAACCCCGATGACGCTCTGCCTTGGCGAGAGGTGCTCTTGGCCATCCCCATCCTGCAAGGGCTGAATGAGCATGAGCAGACCCGTCTGTGTGAGCTGGCGGCGGCGCTACTGAGACAAAAAAGCCTGACCGAGCTTGGTGTGTCGTTGAGCCCTGAGGATCGCGCCGCGCTGGCGCTGCAGGCGGTGCTGCCGATTTTGCATCTGGATCTGCAGTGGTACCGCGGTTTTCACGAGATCATCCTCATTCCCGAGCCGGTGGTGCGGCGTGAAACCCTGCAAGACGAATTCGGACTGGTCAGCGACATCGAAGAGGAGCATGCCGGCGAGTCATGGCAGCAGGGGCCGCTGGTGCTGGCCTGGAGTGAGCTGGCACAAGATGGCGGCTGGGATGGCTACAACCTGGTGATCCACGAACTGGTGCACAAAATCGATATGCTGGGCGGGGAGGCCGATGGCGCACCGCCGATGCGCCTCGGCATGTCGATGCAGCGCTGGCGGCGCCATTTTCAGGCGGCGTTTGATGCCTTGAACGCTCAACTTGCGCGGGGTGAAGAGCCCTCGATTGATCCCTATGCCGCCAGCCATCCGGCCGAGTTTTTGGCGGTTTGCAGCGAGCTGTTTTTTACCCGACCAGCGACGCTGCAACGGGTCTATCCGGCGGTATACGATGAACTCAAGGCGTTATTTGGTCAGGATCCGCGTTCGCGGCAGCCGGAAGATGGCGCGAGTGACTGATCATCAGACAATAAAAAAGAGCTCCGATGGGAGCCCTTTCTTCTCAGCCGTTACCTGAGTTAGGCAGCAGCTTTGAGCACGGCAGCGGCCTTCGGCTTTTGACCGATCGGCAGGACCACACGGCCATACTGCTCGTTGATAACGGTTGCCATGGCCAGATAGATGGCGCTGGCACCGCAGATGATCCCTTCGAAACCGGCGATGGTGCCGATCAGGGCGTTGCCAGTGAAATCACGGGCGGCCAGCAGGAAGAACAGTACGGTCAGGGAGGCGAACACGAACTGTTTAACGCGCGGGAAGTTTACCGTGCCGAGCATCATGAAGAAGGTGAACACACCCCACATCAGCAGGTAGCAGCCCATGTAACCTTCTGGTGTCGGTGCAGCCAGACCCATAGTCGGCATGACGACCAGGGCAACCAGGCTCAACCAGAAGAAACCGTAGGAGACGAACGCGGTCACACCGAAGGTGTTGCCGTGCTTGTATTCCATGATGCCGGCGATGATCTGGGCGATGCCGCCGTAGCACAGGCCCATGGCCAGGATCATGGCACTCATGGGGAAGAAGCCTGCGTTATGGATGTTCAGCAGCACGGTGGTCATACCGAAGCCCATCAGACCGAGCGGAGCCGGGTTGGCCAGTTTTTCACTCACTTGGATATCTCCGAAACAGTGGGGGTGTGTAGAAGTTGCGCGATTCTAGACAGGCGATATCGCCTAGGCAAGAGGGAAGGGGTGGGAAATGATGAAAAAAAACGACACTGGGAGGCGGGCCACAGAGAGTGCCCGTTTTTGAGTACTCTCTTGTTTACTCTACCTCCAGAGAAAACAGCACGCGCGCCTCGCTCTTCTCATCGCCACTTTTGCTGTCGAGCACGAACACCCGCTCGGGCGAAATGTTGTAATGCTCCACAAATTGCGCCTTGATGTATTGGGCGCGGCGAATCGCCAGCCGGCGCAGACTCTTGTCACTGACACGTTGACGCGCGGCCAGCGTATCGATCCCAAGCGTCCAGGCGCTGTTGCTGCCGGGCACCAATTGGTGGCTCAGGGCCAACGCCTTGATATCGCCGGCAAAGGTGCTGCTGTAGAGGGTATCGAGCGCCGCTTGCAACTCGCTGTCGCTGCCAATCTGTTCCAGCGAGGTGGGGCGATCGAGCTCCTTGCCGAGCTGGTTTTCCAGCTGCAGCCGCTGCAGGGCCAGCAGATCGCCATGATGATCCACTTCACCGCGCAAATTGATACCAAGCTGCGGCCGTTGATGCAGGGCATCGGCCAGCTGCGAGAGCTGCGCTTGGGTTTGCGGCGCCAGCTCGCTCTCTCCGGCCGGGAAATTGACCTGCTCAACCGGTGCCTGACTTCCTGTGAGGGAGGCCAGCAGGCTAAAGGGCGACGTAATGGCCTTGGAGAGGGTATTGCCCAATACGTTCCAAAACAGTTTGCCGACGCTGAAATCCGGGTTGTCCAGATCTCCTTTCACCTTGAGATCGAGGTTAATCTCCCCCTTGGAGTCCGACAGCAGTGCCACCGCCAGCTTGAGCGGCAAATCCATGGCATCGGGACTTTCAACCTTGTCGCCAAGCTGCAACTTGGTGATGCGAATGTCGTTACTGCCTTCGAGTTTGCTACCCACCAGCTTGTACTGCAGGCGCATCGAGATTTGGCCCTTGTCGATGGCATAGCCGGCGTAGTTGGCCGAGTAGGGGGTGAAGGTGGTGAGCTCCAGATTCTTGAACGCGGCCGTCATGTCCAGCACCGGCTGGGCCACCAGTAGATTGGCCGTCCCCTCGATGCTGACCGGGGCATAGCTATCAACCTTGCCTTGCAGGGCAATCTCCGAGCGCCGTCCCGGGGTGTTGCTGATATGGCGGGTCTGGCCGTTAAGGCTGGCGATATTGACCACAAAATCGCGGCTCAGGCGCCGGTCGGCAAACAGCAGCTCGCCATCACGGGTGGCCACCTCATCGATGCGCAGGGTAAGCGGTGGCGATGTATCACGACTGTGCTGGGCAGAGGCACTGGGTGCAGGCCCTGGCAAAAGCAAAGATTGCAGGTTGGTACTGCCATCTTTGTTGACTTCCAGTCGGCCATAGCCGTGATTGACCAGCACTCGTTCGACGCTGATGCTGCGTTTGACCAGATCGCCGCTGATGTTGTTGGCCGCCAGTCCATCAAAAGTGAGCAGCCGCTGATTGTCGCGCTTGTCGACCATCTTGAAGCTGTCGATCTTCAGATCGCCCTTAAGGCTGGCGCGTTGCCAGTTACCGCTCTTGTCGGTGGCAAGCACCAACTGTTGGCGGCCATTGAGATTGCCGCTGTCAATGCGGGTGCGCAGCCAGTTTTGCAAGTAGGCCTGAGCCCAGCCAAGCGGCACGGTTTGCTGCTCGATATGGCCGTCGAACGAGAAGGGGTAGAGCGTCATCTGCCCGTCAAAGCCCAAGTTGGCAAGATTATCTACCCGGCTTTTAAAGCTTACGTTGGCCGGTTTTTCCAGCGCCCCGGAGAGGGGGGAAAAGGTGGCCGACAGCGCACTGATATGCCGCGAGCGCCATTTACCTGAGCTCGGCTCATTTAAATTGACGGTCCCGTTTTGCACGGCAATCTTGTCAATTCGCCACTGCCAGGGGCCAGTAGATTCGCTGTGATGGGGGGCGGTGTTCTGGTGACTGGCCGCGGGTTTGACCGACGCTTTTGTCACGCTTGGCGCAGCCTGTGCGTGCTGCGCAGCAGGCTTCGAGGCGTTGGCTGGCTTGCTTGAGGCATTATTCAACGTAGGCTGCGTACGTGCGGGCAGAATAAGCGGCATCAAATCGGGCAGATACTGCTCATCAAGACGAGTGGTAAAAACTGGCTCGCTCCAGGTTATGCCGGCGATGCTGAGCTGGCGTTTCTGTCCATCGAGGCTTACCCCTTTGGCCCCAAGGCGCGCAAAGCGGCCGATCTCGGCTGGCAGTGTCCCCATGGGATGGGCGCGGGTGACTTGCCAATTATCGAGAGTCAGCTCCCCTTCTTTAACTTGCCACTGCTGCTGGTTGACCAGCACCTTGGCACTGGCGCTGGCACTGCCCTTGGGCACGTTCATGGCCACCCAGGGGTGCCACCAGGGGGCAAACAGATTGACCGGTAACTGGTCGATCTGCGCTTTGCCCTCGACTTGCCAGGGGGTGAGGATCAACGTGCCGCTGGCCCCCAGCTTGGCCTCCTTGAGGTGAGCATCAAGGGTGAAGGGCAGGCGGGTGTTGGGCGCCAGCGTCAGATCGCCGAGGGTCAGGTCGATAGCGCGCAGCAGCAGGGCCGGATCTTTTTTTCCGGCGGGCAGCTTGCGGGCATCCTGATAATCGAAAATCCCGCCGGAGAGATAAATCTTGCCGATATGCAGCGTGGGCGGCGCATCGCTGCCCTCGCTGGGGTCGCTCTTGCCAGCAAACAGGGGCGCAAAGGCGTCATTGAGGGAGAAGTGATCGCCGTCATGGCGGGTGAGTGTCACCACCGGGCCAAACAGGTGTACCGAATCGAGCAGCAGCGCCTGTTCGCGCACAGAGTCCCACCAGCGCGGCGTAATCCGCAGGGAGTGCCAGGCGAGCAGGGGAGCGCCTTGTTTGTCGCGCAGATTGACATCATTGAGCAGCAGGGCGCCCTCTTCGAGGCGTGGCTTGCTCATGCTGAGCTGCAGGCCATAGTGTTTTTGCAGCCAGGTGGGCAGCTGATGTTGGATCAGACTGGGTAACTGCCAGATAAACAGTCCCAGAGCCACCAGTAGCAAGGTCACTCCGTATAACACCCGACGTCCGCGCAGCGAAAGAGTCATCACCACCCCGAATAACTGTTTAACGGGGCCATTATGGCACCGGTCGTTGGGGCTCACCAGCGACCGATAGGGGAGAGCGTGAGCGATGCGACAGAGTTAGGATGTAGTTTTCATACGAAAACCTTTCCTGTCTCGCAGGCTGCGACGCATGTTCATGCAGGCGGGTGCCGACCGAGCTCAGGAAAAATGTCGGTAATTATGTGATTTGTCAGGGGATCATCCCTAATTTGACCCCTGTCACAAGCATTCTCGTCCACTCCTGTAGAATTGAGCCCCGTCAAAGAGAGTGGGATTTGTGGCGACGGCCATTGCAGCAGGAATAATCATGCAATATAGTTGCCGCCCTTTTCATGGACCCGGGAGCGGGCTCCGAGTCGCGAGGGTAGGTCGATTGAATAGGGATGGTCGATCACTGCCAGAATAATCAAAAAACAGGACAGAGATGGACAACAAGCTGGGGCTCGCTGCCCTCATCTCACTGGTGATCGGCTCCATGGTCGGTGCCGGCGTTTTCAGTCTGCCGCAAAATATCGCCGCTCATGCCGGGGTGGGTGCTGTCACCATCGGATGGGTGATAACCGGCCTTGGCATGATCTGCCTGGCACTGGTCTATCAGACGCTGTCGATGCGCCGCCCTGATCTGGATGGCGGTATCTTTACTTATGCCAAAGCGGGTTTTGGTGACTTCATCGGCTTTAATGCGGCCTGGGGTTACTGGATCTGCCAACTCCTCGCCAACGTCTCCTACGCCGTGGTGGTGTTCAGTGCCTTAAGCTACTTCTTCGACACCCCCGAACACGTACTGTTTGGCGACGGCAACACGCCGGCTGCGATTGTGCTGGCCTCGGTGCTGATCTGGTCGGTCAACGGTCTGGTGCTGCGCGGCGTCAAGATGGCGGCCATGGTCAACGTGGTGACCACCATCGCCAAGATGGTGCCGCTGATCGTGTTCTGCGTGGCGCTGCTGCTCGCCTTCCATATGGATACCTTTACTCTGGATATCTGGGGCACCCAGACGCCTGAGCTTGGCTCTGTGCTCGATCAGGTGAAATCCACCATGAAGGTCACCTTGTGGGTCTTTATCGGTATTGAAGGGGCGGTTGTGGTTTCGGCGCGTGCTCGTCACCGCCGTGATGTAGGCCGCGCTACCGTACTGGCGCTGCTCGGCGCACTGGCGCTGTATGTCATGGTCAGTCTGTTTGCTCTGGGCGTGATGAGTCAGCCCGAAATTGCAGCGCTCAAAAACCCGTCTACTGCGCTGATCCTTGAGCATGTGGTTGGCCCTTGGGGCGCCTGGCTTATCAACATTGGCCTGGTGATCTCGGTGATGGGCGCACTGCTGAGCTGGACCGTGCTGGCGGCTGAAGTGCCGTTTATCGCTGGCAAGACCGGCGTGTTTCCGGCCTGGTTTGCCCGTGAAAACAGCCATGGTTCACCGCAGGTCTCGCTGTGGTGCTCGGCGGCCCTGATCCAGCTGTTTCTCATCATTATCTACTTCCAGAGCTCCACCTATCTGGCCCTGGTGAACATCACCACTGCCGCAGCGTTGGTGCCCTATGTCTTCTCCGGCGCTTATGGGCTCAAGCTTGCCCTGAGCGGTAAAACCTATGAAGGTCAGCCCCATCAGCGCAAGCGTGACATGCTGCTGGCGACCATCGCCACGGCCTATGGTTGCTGGCTGGTCTATGCCGCCGGTATCGAATACCTGCTGCTGGTGGCACTGCTCTATAGCCCGGGCGTGTTTATCTATTGGAAGGCGCGTCAGCATCATGGGCTGCGTGGCCTGACCCGGGTTGAGCAGGGCATGACCATCGCGCTGCTCGGATTTGCCGTGCTGGCGCTGTACGAGGTCATTAACGGTACCATTGCGCTGAACTAGGCGGCACAATAACGGGGTGGCATGAGCCACCCCGTTTGTTTTCAAAGGATTGCTGCATGCTGTTTGTTGGCTATCTGCTGCTGGGGGCCTGCGCCGGTCTGCTGGCGGGTCTGTTTGGCATCGGTGGCGGATTGATCATTGTCCCGGTGCTGGTGGCCTCGTTTCATGCCCAGCATATTGCGCCCGATGTGGTGACGCATCTTGCGCTGGGTACTTCCATGCTGACCATGATCTTCACCGGTGTCAGCTCGCTGCGGGCTCATCAGCAAACCGGCGCCGTGGACTGGACCGTGATCCGGCAACTGGGCGCCGGGATGATCATTGGCGGTTGGCTCGGTGGGCTGACTGCCAGCCAGCTCCCTGCCAATATCCTGAATATGATTATCGGCACCTTTGCCTGGGCCATGGCGCTGCAGATGGGGCTATCCCTGCAGCCCAAAGGGGGACGCGCTCTGCCAGGACGGGTGGGCAACGCCATTGCCGGCACCGTGATTGGCTGGATGTCGGCTATCTTCGGCATCGGCGGCGGCTCACTGACGGTGCCCTATCTCTCCTGGTGCCGCGTTCCCATGAGTCGCGCAGTGGCCGTTTCGGCGGCCTGCAGTCTGCCGATTGCGCTATCGGGCAGCCTGAGTTATCTCTATGCCGGTTGGGGCAACCGGGATCTGCCCGAGTGGTCGCTGGGCTATATCTATCTGCCGGCACTGTTTGGCATTGTGCTGACCAGCACCTCGTTTGCTCGTGTCGGCGCACGTCTGGCCCATCGCCTGCCACCACAGCGGCTCAAGCAGGCGTTTGCCTGTCTGTTGCTGCTGGTGGGTACCAAATTTATGCTGTTTAGCTGAGAATTAGCGCAACTTGCTGAAAAAGCACGCAAGCAGTGTGCCAACGGGCATAAAGCCGTTGCATTGAGGGGCACCTCTGGTAGACTGCACTGCGTTCGATGGTGGCCCCATTGGTCCTCTCGCATCGATAACCTGTCAACCTGGTCAGGCCCGGAAGGGAGCAGCCAAGGCGGGGGACTCGAGTGCCGGGATGTGGCTGGTGGGGCCGCCTCCATTTCTAGCACATCACACTGTTATCTCCTCGCTGCTTTCTTATTACTCACGTCTTATCACTCACGTCTTGTCAGTCGCTTCAACTGACCTTCGTCAATCTCTCAGTGTCTAAGATTCTGCAACGGCAGTACGGCTTTTTTACGGTTAAGGCTCTCGCCAGTTGCATTAGATTCACTTAAAGGAGACCAACGTTGAGTTGGCCCCTTTCGTTAAACTATAATCAGCATAATATTGAGCGATTTATTTAACAAAGTTGATTTAGCTGGGCATATTGCAGCAGCATAATGGTCTTGCCATCTTTTATTTCCCCATTGGCTACCATATTAATCGCTTCAGTCAATGCAAGCTCCAACACCTCAATGTTTTCCTGCTCGTCAACCAAGCCACCACCGGATGAGACCCTCATGCTGTCGTCATATTCTCCGACAAAAAAGTACAATATTTCGGTCACTGATCCTGGCGACATATAAGCTTCAAACACTTTCTGCACGCTGTTTAAACGATAGCCCGTCTCTTCTTCGGTCTCTTTTTTAATGCAAGCTTCGGGATTGTGTTGATCCAACAGGCCGGCACATGTCTCGATCAGCATGCCATCCACATTACCATTGATATAGGTGGGTAAGCGAAATTGCCGGGTGAGGATAACGGTACGTTTCGGTTTGTTGTAGAGCAAGATGGTAGCACCATTGCCGCGATCGTAGGCTTCACGCTCTTGGCGCTGCCATAATCCTTGGTGGTTTTGATACTCAAAAGAGTATTTGTTCAGGGTGTACCAGTTGTCGGAGAGCACTGTTTTTTCAATATGGCGTATTTTGTTATTCATGCTTGTTCCTTGATGGCGTATTACGATAGGACGGCTCGCGCCTGGAACAACTCACTTTATACCGAGAGACGCGATGCGCCTAGTCGCCAATCAGGGGGATGGCCCAGACCAGACAGGATGCTGGCCAGGGCTCTATGACATGGCAGACCCACGCGCTGCATTGCTGCTCAAGAACGACATTAATACGCTAACAGTTTATAGCGTTCACGGTCTATTATTGGTCATAAATGCAGCGCATGGACACGTTACACACGAGTCTATATATAAATTAAGAATAACAAATAACCACGGTGAATTGACCGGCCGGTATGAACAATTTTAGATAATGATAGCAAAAAAACTCAGTTATGGCTGAGTGGGGGGTGACTCTAGACTGGTCTTCCTGATGTAAATTTATAATAAAGGCTGTCATATGAATAAAAAGCTCTCCAAATTAGCATTGATTATTGGCTCTGTGCTTGTGGCCACGCATGCTGTCGCATCTACCCCAGCAAATACACTGGTGATTGCCCAATCCATTGATGATACATCCAGCTTTGACCCGGCGCAGGGCTTTGAGCTGACCACGGTGCAGGCATTTAATAATCTTTATCAGCGTTTGGTAAAAGCCGATGTGAATAATCCCTCACAATTATTACCGGATTTAGCTGCATCCTGGAGCGCTGGCACCGATAACCGCAGCCTGGTATTCAAATTACAACCCAATGCTCATTTTGCATCAGGTAATAAAGTCACCGCCGATGATGTGGTTTTTTCTCTCTCGCGTGTGGTCACGCTCAATCAAGAGCCGGCATTTATTTTGACCCAGTTGGGGCTGGACGAGAAAAACATCGCCAGCCATATCACCAAACTGGATGATGCGACGGTGAAATTCAGCTGGCCGGCAAATGCCAGCCCCGATTTTGTGTTGCGTCTGCTCTCGGCGCCGGTGGCGTCGATTGTGGATAGCAAGGTGGCGCTGTCTCATCAGCAGAATAACGATCTGGGCCATCAGTGGCTGGCCAGTCACTCCGCAGGCAGCGGCCCGTTCTCAATCCGCAACTATGTGCCGCATGAGGCGCTGGTGCTCGATGCTAACCCGACGTCGCCTGCGGGGGCGCCCAAGCTTAAGGGCATCCTGATCAAAAACGTGCCCGATGCCGCGGCTCGTCGTCTGCTTATCGAGCAGGGTGATGCCGATATTGCCCGTAATCTGGGTGCCGATCAGATGGCGGCACTGAAAGAGAAGGCCGGCGTGAAGCCACTGGCCATTCCTTATGCCTCGCTCTATTTCCTGCAGTTCAATAGCAAGGCCAGTGCCGCACTGGGTAACCCGGCATTCTGGGAGGCCGCCCGCTGGCTGTTTGACTACGACAAGATTGCCAACCAGCTGTTGCAAGGCCAGTTTCAGATCCATCAGGCTTTCCTGCCCGAGGGCTATCCGGGGGCACTCAGTGACCAGCCCTATCGCTTTGATCCGGAAAAGGCCAAGGCCATTTTGCACAAAGCCGGGCTTGATAACGTGAGCTTCAAGCTGGTGGTCAACAACCAGCCGCCGTATCTGGATATCGCGCAAGCCTTGCAAGCCAGCTTTGCCCAAGGCGGCGTTAACGTAGAGCTGGTGCCGGGCATCAGTGCGCAAGTGTCCACCCAGGTTAAGTCACATGCCTATGATGCGACGCTCGCCTCCTGGGGCCCGGATTACTTCGACCCGCATACCAATGCCTCGGCCTTTGCTTTCAACCCGGAGGATGGCAGCAAAACACTGGCCTGGCGTGCTAACTGGCAGATCCCGGCCTTGAGTCAACAAACTGTGGCGGCGATTGCGCAAGCGGATCCGGCTAAACGGGTTGCTGCCTATCAGGCATTGCAGCGCTCGGTGCAGCAAAGCTCGCCGTTTGTGATTGGCCTGCAGGCTCGCAGCCTGATTGCTGTGCGGGACGACGTGAAGGGATATGTCCAAGGGGTGAACCCGGACATGGTGTTCTATGACAAGGTGAGCAAGTAATGGCGCTCTCCAGCACTGCGGGCCACATGGCCCGCAATCGATGGTGGCTGGTCAAGGGCATCTCCATGCTGCTCACCTTGCTGGTGCTACTGCTGATTACTTTTCTGTTGTCGCGTCTGGCACCGATTGACCCGGTGCTGCAGGTGGCTGGTGATCACGCCAGTCTGGAAACCTATGCCAAGGTCAGCAAAGAGCTGGGGCTGGATCAGCCGCTGTTTGTCCAGTTTGCTGATTACTTGCGGCATCTGCTGCAAGGTGACATGGGGATGTCGCGCTCGACCGCTCAGCCGGTGCTGGGCGATCTGCTCAGAACCTTTCCCGCCACGCTAGAGCTTGCTACCTGCGCCATCATCCTCAGCGCCAGCGGTGGGCTGCTGTTGGCATTGTTGTGCGTATTGAAACCCGGCAGCTGGCTCGATAACACAGTGCGCCTCGTCTCGCTGGTGGGATATTCGGTACCGGTATTTTGGATGAGCCTGCTCGGGCTGCTGCTGTTTTACGCCAAGCTGCACTGGTCGGCCGGTCCTGGTGTGCTCGATGATGTCTACCTTTACACCCTAGAGCGTCAAAGCGGTTTTATTTTGCTCGACAGCTGGCGATCCGGTGATCGGGAGATGTTTATCAATGCGCTACAGCACCTCTGGCTGCCAGCGGTGATCTTGGCTCTGCTCTCGATGGCGGGGATCACTCGCTTGTTGCGCGCAGCGCTGCTCGAAGAGTGTGGCAAGGAATACGTGGTGCTGGCGCGCGCCAAAGGGGTGGGGCGGGTTCGTCTGCTGCTGCGCCATGTGCTGCCCAATGTGCTGGGGACGCTCATCACGGTGCTGGCGCTTTCCTATACCAGCTTGCTGGAAGGGGCCGTGCTCACCGAAACCGTCTTCGCCTGGCCGGGGATTGGCCGTTATCTGACCACGGCACTGTTTGCCTCCGACACGCCGGCTATTCTCGGTGCCACCTTGCTTATTGGCAGCACCTTTGTGCTGATGAATGCACTGGCCGATGCGCTGACCCACGCCGTTGATCCGCGCAGTCGTTAATGCGATGGATGGTCATCTACAGAGTAATGCCATGTTAAAACCGTTACGAATTAATACGTTATCAGTTGGGAGCGCGCTTCTATCGCTACTGCTAGTGATCGCGCTACTGGCCCCCTGGCTGACCAGCTACGACCCCAACATTCAGAATATCGACCAGCGTCTGCTGGCACCTTCTGCCGAACATTGGCTCGGAACCGACGGGTTTGGCCGCGATCTGCTGTCACGGGTGATGTTTGGAACCCGTCCCACCTTGCTGTTGGTGGCACTGATTCTGCTGCTCACCGTACCACTTGGATTGCTGGTGGGCATGACGGCCGGTTATCGCGGCGGCTGGGTTGAACTTGTGCTGATGCGGATCACTGATGCGTTTTTGGCGCTGCCGAGCCTGGTTATCGCACTGGCATTTGTCGCCATTCTGGGGCCGGGGTTACTCAATGGCGCATTGGCACTGGCGCTGACCAGTTGGCCGGCGTTTGCCCGTCAGGCTCGTGCCGAGGTGGTCACACTGCGCCGCAGTGACTATCTGGCTGCGGCCCAGATGCAGGGTATTGCAGGGCTGCGACTGTTACTTGGGCATATGCTGCCCCTGTGTCTGCCCGGTGCCATTGTGCGCGCAGCCTTGAGCCTCGGGGGCATCATTCTGGCCGCTGCCGGATTGGGCTTTTTGGGTATGGGGGTCAAGCCGCCGCTTGCCGAATGGGGCGCCATGGTGGCTGAGGGCAGCAAGGTTATCTTCGATCAGTGGTGGGTGGCCGCCGGCCCCGGCGCTGCAATTTTGCTAACCAGCCTTACCTTTAATCTGCTGGGCGATGGCCTGCGCGACAAGATGGATCCTCGACATGGCCACTGAACCTGCTCTTTCTCCCTTGCTTGATGTGCAGGATTTGCGCATCACCCTGGCCGACTCACAGCGCGCCCTGGTGCGCGGCATCAGTTTTCAGATGCAGACCGAATGTCTGGCGCTGGTGGGGGAGTCGGGCTCGGGCAAATCACTCACCGCCAGAGCCTTGATGGGACTGCTCCCCGCCGCCTGCCGGGTCAGTGCCACGCACCTGTCATTAGGTGGCCAGTCACTGCTGGGCATGAGCGAGCGGCGCTGGTCAGCGCTGCGAGGCCAGCAGGTCGCCATGGTGCTGCAAGATCCCAAATATGCGCTTAATCCGGTGCTGCCAATTGGCGTTCAGGTGGCAGAGCCTTTGCAACTGCATAGCCGACTTGGGCGCCGTGAGCGGCACGAAAAGATGTTGCATATGCTCGATGCCGTGGGGTTGCCCAATGTGCAGCAGTTGCAACATGCCTATCCGCACCAGCTCTCCGGTGGCATGGGACAGCGGGTGATGCTGGCCATGGCGCTGATTACCGAGCCGCGTTTGCTGATTGCCGATGAGCCGACCTCGGCGCTCGATGCCGTGCTGCGTGAGCAGGTGCTGCAACTGATGATTACCCTGACTCGCGAGCATCACACCGGGCTGCTGCTGATCAGCCATGATCTGCCCCAAGTGGCCCGTTATTGCCAGCGGGTGATGGTGATGTATCAGGGCGAGCTGGTTGATGAGCGTGACGCAGCGACGCTGGCTCATGCCGAGCACCCCTATACCCGTACGCTCTGGGCTTGCCGTCCCGGCCGCCATACCCATGGCCAGCCGCTGCCGGTATTTCAGCGTCCTGCCAACGAGGTTGTCTATGAGTAATGTCGCTCCAGTAACTCTTCGGCATTTTCATGTCAGCCATCCGGTGGGCTATGGCCTGCGTGAGGTGGTGCATGATGTTGATCTCTCGCTGCAAGCCGGCGAGTGCTTTGGGTTAGTTGGTCCCTCTGGCTGCGGCAAGTCATCGCTGCTTTGGACGCTGGCGGGGTTAAACCGCCACTGGCGTGGCCAGTTCGATCTGTTTGGTCAGACGCTGCAACCGGGCCAGCGTTTTGTGGGGGCGCTGCGCCGTGATGTGCAGATGGTGTTTCAGGACCCTTACGCTTCGCTGCATCCCAAGCACCGAATTCGGCGCACCTTGCGTGAGCCGCTGATTGTGTTCAACGAGTCCGATATCGACGCCCGGATTGATCGCTTGCTCGAGCAGGTCGGGCTGCCAGCTGATATCGCAGATCGCTATCCCCACCAGTTATCTGGCGGCCAGCGGCAACGGGTGGCGATCGTGCGGGCCTTGCTGTTGCAACCGAGATTGCTGCTGCTCGATGAGCCGACCTCGGCGCTGGATATGTCGGTGCAGGCCGAGATCCTCAATCTGCTCAATAGCCTCAAACGCAGTCAGTCGCTCACCCTGTTACTGGTGAGCCATGATCAGGATGTGGTCGATCACATGTGTGATCGCGCTGTGCATATGCAAGCAGGTCGTCTGTTGGGGGCTCCGTCTTCATGGCAAACCCAGAGCAATGTTGCGTCGATGACTGCGCCGCCTACGTTGGTTGCGGGCTAGTTGTGACCAGGCACCGTGCTAAACGGTGCCTGGTCAGCTTGGCGCGTTTGGCATCTTGGCGTGATATTTCCACCTGATTTCAGTTTGCTTTTCACCGAATATTTGCGGTCATCTGACGGCCGTCTACTCAATAAATAGCAATTATTTCAATTAATTAGAACGCATCTATTTTCCCAATTAACGCAATCTTAACGGGTTGGCGCGTTTGGCAAGTAGATTGGCGCGTTCTGCCTATAGGTTATTTGTTGCCCCTTGTATTGTTCTGCTCTGGCTCAATCTGTGATGCAAGTCTCGTTTGGGCGTCTGTTTTGTCATGGTATATCCCGTTTCCGTTCCACCATTGGAATCATCCATATGAAAAACCACCATTTTTTGCGGCGTAGCGAGTCGCCTTTGTTGGCCATGCTTACCTTCGGCACGCTGTTGCTGGCAGGCTGCAACGACAATGCCGCCCCGGTATCGGTTGCTCCGCCCGAGGTGAGCGCGGCGCAGGTTGTCGTCAAGCCGGTGACCCAGTGGGATGAATACAGTGGCCGCATTGAAGCCATTCAAAGTGTCGATCTGCGTCCCCGTGTATCCGGTTACCTCGAGAGCGTGAACTATCGGGAGGGTCAGGAGGTGAAAAAAGGCGATGTGCTGTTCACTATCGACGCCCGAAATTACCGTGCCGAGCTGGCACGCGCCAATGCGCAGCTCGCTCGTGCGGCCAGTGAGGCAGCCCAGAGCCGTAATGAAGCCCGCCGCGCCAAGGTTCTGGTCGCGCAACACGCTATTTCGACCGAGCTGTGGGAGCAGCGCAACGCCGCCGATCAAGCCGCGCAGGCCGATGTGATGGCGGCTCAGGCTGCGGTCGATACCGCAAAGCTCAATCTGGCGTGGACCCAGGTGCGCGCGCCGATCGTCGGCCGGGCAGGGCGAGCGCTGGTGACCAAGGGCAACCTGGTCACGGCAGATGGCGCTGCGAGCGTGCTGACCACCTTGGTGTCGCAAGACAAGATGTATGCCTATTTCGACATCGATGAGAATGCCTTCTTGCGTTACACCCAGAGCGCCCGCACTGGCCTTGGCGGCCAGAGTGCCACCATCCCGGTGCAGGTTGGGCTCTCCAACGAGGAGGGCTTTCCCCATCGTGGCGAGGTCGACTTTCTCGACAACCGGGTGGAGCGCAGCAGCGGCACCCTTCGCGTTCGCGCCATTCTTGACAACCAAGATCGCGTTTTGACCCCCGGTCTGTTTGCCCGTGTGCGCCTGCAAGGTGGTCGCCTACCCAGTACCGTGCTGATTGACGGCAAGGCTCTGCTCACTGATCAGGACCGCAAATATGTCTTTGTGGTCGATAAGGAGGGCAAGGCCCAGCGCCGTGACGTGGTGCCGGGACGAGAAGCCGAAGGGCTTCGCATCATCGAGAAAGGATTGGTGGCTGGCGATCGCGTGATTATCGAAGGCTATCAGAAGGTGTTCATGCCGGGCATGCCGGTGAACGCCAAAGAGGTGCCGATGCAGGGTGCGGCAGCATTGACGGCGGCAGTGAAATGACCGAGCCAATGTCCATCGCTGCGCGTGTGCTGACACGAGCGGTGCCTCTCGAACCGTCTGTTTAAGGACCAATTCCATGGACTTTTCCCGTTTCTTTATTGATCGGCCAATCTTTGCGGCGGTGTTGTCGATCGTGATCTTCGCTGCGGGATTGATCACCATACCGAACTTGCCGGTGGGCGAGTACCCGGAAGTAGTGCCGCCTTCAGTGGTAGTGCGCACCGTCTATCCGGGCGCCAACCCCAAGGTGATCGCCGAAACCGTGGCCACGCCGCTGGAAGAGGCGATCAATGGCGTCGAAGGCATGATGTACTTCAAGTCGGTCGCAGGCTCTGATGGCGTGTTGCAGATGACCATCACCTTCCGTCCGGGCACCGATCCCGACGAGGCTGCGGTCAAGGTACAAAACCGTGTGGCGCAGGCCCAGGCCCGTCTGCCAGAGGATGTGCGCCGTCAGGGGGTCACAACCCAGAAGCAGTCACCGACTTTTCTGATGGTGGTGCATTTGACCTCGCCGGGTGGCAAATACGACACCCTGTACTTGCGTAACTACGCGCGTCTGAATGTGAAAGATGCGCTGGCCCGGATCCCGGGAGTCGGTGATGCCCGGGTGTTCGGTGGCGGTGACTATGCCATGCGAGCCTGGCTCGATCCGGACAAGATCGCCGCGCTGGGTCTGACAGCCAGTGATGTGATCAGCGCCATGCGCGAGCAAAATGTGCAGGTGTCGGCTGGCCAACTGGGTGCCGAGCCGATGCCAAACAGCCAGTTCCTCACGCTGATCAACGCCCAGGGGCGCCTGCGCACCGAGCAGGAGTTCGGCGATATCGTGCTGAAAAATGGCGATAACGGCGAGGTGGTGCGGCTGGCCGATGTGGCTCGCCTTGAGCTCGGCGCCGGTGATTACACCCTGCGCTCCCAGCTCGATGGCAAAAATGCGGTCGGTATCGGTATCTTCCAGTCGCCGGGGGCTAATGCACTCGAGATCCGCGATGCGGTCATCAATACGATGAACCAGATGCAGAAGACCTTCCCGTCTGATGTGAAGTACGAAGCGGTCTATGACACCACCATTTTTGTGCGCGATTCGATCAGCGCCGTGGTGCACACCCTGCTCGAAGCGGTGTTGCTAGTGGTGCTGGTGGTGATCCTGTTCCTGCAGACCTGGCGCGCCTCAATCATCCCGCTGATCGCGGTGCCGGTCTCGGTGGTGGGGACCTTTGCGGCCCTCTATGTGTTGGGTTTTTCTATCAACACCTTGAGCCTGTTCGGTCTGGTGCTCGCCATCGGGATTGTGGTGGACGATGCCATCGTGGTGGTGGAGAACGTCGAGCGTAACATTGAAGAGGGGCTCTCACCCGTTGCGGCGGCGCACCAAGCTATGCGTGAAGTCTCCGGGCCGATCATTGCGATCGCGCTGGTGCTGTGCGCAGTATTTGTGCCGATGGCGTTTTTGTCCGGTGTCACGGGTCAGTTCTACAAGCAGTTCGCGGTCACGATCGCTATCTCGACTGTGATCTCGGCCATCAACTCCTTGACCCTGTCGCCGGCGCTCGCCGCCCGCCTGCTCAAGCCGCACGATGCACCCAAGGATGGTCCGAGCCGACTGATTGACACCCTGCTCGGTTGGCTGTTCCGTCCGTTTAACCGGGTCTTTACGTCGAGCTCCGCGCGCTATGAGCGCAGCATCTCTCGCATTCTTGGCCGCCGTGGCGCCGTGTTTGTGGTTTATGCCCTGCTGCTGGGCGCGACCGGTGTGATGTTCAAGTTGGTGCCGCCTGGATTTATTCCAACTCAAGACAAGCTCTATCTGATCGCCGGGGTAAAACTGCCGGAAGGCTCGTCGATTGCCCGCACTGACGCGATGCTGCGCAAGGTCGCCCAGATTGCACAAGAGACCGATGGGGTGGCGCACACCATTTCGTTCCCGGGGCTTAATGCGCTGCAGTTTACCAACACGCCCAACACCGGGGTGGCGTTCATTCCGCTCAAGCCGTTTGCCGAGCGTAATGGCCGCACGGCCGCCCAGATCAATGCCGAGATAAACCAGAAGATCGCCGGCCTGCAAGAGGGGTTCGCCTTCTCGATGATGCCGCCCCCGATCCTCGGGCTTGGCAGCGGTAATGGCTATCAGATGTTTATCGAGGACCGTGGCAACTTCGGTTACGGCAAACTGCAAGAGGCGGTGCAGGCGATGCAGGGCACCGTAGTCCAGACACCGGGCATGGCCTATCCCATCACCAGTTATCAGGCCAATGTGCCGCAACTCGATGCTCATGTGGATCGCGTCAAAGCCAAGGCGCAAGGGGTCGCGCTGACCGAGCTGTTTGATACCCTGCAGACCTACCTGGGCTCGACCTATGTCAACGACTTCAACCAGTTTGGCCGCACCTGGCAGGTGATTGCGCAGGCGGACGGGGAGTTTCGCAATAGCGTGGAGGACATCGGCAAGCTGCAAACCCGCAATGCGCGCGGTGAGATGGTGCCGATTGGCTCGATGGTGACCATCAAGGAGACCTACGGTCCGGACCCGGTGCTGCGCTTTAACGGCTATCCCGCCGCCGATCTGGCCGGTGAGGCCGATCCGCGCATGCTCTCGTCGGCGCAGGTGATGGGCAAGCTGACCGATATCGCCGGGCAGGTCTTGCCGGTGGGAATGACCACCGAGTGGACGGACTTGAGCTATCAGCAGGCTACCCAGGGCAAGGCCGCCTTTATCGTCTTCCCGGTGGCGATCTTGCTGGTGTTCCTGGTGCTGGCGGCACTGTATGAAAGCTGGACCCTGCCGCTGGCGGTGATCCTGATTGTGCCGATGACGCTGCTCTCGGCGCTGTTCGGAGTCTGGATGACCGGTGGCGATAACAACGTCTTCGTTCAGGTGGGGCTGGTGGTGCTGATGGGGCTGGCGTGCAAGAACGCCATCCTGATCGTCGAGTTTGCCCGCGAGCTGGAGATGAACGGTCGTGGCATTGTCGAGGCCGCGTTGAAGGCATGCCGGCTGCGGCTGCGTCCGATAGTAATGACATCCATTGCCTTTATCGCTGGCACGATTCCGTTGGTGCTCTCCACGGGCGCCGGGGCGGAAGTGCGCTCGGTAACGGGTATTACGGTCTTTGCCGGGATGCTCGGGGTGACGCTGTTTGGCCTGTTTCTGACACCGGTCTTCTATGTGGCGCTGCGTAAACTCTCCGGCCGGCCCTTGGTCCAGCATGGCGAGTCAACCTTCGCTGGCGATCCGCTCTGAGCCCGGGCGCATTCCAACCTCTTTTTGGACGAGTGACTTTGCTATGTATGTAAACTCGAAAACCCACCCATCCCCAAGCGTGCTTAGCGTGCTCACGGTGAGCCTCGCTGCACTGCTATCCGCGTGCAGTGTCGGGCCAGACTATCAACGTCCAGAGTTGCCGGCCGTCAGTCGCTATGCCCGTGTGGATGCCAGCGTGCATCAACAGCCGGCTCCTGATGCGGAGCCGGCATTCTGGCGCGGCTTTAACGACCCGGAGCTGACCAAACTGGTCGAGCTGGCGCTGCGTCATAACCAGGATGTGCAGCTGGCACTGGCCAATTATCAGCAAGCTAATGCGCTGCTCGGGAGCGCAAAGTACGACTTGCTGCCTACCCTCACCGCCAGCTCGCAGGCAAGTAATGAGCGTAACAGTGCCAGTCAGCAGCCTGGTGTCGCGGCGGCCGATCGCGATTATCACCAATACCAGGGCAGTGTTGGCTTTAGTTGGGAGCTGGATCTGTTTGGCCGGGTGCGGCGCTCTGTGGAGGCGCAGCGCGCCGACACCCGTGCCAGTGCCGATGATATCGCGGCCATGCAGGTGGCGGTGGTGGGGGAGCTGGCCCAGACCTACTTCCAGCTGCGTGGCTGGCAGGATCAGCTGGGCATCGCCCGCGACAACGCGGCGAACCAGGCGCAAACCCTGACGCTGTTGCAACTGCGGCAAGGGGCGGGGATGGCCAGCGCGTTCGATGTCGATAGAAGCCGTGCCCAGCTCGAAACCACCCGCGCCAGCATCCCGCCGCTGGAAGCGCAAATTGCGCTGGCCACCCACCGCATCGGCGTGCTGACCGGTAATGTGCCCGAGGCGTTGATTAGCGAGCTGGAGGTGCCGGCGCCGCTCGCGCAGTTGCCTGCCAATGTGCCGATACAGGCACCCGGTGAGCTGCTGCGTCGGCGTCCCGATGTCGCTGCTGCCGAGCATCGCCTTGCCGCGGCGACGGCGCGCATCGGTGTGGCCACCGCCGATCTCTTCCCTCGCTTCACCTTGGGGGGCTTGATCGGTACTCAGGCTCTGGATGCGGGCGCCCTGTTTGCACGAGACAGCGAGACACGGTCGCTGACGCTCGGGGTGGATGGGTCATTTTTGAATGTGGGTCGGGTTCGCGCCCGCATCGCCGCCAGCAATGCGCAGGCAGCCGGGGATCTGGCCAGCTATCAGAAAACTGTCCTCACTGCGCTCGAAGAGACCGAGAATGCGCTGGTTCAGGTGTCACGCAATGAGCAGCAACGCCAGCATCTGGAGCAGGCTGCCGCCGCCAGCGTGCGTGCCGCTGAGGTCGCCAAGGTGCGCTTTGATCAGGGTGCTATCGATCTGCTGGAGCTGCTGGATGCCCAAAATATGCGTCTGCAAAGCCAGGATGCACTGACACAGAGTCGGGTCGAATATACCTTGGCCGTTGTGTCATTATATCGGGCCATGGCGGGCGGTTGGCCGGAATATGTGGCTGATGAGGCGCCAAGCAAGACCTGAGGTGCCAGCGTGTTGCAATAACAGATTAATATGAGTCACGGCATTCATATTAAGAAATATCGATACAGGTGCGGCAATGATGCCACTGTCTATTGCTGCACCTGACCGCCTCTGGCAATAATGACATATTGATGAGTCTTGCCATGAAAAAGCAATAAGCTAATAAGTGTTTAATAATAAGGAATGATAAGTGATGGGCTATACTATTTTCATAGGTCATCTCATTAACAGGTTCGAATGACCCTTTAACGGTGCCTGTGACATATCATCCCTATGAATGACTGCAGGGGGTTATGTCAGATAACGGTGTTTGCTAAAACGCGGTATCTACCAAAATGTTCTGCGCGTTGTATCAGCGACCTGAGAGGGTCTCACTATTCTTTTTGATTGAGTACGCCACACGATGAACGATCGCTTTCGCATTTCCAAACAGTGGATGCTGCGCATCACTGAACTGGGCCTCTCTTTGGATCTGTTGCAGCGCAAAGCTGGGCTGCCCGAGCTGTTTTTTCAGCAAGACAAGATTTATGCGACCACGGCTGAGCTGTTCTCCTTGTGGAAGGCGATTGCAGAAAACTGCAATGATGTGGCGTTTGGTCTGAAACTGGGCGCCGAAACGCCCCTTGAGCGGCACCACCCCATGGCGATTGCGGCGGTGTGCAGCAGCTGTTTGCGTGATGCGCTGCAGCGTATCGCACGCTATAAACGTCTGGTGTGTCCGGAAGAGATTCGTCTCGAAGTGAAAGGGGATGAAGCGATCATGGATATCTACTACAGCGAGGCGAGCGAGCCACAGCCCCATATCATGACTGATACTGCTTTCTCTTGGATGGCCAGAGTGGCGCGGCATGGTTCGGACGGGCATATCCGCCCGTTGCGCATCGAATTGACGCGTGGCCCCGAGCAGCGCGTGTTACTGGAGGGCCACTTTGGCTGCGAGATCACCTTTAATGCCCCGCGCAATGCCTTGGTGTTTCGCACCCGCGATCTGGATTTCCCCTTTTATACCCACAATGAAGAGCTGCTCGCCGTGATTGGTCCGCAACTTGATATCGAGTTGCAGGAGCATGATCACAATGCCAAGGTCGGCCATAACGTCAAACAGGTGCTCAAACGCACACTGGCAGGCCGGCGCCCGACGCTGCAATCGCTGGCCAAAGAGCTGGCGATGAGCACGCGAACCTTGCAGCGGCGATTGACCGATGAGGGCATCACTTTTCAGCAATTGGTGGAGGAGACGCGCCGCGAGCTGGCCCGCTCCTATTTGCAGCACAGTACGATTGAGCTCAACGAAACGGCGTACCTGCTTGGCTACGAAGATACCAACTCGTTTTATCGGGCATTCAATGGCTGGGAGGGGATGTCTCCGGGTGAGTGGCGCGAGTTACAGCGCAGCGCCGCCAGTGGCGCCGTTTACCGCCAATAGCCTGGCATCCGGTGAGCACGAAAAGCCCGCACGTTATCGGCGGGCTTTTTCTTGTATGGCGGTTGGCGTGCAGTGTTAAGACAAAAGCGGGTAGCTGCGATTAAGTAAGGCCAGATCCTGCTCATCGAGCTCAATGGTCAGGGCCCGGGCGTTTTCCTCTATATGCGCTGGCGTGCCGGATTCGGGGATGGCGGTGGTCATCCCATTTCTCATGGACCAGTTAATGGCAATGGCGGAAGGTGCCACCGCGTACTTTTGCGCAATTCGCTCAAGCACGCTCTCTTCGGTAAATTGACTGCTGCTGCCCAAGGGGGAGTAGGCCATGACAGGGATGCCATGCTGCTGGCTCCATGGGATCAATCGATGCTCGGCGGCGCGGTCAAACAGGCTGTAGGAGATCTGGTTGATGGCGCAGGCATGACCGTTCGGCGTTTCTAGCAACTCCTCCATATCCCTGACCCCGAAGTTGGAGACACCCCAGGCACGGATCAGCCCCTCACGTTTGAGCTGTTCAAAACTCTCGACCAGCAGATCCAGTTGACGGATCCCGGCGCGCCAGTGCAGCAAATAGAGATCCAGATAATCGGTGCCAAGACGCGACAGACTCTGGATACAGGCGTTTTTGATACTTTCCAGATTGCCCGCATTATTGGGGGCAATCTTGCTGACTAAAAAAACATCATCGCGTTGTCGAGCAATCGCTTTGCCGACCAAGATTTCCGATTCGCCATTGCCATACACCTCCGCCGTATCGATAAGAGACATATTTAGCTCGAGTCCACGTTTTAATGCAGCCAGCTCTTGCGAAATAGGATGTCGCCCTTGAGCAAGGTGCCATGATCCCATACCTAATGCCGGAATATAACGACCATCAGCCAATCGAATCTGTTTTTCCATAGGTTCTCCAAGGGATATTTAGCACAATGGACATTGAGCCAAACATCCCTTTATGACGAGTGTTGAAAGATTATCAAAATAGGTTGGTTAAGCCGAGCAATTGCTACGTAAAAATAACGCGTTATGTTTACGGCACCAAATAAAGCTTGCCATGAGTCAAGCGACTTTCTATATCCCGATGGGCATCGCTGACCCGCTCCATCGGATAGGCGGTGGCATCGGGCATCCTGAGCCAGCCGTCTTGAATGCCAGCGATGATGCTGTTAGCTCGGCGCTGGTACTCACCCGGCTCGGTGATATAGCTAAACACTGAACCGGCGCCGATGCGGGTGCAGGCCGTCGTCAATTGGGAAGGGGCGATGGCCGGGGGCGGGCCGGACGAGATACCGCAACTGACCGCCATGCCGCCGCGGGCGAGACTTTTTACCGAATTGGCAAAGGTCGCTGCGCCAACGGAATCAAATGCCAGGTTGACGCCGCGCCCGTCGGTCAGGCGCAGCAACGCGTCGAGAAACTGGTAGTCACGGCCGTAGTTGATCACCGCATCGGCCCCGGCAGCGCGTGCCACCGCTGCTTTTTCCTCACTGGATGTCGTGCCGACCACCCAGGCGCCCAGATGCTTGAGCCACTGCACCAGCAGTTGCCCGACGCCCCCCGCCGCCGCATGCACCAACACGCGATCGCCCGGTTTGATGGCGGCATATTCAGTGGCCAGATAGTGCGCTGTCATGGCCTGAAACAGCATCCCCTGCGAGACAGTGAAGTGATCCGGCAGCAAGACGACGGCGTCGGCCTTCATGGTCAGATGGCTGGCGTATGAACCACGCACGTTGATCCAGGCCACCCGCTGCCCCACCGACAACGAGACGCCAGCGCCGATGGCGCGAATACGGCCGACCCCCTCAAGACCCAGGGTGAATGGGGCAGGCAGGGCATGTACCCCGGAACCTTTGCGCAAATTGATGTCCAGAAAGTTGATGCCAGCCCCTTCGATCTCAACCAGAATGTCGCCGGCTGCTGGGGTGGGCGTGGCCAGCCCGGATTCGAGGGTTAGGCTCTCGGGTCCACCGAGAGCTTGCACGATAACACGTTGCATCAGTTGCATAGTCATGACCCGTTGCGAGGATTAATGGTGCGCCACCTCCTGCGCTGATGTTTGGCAGGGCAGTGGCGATGCGTTTATTTTCGCAGCATCCCCCTTTCTGGAGAACGTGTGGCCAGGTTTATGGGGTTGCAACTTCAAGTTGATAATCAGTGGGGCCCGATAAGAAGAGTCAGCCCGCAGAGCCGCTGCCTATGAGGAAAGCGCATCGAATAGTTTCACTTGTATGACAGAGGAGTACACTAAGCGACCTTGTGACGTGATCATCAATGGAATGGCTGTGGACTCCTCACTGTTTAAACACCCTCTCTTTATGCGCTTTTGGCTCGGCCAGATCGCTTCTTCGCTGGCCTTTCAGATGCTGGTGGTGGGCATCGGCTGGCAAATGTATGACCTGACCAACAGCGCGCTCAATCTGGGGCTGGTCGGCTTGGTCCAATTCTTACCGCAACTGGCGCTGACCCTCTATGCCGGGCATGTGATCGATCAGTACAACCGCCGCACCATCATGTTGGTGTGCCGGGTGGTGATGGCGTTGACGGTGTTGGTGCTGGCGGTGACCTCATTTAATGGCACCATCTCGGCGCACCTGATTTATGGCTGCGCCGCCATGCTTGGGGCGACCCGCGCCTTTGAAATGCCGGCGACTCAGGCGCTGCTGCCTAATCTGGTCGAGCGCGAGGTGT
The DNA here is from genome assembly GCF_900156095.1 of Aeromonas sp. RU39B. GTDB lineage: Bacteria > Pseudomonadota > Gammaproteobacteria > Enterobacterales > Aeromonadaceae > Aeromonas. Next base: position 51,363 of record NZ_FTMJ01000017.1, read on the forward strand.
TGCCACGCGCTATGGCGCTCAATGCGTCGGCCCGCGAAGCGACTGTCATTGCCGGTCCAGCTCTGGGCGGGCTTATCTATCTGCTTGGCGCCGGTGTGCTGTATGGCACCAGCACGCTCTGCTTTTTGATCTCGTCGCTGTTTTTGTTCAAGTTGCACTACGCCTATCAGGGGCGGGCCCGCACACCGGTGACCCTCGACACCCTGTTTGGTGGCATCCGCTTTATTCGCAGTAACCCGGTGATCCTCGGCTCCATCTCGCTGGACATGGTGGCGGTGCTGCTGGGGGGCGCTACGGCGCTGCTGCCCATCGTGGCGCGCGATATTCTGCACACCGGCCCGTGGGGGCTGGGGCTGCTGCGCTGCTCGCCGGCGCTCGGGGCGGTGTTGATGTCGCTCTATCTGGCGCGCCATCCGCTGACACGCAATGTAGGCAAGATCATGTTCGCCGCCGTAGCGATGTTTGGGGTAGCCACCATCGTCTTTGGCCTGTCCAGCAACCTCTATCTGTCGATGATGGCTCTGCTGGTGCTTGGCGCCTCTGACATGGTGAGCGTGGTGATCCGCTCCTCGCTGGTACAACTCGAGACCCCCGATGAGATGCGTGGGCGGGTCAGTGCCGCCAACTCGATTTTCATCGGCACCTCCAACCAGTTGGGGGAGTTTGAATCGGGTGTGACCGCAGCCTGGTTTGGTGTGGTGCCAGCCATTGTGCTGGGTGGCATTGGCACCTTGCTGGTGGTGGGGGTCTGGATGCAGATATTCCCCTTGCTGACCCGGCGCCAGACCTTAACCAGCGCGGCGCAATCGGCGTGATAGCCCTTTGTATATCAACGAAAAAGACCGGCCTGCGCCGGTCTTTTGCTTGTTGGGCTGTTACGCCAGTGCGGCCGTGATGAGGGTCGAGAGCGACGTGGTGGGGCGGCCAATTAGGGCGCTCAGGGTATGGCTGTCATCGAACAGACCACCCTGGCTGGCGCCGCTGTCGGAGTTGGCCAACAGGTCGGCCAGCGGCTCGGGCAGGCCGGCGCCGAGCAAGGCACCCTTGAATTCAGCCTCCGGCAGATTGACATAAGGCACCGGTTTGCCGGCCTGACGGCTGAGCTCGCTGGCCAGCTCACTCAGGGTATAGGCCTCATCACCGGCCAGCTCATAGACCTTACCGGCTTGCTCGGCACGGGTGAGCACAACGGCTGCCGCGTCGGCATAGTCGGCGCGGGCGGCGGAGGCGATACGGCCTTCACCGGCGCAACCGATAAAGGCATCGTGAGCCAGGGCCGCCGGTACACTGGCCAGATAGTTTTCGCTGTACCAGCCGTTACGCAGCAGCACAAAGGGTATGCCACTGCCAGCGAGATAGGCTTCGGTTGCCTTGTGCTCATCGGCCAGTGCCAACGGGGAGCGGTCGGCGTGCAGCAAGCTGGTGTAGGCAATGAGCGAGACCCCGGCGCGCTTGGCCGCATCAATCACGTTGCGGTGCTGCGCCAAGCGCTGGCCGACCTCGCTTGATGAGATCAGCAGCACCTTATCGGCGCCAGCAAAGGCCTGCTCCAGTGCGTCCGGTTGGCTGTAATCGGCTTGCTTGACGATAACGCCCAGCGCGGCGAGATCGGCCACTTTTTCGGGGCTGCGCACCGCCGCCACAATCTGGTTGGCCGGGACACGCTTGAGCAGGGAGGCGATAACCAGACGGCCCAGTTGGCCGGACGCACCAGTAACAACAATCATGTGAATACTCCTTGAGATGGGTGACGGAGGTCAGCATGTTGGATACACTAACTTTTAGCAAGTACGCACAAAAAGGTAAGTATTGAAATGAGTGACAGTGAGAACACCCACAGAGAAGGGCTGACCCTGGCCGAGCTGATGGCGCGGGGCAATGTGTTTGCCGAAGAGTGTCCGTCACGGGAGATCCTGCGTCATATCACCAGCCGCTGGGGCGTACTGGTGCTGGTGGCGCTGCGCGGAAATACCCGGCGCTTTAGCGATCTGCGGCGCATGGTTAACGGGGTGAGCGAGAAGATGCTGGCGCAGACACTGCAAGCGCTGGAAGGCGATGGGTTAGTGATCCGGATTGCTTATCCGGTGGTGCCGCCTCACGTGGAGTATTCGTTATCGCCCTTGGGCGAGGAGGCGGCGCAGCGCGTGGCCGCGCTGGCCGACTGGATTGAGCTTAATTTGCCGAGCCTGCTGGCCGGTCGGGAGGCTGCAGCCTCGGCATAATCATCAGCTGCGGGCAAACCAGCGCTCGCCAAACATAAACAGGGCCAGTCCGCCAAACATGATGCCAAGGCCGGCAAATTTCCACCAATAGAGTGGACGCACCGGCATCTGCAACAGCCCGCGGCTGTCGATGATCATGCCGGCCACCAGTTGCCCGAGAATAAACAGGAACATGGTGTTGGCGATCCCAAGGCGCGGCGCTAAAAACACCGAGCTAAACACGATGGTGGCGCCCAGCAGACCACCGAGCCAACGCCACCAGGGCTGATTGGAAAGCTGCGTGCCGAGACTCTGCCAGTCGGCCTGCCACAAGGCGATGGCGCCAAGGCACAGGGTGCCGACCGCAAACGAAATAAGCGCCGCCAGCAGTGGCTGGCCACCCACGCCGGCACTGAGCCGGCTGTTGATGGCGGCCTGAATGGAGAGACCGGCGCCACCGGCCAGCGCCATGACCAAATAGAGCTGATTCACGCAACACTCCTTGGAATAAATGAAGCAGGCGACCCGAGGCCGCCTGCGCATAATGACTGTCAGACTGATAGGCAGGATGCACGATCATGCCACTCCGATCAGTGCTGGCTCAAGTGTGTCACATCAAGCGCGCCGGGCATTGCCCTTATAGCGCTCCAGCCAGTGAGCATAAGGGGCGGGCAGTACCCAGTCCGGCCGCTCGATACCCAGCGCCAGTGCCATCTGATGCGGGTAGTGCGGATTGGCCAGATGAGCGCGGCCAATCATCACCAGATCCATCTGCCCGTTGGCCACCACCTGCTCGGCCAACGCGGGATCATCAATGCCCCAGGATGAGGCAACCGGCAGCGCGGCCTCACGGCGCACTCGCTCCGAGATGGGCGCCAGGAAAGCCGGTCCCCACGGGATGTGGGTTTCGGCGATGGTGAAATTGACGCTGACGTTGAGAAAATCGAGCCCGCCCGCTTTGAGTGAGCGCACCAGTTCAATGGATTCGGTGAGCGTCTGCTCATCGCGTCCATCGTACTCAATCACGCCAAACCGGGCGGTCAGCGGCAGGTGCTCCGGCCACACGGCGCGCACGGCGGCCAGGCTCTCTTGCAAAAACCGGCTGCGGTTGGCAACGCTGCCCCCATAGTTATCGTCACGCAGGTTGCTGTGCGCCGAGAAGAAGCTCTGGGCCAGATAACCGTGGGCAAAGTGCAGCTCGAGCCACTCAAAACCGGCGTCGCGGGCCCGTTTGGCTGCGGCTGCAAAATCGCGCTGCACCCGGGCAATTTCGTCAAGCGTCATGGCCTTGGGCACGCGCGGCAGGCCGCCGCCGTAAGCAATGGCTGATGGCGCCAGCGTCTGCCAGGCATCGGGCGAATCGCTGGCGATATGATCATCGCCTTCCCAAGGCCGATGGGCATTGGCTTTGCGTCCGGCGTGGGCAATCTGAATGCCGGGTACGGCGCCGGCCGCTTTGATGGCGCGGGCGATACGGGCCAACCCTTCAATCTGGCTGTCATCCCACAGACCCAGGCAGGCCGGGGTGATACGCCCCTCCGGCGAGACGGCCGTGGCTTCCACAATCACCAGCGCCGCGCCGCCGCGGGCCAGCGAGGCATAGTGCACCGTGTGCCAGTCATTGGTCATGCCATCGACGGCGCTGTATTGGCACATGGGCGGGATGGCAATGCGGTTACGCAGGGTGACATCTTTGAGTTTGAACGGGGTAAACAGAGCACTCATGGGGTGTTGTGTCTCCAATATTGATGCGATAACGACTTACTTCTGCTCACTCAGGGCCTGCAGGACCAACTCGGCCACCTTCTCGGATGACGCTGGGTTTTGACCTGTGACTAAGCGGCCATCGCGCACCGCATACGAGGCAAAGTCCGGGCCGGATTCATAGTGGGCACCCAGTTCACGCAAGCGGGTTTCCAGCGCAAACGGCACTGTGTGATCGAGTCCGGCCATTTTCTCTTCGCTATTGCTAAAGGCCGCGACGTGGCGGCCGGCAACCAGCGGCTTGCCGTGTTCATCTTTCACGCTGACCAGCCCGGCCGGACCGTGACAGACGGCAGAGAGCACCTTGCCATCGGCCCACGCTTTGCCGAGCAGGGTGGCGAGATCCTGATTATTCGGCAGGTCCCACATGGTGCCATGACCACCGGGCAGGAAGATAGCCGAATAGCCATCGGCCTTGAGCCCTTTAAGCGCAATCGAGTGCTTTAGGTGTGCGGTGGCGACCGGGTCTTTCAAGTAGCGCTCGACGCTGGCCGGGTTTTGTCCTTGCGCTTTGATGGAGTGGGGATCCACCGGCACCACATTGCCGGCCACCGAGGCCACATCCACCTTCACACCGGCATCCATAAAGGCGTAGTAGGGGGTGGTGAACTCTTCGAGCCACAGGCCGGTGGGTTGCCCACTGCTGCCCAAGGTGGCGTGAGAGGTGAGGATTATCAGGATTTTAGCGGTATTGATCATGGTCATACTCCGACAGTGGGGGTTAGCGATGGGGGCCATCATGCAAAGGTCGGAGGGCGGGGGCTAATGCTGATTTCTGATTGGCGTTATCACGAATTTTGATATCACGATCGGTGATCGCCGATGGTTCTTTTCCGTCACAGGTTACCAGGTGGTTTTATTGCGACAACCAAGTGAGAGAAAGATCACATTCGTATTGATCTTGGTGAGGAGCAGGAGCAGAATACTTGCATAGTCAATTAATGATTAGGCAAAAGATGACTACGCAAACGTCCCTCCCTCTGATTGATCCGACCGAAAGCATTGGTTATCTGCTTGGGCAGACCAACCTGATCAAGGATCGCTTGCTCGATCAGCACCTCGCCCCGCAGGGCATCACGGCTGCTCAAGCCAAGGTGTTGTTCATGATCGCCTATCGCGGCCAATCGCGTGGCTGTGACATCGGCCACTACCTCGGGGTCGATGCCAGCACCGTGACCCGGATGCTCGATCGCCTTGAGAAAAAAGGGCTGACGGTGCGCATTCCGTCACCGGAAGATCGCCGGGCCACCTTGATTGATCTCACCGACGAGGGCTACGCCATCATGCGCCAGTCGATGCCGCTGGCCCAAAACGCCCTTGCCGAGCTGACCCGCGGGCTCGAGCCCGATGAATTTGCCATGCTCAAGCAGTTGCTACGCAAAGTGTTGATAGGGGCTAGCGGCCCGCACCACTGCCAGCACGCCGCTCAAGCTGCGCTCAATCACAGTGAAACAGATAATTAACAGGACAGATGAGACACATGCGTAGTGGAATTTTTCTCCTTTCGGCGGTTGCCGGTAGCCTGCTTCTGGCAGGGTGTGCCGCCCCCGATAATATCCGGGCGCACAACCAGCCGGGGACCATGACCGAGCTGGCCAGTGGTCAATCCTTCTCTCACCTCTCTGCGGCCGCCTGGCCCAATGAGCAGTGGTGGTCCGGTTTTCACGACACCCAACTCAATGCGCTGATTACCGAGGCGCTCAAGAGTAACCCCGACTTGCAGCTGGCCAATGCCCGGCTGGCCCAGGCCGAAGCCGGTGTCGACGCCAGCGATGCCCTGCTTGAGCCGGTGCTCGGCGCCAATGCCGGCCTGACCCGAGTGCGGCTCTCCAAGCTCGATGACTACCGTGGGGTTGGCCATGTCTACGGCACCGAACGCAATCTCGGCCTGTCGTTTAACTACAGCTTCGATCTGTGGGGTGGCAAGCGTGCCGCCTGGGAAGCGAGCGTAAACAACGCCAAGGCCGCCGAAGTGGATCGCCGCGCCGCCGATATTCTGCTGACTGGCAGCATAGTGCGCACCTATGTGCAGCTGGCTAATGCCTATGTGATGGAAGATCTGGCGAAAAAGGATCTGGAGCGCACCGGTAACATGGCCTCTATCACCGAGCGTCTGCTGCAAAACGGCCTGACCTCGGAAGACCGCCTCTACACTGCGCAAAGCGCCGAAGCGTCGGCCCGTCAGGTGCTCAAGCAGCGCAGCTTAAGTGTCGAGCAGTTCAAAAACACCCTGGCAGCCTTGCTCGGTGCCGGCCCGGATCGCGCGCTGACGATTGCCCGCCCGACCCTGACCCTCGATGCGTCACTGGCCCTGCCTGGCAACCTGCCGGCTGAACTGTTGAGCCATCGCCCCGATATCGTAGCGGCCAAGTGGCGGGTGGAAGCGGCAAATAAAGAGATCGCCTCGGCCAAGACCGAGTTTTACCCCAACCTCAATCTGTCGGCCGCGGCTGGCGTGAAATCGCTGGTTGGTGACAGCTTCTTTGGTGCCACCAGTCAGTACGGCAGTGTCGGCCCGGCCTTGTCGCTGCCGCTTTATCAGAGCGAGCTTAAAGCGAATCTTAAGAGCAAAACGGCGGATTACGATCTGGCTGTGGCCCAGTACAACCAGACCCTGGTCAAGTCCCTCGAAGAGGTCAACGACAAGGTGCTGATCCTTAAATCGATCGCCGGTCAGATTGACGATGCCAACCAGAGCGTCCAACTGGCTGAGCACAGCTATCAGATCACCGAGAACCGCTATCAGGCCGGGATGGGCAGCCAGCTTGAAGTCCTGATGGCCGAGCAGCAACTGCTGCAAGCGGAATCGGTCGCCAGCAACCTGCAAGCGCAGCAGCAGGATGCCAAGGTGCAGCTTATTCAATCTCTGGGTGGCGGATTCTCGCTGCCTAGCAATAACGAACATCAGCGTGGTTAATTCGGAAACTATTATGAGCCAGACAACAACCCAACCGAACGCTTCTGCCAAGTCCGCCCAGCGCAAGAAGAGCCTGATGATTTTCTTCTCGGCACTGGTTATTGCCGGTGTCGGCGCCACCGGTTGGTACTACACCATGGTGGCCGGTACAGAAGAGACCGATGATGCCTACGTCAATGGCAACCTGGTGCAGATCACCCCGGAAATCCCGGGCACGGTGACCCGTATCTTTGCTGATGATGGCGATTTCGTCAGCAAGGGCCAGGAGATGGTCCATTTTGACAACAGCGATGCGGACATCGCCTTTGACAACGCTCAGGCCAATCTGGGTCAGGTCGTGCGTCAGGTGCGCTCGATGTTTACCAATACCGAGCAGGCCAAGGCGGTGGTGGCCGAGCAGAAAGTCGCGCTGGGCAAAGCCCAGGCTGACCTTGCCCGTCGTCAGAACATGGTCAAGGCCGGTGGTCTCTCCCAAGAAGAGCTGAGCCACGCACAAGACATGGTCAACGCCGCTGAAAAGGCGCTGCTGGCCGCCCGTCAGCAACTTGGTGCCCAACAAGCGCTGGTGGTCAACACCACAGTAGAAACCCACCCGCTGGTGAAAACTGCCATTGCCAAGCTGCGTCAGGCCTATCTCGACAAGACCCGTACCAGTCTGGTGGCGCCGGTATCCGGTTATGTGGCCCGTCGTAACGCCCAGGTCGGTCAGCGCGTCACGCCGGGAGCCACCATGATGGCGGTCGTGCCGCTGCAAGGGGTGTGGGTGGATGCCAACTTCAAGGAGACCCAGCTGCGTGAAATGCGCATCGGCCAACAGGCCACGCTGGTCGCCGATCTGTACGGTGACAAGGTGGAGTACCACGGCAAGGTAGAAAGCCTGGGTATCGGTACCGGTAGCGCCTTCTCCCTGCTGCCGGCACAAAACGCCACCGGCAACTGGATCAAGGTGGTACAACGCCTGCCGGTTCGCATTCAGCTCGATGAGAAAGAGCTGGCCAAGCACCCGCTGCGTATCGGTCTCTCCATGACCGTGACCGTGGACACGCGTGATACCGACGGCAAGTTGCTGGCCGATACCACGCCGACCCAAGCCCGTTACGAGACCGATGTCTACACCCGTCAGGATGACAGCATCGACGCGCTGATCAACGAGATCATCGCCGAGAGTGACAAGGGCAGCAGCGCGCTGTATGCCAAGCAGTAAAGGTTGATCTTATGAGTCAGCAACAAGGATTCCAGCCCCGTAATCTGGCGCTGTGCACCTTTGCCATCTCGCTCGGGGTGTTCATGCAGGTGCTCGACAGCACCATCGCCAACGTGTCGCTGCCGACTATCTCGGGCAACATGGGCGTGAGCCTGAACCAGGGAACCTGGGTGATTACCTCCTTCACGGTTGCCAACGCGATTGGCCTGCCGATCACCGCCTGGCTGAGCCGCCGGGTGGGGGAGGTGCGTCTGTATGTCTGGGCGCTGGCCTGTTTTATCCTCACCTCGTTTTTGTGCGGGGCCTCCAGCTCGATTGAAGAGCTGGTGCTGTTTCGCGCCCTGCAGGGGTTGGCGGCTGCGCCGCTGTTTCCCATGAGCCAGGTGCTGATGATGTCGATCTTCCCGCCCCAGCGGCGCGCCATGGCGCTCTCTTTGCTGGGGATGGTGGCGGTGGTGGGGCCGATTGTTGGCCCCATCCTCGGTGGCTGGCTGACCTATGACTACAGCTGGCCCTGGATCTTCTTTATCAATATTCCGATCGGCATCTTCACCATCATGGTGGTGCGCAGCCAGCTCAAAGAGCGCCCCCATGCGCCGAGTCACTCACGCCTCGATGTCATCGGTTTTACCGCGCTGACCTTAGGGGTTGGCGTGCTGCAGCTGGTGCTCGATAAGGGCAACGATCTGGACTGGTTCAGCAACCCCTGGATCATTGGCGGGTCGATTTTCGCGGCCATTGCGCTGGTGTTCCTGGTGATTTGGGAGCTGACCGATGATCACCCGATCATCAACCTGCGCCTGTTTGCCAATCGCAATTTCTGCATCGGCACCACGCTGTTGACCTTGGGTTATGCGGGCTTTTTCGCCATCAACCTGATCCTGCCGCAGTGGTTGCAAAGCCAGATGGACTACACCTCGGTGTGGGCCGGGCTGGCGGCGGCGCCGATGGGGGTGATTCCGCTGTTTATGTCGCCGGTGCTGGGGCGTATTGGTACACGCATCGACATGCGCAAACTGGGGGCCGGGGCATTTTTGGTCATCAGCCTCACCTGTTTGCTGCGCTCGCACTTCAACATGGAGGTCGATTTCCCTCATGTGGCGGCGGTGCAGTTTTTGATGGGGCTGGGGGTGTCGCTGTTCTTTATGCCGCTCACCACCATTCTGCTCTCGGATCTGTCCGGCCCGGCGATTGCGGATGCGGCGTCGTTGTCTACGTTTGTGCGGACTCTGGGCGCCAGCTTCTCCTCGTCGCTGACTACCTGGTACTGGGCGCACAACGCCAGCATTCATCACGCTAACTTAAGCGAGCAGGTGAACCCCTACAACCCGCTGGCCAGTGCCTATACCGGCGGTGATGGTAGCGCCTTGCTCAGCATCAACGGGATCATTACCCAGCAGTCGTACATGATGTCGGCGCTGGATCTGTTCACCTTGCTGATGTGGATGTTCGTGCTGTTGGCGCCGCTGGTGTTTCTGACCACCCGGCCGCCATTTGGTGGCAAGGCCTCCGGCGGTGCCGCGCACTAGACGTAATGGTGTTGCACACTCAGTGTGACGGTTCAATGGATGATAAAAATGAGCCCGGCATTCGCCGGGCTTGGTTTTATGGGTGAGCTAACGAATGGCGTAGCGGATGGTGATGCGGTAATCGCGCTGCTGCCAGTGCACATCGGCTGGCGCCTTGGGGTAGGGGGCGGCAAGGGCCACCAGCTTGATGGCTTCACGATCGAACTGGCTGACGCCCGAGCTTTTGGCCAGCGCGTGGCGCAATACCTGACCGCTGCGGTCGATGGTAAAGGTCACTTCCACCGCGCCGTCGCGCACCCGTCCCAGCACTCTGGGATTGCGCTTTTTCGAGAGCAGATGCTCGCGCACCGCCAGATCGTGCAGATCGCTGCTCTTGGCGCCGCCAGACTGCTGATGCTGGCCGGTCTCTTTGGCTTTGACCGGGGAGAGATCGCCCCCCTGTACCCCGCTTTGCCCCTCTTTTTGCGCGGCGCGCGCCGGTTTTGGCGGCTGCGGCGCTTGCGCGACAGGCTTGACCGGTTTGGGCTGCTCCACTTTTTTCTCGGGTTTTTTCAGCGCCACCTGTTTTTTGACCGGACGGGTCACCGCCAGTTTTTGTGGCTCGGGCGGGGTTTTCTTGACCACTTGCTCGGTGCGCTTGGGCTGCTCGCGCTGCGCCTTCTGGCTTTGCCTGCTACCTGCCGATGCGGTTTTCAGCCCCAGACTGATGCGCACTTCATGGCGCAGTGGTTGAGCCTCCGGTGCGCTGGGCCAGTGGGTTGTGACGCCCCACCAGAGTGCGCCGTGCAGGGCGAGCGCCGCCAGCAGGCTGACTGCCTGCCGGAAGCGCTCATCAGGGTGTGGCACACCGGCACGCTGCATCCTAGGCCACATCACCTTGCCACTCCTGCTCGCGGTGGTCTTGCACGTCGGGCGCTCGTTCAATCTCAAGCTCAAAGGCGCGCAGGCGTTTGTAGACCGACATCAGCTCGACGATGGTGGACCAGCTGTTGACCAGAAACTCGAGCGAGCCGGCGACCCGACCAAAGGCGCGCTGGATCTGCTGCAAGATGCCAAGGGTAATCGCGCCGCTGACAATTGTCGGCGCCATCACCACATAGGGCAGGATGCTGGAGAACTGCAGATAGGACCACTTGGCCAGATTGAAGTAAAGATAGTGGCGATACATCACGATGTAGTTGCGCCGGACGTGACCAAACAGCTCGCTCAGCGATGGCGGCGTGGCCCGCGCCTCGTCATCTTCACCCAGCACCAGCTCTTTGCGCAGCGCCGCCTCGGCTTTCTGGTTGTTAAATTCAAGCCCAGGTAGCTTGACCCCGACCAGTGCCAGCAGCAAGGTGCCAAACAACGCAGAGAGAATAGCCACGTAGATCAGCACATGGTTGACCTCGCCCAGCAGCGGCACCTCGCGCACGTGGCTGCTCAAGCCCCACAACAGCGGCAAGAAGGCGAGCAGGGTCATCAGTGAGCGCAGCAACGAGACGCCGAGTGTCTCAAGGATGCGGGCAAAGCGCATGGTGTCTTCTTGCACCCGCTGGGCAGCCCCTTCGATATGACGCACTTTATGCCAGTGCTGGCAGTAGTAGTCATGCATCGCGCTGCGCCAGCGAAACACGTAGTGACTGATAAAAAATTCGAGCAGGATGGCGACTAACACAAACACTGCCGAGATCTTGGCAAAGCTCCATAGCTGGCCAATCAACGCCTCTTGTTTGATAGCGTGCGGGCGGCTCAGCGCCTGTTGAATCAGGTTGTAGAATTCGCCAAACCAGCTATTAACCGCCACGTCGAGCTGCACCTTGAACCAGGTGGTTGCCAGGATCAGGAGGCTGCCTGCCACCGACCAGAGCATCCAGCGTCGGTCGAGAAAAAAGGATCGAAACATGACAGTCAGGACTCCGTGACAAGGTGGCCGCGAGGCAGGGTGATGAGGCTAGCCCGGTTAGGCTGGGGGAAGATGGCGCGAATGGTGCGCTCCAGCTCGGCCTGATTGATGCGTTTGGGTAGCGTCGATTGGTGCTCTAGATAGCGAGGGTCGCCATAGGCGCGATCGCTTAAAATCAGACGATGCAGCATGCTGTTATCATCTTTTTGGCGCGTGCTCTCGGCATAGTTCACGTCCTCTTGAAGGTGTTTGATCGCACCCGGAGTCAGGCTTTGCGCTAGACGAGAGAGCACATCAAGGGCTGCGCGATGCAGCTCATCGGCACGTATCGGATCGCAGCTAAAAGAGAGGGTCGAGACCACGTCATTGCTGCTGATGTCCAGATTCATCTCAAAGGCAATGCTGTAGACGCCGCTAAGCTTGAGGCGCAGCTCCTCTTTGAGCGCTGACTGGATCAGCGGATTGAGGCTGGAGACCACAAACGCCTGCTCCGGCGTCCAGCGCATCGGCGTGCGGGCTTCAACCCGGACGGTTGCTACGTTCTCCTGGTTATAGGGCAGGTGCATCTCGCGCACTCCGGCCATGGCGCCTGGATTGGGCGATGCACTCAGGCTTGCCTGACGTGGTTGTGAGGCCAGATAGCGGGTGACCTGGGTGGCCAGTTGCCGCTCATCCATCTCACCGACCACGTAGAGTGTCACCGGCGCGGCCAGATGATCGCGCGCCGCTTGGCGCAGCTCACCCAAGGTGGGCATGGCCGCTGGCTGGCTATTGTTCTTGACCGAGGCAAGAGCATTCCACACCCGGGTCAAATCGCTTGGCTGTTGCGAGAGCCCCTGTTCGATGTCTTGGCGCACGGCAGCAAGGACATCGCTGCGGATCTGGCCGTCTTGGCGATAGGTGACGTATTCGCGCAGCAGGTCTGGCAACTGCGCCGGGTTGGCCATGGCGGCGAGATCAAGCATGTGGGCTTTGAGCTCCCACTTCCAGTGCGGCGTTTTGCTGGCAAGGTAGGCATCGTTTTGCTCCTTGCGCCAGAAGGCAAAACCGCTTTGCTGCCAGATCTGAACCGCGCTTTGGCTTACCACCGACGGGTAGCGATCATTGTCGAAACCGCCGTTTGAGATGGCCCGCAAAAACAGCTGGCCATTGGCGGTCTTGCGCTTAAGCCAAACCACCCGATCGCCGTTTGAAAGTTGCCACTGGATAACCGGTTGCGCCGCAAAGCGGTGGGTATTGACGATGGCGCCCTGGCGCACTGACTGCGGCTCGGGCAGGCGGGGGGCTTTCACGGCGTGTTTGACCGGTTGCTGCTGCGTGGGCGCGCTGACAGGGGCATGACGAAGGGGAAGCGGCTGTGTGTGCACCGCATCCATCATCTGCTTGATGTCACGTTCATCTGGCAAGGCGCTGTGTTGCGTGCCCGGTCTTTGGAAGTAGATAAACCGATCGGGGGCGGCCAGCAATTGCTGCAGACGCAGGTTGAGATCCGCCACCGTCAATTCGTTGAGCCATTGTGTTGTGCGCTTTTCATAGATCTCGGGCGCTTCAATCACGCTGCCTTTAAGCACGGCTTCGGTGATCTTGTCTTCCCATTTGGCAAAATCACGTCCGGCCACTTGCTCTTCGTTGCGTGCCAGCGACGCGCGAGCTTGTTCTTTGAGCGCATTGAACGCCTGCTGATCAAACCCGCTTCGACGCAGGCGCTCAAGCTGCTCGAGGATCAACTGCAATCCGGCGCGATGATCCAGGGTCTTGGCCGATACCGCCAAGGTGAGGCGTTGTTCGGTAGGCTCATCGAGTACGGCATTGATGCTGCTAATTCCATCGGGCAGCGCTTCGGCGCCTACCTTGATCTGGTTTTTAAGCAGGTTTCTCAAGAAATAATTCTCAAAGGAGGCTTTTTTTCCCGCCAGTGTATCGAGTGGTGGCAACGCACTGCGTAGCCCCAAGGCGACTTGGCTGGAGGTGCCTTGCGGCTCCTGAATGGTCCGGATAGTCAACTGCGGTTTAAGCGGCAGAGTCAGATAGGGGCGCACAATGGGCTCGCGATTGGGCACGGCGCCGAAGGTGCGTTTGACCGCCTGACGCAATGCGGCCACATCCACGTTCCCCGAGGCGACCAGCACCATGTTGGCCGGCTGGTAGAAGTGGTGATAGAAGGCGCGTAAGGTCGATGCGTCGGATTTGAGCAGATCCTCGCGGCTACCTATGGTGGAGCGGTCGGCGTAGCGTGAATCGTGGCGGGCAATTGAGCGTTTCTTATCGTTGATGCGCTTGGCCAAGCCATCTTTTTGCCGCATCTCTTCAAGCACAATCTTGCGCTCTTGCTGCCACTCCGATTGCTCGATACGGGCGTGCAGCGCCAGTTCAGAGAGCAGTGTCACCGCGCCAGCCACATCCAGCGAATCGTGGGGACGGGTGCGAATCATGTATTGGGTTTCGCTCATGGAGGTCATGGCGTTGACCTCTAAGCCGGTCTTCCAGCCAATCTGCTGCAAATAGCGGTGAATGGTTTCCGGATGCTGCGCCGTTTTGCGGAACACCATGTGCTCGAGCGCATGGGCAATGCCGCGCTGATTCTCTTCATCAATGGCACCGGCCTTGACGATCAGCCGCAGATTAAACGGTTCATTGGACTTGTCGCTGTCGTAGACGAAATAACGAAATCCGTTATCGAGTTGCTCACTGATAATTTGCGGCGTCCAGCTAGGCTGTGGCCATTGGAAATCGTTTTTCTCTGCTGCATATAGGGGGGAAAGAAGCTGCGTGGTGATCACGCCAAATAACAGGAATCCTTTGGCTCCCGACTTTATTATTGTTCTTGTTGTCATTACATCCTCGTTCAACATTGTCAGCACTGGCAATAAAAGTGCGATTGATAATATATCTCATTGGCAATAATATCCACGCACTTGCACCGTGGTTCCGGTCATTCGGACAAAAAGAGTGCTTATTTGCTGCAGTGATGCGAGCCAGGCATATAAGAAATACAGAGGATGAGATGAAAAAGACCCTTTTGGCGACCAGCCTGGGCCTGGTGTCGTTATTTGCCCAGGCCGAAGAGAGTGCGGTCAATTTAGGTGAGATGGCCGTTGCGGCCAGTGGCGCCACCCAAACCGACACCACCGAGCCTGCTGCCAACAGCTATGAGAGTTTCGACCCGGTCGATAGCGGCCGCAGTGTGATCAGCCAGCAGACAGTGGAAGAGGGGCGCGAAGGGGGCACGGACACCACCGGGTTGCTGGAGAGCTTGCCGTTTGTGCAGATGGACATTGATCGTCAGTCGGGTGAGGCCGAAGATGTCCAGTCAATTCGTCCGTCTGACTTCTCCATTTCCGGCGGGAACTACTACGACAACAACATCATGATCGATGGGGTGTCGGCCACCAGCATTATGGATGTGACCTCGACCACTCGTGACGATTTCAACGAAGTGGGTGGGCAGACTTCCCAAACTCTGTATGTTGATCCAAGTCTGATTGGCAGTGTGGATGTGTTCGATTCCAATGTGTCGGCACGTTATGGCAATTTCATCGGCGGGGTGGTGAATTACAAACTACGCCAACCTGCCAAGAAATTTGGTTTCCGAGCCTCAGCGGGTTATCAAAATGACAATATGGTCAGTTATCACAAGCAAGGCAATGGTGAAACGACCAAGACGCCCCCCGATTTCAACAAATATCAGTCTTCCATCTCGTTTGATTTACCGCTGACTGACAAGCTGTTTGTACTGGCCTCGGTGACCCGCTCCGGCTCTGATGTGAAATATCAGATGAGCGAAAATTACGGTTCACGTGAGTACGATAACGGTGACACCTCGAGTAATTATCTGCTTAAGGCGTTGTACGAATATTCTCCGGATCTCAATCTGGAAGCTCAGGTTATTTACAGCCCTTATGGCAGTGAATATCAGCCGGATGACAGCATCAATAGCGAAAGCATCACGCACTCTGATGGCTTGTCCTCGTATATCGCCCTCAATGGCACCAGTGGCGCTCGCACCTGGCAACAAAAGGTCTCCTACCAGTTCTCTGATGCCAGCCGCGAATGGGATGGTTATCGCTACAGCTGGCCCTCGAAAGCCGCCTCGGTGGACTGGTGCGACAGCACCAACTGTGCAGAAGGGGGTCATGGCGATCTGGACCAGAAGCAGCAGGACACGGTGTATGAGTTCAATGTCAGCCAGCCGCTGCTGGGCGGTGACATCAGCTTTGGCTCCGAATTGCGCTGGACCGATGCCCGCAAGGTGCGCCCTGAAGATTACTACGCCTATAGCCTTGGCACCGTGATGAACAGTGGCGTGACGGCACAGTGCACCAGCGGTGATACGGCCTGTCGCGATGACGTGGCGCTGCGCCAATACACCTACTATCAGGCGTATGATGCCCATGTCATGCTGTTCAGTCAGGCGCACTGGCTGGAGTATTTCCGTGAGTTCGGGGATTGGGATGTGCGCGCCGGCACCCGTCTCAGTCACGACGATTTCATGGATAACTACAACCTGGCGCCGCGTCTGACCACTAACTGGGAGTTTTTGCCAGACACCTTCCTGACCATGGGGGCGAATCGCTATTACGCCGCCAATATGGTTGGCTATGCTATCCGCTCGCAATATCCGGACTCCGTCATTTACCGCCGTACCGTCAGTGCCAGCACCGGGGCCATCGGTAACTGGGCGGCTTATTCGAGTGCTCGATCTACTGACTACAGTCAAGGCGATCTGGATACGCCCTACAGCGACGAGTTGACGGCCGCTATCACGGTGCCGATGCCGCTGAACGGTCACTTCCGTATCAAGGGGGTGTATCGACAGAACCGTGATGGTTTCTCTAACGGCGAGCAGAGTGATGAGAGCTACACCACTGTAACTGGCAGAACCACCACGACCACTGTGTATAACCTGACCAACAACGGGAGCAGTGACTATCAGGGATTGTCACTGGAGTGGGATGGGCGTTATCAAATCCACAGCTTTAATGCCAATGTGCTCTGGTCGAAAACCAAGACCTATGGCACTGCCAACAACTACTTTGACTGGGATGATCCGGAAGATCTGGTCTATTACCAGGGGCAGCTGCTTAACACCGATGAACTGGCCGATGTCAGTGCGCGCAGCAACTTTGCCGCGCCGCTCAAAGCCTCCATCGGTGTGACATCCAACTGGACGGAGCGCTTTATGACCAGCCTGCGTTGGAATTATCGCGGCCACTACCAGTATCTGGGAGACAGTGGTGAAACCATCACGGTAGATGGCACCGATTACGATGTGTACGAGCAGGTGACCTTGCCCTCGCTGGTCACGGTGAACCTCAACTCGCGCTACACCTTCTTCAAGCAGCAGAACCAGTCAGCCAGTGTGGATGTGAAGGTGACCAACTTGCTGAATGCCATTCCGCGCGTTGAGAGCACCAGCTCCACGATCACCTATCGCACCGGACGCTCGGTGTGGCTGGGTGTAAACTACACCTACTAAATCCCGGTGACTCATGATGAGTCGATGAGACAAACAACAAGGGCCAACCACGCGGTTGGCCCTTGCTTTATGGTCTATTGGCTCGTCTTGGAAGTTAATCCAGCTCGCTTTGCACATCACTCGTTGCCAGCTCGGGCTGGTGTTTAATGTTTTGCTCGAAGGCCTTCAGGCGCTTGTACACCGACAACATCTCGACAATCGACGACCAGCTGTTGACCAGATATTGCAGCGAGTCGGAGACCCGGCCGAACGAGCGCTGGATCTGCTGCAAAATACCGAGGGTGATGGCGCCGCTGACAATGGTCGGGGCCAACACCACGTAGGGCAGGATCACCGAAAATTGTAAATAGGACCATTTGGCCAGGTTGAAGTAGAGATAGTGGCGATACATCACGATGTAGTTGCGCCGCACATGGGTAAACAGCTCGGCCAGACTCGGCGGTGAGGCCCGCTGCGGATTGTCTTCCCCCAGCACCAGCTCTTTGCGCAGCGCCGCTTCGGCTTTCTGGTTGTTAAACTCCAGCCCCGGCAGTTTGATGCCAACGACGGCGAGCAGCACGGTGCCGCCAATTGCCGAGATAATCGCAACGTAGATCAGCACGTGATCCACCTGGCCAATCAGCGGCACCTCCTTGATGTGATGACTTAAGCCCCACAAGAGCGGCAGGAAGGCAATCAGCGTCATCACCGACTCCATCAGCGACACGCCCAGATCTTCCATGATGCGGGCAAAGCGCATGGTGTCTTCCTGGATCCGCTGTGACGCCCCTTCAATGTGGCGCAGGCGGGCCCAATGCTGGCAGTAGTAGGCGTGCATGGCGCTACGCCAGCGAAACACGTAATGACGAACAAAAAAGTCGAGCAAGATAGCCACAATCACATAGATAGCGGCAATCTTGGCAAACGAGCCCAGCTGGCGAATCAGTTCAAACTGATCGACGCTATGCGGTTGGGTCAGGGCTTGCTGAATGGTGTTGTAGAAACTGCCAAACCACTCGTTGATGGAGACATCGAGCTGCACCTTATACCAGTTGGTCGCAAGAATGAGCAGCGTGCCCAGAATGGACCAGTGAACCCAGCGGCGGTCCAGAAAGAAAGAGCGAAACATAAGAAGAACGTACTCCGGCTTAAACAGATAAACGCGATGACATGATTATGTAGAGCGTCAGTAGTGGTAAAGGTTCCCGGCTCTGCGCGTGTTGGCCAGATCACTGACACAAGTACAGCGGTCTATGCAGGCGTGTTCAGACGGGGTGATTAGAAATAGCAAAAGGTGGCTGCAGCGTCCATGAATAACGCGTCGAGTCACTGTTAAGGCCGGGCGAGGGCAAAAAACGGGCTACACCCTGCGGTATAGCCCGCTCTGTCCGCGTGGCTCAAGCCTGGCGACCGCGCAGGGCGTTGAGCAAAATACCGATGGTGGTGCCGTTATGCAGGACTGAGGCGGCGATGGGGCTTAATAGTCCCACGGCTGCCGCGCCCAGGATGGCCGTATTGGCGCCAAGGGTCAGACGGTAGTTGTCATGGATCAGCGACATGGCGGAGCACGAGAGCTCGCGGGCCTGCGCCACCGCACTGATATCGTCCTTGAGCAGGGCAATATCGGCCGAGATGCGGGCAATGTCGGCGCCGCGCTGCATGGCAATGCCCACATGGGCGCCGGCTAGCGCAGGGGCATCGTTGATGCCATCACCGACAAAAGCGATACGGGCACCTTGGGCGGTCAGCTCCTCAATGATGCTGGCTTTGTCCTCGGGCAGCAGTTGGGCAAACACCTCGTCGATACCCAGTTGCTCGGCCAGCTCCATGGCTCGGTCGTGGTGATCGCCGGTCAGCAGCAAAATACGCTTCACCCCACTGGCCCGCAGGCGCGCCAGGGTCGCGGCACTTTCGTGGCGCACCGTATCGCGCAGTGCTATCACCCCGATGAGGTTGCCACCGTAACCGATGTAGAGCAGCGTCTTGCCCTCGAGATAGAGCTGATGCAGCGCGGCCTGATGGCGGCTGATATCGATGCCCTCATCCTCTTCGACGAAGTGACGCGATCCCACCACGATGCGCTTGCCATCGATTTCGCTGGCTACGCCGTGCGCTACGATAAACTCCACCTCGGTGTGGTCAAAGTGACGGCCCTTGATGCTGCGTGAGGCCTCTACCACGGCAATCGCCAGTGGATGGAAGTAGTGCTCCTCCACCGAGGCGGCGAGGCAGATAAGATCATCGGCGCTGTAGGCATTGTCGAAGGTGACCGAATCGGTCACCACCAGATCGCCGTTGGTCAGGGTGCCGGTCTTGTCAAAGATGAAGGTATCCGCTTCGGCCAGCCGCTCGAGTGCGGTGGCGCCTTTGATCAGGATCCCCGCCTTGCCAGCGGCATACATGGCTGACTTGAAGGCAACCGGGGTGGCGAGCTTAAGCGCGCAAGAGTAGTCAGCTTGCAACACGGCGGCACTGCGCCTTCCATCACCGGTGAGCAGGAAGGCGCCGGTGGCCAGCCCGAGTACGCGCGGCACCAGCTGATCGGCCAGTTGCGAGGCTTGCAGTTGCACCTCGCTCTTGGCGGTGAGGGATTGCTGCACATAGTCGGCGATGCGGGCAGCTGCGGTGCGCTGTCCCACATGTTCGGCATAGATGCGGATGCGGCCATCTTCAAGCACGGTGCCGGAGAGCACGGCGTCGCCGCGCTGTTTGGCGACGGCGCGGCTCTCGCCGGTCATCGAGGCTTCGTTGACGAACGCCTCGCCGCCGAGCACGGTGCCATCAACCGGCACCACCATGCCGGTGCCGACGATTACCGTATCACCCACCGCCACCTCGCTGGCGGGCACTTGCACTTCGACGCCATCGCGCTCAACCCAGATCTCGTCACTGGAGGGTTTGAGCAGATCGCGCAGCATGTCGTCAGAGCGCCGCGAGATGGAATCTTCCAGATATTCGCCGAGCTCGAGCATAAAGGCGGTGGTATTGGCCGCCAGATAGTCACGGCTGGCCAGCGAGATGGAAACGGCCATCGCTTCAAGCACGTGCGAGGTGAGACCACGCGTGGTGAGCTCGCCCACGCCGTGGCGCAGTACCGGCAGCGTCATCAGCAACGAAAGCGGCAAGCGCAGCGGTATCGGCAGCAGATTTACCCCAAGCATGGCGGCCACGTTAGCAGCCAGCCGGGTGCGGCTGGTGGCTGGCTCGGACGCAAGCGGTGCATGGGAGCGCGGCGCTGGATTGAGCGCCAAAATACGCTCGCCAAGCTGCAGCGCATCAAGTACTTGCTCATCAAACTCGACAATCAGCGAGCAGGCGCGGCGGTTCAAGCGCACCGAATTGACGCCTGCCAGCTCGCGAATGGCAAGCATCAACGCCGCTTCATCGAGCGCCGCACGGCCCGGCTGATAACGCCAGCGAACTCGCCCCGGGCAGTGATGCACCGGATGCAGGCTGGCCAGCATCATGCCGCTCTCACTCATGACTCACGCCAGCTTGGGATTGCAGCTCGGCCTGCATGTCGGCGACCTGCTCCTTGAGCTCGGCCACGCCGCCAGCGACGTCGCTATACAGACGCACGGCAGAGCGGACAATCTTCTCACGCATCTCGTCGTTGCTCAGCACATACGCAGCGGCTGCGCCAAGCGCGGCGCCGAGCAGCAGCTGGTTGGTCGGGTTGGCCTGCAGCTTGCCAAGCCAGCCTTGGGCGAACCCGTTGGTGGCACCGTTGTTGATACCTTGCGCGGCCTGTTGCTTGAGCAGTTTTTTGGCCTTCTTGTTCTTTTTGCCCATTATTTTTTCTCCTTCACGTTAGCGAGTAATTTTTCAGTGCTGGCAATCCCCAAGGCAGCGCCAGCGAGCAGCAAGCCGGCCTGGCGCAGGTTACCCTGCTCAATGGCATTGGCTACGCCGAGCCCTGCGGCCACGGCAATGCCACCTTGGAGGGCATGGCGCAGTACGCGGCTGCGTTTTTGTTTTTGGGATTTCCCGCTGCTTTGCAGGGCACTTAACAGGCCGCTGGCCACGGCGCCACGCACGAAATGGTTGGCCAGTTCATTGCGAATCAAGGTCATGCTTGTGGCTCGTCTGATGAGGGGGCAACCGCTGCAGGCGCTACGTCCGGTGTCACTGCGTCACTCTCTACCGGTGCCGGGCGCTCAATGCGCTGGCGCAGGCGGGCAGAGGAGTGCTCGATAGAGTTAAGGCTGGCGAGGGTTGCATCGCGCAGCCCCTCTTTGACGCGGCCCACCGGTATAGCGGGCAGTTTGCCGCGCACAGAAGTGCGCTGCACAGTGCGAACGGCCAAGGCCCCAGCGATGGCGCCAACAATAAACGGAATCATGGTGATACTCCTTGTTTACAGAGCGCGGCTCACTCGGAGTCGCGCGCAAAAGTCTGGTAATGAAGGGCGATGCGCTCGAGCAGGGCATGCACGGCATCGCACTCTTCCCCCTTGATAAGCGACTCCCATAAGGAAGCTGGCAGCTCGCTCTGGTCATATTCCACCACGCACGACAGGGCCGCCGGATTGACGCGCAGATCCCGGATCCCGGGCATGCTCTCAATCATGGCGCGCAGCTGCCCGACCTGCCCGATGGCATCAAACTCGCGGCTGGCGAGCGCTTCGAGCTTCATTTTGAGCCGGATCCGGCCCGGAATATGGTGCGCGATGGAAAGATAGCGGGTAATGGCCCGCAGTTGTTCAATGTGTGTCATGCCTCGTCCTTGTGAGCTGGCACAGGCGCCGCTCAGAAAGGGTTACTTAAAGGTGTTACGGCGGTGAATGGCCATGTGCACCGCCATGGCGGCCACAGCCAGCCAGCCGGTGGCGGCATGCAGTCGCTTGTTGCCGGCATAGACCAAGGCAATCGAGAGCGGCATGGCCAGCATGGCGGTGATCTTGGCGCCACGATTGGCGCGGCGGCGCCAGGCGGCGCGATGGCCGCGGCTACGGCGCAGACCAGCAGGTGGTGCAGAGCGCAGGGCCGAGGTGGGTTTGGTCACAACTGGTGCAGGCTCGCGCTTGGCTTGGTCGGCATCCGCGCCACCACACAGTGACACGATGCGCTGCTCCATCAGGGCTTGCGGCGTGCTGGCGTCATAGTGCACCACCAGCGAGCGAGCCGCTGCGTTGGCCTGCACTTCGCGCACCGACGGGATCGCCGCAATGTCAGATTGCAGCGCAGCGAGGGCCGCTGGATGGATTTCAGTGAACTTAAGGCGCAGCCGTCCAGCAATGGACGCGGCCAGTCGGCATCGAGGTGTATTCACTCAGGCAAACTCCCGACATCAAAAGTGGGTCTACTATCAACCGATTGATATCAAACAGTATTGATCACTGTCAGTGTGAGGGAGTTTTTTTCGAGTCTATCTGATGGTTGTGACAGGTTTTGGCTTGAGTTCTGGCATCAACATGATGCGAGCGATGAGAGAGATGGGCAGTAGTGCGATGGCACTACTGCTCTTTTTTTTTACACCTTGCCCGCGCCATCTCGGGCGTGGCAGACGTAGCAGTCGGCGGCCAGACCAAAGCGGACCGGGTATTCGGCGTTGACCGCAGCAATTACTTCGTCCACTTTCTCCGGGCGCAGCAGGGCCACGATGCAGCCGCCGAAGCCACCGCCGGTCATG
>NZ_FTMJ01000016.1 GCF_900156095.1 Aeromonas sp. RU39B
AAAATTGAAAGGCCTGAGTCCGGTGCAGTACCGAACTCAGGCCTTCTTGATTTAACCCGTATCTTTAACTGTCCAACTTTATGGGGTCAGTTCACGATCGCCTAGCGGCCGGAGGGGTTTGTTTTTGTCTATCCGGGCAAAAGTCAGTGGGCGTGCTGCGGCTCGCTGCCGGCATCATCCGCTTTGCGATAGAGGCGGCGCGGGTGGCCAATCTTGCCATACAGCAGCTCGACTTGCAGAAAACCGCTCTCTACCCCGTGTTCCAGATAGCGGCGGGTCGTGGTCTTGCTCAGGCCGCTCTCTTCCACCACCTCCTCGACGCTATAGCGCTGCTCCGGGTTCTCCAGAAACAGGCGCTGCACCCGTTGCAGCGTGTTGTCATCGATCCCCTTGGCGCCGGTTTCGGGGCGAAAGTTCTTACCCTGCAGTTGATAGAGAGAGTCCACGTTCTTCTGATCCACCACCTTCCACACCCGCTGCTGATCGCGAAACTGCACGAAACGTTCCAGCGAATAGCTCAGCCGTTTCCACGAGGCCGGCTTGAGGATGTAGTCAAACGCGCCGTTACGGATCGCTTGGCTACAGGTCTGCATGTCGCTGGCCGCCGTGATGAAGATGACCGAGCAGCCGAACTCTTTGAGCAGCGGATGGTTGATCAGCGAGATCCCCTTGCCATCCGGCAGGTAGTTATCGAGCAGGATCAAATGGGGGCGTTTGCTGCGGATTTGCTCCTGGGCACTGGCCAGGCTGGCGGCGGTCCCCACCAGTTGCAGACGTGGATGCTTGGTAATGAGCTCGGCATGAAGCTCGGCCAAGCGGCTTTCGTCTTCCACAATCAGCACGTGGGTCAGATCAGGTTGCATAGTCGGTGTCTCCCTGCAGGAATACCGGGCGAGGTGTGCCCTGGGTGTCGGGGATAAAAAGTGAAAAAATGGTGCCACGCGGGTCGTTGTCGGCCACTTCAATCATGCCGCCCGCCAGATGGACATAGTTGGCTATCAGATGCAGTCCGATGCCGTGATCGCCGCTGCGCTTGGTGGTAAAGCCGGGCTCAAAGATGTGGTCGCGCAGCTCCGGCAAGATCCCCACTCCTTGATCGGCCACTTCGATGATGAGTTCACGGGCATTGAGCCGGATCAGCACTTCTACCGGCGCGTGTGGCCCTTCCGAGCGCTGGGTGGCTTCGATGGCATTGTCCAGCAGGTTGCCGATGATGGAGATGAGCTCCGCTTCATCGAGGGTATGAAAAGTGCGATCCATCAGGCAGGCAGGATCGAAGCTGAGCGCCACCCCCTTCTCCTGGGCGCGGGAGCATTTGCCTAGCAGCAGGCCGCGCAGGGTTGGGGAGCTAAAGCGCTCCGACAGGAAATCCAGCAACTCCTGGGCATGCTCGGTCTGGGCATGGATATAATCGAGGGCCTGTTCGTAGTGCCCCATATGCAGTAGTCCAGCCAGGGTCGACATGCGGTTAAGCTGCTCGTGACGCATGATGCGCAGGTTGTCGACGTAGCGCTTCACCTGACTGAGCTGCATGCTCATGCTGTCGATATCATTGCGATCGCGAAAGGTGATCACCCAGCCCTGCAGGCGTCCTTCCAGCATGATACGAACCCGGCTGGCGATGACGGTCAACTGGTTAAAGACGCAGATCTCGTCGTGGGTATCTTTGTCCAGCATCATCTGCGGCTCGAAGAAAGGGACGTGGGCAATCACATCCTCAAGCGGCAAACCGCGCAGCAGGCGCGAGGGGGTATCCAGTCCCAGCAGTCGCTTGGCCGCCCGGTTAATGACGGCAATACGCGAGCGCTCGTCAATGGCGATGACCCCTTCATAGATCGACTCCATCAATGCCTGCTGCTGGCGCACCAGCAGGCCGATTTCACGCGGCTCCAGCGAAAACATCTGCTTTTTGATACTACGAGTGAAAAACCAGGAGAATATAAAGAGGGCCACCATCAGCAGCACGGCGGCGACAAACAAGTCGATCACTTTGGACAGGGTGATGCGGTCGAGATGGCTGGTGAGATAGCCGACCGAGACGATACCGATCACGTCGCCATCGGCACTGAACACCGGCGCCTTGCTGCGCAAGGAGACACCGAGCCCCCCCTTGCGGATGGTGGTGATGGTTTTACCCTTCAACACTTCCTGATTATCGCCGCCGACCAGGTCGGTTCCGATCCGGTTTTTCGAGGCCGAATGAAAGAGGTGTTTTCCGTTATTATCACCAATCACAATAAAGCTGGCGTCACTGCGCCGGGCAATATCAGTCATGAATGAATATATGCTGTTGCTGTCTTTCTGTTCGACGGCTTTTTGTAAAGCAGGAATCATGGAAATCTCTTCGGCCTGAATTCTGGCACGCTCACTCATTTCCTGATATAGCTGGTGTCCGACATCAAAATAGTAATAGGTGCCGAGCCCAATAAATAGCACCGAGAAAAATGCGATCAGATGAATAAACAGTTTGATGCGAAATGAGAGTTTCATGACCGCAAGAGGAAGATAAAGGATGAAGCGGGATTCTAGCAGTGTTACCACGTATCTTGCTGTGCTTTGCCTGAAACTTGTGATCTTCTGCACGTGTCGGCGTCGCTCGAAGCTTTTGTGGACGCTGGTCGAATCTTATTGTTAAGATAATTTACGACCTATTAACCTGGCCGGAAATAAAAACCATAGAAACCACGAAAATAAATAAGAACAACATCACACTCCAATAATAGAAACCATAGAACCCATACCTTCCATTAAATCTCCTTGGCCAATAGGTATTCCATCACATATTGTGCAGCCGCCATTTTTTAGTATCGCCGTGACAACTAACCATAGGACGTCAAAAAAATGAGCGCATCTGAAAATGCATACACGGTCCCCTACGAAAAGTCGGGTGAACCGAATCTGACCCTGAAAGAGAAGTGGTGGCAGATCATGGACTCCTGGAAGGTCGGGGTGATTCCGTTGCCCTTGTTCCTTCTGGCTGGCGCCTTGATTGCCATCGATTGCCTGAACGGCAAGCTGCCAAGCGACATCGTGGTGATGGTAGCGACCCTGGCCTTCTTTGGCTTTGCTTGCGGTGAATTCGGCAAGCGTCTGCCGATCGTCGGCAAGATGGGTGCGGCGGCCATCTGCGCCACCTTCATCCCCTCTGCCCTGGTCTACTACGGACTGCTGCCGGACGTGGTCGTGGAATCCACCACCAAGTTCTACAAGTCCACCAATATCCTCTATCTCTACATCTGCTGCATCATCGTCGGCAGTATCATGAGCATGAACCGCACCACCCTGATCCAGGGCTTCCTGCGTATCTTCATCCCCATGGTGTGCGGCGAAGTTGTTGGCATGCTGGTCGGGATGGGCGTGGGTATCACGCTGGGGATGGACCCGTTCCAGATCTTCTTCTTCCTGATCCTGCCAATTATGGCTGGTGGCGTAGGTGAAGGTGCGATTCCGCTCTCCATCGGTTACGCCGCCCTACTGCACATGGATCAAGGGGTTGCGTTGGGCCGCGTACTGCCGATCGTGATGCTGGGCAGCCTGACTGCCATCGTGATTGCCGGCTGCCTCAACCAATTGGGCAAGCGCTATCCGCACCTGACCGGTGAAGGCGAACTGATGCCGGGCTCCAAGACTGAAAACCTGACCGCTGCCTTCAGTGGCAAGGTAGATGTCACCACCATCGCCTCCGGTGCGCTGCTGGCCGTACTGCTCTACATGCTGGGCATGCTGGGTCACAAGCTGATCGGTCTGCCGGCTCCGGTGGGCATGCTGTTCATGGCGGTTCTGGTCAAGCTGACCCACGGCGTCTCCCCGCGCATTCTGGAAGGTTCCCAAGTGGTCTACAAGTTCTTCCAGACCTCGGTGACCTATCCCATCCTGTTTGCCGTTGGTGTGGCCATCACCCCGTGGCAAGAGCTGGTGAATGCCTTCACCGCACAAAACCTGATTGTCATCGTCAGTACCGTGACTGCGCTGGTCACCACCGGCTTCTTTGTCGGTAAGAAGATCGGCATGCACCCGATCGATGTTGCCATCGTCTCTTGCTGCCAGAGCGGCCAAGGCGGTACCGGTGACGTCGCCATCCTGACAGCCGGCAACCGTATGAGCCTGATGCCGTTCGCACAGATCGCCACCCGTATCGGCGGCGCCATCAACGTGTCGGTGTCGCTGTTGGTTCTTGCCAATTTCCTGGTGTAATTCAAGTAAGTAGGAATTAGTTATGAAACTTGCGAGTTATCTCCATCAAGGTCGCCGCAGCTACGGCATGGTGACCTCGGCGGGGCTCATCGACCTTGGCAATCGCCTTGGTGACCGCTTTGCCGATCTGAAGTCGCTGCTGGCGGCTGATGCTCTGGATCTGGCGCGCAGCCTTGCCAGCCAACCGGCTGATCTGGCGCTCGATGAGGTGAGCTTTCTGCCGGTGATTGAACACCCCGGCAAGATCCTCTGTGTTGGCATGAACTACGCCGACAAGCGCAAGGAGTTTGATCAACACAACCCGGCCCCGACCCTGTTCGTGCGTTTCCCCGATTCGCAGACCGGGCACCGCTCCCAGGTTCTCAAACCGCGTCACTCCAGCGAGTTTGATTACGAAGGCGAGCTGGCTGTGATCATCGGCAAGGATGGCGAACACATCAGCCGCGAGCAGGCGCTCTCCCACGTAGCGGGCTACAGCTGCTACATGGATGGCTCGGCCCGTGACTGGCAACACACCTGGTTTACCGCTGGTAAAAACTGGCGCCAAACCGGTGCCTTCGGCCCCTGGATGACCACCAGTGACGAGATCCCCGATCCGCACCAACTGGCCATCCGCACCTGGCTCAACGGCAACATGGTGCAGGAAGACAACACCCGCAGCATGATCCACAAGGTGTCTGAACTGATCGAATACATCAGCACCTTCACCCGCCTCAGCGCCGGTGACGTGATCATCACCGGTTCGCCGGGTGGGGTCGGCAAGAAGCGTAACCCGCCGCTGTTTATGAAGGCTGGGGATCGCATCGAGGTCGAGATCGAAGGTATCGGGCAGTTGTGCAATGTGATTGCCGATGCACCCGGTGTTGCTGCCATGGCAGCGGCTCACTGAGGCTGACAGGCGACGCATCATGATGAACGGTAATGTAGAGCTGAGTGTGCTGCGCGCCGGAGAATGGCCGCAGCAGTGGGCACGGGTTCGCGCTTTCCTGGCTGCCAACTTGCTGGGAATGGACGAGGACATCGGGCTGTTTGTCATGGCTCAGCGCGATGGTGAGCTGGTCGGCTGCGCCGGTCTGGCTACCAATGTCATCAAGTGCGTCGCCGTCGCCGAGAGTGAGCGTGGTGAAAACCTCGCCGCCCGGCTGCTGGTGGAAGTGGAAAATCTGGCCCTCGAACAGGGCCATTTTCATCTCTTCCTCTGTACCCGGCCCTGCAATCTGGCACGTTTTGAACAGTGTGGATTCTGGCTGCTGGCGCGTTGTGACGATACCGCCGTGCTGCTGGAAAACACCCCGTGCGGGTTGACCCGCTACTGCCGGCAACTGGCGCGGCAGCGCCGTCCTGGCGCCAAGATAGGCGCCATCGTGATGAACGCCAACCCCTTTACTCTGGGGCACCGCTATCTGGCCGAGCAGGCCGCTCGCGAGTGCGACTGGCTGCACCTGTTCGTGGTGCGGGAAGAGGCCTCCTTTTTCCCTTATCAGGAGCGGCTCGCCATGGTGCAGGCCGGTGTCGCCGGGCTTGGCAATGTCACGGTCCACGAAGGGTCGCCCTACCTCATCTCGCGCGCCACCTTCCCCGGCTATTTCCTCAAGGAGCAGGGGCTGGTGGAGCGAGCCTGGAGCGGGCTTGACCTGCAGCTGTTTCGTCAGCACCTCGCCCCGGCGCTCGGGATCACCCACCGCTTCGTTGGTAGCGAGCCTTTCTGTCCGGTGACCCGGGCCTATAACCAGGCGATGCACCACTGGCTCGAACAGCCCGATCCGCAGGTGTCCGCCGTGCAGGTGGTGGAGTTGGAGCGTCACTGCCGCCCCAGTGGCACGGCCATCTCGGCCTCCGAAGTGCGCCGTCTGCTCAAGAGCCAGCAATTTTCCCGCATTCGGGAGATCGTGCCGGAAAGCACTTTTGTCCATCTCGCGCATCACTATCGCGCCGAGGTGGCCTGATTCGATTAACAGGACAACAGCATGAAGATTACAAGGGAGGCGCTGGCCGGCACGGCTGAGTCCAGCGACCTGATGGTCAAGGTTGCCCCTAACGGGAGCGCCCTTGAGGTAGAGATTCACAGCGAAGTGTACAAGCAGTTTGGCGATCAGATCCGCCAGGTGGTACACGAGACGCTGCATGCGATGGGCGTGGATGCCGGTCTTATCATCATTGACGACAAGGGGGCGCTGGATTGCGTCATCCGTGCGCGTCTGCAAAGTGCCCTCCTGCGCGCTGCCGAGGAACAGGCGATCAATTGGGAGGTGCTGAAATGAGTCGACTCCGCCGTAGCATGCTGTTCCTGCCGGGCGCCAACGCGGCCATGCTCTCTAACTCCTTCATCTATCGTCCCGATTCGATCATGTTCGATCTGGAAGATGCGGTCTCCCTGCGCGAGAAGGACTCGGCCCGTCTGCTGGTGTTCCATGCCCTGCAACACCCCATGTACCACGACATCGAAACCGTGGTACGTATCAACCCGCTCAGCACCCCGTTCGGTCTGGCCGATCTGGAAGCGGTGGTGCGCGCCGGGGTCGATGTGGTGCGTCTGCCCAAGACCGATTCGCCCGACGACATCCATCAGCTCGAAGCTCACCTTGAGCGCATCGAGCGCGAGTGCGGCCGTGAGGTTGGCTCGACCAAGCTGATGGCGGCCATTGAGTCAGCCATCGGCGTGATCAATGCCGTGGCGATTGCCCGCAGCTCGCCGCGCCTTATCGGTATCGCGCTGGCCGCCTTTGACTACGTGATGGACATGCAAACCGAGCGGGGTGATGGCACCGAGCTGTTCTATGCCCGCTGCGCCGTGCTGCACGCCGCCCGTGCCGCCGGTATCGATGCCTTCGATGTGGTGTGGTCAGACGTCAACGACGAGGCCGGATTCCTGCGCGAGGTCGAACTGATCCGCCGCATGGGCTTTAACGGCAAGTCCCTCATCAATCCGCGCCAGATCGATCTGCTGCACAACGCCTACGCGCCGACCCAGCAGGAAGTGGATCACGCCCACCGGGTGATCGACGCGGCGCAAGAGGGTGAGCGCAATGGTCTGGGGGTGGTCTCCCTCAACGGCAAGATGATCGATGCCCCGATCATCAATCACGCCCGGGTTGTACTGGAGCGCGCTGCCGCCTCCGGTGTGCGTCGCTAATGGTTGCAAGCAAGGATCACGACATGAGTAACCAGACTGAATATTTGCATCTTGCCTACCCCCATCTGCGCCACCTGACGTCGTTCGATACGGCGCACACCATGACGCCCTGGCTGTCTGACCCGGAGCAGAAGCACAACCGCAAGCTGTGCGCCTCCATTGAAGAGGCGGTCGCGCGCTGTGGTCTCAAAGATGGCATGACCATCTCCTTTCACCACGCGTTTCGCGAAGGGGATCGGGTCATCAATCAGGTGGTCGCACTGCTGGCCCGGATGGGCTTTAAGGGATTGACCCTGGCGTCCAGCTCCCTGATGACCTGTAACGACGCCCTGATCGAGCATATCCGCAACGGCGTCATCACGCGTATCTACACCTCCGGCATGCGCGGCAAGCTGGCCGACGCCATCTCGCACGGCCTGATGGAAGAGCCGGTGCAGATCCACTCCCACGGCGGCCGCGTCAAGCTGCTGCAAGATGGCGAGCTGAAGATCGATGTGGCGTTTCTCGGGGTGCCTTGCAGCGACGAGTTCGGCAATGCCAACGGCAGCCACGGCAAGTCCTGCTGCGGCTCGCTCGGCTATGCCATGGTCGATGCCCAGTTTGCCCGCAATGTGGTGCTGCTGACCGAAGAGATCGTGCCCTATCCCAACATGCCGGCCAGCCTGGTGCAGGATCAGGTGGATTGGGTGGTGCCGGTCGAGAGCGTCGGGGACCCGGCCAAGATCAGCGTGGGCGCCGCCCGCGTCACCAGCAACCCGCGTGAGCTGCTGATTGCCCGTCAGGCGGCGGAAGTGATCGAGCACTCCGGCTACTTCCGTAACGGCTTCTCGATGCAGACCGGCTCTGGTGCCGCGTCCACCGCCTGCACCCGCTTTATGGAAGAGAAGATGAAGCGCAGCGGCGTGAAAGCCAGTTTTGCACTGGGTGGCATCACCGGCAGTCTGGTCGATCTGCACGAAAAGGGGTTGATCGGTAAGTTGATCGATACCCAGTGCTTCGATGCTCAGGCGGCGTCGTCGCTGGCGCGGAACCCGAACCACGTGGAGATCTCTACCCACGTTTATGCCAACCCGGGTAGCAAAGCCGCCTGCTGTGATCAGCTCGATGTGGTGATCCTGAGTGCGCTCGAAATCGACGTGGATTTCAACGTTAACGTGATTACCGGCTCGGACGGGGTGATGCGTGGCGCCTCCGGTGGTCACTGCGACGTGGCGGCCGCGGCCAACCTCACCATCGTGGTGGCTCCGCTGCTGCGCAGCCGGATTCCGACCGTGGTCAAGCGCGTGACGACCCTGCTGACTCCGGGTGAGAGCATCGATGTGCTGGTAACCGACCACGGTATTGCGGTGAACCCGCGTCGCCCGGAAGTGCGTGAGCGGCTGCTGGCGGCCGGCCTCAAGGTAGTGGATATCCACGACTTGTGGCAGAGCGCCATCTCGCTGACTGGCGAGCCCAAGCCCATCGAGTTCACCGATCGCATCGTCGGTGTGGTGCGTTATCGCGATGGCAGCGTGATTGATCTGGTTCGCCAGGTGAAGGAGTAAGCAGTATGGAGGCGAGCGCCAACACGGGCATTACGCTCGATCAGTTGCTGGCAGCCAAGGATGAGCGGGCTCGCCGCCAGCGCAGCTGGCTGGATGGTTATCGGCAGCCGCTGATCGCCCTCTCGCTGGTGACGCCCGGTCCTATCAAGGAGAGCCTGCGCTATCAGCGCCTGCTGGAGGAGGGCCGGCAGGCCTGTCAGCAGATGCTGCGGCGTCATGGACTGAGTGTGCTGGCGCACGCCACCTTTGCTTCTCCTGCCGGTGGTACGGCGCTGTGGAGCGTCAACCACCCGGCCTTCTCACTCAAGCGCCTGTGTGTCGATCTCGAAGAGAGCCATCCTCTCGGACGGTTGTGGGATTTTGATCTGTTTTGCCCGCAGGCCGGTCCAATTGGGCGCTCAGCCATCAACATGGCCGGACGCGGCTGTCTTATCTGCAGTGAACCGGCGCACGCCTGCTCACGCTCCCGGCGCCATCCGCTGCTGGACGTTGTTACCCGTGTGGAAACCCTGATCGATGATTACTTTGCAAGGCAGTGAGTCCCTGCGGACTCACCGCCCCATCCCCGAGTTGGCCGCCAGCGCCCTGCGCATGGAGATCGATCTGACCCCCAAGCCGGGGCTGGTGGATCGCCTGGGTAATGGCGCCCACAAAGACATGGATTACCCGCTGTTTTTGGCCAGCATCGCGGCCATCGCACCCTGGTTTCTCTGCTTTTATGAGCTGGGAATTGATACTGCCGAGCAGGCACCGGCTAGCTTGCTGGCGGCGCTACGCGATGCCGGGATGGCCTGCGAACAGGCGATGTTTGCTGCCACCTGCGGGGTGAATACCCACAAGGGCGGCATCTTCTCGCTGGGGCTGCTGTGCGGTGTGGCCGGGCGGTTGCAAGCGCAAGGAGAAAGGCTTACCCGTGAGCGTCTTTGTCAGGAAGTCGCCCTGCTC
Source organism: Aeromonas sp. RU39B (assembly GCF_900156095.1). GTDB lineage: Bacteria > Pseudomonadota > Gammaproteobacteria > Enterobacterales > Aeromonadaceae > Aeromonas. The sequence goes on from NZ_FTMJ01000016.1 coordinate 9,817, forward strand.
TGCCAGGGCATGGTGGAGCGCGAACTGGCCCGTGGCGCCCGTGGCCGTACTGCCGGTGAGCAGCTCTATTTACGGTTTGGACTGACCGGTGCTCGCGGTGAGGTGCAAAGCGGTTTTGCCACGGTGCGCCGTCATCTGCTGCCGCACTGGCCGGCCTCAGGTCATGCTGACGAGCAGCATTTGCTGCAGGCGTTGCTGCGCCTGATGGCGGTCAATCCCGATACCAATCTGGTCTCCCGTGGCGGGATGGCCGGGCTGCATTATGTGCAGCACTATGCCCGGCAACTGCTGCGCAATGGCTGGCATCATGGCGATCTGGTCGAGATGGACAGGCAGTTGATCGCGCGCAATCTGAGCCCCGGTGGCAGTGCCGATCTGCTGGCCGTGGCCTGGTTGCTGGCTGCCTTGCCGTCGCAGGATCTTCGGCCGATGTTGCCGGTGCGGCCCCCGGCGACCCATCAGCCGGTCGTGTCGCCCTGATAAAAAGCGCTATCCCAACGGATAGCGCTTTTTTCTGGCGCTTTACCACTGGTTGGCCAGCAGTCGGTCGATCACCGGGTCAATCTTGCTGGCGGTTCCTTGCCACTTCATCAGGGAGAACCCGCCGCGACCGCGCAGGTGGTATTGGGCGTAGCCCACCTGCTCCATATTGCGGGTCAGTGTCAGCTCGGCCTGACTCAGATAGGGGACGATGTCCCAAGTCCGGCGCGCCGTGTAGTTGAGCACATACTCGCAATCATCCGGCTTGGCGCCATCAAACAGGCGGGTCTTGATGTTGTGACGGCTAAAACCGGCCTGCAACACCATCAGAAAATCACTCACTGCGACCTTGGGATTGCGCTGAATACACACCTCCTGCAGACGGCTTTCTCTGGCGACCGGTTGCACCGATACCGAGGTACAGGCCGTCAATAACGGGAAGAGCAAACAGAGTAAGGCAGTACGACGCATCACGATTCTCCGAAAGGGGCAGAAAAGATTCATAAGGGGCTGGGTGTCGAGCGGCCGGCAGGATAGCAGAGGCGGAGTGATGAATCCCGGTAGCATCATCGATGGGAGATGCAGCGAATAGTCTCGAACGTGCGCAGAACCTGATGACAACAGGAGATATCAGAGTGCGCGACCGAAAGAGGCGTGTGTCAGCTCTTGTCAGGGAAAGGGGCCTCACAAATGAAAACTGGCGCAGATAGCGCTTTTGTTTTTCATTAAAAGATATATCTTAATCATGTTTGATCGCTGAAACCTGCCGCTTTGCATCCGGTTGATGCCTCCCGGCAGTCACGGAGAAAATCATGACGATGACGACCCCTTTATCCCGAACTTCTGCGCAGATCACCCTGGTGGCGGCGCGTATTGCCATCGCAGGTGCTCAGGGTGAAGCCGAGCGCAATGGCTGGCACATCAGCGTGGCGGTTGTCGATGCGGCCGGTGAGCCGGTGGCCTTTGAAAAATGTGACAGTGCCATCGGTATTTCCCCCTCGGTTGCCTTTGGCAAGGCCCGCACGGCGGCGCTGTTGCAGGCTCCATCCGGAGAATTCGAACGCTTCATCAATAACGGTCAACCCAGCTTTCTATCGGTACCGGGTGTCACGCCGCTAGAGGGCGGCCTGCCAATTTATTCAGGATCGCAGGTGATTGGCGCCATCGGGGTCAGTGGTGCCCACGGCCCTAACGACACACAAGTCGCCGCCGCTGGCGTAGCGGCCCTGATGACGCTGGAGGTGCTGTGATGGGATCGCTGAAAGATAAGACGGTACTGATCATTGGGGGCAGCTCAGGCATCGGGCTGCGGGTTGCCGAGTTGGCCAGAGCCGAGCAGGCCCATCTGATCATCGTTGGGCGGGATGAGCAACGCCTCTCTGAGGCCTCCCACGAGCTGGCGTGGTCAGGACAACGCGTCGATGCGCGGCGTTGTGATGCTCATGACCATGATCAGCTTGCGGCCCTGTTTGCAGACTTGCCGCCACTCGATCATGTGGTATCGATGGTGGGGGATGTGATGGGTGGCGGTTTCCTGAATGCCGAGATGGCCGTGATCCGCCACGTCATGGAGTCGAAATTTTTCACCAATGTCCGGATCGGACAGCTGGCGGCGCACAAGTTGAAAGAGGGCGGTTCGCTCACCTTTACCTCGGGAACTGGCGGCCGTGCCCAGCACGCCTGCGCCAGTTATGTGGGTAATCTCGGCATTAATGCGCTGGTAGAAGGGCTGGCGGCTGAGCTGGCGCCGCGGGTGCGGGTTAATGCGGTGTCGCCCACCTGGACCCTGACACCGTTCTGGCGCAACGTTCCGGCCGAGCAGGTGGCGGCGACCAAGGCGCATTTTGAAACCAGCATTCCCCTTGGCCGCCTGGCCAGTGTCGATGAGTTGGCCGCCACTTATCTGTTTTTGATGAAAAATGGATTTATCACCGGTCAGCATGTTGCCGTCGATGGCGGCATCATGTTGGGATAGAGCCTCGGGTTGCCAGCCATGGTGGCTGGCCAACCTTGTTGCAGGAGAGTCTGATGCAGCTGTATGTCTATGAGCATTGCCCGTTTTGCTCGCGGGTTCGTTATGCCGCCGGTGCGGCAGGTCGTCGCGTGTCTGCCGTGGTGCTTTCGTATGCTGACGTAGCGACACCGACCGCGCTGGTAGGTCGTAAAGTTGCTCCCATTTTGGTCGAGGAGGGTAAAACTCCGATGCCTGAGAGTCTGGATATTATTCGTTATCTGACGGGGGCCAACGACGAGCAGATGACGCTCTCTGCCAATATTGCCGACTGGCAATCGCGGGCGTTTCCGGTTTTGCAAGGAATTGGCTATCCGCGCTGGTACAAGATGGGGCTCGGCGAATACGCGACTGAAGAAGCCAAATTGGCCTGGATTGAAAATAAGCAGAAGGCGGCTGGATGCTCCTTTGCCGAGTTGGAAGCTCGTAGCAGCGAATTTCTGCAACGCAGTGACGAGTTGGTGCAAGAGCTGGTGCCGATGATCCTCAGTGGTCAACTGGCGCAGCGCATGCTTGATGCGGCTGTGGTGTTCTCCATTTTGCGCGGCCTCTATGTGGGGCCTGTCGTTGGACGTTGGCCAACTGATGTTGTGAGCTGGCTGGAGCAGGCCGCTAAAACGGCGGATGCGCCGCTGTTTATCTGATCTCGGCCATCCGCTCTTTTTTGTTGGCTATGACCGACTTGGGGTTAGCCTAACTCCTTCTTTTATGCGATAAATTCTGTTTATCCGTTGTTCGTAAGCGGCACTGTCAGGCGCCGCTTACGATGATGTGGAAGGAACCCGCATGACCCTGTCGATAGCGCAGCTGCAAGATGTGATAGCGCAGTTGCCGGATCCGGTTTTTATCATCAGTGAAGATGGCTATTACCTTGATTGCATTGGAGGTATTGATGCCGGCGCCTATCAGAGTGGTCATCCCTTGGTGGGGAATCGGGTGGTAGATGTATTACCTGCCGAGCGGGCGGCCTGGGTCATGGAGCAGGTGCAGGCCGTGCTGCAAACGGGTCAGGTGCGGCAGGTGGAGTATGAGCTGGATATCGAGTCGATTCGCTTCATCGATACCGAGCAGGGGCCGCTTGGCCGACAATATTACGAAACCAAGATTGCGCCGCTCTCAACCCGCTACGATGGTCGCTGCGCTGTGGCTTGGATCAGCCGCAACATCACCCGCAGCTACGAGCTGCAGCAGCGCCTCAAATCCCTTAGCGAAACCGATCAACTGACCGGTCTCTATAATCGCCGTTTCTTCTTCGAACGCTATCCGACTGAAGTCGCAGCGTTTGACTGCTCCGGTCTTATCATGCTGGATCTTGACCACTTCAAGCAGATTAATGACCTGTATGGGCACCATCAGGGTGATCGGGTGCTGCAGTGTTTCTGTGCCTGTGTTCGCCATGAGCTGCGCAGCGATGATCTGTTTGTGCGCAGCGGCGGTGAGGAGTTTGTCATCCTGTTGCCGGGCGTGGATGGTGAGTCATTACGTCGGGTGGCTGAGCGGATCCGCCTCGCCGTGTCGCACATGGTGGTGGACCCTGACTTACCCGAGCTGCGGGTCACTGTCAGCTTGGGCACCACCCTGGTGGCGCCGTGGGAGAGTGCCGGCAATGTTCTGGTGCGCGCCGACGAATGGCTCTATCGCGCCAAGCGAGCCGGTCGTAATCGTGCCGCCCACTGCATGGTCATGGCCCGTGACACTTCACCGTTACCGGTCACCCCTCCAAAGCAGGCGTGACAGCGCCGATTTCCCGTGCGATAACATCTCTCTGTCTATTTCTTGTACGATGATTTTCGGTCTTATGGCAGCCAGCTCACTCGGGTGGGAGGTCGTGTGGCACTCACGGTAGAACAGCTTTATGAAGTGATGGCGCAGTTGCCCGACCCGGTTTTTATCTTGAGTGAACTGGGTGACTACGTCGAATACATCGGCGGTATCGAGCAGCAATCCTATCAGGATGGCAATCCCTTGGTGGGGAAGATGGTGGCTGACATTTTGCCAGAGGATAAGGCTGCCTGGATGATGGCGCAAATCCGTGCGGCCCTCGATAGCGGACAAGTTCAGGTGGTGGAATATGAGCTGTCACCGAGCGAGGTCAAAGGCATTGATACCGACACGGGCCCGCAAGGTGTGCAGTATTTTGAAGGCAAGATAGCACCGCTGCCCTCCCTGTATGAAGGGCGTCGTGCTGTGGCCTGGGTCATCCGCAATATCACCAGTCAACGCGAGTTGCAGCAGCGGCTGAAGCAGCTCAGTGAAACCGATCAACTGACCGGTTTGCACAATCGTCATTTCTTCTTCGAGCACTACCCAAAGCAGGTCGCCGCGCATCCACAGACCGGTTTAATCATGCTGGATATCGATCACTTCAAGCAGATCAATGACTTGTATGGCCATCAGGTCGGTGATCGAGTGTTGCAGTGTTTCAGCCGTTGCGTCAAGGCGCTACTGCGCAGTGAAGATCTGTTCGTACGCAGTGGCGGTGAGGAGTTTGTTATTTTGCTTCCAGGTCTTGCCGGGGTGGCTTTGCGCCGGGTGGCTGAGCGGATCAGGTTGGCAGTGGAGACGATGTTGGTTGATCCGTCACTGCCGGAACTGCGGGTCACGGTCAGCTTGGGCAGTACCGATGTATTGCCACAAGAGGAGGCCAGCACAGTGCTAGCCCGTGCCGACGAATGGCTCTATCGTGCCAAGCGCGCCGGTCGCAACCGGGTTGAGCACTGCGTCATGCGGTGATATCGCCCGATGGGTAACGCGACCAGCACATCACCAGCTCCGGGCAGTCGGTGCCATTGCAGAGGCGCTCAGCCATCACGACAAAGCCGTGGTGGCGGTAGAAACGACAGGCGTGTTGATTTTGTACATACACCTGCAGGGTCAGTCGGCCGCTCTCGGTCTTGGCATGGTTTAGCAGGGCGGTGCCGATCCCCTGATGCTGGTGGGTGACAGAGACAAACAGGGCTGCCAGATGCTCCTCACACAGGGCGTAAAACCCCGCCACCTGGCCATTTTGCTCCGCCACTATGATGCTCGCCTGTGGCAGATAATAGGTGCGCATCAGTTCCAGATTATTTTGCCAATAGCTGGCGGGAATAAAATCATGGGAGCGGCAGGATGCCTCAAGCCAGATTTGCAACAGGGCCTCGGTATCCGTGGCAATAAACGGACGCAACAACATGCAGACTCCAAATTAGGGAGAGAATGCCAGAATACTCACATGGTTCCCCAATCGTTGAGATCTCGCTCTAATTTGGTAAAGGAAACGTCAGCTAAATAAAAAAAAGGCCTCACTAGGAGGCCCAACCATGGTGGATGGTGACAAATCGTTTAATGCGGACGCAACAGCCAGCGCGTCATCGGCGTGGTGGAGAGGATGCGGTAAAGCAGCAGTGACGCGGCAAACAGGAGAGGCAGCTTGAGCAGTTCCCACCAGGGCAGTTTGCCCTGCGGACCAAATACGAACAGCCAGATGGCCGGCAGCATGTGCAGGCAATAGAGACCTAGCACCTTGGGTGAGAGCCGCTCCAGCCAACTACCGGCGCCCAGCTGTGGATGAGCCAGCAGCAAAGCGAACAGGCCGACTCCCCAAGGCAGCGAGCCCAGCAAAAAGTCGTGACGATTAAGCGGCACATCCCCAAATTCCAGCAGCGCCCAAGCCTCCAGCGCATAGAGCAGTATGCCACCTGTCAGTAGCAACCAGCCGGTACCGGCATCCGGTTGCCAGTGGCCTTGCCGCAACCAGACACCCAGCGCCACAAACACCAGCGAGAAAAGCGGGCCGTTTCGAGTCAGCAGTGGCCACTCAGCACCCAGCAGTGGCTTGGCATAGGAGCCACCGATCAGCGCCAGCAGGTAAAGAAATGTACCAAGCCACAGTGCCAGTGCCGGTCTGCCCAACCCATGACACAACGCCGTGAGCATGACCGCCAGCATCAGGGCGGGTAGAAACCATAGGTGCACCATGCCACCGACCAGCCAGACGTTGAGCCGATCGCCGATTTGTAGCGGCCATTGTTGTTGCAAGGTGGCCAGATAGCCCTGCTCGGCTGCAGCCAACGGATTGAACGGGATCAGCAGATAGAGCAGGCTCCAGACCAGCCACAGCAGTAACAGAGGTCGGCAGTAGCGCAAGGCAACGCTGAGTGGATGGCCGCCGGCCAGTTTGGGCTGCAGAAAATATCCGGCGCACAGGAAAAACAGGGGGACAGCAAACCGGCACAACTGGTTGAGCGTTCCACCCAGCCAGAAATAGAAGGGGTCACGCCAGAGAGTGGGATCCAACACATTGTTGAACGGGGAAATGTGTATGGTCATGACGGCCATCATGGCGATGACCCGTCCACACTCGATACTGGAAATTCTCATCACGATGCAGCAAGAGTACGTCAGAAGCTGACACGTTAGTGCAAGGGAACGGTGTGGGACAAGGCAGGAACTTGCCAATTGTGAAGCGCCCCGTGCCGTACTTACCCTTTGTTACGCAGGGAGATTTCAGGTTACCTTTGTGGACATTTCGATCGATTCTGGTGAATATAACTCCATGAGTTGTTGGTCTTTACGACCAATATTGATGAAAAAATTAGTGCCGTTTGGGTATTGCTGAAATCATCGGTTGATCTGAAAATCAGTCTCATGCGTATTTCGTCACCTCCGGTGTCTTGATACGCCTCAAAAACCAGCAAACGACATGAGTGGTGTGGATGCAGCAAGCACGACAACGTGAGTATGTGGAGTGGTTCTCTCGTACTTCGGATAGTGGACATCTGTCAGCCCTGATTGGCCGGTTCAGCCGGGAGATGGGATATGACCATTTCGGGTGTGCCTTAGTGATGCCCATGCCACAATCGCCTGCCCGGGTCGTACTTTTTAATGAGGCCACCGAGGCGTCGATGCAGGTGCATGAAGCTGACCACCCCATAGCGGAAGATCCGCTAATTCGTCTTGCCCAAACGCAGACACTGCCTATTTACTGGGGACGCCTCGACGAGCGAGCCCGCTTCTTGCAGAAAGATACGCTTGAGTTGATGGAGAAGGTGGCCTGCTCCGGTCTGCACCAGGGCGTCTCCTTCCCGCTGCATGGCGCTGAGGGTGAAAACGGCATCCTCTCGTTTATTACCCACACGGCGGTGGATTCTGCGCTGGTGCTGGAGAGTTCTCCGCTGCTGTTCTGGATGTCGCACAACATTTTCGCTGCGGCCATTCGGGTCGCCCGTCGCAATCTGCTGCCTGGGGCGGCGGTCGAAGGCCCTAACGAAGGCCATACCCCCTACCGAGTCATCAGAACCGACAGATTGCACTGACATTGCTGCCATTCAGGCATGCAATATTCGGTCGTTACTGGATTATCTCTCTATTTATCGACCTTAACGGAATACTGACGCTTATTTATTCTTCTGTTATTTCTTCTTGGCAAGAGATTGTTCAAGCCATAAATAAGGTATCTCACTTCTCTTTTATCATTTGAATATGAGTGCCCTATATAACTTCATCAATCGTAAGGGAATATTGTTTTCTAGGTTTCATTGGGTTTCTTTCGAGGCTCAACAGGCCGCTCGATTCACTGCCATAAAATGATGACAGGCTGTCGTAACTTGGCTGCGAGTAGTACCCCAATTGGGGTGTGAATGCTATCGCCATGTTATATAAGCATTTTTAAAAACGTTGACCGAACTAGTACTTTTTTAATACTTCTTGCTGGAAAGGTATTGATTTAGTCTGTGGTTTATCCCAGTCGGGATAATCGGATGTTGGCTGTAATAAGGAAAATAACTATGTCAGTCATCTATCAAATCGGGCTGATAACTAAAGACAATTTGCAGGCAGATACACTGCGCCACTATCTGATGGAACAGCTGGTGCAAGATATCGCATTGATCTGCAATGTGGATGACTTTACCTCCTTTGCGTGGTCTCCGTCGGCGTTACTGCTGGTGGATCAGGAGTATCTCAGGCAGGCACAGGATGCCCGTTGGCACGAAGAGGTGCTGCGCCTCTGTCCGCAGGCGCGGGTCGTGCTGCTCAATGCTCCCGAAGATGTGGCGGCAGACATGCTGCTGCCGTGGCCCAGCTTGTCGGGGTTGTTCTTCCGGCATGCGCCGCTCAGTCAACTGGTACTGGGTACCAGAAAAGTACTGGCTGGTGAAATGTGGCTACCGCGACAGGTGATGGGAGAGTTGCTTGAGTATTACCGCTCTGCCCGTCCGCGCAAGGCGCAGACCGATTCACTGATCGATCTGACCATTCGCGAACAGGAGATCATGCGCTGCCTGATGACAGGTGCTTCCAACAGCGAAATTGCGAGCAGCCTGTTTGTCAGCGAGCACACCATCAAGTCCCATCTCTATAACGTGTTCAAGAAGATCAATGTGCGCAACCGGCTGCAGGCTGTGCGTTGGGCCAAAGAGAATCTGGACTCGGCCATGTGGCATTGATGCGGTTGTCCCCGGATAGGCAGTGACAAAAGGCACTGTCTATCCATCCAGTATCAACTGTGCGATACTCACTCGCTCTGACGTGTCGAAACGAGCGTGTGCAAGATGGAAAAGATCGTGGTCCGGGGTGCCCGCACCCACAACCTCAAGAACATCAATCTGACGCTGCCCCGTGACAAGCTGATCGTTGTCACCGGTCTATCCGGCTCGGGCAAATCCTCATTGGCCTTTGATACCCTCTATGCCGAGGGCCAGCGCCGCTATGTCGAGTCGCTTTCTGCCTATGCCCGCCAGTTCCTCTCCCTGATGGAGAAGCCGGATGTGGATCATATCGAGGGGCTCTCTCCGGCAATCTCTATCGAGCAGAAGTCGACCTCGCACAACCCGCGCTCGACGGTCGGCACCATCACTGAAATTTATGATTACCTGCGTCTGCTGTTTGCCCGGGTAGGCGAGCCGCGCTGCCCGACGCACGGCATCCCGCTGACCGCCCAAACCATCAGCCAAATGGTCGATCAGGTGCTGGCATTGCCGGAGGGGAGCAAGCTGATGCTGCTGGCGCCGGTCGTGCGTAACCGCAAGGGCGAGCACGTTAAGCTGCTGGAGAATCTGGCGGCTCAGGGTTATATCCGCGCCCGTATCGACGGCGAGGTGTGCGATCTTTCCGATCCGCCAACCCTTGAGCTGCAAAAGAAGCACACCATTGAAGTGGTGGTGGACCGCTTTAAGGTGCGCAGTGATCTGCAACAGCGTCTGGCTGAGTCGTTCGAGACCGCGTTGACGCTCTCCGGCGGTATCGTGCAGGTGGCGCCGATGGATGGCGAGATGGTGGAGCCGATGACCTTCTCGGCCAACTTCGCCTGCCCGGAGTGCGGCCACTCGGTCTCGGAGCTGGAGCCGCGCATTTTCTCATTCAACAACCCGGCCGGTGCCTGCCCCACCTGCGACGGGCTCGGTGTGCAGCAGTATTTCGATCCTGCCAAGGTGATCCACGATCCCTCCCTGAGTCTGGCTAACGGTGCGATTCGCGGTTGGGACAAGCGCAGCTTCTACTACTTCCAGATGTTGCGCTCGCTCTCGGAGCACTATCACTTTGATCTCGACTCGCCGTGGGAAGAGCTGCCGGTCAAGGTGCAAGAGGTCTTGCTGCGTGGCTCGGGCCATAGCGATATCGAGTTCCGCTATATGAACGACCGTGGCGACGTGGTCGTGCGCAAGCACCCCTTCGAGGGGATCTTGCACAACATGGAGCGGCGCTATCGCGAGACCGAGTCGATGACGGTGCGCGAAGAGTTGGCCAAATATATCGCCAACAAGCCCTGCACCAGTTGTGGCGGCAGCCGTCTGCGTGAAGAGGCGCGCCATGTCTTTATTGAAAACCGCAATCTGCCGGCTATTGCCGATGACTCGATTGGCGATGCCTTGGCCTTTTTTGAGACGCTGACCCTGACTGGTCAGCGCGCCCAGATCGCCGAGAAGATCCTCAAAGAGATTATCGAGCGGCTAGGTTTCTTGGTGAATGTGGGGCTTAACTACCTGAGCCTGTCGCGCAGCGCCGAGACCCTCTCCGGCGGTGAAGCGCAGCGGATCCGTCTGGCCAGCCAGATTGGTGCCGGTCTGGTTGGCGTGATGTATGTGCTGGATGAGCCGAGTATCGGTTTGCACCAACGTGACAACGAGCGCCTGCTCAACACCCTGACTCACCTGCGCGATCTCGGTAACACTGTGATTGTGGTGGAGCACGACGAAGATGCTATTCGCTTGGCAGATCATGTGCTCGACATCGGTCCCGGTGCCGGTGTGCACGGTGGTGCCATCGTGGCGCAAGGGACGCCGGCAGAGATCATCGCTAACCCTGATTCATTGACCGGTGATTATCTCTCGGGCCGCAAAAAAATTGAGGTGCCCCAGCAGCGCACTGCGCTGACTGACAAGTGGTTGAAGTTGAAAGGCGCCAGTGGCAACAACCTGCGCAACGTCAATCTGGATCTGCCCATCGGGGTCATGACCTGCGTGACCGGCGTCTCCGGCTCTGGCAAGTCGACCCTTATTAACGACACCTTGTTCCGTATTGCCCATCGCGAATTGAACAAGGCGACCGAATCGACCCCGGCGCCCTATCGCAGCATTGAGGGGCTGGAGCATCTGGATAAGGTGGTGGATATCGATCAGAGCCCGATCGGTCGTACCCCGCGCTCTAACCCGGCGACCTATACCGGTCTGTTTACCCCGATCCGCGAGCTGTTGTCCGGTACTCAGGAGGCGCGTTCACGCGGCTACCAACCGGGGCGGTTCTCCTTCAACGTGAAAGGGGGGCGCTGCGAAGCCTGTCAGGGGGATGGGGTCATCAAGGTGGAGATGCACTTCCTGCCGGATGTTTACGTGCCGTGTGATGTCTGCAAGGGTAAGCGCTACAACCGTGAAACGCTGGAAGTGAAGTACAAGGGCAAGAGCATCCATGAAATCCTCGAGATGACGGTGGAAGACGCCCGTGCCTTCTTCGACCCGGTGCCGGCGGTGGCGCGTAAGCTGCAAACCCTGATGGATGTCGGTCTCTCCTACATTCGTCTTGGCCAGTCCGCCACCACCTTGTCGGGCGGTGAGGCGCAGCGGGTCAAGCTGGCGCGCGAGCTCTCCAAGCGTGACACTGGCCAGACGCTCTATATTCTCGACGAGCCGACCACAGGTCTGCATTTCCACGATATTCAGCAGCTGCTCAAGGTGCTGCACCAGCTGCGCGATCGCGGCAATACTATCGTCATCATCGAGCACAATCTGGATGTGATTAAAACCGCTGACTGGATCGTCGATCTGGGGCCAGAAGGCGGTGCCGGTGGCGGCCGTATTCTGGTGACCGGTACGCCCGAGCAAATTTGCGAGAATCAGGAGTCACATACCGCCCGTTTCTTGCGGCCGTTACTGGTCCGCTGAGTGAAATCGGGATGCAAAAGGGGCCTTGTGCCCCTTTGTTTTTTCTCACAGGAATGCCAGTATCGGACCCGCTCTGTTGATCCTTCGCCATAATAGAAAAAACGATGAATCCGGATACGTTTGATGCAGCATCCCGCCAAGACGATTAACTATCAGGTTGCCTTCTCGATGGGCGTCATCTGGGTGGTGGCCATGGGATTGCTGATCGCAATCCTGTTGAGTGCGTTGTTGCCACAACTACACCGCATCGAAGAGCAGCAGATGCGCCAGCATCTGGTGCGGGCTATCAGTCTGGTGCAAAGCGATCTGAAGGGCATGCAGGCCTTCGCCAAAGATTGGTCCATGTGGGATGACGCCTACAACTTTATGGCAGACACCAACCCGGATTTTGTCCGGGTCAACCTGTTAACCGATGCTCCCATGCGTGACTTTGAGCTCAATGTGATGAGCTTTATCAAGGTGCAGGGGTATGAGAAATGGACCCGCATCATGCTGCCGGGTTTACCGCCAGACAGCTATCACGTCTTTCCTGCCTACCTCGATAAACTCAAGTTCGAAGAGCTGCCCAAGGTGGATCGTGAAGGCGTTCAAGGTCTTAAGGAAACCCCGTGGGGGCCTTTGCTGTTTTGCCTCGAGCCCATCACCAATTCAGCTGGAACGCTGACGCCGAACGGCTATTTCTTGGTGGCGCGTTGGCTGGATGAGCACTATCTGCGGCGTCTGTCAGAGAAGGTGGCGCTTCCCATGAGCCTGACCTCGCCACAGGAGATGCCGGATCTCTCCCTTTACACGCCACTTGGCAATAACACCTTGTTCCGCCTGGGGTATGAGGGGTGGCGCCATCAGTGGGGAGAGGTGCTATTGCTTGATGATCGCGGCAACGCCAGTTTGCAACTGCGGCTGGTGTCCCCCCGTGACATGCTGCTGGGTAGCGGACAAGCTTTGCTGATAGTGCTGGCTGGCACGCTGCTTATCTGCCTGCTTTGTGGCCTGGTGGCGTTTGTCCGGTTGCAAAGCATCGTACTGCGTCCACTGCACGCTCTGATGGAAGGCGTCCAACGCTATCACATAGGTAGTGACCCTGTGGTTCTGCCGCTTATCGATAGCAGCCATGAGTTGGGAGTGTTGTCGCGCAAGATCCGCGATCTGGCGGTTCGTCTGCACCTGCAACACCGGACCTTACAACTCCATAGTCAACGTATGGAGGAGGCGGCCAATCTGGATCCGCTGACCCAGTGTTTTAACCGCCGTTATCTCGACAGCTGGCAGGAGCGGCTGGAGTACCGTCATCAGCATCTGCTGGTGCTGACGATCGATCTCGATTACTTCAAGCAGATCAATGACCGTCATGGCCATGATACCGGCGATCTGGTGTTGATACAGTTTGCCGACCTGATGCGCAGCCAGCTGCGCCATGACGAATTACTGGTACGACTCGGTGGCGAGGAGTTTTTGGTGGTATGTGAATGCCGTACCCGCGAGCAGGCCCGAGCCATCACAGAGCGTTTGCAACAGGCCATCGCCATGGCGCCGTTTGGTAATGATAAGGCCGATATCTCAGTGACTGCCTCCATGGGGTTTTCCCTCTTCCCGCCAGGGCCAGAGCGCCATGCTGCCGGTTGGGCGCTCTGCCTTAAACTGGCCGACATGGCGGTCTATCGTGCCAAAACATCGGGGCGTAACACCTGGGTCGGCATGCTGGTTGAAGGGGCAGATCCGCTCCCTTCCTTTAATGGTGATGAGCTGCAGAGCCTCGGGGTGGTCGAACTGTTCAAGCCATAAATATCCTTGATGAATACATCTTTTATCGCGTTGTTGCATTGTGAAACGCATAAATGTGCGCCTTATCTGTCATTTAAAAGATGATTCGTACATCCATCATTAAATTCGGCAACAATTGCGCTAAATCAATAACGAGGTTGTTTCCTTTTCGTAGAGTGAGGGCGCTTACGGCACTTTCATAAAAAATCAGAACAAGGAATATACAATGACAAAGACACTTCCTCTGTTGATTGCAGCAGCAATAGCCTCTCCGATTGCAATGGCCCACCAGGCCGGTGACTTCCTGGTGCGCGGTGGCGCCGCCATGGTGGTACCTCACGAAAGCAGTGATGATGTTCTTAATACCGGCGAACTCAAAGTCAACAATAATACCCAGTTGGGGCTGACATTGGGTTATATGGTGACCGACAATATCGGCGTAGAGCTGCTGGCTGCTACCCCGTTCTCCCACACGGTCAGCACCCGCGGCTTGGGTGAAGTCGCCAAGGTTAAGCATCTGCCGCCAACCCTGATGGGTCAGTACTATTTCGGTGATGCCAAAAGTACGGTGCGTCCTTATGTCGGCGTGGGTGTGAACTACACCACCTTCTTTGACGAAGAGGGACGTGGCGCTCTGTCAGGTACCAGCGTAAAAGTGGATGATTCCTGGGGTGTTGCCGGTCAGGTCGGTGTGGATGTGGCGTTGAATGAGCGCTGGTTTATGAACGCCTCCGCCTGGATGATCGACATTGATACTGATGTGCACACTGCTGTGGGTACGATAAAGACCCAGATTGATCCGTATGTCTTTATGCTGGCCGCCGGTTATCGTTTCTAATCTCTACTGGTCATCACATGGGGCCCGGACTCTGTTCCGGGCCTTTTTGTTCTTGCTGGTCCGGGCTTGAGTCGCGCGCTGGGGCAGGGTAGCCTGACGCCATTCTTGCTGTATGCCACCGCTGATGGTGGCCTCCTTAATACTGGAGAGTTTTGGTGAAACACACTTGCCTGCTGTCGATGACTCTGATGGTGGCCGGCCTGCCGGCCACCGCCCTGCCACTGATGACGCTTGATCAGCAGTTTGACCTGATGGAGAAGGGTGCCAACACCGCGCTGGACACCCGTCAGGTGAGCCATGATGGCGTCATCATGACCGCTTGGCTTGATGGCGATCTTCCCGTCATTATTGCGGTGCCACGACTGGACGAGAATGGCCAGCAGCAGGGCGTCAGCCGTTACTATTTCAAGCAGGGCGAGCTGTTCGGGGTGCGCGAGCCCGAAGCGCGCTTCTCGTTTCATGACGGTCACTTACTCGAATGGCTCGACGAGCATGGCAAGCCGGAACGCTTTGTCAGCAAAGTGAGCATGCAGCAGCGGGAGCGCTGGCTGGTGCGCCGCGCGGCAGAGCTCAAGTCGCTGTTTGTGCCGAGTCAGGCCGAGCTCAGCTTAGATAAAGGTGGTGCCGGCGCCCCGGCGGCAGGCAGCGCGCGTACTGAGTGGTTGTGCAACCAGAAGATGCTGGCCATGAGCGGCGCGGCGGATGTGACCCATGATGGAGCCCATTGGCAGCTGGATGCCCAGCAGGTTAAAGGCCGGGTTCGCTTGTCACGGGAAGGACAGTGGGTCGAGCTGGATATGGTGTGCCAAGTGACGGCCAATCGGGTTACCCGGCTGACCTGGCAAGCGGTTCATCCTTAAGGCGTCGTCGTGGCGCTCTGGGCCAGGCATGGCTGCAGAGTGCCTAATGTACTGAGTGGCGAGCAGGGCTGCGGCGCTCCGATCTCAATCGGCTTGCCGAGAAACTTCGGCTCCTTGCTCAGGACATAGAGATCGAGCAGGCTCATAAAGCGGGCGAAGATCTCGCGGGTGCGGGTCTTGATCCCCTCTTCCGGCTCGACATCCCGGGCGTTGTAGCCAATTGCCTTAATGCCAAAGCGATGGGCGATAAAAATAGCCCGTTCGTTGTGAAATTTCTGCGACACCACGGTATAGGATGCTTGGCCGAACACTTCCCGAGCGCGCACCACCGAGTCCAAGGTCCGGAAACCGGCAAAGTCCATATAGATGGCTGATGCCGGGATCCCGGCCTTGATCAGCGCACGGCGCATCAAACGCGGCTCGTTATACTGAACGGTCGCGTTATCTCCCGAGACCAGAATGTAATCAACCTTGCCGTTGTTATAGAGCTCGGTAGCCGCATTGATCCGGTTCATAAAGTAGGGGTTGTGGCCGCCGCCAACCAGGTATTTCGACGTCCCCAGCACCAGTGCCACCTTGTTGTAGGGCACATCGGCCAGGTTGTCGAAGGTAAAGCGCCCGGTTTTCGAGACGCGCCATTCACCGTAAGTCAGCAGCAGCAGAGCGAGCGCCAGCAACAAGCAAACAGCCGCCAGAAGAAACAGGGCGATTTTTTTCGGGGAAATACGAAACTGCATGTCAGGCATTTTATAACAATGCCGGCTCAATCGTCAGTCTGGTTTGTCACGCCATGTTTGCAGTGTGCTTCGGCTTGCTGCTGCCACAGCCGCCGAGACGGCTTGAGCGCACCGCCCTGAGCCGGCCAGGCTAGCCAGAAGTCCGGCACCATAAATCCGGGGAGACGCTGGCGCAGCCAGGCTTCCAGTTCAGCATAGGGACACGGTTCGGCCAGCCAGTCGATAAAACAGGCGGGACGAGCGCCCCACTCTTCATTACAGACCGGCACCACCAGTGCCTGCGCCACAGCCGGATGGTTAACCAGCTGCTGCTCGATGGCTTCGGGTTGAATGTTCTCGCCACCGGAAATAAACAGGTTGTCGAGGCGTCCCTCCACGATCAGCTCGCCCTGCTCGGTCAGCCAGCCCTTGTCGCGGGTATGAAACCAGCCATCGGCATCACGGGCCGGTTCGATGCCGTGCGCCGTGTCATAGCCGAGAAACAGGGTATCGCCCCGTACACAGATCTCGCCGTTTTCGATCTTCACTTCGCGTCCCGGCAGCGGCTTGCCCACCAGTCCGGGCTGCGCTGGAATGGCCGTACAGACCTGACTGCCCATCTCGGAGAGACCATAACTGACCTTGGGGGTGAGCCCCAACGCGGTCATCTGCTCAACCAGTGGCTCTGCAATGGCGGCGCCGCCGAGCAGCACCTCGCGCAAGTGACCGCGTCGGGGATCAAAACCTTGTGCCAGCAGGCGCCAGAGCTGAGTGGGCACCAGTGACAGGTGGGTGATGGGTTGCTGCTCCAGTCGCTCCTTGAGCGGGATATTGCGCTCATCGAGGATCAGAGTGGCTCCGGCCAAAAAGACCCGGAACAAAATGGCGTAACCGCCCACATGAAACAGCGGCAGAGAGAGTAACCAGCCGCAATCATGATCCAGTGGCAGCAGTGTGGCCGAGCCACGGGCAGACGCCAGATGATTGGCAAGGGTATGCATTACCGCTTTCGGGTGGCCACTCGAACCAGAGGTAAGCACCAGATTATTGGGCTGGTCAGGATCCAGCGTGTCGTCGTGCGAAGACGGGCTCAGGGCTGCAAAATCGAGGCAGATCGACCGCCAGTTGCCCACTGGTGGCGTCTGTGGCGACCAAAAGCCATCGACACGCAATCGGTTGGCCAGGGCTTGCTGCTGCTCAAGGGGAAACGCTGGATTGAGCGGGCAAAACAGAATGCCGGAGCGCACACAGCTCCAGGCCAGCAGCACCCCTTCGAGGGAGTCACGAACGCAGGCGGCCAATCGCATACCGCGTTGCATGCCTTGCTCGGCCAACTGCTGTTGCACACTGCACAGATGGCAATCCAAGGTGGCGTAATCGATACGGGTGTGGCTACCGACAATAGCCAGTTGCGCCGGAAGCTGATGCGCCCAGCGCGAAATGGGACACGGTTCAGTCATGCTGCCAGAGGCACTCCAGTTGCTGCAGATCCGGCTCACCTTCTGCCGTCAGCAGATCGTGGCGCAGCCAGCGCCGGGTATCGAGTCCAGGTGGTTGCTGTGGATCCCACTCACTCGCCAGTTTGGCCAGCTGGGATAATCCCACTCCCGACTCAAAACTCGATGAGACGATAATCTTGAGATTGAGCTCCTTGGCTCTGGCAACCAGCGCCTCACAGCGGCAGAGCGAGCCGAGCAGGGTCGGTTTGAGCACCAGAGCCTTGAGCTGCGGGATAGGTTCCCACGGTTTGCCCTGGGCCAGCAGCTCATCAAGCGCAATGGGCATGCCGGTGTGGCTGGCGACAAACCGAATATCGTTAAAGTCGGCGCAGGGGTCTTCCAGATAATCGATGCGGGCCGGATCGAGGTGCTGGCAGAACGCCCACGCCTCTTCCCGGGTCCAACCCTGATTGGCATCCAGTACCAGCTTGAGGTTGGGCAGTCGGTCGAGCAGCAGCCGGATCAGCGCCAGCTCATCACGCATCGGGTAGCGGGCGACCTTGAGCTTGGCCTTGTTGGCGGTCTCATGCAGCCAGACTTTCCAGTTTTTCAGCAGGTCGTGTGGTGCACCCTGGATCAGGGGATAGGGCTCGGGCAGCGGCGTATTGAGCGGTTGCCACTGGTGGCGGGCACAGCTCAGACCAAACTGGACCGAGGGTAGCGTAGCCGTGACCTCCTCGCCGCGTACTTGTGCCTTGAGGCAGACCAACGCCTGCTCTTGTGCCTCTTGCAAGGTTTCGCGCGAAAAACCCGGCAGGGGGGCAATCTCCCCCCAGCCGTCATTCATTTTGACCAGCAGGCCCTGCCGCGCCGTTTCGACCCGGCCATGGAATGTCAGGGGTTGGGTAAACTCGATTCGGTAGCGATACAGGGCCAGTGTCATCATGGGTTCCGCTTGAATTTAGTGAAGTCGGGACGACGCTTCTCGTTAAAGGCGTTACGCCCTTCCTGTCCTTCATCGGTCATATAGAACAGCATGGTGGCATTGCCCGCCAACTCTTGTAGACCGGCTTGGCCGTCGCAGTCGGCGTTAAGCGCAGCCTTCAGGCAGCGCAGAGCCATCGGGCTGTGCTGCAGCATTTCACGGCACCAGCGCACGGTTTCGCGCTCCAGCTCCGGCAGGGCCACTACGGTGTTGACCAGACCCATGTCGAGGGCTTCCTGTGCGTTGTAGAGGCGGCACAGGAACCAGATTTCACGGGCTTTCTTCTGGCCGACGATACGAGCCATGTAGGAAGCGCCCCAGCCACCGTCAAATGACCCCACTTTGGGACCGGTCTGACCGAACATGGCATTTTCGGCGGCGATGGTGAGATCGCACATCATGTGCAGCACATGGCCGCCACCTACAGCATAGCCTGCCACCATGGCCACGATCGGTTTCGGGCAGGTGCGGATGTCACGCTGGAAGTCGAGTACGTTCAGGTGGTGCACGCCGGTATCGTCACGGTATCCACCGTAGTCGCCACGGATCTTCTGGTCGCCACCGGCGCAGAATGCCTGATCACCCAGACCGGTCAGGATGATGGTCCCTACCTGATCATCATAGCGGGCGTCGGTCAGCGCCTGGATCATCTCCTTGACGGTGAGCGGGCGGAAGGCGTTACGCACCTGGGGACGGTTGATGGTGATCTTGGCGATGCCCTCGGCAGACTTGTGGTAGAGGATGTCCTCGTAGCCGCTGGAGCAGTCTTGCCACTCGATAGGGGCATACAGTTGGGCTTCGGTCAAACCTTCAATCATGACGCTTCTCTTCTGGTTGGGTGACCCACTCGCACAGGAGGCGGGCGTAGGTATCGGGACAGGCAGCATGCAGATTGTGGCCGCCCTCCAATACCTGGTGGTCGATTGTGGAGTCCGGTGTCGCCAGCTGGCAAGCCAGACGGTGGAATTTCTGGTCACGCACCCCCGACAGGTAGGTGACCGGTAGCCGGGTGTGTTGCAACCAGTGGCGCAGATCCGGCTGTTGGCCAAGCGAGGTGGCTTGCAGCATGGCCGCAACGGCGGGGCCGTGGTTGTGGCTGCGCCGGGCAATCAGCCGTTGCCGCGCCTGCTCGTCGAGCTCGGCAAAGACCGGCTGACGATACCAGCTGGCCAGCACTTCAGTCATCGGCTCGCTGGCAAAACGGTTGGCCCAGGCGCCATCATGCACGATTCTGGCAGCGCGCTCATCGGCCACAAGCCCCGGATGGCAGTTCTCCAGCCACAGCGCCTGCAAACCATTGGGCGCTTGGCTGGCGTGGTACAGAGCGATGCGCCCCCCAAGCGAATAACCGGCCAGTCGGTAGTGACGAATGCCGTGCTGGTTAAGGGTTGCGCGCAGCCACTCATTGCACTCGGCAAAATCAGCGACCCGCTGGACATGGTTGGCGCCATGGCCGGGCAGATCCAGCGTCAACACCGGGCCGGGCAGATCCCGGATAACCGGCTCCCAGTCCTGCCGATCGCCAAGCAGCCCGTGTAAAAAAACGGTAGTGATCTTAGCCACGGATGCGCTCTCCCAGCGCTTTGAGCTGGTCGCTGACCTCGCTGGCCGGCACCCGGATTTCGATCAGGGTGGTGCCTGCGTTCAGTGCATTGCGATAGCCTTGGGCAAACTCATCCAGGCTCTGTGGCGCTTGGTAATGAATACCAAACATCGCAGCAGCATGGGAAAAATCCAGCCCGTGCGGCAGGCGGTAATAGGTGTCGCGCAGACCTTGTTCGGTCGGCACCGGCAGCATATTGAAGATGCTGCCACCATCGTTGTTTAGCAGGACGATGACAAAAGGGGCGGTGCGCTGGCGCAGCAGCGCCAGACTGTTGAGGTCGTGCAGGGCACTGAGATCGCCAATCAGCAGGGTAGTAGGCTGATCGCTGCTGGTGGCAAAGCCGCAGGCACTGGCAATCAAACCATCGATCCCCGAGGCGCCGCGATTGGTCATCACCTTGCAAGGGCCCTTGCCGCGACTGCCCAGCATATCCATCAGTCGCGCCGGCATGCTGTTACCGACAAACAGTTGACCGCTTATCAGACTATTGAGGCGATGGCACACCCCCAGCTCGGAGAAACCGGCGCTGGCAGCTTCTATCACATCAGCCGTGCGTGTGAGCGTCTCACCAAACTGTGCCCAGGGGGCGGCGGTCTTGGTCGGATGGGCTGCCGCAAATTGC
The DNA here is from genome assembly GCF_900156095.1 of Aeromonas sp. RU39B. Taxonomy (GTDB): domain Bacteria; phylum Pseudomonadota; class Gammaproteobacteria; order Enterobacterales; family Aeromonadaceae; genus Aeromonas. The sequence goes on from NZ_FTMJ01000016.1 coordinate 30,494, forward strand.
GTCGGCGTAGCGCGCAGGTGGCGGCGCACCCGGTAGTCGGGGTCAAGGCGTGCCGGTTTGGGATCGACCAGCCAGTAATCTTGCCACGGCTGGCGCCGGATAAATTGGCTCAGGCGCTTGGAGATCAGGCGCGCGCCAAACTGCAGCAGCACCTCGGCACGTTCCAGCTCGCGCACAAACGCCGCATCATGCAGCGCCAGATCGCTATGCAGCAGCGCATCGGGGTGAAAACGCAGCTGGCTTTGCAGGTCCGCCACCAGTGGCCAGCCCAGGGTGTGGGCCAGCGCGGCGACGGCTTCTGCTTCGAGCGGATCTTCAATGCGTCCTGCCACAATCAGGCCGCGGCGTTGGCAAAATGGTTGCCAGTCAGCTTGGGTCGCGCAAGCGTTCGATAGGCCTTGCCACGGACTCCAGGGCTTGGCACTGCCCAGCCAGCTGTCGAGTGGTTGCAGATAAGTGCTGGCATCGTGGGCATCGCCATTGGGGTAGAGCGGCTCGGGATACATGCAGTTCAGGTGCACCACGCCTGGCGTGCGCGCCTGAATGGCCAACGCCTGATCCACCGTGCTTAGCACAAACGCCGCCGGCATGCGCGGATCAGGGCTCGGCAGGTTGACCTGATAAACCGGATAACCGGCAAAGATCCCCTGCTGGTTGATCGCCTGATTAGCGCCATTGTCGATGAGCTCGGCCGGGCGGTCGGCCGAGAGAATGATCAGGGGCACGCCGGTTAACTGCGCCTCGGCCACGGCCGGCCAGAGATTGGCGACTGCGGTACCGGACGTGGTAATAATGGCGACCGGTCGCTGCGAGCCTTTGGCCAGTCCCAGCGCGTAAAATCCGAGTCCGCGCTCGTCAAAATGCAGGTGAGCGCGCAACCCCTCGTGGGCCGCTACCGCCATCGTCAGCGGTGTGCTGCGTGAGCCGGGGGCCAACGCTACATCGCGCACCCCCAGTCGATAGAGCTCTTCGAGCAGCAAGGAGGACCAGACGTGATTGAAGGTGGGGTAGTGGCTCGCAAACATAGTCTATCCAGAGAGGCTCTTGTTACTGCAGCAAGGAGAGTGCGTTGCTGATCTTGTTATCGAGTTCATCCCACTCGGCGTAGGGCTCGGAGCCAGCCACAATGCCCGCACCGGCGAACAGGGTGATCGACTCGGCATCCAGCAGGGCGCTGCGAATGCCGACGGAGAACTCGCAGGTGTCGCGGCTCAATAAACCGCAGGCACCGGCATACCAGCCGCGCTCGTAAGGCTCGAAACGGCGGATAAAATCGAGGGCCGTTTCCCGCGGCGCGCCGCCCACTGCCGGAGTGGGGTGCAGCGCCGAGAGCAACTGCCAGTCTGCCACATCTGGATGCAGAACTGCTTCAATATCGCATTTGATATGTTGCAATAATCGCAGCTGCAGAATGCGCGGTTCGGCCTGTTGGGTATGCAGCGCGAGTGGAGTCAGTCGGGTGAGAATGTCGGTATGCACCACCCGGTTTTCCCAGCGGTTCTTGCTGTCGGCCATCAACTCGGCCGCGAGGGCGTGGTCAGTGTGCGGATCGCCGGTGCGGCGAATGGTGCCGGCCACCGCTTCGGTAAACAGGTGACGTGCTTCACGGCGATAGAGCCGCTCTGGCGAGCAGGAGACAAACGCCGAGTCGGGGGAGAACTGGAACCCGAAGTGGAAACAGTCCTGGGCTCGGGCACGCCATTTGTCGAGCAGTTGCCACGGGTCAAGCGCGATGTTGGTCTGCAAACGACTGGCGCGTGACAGCACCACCTTGGGTGTGTGGGCCTGAAACTCGGCCGAGGTCACTTGCTCTACCAGCGATTGCCAGGTGGCGAAATCCGGGGTGTCGTGGCGCTCGAAACTGACTGCTGGCAAGGTGGGCAGCGGTAACTCCGGCTGGAGTTGTTGCAGGGCGCCGGCGGCGGCATCGAGTTCAGCTTCACGCTTGCCCGGCTCCAGCCAGAGATTGAGGCAGAGGCAGAGATCTTCCCCTCGGCGGACCAGCTCAATGCGTGGTAGCACCATCCGGCAGGGGCCAAACCCCGGCCAACCCTCGGTCGTTGGGTCAAATGCCAGCCCACCGAAGTAGCGTGGCGAGTCCGTCTCCGTTCGTGCCGTTCGCTCACACAGTGCGTTGAGACCATGGCTATCGGTCAGCTCATGTACGGCGCCGAGCGCCACATATTCCGGGCGGTCCTGACCGCGGGCATGCCAGTAGATACGGGGATAGAGGGGCTGGGATGAAAGCCAGCCCAGCATGGATACGACGCGAAACGGTTCGCGCAAACGCACGAAGCCGCAGGTTGTCTCATGACGCAACGCGTCGAGCTGTTGCATGAGATGTGTGGGTGCCAACATGGATCGGATGTCGTGGGCCTGTGAGCTGGTATGTGCCAAATGGCAGACAATTCATATATATTAACTGCCCATTCTTCCATGTAAATTGTCCGGATATCCGATCCTTGGGCCAGGCCAGTATAAAAAAAGGCATTTTGGCACAACCTCGACAGGATCAAGATCTGACTGTTTGGCCATCGACTTATGACTGAAAAATTCCGCGCCTGGGTGCTGGCGGCCCGTCCTCGCACCTTGCCTCTGGCTTGTTCATCGATCCTGCTCGGCAGTGGTCTGGCGGCCAGTGTCGGGGCGTTTAAGGGCAGTATCATGACGTTGGCTCTGCTAACCGCCATCTTGTTGCAGATCCTCTCTAACCTTGCCAACGACTACGGTGATGCCGTGTCGGGCGCCGATAATGCAGAGCGGATCGGCCCGCAGCGGGCGGTGGTTTCTGGCCTTATTAGCCGCAGTGACATGGTGCGAGCCATGGTATTGGTTGGGCTGGGATCGGTGCTAAGCGGTTTGGCGCTGCTGATCACCGCATTTGGTAACAACTGGCTGGATGTATTGTTGTTTGTGGCGCTTGGCGCCATTGCTATCGTGTCGGCTGTGACCTATACCGTGGGGCGCATGCCGTATGGTTATCGCGGGTTTGGCGATATCTCGGTGTTTATCTTTTTCGGCCTGCTCGGTGTGCTGGGATCGTACTATCTCTTCACCCACACCCTCGATTGGGCCCTGCTGCTGCCGGCCGGCGCCTGTGGTTTGCTGGCCACGGCGGTGCTCAACATCAACAATGTGCGCGATATCGAGGGCGATGCCCGCACCGGCAAGATTACGCTGGCTGTCCGGCTCGGTCGGGAGCGGGCGATTATCTATCACTGGAGTCTGATTGGCGGCGCCCTGCTGCTGACTGCCCTGTTTTTGGTGCTGCAGGGTAAGGGGTGGTGGCCCTGGATTTTTATGCCAGCGCTCAAGCCGCTGACCGATGCGGCGCGCCTGCTGTCGCAAACCCGCGATGGTGTTGCGCTCAACGGCGCCTTGAAGAAAACCGCCATCAGCGCCTTTTTCTACAGTGTGCTGTTGGCACTGGGTATTTCGATTGGCTAGAAAAACCAACAGGCCGTCTTGCAACGGCCTGTTTCGTAACCAAGGGTCAGTGGCGTGGTGAGCGGTCTTTCCGCTCTGGCTGATTCTCTTTAAGGCGAAAATCCCCCAGCCGCTGATCGAGAGTGCGTGACAAGTCGGCCAGCATTTCGCTCTCCTGGGCCAGATGCGCGGCTGATTGCGATACCTCCTGCGCCGAGTCGTTGATGCCCAGCACATTGCGGTTCATGTCTTCGGCCACGGCACTTTGCTCTTCTGCCGCCGTGGCAATCTGGGTTGACATGTCGTTAACGTGCTGGATATGGGTGAGGATCAGCCCAAGATCCTCACCGGCCTTTGCCGATTGTTGCACGCTGCTTTCGGCCAGCTTGCGGCTGGTCTCCATGGCGTGTGCGGCACTGAGCGCCCGTTGCTGCAGTTCGCTAACGGTATTTTGAATCTCCTCGGTCGATTGGCGGGTGCGACTGGCCAGTTGGCGTACTTCGTCAGCCACCACAGCAAATCCGCGTCCCTGTTCACCGGCCCGCGCCGCCTCTATGGCGGCATTGAGTGCCAGCAGATTAGTTTGATCTGAAATAGCACTGATAACGTTGGTGACCTCGCTGATCTGCATCACCCCTTCCTTGAGTTGAGTGACTTGCTGGCTGGCCAGCTCCACCTCTTTGGCAAGGCTCTGGATGCCGTTCACACTGGCATTGACATCGTTGTTACCAAGACCGGCTTCGCTGGTGGCCTCCTGAGTATCGCGGGCGGTGCTTTCCGCGTGTCCGGCCACGTCGGAGATGGTGGCGCTCATCTCGTTCATGGCAGTGGCCAGTTGCGAAAGCTGGTCACGCTGGCTGGTGACGGCCTGATTGGTCTCTTCGGCAGAAGCCGCGATGCGCAGCGCCGCATCGGCCACACTGCTGGCCCCTTCGCTGGCTTCGAGCAAGGCTGAGCGGATCGCATTGAGACTGGCGTTGGTGCTCAGTGCCAGTTGGCCCAATTCATCATGGCCTTGCACCGGAACGGTCACCACCAGATCGCCGGCCGCTACCCGGCGCATGGCACTATGAATCGATGCTAGCGGAGAGACGATGGAGTTGCTGATGGCGTGACCCATAAAGCCCATTAGCAGGGCGATAACCAGACCGGCAGCGCCCATGCGATAAAATTCGCTCCACAAGGTGCTGCGGATATCTTGGATCAGGATACCGGAGCCTAAAATCCAGCCCCATTCGGGGAATCCGGCCACACGAGAGAGCTTCAACATGCTCTCACCCGAAGGGGACTCCCACAGGTATTCCAGTGAGCCGGTATGTCCGCCACGGGCAATATCCACCATCTTGAACCAGTGCTCTCCGCCGTTGGCTCCTTGCTCGCCCATCTGTTTGCCGACCAGCTCGGGCTTGACCGGATGGACCAGCAGCGTACGATTCTCATCGAGCACGAAAAGGTAGTTGTCACTGTCGTAGCGCATCTGGTTGATCATGGCCATCGCTTCTTTCTGCGCCTGCTCCTTGGGCAGGGTCGCCGCCAGTTTCTGGATGCGGGTCATGGCCAGATCGATCACGGCCGAGAGCTTGGCTTGCCGTTCATCGAGCAGATTCTGGTGTAGTGCGCTGGCCGAGATGGCGAGCAGCGCGATGAAACCGACCATCGCCATGCAGAGCATGAGCCACAGTTTGCGGCTGACGGCGATGTCCGCGAGCCTTACCATAGAGCCTCCTTGAACCAACCCTGAGAATTGACGGGCCAGAAATGCTGGTCAGGCCACAGTCGCTTGAGTCTAAGTCTGTATAGGGGGTTGCGATCTGTCCAACCGCAGAGGCGATATTGATCACACCTTTATCGTGTCACCTGTTCTTTTTTATTCACGCCATCAGGCGAGTGCAGTGCAAGCAGGAGCGTATATGTCTGCCAGGGAATATTTTTCAGAGTTGAACCGGGACTATCTGGCGGTTCACCGTCGCAAGGAAGACCTGTTCTGGTCCACCTACATGGGGATCAGCGAGGATCACGACGGTTTCACCGCGGCCGAGCAGGCCTATAAGCATTTTTGTGCCAACCCTGAGCGTCTGCCGCAGCTGCGTCATGCGCTGGAACAGGCAGCCGGTGATGCCGAGCTGGAAGCCGGCCTGCGCGGCTGGATTGCCTTCTTCGAGTGCAATGTGATTGAAAATCCGCAGGCGGCGCAGTTGATGGAAGCGCTGGTGGCCGCTGAGTCGGCCCTGTTTACCGCCCGCCGCCAACTGGCATTGACCCTGTTAGATGAGCAGGGTGCCGCCATCCCGGGCTCCTTGCCAGCCGCCGCCACGGCGCTGGCTACCAGCCCGAGCGAACCGGTGCGGCAGAGCGCTCTTGCCATGTTTCGCAGCCTTGAGCAGTGGGTGACCGAACACGGCTTTCTCGGCATTGTGAGCCTGCGTAACCGCTTCGCCCGCGCCATGGGTTATCGCGACTACTTCGACTACAAGGTCAACAAGAACGAGCGGATGTCGCCCGAGCAGCTGTTTGCCATCCTCGATGATTTCATCAGCCGTACCGATCAACGCTGCCGGGCCAGCATTGACGAACTGGTGGCAGCAAAAGGGGCGGCGGCCGCCCAGCCCCATAACCTGCGCTACTTTGCCAGCGGCGATGTGATGCGTCAGCTCGACCCTTACGTGCCTTTCTCACGCGCTCTGCGTGACTGGGTCGAGAGCTTCCAACGCCTTGGCATCCAGTTTCGTGATGCGACCCTGACGCTGGATCTGCTTGATCGCAGTGGCAAATATGAGAACGGGTTTTGTCACGGTCCGGTTCCCAGTTGCTGGCAGGAAGGGCAGTGGGTGCCGGCGGTGGTCAACTTTACCAGTCTGGCGCGTCCGGGGCAGGTGGGCAGTGGCTGGAACGGGCTCAACACTCTGTTCCACGAAGGGGGGCATGCTGCTCATTTCTCTAATGTGACCGGTAATGCGCCCTGCTTCTCGCAAGAGTTTCCGCCCACTTCGATGGCCTATGCCGAAACCCAGTCCATGTTCTGCGACAGCCTGCTCGGCGATGCCGACTGGCTCAAGCGCTATGCCAAAGATGCCGATGGCGCGGTGATCCCGGATGCGTTGATCCATAGCCTGATCGAAACCACCCAGCCGATGCGTGCCTTTAACGAGCGCCAGATTGCGCTGGTAGCCTATTTTGAGCGCGACCTTTACCGTCTGGCGGAGGATGAACTGACCGGCGAGCGCGTGATTGCGCTGGCCCGGCAGTGGGAGCGCCGCATTCTTGGCACTGAGAGTCCGCGCCCGCTGCTGGCGATTCCTCACCTGCTCAATCAGGAGTCCGCCTGCGCTTATCACGGCTACCTGTTGGCGCAGATGGCGGTGGAGCAGACGCGCGCTTTCTTTCTCAAGCGTGACGGCTATCTGACCGATAACCCGCGCATCGGGCCGGATTTGGCTGAGCACTACTGGGCCCCGGGCAATGCTGCCACCCACGATGAGACACTGCGCAGCCTGACCGGCGAGGGGTTTAACGCCCGGTATCTGGCCGATGCGTGCAACCAGACGGTCGATACCGCCTGGCAGCAGGCGCAAGCCATGATGCTCAGCGCTGTCAATCGACCCCAGCCAGAAGGACTTCCCCTCGAAGCTCAAATCCGAGTGATCCACGGTAGCGAATTGATCGCCGATAACAGCCACTCTGACGAGCAATTACTCGCCGATTTTGAGTGCTGGATAAAGCGCCAGTCCGAGCTCGCTCACGCCTGATAACCCCCTCTGCGGAGAGGCAAAGTGGCCCGCCTCTCCGCGATTTTACACTTCGTTACCTTCCCACCCTGAAAATGTGTGCTGTATCAACAGAATCGGACCGACGTTAATTCCAGATCCGCGCGCCATGGTCGATAAATACTGGATGAACACCACCTTAACTTCAGGAGTGCTCCATGAGCCTTTCCATCGTGCAGCGGATCATCGCCGGCTTCGTGCTGATGTTATTGCTGCTGATTGTGCTCGGTGCCGTCAGTGCCTTGAAAATCCGGGGTATTAATGCCGGATTGACTGACGTAACCGAGCGTTCAACCCCGCTGGTGGTGACTGCCGCCAGCCTCAAGGGCACCTTGCAGGATGCCAATCGCTGGGTGCTGGAGTATCGCACCAGTCAGGAAGCGGCCAAGCTTGGCTCGCTGGCTTCCCGCTATGACGAGCAGCGCCAGCACTTCTTGCAAAGCAGCCAGTCGCTTACCGGCAGTGATCAGGCGGCCAACCGCTTAGGCGAAGTGCAGCAAGCGGCTGGTCAGTTCTTCGATCTGGCGGCTCAGGTTCAGGAGCAGCACCAGCGTTGGGTTGAGACCCACGAGCGGCTCGATGCGCTCGGCAAGAGCTTTATCCGTCTGGAGGATACCTACCAGTGGGCGGCGGATCTGCTGTTGCAACAAGCTTCCAGCCAGCGTTCCATGCGCAACAAGGCCGAGCTCATCACCTCGGGGATTGCCCGCGATCTGAAAAACATTCGGCGTTCCGATGCGCGCACCGATCTCACCCGTCTTGAGAAGGTGCTGACCACCGATATCAGCCTGGCGCGCAAACGCCTCGAACAGGTGGCGGTGCCGGATGACGTGAAGGCTCGTTATCTTGCCAACCTCGGCAAGATGGAAGAGCTGGCCCTTGGGCAGAGTGGCCTGCTGGCCAGCATGCGCAGCAAGCAGCAGCTCGATGTGGTGCTGGCCGATTTGAACGGCCGGCTTGATGCGGCACTGGTGCAGACTTTGGGGCTGCTCGATCAGTTTAGCACCAGTGCCGGACAGGTGGCGTCGCAGAGTCGGAGTTCGGCTGATGACGCGGTGAGCAGCGCCAGTTTCTGGATTATCACGGTTGCCGCCGTCTCAGCGCTGGTGGCGCTGCTGATCGGTTATACCACCGCCCGCAGCATCCAGCGGCCACTGCACCGGATCAACCGGGAGCTTGGCTTTATGGCGTCGGGCGATATGACTCGGCGTATCAACTACCGCAGCGGCTGCGAGTTTGGCAGCCTCTCCAACTCCATCGACACCCTGGCAAGCAAAACCGGCGATCTGCTGGCGCGGATCAACGACGGCTCCCGCCATCTGGTGGATGAAGCGGCGCGGGCGGCCCAGATCAGCGAACGTGCCATGGCGCGGGTACAGGATCAGAAGAGTCAGACCGATCAGGTGGCGGCAGCCATCACCGAGCTGGAAGTGAGTGCCAATGAGGTGGCACGCTCCACCGATAACACCAAGCAAGAGGTGGATCTGGCCAACGATGAGGCTCGCGCCGGTCGCAACAAGGTGGCCAACACCCGGCGCATCACCGAAGGGCTGGCCACGGCTATGGAGTCGGCGGTCGGTATCACCCATCAGCTGGGCGAGTTCAGTAACAGCATCGGCAGCATCCTCGATGTGATTCGCGGCATCGCCGAGCAGACCAATCTGCTGGCGTTGAACGCGGCGATCGAAGCGGCTCGCGCCGGTGAGCAGGGACGTGGTTTTGCCGTGGTGGCTGATGAAGTGCGGGCGCTGGCGACCCGAACCCAGACCAGCACCGAAGAGATCCAGACCATGATCGAGAGCCTGCAGGCGGCCAGCCAGCAGGTGGTCGAGGTGATGGCACGCAGTCAGGATCAGACCCAGATGTGCGTGTCCCAGACCCGCGAACTGGATGAAGCGTTGCACTCGATTGCCCAGCGCATGGAGTCCATTAAGGGGCTGGCCGATCAGGTTGCCCATGCTGCGGCCGAGCAGATCTCGGTCAGCCAGGGGGTGGCCAAGCACATCGCCAGCATCGCTGATGTGGCCTATGAAACCGAGCGCGAGGCGCGCCAATCTGCCGGCAGCAGTGAAGTGCTGGCCGACTTGGTGGCCCAGCAGCAGAAACTGATCGCCCACTTCAAGGTCTAGGAGGCACCATGGCGAAAAAATGGATAGGGGCGCTCGGTTTGTTGCTGTGCTGCCCGTTGTTGGCGGCCGAGCTGACCATCGAGAGCTGGCGTGTGGATGACAAGGACCTCTGGGAGCAGAAGATCATTCCGGCTTTTGAGGCCAGTCATCCGGGGATCAGCCTCAAATTCAAGCCGGTCCAGAACATGTATTACATGGACACCCTGCAGAAGAATCTCAAAGAGGGCAACGCCGGCGATCTGATCACCTGCCGCCCGTTTGATGATTCACTGGCGCTGTTTAAGGCAGGTTACCTCTCTGAGCTGACCGAAATGGCCGGGATGGAGAATTTCCCGAGTTTTGCCCAGGCTCCCTGGCAGACTGACTCCGGCGCTCAGACCTTTTGTGTGCCGATGGCTTCGGTCATCCACGGTTTCTTCTTCAACAGGACCATTTTCAAAGAGTTGGGCATTGCCGCGCCAACAACCCGCGACGAGTTCTTTGCCGCGCTTGAGAAGGTGAAGGCCGATGGCCGTTATGTGCCACTGGCGGTCAGTGGCTCCGAGAGCTGGGTGGCTTCCGAGCTTGGCTTTCAGAATATCGGCCCCAATTACTGGAAGGGCGAAGATGGCCGTATGGCGCTGCTTGGCGGCAGTGAGCGTTTCGACAGCCCGCCATTCGAGCAGGTGTTTGAAGAGCTGGCGCGCTGGCAGCCCTATCTGGGCGAAGGTGCCGAGACGCGAGATTACGCCACCGCCAATAGTCTGTTTACCGGCGGCAAGGCGGCCATGTATGCCGCCGGCTCGTGGGAAATTGCCCCCTTCACCGGCAAGGTCGATTTTGGTGTGCTGCGCCCGCCCGTGGCCAAGACCGGGGATCGCTGCTACTTCACCGATCACACCGACATCGGCATGGGCATGAATGCCGCCAGCGCCCACAAGGAAGAGGCGATGCAGTTCCTGCAGTGGCTGACCACGCCGGAGTTTGCCGAGCTTTATACCAACGCGTTGCCGGGCTTTTTCTCGCTCTCCAACCACTTCTTTGAGGTCACCAACCCGGCGGCCCGCGAGATGATGGGATGGCGTGACCAGTGCGATTCCACCATCCGGGTTGCGACCCAGATCCTCTCGCGCGGAAAGCCCAAGCTCAGTGATGAGCTGGCCGAAGTGAGCCAATCAGTGTTGCTCGGCAAGCTGGCCCCCAAAGCCGCTGCCTCGCGCATCGAGCAGGGGCTGCTGGGTTGGTATGCGCCGCAGCAAAAGAGCAAAGCCGGTCTGACCCAAACCTGCGCTGCAGAAAGTCCATTGCCACTGGCCACGCCAGCCCCTGCGATAACGGCCGTAGCGTCATCGGCAGAGCCTGCTCAAGCGCCGCAAACGACCACGCCCGCTTCGGCAGTGCAGGCGACGTCTGCCCCGCAAGCGGCGACTGAGTCAGCCTTGTCGCAGCAGTTGGACACACCGGCAGCCGCGCCGTTGCCGTCCCAGTAATGGGGGGATGACGTGAGATAAGTGCGGGAGGCGTGGCCTCCCGCTCTATTTCCAGGCGCGGCACAAGGTCGCAATGCGGGTGGTGGGCTCAAACCCCAACCGACGATAGATGCCGAGGGCGTGGTAGTGAATGTCGGCCACGATCACCAGGGTATCGACCCGTTCCAGCCCACGCCTTGCCACCTCATGCAGCAGATGGCGACACAGACCGCGATTGCGCCACCCTTCACGGGTGCGCACCAGCTGGAAGCGGCCATGCTCTGGCGTAAAGAACAGACCGCAGCTGGCAACCAGCAGCTCATCCTGCCACATCCCCCACCACTGGCCGAGGCCATCGGCAATCATGGACTGATAGAGGCTCGCTCTGGCCTGCAGATAGTGTTGATAAGCCGGGCGCTGGCGACTTGATGGGTGTTCGGCTAGCTCAAAGGCCAGCCAGTCACTCCAGTCCGCAGGCTCGAAGGGGCGAATCGGCAGTGGTGCTAGGCCCGATGGCGCACGTAGCTGGCCCCGTTGCAGCGCCAGAGCCAGACACTCCATATAGCGATAGCCAGCCGAGACAAAACTGCCCAGTTGCAGAGGATCGTCGTGGGTGTGGGACCAGAGGAAGGTGCGGTGGCGGATCAGCGGGTTGCTGCCAATTAGCTGGTCAAATGCCCGCTCTAGCCAATCCCTGTCGTATTCGGTTGGGGGGTGATCGAGCAACAGATAGTTGCCAAACTGACACTCAGGTTGTTCGGGCAGCGTGACTGCCCAATATTGCGGAAAGCACTCGACCCGGCCCTGATAACCGTCAAACAGCAAATCGGTGGCAATGGCGGGGTGAAGCTCCATAAAGGGGTCCTGTCAGCAAGCTATCTTGCTTATCGGCATCCGCTACGGAGATATTAATCAACAGACCATAAAAGAAGGGCCGGAGAAGCCTCCGGCCAAACAATCACACGCAGATTCAGAACGTAAAACGTTCCGGCAACATGATAGCCTGATTAGCACGCTTTGCGATGGGTCAACCCAAGAATATCGACAATATTTGTGGTTACAGCGGAGACCAACTATCAGAACGGACAAAAAAGGACATTGACAATCGACATAAATCAGGAAAGGATAGAAAGACGTTTGGACGTCTAAACATCCGGAGTGGCAATCGGGACCGCTCGCACTACAGGGAGAGATTCAGATGGGTTTTCACAGCGCGCGTCAGGTTGAGGCACTCAACCAGAGCATTGCCGATCTTGATGGCAACATTTCCGTCAGCTTCGAGTTCTTTCCGCCGGGCAGCGAAAGCATGGAGCAGACCCTGTGGCAATCCATTGAGCGCCTCAAGGTGCTGGAGCCCAAGTTTGTGTCGGTGACCTATGGCGCCAACTCCGGCACCCGGGATCGTACTCACAAGGTGATCAAAGATATCCAGGATCGCACCGGTATCATTGCCGCGCCGCACCTGACCTGTATCGATGCCAGCCGTGATGAACTGCGAACCATTGCCCGGGACTACTGGAACAGCGGCATCCGCCATATCGTGGCTCTGCGTGGCGACTTGCCGCAAGGCGTTGACAAGCCGGACATGTATGCTGCCGATCTGGTCGCTCTGCTCAAGGCTGAGGCCGACTTTGACATCTCGGTGGCCGCTTATCCCGAGGTTCACCCGGAGGCCAAGAGCGCGCAATCGGACCTGCTCAATCTCAAGCGCAAGATCGATGCCGGTGCCAACCGCGCCATTACCCAATTCTTTTTTGATGTGGAAACCTACCTGCGTTTTCGCGATCGCTGCGCGGCGATCGGCATTGATGCCGAGATCGTGCCGGGTATTCTGCCGGTCTCCAACTATCAGACCCTGGCCAAGTTTGCCGGCTTTACCAACGTCAAGATCCCGCGCTGGATGCACCAGCGTTTTGAAGGGCTGGAAAACGATCAGATGACTCGTAACATGGTCGGCGCCAGTATTGCCATCGATCAGGTGCGTGTATTGAGTCAGGAAGGGGTGAAGGATTTCCACTTCTATACTCTTAACCGCTCCGAGTTGACCTACGCCATCTGCCACACGCTGGGCGTTCGTCCCAAGGCGTAACGGGTTGAATGAAAAAACAAAGCCGGAAGGGGAGACCTTTCCGGCTTTTTGCTGCCTGCAATTTAGGGACAGAGCGTGCTTTGTGTGCTGCTTTGGGCGCGACCCGACATGGAGATAACCAGATCGATGCGGGGCTGCCCACTGACGCAAAGTTGCAATGTGGCATTGCTGCCGAGCGTGGTGCCGTCCGGGGCGAAGTTGATGGCGGTTCGACTGCTGGTCAGGCTCAGCCCATCGCTAAACCCGGGGGAGGCCATCAAACGCGCCTCGCCAGGATCTTGCGTGGCATCACCGTTGTCATCGCTAAACATGATCAGAGCCTGACCACCATGAGTGACGCACAGATTGTCGGCATTGACGGTGCAGACGGTAATGGTTTGCCGGTCGCTGATAGCCTGCAATCTGGCGGCAGTGAGGATCTTGAGTATTCGCTCTTGCTCGAAGCGGGCCCGGTTATCGGTCAACAGCGATTGTAGCGAGGGAAGACCGACGCCAAGCAGTATGGTCAGCAGCGCCATGCTGACCAGCAATTCCAGCAGTGTGAATCCACGTTGCAGCATAAACTCACCTCTCTAGACAAGATTAGGCCGCTTTACCGCTCGGGATCACCGAATGCGTCACCCTTCGGGGTTGGCGTGCAGCAGTCAGCAGTCTTACCATAGAAAGCTGATGACTCACGTGGAGGAAAAGGGAGATGATGACTGACGATCCGTGGGCTTTGTGCCATCTGGATGACTCGTTCGAGGCGCCGGTGCTCGGCACCAAGGGTACTCAGCTACTCTGGTTCGACGATCGGGAAGCGGTGATTGACTATCTGCAGGAAGATTATGTCGATCTGCTGGCCGATGTGGGTGAGTTGGAGGAAGATCAGATAGAGGCTGCCCGTGAGCGGTTTGCCCTGCTGATCGAACAGAGCTTTGACGAACGGGGCTTGGTCGATGCGCTCAATGATCTCTCGTCGGGTCTGCGCCGGATTGCCTGGTTTGGCCCTCTCTCCGAGCTGGCCGAAGTTCAGGATGAGTTTGCCACGGCGCTGCGTCGCTACTTCTGGAGCCAATACGATGGTGATGAAGACGATCCCGACGCCTGGATCCCGGAAGAGATGTGGCCGCAGTTGGTCGAGATCGCCGAAGAGTTTGTTGCCGAAGGGGAGTTTTAACCCTTAGCCGTCGATATTGGGAATGAAGTCGTCGTAGCTCTGATAACCGCAGTCGGCCAGCTGCAGGGAGAAGGTGTAGGTTTTGGCGCCTTCATGCTGACCGACCGCAGGCCGGTTGAGCTTCCGCTCACTGTGCCAGAACTCCTTCATGCGAGTGATCAGGGCCATGGCTTCATCCTCTTCAAGATGCATTTGGCACAGAGCGATATAGTTGTTGGGGCGGTGCATGTTGTCGAGCAGATAGTTACCCAGCACCGACATGGCTTGGCGGGCTTGCTGGCGGGCAAATCGGCTGTGCTGCTCGAAGGTAATACGTTCACTGATAAGAAAGTGATAGCTGTTATCGAGCCCCAGCTGCAGGACGCCCAGCTTCTCCAGCTTGCGCAGGTAAAGGTAACAGGAGGCTTCGCTTAACGAATACTCCTGCTGGATCTCTGCCAGACTTTTTTCCCGCCAGAATATATTGGCCAGAAACGCATAGAGCCCCGGTTCGTTATGGAAGGCATCGTCCTGCTCTTTGGTGAACTCGGCCCGGCGGCTTTGGGCATCCTGAGTTCGTTCCAGCAACTCGTCAAAGGAGAGCCCGACCAAATGACAAATCTCCAGCAGGGTATCAAACGGCAGAGAGGGCTTGTTCATCATGCGCTTGATGGTCGCAATGGAGACGCCGAGCGCGTCGGCCAACTCCTGATAACGTAATCCCTTGTCGAGCAGTGCCTGCTTGAGGGTGTCGAGGATCTGTTGGGCCAACTCCTGGCTATAGGACATGAATGACACTTCCTTGATGCGGTCTGACGGGATGCAGATTTTGATACCTGGAAACAAGGCCACAATGAAACTAGTGCTTTATTACTGGTCACGTAATGGGGCAATGCATCGTGATTGGTCAGTTAAAGTATCAGAAAATGATGCCGTGTGGTGCAGTTTCCTCTACCCGGGGACAAAAAGCTGGCGAGGTGGGTAACCCATTGCTAAGGTTGCCGTCGGTCGGTGAGCCCCAGTGGTCAGCCGGCCGTTTGCTTCCAATTAAGGGTTAATTAAACCGCAAGGTTTTTATTCTTTCCTGGCAAATTGAGCGGATCCTTAGGGTTCCGCTTTTTTCTTTTCTGGTCATGTGCCAATCCACCAACGTCTCTCTCCCTGTTTACTATTGAGTCTCTTTTTCTGGGTTCTTTCTGGAATGAGCATTCATTCATTGCTCACGATTTAGCGTATTTGTGAATTCAAATTTTTTGATTGGTTGATCCAGATCCGCTCGCTAACAATGTGCGCTTGGTCACGCTACTATGACCTCACTGCTTCGGAGAGCACAGCAATCGACCAGAAAAGCGCTGTTGTTATAGAGAGCGATGTCGGAAACGAATTCCGACGCCTCTGAGTGAGGCAACAACATTTTTGAATGGTCTCTAGGCAAGGATGCATTGCATGAAAGCACAGAGTGCTTTCGACAATGACTAAGACACCTAAGAGAGATGAAAGTATGAAAAAGCAAATCGCAATCGCCCTGCTGGGCCTGATGGGTTCCGTCGCTGCCAACGCCGCTGTACCGGCTAATCTGCACGTGGTTCCGGGTTCCCTGTTTGTAAACTGGCAAGCTCAAGCCGCTTCCAGCGTCAAGCCGGGTGACCGCATCGAAGTGCGCGGTTTTAACGGCGACGTGATCGCCTCTGCCCAGGCCGATGCCAGCGGTCGTCAAGTCATCAGCCTGCCGCGAAGCGCCCAAGGCAACCTGACCGTGACTGTCGGCGACGAGAGCAGTGACCTGCAAGTGCCGTACACCCTCGGCCAAGGCCGTCAAGGCTAAGTGTGCTGACGGGGCTGGCAAACGGCCAGCTCCCGCCATCGACGTGACCGGTATGACCCAATGGGTGTCCGGTCATCTGTCGCAGCCGATGACAGGACGGCTGACGACAGATGACCGCCCGATCCGGAGTTACCTCCAGTATCAGCAATCTGTGCCGCAACCAATGCCTGACGTTATTTCATCGTCGTTTTGACCGGAGCCCTGCTCCGGTTTTTTTATTTTCAATGTCGCTTCGCTAAGGCAACACCCACCTATGGTGCATGGCCAGCAGAACTCACTCGCTAGGTTAATCCACCCGTAATGGTCATAAGGAGCTGGGCTCCGTAAGCTGTTTGCCGCTTGGCAAGACTCTCGCTACAGGTGGGTTAATCTCCTTGCCACGCAACCATACACGGCTCTTCTTACTGTAGCGATGCACTATGTGCCGCCATCCAAGCGCGTCTTGGTAAGAGGCCACTCATTCTAGCCACTTGATTTTGCACGCCGTTTGCTCGGTTGGGCATAACCCTGAGCAGGGCGCTGGTGCCCTCGGTTTTCTTGTTTGGCTTGAGGGTGGCTGACTATCGCAACATGTTGGAGTGAGAGCTCGGCGTGTGGGGGCGCAATATCTCTCTGTTATTGCTCTATTTTTTTTATAATCACCAAGATTAATTTAGAATGAGTGTTCACTCATTTCATAAAAATCCCCATTTGTGAATTCAAAATTTTTGATGAGTTGATCCAGAATCACTCGCTAACAATGTGCGCTTGGTCACACTATTATGACCTCACTGCTTCGGAGAGCACAGCAATCGACCAGAAATTCGCTGTTGTTATAGAGAAAAATGTCGGAAACGAGTTCCGATGACTCTGAGTGAGGCAACAACATTTTTGAATGGTCTCTAGGCAAGGATGCATTGCAAGAAAGCACAGAACGCTTTCGACAATGACTAAGACACCTAAGAGAGATGAAAGTATGAAAAAGCAAATCGCAATCGCCCTGCTGGGCCTGATGGGTTCCGTCGCTGCCAACGCCGCTGTACCGGCTGATCTGCACGTGGTTCCGGGTTCCCTGTTTGTAAACTGGCAGGCTCAAGCCGCTTCCAGCGTCAAGCCGGGTGACCGCATCGAAGTGCGCGGTTTTAACGGCGACGTGATCGCCTCAGCCCAAGCCGATGCCAGCGGTCGTCAAGTCATCAGCCTGCCGCGCAGCGCTCAAGGCAATCTGACTGTGACTGTCGGCGACGAAAGCAGTGATCTGCGCGTGCCGTACACCCTCGGCCAAGGCCGTCAAGGCTAAGTGTGCTGACGGGGCTGGCAAACGGCCAGCTCCCGCCATCGACATGACCGGTATGACCCAATGGGTATCCGGTCATCTGTCGCAGCCGAAGCCAGGGTGGCTGACGACAGATGATCGCTCGAGTAGGAGTTGTCTCCCGCGCCAGATATCTGTGTAGTAGCAATGCCTTACGTTATTCCATAGTCGTTTTGACCGGAGCCCTGCTCCGGTTTTTTTATTTCAGCTTGCTACCACCGGGCGTGTTCCACAGTTTGGGAATTTCGCGTACCAGCCAGCTTTTGGCCTTGCCCATCACATCTCGTCGCCAGGCGAGGATCACCGTAACTTGATGACGATACTCAGGGCTGATGACGCGCAGGCGTCCGGCATCGATATCTTCCTGCACCCAGCGCTGCGGCATGGTGCCAATCCCAAGGCCCGCCAGCAGGGCATCGCGTTTCTCGCCCATGGTACTGACCGTCAGGCGCGGCTGCTTGTCGAGCAGGCGATAGGTCAGCGCCGGTTTGCGCAGGGCGGTATCGGCGATGGCGATGGCCCGATAGCGGCGCAGCGTATCGTCGGCCAGCGGCTCCGGCTCGTTGTGCAGTGGGTGGTCGGGGTGGGCAACATAGAGCATCACCTCTTTGAACAGCTCCTGATATTTGCTGCCGTGCATCACCAGATCCGGGTTGAGGGTCGAGATCAGCAGATCGGCGCGGCCATCTTCCAGGCACTCCCAGCTGCCTGCCAGCACCTCGGCACGAAAACGCAACCTTGTATCGGTATGCTGTGCCAGTCGCTCGACTAATGGATAGAGCTCGGGGATAGCAACCACCGCATCGACGGCCACTGTAATATCGGTCTCCCAGCCACGAGCCAATGCCCGGGTCTCTCCCACCAGATGTTCGGCGGCTTCGAGCAGCACGCGGCCACGCTCCAGCAGCATCCGCCCGGCTGCAGTAAACTTGGTGCGATGGCCGCTGCGATCAAACAGCACGGCATCCAGTTCATCTTCCAGTTTCTGCACCGTGTAGCTCAGTGCCGATGGCACCTTGCCCAGCTCCTCGGCGGCGGCGGCAAAACTGCCACGACGATCAATGGCATCCAGCACCCGGATCGCTTCCAGGGTTAATGCTCGCTCTTTTCCCATTGAATCCTGCCTTCAATTTTTTTGAATCACTAAGCCAGATTATCTCGATAACAATGCACCACAGCAGCCACTATTATGAGCTCATTGCTTCACGAAGCATAGCAGAGCCCCGAAATACCTTGGTTTTATTGGGGGTTAGGCTAGCGAAGAGAGAGACAACGCTCTTTCTAATCAGGCACAACATTTTTGAATAGATTTACGGTCAAGATGCTGAATTGTCACCACTCAGTGCCGTAATACAGACAGATAAATCGGGGGCTGGGCCGCAATGCTAATGGGCTGGCAGTCATCCCGACCGAAAGAAAAGGAGCCTCACATGTTTGCCATGAGACCAGCACAAGATCGCGGACGAGCCAACTTCGGCTGGCTGGATGCGCGTCACAGCTTCTCCTTCGGCCACTACTATGACCCCAAGTGGATGGGGCATTCGGTCCTGCGGGTCATCAATGACGACCACGTGGCGCCGGGTGGCGGTTTTGCCACTCACCCGCACGCCAACATGGAGATTTTGACCTGCGTGTTGAAAGGAACCATCGAGCATCGCGACAGTCTCGGCAATATCGAGCAGATCCCGGCCGGTGAGTTTCAGCTGATGAGTGCCGGTTCGGGGATTCGTCATAGCGAATACAACCCCTCCGACAGCGAAGTGCTGGAGCTGCTGCAGATCTGGATCGAGCCGGATCAGCACAATACCCAGCCCGGTTATCAGCAAAAGTGCATGAATAACCGGCCGGGGATGGTATTGGTCGCCTCGCCGGATGGCGCTGATGACTCGTTCCTCATTCGCCAGCAGGCCCGGGTTTGGCGTCTGCAGCTGGCCGAAGGAGAGTCTGTTGAATGGTTGCTGCAGGGCCGTCACGGTTATCTGCATCAGATTTCAGGTGAGCTGATCGCTTCTGGTCAGCATGCCCAGCCCGGCGACGGGGTGCTCAGTCGCGATGAAACCAAGTGGGAGCTCACGGCCACGTCTGCCAGTGTTGCCCTGTTATTTGACCTGCCGTGATGACAAGGAAATGAATATGAAGACCATTAATGATTCTGCACTGCTGCTGGGCCGCCTCCTGCTGACCCTGCTCTATATCTCTGCCGGCTGGGGCAAGATCGCCGGTTATGCTGCGACCCAGGGCTATATGGAGGCCATGGGTGTTCCGGGTGCCATGCTGCCGCTGGTGATCCTGCTTGAACTGGGCGGCGGTCTGGCGATCTTGTTCGGTCTGTTCACCCGCAGCCTGTCGGTGTTTATGGCCGGCTTTACCCTGATTGCCGCCTACCTGTTCCATTATCAGCCTGCCGAACAGATGCAGATGATGATGTTCTGGAAGGACGTGTCGATTGCCGGCGGCTTCCTGGCCCTGATGGCGGCAGGTCCCGGTGCATTCAGCATCGACAGCAAGCTGGGACGCAACTGGTAACATCCTGTTTTACAAGTTGTTCCCACTCAAAATGCCGGAGCTCATGCTCCGGCTTTTTTGCATCTGGCGTCTCAATCGCTGACAATCCCGTCATTGCCTTCGCTGGGGATTGCTCATGTTCACCCTTTATCACTCCAATCAGCTCGATGTGCTCAAGTCACTGCTGGTCGCCCTTATCCGGCGCGCGCCACTGACCGATCCATTTGCCCGCGAACAGATCCTGGTGCAAAGCCCCGGCATGGCCCAGTGGCTCCGGCTGGAGTTGGCGCGTGAGTTTGGTATCGCCGCCAACCTCGATTTCCCGCTACCCGCCAGCTTTATCTGGCAGATGTTTACCCAGGTGCTGGCCGATGTGCCGGCGCACAGCCCCTACAACAAAGAGGGGATGGCCTGGCAGTTGATGATGATCCTGCCAGACATGCTGGATCGCCCCGAGTTTGAGCCGCTGCGCGGTTATCTCTCGCCGGATGGTGCCGCGCCGGAGCAGGTTCGGCTGTGGCAGCTGTGCCAGAAGGTTGCGGATCTGTTCGACCAATATCTGGTCTATCGTCCTGACTGGATTGAGGGGTGGGAGCGCGGCGAAGGGTTACCCGCAGAATTGAGTGAAGTGAGTGGACAAGCCTGGCAACCCGAATTGTGGCGGGAGCTGGTGGCGCGCACGCTGGCGCTGGCCGATAGCGGCTATCACCGCGCCAATCTCTATGAAGAGTTTATTCAGACCCTGCAAAGCGGCGCGCCGCTGCCGGGCAGTCTGCCGGATCGGGTCTTTGTGTTTGGCATCTCGGCCTTGCCGCCGCGTTATGTGGATGCGTTGGCGGCACTCGGCCAGCGCTGCGAGGTGCACCTGTTTGTCACCAACCCCTGTCGCTACTACTGGGGGGATCTGCTCGATCGCAAAACCATGGCGCGGCTAGAGCGAAAGCTCAAGCCCGGCACCGATCTCGAGACCCTGCAGGGAGAAGCCAATCCGCTGCTCGCCTCAATGGGTAAACTCGGTCGTGACTATCTCTATCAGTTGATGGATCTCTCCCCCCCCGAAGTGGAGGCATTTGTCGATATCGAGGAGGACTCCCTGCTGCATCGCCTGCAAGCCGACGTGCTGGAGCAGCGCGAGCGGGGACGGGATCTGACAAATCCAGACTCGAGCCGCCATAAAACGCCCCTCTCTTTAGATGATGACAGCCTGCAGATCCACGCCTGCCATAGCCCGGTGCGCGAGTTGGAGGTGCTGCATGATCGTCTGCTCGATCTGTTTGAACGCCGCCCAGATCTGACACCGAAAGATGTGGTGGTGATGATGCCGGACGTGGCCGGTTATGCCCCCTTTATTCAGGCGGTGTTTGGTGCTCGCGGCCAGATCCCGTTCTCCATCTCGGATCGGGCGGCCAGCCAGGAGAGCCCGCTGCTGCAAAGTTTCCTCGCCCTGCTCGGCTTGCCGCAGCAGCGGCTGGGGGCAGGAGAGCTGCTCTCGCTGCTGGAAGTCCCTGCCGTATTGCGCCGCTTTGAGCTCTCTGACGGTGAGTTTGACACCCTACGCAGCTGGGTGCAGGAGAGCGGCATCCGCTGGGGACTCGATGATCACTACCCCGAGCGCTTTGGCCTGCCGGCGCTCAGTGGCAACTCCTGGCTGTTTGGCCTGCGCCGCATGTTGCTCGGCTACGCCATGGGGGAAGGGGAGCCGGTGGCCGGCATTCTGGCCTATCCCCACATTGAAGGGCAGCAGGGGGTGACACTGGGCAAACTGGCGGCCTTTGTCGATGCGTTAGCCGGATTCTTGCCACAGCTCGAGCAGCCGCGCCCGCTGACCCGCTGGCACGAATTGCTGCTGGCCCTGCTCGATGCCTTTTATGCCCCGGACGAGGACGAAGAGCGCCATATCCAGCTGATCCGTGACACCTTAATCCAGTGGCAGGAGACGCTCTCGGATTGCCGCTTTGCCGAGGCGGTGACGCCCGCCTTACTGAAAGATGTGCTGGGACAACGGCTGGCGGCGCAGCGCTCGAGTCAGCGTTTCCTGGCCGGTCAGGTCAACTTCTGTACCCTGATGCCGATGCGCTCGATTCCGTTTCGGCAGGTTTGCCTGCTGGGGATGAACGACGGCGCCTACCCGCGCTCGATTGCCCCCATGGGGTTTGATCTGATGGCGCTGGCCGGTCGGCGTGGCGATCGTTCGCGCCGTGATGATGACCGTTACCTGTTTCTTGAAGCGCTGCTCAGTGCTCAGGATGGCCTCTATATCAGCTATCAGGGGCGCAGTGTGCAGGATAACAGTGAGCGCGAACCCTCGGTGCTGCTGGCCGAACTGCTCGATTACTGCCGCCAGGGTTATCGGTTGGCAGGGGATGAGACGCTGAGCGATGACGACTCCGGCAAGCGCTTGATGGCCCATCTGGTGACCGAGCACCCGCTCACCCCTTATAGCCGCGACTACTTCTTTGCCCGTGATCCGCGCCTGTTTACCTATGCCGCCGACTGGTTGCCGGCGCTCACGCCCCAGGTCGGCGCCAATGCGTTTCAACGTGGCGAGCTGCCGCTGCCGCCCGAGTGGCAGGAGGGCGAATTGGAGCTGGCCGAGCTGCTGCGCTTTTACCGCAATCCGCCCCGCTATTTTCTCAACCGCCGCTTGCGGGTCTGGTTCGAGCAGCAGGATCTGCATCTGGAGGAGAGCGAACCGTTTAGCCTCGATGGATTGGAGAATTACGATCTCAAATCCCGCCTGCTGCAAGCGCACCTCGATGAAGGGGGCAGTGAGCGTCAGCGCGAGTTGCTCAGACTGGAAGGGAGGTTGCCACAAAGCTGGTTCGGGCCACTGCTGGTCGATGATCTCGATGCCAATATGGCGGCGCTGGCCGAGCGGATCGCGCCCCTTCGCGGTGAGCGGCGCAGCGTCGAGATTGATATCAGCCTGCCCCAAGGTCGCCTGCTCGGTTGGCTCGACCTAGAAGGAGAGGCGCAGCTCATCACCAAACCGGGCAGCCTGCACGGCCGTGATTTCCTGCAAGCGTGGCTGTGCCACCTCTGCCTGTGTCAGAGCGATGCCCCGGCCGCCACTATTTTGCTCGATCAAAGCAACAACTGGCGCTGGCCGGTGTTAACGCCCAGCGAGGCGCGCCACTATCTGGAGGCGCTGGTGGCTGACTGGCTGGCCGGGATGCGCCGCCCCTTGCCACTGCTGCCCAAGAGTTGCTGGAAGTGGGTCGAGGCCCACCTCAAATCCCCTGATGATCCGGATAAAGCCATCAATAGCCTGAGTGAGGGATTTAGCGGAACGTATCAGGTTGGCGGCGACGTGGACGACCCCTACGTGGCGCGCTGTTTCCCCGAGTTGGATGAGGAGTTGGTCAGCCGTATGACGACGCTGGCCGAGCAACACCTGCTGCCAGTCCGGCAGGCGATGGAGGCGTTTGAGTAATGTCCAAGACCCTGGAAACCCTGCGTTTTCCCCTGTTTGGCGAGCGTTTGATCGAAGCCTCCGCCGGGACGGGCAAAACCTACACCATCGCCGGTCTCTATCTGCGTCTGCTGCTCGGGCATGGCCCTGCGGATGACGAGGGGCAGCCCACGGCATTTGCCCGGCCGCTCAATGTGACCGAGATCCTGGTGGTGACCTTTACCGAAGCGGCGACTGCCGAGCTGCGTGGCCGGATCCGGGCCCGCATCCACGAGGCGCGGCTGGCTTTTTTGCGCGGCCAGAGCAGCGATGCGCTGCTGGCCCAACTGCTGGCCGAAGTCCCTGACCATGAGCAGGCTGCCCGCCTGTTGCTGGCCGCCGAGCGGCAGATGGATGAGGCGGCGGTCTTTACCATCCACGGTTTTTGCCAGCGGATGCTTAAAAGCAATGCCTTCGAGTCAGGCGCGCTGTTTGAGAGCGAGTTTGTGACCGACGATGGTCAATTGCGCTTGCAGGCGGTCAGTGACTATTGGCGCAGCGATTTTTATCCCGTCGGTGAGTCGCTGGCGCGGGCCCTGCGCGCCGAATGGAAGAGCCCGAGCGCGCTGCTGTCGGCCATCAATGGCTGGCTCGATAATTCGGAGCTCGAGATATTGCCAGCGCTCGATGCTGCGAGTTTAACCGAGCACCACGAGCGCGAAATGGCGCGGGTGGCGGCGGTCAAGGCCGCCTGGCTGGCTAATCTGGATGCGGTTCGTGCCCAAACTGAGAAGCAGATCAGCCGTTACACCGGGAAAAATTTCGAAGGGTGGCTTGAGAAGATCGGCCAGTGGGCCAGCGATCCACAGCATGGCTATGCGCTGCCCGACCCGCTCGGGCGCTTTGCCCTGTCGGTGCTGCGTGATGCGCGCGCCAAAAATGGCAAAGAGCCGGATCTGCCGCTGTTTTCTGCCATTGACGATCTGGTCAACCGCCCTCCGTCAATCGCTGAGCGGGTGTTGCAACGCGCCGCCCATGACGTGAAGCAGCGGATGCAGCAAGCCAAGCAGGATGCCTATCTGCTCTCGTTCTCCGATCTGTTGGGGGATCTTGATCAGGCGCTCGACTCGCCACTGGGCGAGCGGCTCAAAGAGCGCATTCGCGGCAGCTATCGGGTGGCGATGATCGATGAATTTCAGGATACCGACCCGCAGCAGTACCGTATTTTTCACGCGCTGTATGGCGGGCGCAGTGACACGGCGCTGCTGATGATCGGTGACCCCAAGCAGGCCATCTACGGGTTTCGTGGCGCCGACATCTTCACCTACATTCAGGCGCGGCGAAATGTAAGCGATCACTACACGCTGGGACGAAACTGGCGCTCGAGCCAGCCGCTGGTGACGGCGGTGAACGCCCTGTTTGAGCGGGCACGGGCCCCCTTCATCTTCGATGCGGATATTCCGTTTCTGCCGGTCGCGGCGCAGGGGAAAGCGCACACCTTGCAAGTTGAGGGACAGGACGCACCGGCGCTCTGTTGCTGGTGGCTCGATGAGGCGCCGACCGTTAATCGCACCACCTATCAGGCACGCATGGCCAATGCCACCGCCAACGAAATCCACCGTCTGCTGACCCTGGCACAAGCCGGGCAGGCGATGATCGGTGAGACGCCGGTACGCCCCGGCGACATTGCCGTGCTGGTGCGAACCGGTAACGAAGGGCGCATGATCCAGCAAACCCTGGCCCGCCTTGGCATCGCGTCTGTGTATCTCTCCAACCGCGAAAGCGTGCTGGAGAGCACCGAGGCCCGTGAGATTCTGCTGATCCTGCAGGCCTGTTTGCAGCCGGGAGATGAGCGGGCGCTGCGCTCGGCGCTCGCCACCGCCCTGTTTGATCTCGATGCCCGGGCGCTCGATGAGTTCAGCAGTGACGAGACCTTGTGGGAAGCCACGGTGCAGGAGTTTCAGGAGTATCGCCGGCTGTGGCTGCGCCACGGCGTGCTGGCGATGCTGCGCGCCCTGCTGCATCGCCGTCAGCTAGCGTCCCGCTTGCTCGGCGCGGCCTGGGGTGAGCGACGACTTACCAACTACCTGCATCTGGCCGAGTTGTTGGAGCAGACGGCCAGTGAACTGGACGGGGAGTTCGCCCTGCTGCGCTGGTTGGGCGAGGCGATTGCAAAGCCGGCGGGTCAGGCCGAGGAGCAGGTGCTACGCCTTGAGTCCGAGCGCAAGCTGGTGCAGATCGTCACTATCCACAAATCCAAAGGGCTGGAGTACCCGCTGGTGTTCCTGCCTTTTATCTGCAATTACCGCAAAAACGAGACGCCGCTTTATCACGACAATGGCCGCACCCTGCTCGATTTAAGCTACTCCGAAGATGCTCTCGAGCAAGCCGAGCGCGAGCGGCTGGCCGAAGATCTGCGCCTGCTCTATGTGGCGCTGACTCGCGGCGTTTACGCCACCTGGCTTGGACTGGCGCCGCTGCGGGCGGGCAACGGGAAATCGGCCATCACCGATCTGCACCAGACCGCCATCGGCTATCTGCTGCAGCAAGGGGTGGAAGGGGAGTCCGAGGCGATGAAGCAAGCGCTCGACCAACTGGTAGCCAGTGTGCCGGCAGTGACGGTAGGTGCGCCGCCACTGCAGCGTCCGGAGGATCCCTATATTGAATCGACCGATGAACCGGGCGAGCCGCAGGTGCGCCAGTTTGCCGGTCAGATTGAACGCGACTGGTGGGTGAGCTCCTACTCGGCGCTGGCCACTTCCCACGGCGGCGGTCATGAACGCGGCGTGCTGGCCACACCGGGCTTTGATGCCGACGCCGCCGGTGAGCAGGGCAGCGCGCCGGAAAACGAGCGCACCATCTTCACCTTCCCGCGCGGGGCGCGTCCCGGCACCTTGCTGCACACCCTGTTTGAAGAGTTGGCGTTTGCCGATGTGCTCAACCCGGCGTGTGACGAGCCGGTGACGCAGCGTATTGCTACCTTGCTGGGTCAGGCCGGATTTGAGACCGAGTGGGCCGCGCTGCTGGCCGGGCATATGCGCGGCGTCTTGACCACCGAGTTGCTGCCCGGGCTGCGCCTTGGCGATGTTAGCCGGATGCAGGCCGAGCTGGAGTTCTTCCTGCCGATGGAGCGGATCAGCGCGGCGTCGCTCGATGCCTTGCGTCATCAATATGATCCACTGTCACGTCAGGCCAGACCCTTGTCGTTCCAGCGGGTGCAGGGGATGCTCAAGGGCTTTATTGACCTGGTATTCGAGTGGCAAGGGCGCTGGTATGTGCTCGACTACAAGTCCAACTGGTTGGGGGCGAGCGCTGCTGATTACCAAGGCGCGGCGCTGGAGCAGGCCATGGTGGATCACCACTACGATCTGCAATACCAGCTCTACACGCTGGCGCTGCATCGTCTGTTGGCCCAGCGGCTGCCCGATTACGATCCGGCGCGCCACTTGGGTGGCATCTTCTATCTGTTTTTGCGCGGCATGCCGCAGGCCGGTGTCTATCACTGCTGCCCTGATGCCGGGTTCGTTGCCGCGCTGGATCACCTGTTTGCCAAGGGAGAGACCCGATGACGGCCCCTTATCCTGTTACAGAAAGCCGTTTGACTGCTGCGCTACGGGCCTTGACGGTAAGTGGTCGTCTACGTCAGCTCGATCTGCAGTTTGCCCGGCTGATTGAGAGTCTGGGAGGGGCGCCCGAGCTGGTGCTGGCGGCGGCCCTGACCAGTTGTGAGCTGGGGCGTGGCCACATTTGCCTGCCCCTTGGCGAGCTGGAGGGTGATGCACTATTGCCTGGACTGGACGCGACTGAGCGCAGTGAATTGCTGGCTGAACTCGCGCCACTTACGAAGTGGCCGGCACTGTTTGCCGCATCGCCCCTGGTGGGTGATGGCAGCCATGAGCGCGCCGCCACACCGCTGGTGCTCTGGCAAGGCCGGCTCTATCTCACCCGTTATCACGATTTTGAGCGCAGTGTGGCTCACCACCTGATGAGCCGTGCGAAGCGCGCCGAGTTTCCTGCTATCTCCGAGCTGCTCGCCCGCCTGTTTGCCCGTGACTATGCCCGCATGTTTGCCGCGCTGTTGGCGCAGCGTCTGGCTCCGGCGTTTGCGGCGCCCGATTTTATCGAGCAGCACTGCGATCTGGTGTTGCCCGAGCAGGTGGACTGGCAGCAGGTGAGCGCCTTGCTGGCACGCGCCCAGAGCGCAGCCGAGCTTGCGCTCCTCGACACCTTGGTGCCCGAGTCGCTCTGCTGCAACGGCCAGAAGCTGGCGGCAGCCACGGCGGCGGCGCGTCCTTTTACCGTTATCTCGGGGGGACCGGGGACAGGCAAAACCACCACGGTGGCCAAGCTGCTCGCCATTTTGGTGGAGGTGGGCCTGCGCGCCGGCCAAGCGCCCACCATCCGGCTGGTTGCGCCAACCGGCAAGGCGGCGGCCCGTCTGACCGAGAGTATTGGCAATGCACTGGCGCAGTTGCCGCTTGCCCCCGAGGTCAAGGAGGCGATTCCCGCATCGGCCGGCACCTTGCATCGACTGCTCGGGGTGATTCCGGGGCGCAACCAGTTCCGCCACCACGCAGGCAACCCGCTGCACCTGGATCTGCTGGTGGTCGATGAGGCCTCCATGGTGGACTTGCCGATGATGGCGCGTCTGCTCGATGCCTTGCCCGAGCATGCCCGGCTGATTCTGCTCGGCGATAAGGACCAGCTCGCTTCGGTCGAAGCTGGCGCCGTGCTGGCCGATATCTGCGGCTTTGTGACACAAGGGCCGAGCCTGGCCCAAGCAGACTGGCTTGGTCGCCAAACCGGTCAACATGTGGTGGGACAACCAGAGGGGGCGCTGATCCGTGACAGTCTCTGCCTGCTGACCCGCAGCTGGCGTTTTGATGAGCGCTCCGGCATTGGTCGCTTGGCGCGAGCCTGTAATGCCGGCTCGGTGCGTGATGTCGAGGCCGTGTGGCGGGCCGGTTTTGCCGATATCGCCCTGCATGAGTGGAGCGGCGATCGCTATGAGGCGTTGGTGGCGCAGGCGGTGGAGGGGTATCGCCACTATCTGGAGGGCGTGAAGCAAGGGGCGGGATGTAAGGAGATCTTCCGGGCTTTCAATGATTTTCAGATCCTCTGCGCCCTGCGTGAAGGGCCGTTCGGGGTCGAAGGGCTGGGTCAACGTATCGAGCAGGCGCTGCAGCGCGCGGGCCTGATCCAGCGTGGCGGAGACTGGTATGCCGGGCGGCCGGTGATGGTGGTGCAAAACGATCACGGCATCTCGCTCTACAACGGTGATATTGGTCTGTGCCTGCCGGGTGATGATGGCCGCTTGCGGGTCTGGTTTGAGCAGCCGGATGGCTCCCTGCGCTCGCTGCTGCCGAGCCGGTTGCCACCTCATGAGAGCGTCTATGCCATGACTATCCACAAATCGCAGGGCTCGGAGTTTGCCCACACCGTGCTGGTGTTGCCCGACACCCCCAGTCCGCTGCTGACCCGTGAGCTGGTGTATACCGGTATCACCCGGGCCAAAAAGCGGCTCGATCTCTACGGCACGCCCGCCCTGTTGGCGATGGCGGTCAGAAAGAAGACCGAGCGATATTCCGGGCTCGCGCTGCGTTTGTCGCACTAATTGTCAGTGAAGGATGCTGGCCGGTTATTTTTGATGAGATAACCGGCCACTTTTTTTCATGAAGGGCAGTGTTTTGTTGAATTGAAAATATATCTTTAAAGGGCACTGCGATCGGTTTTTAAATGCAAATGAAAACTTGTCGCATATGTCGATTAATATCATGTAGCGCTGTTACTCCTCTTGTCTCTGCATTTCCGTGACCTCTCGCAAGATCCTGACGCATTGCGCTAATAATTTTTAAGTTATTTTCCCGCTCCATCTTATTGTGTGCGGCGATCCTGTTTTATTGCTGACAGGCAGGGTGTAGAGTAGCCCGGTCTTCGCGGTGTGTGCCGGATATATCCTGTTCGTGCTCACCCCAATATCATCCTGTGGCTGACGCCACAGCAATCTGAATGATGGCGTCTGGCGTCATCAGCAAATAGCTATGAATACACGCAAGCTGGTCGAAATATCCGGGATAGTGCAAGGAGTCGGCTTTCGTCCCTTTGTTTATGGTCTGGCGCTCACCCATCAGTTAACCGGTTGGGTGCGTAACGATGCCCAGGGAGTCACCATTGAGGTGCAGGGCGCCGAAGGGCCACTTCACGCCTTTATCGAGGCGTTGCAAAGCAAAGCGCCCCCGCTCAGCCGGATTGACCGCTGCGTGGTGTCGACGCTTGCCCCCAGCGCAGACGAGCAGGGCTTTGCTATCCACCAGAGCCACCAGAGCGGCTCGGCCAGCGCCTGTATCTCGCCCGATCAAGGTGCCTGCGCCGCCTGTCTGGCCGATGTTGCCAATCCGGCTGATCGCCACCATCGCTATCCGTTTACCAACTGCACGCACTGCGGTCCGCGTTATACGATTATTCGCCGTCTGCCTTACGATCGCCCCGCCACCGCCATGGCCGGTTTTGCCATGTGTCCGAGTTGCCATCAGGCCTACCACGATCCGCTCGATCGCCGCTATCACGCCCAGCCGGTAAGCTGCCCGCAGTGTGGGCCGAGTCTGACGCTGCGTAGCGCCAGCGGTGACACCTTGGCCGAGCGCGATGCCGCGCTGGTTGAGACAGTCTTGGCCCTTAAAGCGGGCGCACTGGTGGCCATCAAGGGAATGGGCGGTTTTCATCTGATGTGCGATGCGCAGAGCGAATTGGCCGAGGCCAGATTGCGTGCGCTCAAACGTCGGCCGCGCAAGCCGCTGGCCGTGATGTGCCGGGATCGCGCACAGGCTGAGGCCTATGTGCAGGCCAGTGAGGCCGAATGGCAGCTGGCGCTCTCCCAGGCGCGACCCATCACCCTGATGCGCAAAGCGCCGCACGCAGCACTGGCCGATAATCTGGCACCGGGCGTGCCTTATCTCGGGCTGTTTTTCCCCTACACGCCACTGCATCAGATGCTGCTCGATGAGTGCGATATGCCGCTGGTGGCGACCAGTGCCAATCTGTCGGGTTCACCGATCCTCACCGAGGGTGAGGCGGTATTGCGCGAGCTGGGTCATGGTCTTGATCTGGTGCTTGACCACAACCGACCCATCATTCATCCCTGCGATGACAGTCTGGTGCAGATTGCTGGCGGTCATCGTCAGATGCTGCGTCTGGCTCGCGGTTACGCCCCCTGGTCACCGCCGCTCCCTGCGCCGGTAGCGCAATCGATGCTGGCGGTCGGTGCCCAGCAGAAAGCCAGTCTGGCGCTGGCCTTTGAGCAGCAACGCATTTACGGCCCCTATATCGGCGATCTCGGTTCGCTGGCCATGCAGGCCGAGCTGGACGATCAGTTTGCCCTCTATCGTGAGGTGTACCAGTTTCAGCCCGCGCTCTGGGTGTGCGACCGCCATCCGGATTACCCCTCCACCCGCTGGGCCACAGAGCAGGCCGAGCGTATGGGCGGCGATCTGCTGGCGGTGCAGCACCACCACGCCCACCTGCTCTCGGTGATGGCCGAGCATGGCATCACCGGGCCAGTTAACGGCATTGCCTTTGATGGCACCGGATGGGGTGACGATGGCACCGTCTGGGGCGGTGAGTGGCTGTACGCCGACGTGCACGGTTTTGAGCGGCGCGGCCATCTCAAGGGGTTTCGCCTGATTGGCGGCGAGCAGGCGATCCGCGAGCCGGTGCGGGTGTTGCTGGGCTGGTTGCTGGAGTCGATGACGCCCGAGGCGATCCGGGCCCTGCGCATTCCGGCGATTGAGCGTCTTGGTGACGAGCGCTTTGCCAACCTCTGCCGGTTGTGGCAACTCGGTCGCAACGCCCCTTATGCCAGCTCGGTTGGACGCCTGTTTGATGCGCTGGCGGCCCTGCTGGAGGTGGTCGATACCATCGATTACGAAGGGGAGGCTGGCCTGCTGGTGGAGGGATTGGCGGCCAGTGCGCCAGCACCGCTACCGATGGCTTTTAGCCTCGATGAGCAGGGCATCTTTGATGCCGATGCCTTATTACCCGCTCTACTCGGCCCGGGCTCTGCCGCCGCCAAGGCGGCCGGTTTTATCGAGGCGCTGGCGCAGCTGGTCCTCACGCTGGCCGAGCGTGAACCCGAGCTGCCGCTGGTGCTCAGTGGCGGGGTGTTCCAAAACCGTCTGCTGATGGACCGGATTGCCACCTTGCTGCCGCGTCCGGCACTGGTCAGCGAAACCTTGCCGCTCAACGACGGCGGCATCGCGGCCGGCCAGTTGTGGCATGCCATTCACAGGTGTCATGCGCCCGCGCGGCGGGTGGCCACCGTTTCAGAGTAAGGAGTCTTAGCATGTGTCTCTCCATCCCCTCCCAGGTGGTGGCCCTCAACCCCGAGCAGGGCAAGGTGACGGTCGATACCCTCGGGGTGCAGCGTGACGTGAGCACTCTGCTGCTGGGCGAGCCGCTCGCCATCGGTGATTATGTGCTGCTGCACGTCGGTTTTGTGATGAGCCGGGTGGATGCCAGCGAAGCCGAAGAGAGCCTGGAGTTCTATCGTCAGATGCTGGCCAATAGCGAGCCATCCGCGCAGGGTGGTGCGGAGGCCCCATGCTGACGCTTGATGATCTGTTTCAGGGATTTCGTCAGCCGGAGGTGATCCGCGCCCTGGCGGGCGAGATTGCCACGCTGGCTGCGCGTCTGCCTGAGCCCTTGCGGGTGATGGAAGTGTGCGGCGGTCACACCCACACCATCATGAAATACGGCCTGAACCAGCTGATGCCGGAGCAGATCGAATTTATCCACGGCCCCGGTTGCCCGGTCTGTGTTATGCCCAAAGAGCGTATCGATCAGGCGATTGCCCTGGCCGAGCAGCCGGGCGTGATACTCGCTACCTTGGGCGACATGATCCGGGTGCCCGGTTCGCGCGGCTCGCTGGCCCAATGCCGGGCGCGTGGCTGCGATGTGCGCCCGCTCTATGACCCGCTCGATGCCCTGACACTCGCACAAGAGAATCCGGATCGCACCGTGGTGTTCTTCGCCATCGGTTTTGAAACCACCACGCCGATGACGGCGGCGCTGCTGCTGCAGGCCGAAGCGCTGGGCATTGCCAATTTACTGTTTCATATCAATCACGTATTGGTGCCGCCGGCGATCGATGCGGTGATGGCCGAACCGGCCTGCCGGGTCAATGCCTTTATCGGCCCCTCTCATGTCAGCGTGATTACCGGCTCTGAGCTTTACCGACCGATTGTCGAGCGTTATCGCCTGCCGCTGGTGGTCAGTGGTTTCGAGCCGGTGGACATGATGGAAGCCATGCTGATGCTGGTGCGCCAGAAGGTGGAAGGACGCAGCGAGCTGGAGGTGCAGTATCGCCGCGCCGTGACGCCGCAAGGCAATCTGGTGGCCCAGCAGATGGTGGCGCGCTGCTTTGAGCTGCGTGAGCACTTTCGCTGGCGGGGGCTGGGGGATATCCCGGCCTCGGCCCTGGGTCTGCGCGCGGAATTTGCCCATCGCGATGCCGAGCGCCACTTCGCGCTTGATCAGACACCGATTGAAGATCACAAGGCCTGTCAGTGCGCCGACATTCTGCGCGGGTTGGCCAAACCGAGCGACTGCCGGGTGTTTGGCCGTGGCTGCGACCCGACCAGACCGATGGGGAGCTGCATGGTCAGCTCGGAAGGGGCCTGCAACGCCTATTACCGTTACAAGGGGATTGCATGAAGTCGATTGAGCTGAGCCACGGTGGTGGCGGCGTACAGATGAACCGGCTGATCCACGATCTCTTCTTTCGCCACTTCGGCAACGAGATCCTGCTGCGCGGTGAAGATGCTGCTGTGTTGCAGATGGAAGGGCCGCTGGCGTTGACCACCGATGGCTTTACCGTGGCGCCGATCTTCTTTCCGGGCGGCAACATCGGCAAGCTGGCCATCGCCGGCACGGTCAACGATCTGGCGATGATGGGGGCGCAGCCACAATATCTGGCCTGCAGCTTCATCATCGAAGAGGGTTTCCCGCACGCCGAGCTGGAGCAGATTGTGCGCTCGATGGCCGATGAGCTGGCCGTGAGTGGCGCCCGTATCGTCTGTGGCGATACCAAGGTGGTGCCGCGCGGGGCGGCTGACGGGCTGTTTATCACCACCAGCGGCGTGGGCAGTATCAAGGCGCCCGGCATCTCGGCCGGAGCCATCCGACCGGGTGATGCTATTCTGGTTTCCCGTGACGTAGGATGCCATGGCGCCTGTATTCTGATGGCCCGTGATGGTCTGCAGCTGCACTCCGGACTGGAAAGCGACTGCGCCACCTTGTGGCCACTGGTGCAGGCATTGCTGGCCGAAGGCATTGTCCCGCACGCCCTGCGTGATGCCACGCGCGGCGGTTTGTCGGCGGTGCTCAATGAGTGGGCGCTCGCCTCCCAGGTGGGGCTGGCTCTGTCTGAAGCAGCGATTCCGGTCAGCGACCCGGTGCGTGGCTTGTGTGAGCTGTACGGGTTCGAGCCGTTCGATCTGGCCAATGAAGGGACGCTGGTGATGGCCCTGCCAGCCGAGCTGGCCCCAGCGGCCGAAGCGGTGCTGCAGCGCTTTAACGGTCAGGCAGCCTGTATCGGCGAGGCCGTGGCGGCGCATCCGGGCAAGGTGGTACTCACCTCGGCCTGGGGCAGCCGACGCTATCTCGAACTGCCGCAGGGCGAACTGTTGCCACGGATCTGCTAGGAGCGCATATGCACGAAATGTCACTGGCCATGAGCGCCATCGATCTGGTGGTCGAAGAGGCGGCTCGCCAAGGGTTTGCCAAGGTGACCGGCGTCTGGCTGGAGGTCGGTCGTTTCTCCTGTGTCGAAGCCGATACCATCGCATTCTGTTTTGAAGCCGCCGCCCGCGGCACCGCTGCCGAAGGGGCGGCACTTCACTTTGAACACAAGGCGGCCGAGGCGTGGTGTTATGACTGCGCCCGTACCGTCACCCTCGAAGAGCGCGGACAACCCTGCCCGCACTGCGGGGGCTTCAAGCTGCGCGTCGCCCAGGGCGACAGCCTGCGCGTCACCAACATAGAGGTCGCCTGAACATGTGTACTGTCTGCGGTTGCGGCGAGGCCCGGGTGGCCGATGCCGACCATCACCACGATGACCACCACGATCATGGCCATGATGGCCACACCCATCAGCATGCTCAACCGGCGCAGGTGGTGATCCACCATCATCACTACTACTACCATCAGGGCGATGTGCATCACCACTATCATGGGGCTGCGGCTAGCGAAGCGCCTGCCGCGCAGTCTGCTCACGCTCACCATCATGAACATGAGCACGACCACCCGCATAGCCACGCGCATGCGCATCAGCACGATCATGGTGGTGCTCAGCGTCACGAGCATGCCCATGGCCATACTCATGACCACGCGCATTCCCATGAACATGACCACCCGCATCACCATCAGGACCAGACCCAGCACCGGTTTGTGCGCAATCTGCACTATGGCAAGGGGGCGGCCGGGGTCTCTGTGCCGGGCATGAGCCAACGCAAGCTGATCGCCATCGAGCGCGATGTGCTGGACAAAAACAATCAGCTGGCGGCCCATAACCGCGAGCATTTCACGGCGGCGCGGCAGCTGGTGCTCAATCTGGTGTCGAGTCCGGGCTCGGGAAAAACCACCTTGCTGTGCGAGACCCTGCGCCGTCTCAAGGATCAGCGTCCCTGCGCCGTGATTGAAGGGGATCAGCAGACCAGCAGCGATGCCGAGCGGATTCGTGCTACCGGGGTGGCCGCCGTTCAAGTGAACACCGGGAAAGGGTGTCACCTCGATGCCCAGATGGTGCACGATGCCTGCCACCGGCTGGAGCTGGCAGAAGGGGGCGTGCTGTTTATCGAGAACGTCGGCAATCTGGTCTGTCCGGCCGGGTTTGATTTGGGTGAGCGGGCCAAGGTAGCCGTGCTGTCGGTGACCGAGGGCGAAGAGAAGCCGCTTAAATATCCCGATATGTTTGCCGCTGCCGAGCTGATGATCATCAACAAAACCGATCTGTTGCCCCATGTCAGCTTTGACGTGGCGCGCTGCATCGAGAATGCTCGCCGCGTCAATCCTGACATTCAGGTGATCCAGCTCAGCGCCAGCACAGGTGAGGGGATGGAAGCCTGGTTGGGCTGGTTGGCCGCGCTCTAATGTTCTTCGGCCCCCGCCAAGCGGGGGCCATTAAATAATATTTCCCGTCTATGTTATTTGCCAAAAAATAGATGGGTGAATAACACGCGATCTGCTGTTTATCTCTACTTTTCCCTTTTAAATTCGTTGCTGAAAATAAAATTCACGGCTGTGGATTTTATTTTCATAAAAATGAATCAAGCACCGATTTAGTCATGCAATAAAACGCATCGTTATTTCATTTTGTTCAATAGCAATTAATTCTCTTTTACTGCAGCGCGGACGCTGTGGCGATAGTTATCTCATTAATTTCATTGAGTATCCCTAAAGTGGTAATGGCGAGAAACTGGGAATTGTTCTCGATTCCATATTTGGAAAGTTCATAAAAATTATGAATAAAACAACAGAAAGTCTGTTAAATCATGATTGTCATCACAGCCTGTATGGTTTTTATTTGACACACTTTTATCCAATCGGCGCCACACAATTTGCCGGTTCTGCTGTTCTTCTCTTCCTCCACGAAAAGCGAAGTGCTGATAATGCATATAAATGATTCATTTCTTACCCGTCTGGGCGTGAGTCGTCGTGATTTCATGAAGTTCTGCGCCGGTCTGGCTGCTACGGCAGGTCTCCCGGTCAGTGCTGCCGAAAAGGTGGCGTCTGCGCTGAGTGCGCCAGAACGTCCGCCGGTCATCTGGATTGGTGCCCAGGAGTGCACGGGTTGCACCGAATCCCTGCTGCGCGCGACTCACCCGACCCTGGAGAACCTGGTTCTCGATACGATCTCGCTGGAATACCACGAAGTGCTGTCTGCCGCCTTTGGCCATCAGGTCGAAGAGAACAAGCGTCAGGCGATGAGCCGCTACAAGGGCCGCTATGTTCTGGTGGTCGATGGCTCAATCCCGCTTAAGGACGGTGGTATCTACTGCATGGTCGCCGGCAAGCCGATCGTGGAGCATATCCGAGAGGCAGCCGAAGGAGCGGCAGCCATCATCGCCATTGGCTCCTGCGCCTCTTGGGGCGGGGTACCCATGACGGGTGGCAATCCAACCGGCGCGGTCAGCCTCTCGGAGGCGCTCGGCGGCAAGGCTGTCATCAATATCCCCGGTTGCCCGCCTAACCCGCACAACTTCCTCGCCACCGTAGCGCACATCATCACCTACCAGCGCGCCCCCGGGCTCGATAAGGAAGGGCGTCCGCTGTTTGCCTACGGCCGGCTGATCCACGAGCACTGCGAGCGTCGTCCCCATTTCGATGCCGGTCGTTTTGCCAAGCAGTTTGGCGACGATGGCCATCGCAACGGCTGGTGCCTCTATCACCTCGGTTGCAAGGGTCCGGAAACCTACGGTAACTGCTCGACCCTGGAATTTTGCGACATCGGCGGCGGTATCTGGCCGGTCGGTATCGGTCACCCCTGCTATGGCTGTAACGAGAAAGGGGTTGGCTTTACCAAGGGCATTCACCAGCTGGCAACGGTCGAGAACCAAACCCCGCGCTCCCAGAAACCCGACCTGCAGAGCCGTCAGGGGGGCGATATCACGCCAACAGCGACTGCACTGCTGGGCGGTGTGATTGGTCTGGTGGGCGGTGTCAGCCTGATGACGGTGCGTGAGCTGGGCCGCCAGCAGCGCGAGAAGAAGGACGCCGAGGCGCATCTGATGGCCTCCCGTGACCGGGAGCAGTAATCGTGGACAGACGACAGTTTCTCAAATACACCGCCGGCGGGGTGATTGCCTCGACCGTGGTGCCCTGTGTCGAAGCGCGTCCCAACAAGCAGCCGATCCCCGGTGCCCTCGGGATGCTCTATGACTCGACCCTGTGTGTCGGTTGCCAGGCCTGCGTGACCAAGTGTCAGCAGGTCAATCACCTTGAGGTGAACCCGAGTGGCGCCCAAACCTGGTCTAACAACGACAAGCTCGGCCCCTTTACCAATAACATCATTCAGGTGTGGCAAAGCGGCGATGGCAAGCACAAGGATCAGCTCGATAACGGCTTTGCCTTTATCAAGAAGCAGTGCATGCACTGCGTCGATCCCAACTGCGTCTCCGTCTGTCCGGTGCAGGCGCTGACCAAGGATCCCAAGACCGGGATCGTGCACTACAACCCGGACGTCTGTACCGGTTGCCGTTACTGCATGGTCGGCTGTCCGTTCAACGTGCCCAAGTACGAGTACGACAACCCGTTTGGTCGTATCCGCAAGTGCGAGCTGTGCAACCAGGCTGGCGTCGAGCGGCTCGATCAGGGTCTGCTGCCCGGTTGTGTCGAAGTCTGCCCGGCCGGTGCGGTGATTTACGGAACGCGCGAGGAGTTGCTGGCCGAGGCCAAGCGCCGTCTGGCTCAGAAACCGGGCGATCTCTACTTGTATCCGCGCCAAACCGTCACCAGTAGCGACAAGCACGAGAAGGCGATTCCGCACTACCAACCCTACGTCTATGGCGAACGGGAAGGGGGCGGCACCCAGGTGCTGACGCTGGCGGCGATTCCGTACGACAAGCTCAACTTGCCGGCGCTCGATCCGCTCTCGACCGGTTCCCGCTCCGAAACGGTTCAGCACACCCTCTATAAGGGAATGGTGCTGCCGCTGGCTGCCTTTGCCGGTCTGGCCATCCTGACCCGTCGGCATACCCGTATGCACGATGCGGCGCACAAGGATGAGCATGACACCCACAAGGAGGACCACGATGGCTCACGTTAATGCCAAGCCGCTCGGCGGCAAGCTGGTCAGCTGGCCGGTGCTGTTCTTTGCCCCGTTTGTGGTGCTGTGTGGTCTTATCATCCTCAAGCGGCTGGTGTTCGGGATTGGTTCGGTGGCCGATCTGAATGGCGGTTATCCGTGGGGGCTGTGGATCTCGTTCGACCTGCTGATCGGCACTGGCTTTGCCTGTGGGGGTTGGGCGCTGGCTTGGGCGGTCTATGTGTTCAACCGTGGTGAATATCACCCGTTGGTGCGGCCGGCCCTGCTGGCGAGCCTGTTTGGTTATTCGCTCGGGGGCCTCTCCATCACCATCGACGTGGGTCGCTATTGGAACCTGCCTTACTTCTACATCCCGGGCCACTTCAACGTGAACTCGGTGTTGTTCGAGACGGCGGCCTGTATGACGGTCTATATCGGTGTGCTGGCGCTGGA
Organism: Aeromonas sp. RU39B; assembly: GCF_900156095.1. Classification (GTDB taxonomy): domain Bacteria; phylum Pseudomonadota; class Gammaproteobacteria; order Enterobacterales; family Aeromonadaceae; genus Aeromonas. The sequence goes on from NZ_FTMJ01000016.1 coordinate 68,753, forward strand.
ATTTGCTCCGGCCATTCTGGAGCGCTTTGGCTGGAAGGTGCAGCTCAAGACGCTTAACAAGGTGATGTTCCTGGTGATTGCACTGGGCGCCCTGTTGCCGACCATGCACCAGTCCTCCATGGGCTCCCTGATGATCGCTGCTGGCTACAAGATCCACCCGCTGTGGCAGAGCTATGAGCTGTTGCCGGTCTTCTCGCTGTTGACCGCCTTTATCATGGGCTTCTCTATCGTGGTGTTTGAAGGGTCGCTGGTGCAGGCCGGTCTAGCGGGTAATGGTCCCAATGAGAAGGCGCTGTTTTATCGCCTGACCAAGGTGATCGACATCTTCCTGATGGTGTTTATAGCCCTGCGCTTTGGCGAGCTGGTCTACCACGACAAGAGCGACTATCTCTCCAACTTCGATCGCTACTCGATCCTGTTTTGGACCGAGATCATGCTGATGTTGTTGCCACTGCTGATTTTCCACTGGGAGAAGACCCGCAACGACTCGCGCCTGCTGTTTATCAGTGCCGTCAGCATGCTGATCGGTGCCGCTTTGTGGCGGATTGACTACTCGCTGATCGCCTTTAATCCGGGTGAGGGTTATCACTACTTCCCGACCGCCGAAGAGCTGTTGATCTCGGTCGGTTTTGTTGCCATCGAAGTGTGTGCCTACATCCTGCTTGTCCGTATTTTCCCTGTCCTGCCCTCCCTGGAACGAATCGATCGGGACTATCAGGTCAGCCATCCAGTTGTTCGAGGTAAAGAATGAGCCAACGTATCACCATCGATCCGATCACCCGTATCGAGGGTCACCTGCGCATTGACTGCGAAATCGAGAACGGCAAGGTCGTCAAGGCATGGTCATCGGGGACCATGTGGCGGGGTATGGAAGAGATCGTCAAGGGACGTGACCCGCGCGATGCCTGGATCATCATGCAGCGCATCTGCGGCGTGTGCACCAATATCCACGCCATTGCCTCGGTGCGTGCGGTAGAGAGCGCCCTCAAGCTGGATGTGCCGGTCAACGCCCAGTACATCCGCAACATCATTCTGGCGGCCAGTAACATCCACGATCACGTGGTGCACTTCTATCAGCTCTCTGCCCTCGACTGGGTGGACATCACCTCGGCCCTTAAGGCCGATCCGGTCAAGGCGGCCGGTCTGGTGAGCGGCCTCTCCAAGTGGCATCTCAACAACGCCGAAGAGCTCAAGCGCGTGCAGGACAAGATCCGTGCGCTGGTTGATAGCGGCCAACTCGGTATCTTCGCCAATGGCTACTGGGGTCACCCAGCCATGAAGTTGCCGCCCGAGGTAAACCTCATCGCGGTGGCTCACTACATGCAGGCGCTCGAATATCAGCGTGACGCCAGCCGTGTGGTGGCGCTGCTCGGTGGTAAGAGCCCGCACATCCAGAACCTGGCGGTAGGCGGTGTGGCCAACCCGATCAACCTCGACGGGATCGGCGTGCTCAACATGGAGCGTCTGCTCTACCTCAAGACCTTCATCGATCGTCTCAACGATTTTATCGAGCAGGTCTACATGCCGGATGCGGCCATCATCGCCAGCTTCTATCCAGAGTGGCTGGAGATGGGGCGCGGTGTAACCAACTTCCTGTCGGTGCCTGAACTGCCGACCGACGCCAAGGGCGGCAGCTTCCTGATGCCGGGCGGCTTTATCAAGAACGGAGATCTCTCCACCTTCCGTCCCATCAACTCCCATCAGGATGAGTACCTCATCAACGGGATTGAGGAGAGCAGCAAGCACTCCTGGTATCAGGACAATCAGCCGCAAAAACCGTGGGAAGGGACAACCGAGCCCAACTACACCGGTTGGCAGGAAGAGGGGAAATACTCCTGGGTCAAGGCGCCGACCTTCTACGGTGAAGCGGTGGAAGTGGGCCCGCTGGCCAACGTGCTCTGCATGCTGGCGGCCGGTCATGAAGGCACCAAGCACCACCTCGACACCCTGCTCGGCCTCTACAAGAGCGTCAGCGGTCGCACGGTGGCGGTGGCTGATCTGCCCTCGACCCTGGGTCGGATCGTCGCCCGTGCCGTGCGCTGCGCCGTGATGAAAGACACCCTGGCCCAGCAGTGGAAGGCGCTGATCGACAATATCGGCAAGGGTGACCACGTTGCCTACATCAAGCCCGATATTCCGGCCAAGGCCCGCATCAAGGGGGTCGGTTTCGAGGAAGCGCCGCGTGGCATGCTCTCCCACTGGATCGTGATTGAAGGCGGTAAGATCGCCAACTATCAGGCCGTGGTGCCCTCTACCTGGAACTCGGGTCCGCGTAACTATCACGACCAACCCGGCCCCTATGAAGCCTCGCTGGTGGGGACCAAGGTGGCGGATCCGGCCAAACCGCTCGAAGTGGTGCGTACCGTGCACTCGTTTGACCCCTGTATGTCCTGCGCCGTCCACATCGTGGATACCCGTGGCGAGCAGGTCACCGAGGTGAAGGTACTGTGATGGACGTGACCAAGGCGCCGGTGCTGGTGCTGGGCATCGGCAACCTGCTGCTCAGCGATGAAGCGGTCGGTGTGCGGGCGGTGGAAGCGCTGCAACAACGTTACCACCTGCCGGACGGGGTCGATCTGCTCGATGGTGGTACCTGCGGTATGGAGCTGATCGACGACATGGCGAGCCGTCAGCACCTGATCGTGGCCGATGCGGTGTTGACCGGGGCAGAGCCCGGCACCGTCGTCACCTTGCGCGACGGGGAAGTGCCGGCCCTGTTCAGCCGCAAGATCTCGCCCCATCAGCTCGGACTGGCTGACGTGCTCAGTGCTTTGCACCTGACCGGTGAGTTTCCGGACAAACTCACCCTGGTCGGGGTGGTGCCCGAATCGGTCGAGCCGGCCATCGGCCTGACCGACACGGTCGCTGCATCGCTCGACGAGGTGCTGCGCCGTCTGTGTGATGCCCTCGCACAGAGCGGCATTGCGGTCAGCGCCAAATCTCGGGAGGCTCTGGCATGAGCGAGATGACCCAGGCCATCAGCGGCTTTGCCGAGAATCCGTCGGCGCTGCTGGAAGCGGCGTTTGCTCAGGTGGCAGCCGGTGAGATGCAAGCGCTTCCCTTCTATCAGCACCAGTTACCGGTGCGGGCGGTGGGGTTTACCCGTCATGAGGAGCAGTGGGTGGGCGTGATGCTCACCCCCTGGTTGCTCAGTCTGATGATCCTGCCGGGGCCCGAGCAAGAGTGGCCGGCTCGCCGTTTGGGTGAGCGCATCGGTGTGGCACTGCCGTGCGGCAACGCCACCTTTGTGGTGAGTGACATGGAAGGGGTGGGTCAATACCTCTCCTGCTCGCTGCAATCGCCGCCAACGCCGGGCATCAGCAGTGAGCAGGCGCTCAAGCTGGCGCGGGATCTCTCGTTGATGATCACCGCGTTGCCGGTGACCGACCCGGATGCACCACAAAATCCGGCGCGACGAGCCCTGTTTGAACGCAGGGTGTGAACCCAGGCCCCGCACTGCGGGGCCGATTTGTTTTTAGAGCCCTGCCAAGATGTTGCGACCGCGTGAATCCCTTATGAATAATCCACTCAGTCTGGCTTCAGCGATCCTGAACTATGCTTGCCCTTGTGATCGGCCAGTGACGCCAGCCGGTCATCCCGATGCAGTGTTTTCCTCACATGATTGTTACCCACTGTTGTTGGCGCCCTGCGGGGCGCCTTTTTTTGTTGCCGGGCGGGTTGCGGCAGATTTGATCGCGCCCCCATGCTAGCATGCGGCACTGGCGGGAGATGGTGTCCCGCACTGTGATGGATTCAAGGATGAAACTCACGACCCAACTCGTCTCGTTTATTACCCTCTGCGTCATCGCTGCCATGGCCATGGTGCTGCTGGGCGGGGTGTTCAGCTTCCGCCAGCTCGGTTTCGAGTTGCAGGAGAAAAAAGTGCAGGCGCTGGTCGAGGTGCTCGACAGCCAGCTCGACAACCGCCAGCAGGGACAAGATCTGGCCCAGTGGATGCCGCCGTTGCTGCGTGCTTCCCACGTGGTCTCGCTTGAGGTGCGCCGGGGCGAGCAGAAGATCTATGCCTTTCGCGATCTTACCGCCGACAGCTTTGATAATCCGCTGATCAATTACCGCTATCCCATGCCTCAGCATCCGGGTATGCAGGCTCATCTGCAGCTGGAGCGTCCGTTTAAAGAGTTCGAGTACTCCCTGCAGGCGATGTTCGGCGTCTCCGCCGGTATATTCATCGTGGTGTTTGGCCTGTGGTTCTCCATTCGTTGGCTCCGGCTGCAGCTACGCGGCGCTGAACTGCTCAATCACCGTGCCGAGCTTATTCTCACCGGCCATCTGGGCAAGCTCAGCCACGATCCGGCCGACGAGTGGCCGGTCAGTGCCAGCAAGGCGCTCGATCTGCTGCTGGAAGACCTGGCCGATGCCCGCAAGGAGCGCAGTCGCTTCGACAGCTTTATCCGCAGCAATGCCTTTGTTGATCGGGTGACCGGCACCGGTAACCGCATCTTCTTTGATAACCGGCTCGAGAGCGCCATTCGCGATGCCACCGCCATGAGTGGCGGCCTGTTGCTGATTGAGTTGACCGGTCTTGATGAACTGGAAGGGAACGAGCGCTTTGCCGATGAGGTGTTGCAAGAGGCGAGCCTGCTTATCTCCGCCTTTGTGCGCAAGCACACCGGAGCCCTGCAGGCGCGCTATGCCGGCCATGTGTTTGCCATCCTGCTGCCCAACATGACCGAAGACGAGTTGGTGGATGGCGCAGATCAGGTACTCAAGAGCCTGCAACGGCTGCACTGGCCGAACAGTCGCTCGGAAGAGAGCGCCCTCTATATCGGTGCGGTTTGCTACCGAGCGGATGACTCGCTGGCTCAGGTGCAGGAAGAGGCTGAGCTGGCCCTCAAGAGCGCCCGCCTGCAAGGTGGCAGCGGCTGGTTCCTGTTTGAAAAACTGGTGCCCGATGACGAAAACAGCAACAAGGGCACGGTACGCTGGCGCACTCTGTTGACCCGTCGCATCGAGGAGCGCTCGGTGCATCTCTATCGGCAAGCGGTGATGCAGGAGCCGGGACAACTGGTGCTGCAATATGAACTGCTGGCCCGCATTGATGACGAGCAGGGGCGCGAACTGCCTGCCGGTATCTTTATCCCGATGGCCGAAAAGGCCGGTATGTTGCTGCCGCTGGATCGGCTGATGGCTGAAGCCGCGCTCGGATTGCTGCGCCGCTGGCAACCGGGGGATCCTCCCATCACCCTCAACCTGTCTGCCCAGAGTCTGCTTAATCGCGACTTCCACCGCTGGCTGTTTTTCAGCGTCTTCCAGCAGTCGCGCAGCTTAAATGAGCAGCTGATTCTGGAGCTGTCAGAGGCGCAGATCAGCCGCTATTTCGAAGCGCTGCGCAAGCCGCTGCGCTCACTGCATATGCTTGGGTGCCGCCTTACGGTGGATCATGCCGGGCAGGATGTGGTCAGCACCCAGTACATCAAGGAGTTTGAGATCAACTTCCTCAAGCTGCACCCCAGTCTGGTGCGCGACATTCATCTGCGACAGGTTAATCAGATGGCGGTGCGCAGCCTGATCGGCGGCTGCGCCAATACTCAGGCGCGGGTGGTGGCCGTTGGCGTAGAAAGTCCGCAAGAGTGGCAGTGCCTGCGCCATCTCGGCGTACATGCCGGGCAGGGCAGTTGGTTTGCCGAGCCCGAGCCGCTGCTCAGCACAATCCCCGCTCCTTAAGACCGGCCAATCCCTGCATGCCGCCGGTGTGCACGAACACGATGCGGCTGCCGCGCTGGATGCGCCCGGCCGCCAGCTCGCGGCACAATCCCCACAGCGCTTTACCACTGTAGACCGGCTCTAGCGGGAGGCCGGTCTGCATCGTTACTGTTTGCAGCCACTGCCAAAGCTCGCTGGAAAAGCGGGCATAGCCGCCATCGTGATGCTCCAGTGCTATGCGCCAGTGCGGATCGCAGGCAGCGCCTGGCCACAGATTGGTGACGGTATCACGCAGCGCCGTTCCCCCTTTTATCACCGCAATTCCCAAAACCTTCTCATCCGGTCGCTTTACTTTTAATAGGCCGGTGAGGGTGCCGCCGCTGGCACAAGGCAGCACCCAGAGATCGGGCGAAAACGGCACCTCGGCGACCAGCTCGCCCACCCCATCGAGCGCCAGCGGGCCGCTGCCCCCTTCGGCTAGCAACATCAGGCCGGGCTCGGCAAGGCTCGCCAGCCAAGCGGGATCGTGGCGCTGTCGGTAAGTCTGGCGATCGACAAAGGTGAGCTGCATGCCCCACTGGCGGCATTGGCTCAAGGTGGCATTGCTCGCCGAGCTGGCTTCACCGCGCACGATGGCGCGGGTGGCAAAGCCGAAGCGGGCGCCGGCCGCCGCCAGGGCGTGCAGATGGTTGGAGTAGGCGCCGCCAAACGAGAGCAATGTGTGGATATTGTCTTTCGCCGCAGCCAGCAAAGCATATTTGAGCTTGCGCCACTTGTTACCCGAGAGCATGGGGTCAATCAGGTCGTCACGCTTGCACCACACTTCTACACCGCATTGCTCGAACAGAGGCAGTTCGAGTCGTTGCAAAGGGGAGTGGGGAATCGCTGAAAAAGCCTGCTTCAGCCGGTCAAAACGTGCTGATTGAACACTCAAAAAGAGGCGTGGATCACTGTAATCTCTTGACACAATTATCTTTCTTCAGAACATCCGAATATAGTGTTAGATTCTAACGGTTTTCTCGCCAAACGCCGCGAAGTGGAAGATGCGACGACTATTTCAGAAGAAGTCTGTGGCCGGTCCCGTTGGCCTGTTGTTGGGAAGTGATCGTCTGTGGCTGGCGGGTGCTGAGCCTGCGCCCTTGTTTGCGTCACAGCCAGTCAACGGTCCCCAGGAGTGGTCCAGCGCAATAGGCTCTCTGCTAAGCCATCAGGGCATGGCTCGTCGCCCGGTTCGTGTGGTGCTCGCCGCCGGATTGTACCAGCAGATCCAGATCGACAAACCCGCCGTTCCCGAACCGGAAATCTTGGGTGCTCTGCCGTGGGCCATCAAGGATTATGTCAGTGAGTCGGTGCTGCAACTGGCGCTTGATTATGTTGATCTTCCTACTGCGCCGGCCGGTCGGCCGCGTATCAACGTCATTGCGGTGAGCAAGTCGCGCATTCAGGCGGTGGCCGATGCGGTCAACAGCGTGGCCGAGTTGGTGTATATCACCATTGACGAGCTGGCGCTGGGGCGACTGTTTGCGCAGGACCAGAGCGTGCGTCTGCTGCTGTGGCAGCCGGCTGGCCAAGATCTGCAACTACTGGTATTCCAGCAGGGCGGTCTCTGTTTTTCGCGGGTACTGCGTGGCTTCAAAGGCTTGGCAGCGGCTGAGCCCGATGCCATGGAACTCGATTCGCTGGCGCTGGAGATCCAGCGCTCCCTCGATTATCTGCAAGGTCAGCTCAAGTTGCCGGAGTGCGCGTCGCTACAGCTGGCATTGAGCTCTCCTGGTTTGGGGGCGCTCATCCGCCATCTGGAGCAGACCTTTGGCTTTGCTGTCTCGGCCATGGCCAACAAGGCGATCCTGAGCGGGATTGATTATCTGCCGGCCTATGCCCTGGCACGGAGTGCGCAGCCATGAAGCGCCATATCAACCTCTATGGCCCCGAATTTCGCCCGCGTCGGGTGTGGGCCTCCCTGAATCAGATCGTTGGCCTGTGGGGGCTGGTGTTGTTGCTGGCATTGATCTGCGCTGGAACCATGATCTGGCAGCAGCGCGAACTGGCGCGCCAGCAGAGTGAGTTGCGTGCCCAGCTTGCTACCCGCCGCGCCGAGTCGGCCCAGCTGGATGCCCGGCTCGCCAAGCATCAGCCCAGTCCGGTCCTCAATACCCAGCTCACTGACGTGCGCGGGCGCATTGCCAGCATGCAGTTGATGTTGCAGCAACTGGGCAAGCTGGCCCCAGAGCGTGGTGAAAGTTATGCCGCGCTGATGGCCGATCTGGCCAGAATTCAGGATGACCATCTGGCCTTGTCGCGTATCCGCTTTGAAGGTGGTCGTGTCAGTCTCGGCGGCCAGACTCGCGGCAGCCATGATGTACCCCAGTGGGTCAGCCGCTTTCGCACGACGCCGACTCTTTCTGGCAAGGAGTTTTCCGAGTTGCAGCTCAATCGCGACAAGCAGGGCGTGTTGCAGTTCCAATTGGGTGGACTGCCCAAGGCGGTGCAGCAATGAGTCTCTCTATCAAGGCGCAGTGGCAGCAACTGGCCGAGCGGGTTGGTGGGCTCTCCCTGCGTGAACGGGCATTAATCCTGCTCACCGGTGTGGTGTTGCTGGTCATGGGGCTTAACGAGTGGTGGTTGACGCCGCAGTGGCAGCAAAATCAGAAGGTTGCCCGTCAGCTTGAGAGTGAGCGGCGCGATCTGGAGATTGTCGGCCTTGAGATTCAGGGCAAGCAGGCGCGTCTGGCGCGTGATCCTGATGCGGAAGTGCGTCAGCAGTTGAGTCAGGCCGGTCGTGAGCTCTCGCAGCTTGAGCAACAACTGCGCGAGCAGACGGTGGATCTGATTGCCGCTGAAGAGATGCCCGGCGTATTGCAAGCCATGCTCAGTCACGGTGAGGGGCTGCGTATGCTCGAGATGCAGAGCCAGCCACCGGAGCCGCTGCTGCCCAAAGAGCAGAATGCCAACCTCTATCGTCACCAGATCACCTTGGTGCTGGAGGGGGGCTATTTCGATGTATACCGCTATCTGCAAGCGCTCGAAGGGCTGCCACGGCATTTTTACTGGCGCCTGTTTGACTATCAGGTAACCGACTGGCCCAAGGCACGGGTTGAGTTGCAAATCTATACCCTGAGTACCAGCAAGGAGTTTATCCGTGGCTAATCTGCTGGCTGTATTGGGGGTCATGGCGGCCCTGGTTCCCCTGAAAGACCCGACCACCCCGATCAACGGGGTAGTGAGCAGTAGCGCGTCGCCCCAGGTGGCGGCGAGTGGTCTGCCCAAGCTGCAGAGCGTGATTCTCGGCAGCGGGCCGGCGGTGGCCGTGCTGGGGGGCAAGGACTATCGTCATGGAGAGACAGTATCGGGCTGGCGGATTGCCGCCATTCAACAGGATCGGGTCGTGCTGGAAAAGGGGGGAGAACGGACCACGCTCACCCTGTTTGCCAAGCGGATTGTCCGCTAACAGCGCTGTTAAGAAAGGCTTTCGGGTAGACAACGCATGAAATTATTACAACCCTCTCTGATTTTTCTGGCGCTGGCATTGGCCGGCTGTTCCAGCTATTACAAACACCCCGATCCGAAGGATGCCAAGGAGGAGCTTAAAAAAGCCCATCAGCAGAGCACGCTGCCGCCCTTGACCCTGCCCTCGTCGGTGCAAAGCGAGTTGTTGGCGATTCCACAGCAGAATCTGGCGGTGCCGGCTATGCCTGAAAGGCGTCTGCGTATCGCGGCGCAAGAGGTGGAAGCGGCGGCGTTCTTCGGCTCTTTGTTTAAAGGGTCGCGTTACAGCGTCGCGGTGCACCCCGGCGTCAGCGGTCTGATTACTCTTGAGCTTAAAGATGTGACCCTGCCGGAAGTGCTGAGCACGGTGGCCGACATGTACGGCTTTGATATCCAGCGCCGCGGTTATGTCTATCACATCTATCCGGCTGGTCTGCGTACCGAGACCATCCCGGTCAACTACCTGATGCTCTCCCGCCGCGGCCTGTCACGCACCATGGTCTCGACCGGTGGTGTGACCAATACCAATAACAGCAGTAGCAGCGATCTCAACAGCAGTAGCTCCAGCTCATCTAGCTCTAGCTCCAGCGGCTCGACCACGACCACCAATCAGACCAGCAGCAACGGCACCCGTATCGAGACTGACAACGACACGGATTTCTGGCGCGATCTCAATAGCTCCTTGCAGGCACTGGTCGGTAGTGGCAATGGCCGCGCGGTGATCACCAGCCCGCAGGCCGGTCTGGTGACCGTACGCGCTTATCCGGCCGAGCTCAAGGCGGTGCGCGAGTTCCTCAATCAGTCCGAGCAGCATCTCAAGCGTCAGGTCATCCTTGAGGCGCGCATTCTGGAAGTCTCCTTAAGCGAAGGCTTCGAGCAAGGGGTTGACTGGAGTGGACTGTCGGCCAGTTGGGATGGCGGCAAAGGTATTACCGGCGGAGCGTCCATTGCGTCCAGTAATGTTGGCGCGTCCAATACCATTTTTACTGCCCTGGGTGGCGGTGGCGGCTTTACCCTGTCGGATGGCAACTTCAACGTGGCAGTTAATCTGCTCAAGACCCAGGGTGATGTGAATACCCTGTCGAGCCCACGGGTAACCGCGACCAACAACCAGAAGGCGGTGATCAAGGTCGGGACTGACGAGTATTACGTCACCAACGCCTCGACCACCATCACGACCACCACTTCCGGCACCGAGCGCACCCCCAACGTCGAGTTGACCCCCTTCTTTTCGGGCATCTCGCTTGATGTGACGCCGCAAATTGACGAGCAGGGCAAGGTGCTGCTGCATATTCACCCCTCGGTGATTGATACCGAGGAGCAGACCAAGACCATCGACATGGGCGATTCCGGCGGCACCTTGCAACTGCCGCTGGCCAAGAGCTCGATCCGCGAGTCCGATACCGTGGTGCAGGCCAACAATGGCGATATCGTGGTGATCGGCGGGCTGATGAAGACTGACAAGCAGGAGCAGGTGACCAAGGTACCGCTGCTTGGCGACATTCCCTGGGTGGGGGAAGCCTTTACCAACCGCAAGCACAGCAACCAGAAGGTTGAGCTGGTGATTATGCTCAAGCCAACCGTGGTGGAAGACAATACCTGGCAGCAGGAGCTGCAGCGCTCGAGCGAACTGCTCGACAAGTGGTATCCGGCAAGGCGCTAAGCATGTACCTGGCCCATTTTGGTCTGCGTGAGCCCCCCTTCGGTTTGACGCCTCACACCGGGTTTTACTACGGGTTGCCGCCGCACGAAGAGGCGCTTGAGGTGCTGCGCTGGGCTCTCTCGCAGGGGGAGGGGTTTATCAAGGTGACCGGCGAGGTCGGCACCGGCAAGACCCTGCTCTGTCGCAAGCTGCTCGGGGAGCTCGGCTCGGAAGCACAACCGGTACGCAGTGCCTGGTTGCCCAATCCGCACCTGACGCCGGATGAGCTGCGCGCCGCGCTGGCCCATGAGCTGGGGATGCCGCAGCAAGAGGGGTGGCAGCTGGATTTGACCGATCGGCTGCATCGTCACCTGATTTCACTGCATCAGGCTGGCTGCCGGGTGGTGGTGCTGATTGATGAGGCACAGGCGCTGCCGGATGAAACCCTTGAGGCGATCCGCCTGTTTGGCAATCTGGAGACCGAATCGAGCAAACTGATCCAGGTGGTGTTGTTCGGCCAGCCCGAGCTGGATGTCCGGCTTGGCAGTGCTCATCTGCGCCAGTTGCGCCAGCGCATCAGTTTTTCTTACCGTCTGCGGCCGCTGCGCCGTGACGAGGCGCGTGCCTATGTGGAGCACCGGTTACAGGTTTCCGGTTATCGCGGTGCCCCGCTGTTTAGTGCCAGCGCGCAGCGTCTGCTGTGGCGGGCGGCGCGTGGCATTCCCCGCCTTATCAACATTCTGGCGCACAAAAGCCTGATGCTGGCCTATGGGCGTGGTGAGAATCATATCGATCGTGCACTGGTACGCGCCGCCGTGCGCGATACGGCCGATGCGCGCCATCTGCCGTGGTGGCGGTTTGGCGCCGTCGTGCTGCTGGCTGTCCCGTTGTTGTTGTGGGGGATATGGCGATGAGCGTGATCAACCAGATGCTCAAAGATCTGGATGCCCGCCAGAGCGGTGGCAGCGACGGCGCGCGTTATCAGCCGCGAGCCAGACAGCCGTTGTGGCTGCTGGCGCTGGTCACGCTGACCTGTCTGGCTGGTTTGCTGCTGGTCGGTTGGCGTGGTTGGGGTTATTGGCAACAAACCCAGCGTGAAGCGCAAAGCCTGACGCAAGTGCATCCGGCGATGCCGGCCACGGTTGCCGCGCCAGCGCCGCAGCCGGTTGTAGCTGCGCAGCCCGTTACTACGCCTACCGCCAGCAGTGAGCCGCTGGATGCGGTGGTTGCGCTGCCACTGCCGGCCTCAGCGGCCAACGAAGAGTCGGTGCATCACCAAACCGATGAGCTGGTGGTGCCGCCGGGAGAAGATCCGAAAAGCTTCTATGCCAAGGTGGATGCCGGGTTGCAGCCCGATCGGCAGGCCGAGGATGAGCTGGCCGATCAGCTCGCCAGTGAGCCGCAAGCGGCCGTGGTCGCCAAGCCCAAAAACAAGATGAAGATCGAGCAGGTCACCCTCTCGCCAGATGAGTTGGCCACTATCGCCGACAAGAAAGCCACCATCGCCATGGCCAAGGGCGATTTGGCCGAGGCTGAGCAGCAGTTTTATCTACTGCTCGAGCAAAAACCCCGTGATGTGGATGCCCGCAAGCAGCTTTCCGCTCTGCTCTATGGTCAGGGGCGTCTGAGCGATGCCAGCCGCATCCTTGAGGAAGGGGTGCGGCAACTGCCCACCGAACCCGATTTTCGTCTGCTATTGGCGCGAATTGCCCTGGCCAGCCGCCAGCAACAGGCCGCCTATGACTGGTTGGCCGGTGCGCGCCCGCCGCTGGCTGGCAATCTCGATTATTACGCGACCTGGGCGGCGCTCTCCCAGGATTTGGGGCACACCCTGGAGTCACGTGAGCTCTATCTGCAACTGCTGCGCAAAAAGCCCGATGAGGGGCGCTGGTGGCTGGGGCTGGGGGTTGCCGAAGAGAAGCTTGGCAGCCGTGAGCGGGCGCTGGATGCCTATCAGAGTGCCCGGCTGCACGGTGGGCTGGGCGATACCACTACCCAGTGGCTCACCCAGCGAATTTCCGCGCTGGCGCAGCAGTAACAAGGCTTAGGAGTAGATTTCATGGCACAACCCAGACTCAAGATGCGCCTTGGTGACCTGTTGGTTCAGGAGCAGATTATCTCTGATGATCAGCTGCAACTGGCCCTACAGCAGCAACGCCAGACTGGCCGCAAGTTGGGGGCGACCCTGATCGATCTCGGGTTTATCAGCGAAATGCAGCTGCTCACCTTCCTCGCTCGCCAGCTGGATGTGCCGTTTTTTGACCTCAATACCCTGACCATCGATGCCCGCGCCGTGTCACTGCTGCCGGAAGTGCAGGCACGCCGCTATCGGGCGCTGGTGGTCAATCTGACTGGCGATGTGGCCACCGTGGCCATGTCGGATCCGGCTGATTTGAGCGCACTCGATGCGGTGGCGGGGCTGCTTGCTCCGCGCCAGATGGCGCTGGCGGTGGCCCGCGAAGGGCAACTGCTCGACTTTTTTGATCGCCTCTATCGCCGCACACGCGAGATTGAGAGCTTCGCCGAGCAGCTGCGCGAAGAGTATCAGGAGGCCGATTTTGAGCTCGGTGGCAGCGCCTTTGATAGCGGCACCGGCGAGAACGAGGCCACCGTGGCCAAGCTGCTGCGCTCCCTGTTTGAAGATGCGGTGCAGGTCGGTGCATCGGATATCCATATCGAGCCGGACGAGAAGCTGCTGCGCATTCGCCAGCGCATTGACGGCGTGTTGCATGAGAATACCCTCAACGAAGTGCGGATCGCCCAAGCTCTGGTGCTGCGGCTTAAGCTGGTGGCCGGGCTGGATATCTCGGAAAAACGGCTGCCGCAAGATGGTCGCTTCGCCATGAAGGTGCGCGGCCGCGATGTGGATGTGCGGATCTCGACCATGCCGGTGCAGCATGGTGAATCGGTGGTGATGCGTCTGCTCGACCAGTCGGGCGGAATCCTCTCGCTCGATGACACCGGTATGCCGGCCGATCTGCTGGCCCGTTTCCGGCGCCAGTTGCACCGTCCGCACGGCATGATTCTGGTGACTGGCCCGACCGGGAGTGGCAAGACCACCACCCTCTATGGCGCGCTCTCAGAGATCAATCTGCCAAGCAACAAGATCATTACGGTAGAAGACCCGGTTGAATATCGCTTACCGCGCATTAATCAGGTGCAAGTGAACCCCAAAATCGGCCTGACCTTCTCCCATGTATTGCGCTCTACCCTGCGGCAAGACCCGGATATCCTGCTGGTGGGGGAGATGCGCGATAACGAGACCGTCGAGATCGGCCTGCGCGGCGCCATCACCGGCCACTTGGTGCTGACTACCCTGCACACCAACGATGCGGTGACCAGTGCCCTGCGCCTGATTGATATGGGGGCCCCCGGCTATCTGGTGGCGAGTGCGCTGCGCGCCGTGGTGGCCCAGCGGCTGGTGCGCCGCTTGTGCGAGCACTGCAGCTCACCACAGCCGCCGAGTGAGGCGCAGTCAACCTGGCTTGCCAGCCTCTCGGGCGAGCGGGCAGGCGAGCACGTTTACCACGCCGGACGTGGCTGCCAGAGCTGTAACTTCACCGGTTATCGCGGCCGGATCGGGGTCTATGAACTGCTCGAGCTGGATCAGCCGATGATGGATGCCCTGCGCAGTGACGACGCAGAAGGATTCGCCAAGGCGGCCCGGGCCCATCCCCTTTATCGTCCGCTGGCGCGGGTGGCGCTCGATTATGCCCGTCAGGGCGTGACATCGGTCGATGAGGTGCTGCGACTGGCCGAGGATCTGGGGTAAGCCATGGCTCACTTCATCTATCGAGGACGGGATGCGCAAGGGCGCGAATCACGCGGTGAGCTGGAAGCGGTCAGTGAGATGGCGGCAGCCGACACCCTGATGCGGCGCGGCATACTGCCCACCGAGCTCAAAGCCGGTAAAGGCAGCAAGAGCGCCATAGAGTGGACGCTGCTGCTTGAGCGTCATGTTCGCCTCGAAGAGCTGGTGATCTTCACCCGCCAGATGTATGCCCTGACCCGCGCGGGTATCCCGATTCTGCGGGCCATGGCAGGCCTGGCTGACACCACTCACAGCAAGCCGCTTAAGCGGGCATTGCTCAATCTGGGTGAAGAGCTCGGCAATGGCCGACCGCTGTCGAGTGCCATGCAAGGCCACCCCAAGGTGTTTAGCTCGCTGTTTGTGGCGATAGTGCATGTGGGGGAGAACACCGGTCAGCTGGAAGAGGCCTTTTTGCAGCTGGCTAACTACTTTGAGCTGGAGCTGGAGACCCGCAAGCGGATCAAGACCGCGATGCGCTATCCCGGCTTTGTGTTGATCGCCATCGGCATTGCCATGGTGATCCTCAATATCTTTGTGATCCCGACCTTTGCCGGCATGTTTGCCAAGTTCGGGGTCGAGTTGCCGCTGGCGACTCGTATCCTGCTTGGCACCTCGCATTTTTTCGTGCACTGGTGGTGGCTGCTGCTGGCGCTGGTGGTGGGCAGCAGCATGCTGTGGCGCTGGTGGGTCAAAACGCCCAAGGGCGAGCTCACCTGGCACCGATGGCAGCTGCGTTTGCCGGTGGTGGGCGATATCATAGAGCGCTCTCTGCTGGCACGCTTTGCTCGCAGTTTTGCCATGATGCTGCGTGCCGGGGTGCCGCTTAACACTGCTCTGACGCTAGTGTCTGAGGCGGTGGACAATGCCTGGATGGCGCAGTGCATTCGCGAGATGCGTAGCGGTATCGAGCGCGGTGAAAGCTTGCTGCGCACCGCCACTCATAGCCATCTTTTTACGCCACTGGTGCTGCAGATGGTGGCGGTGGGGGAAGAGACCGGGCAGGTTGATGATTTGATGCAGGAAGTGGCCGAGTATTACGAGCGCGAGGTGGATTATGACCTCAAGAGCCTGACCGACCGCATTGAGCCGATCCTGATAGGGATTGTGGCGGTGATGGTGCTGATCCTGGCGCTCGGTATTTTTACACCGATGTGGGACATGATGAGAGTGGTACGCGGTGGATGAAACGGGGCAGTAATGAAGACCGCGACAACTGGCGCAAGGGCCTGAAGTTGGTGGTGGCCGGCATCGTGATGCTGGTGTTGATGAGTGCGCTGGTGCGTAGCTATTTCGATCAGCGTGATGGCGCGCTGGAGGCGGCCATGCAGGCGCTGAGCAGTCAGTTTGCCGAGCGGGCCCAGCGGCTGCACGGCGTATGGTTAACGGAGCAGCGCCCGGACAGTGTGCATGCACAAGGGCGCTTGTGGCGCTTTTCAGCCCAGGGCTGGCCGCAGGGGGTCGATGCGGCCAAATCACCCTCAGAGGAGTGCCAGGCGCTGTGGCTGGCCTTGGTCGAGCGCGCAGACTTGGATGGCGAGCCACTGCAGTGGCTGGCGCTGCAGACTGGCAGCGGCTGTGAATTTCGGTTGGGCGATTCGCGCTGGATCTACTACTGGCAGGATGGACATGTGTTCCGTATGCCGCGAGGGTGATCACAGAGTTAACCTATTGATGGTCATGATTTTTACGGGTTGCCGTGAAATAATACCGCCAGGATTCGGGAGGCGAGATGGGCAGTAACAGGACAAGCGGCTTTTCCTTGATAGAGTTGGTGATCGTCATTGTGATCCTCGGCATTTTGGCGGCGACCGCCTTGCCACGTTTTCTGGATGTGACCGAAGAGGCCAAAAAAGCCAGCGTCGAGGGGATGTCGGGTGGTTTCGCCACCGGCGTGCTGCTGGTTCGTGCCCAGTGGGAAGGCGAGGGGCGCACCAAGCAAAACAGCCTCAATACCGTGGTTTATGACGGCACTCGCTTCTATCTGACTACCCCGAGTGACAGCGAGACCAGCAATAGCCTGATGTCACCCGGTTATCCGGTGGATACCGCCGATAGCAGCAGTGTGGATGTGGCGCCAAGCAGCCTGACCGCTGCCCGCTGCCTGCAACTGTGGAATGGCATCTTGCAAAATCCGCCCAAGGCCAGCGCGACCTTTAGCGATGTGACCAGCAGCGGCAATGATTTGAAATACTTTGTGACGGTACAGAGCAATGGATATGACTCGGTGTGCCGTTACTATCTGGTCAATAGCCTCTCCAAAGGCAGCGACGGCCAGTATCAAGACCCTCAGGGACGCACTGATGCGTTTATGAGTTTTAGTTATCGTCCCGCCTCCGGCAAAGTGACGACCAATATTAACTGACAGAGGAAACAACAATGAGAAAACAGGCGGGGTTCACCCTGATTGAACTGGTCATCGTGATCATTATCTTGGGTATTCTGGCCGTGACTGCCGCACCCAAGTTCCTGAATTTGCAGAGTGATGCACGTAAAGCCGCAGCTGATGGAGTCAAGGCATCTCTTCAAAGTGCATCACAGCTGGTTTATAGCAAAGCTGCACTGAAGGGAATTGAGTCTACCGCCGCTGGTAGTTCAATTGGGGTTTCTGGCGCCGATGGCACTACCATTCTTACTAATTATGGCTATCCCACCAATGCATCTATTAGCGCAGCAGTGACATTGGATGGTTGGGCTGTGTCTGGCTCCGGTGGCACATTCGTTCCGAGCAACCAGTCTAATAACACTTGTTCTGTTACCTATGACAATGCTCTTACATCCGCAGGTGGGTCACCCTCCATTACTGTTGATGACAGCTGTGACGATTAAGTCCATCAATGGGAGAGCTAGTGCTCTCCCATTGTTTTTCCAAAAGGGCTGCAAGCAAAAACATAAAGGTTTTACGCTGGTTGAACTGGTTGTCGTTATCCTGCTACTCGGGATTGTGGCCGCCTATGTCGTGCCTAAATGGCTGGGCACAGGCGGCGCGCAAATCCGCACCACCACCGATGAGCTGGCTTCCCGGCTGCGATTGGTGCAATTGATGAATATGAATGAACCGAGCGATCGTTGCAGTTATCTGCGCATTGAGTCGGGGCGTTTTGGTCATATCTCTACGGCTTCCTGCGCTATTCCCGGCGCTATCAGTAGTTGGAGCAGTGCCGCCACATCCCGTGGCCGGCTGGTTAGCTTTTCCATTCCGGTGACCCTTAATAGTCAGAGCACAGTGACCTTGCGCTTTGACCGCCAATCCGGCAAAGCCTGCACTCTGGCGGGTTGTCCGAGTGAGGGCGGCGCCTGGCTCTGCCCATCCGGCTGCAATATTGTGGTGGGGACGGGCGGTGAGGCGCGCACTGTCCGCATCGAATCAGAGGGGTATATCCATGCGCTCCCCTGATCGCGGTTTTACCTTAATCGAGATGGTGGTCGGCATTGTGCTGCTGGCCATTGCGCTGACCACCATACTGGGCCTGCTGATTAATCAGGCGCCGCGGGCTATCGACCCGGTGCAGCAACTGCGGGCCGCGCAGTTGGCCGAGCGGTTGCTTGGGGAGGTGATGCAGCGCTCGTTTGACGAGCACTCCGATCACAACAGTGGCAGTTATCGCTGTGGCGAGACCGTTGACAGCGTGACTTATGACGCCTGCACGGCAGAGGCGAGCTATGGCCCCGATAGCGGAGAAACCGCCCCCTATCTCTATAACGATGTGGATGACTTTGATACGGGAGATCAGTGGCGTGCCGCCAATCTCTATGTGCAGCAAAGCTCGCTCGGGACCCAGGAGAGCGATTATCGCAACTTCTCGGTGCGTATTGCTGTCACCCCGGTTGATATCAGCAGTGGTGACATGAGTGCAACCTGCAGCGACCCCTGTTCCATTGGCAAACGCATTGCGCTGTCGATTCGCCTGCCCGACAAAAGCGAGCTGGATTTTGCCACCTATCGGGGAAACTACTGATGGTTAGCCGCGGTTTTACCCTGATTGAGCTGGTGATGGTGGTGTTGCTGCTGGGCATACTGGCGACCTTTTCCACCCAGTTTGTCAGTATCAGCACCCGGATCTATGGCGATGCCAGCGCCCGTGAAAAGCTGATGAGCGATGCCCGCTTTGCGCTGGAGCGGCTTAATCGGGAACTGCGCGATGCCGTCCCGGGCTCGGTGCGTATCGAGGATTTGGCAGGAAATGCGGCTGATCAGGGTGTCTGCTTACGCTTCTGGCCATTGGTCACTGCCAGCCGCTATCTGGCCATGAACGAGAGCGTCTCGGGGGCGAGCGGTTGGCAGTTGACCATGGTCACTCCTGCTAGCAGTGATACCCAGCCTGCGGCTGGTCAGTGGGCGATAGTCTATCCGGTGGTCTCGGGCACCACTGCGATTGAGCAGGGGTGTGTCAACGGTACCTGTGTGGCTGAGGTCACCAGCGTGGCCAGTGCAGCCTCCGGCGCTCAGTCTGTGATGGTTAATGCCCAGTTTGCAGCCGACTCTCCGGCGCGGCGGGTCTTTTTAGCCGACCAGCAGTCGCTCTACTGCATCAGTGGTGGTCAACTGCTGCGTGGCAGTGCTGCGCTCGGTACCACGTTGGATGGCAGCGCCCTGACTGAGCCCATGGCCGGAATGCTGGCCAGTGACAGCTACTTTTATCGCGATCAGGCGGCGTTTAACCTCGATAGCGGGATCGGTCTGCGCTTGACCCTGACTCGTAGCGACGAGACCGTGGTGCTTGATCACAAGATGGCGGTGTTTAATGTTCCCTAGCCGCCAACGGGGCAGCGCCCTGATGATTGCCCTGTTTGTCATTACCATCGTCGCGCTGCTGGCGGCGGCCATGAGCCGTTTTTTAGTCGATAGCGGCGAGAAAAGCACGGTTGAAGTGCGCAGCGTCCGTGCCCTGACAGCCGCGCAGAGTGCGCTGGAAACAGGGCTTTATCAGGTCTATCCGAATGGAAAATGGAGCAAGCAAACCTGCCCGTCACAGACGATTACCTTTCCTGCCACAGTGAGCGGCTTGAGCCAATGTTCGGTGGTGTTGACCTGCACCGAGTTGACGAGCAGCTACGGCTCACAGACGCTTAACGGTGTGCGGCTCAAGGCGGTAGCAACCTGTGGTGATGCGGATCTTAACAGCAGCAGTCCGGATTTTGCGGTCAGCCGGACCATGACGGTGGAAGCCTATGATGGCGCTTCCCAATAACGTATCAAGGAGCCTGCAGGCATGATGCTCTCCCGCTTCTGCTCTTCCCGTTCCGGCTGGTTATTAGCGCTGGGGTTGCTTTCGGGCCAGCTCCAGGCGGCCAGTCAGTGTACTGGCGTATTTACCTATCCTGTTCAAAGCCATGCTTCCCCCGGTGTATTGACCATGTCCGGGCAAAGTAGCATCACCAGTTCGACGGTGGGGAGCAGCTATCCCTTCATTACCAAGAATGTGCAGTCGCAAGCGAGCTGCAATAACGGCGGATCATGGAGTTGGAGTGCATCGACTGGCACAGTCTGGAATTCCAACTGTAGCGTCACCGGCAGTGTGGCGAGCGCCATCAGCGGTCTCACTTTTATATCGGATCCTAACGATTTCACCGCCAATCCGAGAGATTTCCCTTCCTATACCAGCAGCAAGGATCTGACTTGTACGTCTAGCATCTCCCCGGATGCAGGGACTTATCGCTATGGGGTATGGAGTAGTCAGAACTGTGCGGCAACGCTTCAGTCGGGAAAAACCTATTATTTTGACACGCTGACCATCAGCAGTGGCGCCACCCTTAATCTCAATGGTGCCACCCTGTATGTGAAAACTCTCTCTATCTCCGGTTATTCCAATGGGGTGACCGGTAGTAGTGGTCAGCTGCATGTGAACGACCTGACAGTGTCTGGGGATGGAAAACTCTCGGTCAACAGCGTGACAGCCTATAACTCGGTCACCTTGTCGAGTAACACCGCCAGTAATGTATCGGCCACCTTCCAGCCCCACTATCTGGCCACGGCAACGCTGTCGGCACAGAGCATCATGAAGCTGGCCGCCGGAACCTGGCCGATTCGCCAGTTGACGGCGCAGGGCAACAGCCAGGTCATTGTGCAGGGCAGTGGTGAGCTGGATCTCTACACTCTGGTGATGTCATCGCAGGGAACGTTGACCACTACCAGCAGTCGCAGCGATCTGCTGGTCAAGCTCTACCAGACCCTGAATGTCAGTGATAATGGGACTATCAACGGTTATCTGCAGGCTCACTACCTCAATCTGTTCCAGCACTCCAGCAGCTCCAACATCACCTTCTATTTCCGGGGGGGGAGCCACTGGATCAAG
Source organism: Aeromonas sp. RU39B (assembly GCF_900156095.1). Taxonomy (GTDB): domain Bacteria; phylum Pseudomonadota; class Gammaproteobacteria; order Enterobacterales; family Aeromonadaceae; genus Aeromonas. Next base: position 89,649 of record NZ_FTMJ01000016.1, read on the forward strand.
CAGATGACGCTCTCTGGAACTAATACCAACTACGTTTTTGACAGTGGCACGGCGGCACAGCTCTATGTGAATGGTGATGTGACGCTTACCAGTCAGATGGAGTTCAATCCAGGCGGTGCTGCCAATAATCTGATGCTCTATAGCTTTGGCGCTGTCAGTATGGCCAGTAATGCGACCCTGAACGGGATTGTCTATGTCAATAGCGGCAATCTGACCCTCTCCGGGCAGGCAGTGCTGACCGGCTCGGCGTCGGCCGTTAATATCACGATGTCTGATAACAGCAAAATCATTCACGAAGCCTATGCCAATAGCTGGCCGGGCGTATGTGACGAGACATTGACTTGTTTTAGTGATGATTTTTCTGCTTCGGCGCTCAGTACTACCGATTGGGTCACTGCCGTCAGCAGTGGAAGTTTCACGCCGGCTATTGTCAGCGGGCGTTTGCAGATGACTCAGGCTGTGACCAATCAGGCTACCGCGACCACGTTACAAAAGCTGTTTCCCGGTAGTGGCAACCTGATCACGGTCGAAATGGACCACGGCGCCTGGGGCGGCTCTGGCGCGGACGGCATGGCCGTGGTGCTCTCCGATGCCAGTGTCACGCCTAAGCCTGGCGCATTTGGCGGGCCACTCGGTTATGGCTTTAAAACCAAAGCATCCGGGCAGAGCACGACCGATATCTCCGGCTTTGCCGGTGGCTGGCTGGGGGTGGGGCTGGATGAGTACGGTATGTACTCGGTGCAGGGCGGAAGCAGTAACAATTCCAGCCGGGTGGCCAATACCCTGGCGATTCGCGGGTCAGGTTCTGGCACCAGTGGCTACAACCTGCTCAAGCAGACCAGCACCTTGTCACCCACCATTAGTAGTTCCAGCTATCCGACCGATACCCGGCGCTATCGTATTACGGTAGATACCCGAACCAGCGGCCAAGCACTGGTCACGGTCGAGCGTAAAGTGGGTACGGGGAGCTATTCGACCCTGATTAGTAGCTTTGATGCCTTAAGCAGTAGCAGCCAAGCCACCCTGCCCAGCAACTTCTATCTGTCACTGACATCCTCCACCGGCTCGCTGACCAACTATCACGCGGTCGATAATGTGCAGATCTGCGCGTTGAAAACCTCGACGAGCACCAGCGTCATCGACCATTTTGAATACAGCTACAGCGGATCGCCACTGACCTGCACTCCGCAAGCGGTGACGCTGTATGCCTGTGCTGACAGCAGTTGCAGCACGCTCTACACCGGCAGCGTTACCGCCAATCTGTCGCCCTCTTCGCTGACTGATGGCGGTTGGGTCAGTGGTAGCAGTGTGACTTTCAGCGGCGGTAGCACCACCTTGCAACTGGCCAAACGCACAGTGGGGAGCGTGACGCTGGATGTGACCGGGTCGACGCCCTCTGCCAAGCCGCTTAGCACCACCCTGTGCCGGGTCGGTAGTGCCACGGCCACCAGTGCCGCCTGTACCTTGACCTTTGCCGACAGCGGATTGCTGTTCGATGTGCCTAACAAAATTGCCGGCAAGCCCGCAACCGGTGTGACGGTGCAGGCGGTGCGCAAGAGCGACAGCAGTGCCAGCTGCGTGCCCGGGTTTGCTAACGTAACCCGTAACGTGGCGTTTTGGAGCAGTTACACCAGCCCAAGCGACACGGTCAATGCTGCAGCCCCTTCCGTGACCGTCAATGGCAGTAATATCGGAAAATCTCAAGCAGCGGCAACCTCGCTGGCGCTGGCCTTTGATAGCACCGGGACGGCGACGCTGAGCAGCGTCAATTACCTGGACGCCGGGCAGATGACACTCAATGCGACTTATACCGGCTCTAGCGCGACCAGCGATGCCAGTCTGGTGATGAGTGGCAGCGATACCTTTGTCAGCGCACCAGCCGGCATCTGTGTTGCGCCAGAAACGACCTGCAGCGCCGGCAGCGCCAGTTGCCCGGTATTCAAAAAAGCCGGTGAGAGTTTTACGGTCACCATGAAACCGGTCGCCTGGGAGAGTGACAGTGACACGGATCTGTGCAGCGGAAATACGGTGACACCCAACTTTGCCTTGAGTGGCATTGTGCTGGGCTCAACGTTGGTCGCGCCAAGTGGTGGTGCTGCTGCCACGTTAGGGGTGACCAGTTATGACCACACCCGTAGTGCCAGCGGCAGCGCATCGTTTAACCAAAGTGTGAGCGAAGTGGGGGTATTTAAACTCACCGCCACGCCGCCGAGCTATATGGGGATGACTATCCCGGCTTCCAGCAGCGCACCGGTCGGCCGCTTTGTGCCCGCCAGTTTTGTGATTAGCGGCGGGAGTATTACCCCTTATTGCACCACTAACGATGGCACGAACTCTTTTACTTACATGGGTCAGCCTTTTGCTACCGGTTTTGTTGCCACTGCGGTCAATACCTCGGGCGCCACAACCCAGAACTACAAGGATGCCTTTGCCAAAGGCACAGCAAGCCTGGTGGCGGCCAACAATCTGGATGGGGTGGATCTCTCTTCGCGTTTGACCACAGTCCCGACGCTTAGCTGGAGTAGTGGTGTCGCCAGCGTCAATCAGGGCGAGGTTAAGCCCAATACGGTGTTTGCACGTGGCTCGGCGGTTGAAAGCCCACTGACGGCGCTGGCACTCGGGATCAAGATCGCTGACAACGAGAGCACAGCAACGACGTTTGTCAAAAATTCTGACCTGCGGGCAGATCAAAGCGGCGATTGTTCAACGAGCGGTAACTGTAATGCGGTCAAGCTCGGCAGCGGGCAGTGGTTCTATGGCCGCCTCAAGGCTGCAACCGGTCAGGGGCTAGCCAGCGCACCGCTGTCGCTGGCGCAGACGCTACAGTATTACCAATCCGGTCAGTGGGTGACCAACAGCCTCGATAGCTGTACGGCGCTGACCCTGACCGGTTACGACTTTACCGGGGATGGTCAGTCTTACAGTCAGACCAATCAGGAGTTGGCCTTCCCGAACGCGAGCGGCGGGACCGGGCATATCAGTGCCACGCTGGGCAATGGCAGCAGTAGCGGGGTGACCGCGCAGGCTTCCCTTGGCCAGATCTTGCTGCAATTCGGTGCGCCAGGGCAGAGTCTCAAGGTGCCCTACAAGGTGGTGTTGGCCAATCAGAGCGGGTCGCCCACCTGGCTCTCCGATGATGAATCTCTCTCCGGTATGGCGATTTTCGGCGTGACCCGGGGCAATGATCGCATTATTTACCGGCGGGAGCGTTACTAGTCAGATCCCGATTTAGGTGGCCCTGTTCGGGGCCGCCAGCAGAAAAGTGAACAACTGCTTGTCAACACAGGAAATTAAGCTTGAGTTGGAGTGCGCGGTAAGTGACAACTTTCGTTTTTTTGTCGCTGTGCCGCCGCAGTCCACGGTTTGTTCGCTTGCCCAATGGGATGGGCATTGGTAAAGTTAGCCGGTTTTCTGCTCTTCCAAATTCTTAGGATTTCCCGTAGCCATGTTCAAAAAGCTCAGAGGCGTCTTCTCCAACGATCTGTCGATCGATCTGGGAACTGCCAACACCCTGATCTACGTGAAAGATCAAGGGATCGTCCTCAACGAACCCTCCGTTGTCGCCATTCGCCAAGAGCGCGGGAACGCCAAGTCGGTCGCCGCGGTAGGCCACGCTGCCAAGCAGATGCTGGGCCGTACTCCGGGCAACATTTCCGCCATCCGTCCGATGAAGGACGGGGTGATTGCCGACTTCTACGTGACCGAAAAGATGCTGCAACACTTCATCAAGCAGGTTCACGACAACAATTTCTTCCGCCCCAGCCCGCGTGTGCTGGTGTGCGTACCGTGCGGTTCCACTCAGGTTGAACGTCGCGCCATCAAGGAATCGGCCCTCGGCGCCGGTGCCCGTGAGGTGTACCTGATTGACGAACCGATGGCCGCCGCAATCGGTGCCGGCCTGCCGGTTTCCGAAGCGACCGGCTCCATGGTGGTGGACATCGGTGGTGGTACCACTGAAGTGGCCATCATCTCCTTAAACGGTGTGGTCTACTCCCAATCCGTACGTATCGGTGGTGACAAGTTCGACGAAGCCATCATCAATTACGTGCGCCGTAACTACGGCAGCCTGATCGGTGAAGCCACCGCAGAGCGCATCAAGCACGAGATCGGCTCTGCCTATCCGGGCGACGAAGTGCGTGAAATCGAAGTCCGTGGCCGTAATCTGGCCGAAGGTGTGCCGCGCAGCTTCACCCTCAACTCCAACGAAATTCTGGAAGCACTGCAAGAGCCGCTCTCCGGTATCGTCTCTGCCGTGATGGTGGCGCTGGAGCAGTCCCCGCCGGAACTGGCGTCCGACATCTCCGAGCGTGGCATGGTGCTGACCGGTGGTGGTGCGCTGCTGCGTGACCTGGACCGGTTGCTGATGGAAGAGACCGGTATCCCGGTGGTGGTGGCCGAAGATCCGCTCACCTGCGTCGCCCGCGGCGGCGGCAAGGCGCTGGAGCTTATCGATATGCACGGCGGCGACCTGTTCCACTACGAGTAACAGAAGATGAGCCGGCAATGCCGGCTCTTTTTTGGCGGCCCCTTCAAGCGTGGCGCCGGATATCCTGTGGTGAGCCCCCTCAAGCCTGGCTTGAATGCGCACCCGGCTACCGGCCTCTGAAATGATTTATGAAACCGATATTTGGTCGAGGCCCCTCGCTTCAGTTACGGCTTTTTCTGGCCGTTGTCATCTCTATTGCAGCCATTGTGGCGGATTCACGCTTCAATGTGTTTGAGCACGTCCGCGTCTATCTGGGTTCGCTGGTCAGTCCGCTGCAATACCTCGCCAATGCACCCGGCACCATGCTCGACTCCATGTCCGATCAGGTGCAGACCCGCGCCGATCTGATTGAGCAGACCAAGCAGCAGGAGAAACAGCTGTTTACCCTGCGTACCCGTCTGCTGCAGATGGAGCACCTCGAGCATGAAAACCAGCGCCTGCGTGAACTGCTCGGCTCTCCGGTGCAGAAAGAGTCGCGCAAAATGGTGGCCGAGCTGATTTCCGTCGACTCCGACCCCTTCAGCCACCAGATCCTGATCAACAAGGGCGCCCTTGATGGCGTCTATAACGGTCAACCGGTGATCAATGATCAGGGCGTCATCGGTCAGGTTCTGCATGTGGGCTCCACCACCAGTCGGGTGCTGCTGATCACCGACTCCAGCCATGGGCTGCCGGTGCGGGTGCTGCGTAACGACCTGCGCGCTATTGCAACCGGCAGTGGCGAGCTCGATAAGCTTGAGCTGCGTAACCTGCCGCGTAACACCGATATTCAGGTCGGCGATCTGCTGGTCACCTCCGGTCTTGGCGGCCGCTTCCCGGAAGGCTACCCGGTGGCGACTGTGACCCGCTCCGACTACGTGGAGGGCAAGCCCTTCGCCCAGGTGGAGGCCAAACCCTTGGTTCCGCTTGATCGCTTGCGTTACATGCTGCTGCTGTGGACGGACAAGCGCCCGGAGCTGCATGACGATGAAGCACAGGCGCCGAGCGCCAGCACGGCCGTGTCGGGTGCGACCTCGACCGCGGAGAAGAAACCCTGATGTTGCAACCTGCTAGTGGCCGGCTGTGGATTTGGCTGACGATCCTGCTGGCCCTTAGTCTCTCCATTTTGCCGTTGCCGATTCAGCTGGCCCCGTTTCGTCCTGACTGGTTGTCGATGGTTCTGCTCTACTGGGCGCTGGCGCTGCCGCACCGGGTCAATGTGGGCAGTGCCTGGGTGGCGGGTCTGCTGCTTGATGTGCTGCTTGGCAGTACCTTGGGGGTGCGGGCCATGGCCATGGGGATCACCGTTTATCTGGCGGCGTTCCAGTTCCAGAAGATTCGTAACTTCTCGGTCTGGCAACAGGCCCTGATTGTGGGTGCCCTGACCTTTGTGGGTAAGGCGACGGTGTTCTGGGCCGAGCATCTGTTTACTCGCGCCAACCTCAACTTTGTCTACTTCTGGTCGACCCTTTCCACCATGTTTCTCTGGCCGTGGGTGTTCCTGGTCTTGCGTCAGCTGCGCCGACGCTTCAATATCAAATAGTTATGAGCAACTTAACGCAACTGTACCTGGCCTCTGGCTCACCGCGCCGCCGCGAACTGCTGACCCAGCTGGGTTACCGCTTCGAGGTGCTGCGCTGTGACGTGCCGGAAGAGCGCCAAAGCGGCGAGAAGCCGCAGGATTATGTCTGTCGGCTGGCCCGTGACAAGGCGCAGGCCGGCTTGGCCGTGGCGCCCACTGTGCTTCCAGTGCTGGGCGCCGATACCATAGTGGTGTTGGGTGAGCGGGTGTTGGAGAAACCCTCCGACCTGCTCGATGCCAAAGACATGTTGGAGGCCCTCTCCGGTCGGGTACATCAGGTGATGACAGCGGTGGCGCTGGCGACACCGGAGCGGTGCGATGTGCGGCTGGTCACGACCAATGTGGCGTTTCGCAAGCTGGAAGAGTCCGAGATTGAAGCCTACTGGCAGACGGGTGAACCCTGTGACAAAGCGGGTGCCTATGGCATTCAGGGGATCGCTGGCAAGTTTGTCAGTCGCATCGAGGGGAGTTACAGCGCCGTGGTCGGGCTGCCCCTGCTGGAGACCGATCTGCTGATCAAGAGCGCGCTGGAGCTGCGCTGAACGTTTGCCGTATTGCGGCCAGGGATTGTGGCAGAGCGGTGTCTCCCCGAATACACGCATCAGGAATGGTGACTTATGTCCGTAGAACTGTTGATTAACGTGACCCCCTCCGAGACGCGGGTCGCCCTGGTTGAAAACGGCCAGCTGCAGGAAGTGCACGTGGAGCGCCAGGCCCGGCGCGGTATCGTTGGCAATATCTACAAGGGCAAGATCAGTCGGGTACTGCCCGGTATGCAGGCCGCTTTTGTCGATATCGGCATGGACAAGGCGGCGTTTTTGCACGCCTCCGACATCGTGCCGCACACCGAGTGTGTGGCGATCAAGGAGAAGGAGCAGTTCCAGGCCGGCAACATCGCCGAGCTGGTACGTCAAGGGCAGGACATCATGGTGCAGGTGGTAAAAGATCCACTGGGTACCAAGGGTGCCCGCCTGACCACTGACCTGACCCTGCCCTCCCGCTATCTGGTCTTTATGCCCGGCAGTGCTCACGTCGGGGTCTCCCAGCGTATCGAATCGGAAGAGGAGCGTGAACGCCTCAAGAACGTGGTCAGCAACTACGTTGACGAGCTCGGTGGCTTTATCATCCGTACCGCAGCCGAAGGGGTGGGTGAGCAAGAGCTCGAGCAAGATGCCGCCTTCCTCAAGCGTTTGTGGCGCAAGATCCTCGAGCGCAAGCAGAAATATCCGCCGTGCCGGGTCATCTATGAAGATCCCAGCCTGGCGTTTCGGGTGGTGCGTGATTTTGTCGGCACTGAACTTGATAAGATCCGGGTCGATTCACGCCAGAGCTTTGAGGCGCTCAAGCGCTTTTGCGAAGAGTATGTGCCCGAGCTAGCGGACAAGGTCGAGTATTACCCCGGCGAGTCGCCGATCTTTGACATGTATGATGTGGAGAACGAGATCCAGCGCGCCCTCGAGCGCAAGGTGGAGCTCAAGTCCGGCGGCTACCTGATTATCGATCAGACTGAAGCGATGACCACGGTGGACATCAACACCGGCGCCTTTGTCGGCCATCGCAATCTGGAAGAGACCATCTTCAACACCAACATCGAGGCGACGGCGGCGATTGCCCGGCATCTGCGTCTGCGCAACCTCGGTGGCATCATCATCATCGATTTCATCGACATGCAGTCCGAGGATCATCGCCGCCGGGTGCTGCACAGCCTCGAATTGGCGCTGTCCAAGGATCGCGCCAAGACCAACGTCAATGGCTTCTCCCAGCTCGGTCTGGTGGAGATGACCCGCAAGCGTACCCGCGAAAGCCTCGAGCATGTGCTGTGTTCCGAGTGTCCGGAGTGCAAGGGGCGTGGCCGGGTCAAGACGGTCGATTCGGTCTGCTACGAGATCCTGCGCGAGATCATCCGTGTCAACCGTGCCTACGATGCCGACCAGTTTACCGTCTATGCGGCGCCGGCAGTTGCCGAGTTCCTGCGCGGCGAAGAGTCGCACAGTCTGGCCGAACTGGAAGTGTTTATTGGCAAGCAGGTGCGCGTGGTCAGCGAGCCGCTCTACAGCCAGGAACACTTCGACGTGGTGATGATGTAAGTGGTTCACCGCTGGTTGAGCCGGGCCTGGCTGGCCCTGGGTGTCTGTCTGGTGCTACTGGCCGTTGCGATTACGGCGGTGCGCTATGGTGGCCCCCTGCTCAACCAGCATCGTCAGGCGCTGCTCAATCGCCTGTTTGGCAGTGAACTGGGCGTGCATATTGACGAGGTCGGACTGACCTGGGTTGATCGCGCGCCAGCCCTCTCCCTGCGTGGTTTAAGCGTGAATCCGTCCGGCAGTCGTTATCGGCTGCTACTCGGTGAAGCGCAGATCCGCCTCGACCTGTGGCGCTCTTTGCAGCAGCAGCAGGCCATCTTTCGCCGACTCGATTTCAGCCGGCTCGATCTGACGCTCGATCTGACCCAGCCTGCCGCCGCATCGTCCGACCAGCAGTTCGATACGCTGCTCGACATGCTGCTCGGGCGCTTTAGTAACTTCACCCTGCACGACAGCCGGCTACGCCTCAAGACGCCGCTGGGGGATCTGACCACCCTGAGCATTGCCGACCTGCGCTGGCAGAACCGCGGCGAGCACCATCAGGGGGTCGGCAAGGCCTATCTGGTGGAAGGGGTGCGTAACAGCACCCTCGATCTGGTGATCGATCTGCAAGGGCCCAGCCGCCGCTGGGCCGATCTGGAAGGGAAGTTCTATCTGGCGGCGCGCCACCTCGATCTGGGCCCTTTGCTGGGCCGGATGCAGGCTGGCAAGTCCAACATTGATGGCCAGCTCGATCTGCAGCTGTGGAGCGAGCTCAAGGGCGGTCAATGGGGCGAAAGCCTGCTGAAATTTGGTAACAACTACCTGATCTGGCAAGAACAGGAGTCGATGCACCGGCTCGGGCTCGACGGTGGCCAGATCCAGCTGCGTCGTGATGGCGATGAGTGGCAGCTGGCCAGCTACGACGTGCAGTTCAAGCTTGATGGCCGCACTTGGTTGCAGAGCCAGATGCAGCTGGAGCGTATCGGCTCGCGTATTCAGGGCGCCATTCCGCGCATCGAGCTCGACAAGCTCTCCCTGCTGGGCCAGTTGGTCAGCGGGCTCTATCCCGATTTCTCCCGCACTCTCGGCGCCATGCAGCCGCACGGTGTAGTCAGTAATCTGCAACTGACCGCTGATGCCGACTGGAGCAACCTGCAGGTCAGCGGTGAACTGGAGAAGGTCGGCGGCAATCCGTATCAGTTACTGCCGGGTGTGCAGGCACTCGATGGCGAGTTTTGGATCACCCCGGAAGGCGGCAGCGTTGAGCTGCGCCTGGGCAAAGATCGTATCGATACCGGCGGTCACTTCAAGCAGCCGATTGCCGTAGATCGCTTCAGTGGCCGGCTCGACTGGTGGCGTCAGGATGACAGCTGGAGCCTCTATGGGCAGGACATTGCCCTCGATAACGCCGATTTAACGCTCGATACCCGCTTTCGGCTCGATCTGGCCAATCAGCCGTTTCTGGCGCTGACCGGCTCGGTGGATCTGAAGAATGCCGGTCATGCGGATCGCTACTACCCGCTGCAGGCGATGGGGATGCCGCTGGTCGATTATCTGAGTGGCGCTCTGAAAGGGGGCCACGCCAAGCACGCCAGCCTGCTCTGGTATGGCGCCTTTGCCGATTTCCCTTATGCCAAGGGCGAGGGGATCTTCCAGGCTGCGGTGCCGCTTGAGCAGACTACCTTCCAGTTTGATCCCGGTTGGCAACCGCTGACCGACATGCAGCTCGATCTCCTGTTTGAAAACGCCTCGCTGGATATGCAGAGCCGCTCGGCGGTGCTGGGCAAAGCCACATCAAGCCGCATTCATGCCCGCATTCCCTATCTGGGCGAAGGGGCGCACCTGTTTATTGATGCTGACGTTGCCGGTGATGGCCGTGATGTGAGCGATTACCTGATTAACTCGCCGCTGCACGGCTCGGTAGGCAAAGCGCTGACCGAGGTGCAGGTGACCGGCCCGCTGACCGGTCTGGTTGGCCTCGACATCCCGCTTGATGGCGAGAGTGAGGTGAAGGTGGGCGGTGAAGCCCGCTTTGAGGGGAGCAAGGTTAAGCTGGCCTCTTTGGGTCTGCCGCTAGAGCAGGTGCATGGCGTGCTGAGCTACGATAACGAGAAAACCGGTTTTAAGGGGCTCAAGGCCCAGCTGTTTGGCAACCCGGTCACCCTCGATTACAGCGGGCAGACTCGCCCGAATGGCTATCAGGTTAATGTAGGGGTCAATGGGGAGTGGTCGTCGGCGCGCACGACCTTAAGTGCGCCCGGGCTGGAGGTGCTCTCTGGCAAGACCCGCTGGGGCGGCAAGGTCGCGGTCAGCTTGCCACAAAATGCCCCCTTCTCGTTTGACGTGGATCTGTCGAGTGATTTGCGTGGTATGGCGCTCAATCTGCCGACGCCCTTGGCCAAGGGCGAGGGCGGTAGCCTGCCGCTGCGGGTGACCGCGCGCGGCCGCGATGGCGGCGCCGATCTGCACGGCGTGCTGGGGATGGATACGGATCTGGTGGCGCGCCTTGAGTATGGCGAGGGTCCGGCGCACCTGTCCCGGCTACGGGTGGACGTCGGGCAACCTGGTACTCGCAAGGTGCGCGAGGCGCCAATGGTGCTGACTATCAGCCAGAACGAAGCTGATGTGGGGGGCTGGCTGAGCAAGCTGTCCGATTGGCTGCCCGAACGCAGTGATGCGGCGCCAGCGTTGGTGGGGGTGCCGTTCCTGCCTGCCCCTTGGTGGGTCGATGGTCATATCAACCGGGCCAAGATGGGCTCGGCCACGCTCAAGGCGGTGCAGTTCACCGTGGGCCCGACCAAAGAGGCTACCGAAGTACTGATTGAAAGTCCTGAGGTGCTTGGCGTGGTGCGGGTGCCGCTTAAACCGCGTCAACCGGTAGAGGCGCAGTTTGGTCGTCTGCACTGGTCCGGTTCGAGTGAAGACTTCAAGGGGCAACCCGATAATGCGCAGGAGCTCTCACTGCTGCGTGCGATGCCTTGGCTGCGCTTCACCTGCGCCGATTGCCGCTTTGGTGATATTCCGCTCGGGCAGATCAAGGGTGAGCTCAAACCCGGCGCCAATCGGGTGGAGCTGGATAATTTCAGTGCGCTGCTGGGGGGCTCAACCCTCAAAGGCAAGGCGTTGTGGCGCGCCGAGGACAACCTGATGCAGACTCGTCTGGAAGGGAAAATCGAGACCAACAACAGCGAACTGCTGCTGCATCGTTTTGGTTATGTCTCGCCCATCAGCGATGCGCCGGGCAAGGCCGAATTTGTGCTGGGCTGGGATGACGTGCCCTGGCGTCCGAGCCGTGCCGGGCTCGGTGGGGAAAGCAACATCAAACTCGATGGCGGCACCCTGCGCGAGGTCAATGACCGTGGCGCCCGGATCCTCTCGCTGCTTAGCTTCGATTCGCTGGTGCGTAAACTGCGGCTCGATTTTCGCGATGTGTTCGACAAGGGGCTCTATTTCGAGTCAATGACCGGCAGCTTCAAGATAAGCCACGGCCTTATCGACAACCGTGACTTCTTTATGAAGGGGGCGGCTGGCAACCTGCGTGGCGAAGGGATTGCCGATCTGGTGCGCTGGAATGTGGATTATCAGCTCAGCTTCTCGCCCAATCTGGGCGGAACCCTGCCGGTGGTGGCCGCTTTCTCGCTCACGCCGTTGACCGGACTCTATGTGTTTGCCCTCTCCAAATTGCTCGAGCCGGTGGTTGATGTGGTGACCCGCATCGATTTTCGGGTCGAAGGGCCACTCGATAACCCGCACCTGAGTGAAGCCGGTCGCAGCAAGGCCCGTATCAAGCTCAACGCCGAGCAGCAGAAAGCTGCAGCGCAGGCTACCCCGTTGGCACCCGCCAACCCCTGATGACGCTCACACCGGAGGTGATGATGATTCGCCATATACTGCTTATCGAGTTCAAACCGGATACTAGTGCCTCTCACATTGACGCGGTGCGCCAGGAGTTCCTCTCCATGCCCAAACGGGTGGAAGGGGTCATTGCGGTGGAGTGGGGCGTGGGGGACAGTCCGGAAGGGCGCCACGATGGGTACACCCATAGCGTATTGATGACCTTCGCCGACGAGGCCGCCCGTCAGCGCTACCTGCCCCATCCCGAGCATGATGCCCTCAAGGCCGTATTTCGCCCGGTGATGGCGCGCGCCATCGTCTTTGATTACACCCTGAAATCCGGAGAGGTTGGGGTGAGCTGATGAGCGATTCTCGCTGGGCCGCTGTGCCACCGCTGCAACGTGCTCTGTTGCAAACTGTTGCGGAATATGGGAACAAGCATCCCGCCATAGCGGCTGGCGTTGTGGTTGGATCGCTTGCCAAGGGAAAAGCAGACCGAGTATCGGATGTCGACGTCTTGCTGCTGGCCGAGCCGGGTTTTCATGCCGAGGGGGAAGAACTGGTACGGGCCATTGTGGGTGAGCGGGCGGTTTTTCATTGTTGGCAAGGGCGGCATTCAGAGGTCGCCTCGTATTGGCGTTATATCTTTCTGGATATGACCAGTATTGAAATCCATATTGCTGATCGCACAGCCGATTTCCCACTTGCCAAGCCTTATCTTCCCCTTTTTGATAAAAGCAATATCTTGTCTGTGCTGGAGGTAGAAGGTCCGGCGCCCAGCCATTGGGATTTCCCCGCGTACATGGGGGAGGGTAACGGTCTGGTTTGGGAGTTGTTTGACTGTCTCAAATGGGCTCAACGAGGTCAGCGCGCACTGGTCAGGCACCATCTGCGTAAACTGTTGGCCTGCATGGAGCAAGATCCGGATATTGTGGATCCTGATTAACAGGGACAAGGAGCAAGTTATGTGGCTAGCCGCACTACAGCTGATCTCCGGGCGCCGCTGGCCCGAGAATCGCGATCAGATTGCCAACTTGCTGGCGCAGTTGCCCGCCGAGCGACCGCTGTTGGCACTGCTGCCGGAAAATTTCGCCCTGTTTGGTGAGCGGCAAGGTTATCTCGATGGTGCTGAAGTGCCAGGTGATGGGCCAATCCAGCATCAGCTGGCCGAGTGGGCCCGTCACTATGGCATCTGGCTGGTGGCCGGCGCCATGCCGACCCGCATCGACGGCGAGAGCCGAATCCACACCAGCTCTCTGGTGTTTAACCCCGACGGGAAGTGCTGCGGTCTGTATCACAAGCTGCATCTGTTTGATGTGGATGTAGCCGACAGTCATGGCCGCTATCGGGAGTCGGAGACCTTCACCGCCGGCGAGCAACCGGTGGTGGTGGATTCCCCCTTCGGCGCGCTGGGGCTCTCCATCTGTTATGATCTGCGTTTCCCCGAGCTGTATCGCACCCTAGTGGCGCATGGCGCCAAAGTCCTGCTCGTGCCGGCAGCCTTTACCCGGGCCACTGGCGCGGCGCACTGGGAGCCTTTGCTGCGGGCACGCGCCATTGAGAACCAGTGCTGGGTGGTGGCCGCTGGGCAGGGGGGAGACCATGAAACGGGCCGGGAAACCTACGGTCACAGCATGATTATCGACCCCTGGGGTCGGGTGGTGGCGTGTCAGGAGTCGGGCCCGGCCGTGGTGATGGCCCCCTTCGATCCGCAGCATGCCACCCAGCTTGCGGCGCGCATGCCGGTTTTGCAGCATGCCCGCCTGATGAATCTGAACGCCGAGTGATGGCGATGGAGAGAGCATTGAGTCTACTTGAACAGGTTAGTGCGTCCCTGCTGGCCCCCCATGATCTGGATACCGGTCGGTTGGAAGGACTGCTCGGCAGCCTGATGAACCACCGCATCGATTTTGGCGATCTCTATTTCCAGCGCAGCTGGCATGAGTCGTGGATGTTGGAAGATGGCATCGTCAAGGATGGCAGCTACAACATCGACCAAGGGGTGGGGGTGCGTGCCGTCAGCGGTGAGAAGAGCGGGTTTGCCTACTCCGACGAGCTGAGTCTGGCGGCGCTGCAACAATCGGTGATCGCCGCCCGTGGTATTGCCGCCAGTGGTGGTGAAGGGCGAGTTCAGGCCTGGCAACGCACCGAGACTGGTTTGCTCTATCCGGCCAGCGACCCACTCGAAAGCCTCGGTAAACAGCAGAAGATCGCTCTGCTTGAGCAGATGGATCGCTTTGCCCGTAGCCTTGACCCGGCTATTACCCAGGTGATGGCGTCGATCAGCGGCGTGTATGAAGAGGTGCTGGTGGCCGCCACCGACGGCACCCTGGCGGCTGATGTGCGCCCACTGGTGCGCCTGTCGGTAACGGTGCTGGCCGAGCGTGGCGGACGTCGCGAGCGTGGCAGTGCAGGCGGCGGTGGCCGCTTTGGTTACGACTGGTTCCTTGAGCTGGAAGGGGACGAGAGCCGCGCCCTGGGGTATGTGCGCGAGGCGGTGCGTCAGGCGCTGGTCAACCTCGAGGCGATCGATGCCCCGGCCGGTACCATGCCGGTGGTGCTCGGGGCTGGTTGGCCCGGCGTGCTGCTGCACGAGGCGGTCGGTCACGGTCTGGAAGGGGATTTTAACCGCAAGGGCTCTTCGGCCTATGCCGGTCGCATCGGCGAGCGGGTTGCCTCGAGCCTGTGCACCATCGTCGATGACGGCACCCTGGCCGGTCGGCGCGGCTCGGTCACCATCGATGACGAAGGGACGCCCGGTGGTTACAACGTGCTGATTGAAAACGGCATTCTCAAAGGCTATCTGCAAGACAAGCAGAATGCCCGTCTGATGGGGGTGCCGCTGACCGGCAACGGCCGGCGTGAATCCTACGCCAGCCTGCCGATGCCGCGTATGACCAATACCTACATGCTGGCCGGCGAGAGCGATCCGCAGGAGATTATTGCCTCGGTCAAACGGGGTATCTATGCCCCCAACTTCGGTGGTGGTCAGGTGGATATCACCTCCGGCAAGTTTGTGTTCTCAGCCTCTGAGGCTTACCTCATCGAGGATGGCCGCATCACCGCCCCCATCAAGGGGGCGACCCTGATTGGCAACGGTCCCGAGGCGATGAGCCAGGTCTCCATGGTCGGTAACGACCTGCAGATCGACCGCGGCGTCGGAGTGTGTGGCAAAGAGGGGCAGAGCGTGCCGGTTGGTGTTGGCCAGCCTACGCTCAAGCTCGACCAGCTGACCGTGGGCGGCACTCAATAACGCCTTATCAAGAACGAACCACGCGACCCCGGCTTGTGCCGGGGTCTTTTTTTGATGTTTAACTCACTAATTTACAAGAAAAAACACGGGTTGATGTTTGTGGCCTCGGTGGTTAAGGTAAGCCCGCTTTTCAATACACGGGATAGATAACAATGAAAAAAGCAGTACTGATTGCTCTGTTCGGGCTCCCCCTGATGGCCAACGCTGGTCTGCTCGACTCGGTGACCCAGTCGGTGACCGACAATGTCACCTCCAGCGTCAAGCAAGCCGCTGGCAGTGCCAAAGAGAGCGCCATGAACAGCGCCTCCGACCTGGCGCTCAAGAGTGCACTGGGCATCAAGGAAGGGCAATCCAACAAGCAGGCCGTTGAGAGCAAGTTTGGCAAGCCGACCAAGCAGGCCACCGAAGCGGGTCTCGAGGTGTGGACCTACGATCTGAACGCCATCAAAACCGCACAGCCGACGCTGGAGCAGATCGCCAAGGATGCCTTCAAAGACACCGATCTGGCTAAGAAAGGCGTGGTCATCAAGTTCGACGGCGACACCGTCAAGAAGGTGGATATCGCTGCTCTGAGCGCCTAATGCTCAGCAGTCCCCATCCAAAAGGAGCCATAACGGCTCCTTTTTTGTTGATGAGGTGGTTACATATGAAGCTGATTTGGCTGGGTTTTGATTGGCTCTTTATGCCATTTTAATAATCAATATTGGCATAACCTGTCGCAGATATTGTTACTGCTGATTTATCTGACTATTGCGTTGCCACAAAACTGTCATGCTTGGTGACTAGGATGACGGCTTCCGACGTCAGCATGAGTCATGAAGGATGAACAGCCATATCGCCTCGCTGCCCGTTCCGGGCATGGCAACACCGCTTCACAAACCGGCTCCCCGCCGTTTCCGTTCCCTCAATGTCAAATTGCTGCTCTGGCTGCTGCTCACCGGTCTGGTGGGGCTGGTTGGGGGTGGATGTATTTCAGCTGTGATGGTCAATCGCTACCTCGACAGCGCCTTTCGTGATGACGCCGAGCGGGTGGCTGCCTTTGTCGAGGTGGTGGCACGTCAACCGGTGCTCACCTTTGATTTTGCCCAGATGACCGATCTTGCCAACGCAGTGACCGGCCTGCCGTCAGTGACCCGCATGGTGATTAGCGATCAGAATGACAAGATGCTGGCCGAACACGAGCGACCTGCCGCAGGTGGCGTCATTGAAAAGAAGGTGGCGCTCAAGCAGGAGAATGGGGCGGTGATAGGTTATCTACACCTCGACTTTGACCCATCAGGCACTCTTGCCCAGCGCAATCACCTGCTGGTGATTCTGGTGGGTGTGCTGCTGACCGTGTTGCTGCTGGTCTCGGTTATGGTGTTCTGGTGTGTGCGTGGTCTGGTGGTGCGGCCCATCAATCAGGTGGCCGCCCTGCTGGGCAGCATAGCCGGTGGCGGTGGCGATTTGACGCGGCGCCTGCCGGACTCACGGCAAGATGAGATTGGTGCGCTGGCACGGGCCTTCAACCGCACCATGGCAACCTTGAGCACCCTGATTCATGAGCTGATTGGCATCGGGCATCAGGTCAGCACTTCATCGGCGCAGCTGTGCGCTCAAGCCGAGCAGACCCAGCGCAATGCCAGTGGCCAGTTGGGCGAGGTAGAGCAGATTGCCGCTGCACTGGTGCAAATTTCGGCTTCGGCCGAGGCGGTCTCCCACAGTGCCGGGCAGACGTTGCAGGCGAGCGATCAGGCCAGTCAGGCGGCCGAAGGGAGTAGCCGGACTGTGCAGGAGAATGCCCGCGCCATTCACCAGATTGGCGAGGAGATGAATCAGACCTCAGTACGGGTGATGACGCTTAACGAGCACAGCAGCCAGATCGGGTCTGTGGTGACGGTGATCCGCGAGATTGCCGGGCAGACCAATCTGCTGGCACTCAATGCGGCTATCGAAGCGGCACGTGCCGGCGAGCACGGTCGCGGCTTTGCGGTGGTGGCTGACGAGGTGCGAACCCTGGCGCAGCGTACTCAGGACTCCACCCACGAAATCGAACGCATGGTTGAGGCGCTGCAGCAATCGACCGCCGAAGTGCACGGTTCGATAGCCCATAACCGGCAGAGCGCCGAGCAGGCCAATCAGGCCACCGCCACCATCGAGACCATGCTGACGGCCCTGACCGGGCAGATGCATACCATTAACGAGATGAATGCTCAGGTGGCGACGGCGGCGCAGCAGCAAAGCCAGGTGACCAGCGGCATGAACCTGCATGTGGCCAGCATGCAGAACTTGTCACGGGAGGTGGTCGAGCATAGCCGGGCGGCCGAAGAGATGGCCAGCCGCATGCGCAGCCAAAGTGCTGACCTGTTGGCAAAACTGGGGCAGTTTACGCTTTAGAGATGGGGGTGGCTTATAGCCACTGCAGCCCCTGATACGGCTGTTGACGCAGGGTATCCAGACGGCTTTGCAGCGAGCCGACGTGGATCTCCAGCTGATGGCCGTCGGGGTCGAGCAGATAGAGCGACTGCCCCTCGCTGCGATTTTGTTTCCACTCCCTGACGCCGGCCGCGCGCAGTGTGGCGCAGAAGGGGGCAAACGCCTCTTCGCTAACAGAGAAGGCCACATGGCTGTAGTCGCGCGCTGGCAGGCTCTGGTCACAGGAGAGACAGAGCCACAGCTCGCCCAAGCTTAAATAGGCACCGCCCAGCCAGCGTACATGGGCGGTAAAGCCGAGCAGATCCCGGTAAAAGAGCAGACTGCGGTCCAGATCGCCGGTCGCCAGCGTAATATGATTCAGTCCGGTTAACATCGCGTTGCCTCCCTTAATGGGTCAGCCACATCATCAGGGTGAGAAACCCGGCCAGGGCACTGCCGCCCCCGATAATCCAGTAATACCCCGTCAATCCCTGCTTGAGCGGAATCCTCTGCCAGATCAGAAACAGCGTCCAGCCAATGGCCAGTAGCAGGGGGAGAAGAAACAGTCGAGCCATGTGCTCCTCGCTGATATGCTGTCAGGTCTGTGTGTCACACGACATGGACTGTAACAATGAATCAACTGCAGATCACCGCCTTTGGCTCCCCTTCCGTCCTGCAACTGGCTGCTGTACCCGACACTGTTCCTGCCAAGGGGCAGGTTCGGGTGCGCGTGCACTTTGCCGGCGTCAATCCCATCGATGCCAAAACCCGGGCCGGTTTGGGCTGGGCCGCTGCGCAAAACAAGGATCGCCTGCCCTGGACTCCGGGCTATGACGTGGCTGGCGTGGTCGAGGCGCTCGGTCCCGATGTAGAGCAATTGAACGTCGGTGATCGGGTTTGCGGCATGGTGGGCTTCCCGCTGACCGGCGGCGCCTATGGCGAATCGGTGGTGGTCGCGGCCAGCGAGCTGGTGCGCCTTGCCAAGGTGGATCTGGACGTGGCGGCGGCCTTGCCGCTGGCCGGACTGACCGCCTGGCAAGGGCTGTTCGAGCATGGCGAGCTGCGCAAAGGGCAGCGAGTGCTGATCCTGGCGGCAGCCGGTGGCGTCGGTCACCTGGCAGTGCAGTGGGCCTGCGCCTGGGGCGCCGAAGTGGTTGCACTGGCTGGCCCCGATAACCATGGCTTTGTCGGCAGCCTTGGCGCGAAGCGGGTGGTCGATTACCACGACGCGAATTGGCCAGCGCTGGTTGGCAAGGTGGATCTGGTGCTGGATCTGGTGGGCGGTGAAAATGGCCGCAAGGCACTTGACTGTGTCGCAGCGGGAGGGCGTCTGATTACGGTGCCGACCATCACTGCCGAGCAGATCAAGACAGCCGGCGCCGAGCGCGGCCTTGAGGTGCGCGGCATGCTGGTGCATCCGGATCAGAAGCAGCTGGCACAGATGGTGACTTTGCTCGAAATGGGTGAGGCCCGCATCCAGATTGCCGGTGTGTTTGATCTGGCCGAAGGGGCGCTGGCCCATCAGGCGATTGAAAGTGGCCACACTCGCGGCAAATTGCTGCTGCGCATGAATACCCATGCCTGATCTGGCGCTCTGGCTGGGTGGGCAGGGACCGCTGGCACTGTTTGCCAGCGCCTTTGTCTCTTCCACCCTGCTGCCAGGAGGCTCCGAAGTGCTACTCGGCGCCATGGTGGCCCAGCAAGCCTGGTCCACTGCCTCTCTGCTGTTTTGGGCCACATTGGGTAATACGCTGGGCTCTATGACCACCTTCTGGCTGGGCTGGTGGGCGGCGAATCGAAAGCAGCCGCTGCGCAAAGCCGGACGGGGCGAGCAGACCGCCCTGCGCTGGCTGGAGCGTCATGGTCACTGGGCGCTGTTACTGGCTTGGACTCCTTTGGTGGGGGATGCCTTGTGCCTGTTGGCCGGATGGCTCAAGATGGCGCCACTGCGAGCATCTCTTCTTATCGCGGTGGGCAAGCTGGCCCGCTACGGCGTGATTGCCTGGCTGACCTTACGCCTTCTCTAAATCGTCTCTTCTGCGAGGTAATCGTGAATCGCACTCTCTCTTTTGTCACCGTTGCGGTGTGCTCGCTGCTGCTGGGCGCACCGGCGCTGGCGGCGCCGACTCTGGTTGGCGAACAACAAGCCGGTCAGGGAAAGCTGACTATCCCTTACCAGATGTATCGGCTGGATAATGGCCTGACCATCATCCTGACTCCCGATCACTCCGATCCCTTGGTGCACCTCGATGTGACCTATCACGTCGGCTCGGCGCGTGAGACGGTGGGTAAATCCGGTTTCGCACACTTCTTTGAACACATGATGTTCCAAGGCTCCAAGCATGTGGGCGATCAGGAGCACATGCGCATCATCAACGAGGCCGGTGGCAGTATGAATGGCGCCACCAGCCAGGATCGCACCGTCTATTACGAAACCGTGCCGGCTAACCAGCTGGAGAAGGTGCTGTGGCTGGAGGCCGATCGCATGGGCTTTTTGCTCGATGCGGTGAGCCAGAAAAAGTTTGAAATTCAGCGCGCTACGGTCAAAAACGAGCGGGCCCAGCGAGTGGATAACCAGCCCTATGGTCTGGTTGGTGAGAAGCTTGGCGAGACGCTCTATCCGCGCACTCATCCCTACTCCTGGCAGCCCATCGGCTATGTGCAGGATCTCGATCGGGTCGATGTGAACGATCTCAAGCAGTTCTTCCTGCGCTGGTATGGCCCCAACAACGCGACCCTGACGCTCGGTGGCGACTTTGATGTGAGCCAGGCGCTGGCCTGGATTGAGAAATTCTTCGGCCCGATCCCGCGCGGCCCCGAGGTGAGCAAACCGGCGCCGCAGCCGGTCACCCTGCCGGAGACCCGCTATGTGACGCTGGAGGACAAGGTTCACCTGCCGCTGCTCTACATCACCTATCCGACCGTCTCCTTTAACGATGCCGCCGAGCCGGCGCTCGATATCCTCGGCGATGTGCTGGGCGGTTCGGCCAGCTCCATGCTCTATCAGGCGCTGGTCAAAAGCGGCAAGGCGGTCGATGCGGGGGCGTCACACTCCTGCGCCGAACTGGCGTGCACCCTGAGCATTTATGCCTACCCCAATCCGGCGACCAACGGCAGTCTCAAGCAGCTAAAAGCCGACGTGGACAAGGTGGTGGCCCAGTTTGCCCAGCGCGGATTGCAGCCTGAAGATGTGGCCAAGGCGATCAGCAAATACCGCGCCGGCGTGGTATGGCGCATGGGCAGTGTCGAGGGCAAGGTCAACCAGCTCTCGCTTGGCCAGGTACTGGCTAATGACCCTGACTACATGCTGAAAAACCTTGATGCAGTCTCCAAGGTGACAGCGCAGCAGGTGAAAGAGGCCTATGAGAAGTACGTGGCCGGCAAACCGGCTGTGGTGCTGAGCGTGGTGCCGCGCGGCAAGAGCGAATGGCAGGCGAGCGTGCCCAACTTCACGCCGGCTGCTCGCCAACTGCCCGATTACAGCAAGCACGGTGAGTCGCTGCCGCTGCGGGTGGTGAAAGACAGCTTTGATCGCTCGGTGCAGCCCAAGGCTGGTCCGGCGGTCAAGATTAACGTGCCGACCATCTGGCATGGCCGCCTCGACAAGGGCATCGAGATCACCGGTACTCACAGCAGCGAGATTCCGGCAGTCTCCATCACCATCGCCCTGCCGGGCGGGCTGCGTGCTGAAGGGGAAGGGCAGCTGGGGCTGGCCAACCTGACCGCCATGATGATGGAGCAGGGGAGCCGCCGCCTGAGTGAAGCGCAGTTGAGTGACGAGCTGGAGAAACTGGGCTCGAACATCAGCTTCTCCAACGGCCAGTACAGCAACCTCATCTCTGTCAGCAGTCTCACCGACAAGCTGCCACAGACGCTCGCGCTGGTGCGTGAACTATTGTTCGAACCGGGCATGCGTGAAGAGGACTTTGCCCGCACCCGCGAGCAAATCCTGCAGATCATCCAGCAAAATCGTCAGCAGCCCTCCAGCATGGCCGGACAAGCCTTCCGTGAGCTGATTTACGGCAAAGCGTCCCGCCTGGGCTTGCCCGGAGACGGCACCTTGGCCGATGTGCAGAAGCTGACCCTGGCCGATGTGAAAGCCTTCTGGCAGCAAACCTACAACCCGGCCAATGCCAAGGTGGTGGTCGCCGGTGATGTGGACCAGAAGAGCATCGAGCAGCAACTCGGTTTCCTGACCCAGTGGCAGGGCGAGGCGGCCAAGTTCGGCAACCTCAAACCGAAGAGCAAACAGGCCAAACCGGGTATCTATCTGCTGGACAAGCCGGGTGCGCCGCAGTCGGTGATCCGCATCGGTCGGCGCGCCATGCCCTATGACGCTACCGGCGATTACTTCCGTAGCGGTTTGATGAACTTTAATCTGGGAGGCAATTTCAACAGCCGCCTCAACCTGAACCTGCGCGAGGACAAGGGTTATACCTACGGGATCAGCTCGGGCTTCCAGGCCAATCGGGACGCCGGTTTCTTCTCGGTCGGTGCCGATGTGCGAGCCAATGCCACGGTCGATGCCATTCGCCAGATTATGCAGGAGTTCAAAAAATACCGTTCACAAGGACCGAGTGCTAACGAGATGACCTACCTGCGCAGCGCCGTGACCCAGCAGGATGCGCTCTCTTATGAAACACTGGATCAGAAGGCTGGTTTCTTGCTGCAACTGGTGGTTTACGGGCTCGATCCCGATGTGGTGAACCAGCAGGGCAAGATCATCACCGACGTGTCGGCCAAGGATCTCAAGGCACTGGCCAATGAGTGGCTGGATCCTGCGAAGATGGTGATCGTAGTGGTCGGAGATCGCAGTAAACTTGAAAAACCGCTGAAAGAACTACATCTTCCTGTCTATCCGCTGTCGCTCTCTTCGGACAGCTTATAACAACCACCGGCTCCCTCCTCTGGGGGGAGCCCGGAATGAGCCGTGATTATGACCACCCAGACTCTCTCCCTGGACGAACTGCTGGCCGCCCTGAATACACCGGAACGCCTGCCTGCCCTCAAGGGAATGCGTCGTGGCATCGAGCGTGAAACCCTGCGGATCCAGCCCGATGGCACCCTGTCGCAACAGGATCATCCGCGCGCCCTTGGTGCTGCCCTGACCCATACCAGCATTACCACCGACTATGCCGAGCCGCTGCTGGAGTTCATCACTCCGGCGACAGATTCAATCGATACCCTGCTCGAGCAGTTGGCGGACATTCATCGCATTGCCGTGCGTGAACTGGGTGAAGAGCGGCTGTGGCCGCTCTCCATGCCCTGCTTCGTCGGTGATCAGGATGATATCCGGCTGGCCCAATATGGCAGCTCCAACATTGGCCGCATGAAGACCCTCTACCGGCAGGGCTTGAAGAGCCGTTATGGCAGCCTGATGCAGGTGATCGCCGGTGTGCATTTCAACTTCTCGATGCCGGAGAGTTTCTGGTGTGAATGGCAGGCCCTAGCCTGCAAGGATTGTTGCAGCCAGCGTTTTATCTCCGAGAAGTACATGGGGCTGATTCGCAACGTCTACCGCTTCGGCTGGCTGGTTCCCTATCTGTTTGGCGCTTCACCGGCCATCTGCAGCTCGTTCCTCAAGGGGCGTGCAAGCACATTGCCGTTTGAAAAACTCGGTAAGGGCACTCTCTATCTGCCGTATGCCACCTCACTGCGCCTGTCGGATCTGGGTTACACCAACAATGCCCAGGCCGGTCTCAAGATCAGCCACGACAGCTTGCCGGCCTATGTGGATAGCCTGCGCAAAGCCATTCGCACCCACGATGCCGGTTTCTCCCGCATCGGTGTGAAGGTCAATGGCGACTATCGCCAGCTCAATGACAACGTGCTGCAGCTGGAAAACGAGCTCTATGCGCCAATTCGGCCCAAACAGCCGCCGCGCACCGGTGAGAAGCCTTCCGATGCGCTGGCGCGCCGCGGTATTCAGTACATCGAACTGCGCACCGTGGACATCAACCCGTTCAGCCCGATCGGGGTCGATGCCGATCAGATCCGCTTCTTTGACATCTTCCTGGTGTGGTGCCTGCTGCGCCCATCCGCCCTGCTCGACGATGCCTCCATTGAGCGCAATCGTCGCAACCAGACCAAGGTGGTGCTGGAAGGTCGTCGCCCCGGCCTGATGTTGGAGAACGAAGCTGGCCCAATCAGCCTGCACGAGTACGGGCATGCCCTGTTTGACGAGCTGGCCAAGGTTGCTGCACTGCTTGATCGCAGTAACGGCCGCAGCCGTTATATGGCGACGCTCACTTCCCTGCGCCAGCGTCTCGACGATCCGGAGCTGACCCTGTCGGCACGGGTGCTGCGCGAGCTGCGGGAAAATAACCGTGACAACAGCAGCTTTGGCCGCGAGCTGGCCGCCCGTTATCGCGACGAGCTGCGTGGCAGTGCGCTGGAGTATTGGGATGAGGAGTATTTCGCCGGTGAAGCGCGCGACTCCCTGCTCAAGCAGCGTGACATTGAGCGCAGTGACACCCTGAGCTTTGATGAGTTTCTGGCCGATTACTTCGGGCAGACCCAGCCCGCCTGACGGCACCTCACCATAACAAAAGCCCCGCGATGTTGAACTGCACCCCAAAAGTTGGACGCAAATCCAACCTTTGGGGTATTTTCATGGCTAGGTATGACGAAAGTTTCAAGTTGACTGTAGTTCAAGAC
>NZ_FTMJ01000006.1 GCF_900156095.1 Aeromonas sp. RU39B
GCCGGCAGCTTGAAGTGCTCAATCTGGCTGGTCAGCTCTTTGGCAAGGTGGGTGACCTTGGTGGCCAAATCCGCCGAGTGCTGGGCGCCGGACTGCACCTCGGTCGCCAACGTAGCCATCTGGGCCACGCTGACATTGATACTGGAGATAAAGGTGCACTCATCTTCCATCTGCTGATTGGTGACACTGATCTGCTGGCTGATGCGGGCGCAGTTCTCGGCAATTAACCGAACGTTATCGCGCGAGAGGGTGATCTCGTTGACCACGCTATCCACCCGCCCCAGCTCGGTGGTCATCTCATTGACGGCGCGCTGACTGGTGCCCTGGATCTGGCTGATGATCGACGAGATCTCGCCGGTGGCATTACCGGTGCGCACCGCAAGCGAGCGCACCTCCTCGGCCACCACCGCAAAACCGCGCCCCTGCTCACCGGCGCGCGCCGCTTCAATCGCCGCATTTAAGGCCAGCAGGTTGGTCTGATCGGCGATACCGTGAATGGTCAGCGCCAGGGTAGAGATATTCTGGGACAACCCAGCCAGATCACTGATGGTGCCTGCCACATGGCGGATCCCCTCGGCCTGGGCACGAATGACCTGCTCGGCATTGATGATGGTGGTGTGGGTCTGACTGGCCTGCGCTTCCGATTCGCCGGTCAGTTGGCTGATCTGCAGCAACTCGTCACTGACCAGAGCGATCACCCGGTGCAGTTGCTCAATCACCTGCTCAATCTGCTGGGCGTGCTGCGCCTGCTCGCGGCTGCTACTGAGGTGCTGGGTCGAGGCCGCCATCATGGAGCCGGCCTGCGTATCGAGCGTATGGGCGCTGTTTTGTAAGGTGGTCACCAAACGCACCAGCTGATCGCGCATATTGCTGATGCGCCGGATCAGGGTGCCGATGGCATCCTGCCCCGGCTCTGGCAGGGTGAGGTCAAGATCACCGTTGGCAATGGCGGTCGCCGCTTGGCCTGCGCCCTGCAAGCGGCGCAGGGTCGGGCGATTAAGACGAATGGTAAACACCCCACCAATCAGGGCTGAGAGCAGCAACAAGCCATAGCAGAGGTTGGCGGTCTGATTGAGCGAGCTGAGCTGATTGGCCGCATAGGTCCGGCTCAGGGCCACTGTGCTGTCTACCCCGGCCCGGTGCGCCCGATAGATATCATAAAGCTGGCTGGCCACCTGATCGGCCTTCTGACGATCCCCCTGACGGATGGCCGGAATAAAGTCGCTATTGAGCAAACTCCAAAACCGCTGGGCCTGACTGTGCTGTTCACCGAGCAGACTGGCCTTGATGGGCGCATCGAGGGCGCTTTGCTGCCAGTGCCCGATGCGCATCTCATACTCTTTACTCAACCGCCCCAAATCGGCCAACAGTTGCCCCTGCTCGGCACTGTCACTTCGCAGCAGCTGATCAACAATCAGCTGTGATTCAATCAGATAGAGCGGAGGCGGCAGAATATCGGCCACCACATCCTTACCCTGCCCCATCCGATCCGCCGCCTGGCGCACCGAATAGAGTCCAAGCAAGGCAATGGTGGCCAGCAGGACAAAAATGGTTAAACCGAGCGCCTGACTAACGGCAAGGGAGCGCTGGCGAATGGCAGAGATCATGGGGCCTTCCTTGTGCAGCAATCATAGACAACAGGTCACAAAGCAAAGCGTAGTTGCCCAAGTGCCGGAACGGAAGTTGCTGATAAAAAACCCAATGATGGGCTAGGTGCTATGCCGCAGCAGGGCACTTGCAGATGATCCAGCTCAAAAAACGATAGATTTCTGACTGCTCAGTCACCATCAACACTCGCCCCGATCGCATCATCCGTTTACCATAGCCATACGGTGCCTATTAAGCAGTGATGGGTCACTGACCTGCTGGTTAATAGGAGCAATTTGGGGGCTGTAATCCACGGGCGGTAGCGTGTTTTTTACAAGTTACGCAGTGTGGAATGAATGAAGACCAACAAAAGCGAGTCATTCTCCCGCCTAGTAGTTACATATGGATATATACACTGGCTTACTAGATTCTCTGAAAACTTATCATGATAAGTGTTGGGCTTTAGCTTGTTTAGCACCAACCAAACTTTTTAGTCCAACACATGGGATTTTTTAAATCATTATGGCAACAAAAAATTTCTTCTTTGATTTCTATGAATGTGAAACAAACTCTTCACTCGCTAATGCGATACCACTGAACACAACTGATGTTTTTAGACAACTATTTGATCTATATCAAACAGGAAGAGCAGCAACTGTTAAAAACATTAAAAATCAGCTGGTAGAGCTTAGAGATATTCAAGCTACCAATTATGGATATAAAGGTGTTTTTGGAAAACATCGGAAAAATAATCTTCCACATGCAGCTATTGCAGGAGGTGCAGAAAGAGAGCTACCGCTGGCAGAAAATGAAAACTTATTAGAAAAGACCTATTTTGTTTACTACAGCGAGTACTCACTTCTTATTATTCAAAGAAATAGATTCTGTGTGAACTGGCAAGTTATTGGTGCATACCTTTCCCCAAACAATTACATAACCACACTAAACCCTATTATTGAACCTGCTAATTTAGCATGGCTTGCCAATGGGCATGTTCAAGTAAAATCAGCCCAAATAACAATTGCTCGTCCTAGAAACCCTGAATTACTTAGAAACATAGAGCATGACTTTAACAATTCAATAATAGCGGCATTAAACGGTACTCGTTCTGCAACAATGAACTTGGTTTTTAGAGGTGATGCTCGTTCTGATAATCCAGAGGAACGCTACTTAGACAATAGTTTTAAAAGAGCTTTGCGTGAGCTTCAAGCCACACTTGAAGTAAAAAAACTGAATTTAGTTACTGAACATCAGGAAACTAGAATAGAACACCCTATTGATTTAGTTTCAGATAGATTATCATACTATACTGCTGTAGAAATGAATGGTCGTTATCCTAATGCTCTAGAAATGTGGGGTAGCTTGGAAGCAGCTCGGCAAGCCAAAAACGATGAGTTAATAAATTTCTTTGGTCAGCCCAACAACCGATTGGCATAATATATGATTGATCATAAGGCTACGACAAAAGGGTTAAATGTAACATGTTTGGGCAACCTGTTTGTTTATCTTAGCACTTTATTCATCATGTATTTAACGTGGCCTATCATTAGTCAACTAAAAATGACCCATTTACAACCAATAGCGTCCACAATATCAACTTTTGCTGGAATACTTTTTGGTTTTTCTATGGGGTCTATAACGTTACTCACATCATCGTCTCATGTGTTGATTGAAAATACAAAAAAGACGGGATATTTAAAAAAACTAACGTCAAAACTACATTCTACAATGGGTTGGCTTTTGGCAGTTTGTATTGTTTTTCTCATTACAATGTTTATACCAGATTCATTGACATTTAAATATGATGACGCAGAATATTTATATGCTTGTATCTTTGCACAGTTTGGTGTTGGCATTCTTATTCTGGCATTTAAACACTTTTGTAGCACTTGGTGGGAATTTAAAAAGTTCTGCAACAACATTTGAATAATCTATTTTTAAATTACTTATGAATTCGTAACAGCAAAAATAACGGTGTTTAAAATAAAAAGGCGACCATCCGGTCGCCTTTTTATTTCTATCGCTTTCTAATCAGAAAATATTACCTTGCTGGTCGCTTGGCACCATTGCCTTTAGCCGCCGGCTTGCCACCTTGTGCTGCTGGTTTACCGGTACCAGCACGAGTCGGAGCTTTACCTTTATGAGCAGGCTTACCTTGCACGGCGGGCTTACCCTGAGCAGCACCCTGGCCGGTCGCTTTGCCGTGGGTGGCGGGCTTGCCTGATGCAGCCGGTTTGCCGCTGTCCTTCCCTACTTTGAGCTCGGTGCCCACCGGTTTGCCATTGCCCGGCTTGCTGCCGGGCTTGCCTTGGGCTGCACCCGCCCCTTTGCCTGCAGCTTTATTGCCAGCGCCATTAGCGCGTTGGTGGTTGATGTCACTGTGGCGAGTCAGCGCTGGCTTGGCGCCCTTGCCGGCTGCGAGAGCGGCGCGCTCGCCGCGGCCTTCGGCCGGCACCAGACACTCGGGGCCGTTGCCAATCAGGTGGCCCTTGCCCATGGCTTGCAGCGCTTCGCGGATGATCGGCCAACCGGCCGGATCGTGGTAGCGCAAAATAGCCTTGTGCAGACGGCGGCGGCGCTCGCCCTTGGCCACAAACACGTCTCCGCCGACCCGATGCACCTTGGAGAGCGGGTTTTTCTCGGTGTAATACATGGTGGTGGCGTTGGCGAGCGGCGACGGGTAGAAGTTTTGCACCTGATCGAGCTTAAAGCGGTTGGATTTAAGCCACAGCGCCAAATTCACCATGTCATCGTCGGTGGTGCCGGGGTGCGCCGCAATAAAGTAAGGGATCAGGTACTGCTCTTTGCCGGCTTCTTTCGAGAACTTGTCAAACAGCTCCTTGAACTTGTAATAGGTCCCCATGCCCGGCTTCATCATCATCGCCAGCGGCCCCTCTTCGGTGTGCTCGGGGGCGATTTTGAGATAGCCGCCAACGTGGTGTTTGGCCAGCTCGCGCACATAGCGCGGATCTTCCACCGCCAGGTCATAGCGCACGCCGGAGGCGATCAGGATCTTCTTGATGCCTTTGAGGTCGCGCGCCTTGCGATAGAGATTGATGGTCGGCGTGTGGTCGGTGTCCATGTGCGGGCAGATGGTTGGCCAGACGCACGAGGCGCGGCGGCAGGTCTGCTCGGCCTTGGGGTTCTTGCAGCGCAGTTTATACATGTTGGCGGTCGGGCCGCCGAGATCCGAGATGACGCCGGTAAAGCCCGGCACCTTATCCCGGATATCTTCAATTTCTTTTATGATCGACTCTTCCGAGCGGCTCTGGATGATACGCCCTTCGTGCTCGGTGATGGAGCAGAACGAGCAGCCGCCAAAGCAGCCGCGCATGATGTTGACCGAGGTCTTGATCATGTCGTAAGCGGGGATCTTCTCGTTGC
Source organism: Aeromonas sp. RU39B (assembly GCF_900156095.1). Classification (GTDB taxonomy): domain Bacteria; phylum Pseudomonadota; class Gammaproteobacteria; order Enterobacterales; family Aeromonadaceae; genus Aeromonas. The sequence goes on from NZ_FTMJ01000006.1 coordinate 4,972, forward strand.
CATAAACCGGGTGTGGCACCCGCTGATACGGCAGGCCAAATACCCCGTCCATCTCGTCGGTTTCGAGCGGGAAGGCGGGCGGGTTGACCCAGATGATGCGATCGCCGTGGGCCTGGGAGAGCGCCCGGGCGCAGCCGGGGTTGGTCTCGTGGTGCAAAATGCGCGAGGCGTGGGCATAGAGCACCTTGTCCTCTTTGACCCGCTCAAAGGCCGGCAACTTGACGTAGGTTTTCTCCCACGGTTTGGGCTTGGGCGGTTGCACCAGCACCGGCTTGGCCTGCTGAGCGGCAGGCGCATCGTCGCTGGCATCGTCCGAGCAGGGCGCCCCTTCCATATAGGGGTTGGGGATAGGATCGATGCGGCCAATCTGATCGAGCTTGCTCGAATCGACCCCACTCCAGCCCGGCAGCGGCTCGCGGCGGATCACGGCAGTGCCGCGAATATCCTGCATCGCGTCCATGGTTTCGCCTGCAGCGATGCGGTGCGCCACTTCAATGAGCGGACGCTCGGCGTTGCCGTAGATCAGGATATCGGCCTTGGCATCAAACAGGATGGAGCGGCGAATGGTCTCGGACCAGTAGTCATAGTGGGCGATGCGGCGCAGCGACGCCTCAATGCCGCCGATGACTACCGGCACCTCTTTGTACGCCTCTTTGCAGCGCTGGGTATAGACCAGCGTGGCGCGGTCGGGCCGTTTGCCAGCGACGTTACCGGGGGTGTAGGCATCGTCGTGGCGCAGCTTTTTATCCGAGGTGTAGCGGTTGATCATGGAGTCCATATTGCCCGCCGTCACCCCGAAAAACAGGTTGGGTTTGCCCAGACGCATAAAGTCATCCTTCGATGACCAGTCGGGCTGGGCGATGATACCGACCCGAAACCCTTGCGATTCGAGCATGCGGCCAATCACCGCCATACCAAAACTCGGGTGGTCCACATAGGCATCACCGGTCACCAGGATCACGTCACAGCTGTCCCAGCCGAGTTTGTCCATCTCTTTGCGCGACATGGGCAGGAAGGGCGCCGTGCCGTAGCACTCGGCCCAATAGCGGGGATAGGAGAAGATCGGGGTTACCGGTTGCATTTTGACCACCTGAACAATTCGGGTCGCGCATTATACCGGCTGGCACCGGCGGCGGCGATGGCTTTTTGTCCCCGCATATCACGCGGATTTGGCGGCGGTCTCGACCGTGTTTCGCACGAATTTGCTATTCGCACCGGGCGCGGCGACCCGGTGCGTTCGTCCCCATCAGCCCAGCGTGGCCAGATAGGCGCGCCAACCGCCGTGGGCGGTGATCTCCTCGGCCCCCTGCAAGGCGCAGGGCTCGCTGATAAAACCGCACACCCGCCGCCCGTCGGCCAGCTCGACCTTGCCGATACCGAGCGGCGCCGGAATGCCCGCCACAAACGAGCCAAAATGCGCGAGCGGCAGGCGCCAGATCTCCACCTCGATGCTGCGCCCCTCCCCGTGCTCATCGCGCACCAGCGCCGGCCTTAGCGGCGCGCCGCCGGCGATGCGATAGAAGCGATAACAAGGCGCCGTCACGGTCTGCTCCACCAGCACGGCGCCGCGCTCACGCAACTGGACATTGAGCGGCAAGCCGTCGAGGTGGGCGCCGCACACCAGCACATCGATACACTCCGAAGAGGCGTCAGGTTGCGGCAGATCGCGCGCCACAAACGGCAGACCGGTGGCGCCAAGGGGCAGCGCCTGCGCCCGTTGCCAACGCTCGCCGAGCGCCAGCAGGGCGTTATCGGCATAGCGCGGCGCAAACAGGGTGATGCCAAACGGTAACCCCGCCTTGGGGCCCTCGCCACGAAAACCGGCCGGCAGGGCGATGGCGCAGTAATCGAGCAGGTTCATAAAGTTGGTGTAATGGCCAAGGTTGCTGTTAAGGGCAATCGGCTCGGCCTCAAGCTCGGCAATGGTGTAGATGGTGCCGGTGGTGGGGGTGAGCACCAGTTCGACCTTGGCCAGCTCGGCATCGGCGCGGCGCTTGAGTGCCTGCAGCTGATAGAGAGCCTCGAACGAAGCCACCGCGCTGTGGCGCTCGGCGCCGCCGATGATGGTCTGGATCACCGGCAGGCAGCGGCTGGGGTCAGCCTTATAAAATGCCTTGATGGCGGCCAGCCGCTCGGCCACCCAGGGGCCTTCATAGAGCAATTTGGCCGCTTGCAAGAAGGGGGCAAAATCGATGGTGACCGCCACGCCGCCGAGCGCTTCGAGGGTCTGGCTCGCCTTGGCAAACAGCGCGGCCGCCGCGTCGTCACCAAAAAAGGCCAGCTGCTCGGCAGAGGGCACACCAAAGCGAAAACGGGCGCCCAATAAGGGGCCAGCTTGCGCCGGGCGGGCAAACGGGTCGGCCGGGTCAAACTCGGCAGCCACCGCCCAGACGCGGGCGGCATCGCTGGCGGTGAGGGCAAACAGGGTCACGCAATCGAGACTGCGGCAGGCAGGCACCACGCCGCTGCAGCTGATGCGACCGCGCGTGCCCTTGAGCCCCACCAGATTGTTAAAGGCAGCCGGCACCCGGCCCGAGCCTGCGGTGTCGGTGCCCAGCGAAAAACTTACCTGCCCGAGCGCCACCGCCACCGAGGAGCCGGCGCTGGAGCCGCCCGACACATAATCGGGGTTAAAGCTGTTGTGACACGCGCCATAAGGCGAGCGCACCCCGACCAATCCGGTGGCGAACTGATCGAGGTTGGTTTTGCCAAGGGGAATGGCGCCGGCGGCCAGCAGCTGCTCCACCACAAAGGCCGAGTGGTCGGGCTGATAGGCAAACTCGCGGCAGGCCGCCGTGGTCGGCAAGCCGGCCAGATCGATGTTGTCCTTGATGGCAAACGGAATGCCATAGAGCGGCATATCGGCCGGGCTGTGGCCATCGAGGCGCGCCAGCGCGGCGGTAAGCTGCTCATCAGAGATAAGGCTAATCCAGCTTTGGTGCCGATCGTCTCGCGCCTTGGCCAAACAATCGCGCAGCAACTCGCCCGGCGTCAGCTCACCGGCTTGATAGGCGCGATGAATCGCGCCAATGGTCATCTCTCTCATCCCTGTGTCTCCAATACCAGCAGACGCTGGCCGGCCCTGACTTGCTGGCCGGCGCCGCGCACAATCCCGACAACCCGGCCCGTGACCGGTGCCAGCACCTCAATTTCCATCTTCATCGATTCGATCACCATCAGAGGCTCGCCCTCGCGCACCTGTTGCCCTTCCACCACTTGCAGCTGCCAGACACTGCCCGAGACCAGGCTTTCGACGGCGCAGTGGTGATGAGGCAGCTCTTCTTCCTGCGCGGTTTCTTGCAGCACTTCATGGTCGGCGCTGAAGTTGGCTTGACCGCTCTCCTGCCAGCGCTGACGCTCGGCTTCAAAGGCGCGCTGCTGGCGCTCTTTGGCCGCCGTGATGGCCTCGCCGTGCTCACTGACCAGCTGGTTGTAATCGGCCAGCGAGAAGCGGGTCTCTTCGATGCGCAGCGGATAACGGCCACGGGGAAACTCGCGGCGGATACGCAGCAACTCGTCGGCATCGACCTCGTAAAACCGGATCTGATCGAAAAAGCGCAGCAGCCAGGGCTGGCTGAACTCGGCGGTGCGGCGATAGCGATTCCACATCTGCAACGTGCGACCCACAAACTGATAGCCCCCCGGCCCTTCCATGCCATAGACGCACAGATACGCGCCGCCGATGCCGACCGCGTTTTCCGGGGTCCAGGTGCGCGCCGGGTTGTACTTGGTGGTGACCAGACGGTGGCGCGGATCAATCGGGGTGGCGACCGGCGCACCGAGGTAGACATCCCCCAGCCCCATCACCAGATAGTGGGCGGAAAAGACAATCTCCCGCACCTGCTCAATGCTCTCGAGGCCATTGATGCGGCGGATAAATTCGATGTTGGAGGGGCACCAGGGCGCGTCTTTTCGCACCAGCTCGTCATATTTGCGGATCGCCAGCCGGGTGGCCTCGTCATCCCACGACAGAGGCAGATGAACGATGCGCGACGGGATGGTTATCTGGTCAATGTCGGTCAGCTCGCTTTCGGCCTGCTCAAGGCGCTCTAGCAAGGTGGCCAGCGGCAGGCGCAGGTTGTCGTAGTGGATCTGCAGCGAGCGAATGCCGGGGGTCAGCTCGAGCACGCCGCTAATGGCCGCTTGCTCCAGCCAGAGCATCAGGGCATGGGCGCGAAAACGCAGCCGGATATCGAGCACCTGAGGGCCATATTCCACCAGCAGATAATCATCACCGCTGGGGCGATACACCACCTGCTCGCCATAGCGCTCGGCAGGCAGGATTTTTAGCACCGGGGTGGCCGGGCGATGCACCGGCACCGACAGGGGCTGGGCTTGCAGCGACTCGAGCTCGGCCAATTTGGCGCGCTCGAGCCGCTCGGCATCGGCCAGCGAGACCGGCACAAAGCGTACCCGATCGCCGGCTTTAAGCTGCCCCATCTTCCACAGATCGGCCTTGATCAGGGTCGCCGGGCAGACAAAACCGCCCAGGCTCGGGCCATCGGGTCCCAGGATCACCGGCATGTCGCCGGTAAAATCGACGGTGCCGATGGCATAGGCGTTATCGTGCAGGTTTGAGGGGTGCAGACCGGCTTCACCGCCATCGCGGCGTGCCCAGCTCGGCTTGGGCCCAATCAGGCGCACGCCGGTGCGACTGGAGTTGTAGTGCACCTCGTAATCGCTGGCAAAGAGGGTATCGATATCCGCTTCGGTAAAGAAATCGGGCGCCCCGTGCGGGCCATAGATCACCCGCAACGTCCACTGCTGGCCAATGGTCGGGATCAACGCATCGGGCAGAGTCGCACTGGCGCTTGCACTGGATGCTGGCGGCAGATGCAGCACATCACCGGCTTGCAGCGCCCGCCCAGCATGGCCGCCAAACTGACCCAGGGTGAAGGTGGCGCGGCTGCCGAGATAGGTCGGGCAATCGATACCACCGGCCAGCAGCAGGTAGCTGCGGGCACCGGCGCCACTGACCTTTCCAAGGGTCAGGGTGGCGTTGGCGGGCACCATGACTACCTGCCAAAGCGGCAGCGGCTGACCGTCGAGACGCGCATCAATGGCAGCGCCGGTGATGACAATGTGACGGGCCACGTTAAAGCGCAGGGTAGGACCGGCCAGGGTGATCTCGAGTCCGGCGCACTCGGGGGCATTACCCAGCAGCCGGTTACCCAAGCGAAATGACCAGTCATCCATCGGCCCGGAGGGCGGCACACCGATGTGCCAGTAACCGGTGCGACCCGGTACATCCTGAATGGTGGTCTGGGTACCGCCACTCATCACATCGATGGTCTGCGGCTGATAGGCAAACTCATTGAGGCTGCGGGTCAACACCCGCCCCTCACGCACCAGTGAGCTTTGCAGCAGCGCCTGCAGATAGGCGCTGTTGGTCTCGATGCCGTAGACAGTGCTGCCTGCCAGCATGGCCGAGAGCTCGTCGAGGGCGGCGCTGCGCGATGCGCCCCAGCCGATCAGCTTGGCCAGCATGGGATCAAAGAAGGGGGGCACGTCGAGACCGGCATCAATCCAGTGATCGATGCGGCGCGCTTTGCGATCTTGCGCCACAAACTCGACCGCCGAGAGCAGACCGGCGCTCGGGCGAAACTGCTTGGCCGGATCTTCGGCATAGAGGCGCACCTGAATGGCGTGACCGCGCGCGGTCAACCCGGCTTGCAGCCCGGCCAGCGGGGCGAGCGTGCCGGCGCCAAGCTCAATCATCCAGCGCACCAGATCGATGCCATAAACCTGTTCGGTCACGCCGTGCTCAACCTGCAGCCGGGTGTTGACCTCAAGAAAATAGAAAGCGCCGCTGCTCTCGTCGTAGACATACTCCACGGTCCCGGCGCTGCGATAGCCAACCTGCCGCCCGAGGCGCACCGCAGTCTGTTGCAGCGCAAGGCGCACGTCGTCGGCCAGATGGGGCGCCGGGCACTCTTCAATCACCTTCTGGTTACGGCGCTGGGCCGAGCAGTCGCGCTCGCCGATGGCGATCACCTCCCCCTGCCCGTCCCCAAACAGCTGTACCTCGATATGGCGGGCCCGCTCGATAAATTTCTCCAAAAACAGGCCACCATTGCTGAAGTTGTTTTCAGACAGGCGCTTGACCGAGGCGTAAGCGGCGCGCAGCTCACCTTCATCGTGGCAGCGCTGCATCCCGATACCGCCGCCACCGGCGGTGCTCTTGAGCATCACCGGATAACCGATCTGCCCGGCCAGCACCACGGCTTGTTCCAGCGAGTCGAGCAGACCACTGCCCGGCAGCAGTGGCACGCCGGCGGCCTCGGCCAGCGCCCGCGCTTCGTGCTTGAGGCCAAAGGCCACCATCTGCTCAGGGGTGGGGCCCAGGAACACCAGACCGTGCGCCTCGCAGCGACGGGCAAAATCGGGGTTTTCACTGAGAAAGCCGTAGCCGGGGTGGATCGCCTCGGCGCCCGTCTGACGGGCGATGGCGAAGAGTTTGTCCTGATCCAGATAGGTGGCCGCCGCGGCCCCCTCGCCCAGCGACCAGGCTTCATCGGCTTCGAGCACATGACGGCTGTCGGCATCGGCTTCGCTGTAGACGGCGACGGATTGAACGCCCATCTCGCCCAGGGTGCGGATAATCCGGCAGGCGATGGCGCCACGGTTGGCAATCAGGACTTTACTGAACATCTTTGGGTCGTTGCGCATGGGTAAGACTCTGTTCATGCCAGACAGGAAATCCCTGCCTGTGTGCGGGTCGTCCCGCAAAAGGGTTCACGCCAGGCCGGTCGTCCGGGCCCGCGTCCGGTCTTACCGGTTCAATGCCAGACCAGCACCTCGACCGGGGTCGGGTTGTAGGCATTGCAGGGGTTGTTGAGCTGCGGGCAGTTGGAGATGAGCACAATCACGTCCATGTGCGCGGTCAGCTCCACGTATTTGCCCGGCGCGCTGATGCCGTCGGCAAAGCTGAGGCCGCCGTCGGCGGTAATCGGCACGTTCATAAAGAAGTTGATGTTGTGGGTGATGTCACGCTTGCTCATGGCAAATTCGGGATGCTCGCTCACCGCCAGCAACCAGCTGTCGCGGCAGGCGTGCATATGGTGCTTGCCAAGGTCATAGCGCACCTGATTGCTCTCGGTGGCACAGGCGCCGCCCAGCGTGTCATGGCGGCCACAGGTGTCAGCGACGATGGTCAGCATGGGGTTGCCTTCGTTACTCACCAGCTGGCTGCCGGTGGTCAGATAGACATTGCCCTGCTCGCGGATAGTATCGACGGCGCTGTAGCGCTCGGCCGGATTGGCGGCGCTGTAAAACAGGGTGTCGGCGGCCTGATTGCCCTCCAGATCGACAATGCGCAGGGTGTCACCGGCGCGCACCACCTTCATCCAGTAATCCCCGGCGGCGATGGTCTCGCGATAGGCCACATCGGCCGGATTGAGCAGACTTTCCTTGATCATGGGGCACTCCTCAGTGGCCAGCGCAGCAAACGTAACGGCGGGTGTTTTCAAAGCCGCGACCATTTTCCGGACGCGACAGGCGGCATGGGTCGTCCGCCGCGACCGGCTCGGCGCGATACAGGGCGTAGTGCACCGGTTTGCGCGGATAGTCAGTGGCCGGATTCATCGGGTGGGGACAGGTGTTAAACACCACCAGCGTCTCCATCTCAAAGCGCAGAGTGATGCGGCTGCCAGCCAGCGAGTGATGGGGCGCAAACTGCAGATTGCCCGCCTCGTCGGTAAACACCTTGCTAAACAGGTTGAGATTGGCGGCCAGATCGCGGGCGCCCAGCCCATATTTGGCCACCTCGACCAAAAAGCTGTCGTAGCCGTTTTGCTTCCACAAATTACGCTCGCGCTGGTAGTCACGCTCGCCCCAACGGGCTGCGACGGTCGCCTTGTTGGCAGTGCCCGCCACCGTGTCAATCCAGCCGGTATCGTCCTGCACGATCGAGCAGAAGATGCGACCCATGTCGGAGTAGAGGCAGTGCCCGGTGGTCAGCTTGAAGGTGTGCTGGCACTTGAGGGTATCGGGCGCGTTGTAGCGCTCAAGCAGGTTACGCGGGTTGTAAAACAACATGCCGACGTTGGCCCCCCCTTCCAGATCGGTCAGGCGCAGTTCAGTGCCAGCCGGCACCACCAGCGACCAGTGGCTGCCGCCGGGCAGCGTCTCTTCAAACAGCAATTCGTTCATGGTGTGACTCTCGGTGAGTTCTGGAGATAACCTGCTGCATCTGGGCCGACGCCGGGCGTCCTCCCTGCAGCGGGATGTCATAAGTGATGTGGGCGCCATAGCGCTGCGGCGCATGGGGATCGTGACGCGACTTGTCGAACACCCAGAGCCGGCTGCCAAGGGCAAAGCCCTCTTTGAGATCGTGCGTGACCATAAAAATGGTCAGCCCGTGCTGCAGCCAAAGCTCGTGAATCAATCCGTGCATGTCGCTGCGAATGCCCGGATCGAGCGCGCCGAACGGCTCGTCGAGCAGCAGGATGCGCGGGCGTTTCATCAGTGCCTGGGCAATCGCCAGTCGCTGCTGCATGCCGCCGGAGAGCTCGCTGGGATAGCGATGGCGGGCATGACCAAGGCCTACCCGCTCGAGCATAGCCTCGGCCCGCTCGCGCGCTGCGCGGCGCTCGGCACCCAACAACTTGCCCAACCAGCGCGACCCGGCCAGTTCATCGGCCAGCATCACGTTGCCAAGGGCGGTCAGATGGGGAAAGACCGAATACTTTTGGAACACGATGCCGCGCTGCTCGTCGGGCTCGCGAGAAATCGGCATGCCATCGAGTAGCAGCTCGCCACGGCTGGCCGCCTCGGTGCCCAGAATCAGTTTGAGAAAGGTGCTCTTGCCGCAACCCGACGCGCCCACCACGGTGATGAACTCGCCGGGATGAATGGCCACGTTGATACGCTCGAGCACGCAGACATCGCCGTACTCTTTCCAGAGGTTTTTGGCTTCAATAATCGGTTTCATCAGCCTTGTGCCTCCCCGTTACGGCCGAAATACCAGGGAAATGCCCGCCGCGCTGTCACCTTGAGCAGCCAGTCCATGACAAAGGCGAGCAGGGTGATCCAGACCACGTAGGGCAGGATGATCGACATGTCGAGGTAGCGGCGCACCAGGAAGATCCGGTAACCCAGCCCGTCAGTGGCGGCAATGGCCTCGGCGGCGATCAAAAACAGCCAGGCACTGCCCAGGGTCAGACGCACCGCTTCAAACAGGCGCGGTAACACCTGCGGCAGCATGACCCGCAGTATGATCTGCCAGCTCGAGCCGCCCAGCGTCTGCGCCTTGATCAATTGCTCCTCTGGCAGGCTCAGGGTTTTAAGCTGCAAATCGCGGATCAGGATGGGCGTGATGCCGATGACAATCAGCATCACCTTGGCCAGATCGCCGAGCCCGAAAGTGATAAAGAGGATCGGCAAAATGGCCATCGGCGGCACCAGCGACAGGGCGGTGACCAGCGGTGAGAGCGGCGCCCGAATCAAGGGAATGGCGCCGTTGGCCAGCCCCACCACCAGCGCAGTCAGGGCGCTGATGCCCACCCCCATCAGCAGCAGGCGCACGCTGGTGAGGGTGTCATTCCACAGCAGCAGCTCGCCGGTGCGACGACTGGGCTCAAACGCCATCCGCTTGATCGCATCGAGAATGGTCGGCAGGGAGGGCAGCAGCTTGTCGTTCGGGTTGATCTGCAGCCGCGCCTCCGATTGGATCAGATAGAGCAGCAACAGCACCACGAACGGCAGCAGCGCCAACAGCCAGCGACCGGTGCGCTCCGGCTGACGGTTGATTAAACGGGTCATCGCACTTCCTCTTCAGCCAGTTACAGCTTGTTGTCAGCCGCCATCTGCATATAGGCGGGGTCAAAACGCAGCTTGATGTTGTTGGCATCGCCATAGACGCCGCTTGGGGTCTCGACACCGACAAAACCGGCATTGGTGGCGCTGTCACCGAGCAGGCCGTGACGCAGGGAGAACTCGGCCACCTGGGCCATGGTCTCCTTGAGCTTGGGCGAGCGAGCCTGCGCCAGGGCATCGGCCGGTTTGGCAAAGAGGTAGGTGGCTTTAAGCTGGGCATCGTAGCCCGCCAGATCGGTGCCGGATGCCTTGGCCATGTAGGTACGGGCAGCCTGCGCCTCGGCACTGTCGCCCAACATCAGTTGCAGGGTTTCATACCAGGCGCCGGTCAGCGCCTTGCCAAGCTCGGGATGCGCCTTGAGCACGTCGCTCTTGACCACCATCAAATCGAGGATTTCACCGGGGATCTTGCTCGAATCAAACACCAGATGGCTGTCTGGCTGCGCGGCAATCTCGGAGAGCATGGGGTTCCAGGTCACGGTGGCGGTGACATCCGCCGTGGCATAGGCCGAGACAATATCGGCGTCGGAGGTATTGACCACCTTGACGTCTTTCTCGCTCATGCCGGCGGTTTCCAGCGCACGGGCCAGCAGATAGTGGGAGACACTCAGCTCAACCAGATTGACCGGTTGCCCCTTGATATCCGCCAGAGTGCTTTTGCCCTTGAGCACCACACCGTCGTTGCCGTTGGAGTAATCACCGATGATCAGCGCCGTGGAATCGACGCCACCGGCCGCCGGAATGGTCAGCGCATCCATGTTGGTCATCACGCAGCCATCAAAACCACCGGCGGTGTACTGGTTGATGGACTCGACATAGTCATTAACCTGCACCACATCGATGTCGATGCCGTACTTGTCGGCCCACTTTTTAATGATGCCGTGCGAGGCGGCATAGTCCCACGGCATCCAGCCGGCGTAGATGGTCCAGGCGATGCGAAAGCTATCCTTGGCAAACGCCGAGGGAGCGCCAAGCAGCAAGACGGGTAACAGGCTCAGACAGAGCCATTTGCGAAGCGAGGTACGAAAAGCGGATTGGTTCATGGTTCCCTCCCTGGGAGACGTGGTACAAGCACGGAGATCATGGCTGTGCGCCGCTGCTCTCCCGGGCTTTTGTCCCGCCGTGTAACCTTCAGGAAGGTCGGCCACTCTCGGACCAGTCACCCGGCATCGCCGGATCGGAACCCTAGTGACCCATTAACCAGATTGTGAGCACAGAAATCAGCGTGACAGTCACGCCATGATCACCACGTGCAATGTTGCAAGTAACACCGAAGGAAGCTTTGCAAGGGATGGGCCAGAATCCATTACGCAAGGAAAAGAGATAAATGAAATTCGATTGGCCCCTGAAATGGGGCAATGCGCCGGTTTTTTTGCTCTCATAACGGGGCACTGCACCACAACCAATCACAATCATGGTGCAGCGCCCGACATTTAGAGTGCGGGATCAGGGCTGCTCGCGCTCATCGGCTAGCTCGGTATCGACGGCGTCGCTGCGCTCACCGGCCACACCGGCGCGGCGCGCCACCAAGCCGTAAAGAGACGGCACCAGCAGCAGGGTGATCAGGGTTGCCAGTGTCAGGCCGAAGAAGACCACGGTCCCCACCGCCATGCGGCTCTCGTAGCCGGCGCCACGCGAGATCATCAGCGGCACCGCACCCATGATGGCGGTGAGCGAGGTCATCAGGATCGGCCGCAGCCGGCGCTGGGACGCCTCAATGATCGCCTCTTCATAGGCCAGACCACGGGCACGCAGCTGGTTGATAAACTCCACGATCAAAATGCCGTTTTTGGCCACGATACCGATGAGCAGAATCAGGCCGATCTGGCTGTAGATACTCATCTCCTGACCGGTAAGCCACAGACCGAGCAGGCCGCCGAAGATCCCAAGCGGCACCGTCACCATCACCACCGCCGGGGCAATCAGGCTTTCAAACTGGGCCACCAGCACCAGATAGACCACCAGCAGGGCCAGACCAAACACCATGCCCATCTCGCCCTGATTGTCGCGATAATCCTTCGACTCACCGCTGTAATCGACCGTCATGCCAAGAGGCAGATTGGCCTTGGCCCAGCCATCGAGAAAATCGAGCGCCTCTCCCAGACTGTGATCGGCCGCCGGGTCGGCGGTCAGGGTGATCGCCTTTTGCCGCTGGTAGTGGTTAAGACGCTGGGCGCTGGCTACCGTATCGACCTTGACCAGGGTGGCGAGGCTCACCATCTCGCCGCTGCTGGCTTTGAGATAGATCCGGCTCAGATCGCCCGGGCCGTTGAAATCACGCTGATCAGCGCGCAAGTACACGTCATACTCCTCGCCGCGATCCACATAGGTGGTCTTGCTGCTACCCCCAAGCAGGGTTTGCAGGCTCGAAGCGATGGTTGAGAGCGGAATGCCGAGTTGACCGGCACGCAGCCGGTCAACGCTGACCCGGATCTCCGGGGTCTTCTCGGCGTAATCGAGCTCGGGTGAGGTCATCAAGCCGCTTTGGCGGGCCGCCTGTTGCAACTTCTGGGCGGTGGCAAACAGGGTCGGATAGTCGCTGCCTTGCAGCACAAATTGCACGGCGGCGTCAGAGCCACGGCGAAAGCCAGGTTGGAAGGCGCGCACCGATACATCGGGGATTGAGCCAAGGCGACCGGTCAGGCTGCGGGTAAACTGGGTCGAGGTGATCGCGCGCGCGCCCCAGTCGGTGAGCTGAATAATGGCAAGACCGGTCTGATCGCCACCACGTCCGAATGCGGGGGTGCTGAAACTGACCGCCTGAACCACCCCTTTGCCAAGCATCGGCATCACCACCTGCTGCACCTGCTCCATGTTGCGCTTCATCCGCTCGATGCTGGTACCCTCGGCGCCGCGCACCATCACGTAAACCACGCCGCGATCTTCAGTCGGAGTCAGGCTGGTGGGAATGAGCTTAAACAGCGCGCCCATGGCGAGCAGCACCGACACAACAACCAATGGCGCCCAGCGCTGATGGTGCAAACTCCACGCCAGCGCGCTGCGATAGCGCAGCTCAAGCCAGCTCATGGCGCGGTCAAGCTGCGCCGTCAGCGGATTAACCCGGTCGCGCTGGCGCATCAGCCAGGAGCCCATGGCCGGTGTTAGGGTCAAGGCCACCAAGGATGAGAACAGCACCGCCAGTGAGAGCAGGATGGCAAACTCGGTAAACAGCCGCCCCACCATGCCATCCATAAAGGCGATCGGTACAAACACCATCACCAGCACGGCAGTGGTTGCCACCACCGCAAAACCCACCTCGCGGGTACCGTGCCAAGCCGCGAGCAACGGGGATTTTCCCTGCTGCAGATGGTGGTGAATATTCTCGACCACCACGATGGCATCATCGACCACCAGCCCGATGGCCAAAATCAGTGCCAGCAAGGTAATCAGGTTGATGGAAAAGCCGAGATACCAGGCGCCGATAAAGGCAGAGATCAGCGACACCGGCACAGTGATGGCCGGGATCAGGGTAGTGCGGCCCTGTCCAAGGAACAGATAGAGCACGACCACCACCAACGCGGCGCAGATGGCCAGCGTCTCATACACCTCATGGATGGCCTGCTTGATAAAGACAGTCGAGTCGTAATCGACCTCGAGCTTGGCACCCTCGGGCATAAAGCGCTGCATGTCGGTGAGCTTCTTCTCGATGCCCTCGGCCACCGCCAGCGGGTTGGCGGTTGATTGCGCCACGATGCCCAGCCCTAAACTCTCTTTACCGTTACGCTGATAGGCGCTGTCTTCGTTTTTGGCCCCCTCGTCTACCTCGGCAATGTCTCCGAGATAGATGGGGTGACCGTCCGCCCCGATACTTACCTGCAGGGCGCGAAAATCCTCAGGGGTGTGATAGAGGCGTTCGATTTGCACCGCCACCGTCATGCTGTTGTTGCGCACCTCGCCACCCGGCAGCTCGACGTTTTCACGGCTGAGGGCATTTTTCACGTCATCGACGCTGAGGCCACGCGCCGCCATCTCGGCCGCCTTGAGACGCACATACATCACTTTTTGCAGGTTGCCAGAGAGTTTTACCTCACTGACTCCATCCACCAGGCTTAAAGGGTCAACCAGCACCCGGTTGGCATAATCGGTCAGGGCGGTGCGATCCATCCGCTCGCTACTGAAGTTAAGCCAGATAGCCACATCGCCGTTGCCGCTGTCTTTGGTAACCAGCGGCTCGTCGGCATCATCGGGCAGTTTGGTGCGGGCGCGCGACAGGGCATCGCGCACGTCCGACACCCCCTCCACCATGTCCCAGCCGAGCTTGAACTCGACCGTGATCATCGAGCGCCCCTTGCGGGTCACCGAGTTGATGTTTTTGATGCCGCTGATGCCGGAGAGCTGATCTTCAATCGGCTTGGTGACCTGACTCTCCATCACCGAGGGCGATGCACCATCGTAGGTGGTGGTGATCGAGACCGACGGCGTCTGCACATCCGGCATCTCGCGCACGGTCAGCTTGGAAAAAGCCACCAGACCAAACACGCTGAGCAAACTGCACAGCACCACCGCCACCAGTGGGCGGCGAACCGAACTGTCAGAGAGCCACATCAGCCTTTCACCTCGGCCAGATCGCGCACCTGTGCGCCATCACGCAAATTGACCAGCCCTTCCACCACGATGCGATCGCCACGGCGCAAACCGGAGAGCACCCACACCTGCTCACCATGCTGCTCACCCAGCTCGACCGCAATGCGCTTGACCCGCCCCTCGTTGCCAAGCAGATAGACATAGCGCGCCTTACCGGCGTATTCGACCGCCTGGGTCGGGATCAGCGTCACCTCACGGGCTGGCAGCGCCAGCGAGACATCGAGCAACATGCCTGGGCGCAGACGACCATCGGCGTTATCGACCGTGACCCGCGCCTTGATGTTCTGGGTGCTGTCAGACACCCGGCTATCCAAGGCACTCACCACGCCGTGAAAGTGCTCACCCGGCCAGGCCGTGCTGCTGGCTTCGATATCCATGCCGTTTTGCAACAGCGCCAGATAACGCTCAGGAACCGCCAAATCGAGGCGCAAGTGACGCAGATCATCGAGGGTAAACAGGCTGGTGCCGCTGCTGACCAGCGCGCCGGCACTGGCATCAATCAGCCCCACGGTACCGGCAAACGGCGCGCGCAGGGTGCGCTGGCTCAGGGCGTAATCGGCTGCCTCAAGACGGGCCTTGGCCATGGCAACGGTCGCCTCCTGCCCTTCCCGATCGGACGCCGTCACCGCACCGCGCAGCGCGAGTTTTTGCATATCGCGCAGTTTGCGCTGCTCATTAGCGAGGTTTGCCGCCAGCTCTGCCCGCTCGGCCCGCTCCTTGTCGGCATCAAAGCGCACCAACTCGCTCCCCTCTGCCACCGTTTGTCCGGAACGAACCATGATGGACAGGATGCGCCCGGTCACCTCGGGGGCAATCACCACCGAGCGATGGGCAGCCAGTTTTCCGGAAAGCTGCAACCTGGGTTCGGCGCGCGCCTGCTCGACCAGTGCGGTGCGCACCGGAGTCTGCCGCTGTGGCGGTTGCTGGGTCTTCGCCGATTGGCCATACCACCAGAATCCTGCGGCGCCGGCCAACAGTACGAGAAGAGGAAACCAGAGTCGCAGCTTCATGAGATCACATCGTTAAATCGTGGAATGGAACAAAGGTTCACATTGTAGGGGCAAAGTATGCCCGAACTATGTAGAAGTGTGACAAAACGTGGCAGAGGCCTCATCTGCCGGCCTCCCCGCGTATGCGGTCTGGCTATGCCCGCTGGCTCACGCTACTCTGGCCCTCCTGATAGCGGGAGAGAACAAGGTGACAAGAAAAACCAAGCTGGGATTGGCGCTCGGCAGCGGCGCCGCGCGTGGTTGGGCCCACATCGGTATCTTGCGGGCATTACTGAGGATGGGGATCAAACCGGATCTGATAGCAGGCTGCTCAATCGGCAGCTTTGTCGGTGCAGCTTATGCTGCGGGCGAGCTCGACAAGCTGGAAGAGTGGGTGCGCGGTTTTACCCGCCTGCAGGTGGTGGGACTGCTCGATCCGGCGTTCTCCGGTGGTCTGTTTCGCGGTGACAAGGTGTTTGGCATGGCCGCCAACCATCTGGGCAATCCGGATGCCAGCGAACTGCCAATCCCGTTTGCCTGCGTAGCCACCGAGCTCGATACCGGCCGTGAGATCTGGTTACGCAAAGGGTCGCTGCGGCAGATTGTCCGGGCCTCGTGCGGCATGCCGGGTCTGTTGACACCCACACGGCACGATGATCGCTGGCTGGTCGATGGCGCGGTCGTCAATCCGGTGCCGGTATCGCTGGCCCGCGCTATGGGCGCCGAGGTGGTGATTGCTATCAATCTCAACGCCGACTCCCACCAGCCCTGGGCCGATGAGCCGGATGAGGTGCGCGGCATGGGGATGTTGGCCCAGTGGCTCGGCAAGGGGGGCGACAGCCCCGGCATGTGGAGCGTGATGAGCGGCAGCATCAACATCATGCAGGAACGTATCACCCGCGCCCGGATGGCCGGTGACCCGCCCGAGCTACAGATAGCGCCGCGCCTTGGCAACTTCTCCATTCTCGATTTTCATCGCGCCAGTGATGCCATTGACGAAGGGGAAGCCTGCGTCGAGCGTCAACGCCCACAGCTGGAAGAGGAGCTGCGGCGCCTCGGCGTGTTGGAATAACCGGCCGGATTGCCAGAGAGACAAACACAAAGAGCGCCGATTTGGCGCTCTTTGGTCATTCAGACGTAAAAAGAGAGCCGCTTAGAACAGCCCCAGCCCCTTGAGCATCACGATCAGGATCAGCAGCGGCGAGACGTAACGCAGCAGGAAAAACAGCGGACCGACAATGGCCAGCGGCAAGGTGCCGCCATTGGTCAACGCCTCTTCCAGCTTTTCGCGCCCCCACACCCAGCCAACAAACAGGCTGAGGCAGATACCACCCAACGGCAGCATGATGTTGGACGACAGATAGTCAAACAGATCGAAGAAGGTTTTGCCGGCAATCTTGAACTCGGCCAGCGAACTGTTGGAGAGGCCGCAGGTAGAGCCCACCAGACCGAGGACAACCAAAATGGTCACGGTGGCTTTCACCCGGCTCAAACCAAAGCGCTCGGAGACCACCGAGACCGGCACCTCCAGCAAGGAGAGCATGGCGCCGGTAGCAGCGATGGCCGACAGCACGAAGAACAGCACCATAAAAAAGTGGCCAAACGGAATGCTGGCAAACACCGCCGGAATGGTGATGAACAGCAGCGACGGCCCGGCGCTCGGCTCAAAACCAAAGGCGAACACCGCCGGGAAGATGGCGATACCTGCCAGCATCGAGACAAACAGGTCGGCGCACATCACGCGCAGCGCCGTGGCCGGGATGTTTTGATCAGCCCGGAAATAGCTGCCGTAGGTCATCATGCAGCCCATCCCGATGGAGAGCTTGAAGAACGCCAGTCCCATGGCGGTCAGCAGCACACCACCGGTTATCTTGGAAAAATCGGGCGAGAAGAGAAACGCCAGCCCCTCGCTGGCGCCCGGCAGTGTCAGACTGCGAATGCCGATAACCAGCAACAGGATAAACAGAAGCGGCATCAGCTTTTTGGTGATGGCTTCAATCCCGCGCGAAACGCCCAACAGCAAGATGCCGCCCATTAGGGCTAAGACCAGCCACTGCCAGAGCAGGCTCTGCAGGGGATTGCTTATCAACGCACCGAAGGCAGCACCGGTTACATTCGGATCGGTTGAAAGAATCGAACCATCCAGCGCCTTAAAGATGTAGGCAAAGACCCAGGCCGCGACCTCGGAATAAAAAGACATGATAAGAAACGCGGCTAACACGCCCATGACGGCAATCAGCCACCAGGGTTGTCCTTTGGGCGCCAGTTTCATCAGACCGCTGACGGCGTCTGATTTGGCCTTTCGGCCGAGGGTTATCTCAGCGATCATCACCGGCAGGCCCACCAGCAGGGTGGCAATCACGTATACCAGCAGAAAACTGGCACCGCCGTTTTCGCCTGTCAGATAGGGGAATTTCCATATATTGCCGAGACCGACGGCGGAACCGAGGGTGGCCGCCAGTACACCGAATGTGGAGGTGAAGCCGTCACGGGCTTGCGAAGAAGTTTGGCTCATCTTGACTCACTTTAGCTGCATCATGCATGGTCCCATTACAGGGCGCGCAGATTTTCTACGCTTCGCTTTGACATTGCAAAGGCCGGATGCCGAAAAGGTTAGACAAGCCAGAAAAAATCGATAAAAAATGCCGCTCGAAAGCGGCATTTTCAGGACTAAAGAGCTATCAGGCCTTGGCCAGATACTCCTCAGGGCCAATCTGACCGATCTCTGCCGACTTTTTGTCAGACAGCAGCCAGAGGGTGAACTGATGCAGTTCCGGGTGGTGCGCCAGGGCGACCAGGAAAGCACCGCCCACTTCACGATAGCCTAACTCGTAATTTTTGAGGGTTGTGGGAGGAACGCCCAGCAGTTCAGCAAACTTCGGACGGCTCAAGCCTACCGCTTCGCGGATTTGGCGGATCTTCTTCCCTACGGGAACGGTATTGAGACTCATAAGGTTCCATACTCCATGAGCGGTTAGACCGCTTTTATTTTTCGCGACGACTCGTATTCAAGTGTATACGTTGTTCCGGGACTCGTTGCTCGAGTCTCTCTTTATTGAACGCTTAAATAAGCGACAACCCTTCGAGGAAGAGGCATGTTAATGCCTCACCGGTTTCAGGTAAACACTCAGCGTGGTTTATTACCTGATTGAGGCTTGCGAGCAGGCAGATATAATTGCCAAATTAACCCTTTAGAGGAATATTTGATGCGTTTTCCCGGTGTTCTGTCCCGTTTACATTCCATAAACAACCCGGACAACCTCGCAGTTCAACTGCAGCAATGTGTAGCGATGCGCGCTGAAGCCATCCTGATCAATGAACATCCCTCGGTGGAAACGATTTCCCTACTGCAGACACGTGCGCCAACGCTGCCTCTTTATCAACTTGGCGACCAACAGGCTGACAAACTGTCGCTGCACACCCTTTCTCACAGCGATGTAGCCAGTGAACCGGGCATGGGATTGTGGGCACCAGAAACCGCCCTCCCCAATCTGGAAAGCTGGCTCAAGGCGGGTCATCAACATCTGATCGTTCCTGCTGCCGTGTTCCCGGTGGTGCGCTCACTCCTCAACATCTGGCCGCTGGACCCTCATCTGACCAGCCACTACCTGCGTGAGTTCTCCCCTCTGATAAGTGAGGCCAGCGAATCTGAGTTGACCGCGGTCTTCATGGCACGGGAAAACCAGGACTCACCCCGCTCCGACTGGGTTCAGCGCTATATGAAGCTGGAGCGCAAACTTTTTCGGGCCCATCTGGATCACTAATTTATTAATCAGTCAATGAGTTATGCCTGCGTCATGATCTGGCAAACAGAGCAAACGTGAGCTTGATCATGTTTCACAATAGGCATAAAGTGCGCTCCGTCATCCAAATGACATGGAATGCTCAGGTTAGATCTGCATTCCCATAACAAGGATGCCGGCCGGACTCCCCTCCAGGGCTGAGCCTGATGCTTGCATGAATCAACAAGTGAGATAACGACACCCTGTGCTATCTCCAAGAGGATTGAACAAAGATGAAAATGGCTCCTTCCATGATTGCCATTGCACTG
This sequence comes from Aeromonas sp. RU39B, assembly GCF_900156095.1. Lineage (GTDB taxonomy): Bacteria > Pseudomonadota > Gammaproteobacteria > Enterobacterales > Aeromonadaceae > Aeromonas. Next base: position 24,412 of record NZ_FTMJ01000006.1, read on the forward strand.
GCAGCCATCACCGCAACTGCAGCGAATGCTTCTGACGATATCTACTTCGGTACTGGTGTCGGTGCAGCCCATTTCAACGGCCTGGACAACCAAGCAAAAGACGGTACTGAAGACGCAGCCGCCGCCAATGCCTTCGCTGGCTACAACTTCACCGACAACCTGGGCGCCGAATTCGGCTACCAATACGCTGGCCGCGGTAACACCGATGGCAAGCGTTACGAGAACCAGGGTGTCACCATGACTGGTATCGCTCGTATGCCGATCATGGGCGATGTCTCTGCCTTCGCTGAAGGTGGCGCTTACTGGGCTCACACCGATGGTTTCGGTGTTAGCGATACCAAGCTCTCCCCGCTGGCTGGCGTTGGCGTGACCTACAAGGTTAACGACGCGCTGGACCTGCAAGCCCGCTATCGTTACATGTGGGACGTCGCAGATCTGCACGGCACCACCAGCAACGGCGATGCACACTACAAGGCCAACCAGAGCGTCACCACTCTGGAAGCGGTATACCATCCGTTCCGCTCTTCCTACGTAGCCCCGACTGCGGCTCCGGTTGCTGAAGAAGCCCCGGCTCCGGTTGCTGCTCCGCAAATGGTTGAGAAGACCTTCGATCTGAGCTCCGACGTGCTGTTTGCCTTTGGCAAGTCCACTCTGAAGCCGGAAGGTCAACAAGCCCTGAACGGCCTGTACAAGGATCTGGTTGCTGCCAGCCCGAAAGATGGTAAGGCTGTCGTGATCGGTTATACCGACCGTATCGGTTCTGACAAGGCTAACCTGCGCCTGTCCGAAGCCCGTGCTCGCACCGTAGCTAACTACCTGGTCAGCAAGGGTCTGCCGGCTTCCAAGGTCTCCATCCAGGGTCGTGGCGAATCCAGCCCGGTCACTGGTACCCAGTGCAACGGCATCAAGGCCAAGGCCCAGCTGGTTGCCTGCCTGGCTCCGGATCGTCGCGTAGAGATCCGTGTGTCTGGCGTTCAGGACGTTCAACAGTAATCACTGTTTCAACTCCATAGAAAACGGGATGCGCAAGCATCCCGTTTTTTTATCTCCGGCAAATGCCACACCCTCTCTTCACTTGCAGCAAACTTGAACAATCTGACGACAGATCATACAGTAGGCTGTCCCAATCAGAGCCGCTCAATACCCCCCAAAAGGGTGAGATGCCGAGCGAGTAGCTCCAATCCAGTGCGACTCGGGATATATGATGCATGAGACCGCCTTGTCGGCTCGTGGGCAGCTCCTGGGCCCACCCATGATGCAACTGTGCAGTGCCGCACACGGCACGACAACGAGGAGAGATAAAGATGAATAAGAAAGTGGCACCATCCCTGATTGCCGTGGCTATTGCGGCCCTTGGCGCAACCGCGGCGCAGGCTGATGATTGGTATGGCGGTGTTGGCGCTGGCTGGTCCCAATTCCGTGATCTGTCCAAGGTTGATGGCAACGCAGACGAAAATGCAACAGCTGTCAGCCTGTTTGGCGGTTACAACTTTACTGAAAACTTTGGCGCTGAATTGGGTTACCTCTACGGTGGCCGTGCTGAAGCCGATGATCAAAGCTTCCGCTCCCAAGGTGCAACCCTGACCGGTATTGCCCGTCTGCCGATCAACGACATCTTCTCCGTCTTTGCTGAAGGTGGTGGCTATGGTTACCACGTCAACGGTAATGGCACCTCCGACAACGGGCTGGCCCCGCTGGCCGGTCTTGGTGTCACCGCCAAACTGACCGATCTGATTGATCTGCAAGCCCGCTATCGCTACATCTGGGATGTGGGCAATGAAGACAAGACCTTCAAGAGCGATCTGGGTGCTGCCACGCTGGAGCTGGTTTTCCACCCCTATCGTACTTCCTACGTCGCCCCAACTCCGGCACCGGCTGCACCGGAGCCTGCTCCCCAACCGCAAGTGGTCGACAAAGAGTTTTCTCTGAGCTCTGATGTGCTGTTTGCCTTTGGCAAGTCAACACTCAAACCGGAAGGGGTCAGCGCGCTCAATACCCTCTATCAGCAGATCTCTGATGCCCGTCCGACCGATGGCCAGGCCGTTGTTATCGGTTACACCGACTTTATCGGCTCCGACAAGGCTAACCAGCGCCTGTCTGAAGCCCGTGCCAAGACGGTTGCCGACTATCTGGTCAGCAAGGGCCTGCCAGCGTCCAAGGTCTCTATCGAAGGTCGTGGCGAAGCCAGCCCGGTCACCGGAACCACTTGCGTGAAGGTCAAGCCGAAGGCTAAGCAAATTGCCTGCTTGGCCCCGGATCGCCGTGTACAGGTTCACGTAACCGGTACTCAGCAAGTTCAAAACTGATCACTGCATCAGGTCAAAGCAAGGGAGCACCGCATGGTGCTCCCTTTGGTTTTAACCTTTAAGGTGCCGCGATCAGAACGAGGTTCGACGATAGCGACGGTACTCCGGCTGCCAGAAGTTGCCATCGATAGCAGCCTCAATCACCTCATCAGAGGTCTGTACCGCCTTACCCTGCAACATGGCCGTCTTGGCCACCCACTTGGCAATATGACGTGACACCTGCTGGATATCCGCCAGATCCGGCAGCAATGCAGTGCCGTTACCTTGCGCCAGTGGCGAACACTCTGCCAATGCCCGGCTGGCCGCCATCAGCATCGCTTCGGTCACCCGGCGCGCGCCGCTGGCGAGCACACCCAGGCCGATCCCCGGGAAAATATAGGAGTTGTTGCACTGGGCTATCGGATAGAGCGTGCCCTTGTGCTCAACCGGAGCAAACGGGCTGCCGGTTGCCACCAGTGCCTGGCCGTCGGTCCAGCGCAGAATATCGGCCGGAGTGGCTTCCACCCGCGAGGTGGGGTTGGAGAGCGGGAACACGATCGGACGCGGGCAGTGCTGATGCATGGTGCGGGTCACCGCCTCGGTAAACAGTCCTGGCTGACCGGAGACACCAATCAGGATATCCGGACGGGCGTGCTCCATCACTTCAAGCAGCGAGATATTGTCGCCTACCGGCCAGTCGGCTACCCGCTCCAGCGGCTGTGATAAGCGGCGCTGGAAATCAAGCTGGTTAGGGATCTTGTCGGTAATAAGACCAAAGCGATCCACCATAAAGACCCGTGCCCGCGCCTGCGCATCGCTCAAACCTTCGGCCTTCATCTGGGCCACAATCTGCTCGGCGATCCCGCACCCGGCACTGCCGGCGCCAAGGAAGGCAACCCGCTTCTCGGAGAGCTTGGCGCCAGACGCTTTACAGGCAGCAATCAGGCTACCCAGCGTCACGGCAGCCGTGCCCTGGATATCGTCGTTAAAACAGCAGAGCTCATCTTTATAGCGGTTGAGCAGCGGCATGGCATTGCCCTGGGCAAAGTCTTCAAACTGCAGCAGCACATCCGGCCAACGGCGTTTGACCGCCTGGATAAAGGCATCGACAAACTCGGCATACTCTTCACCGGTGATACGCGGGTTGTGCCAGCCCATATAGAAGGGGTCAGCGAGCAGTTGCTGGTTATTAGTGCCCACATCCAGCACCACCGGCAGGCAATATGCCGGTGAGATGCCACCGCAGGCGGTATACAGGGAGAGCTTACCGATCGGAATACCCATACCACCGATCCCTTGGTCACCCAGACCAAGGATCCGCTCCCCATCGGTTACGACGATCACCTTGACGTTCTGCTTGGTGGCGTTTTGCAGCAGATCATCGATCCGATCCCGGTCTGGATAGGAGATAAACAGACCACGAGCGCGGCGGTAGATGTTAGAGAACTCCTGGCAGGCCTGCCCCACGGTCGGGGTATAGATGATCGGCATGATCTCTTTGAGATGATTGCTGAGCAAACGATAAAACAACGTCTCGTTTGTATCTTGAATGTTACGCAAATAGATGTGCCGGTCCATGTCGTTACCAAACGCCTGATACTGGCGATAGGCACGCTCGGCTTGCTCATCGATGGTCTCGATATTGTGTGGCAGCAGCCCTTCAAGATTGAAGGAAGCACGCTCTTCTGCCGTGAAGGCACTGCCTTTGTTGAGTAGCGGCGTCTCCAGCAGAGCCGGGCCGGCATACGGAATATACAAAGGTCTCTTTTGATTATTGTCGTCGGTCATTATGTTCTACCTTGCTGTGTGATTGCCCGCTGATACTAGGGACTTCTGCGCTCGATTTCAAAAATTTAACAATCTGACGCAGTCATGCATGAAGCCGGCAGCTGCGCTATCATGGGCGCCTGCCTGATATGGAGGATGTATGAACAACCAAAAAGCGCAGATTAGCAGTGAAGAGCTGCTCACCATCGCCAACCGTATGATTCGCGAACACGAAGATTTCATTCATGGCATGCGTGCCGATGCCGTCGAGCAGCGTGGCGAGATCCTGATCTTCAAGGGCGAGTATTTTCTTGCCGATGACGGCACCCCAACCGGCAAGACCATGGCGGTGTTCAACATGTTCAAGCTGTTGGCCCAAGAACTCTCGGGCCGATATCAGCTCATCAAGTAGCCGCGCGCAGCGCCACGGCCTCATGGGGCGGTGGCGCCATCACCACGCAGTTGCGACCCAAGATTTTCGCCTGATAGAGTGCCTCATCCGCCCGGTTGAGCACCCCTTGCACGCTCTCCCCGGCATCGGCAATCACCACACCGATACTGACCGTCACATCAATGAGGGTATCGGCTGCCGGGCTTTTCACCTGACGCGCCTCCACTGACAATCGCAACCGCTCGGCCATCTGGCGCGCCTCTTCTCGATCACCACAGCGCGGCAGCACAATGGCAAACTCTTCACCGCCATAGCGACCCAGCTGATGATAGGACTCGAGTTGCTCGGCCAGCGTGGTGGCCACCGTGTGTAGCACCGCATCACCGGCCAGATGCCCGTAGGTGTCGTTAATCCGTTTGAAGCGATCCAGATCAAGCAGCAATACGGCAAATTGTTGGCCACGCTCGACCAACCCAAGGCGCACCGTCTCAAGCTGCTTCATCAGCAGTCGCCGGTTCATCATGCCGGTCAGCTCATCGGTAGTGGACTCGCGATAAAGGCGCAGCAGCATGTTGAGCTGACCGCACTGCACCCAGGCGGCTGCCAGGGTAAACAGCAGCATCAGCCAGAGCTGGGTCAATGTCTCCATACCAAGCAGCGGTTGCTCGAGCAAAAACCATCGACCAAACAACAACACCACAAAGATAAACAGCGACAGCCCAAGCCCCATCAGGAGCGGCACCGGGAATACCGCAAACAGACTGATCATCAGGTAGGGAAACACGCTGTATCCGGTCTGCAATCCTTCCACGTTGCCAAGATAGTTCATGCAGACCAGAGCAAAGATCAGCATCACTGACATCAGGTAAAAGAGCGCAAACCGCATGCGCAGCCGGCGATAGTGGATAAAAAACGAGAAGGGAACCAGCGGCGAGAGCGCCAGAAAAGTCGCCATGCGTGCCTTGAGCAAGAAGGCGTGCTGGCTGACATCCAGCGTCAGCCAATCGACCAGAGACCAGCCCGGAATACCGAGCAAAAGCAGCATCACCAGCCAGCGAAACCGCACAGTCATAAAGTCGATACGGGTGGTAGTAAAATCGTCCGAGTGCGCCGCTGCACTCCAGATTTCCGACAACTTCAACACGTCTTACTTCCCCTCCCGCTCAGAAGGCCCCATTCTACCCACGACGAACGTTACATTCATTTGCAACATGCCAAGGTTGTGCGCCATGTCCAGTTCATTGCCCGAAAGCCCGCCGCTTGCCCTCCCCTGTCTGACACACCAACAGGCGCATCTGATGGAGCAGCGACTACTGCAGCGCGCCATCACCAGCGGGCAAACGCAGTGGCAGATGTGGCGGCAACAGCAGGCCATCATTGTGACCCGCAAAGATGCCCACCTGGCTCACTTTGAGCAGGCCTGCCGCGTGCTCAACGCCGAAGGGTGGCCGGTCTTTGTACGCAACAGCGGCGGTACAGCCGTCCCGGCCGGCCCGGGTATTCTCAATCTCTCCCTGACGCTGCCCACCACAAGCGGCCTTGGCCCGGATGATTACTACCAACTGCTCGGCGCCCCGCTGCTTGCCTGCCTGAGACAACTTGGCCTTGAGGCAGGATATGGTCCGGTGCCCGGTTCATTTTGCGACGGTCGCTACAATCTGGTGGCGGCGGGTCGCAAGATCACCGGCACCGCCCAGCACTGGCGCGCAGCCGGAAGTACACAAGGTGGCGCCGTGCTAGCTCACGCCATGGTGATGGTGGCCGGAGACATGGAGCTCGGAACTCGACTCGCCAGCCGCTTTTATGAGCTAGCCGGCAGCGAGCTGCGCTTTGCGCCCAACACCTCCACCACCCTTGGTTCGCTGCTCGGCTGGCAGGGCAGTGACGATGAACAGGCCCTGCGCTTTGCCACCCTGCTGCAACCCTCTCTTACGTCACAGCAGGTCACGGACTAGGCCGTCTGGATCTCGCCCACCTCATCACGGCGCGCCGCAAAGAAGGCGCGGGTTTCGTCGATGATGACATGGCGCAGCCCAACCAGACCAATCAGGTTGGGAATCGCCATCAGACCGTTGACGATATCGGCCAGCAACCAGATGAGATCCAGATGCAGGAAAGCGCCTGCCGCCACCAGCACCAGATAGACAAGTCGATAGGGCAGGATGGCACGCACGCCAAACAGGTACTCGGTGCAGCGCTCACCGTAGTAGTTCCAGCCAAGGATGGTGGTAAAGGCGAAGAACAGCAGCCCAATGCTCACCAGATACTGGCCTATCTGCGGATTAAGCCCTTCGGAAAATGCCACACTGGTCATTGCTGCGCCGCTCAGATCACCGCTCCAGACACCGGTCACCACCAGTGTCAGGCCAGTCATGGTGCAGATGATGATGGTGTCAAAGAAGGTGCCAGTCATGGAGACCAGTCCTTGCTCCACACAGGAGTCGGTTCTGGCCGCTGCCGCTGCAATCGGCGCCGATCCCAAACCAGATTCGTTAGAGAAGACCCCACGCGCCACACCGGATTGAATGGCCAGCATCACCCCTGCCCCGACAAACCCGCCGGTAGCCGCATGACCAGTAAAGGCCGAGCTCACCACCAGCGCCACCGCCTGCGGCAGTTGTCCGGCATTGACCACCAGCACGGCCAGACAGGAGAGCACGTAGAAAATGGCCATAAAGGGGACCACCATGCTGGAGACCCGCGAGATGGACTGGATGCCACCCAACGTGACCATGGCCACGATCAGCGTCAGCACAGCGGCAGTCACTTCACGGGGCACCGAGAACGACAGGGTCATGGCATCACTGATAGCGTTAACTTGCGGGAAGGTGCCGATCCCAAAAAACGCCACCCCGATACCAAACAGGGCAAACAATTTAGCGAGCGGCTTCGAGCCAAGACCGCGCTCGAGATAGTACATAGGGCCACCGGCCATCTGACCATTGCTGTCAGTGACGCGATACTTCACCGCCAGCAGGCACTCGGCATACTTGGTGGTCATACCGAAAAAAGCGGCCATCCACATCCAGAACAAGGCGCCCGGACCACCGAGCTTGATGGCGGTGGCCACACCCACGATGTTGCCGGTGCCGATGGTGGCTGAGAGCGCCGTACACAGGGCGCCAAAGCTCGACACATCACCCTGCTTGCCTTCGCCCTGATCCCGGCCAAATACCAGCTTAAGAGCCAGCGGCAAACGCATGACCTGCAACAGTTGCAGACGCACAGTGAGATAGAGTCCGGTACCGACCAGCAGCACCAGCAAGGGGGGGCCCCAGATAAAATTATCGACGGCCAGCAAGGCCTGGTGAATTGATGACATGCATCCTCCTTAAAAAACAGCAACTTAAGGAGGAGAAGGATGATCTTCCCAATAGCGGGCACGAACACGCAGGGGTATTCGGAGCGGGCTTGCGCCCGGGTACAACCATCCTATCCCCTCTGTCCTTTTGCCTGAGAGTTTCCGGCTCCCTCGGGGGAACCTTGCTCCTTCGGCGCCCGATTTAACGGGTCTCTCCAGAGTATCGTCCAGTAGCAGTCCTCACCGGTTTCCCGGCACCTGAAAGATTCACTTCTTCGGTGGATGGTGACCCATCGCTCTCCTGCTACCTTCATCCGAACTATTTGGATTGGGCTGCATAATGGTACTCAAAAGGATGTGATCTGTCTCGCATCTTTGCGCCGCACGTCGCCATGCTCAGCCTTTGGACAGAATTCATCGCTTATTGTTTATTTCATAAGAGATTTCTCTTTCGTCTCGAATCGAAAATCTCAGCGATATAAACAGGCAAAATGATTGCACAAAACGTCGATGTGACAATAATCACGCTGCATAACTAAGCACTCATCACCTGCTTGGTTCGGGTCGCTCCTGACCCTTCGCCTGAACCGGCCGTCGCCGGTTCACTGTCACTGGACTGGGCTCCGGCCCCCTAAGGATGATCACACGACAATGAACGAGACCTCTCAGGCTCTGGATTACCGCCAACTGGTTGAACAACATGGCTCTCCCCTGCTGCTGCTCGATAAGAGCAAGGTGCGCCGGCAATACCGGGCACTGGCCGCTGCCCTGCCGGGCGTACGTCTGCACTATGCGCTTAAACCCCTGCCCCATGCGGCCGTGGTTGAAGCCCTGATGGAAGAGGGGGCCTGTTTCGATTTGGCCACCAACGGTGAAGTGGATCTGGTAAACAGCCTGGGCGTGCGTCCCGGTCGCTGCATCCATACCCATCCCATCAAGCGTGATGGCGATATTCGCCATGCCCTTGAATATGGTTGCACTGTGTTTGTCTATGACAATCCCTACGAGCTCGACAAGTTCCTGCCCTACAAGGATGAGGTGAAACTGCTGCTGCGCGTCAGCTTCCCCAATCCCGAGACCAAGGTCGATCTCTCCAAGAAGTTCGGTTGCACCCCGGAGCAGGCTCTGCCGCTGCTGCAATTGGCTCAGGCCAAGGGACTGAAGGTGATCGGCCTCTCCTTCCATGTCGGCTCTCAGGTGCCCAATGCCAAGCGCCACGTGCAAGCCATTGATGCCTGCCGCGACATCCTGGAGCAAGCCTGGGAGCTGGGGCTCAAACCCTGGATACTCGATATCGGCGGCGGCTTCCCGGTCGATTACGACGACGGCGAATTGGATATCGACAGCTTTTGCGCCCCTATTCGCGAGGCCCTCGACAAGCTGCCGGCCACGGTGCAGCGCATTGCCGAGCCGGGCCGCTTTATCAGCGCCCCGGCCATGACCTCGGTCGCCAGCGTCATGGGTAAAGCCCATCGCGCCGACAAGGTGTGGTACTACCTTGATGATGGTCTCTATGGCAGCTATAACGGCCAACTCTATGACCACGTCACCTATCCGGTCAGCACGCCTTATGCGGGCGGTGAGCTGCACCACAGCGTGCTGGCAGGCCCCACCTGTGACAGTGTGGATGTGATTCGTGACGATATCCTGCTGCCCGAGCTCGATATCGGTGAATTGGTGGTTGGCAAGGTCATGGGGGCCTACACCTGGGCCTCGGCCTCGACCTTCAACTTCTTCCCGAAGGCCAATATCCTGGTGGTCGATGAGTGCCAGCAAGAGCAAAAACTGGTGGCCGTTGCCTGATAGCGCGACCAGATGACAAGGGGAGCCAATGGCTCCCCTCACTTTTTCAATCTGCCTTTAAAACTGACTGATGAGCAACCAGCCGCTGTAGCCTGCAAATGCACAGAGCAGCAGCGCCCCTTCAACACGGTTGATGCGACCGGGACGGCCACGAAAGCCGTAACACATCACAAGTAGTGTCACCGTGAGCCCCATCAGCACACTCCAGTCACGTAAGAGTACCACTGGCTCGACGGCCAGCGGATGAATACCGGCGGCAATCCCCACCACGGCCAGCGTATTGAACAGGTTGGAGCCAAGCACATTACCCAGGGCCAGATCATGCTCGCGTTTTCGCACCGCGATGAGCGATGAGGCAAGCTCAGGCAGTGAGGTGCCGATGGCCACCACCGTCAGGCCAATAACCAGATCGCTGATCCCAAGCTGATGGGCCACGCTCACCGCGCCCCACACCAGCAGACGGGAAGCGCCAATCAGCAGCACCAGCCCAATCAGCAGCCATGTCAGCGCCCGCTTAAGACTCATCTCCTCACTGCTGATATCCTCAGCCACCTCTCTATCGAGGGCATCATGGCGCTCTTTGACCCCTTGGCGAATGGACCAGCCCATCAACACAGCAAACGCCCCCATCAGCAGCAAGGCATCCAACCGGTTGAGCTGCCCGTCGATCAGCACAGCGCCAGAGAGCAGGGTCACCAACAGCAATAGCGGAATCTCTTTGCGCACCACTTGCGAGGCGACCGCAATCGGGCTTATCAACGCTGTCAGTCCCAGGATCAAAGCGATATTGGTGATGTTGGAGCCATAGGCATTACCCAGCGCCAAACCGGGATTACCTTGCATGGCAGCCAGTGCCGAGACCACCATCTCCGGCGCCGAGGTGCCAAAACCGATGATCACCATACCGATCAACAAAGGCGGCATCCCCGCATAACGCGCGGTGGCCGCCGCCCCATCGACAAACTTATCGGCGCTCCAGAGCAGAAGCAGCAAACCGGCCAGCATAGCCAGCACAGGCAGGATCATGGTGTGCCTCCCGGGATGAAAAAGGCCTGCACATCGGCAGGCCGTCAGGGCGGGCAGTGTATACCGGTCAATGCTGAATTTACAGCAAGGCGAGCAGGCTCTCGGCGTCAGACACCTCGAACTTGCCGGGCGCTTCGACACGCAATGTCGTCACCACCCCATTGTCGGCGATCAGGGAAAATCGCTGGGAGCGCAGCCCACCAAACGCCCAGGTCTCTTTCGCCAGCCCCAGCTTGCTGACAAAACTCCCATCGCCGTCGGCCAGCATGGTGATGGCATCGGCATTCTGGTCGCGCTGCCAGGCGCGCATCACGTAAGCATCGTTGACCGACAGGCAATACACGCTCGCCCCTTTCTCCATAAAGCGATCTGCCAGCGTGACATAACCTGGCATATGCGCCTGGGAGCAGGTGGGGGTGAACGCGCCCGGCACGGCAAACAGCACCACTTTTTTCCCGGCAAACAGCTCATCACTGCTGCGCATTTGCTTGCCTTCGGCGGTGACAAAGGTGAACTCGTGGTATGGCAGCGACTCTCCAAGTGCGATCATAAAGCGGGCTCCTTAACGAAAAGACAAGGGGGCGCCACGAGCGATCAGCTGCTCGAGGGCAATCAGGGAATCGGGGGTAAATTCGCCGGCGCGGGCGCGTATCTCGGCGAGCGTCATCTCTTCGACGGCGGCCACCTCTTCGGCTTGCAAAACTAGCGGGCCATCATGAATGCAGTGATAGAGTGCGCCCCATACGCGGTAGAGTTCGCACTCGGAGTGAAAGGTCCCAAAGCCGTTGAGGGACGCCTGCTCGACACCGAGCTCTTCGGCCAGTTCGCGGCGGGCGCTTTCGTCATACTCTTCACCCGATGTGACCACTCCGCCACAACAGACATCGAGCATACCGGGACAGAAATCTTTGGTCAGGGTGCGGCGCTGGACCACGATCCGGCCACTGCTGCGCTGCACCAGGATATAGGTGGCACGATGCAACAGATTGCCCCGCCGCACTTCACTGCGCGGGGCAACCCGAACCACTTGGTCATCAGCATCGACCACATCGACCCATTCCATCACACCACTCCGCTGGTTTCGTCAAAGGGGTCAGTATAAAGGTCGATGCGGCAAACACCACTCCCCGATCAATGGGCCAGTATTTGTGACAGGAACGCGCGGGTACGCTCGGACTGGGGCGAGGTGAAGAACGCATTGGGCTCGTTCTCCTCCACAATCTGACCACGGTCCATAAAGATGACCCGATCCGCCACTTCCTTGGCAAAGCCCATTTCATGTGTCACGCAGAGCATGGTCATCCCCTCACGGGCCAGCTCAACCATGACATCGAGCACTTCACGCACCATCTCCGGGTCAAGCGCCGAGGTCGGTTCATCAAACAGCATCACATCAGGGTTCATGCACAAGCTACGGGCAATCGCGACCCGCTGCTGCTGACCACCGGAGAGCTGCCCCGGATACTTGAGCGCCTGATCGGGAATGCGCACCCGCTCGAGGTACTTCATGGCAATCGCCTCGGCCTCTTTGCGCGGACGTTGCTGAACCCAGATCGGAGCCAGGCAGCAGTTCTCCAGCACGGTGAGGTGCGGGAACAGATTGAAATGCTGGAACACCATGCCGACGCTACGGCGCACCTGCTCAATCTGCTTGAGATCCGAGGTCAGCGGCGTGCCCTTGACCACGATGTCACCACGCTGATGCTCTTCCAGTCGGTTGATACAGCGGATCATGGTCGACTTGCCGGAGCCGGAGGGACCGCAGATAACGATCTTCTCGCCCTTGTTGACCGTGAGGTTGATATTGCGCAGCACATGGAACTCGCCGTACCACTTGTTGACGTCTTTCAGTTCCACTACAACCTGATTTGCATCCATGTAAATCCGCTCCTAACGCTTATGCCCGGTATGCAGCTTGCCTTCCAGATAGATGGAGTAGCGCGACATGCCGAAACAGAAAATCCAGAACACCAGGCCGGCAAACAGATAGGCCTCGGTAGAGAATCCCAGCCAGGCCGGGTCAGCCAGTGCCACCTTAGTGATGGCCAGCAGGTCGAACAGACCAATGATGAGCACCAGGCTGGTATCCTTGAACAAAGAGATAAAGGTGTTGACGATCGAGGGGATCGAAATCTTGAGCGCCTGCGGCAGCACGATCAACGCCATCGATTTCCAGTAACTGAAACCGAGCGCCGCACCGGCCTCATATTGCCCCTTGGGCACCGCCTGCAGACCACCACGCACCACTTCTGCCATGTAGGCCGATTGGAACAGGATGATCCCGATCACCGCCCGCAGCAGCTTGTCTATTTCAACGCCCGAGGTGACAAACAGCGGCAGCATCACCGACGCCATGAACAGCACAGTGATAAGCGGCACCGCCCGCCAGAACTCGATATAGACCACCGAGAAGCTGGAGATGATCGGCATCTTGGAGCGGCGCCCGAGCGCCAGCAGGATGCCAAACGGCAGCGCAAACACCATGCCGGTCAGCGCCAGGGTCAGGGTCAGCATCAAGCCGCCCCACAGGTTGGTCGGCACCACTTCCAGTCCCAGCCCACCGTGCAGCAGCACAAAGGCGATCGGCGGGAACACAAACAGCGCAAACGCCCCCACCCACCCCTTGCGTGGAGTGCGCGGCAGAACCAGCCACAAGATCACAATAGCCAGCACTGCAAACACCAGATTGATGCGCCAATAGAGCGCTTCCGGGTAAAAGCCGTACATAAACTGGTTGAAGCGATAGCCAATAAAGGCCCAGCAGGCGCCATCCGCGCTACACGCGGCGCGGGTTTCCCCATGCCAGGTGGCGGAAATCAGCGTCCAGTTAATGACATGCCACAATGGCGGCACCAGCAGATAGAGCAGTGCCAGCGTCAGCAGGCTACTCCACCAGTTGGGAAACAGCCGGGTTCTCAGCCAACCGACCACACCGTGACGGCTGACGGGCGGCGGCAGCGCCGCCTGCATCTCGAAAGTTGCCATGGATACTCCTTATCGCTCCACCAGCGCCATCTTGCGGTTGTAGACATTCATCAGAATCGAGGTGGTGATACTGATGGTCAGGTACACCGCCATGGTCATGGCAATCACTTCCACGGCTTGCCCGGTCTGGTTGAGCGTGGTGCCCATAAAGACCGAGACCAGATCCGGGTAACCGATCGCCGTTGCCAGCGACGAGTTCTTGGTCAGGTTGAGATACTGACTGGTCAGCGGCGGCACAATGACGCGCATCGCCTGCGGAATGGTGACCAGTCGCAAGGTTTGCAGCGACGACAAGCCCAGCGCCTCGGCCGCTTCGGTCTGACCACGATGAATGGCCAGAATACCGGCACGCACGGTTTCGGCAATGAACGCCGCCGTATAGATAGTCAGCGCCACAAGCAAGGCCGCCAGCTCAGGCAGAACAGTGACGCCACCACGGAAGTTAAAGCCCTTGAGCTCAGGGATACTCCAGGTCAGCGGCATCCCGGTCAGTAGCGCCACCACACCGGGCAGTAGCACGATCAGGGCGATGCAGCTGACAAACAGCGGGAACGGCTTACCGGTCAGCGCCTGACGACGCCGAGCCCAGCGGGCCAGCCCCCAGCACAGTGCCAACGCCACCAGCAAGGCGATCCCCACCCAGCCGGCCCCCTCTTCCCACACCGGACTGGGCAGGTAGAGACCACGCACGTTGAGGAATAGCCAGTCTCCCAGCGATACGCTCTGGCGCGGCTGCGGCAGGGCGCGCAGCACCGAGAAGTACCAGAAGAAAATCTGCAGCAGCAGCGGGATATTACGAAACGTCTCGATATAGATGGCCGCCAACTTCGAGATCAGCCAGTGCTGCGACAAGCGCATGATACCGATGATAAAACCCAGCGTCGTGGCCAGCACAATCCCGAGAATGGAGACCAGCAGGGTATTGAGCAGACCGACCACAAAGGTGCGGCCGAAGGTATCGGTCTCACTATAGGGGATCAGGGTCTGCAGGATGCCGAAACCGGCCGTGTTGTGTAAAAACGCGAAGCCAGTGGTGATCCCGCGCGCTTCCATGTTGGAGAAGGCGTTGTGGATGATGTAAACAAAAAAGGCAACCACCCCCGCTACCGCCAGCAGCTGGAAGAACAGCGCCCGCCAGCGGGCATCGTTCCACCAGTGAACGGCAGAGTGGGAGGACGTGGTTCTTGAGGTCATTGAACCGACTCCGATAATCCGATAGCTATCAAATGATGACCGGGGAGCAAGCTCCCCGGTTCACACATCGCATCAGCGAATGGGCGGGGCGTACATGAAACCACCCTTGTTCCAAAGGGCGTTGATGCCACGCTCGATCTTGAGCGGAGAGCCGCTACCGACGTTGCGATCAAACACTTCGCCGTAGCTGCCTACCTGCTTGACGATGTTGTAGGCCCACTTGTCGTCCAGACCCAGCACGTTACCCTTGGGCTCTTCGAGACCCAGCAGGCGGCGCACATCCGGATTGTCTGACTTGAGCATGCTATCGACGTTAGCGGTGGTGAGGCCGGCTTCTTCGGCGTTGATCATGGCGAACATGGACCAGCGAACAATCTTGAACCACTGATCATCACCCTGACGCACCACCGGACCCAGCGGCTCCTTGGAGATGACTTCCGGCAGAACGACGGCATCATCCGGCTTGGAGAGCTTGATCTTCAGTGCATAGAGCTGGGATTGGTCAGAGGTCAGCACGTCGCAACGGCCGGACTCGAAGCCCTTAACGGTCTGGTCAGAGGTGTCGAACACCACCGGGGTATACTTCATGCCGCCATTGGCACGGAAGTAGTCAGCGACGTTCAGTTCGGTGGTGGTACCGGACTGGATACAGATGGCTGCGCCATCGAGCTCCTTGGCACTCTTCACACCCAGAGACTTGTTCACCAGGAAACCCTGGCCATCGTAGTAGTTGGTACCGGCAAAGGTCAGACCCAGCGAGGCATCACGGGTCAGCGTCCAGGTGGTATTACGGGAGAGGATATCTACTTCACCCGATTGCAGGGCGGTGAAACGCTCCTTGGCGGTCAGAGAGACATACTTGACCTTGGCAGCATCGCCGAACACGGCAGCGGCCACTGCGCGACAGACGTCTACATCCATGCCTTGCCAGACACCCTTGGCATCCGGGTTGGAGAAGCCCGGCAGGCCATCACTGACGCCACACTGAACGAACCCTTTCTTCTTGACGGCATCCAGCGTGCTGTCTGCAGCCATGGCCTTGTTGGCGCCAACCAAAGCCAACAGCGCCAGAACACCTACATTCCACATCCTTGTCATGTCATATTTCCCCAAAATAGTAGACGAAAATACTAACAGAACGACTTATGTCGCGCATTTGCACCATAACGAGGGGGTAAAAACCTGTCAATCGGTGCAAAATAGCACAACAACAGTGCAGCAGGAGAAAATCCTGCAACCAAAGGAAAGTGTAGTTGCACTTTTAGGAAATATGCCAATTTGACTCTAAGCTCACTAACTTAGCACAGAAAAGCACCATGATTTTTTTTTGTAACAAGTGCTCACTGCACCATGATGGTGCGAAAAATCGTCCTACTTTCTAGACTCTTGTCCAGATATTTAAGTGTAAGCCGCGTCAGATGGCGCCAGGGCACTGATTGAGCACTGCCGAATAAAGTAGGAACGATTGATGCTTGTTTATGCTCATTGCCAGGTTGTTCAGGCAGATTGTGATAGGGCTCGCGAATATGGGAATAATGAACATGAATGAAAATACCTGTTCATACTCCTGTCATGTGAGTCCTGTATAGTATGAGTCACCATGAACAAGCGGGAGGAACAGATGAAAGTTTTTAAACGCTTCTCGGCAATTCAAATCGCCCGTTATGTGAAAAGTTTTCACCGGGGCGCCTTTATGGTGGAGTCTGTAGGTGAGTTTCGTTTCGCCAATGGACTGGTGACCATCGAGAGCCAGCCTAGCCATCTGAAAACCCTGGCAGGTCAGGTGAACCAGCTGCTGCGCAGCCTGCGTTGTGATGAGTCGCTCTACGCCTGATGCCCTGATCCTGACGATAGCAGTGACTTGCCATCGCGCCTTGCTGTGACCCACCCCATCGGGCCATTTCCCCTTCTCAACCGCGCAAGCACACTCACGTCAGACAAAAGAAACGGCGGCCACTTGGGCCGCCGCGTTCATTTCTGACTGGCTATTACAGGATATCCAGCAGTTCCACTTCAAACACCAGCGCACTATACGGCGGGATGGAGCCAGCGCCACGGGCACCGTAGGCCAGATCCTGCGGAATGTAGAGCTTCCACTTGGAGCCAACCGGCATCAGCTGCAGCGCTTCAACCCAGCCCTTGATAACACCAGTCACCGGGAATTCGGCCGGTTGACCACGGCTGACAGAGCTGTCGAACACGCGGCCGTCGGTAAAGGTACCGTGGTAGTGAACGCGAACAGATTGACCTGCAACCGGCGTGGCGCCGTTACCGGCAGTGATCACTTCGTACTGCAGACCGGAATCGGTCACGCTCACGCCATCACGCTTGGCATTATCAGCCAGGAAGGCTTCGCCATCGGCTGCAGCCGCCTTGGCAACGGCCTCCTGCTCGGCTTGCATACGCTCGGTGATCACCTGGAAGGCATCGTTGATGTCATCGCGGCTAACGGCGAATTCGACACCGTTGAGGGCATCGGCCAGACCTTGCTGCAGGGCAGCGATATCCAGACCACTGAACGCCTGCTGTGCCAGCTGGTCACCCATGTTGCGACCAACGCCGTAGCTGGCCTTCTGTTCAATCGATTCGTATTGGGACATGTGTCTCTCGCTTGTCTCGCGCGGATAAATGAGCCGGGATGATACCAAATACCGTGGGCCCTGTCGTGCTACCCCAACCGTTGCCGTACAGCGGCCACCTTGTCGTGATCGGTCACGTTGACCCGACCATCGTCAGATGCGCCCATAGCGACACCGCTGGTCATGGCACTGCCGCGCCACCCCATGCCGGACATATGCACTTCACTGACCCCGATTGCCGCGACAATATGAGCCACATTACCGGCATTAACGCCAGCGCCGGGCATCAGGCTGGCACGATCTGCTAACTGCTCGCGCATCAGCACCAGGGTCTCAAGCCCCTGCTCGGCGGATGCAGCCTGTCCCGAGCTTAAAATCCGCTCACAACCGGCGGCCACGATGGTCTCCAGATCGGCGCGCCAGTCACTGGAGAGATCAATGGCGCGGTGAAAGGTGACGCCAAGAGGACCGGCCGCCACCATCAGGCGCTCAAGCGCAGCCTTGGGTACTCTGCCGTGCTCATCGAGCAGCCCCACCACCACCCCGTGCAAACCGGCCGCGCGGGCAGCAGCAATATCGAGCGCCATCAGCTCCAGCTCATCAGGCGAAAAACAGAAATCCCCGGCACGCGGGCGGATCATGGCGTAAACCGGAATACGTGCCATCCGCA
The DNA here is from genome assembly GCF_900156095.1 of Aeromonas sp. RU39B. GTDB lineage: Bacteria > Pseudomonadota > Gammaproteobacteria > Enterobacterales > Aeromonadaceae > Aeromonas. Next base: position 42,413 of record NZ_FTMJ01000006.1, read on the forward strand.
CCGCCTGCTGCATCAACCCAACTGACGGGGTCAAGCCGCCAAGCGCCAGTGCGCTGCACAGTTCAATACGATCAGCACCGGCATCCTGGGCAATCAACAGGGACTCCAGATTGTCGATACAAATTTCCAAGGTGGTCATGACAGTGAATCCTTCCCATTCATGGCAAGAGTGAGCAAGGCGGCGCCGCGAACGCCGGCATCGGCTCCGTGACGCGCGCCGCGTATGGCGGGCAGGGTCACGCCCGGCAGCAGATGACCGGGCAAGCGGCGTGGTAGCTCGTGATACAGCGGTTCAAAGCGGGCCAGCCCGCCCCCCAGCACCACCACATGGGGATCTAAGGTGGAAACCGCTGCGGCCAGCATGGCGGCCAGCACCTCCAGCCAGCGATCAATACACGCTTGTGCCCTGGGCTCTTTATCCTGATAGCGGGCCACGATCTGCTCGCCGCTCAACCGCTCACCGCCAAGATGCTGGTAAAGACGGGTTAGCCCCGAGCCAGAGGCCAAGGTCTCGCTACAGGCCAAACGACCGCAGCCACAACGCAGCATCGGCAAATCGGGGTATTTAAGCAGCAAGGTCACCGGCAGCGGCACATGACCTATTTCACCCGCCACCCCATTGGCGCCGCGATGCAGCGCGCCGCGACAGCAGACGGCACCACCGATACCGGTACCAATGGTGACACCAAAGGCACAGCTGGCGCCATCGGCCGCGCCGCCGTGCAATTCGGACCAGAGGAAGCAGTTGGCGTCATTATCGACCACGACCGGGCGCGTTAGTCGCTCTGTCAGATCCTGCGTCAGCAAACGCCCGTGAATGGCCGGCAGATTCGCGGCCACCACGCGCCCGGCCTCAGTGACAATGCCCGGGAAACCGAGCCCGAGCGAGCCACGCTGCCCAAAGCGCGTATCGGCGTCATTAACCAGTCGCGCCAACAGAGTGAGCAAGGCGTCGTAATCATTGGCCGGTGTCGGCAGTTGCTGGCGCTCACACGGCTGCCAGTCGGTATCATAGGCAGTAAAGAGCAGCTTGGTGCCGCCCAGGTCTACGCCATAGTGCATGGCTTATCCTTGGTGTCAGGTTATCACCGGCCCATTTTAGGCAAGGCAAGACGCCAAACCTTGATGGCCGGCGAAAAATCAGAGCGCACGCGCCAGTAAAAACTGCTGGCAGTCGCGGCCAAGGGAGTGCAGGGTACGCCGCTCACCCGCCGGCCGAAAGCCCTGCTTAAAATAGAATGCCGCCCCAACCCGGTTGCCATGCAGCAGCCAGAGCCGGGCCTCTTGGCAACCGGCGCGGCGCATCTGTTGGGAAACGGCCAGCCACAGCCGTTGTCCCAGCCCCTGTCGCCAGTGATCCGGATGCAGATAGAAGGCGCGCAGCCAGGCGATGTTATCTTCGCATTGCCAGTAAAGTAGTCCGACCGGCACGTCATCGAGGCAGACCAGCAGCGGGCGCTGGTCGCTTTGGGCAATGCGCGTCTGCCACACCTCGAGATGCTGCTGCTCGCTCATCTGTTCGAGCAGATCATCCCCGAGCACCGAGCCATAGGCGGCCAGCCAACTGGCGCGTTGCAAGGCAACCATGGCGGTCGCATCAGCAGCCTGGGAAAAACGCAAGGTTACAGACGGCACTGGGGATGCCTGCCTTGGGTGCGCGCTGCCTGATAGAGCGATTCAACCTGGGTCAGCTCGGCCTGCAAGGCCGCAATGCGCTGCTGGTCGCTCGGGTGAGTCGAAAGCAGTACCGGCGGTTTGTTGCCACCACTGCTGGCGCTCATGCGCTGCCACAGCGTCACCGCTTCTGCCGGGTTGAAACCGGCACGTGCCATCAACTCCAAACCAAGCTGATCGGCCTCGCTCTCTTGCGCGCGGCCATAGGGAAGCAGCACCCCGACCTGTACACCCAAACCCAACGCAGCCATGGTGGTACTGCCATACTCGCTCTGGCCCAAGGTGGCGTCAGCGGCGGCCATGCCAATGCCGGCCAGTTGGGTGCGGGAGAGGCGCTCGTTGGTGTGCTGCGCCAATACGTGGGTGATTTCGTGGCCGATAACGGTGGCCAGTTGGTCCTGATTATTGGCCACCTTGAGCAGACCGGTATAGACCCCAATCTTGCCGCCTGGCAGAGCGAAGGCGTTGATCTCTTTGGAATCAAACACCACCACCTCCCAGCTGTGAATGCCGTAACTGGCCGGAATCTCGGCCGTCACCGCCTTGGCCACGCACTGCACATAATGGTTAACCTTGGCATCCTTGCTGATTTTTTCCTGCTGCTTCATCTGGGTGAAGGATTGAGCCCCGAGCTGGCTCATCTGTTGCGGGGAGTAAAGCAACATCTGGCTGCGCCCGGTGGGCGACTCGGCACAACCGGCCAGCACAGCGCTTAACAGCAGCGGCAGGGCAATGCGACGAAACATGGGGACGATCCTTTTTTACGACGACTCGTTATATTGTCAAAAAAGGGTCAGGAGTGTGCAAGTTATCAAAACAACAAAACGCAAAACGGGCCCCGCAGGACCCGTCATGAGGCCATCACACTCAGTTAAGACCGAGTTTCTTCAGGTCGTTATCAATCACCTTGCCCGGCAGCGGGATGTAACCATCTTTGGCTACGATACTCTGACCGGTTTTGGAGAGGATCAGCTTGATAAACTCCTGCTCCATCGGCGACAGCGGCTTGTTCGGGTGCTTGTTGACATAAACGTAGAGGAAGCGCGACAGCGGATACTTGCCCGCCAGGGCGTTTTGCTCAGAGGCCTCCACGAAGGTTTTGCCATCTTTGGAGAGCGGCACGGCGCGCACGCCAGAGGTCACATAACCAATCCCGGAATAACCGATACCGTTAAGCGACGAGGAGACCGACTGCACCACAGAGGCAGAGCCCGGCTGCTCGTTCACACCGCTTCTGAAGTCACCCTTACACAGGGCGTGCTCCTTGAAATAACCATACGTACCCGATACCGAGTTGCGACCATACAGCTGGATGTCCTTGCCTGCCCAGTTGCCAGTCAGCCCCACATCCGCCCAACGCGCAGCCTGCTTGGCGCTACCGCACTTGAGGGTGCTCGAGAAGATGGCATCGACCTGCTCCATGGTCAGCCCCTTGACGGGGTTGTCCTTGTTGACGAACACAGCGAGCGCATCAACGGCTACCGGAATGCCGGTCGGCTTGTAGCCGTAGCGCTTCTCGAACGCTTCGATTTCGCCAGCCTTCATCTCGCGGCTCATCGGGCCAAACTGGGCTACCCCTTCGGTCAGCGCCGTCGGCGCCGTGGACGAACCGGCCGCCTGGATTTGCACGTTCACGTTCGGATACATGCGCTTAAACTCTTCAGCCCACAGAGTCATCATGTTGGCCAGGGTATCAGAGCCCACCGACGAGAGGTTGCCGGAGATACCGCTCACCGGCTGGTAATCCTTAAGGGAGGCATCCACGCCGGCCGCGATGCTAGCCGTGGAAAAAAGGGTTGCCAGACTAAGACCGACCACGCCTGCCAAGGTGTTGAGTTTCATCCAATCGCTCCAAAAGTCAGAAGGTACAGCTCAAAGGTGGCGCCAGGTTCTGGTGGGCCTGCGACAAAAATAGGCAACCAATATGACACTCATATGACATTCTGAACGCATGTGACAAAAAATGCCCCGACAGTGCGGGGCATTCAAAACGGAACAGACATCAGGCACTTTTGCGATGATTTCCGACCAGCAACTGCGCCGGGATCACGAAGCTAAAGCGGCTACCTTTACCAACCCGGCTCTCGATATCGAGATGCGAGTCGTGGTGGCTCAAGGCGTGCTTGACGATGGCCAACCCCAAACCAGAGCCACCGGTCTGGCGCGAGCGAGCCCGATCCACCCGATAGAAGCGCTCGGTCAGCCGTGACAGATGCTCTGGCGCAATGCCATCGCCCTCATCGCTGACGGAAAACAGCGCGCTTTGTCCCTGCTTGCGCCACTCCACCGTGATGCCACGTCCGGCCGGGGTGTAGTGCACTGCGTTGTAGACCAGATTCGACACGGCGCTACGCAGCAGATCCGGGTCGCCATAGATGTTCAGGCCCGGCTGGATAACAAACTCGATACGGTGCTGCTTATCGCCGGAGAGCGCATGAGCCTCCTGTTCGAGGATGGCCAGCATGGCGGGCATATCTACCACTCGGGTGAGATCCACATCGCTGGCTGCTTCGATACGCGACAAGGTGAGCAGCTGGTTAACCAGATTGTCCATGCGCACCGCCTGCTCGAACATCACCTTGTGCACCTTGCCCCAGGTGGCCGGAGTCGGCGGCTCCTCAATCATTTCGAGATAGCCTTTGAGCACTGTAAGCGGCGTGCGCAGCTCATGAGAGACGTTGGCGACGAAGTGCTTACGGGTCTTTTCAAGACTGCGCAGCCGGGTCACGTCCCGCGCAACCAGGATCACCTGCTCAAGGGCGTAGGGCATGATCCGAAACTCCAGCAACTTGTCCTCGTTGACCGGTGAGGGCAGCTCGAGCGGATCTTCGTAATCCCCTTTGCCAAGGTAAGCCGTAAACGCCGGCGCCCGAATGAGGTTACCGATATGCTGGCCGGCATCTTCAGGCCAGCGAAAACCGAGCATCTTCTCGGCCAGCCGGTTACACCAGAGAATGGAGCCATCTTCCCGATAGACCACGGCCGCATCGGGTAGCGCCTCGGCCCCTTCCCGAAAGCGGCGAATAAGGCTTGCCAGCTCGCGGCGACGAGAGCGTTGCCGCTGCTGCAAACGGTAAATACCGTTGAAGATATCTTCCCAGCTGCCGGTGCCGGTCGGCGGCACCAGACTGCGGTCGTGCCACAGCCAGTAGGCCAACCTGCGCTGCTGGCGATAGTGCCAGCCGATATGCAGCACCGCCGCCACCAGCAAGGCAGCCGCCGGGTGGTCAAGCAGCCAGCCCAGCAGGGCGAACGGGGCATAAAAGCCGGCGATTCTCCACGACTGCTGGCGCCAACTGTAAGGTCGCAACATGATGTGTCCTACAAGCGGGTGGAAAAGCGGTAACCGGCGCCTCTCACTGTCTGGATCAGACGGTCATGTCCCGTCTCTTCGATAGCCTTGCGCAGACGGCGGATATGCACATCCACGGTGCGGTCTTCCACATAGACGTTGGTACCCCACACATTGTTGAGCAGCTGTTCACGACTGTAAACCCGCTCCGGGTGGGTCATGAAAAAGTGCAACAGCTTGAATTCGGTAGGCCCCATGTCGAGGGCGCGCTCCTCGACACTGACCCGGTGCGACAGGGGATCAAGGCGCAGCCCCTGCACTTCAATGGCCTCTTCGATCGAGGTGGGCGATACCCGGCGCATCACTGCATGCAGGCGCGCAGTCAACTCTTTGGGGGAAAATGGCTTGGTGATGTAGTCGTCGGCACCGGCTTCGAGGCCGCGCACCTTATCCTCTTCCTCGCCACGGGCAGTGAGCATCACCACCGGGATCTGGCGAGTCACTTCATCGAGTTTCAGTTGCTTGATGAACTGGATACCGCTGCCGCCTGGCAACATCCAGTCCAGCACGATCAGCTCAGGGTAGGGCTCTTTCACCTTGGCCAGACCATCCTCAAAATCCTGGGCTTCGATGGCTTCATACCCCTTCTGCTCGAGCACAAAGCAGAGCATCTCGCGGATTGGGGCCTCATCCTCGACCACCAGAATTCGCTTTGCCATTTCGCTTAACTCCCGTATGAAGAAATGTGCGCCAATTATTGGAACTTTCTGTGACACTTTTATGACTTTACGCCGCAGCGCCGACGCGAGCCAGCGGACGGTTGCATTTGTGGCAACGGACGGTCACTCTATTTGCCCCGAATGGTTGGAACCCCAGCATGTCACGCTTCGTCCTTATCACCGGCTGCTCCAGCGGCATCGGCCTTGCCGCAGCCCACGGTCTTCGTCAGCACGGTTTTTCCGTTATTGCCTCCACCCGCAGCGAAGAGGACGCAGCCCGGCTACGCCGTGAGGGGTTTACGGCCATTCGTCTCGATCTCGCTGATCCAGCCAGCATTGATGCCGGCGTGGCTGAAGCTCTGTTTCTCGCAGGCGGCCGGCTGTATGGCCTGTTTAACAATGGCGCCTACGGCCAGCCGGGGGCGCTCGAAGATCTGCCAACCGAGGCGCTGCGCGAACAACTCGAAACCAACCTGATTGGCTGGCACCATCTGATCCGGCAGGTGCTGCCGGGCATGCTGGCCGCCGGTGAAGGGCGCATCATCCAGAACAGCTCAATTCTCGGGCTGGTTGCCATGCGTTTTCGCGGCGCTTACAACACCAGCAAATTCGCCATCGAAGGCTACAGCGATACTCTGCGCCTTGAGCTTGCCGGCACCGGTGTCCATGTCAGCCTGATTGAGCCCGGCCCCATCGACACCCGCTTTCGGGTCAATGCCCGTGACGCCTTCCTGCGCCACATTGACCCCAAAGAGAGCCGCCACAAAAAGGCATATCGCCAGACGCTCAAACGGCTGGAAAAAGAGGGGCCGAGCGGCCGCTTTACCCTGCCGCCGGAGTCCTGCCTGCCTCCCCTGCTCCATGCGCTTAACAGCCGCCGACCGCGTGCCCGCTACCCGGTCACCTTCCCGACCCGGCTGTTTGCGCTGCTGCGCCGGCTGCTGCCTACTTGCTGGCTGGACCGGCTACTGGTGAAATCAGCCTGAGACTAGAAGTGCTGACCATCGCTGTAGTAAGCGCTGCGCTCGAGGGGCTGGAAAATCACGGCCACCCGGCTCTGCTCACCACAGATGGTCTTGACCTGGGTGGTAATTAATTTGGCGGCCGCATCCTGGGTCGCCTGATCACGGGCAAACCAGGCCACCTCGATCATCGGGCTGGCCTGCACCGGCCAGCCGCCCGACACAAAGGTGCTCTCCACCCGCTCCAGCGTAAAATTGGCCGGATCACTGCCCAGCAGGGCTGCCAGATCATCGATCAGGGTAAGGCTCAAACGCTCCACATCCGGCTGGGACAGGGCGCGACAACGCACATGAGGCATGACAACTCCGTTTTGTCTGGTTCTTCGCGAAAGAGCAACGTCTTGCAGTGTGCAACATAAGTTAAGGATTTTCATGATCAAATTTCTGCGTTACTCACTTTGGCTACCTCTGCTGCTGGTGCCACGGCTGCTGTTGGCCGAGCCAGCCTTCTATGAGCTGAACAAAGAGGGACAGACGCTTTGGTTGATGGGCTCTATCCATGCCGGCACAGAGTCGCTCTATCCGTTGCCAGCGGTGATCACATCGTGCTGGCAACAGAGTCGCCAATTGGTGGTCGAGGTAGACTTAAACAGCGTCCCTCCGGACGAGATAGCCAGGATGGGCACGCTGACCCGCCTGCCCAGCGGGCAAACGCTCAAGAGCGTGTTAGACCCGGCGCTGTATCAGCGCACCCAAGAGGCAGCCGCCACGTGGCAAGTACCGATGCAGGCGCTCGATCAGCTCAAGCCCTGGTCGGTCGCTCTCACCCTGACCCAGGCCGCCATGGTCCGTAGCGGCTTTTCGCCAGACCTTGGCGTCGATAGCCACTTTCTGGCCTCGGCACACGAGCGCCAACTGCCCGTGGTGGGACTGGAAGGATTTAGTGAGCAACTCGGTTATCTTGCCAGCGTCGAGCCTTACCAAAGCGCCATGCTGCAGAGCACCCTGGATGAGCTGACCGATTTTCGCCAGAGCTTTAACGAGGTGATGAACGCCTGGCAAAACAATGACAGCAAACGACTGGCGGCACTGCTCAAAGAAGAGCTGGGCCCTCCCGAGTTACAAACCTGGCTGGAGCAAACCCTGCTCATTGAGCGCAACCAGCGCTGGTTGCAGAAGATTCCCACGCTGCCTGATCGCAGCTTTGTGGTCGTCGGCGCACTGCACCTGTATGGCCCGCACGGCCTGCTCAGTGCACTAAAACAGAAGGGCTATACACTGCATCTGCTGACGTCCGCGAGTAAGAGTGCTCACTGAGTGGCCATCCGATTCACGGCCTCTTGTCCTGCCAGCGGCAGATCGTATCATTGAGTCATCCTCATTGATGAAGTTCATATCGCCATGTCAGGAACTAACGCCGTGCCCACTGACGATCACCACGACGAGAACCAGCTGTTTATGCAGGAGATGAGCGGGGTTAAACCACTCACGACAGATCGCGTCCTGCTGCAACCGGGTCATCATGCACCGAGCGACGCCCAGCTGGCTCGCCGTGAGGCAGCCATGCGCGATAGCGGCGCGGCGCTCGATTACCTCACCATGGAGGCCATCGATATGCTGCGCCCCGACTCGCTGGTGGGCTTTAAGCGTGATGGGGTGCAGGAAGGGGTCTACAAGAAGCTGCGCCTTGGTAAATATGAGCTGCAAGCCAGCCTCGATCTGCACCAGCACACACTGCGCGAGGCGCGCATGGTGTTGCTGCAATTTGTGCGCGACTGTCTGGAGCGCGATATCCGCTCGGTGCTGATCCTGCACGGCAAGGGCGAGCGCAGCCAGCCGCAGGCGCTGCTGAAAAGTTATGTCAGCGCCTGGCTGCCGCATATCCCCGAGGTGATGGCCATCCACAGCGCAGAGCGGCGTCATGGCGGCAGTGGCGCTCTCTATGTGCTGCTAAGAAAAAGCGACCGCAAGAAAGCCGAGAACCGCGAACGCCATATGCGCCGTCTTGGCTGACCACTCACAAGGAACGTTCACCATGTCCTATCAGAAACTTCAGCAACACCAGCGCCGTATCTATCGGCTGCAACATCTGGCGGCGATCTGCGGCTGGGATCAGGCCACCATGATGCCTGCTGGCGGCAACGAAGCACGCGCTGAGGCGCTGGCCGAGCTCAAGCTGATGCTGCACGAGCGCCAGACTGCCCCCGAGCTGGCCAACTGGATTGCCGCGGCCGAGCAGGAGTCCCTCAACGCTGCAGAGCAAGCCAATCTGGTCGAAATCACCCGCCGTTGGCGCGATGCCACCTTGCTGCCGGGGGAGCTGGTCGAAGCGCTCTCGCTGGCCGGTAGCCGCTGCGAGCATGCCTGGCGCAGCCAGCGTCCGCGTAACGACTGGGCCGGTTTTGCCGAGAATTTTCGCGAGGTGGTGCGTCTGTCACGGGAGGTCGCCAACCGGCGCGGTGATGCGCTGGGGCTGCGCCCTTACGATGCCATGCTGGCGCTCTACGAGCCGGGCATGACGGTCGCTCGTCTGGACAACATTTTTGGCGAGCTGACCGGCTGGTTGCCGGGATTGATCCGCCAGGTCACCCAGCGCCAGCAAGGCAGCCAGCCGCAAGAACCGATTGGGCCGTTTTCGATTGCCAGCCAGGAAGCGCTCGGGCGTGAGGTGATGGGCCTGCTCGGCTTTGATTTCGAGCATGGTCGACTGGATGTGAGCACCCACCCCTTCTGCGGCGGTGTCCCGACCGATGTGCGCATGACCACCCGCTATAACGATGCGGAGTTTGTCTCTAGCCTGATGGGGATCGTGCACGAAACCGGCCATGGCCGTTACGAACAAGGCCTGCCGCGCCAGTGGCTCGATCAGCCGGTGGGCGAAGCGCGTTCAATGGGCGTACACGAGAGCCAGAGTCTGTTTTGTGAAATGCAGCTTGGTCACCACCCGGCATTTTTGTCACTGCTCACGTCGCGCATCCAGCACTATTTCGGCCAGCAACCGGCGCTGGAGACAGGCAACCTGACACGCCTGTATAACCGGGTACAGCCGGGCTACATCCGGGTCAATGCCGACGAAGTCACCTATCCGGCCCACATCATTTTGCGCTATGAGCTGGAGCGTGATCTGATGGAAGGTGTGATCGAGGTTGACGACATTCCGGCGCTGTGGGACGAGAAGATGCGCCACTGGCTGGGGCTCTCGACCGAAGGCAACTTCACCGATGGCTGCCTGCAGGATATTCACTGGACAGATGGCTCGTTCGGTTATTTCCCAAGCTATACGCTCGGCGCCATGATGGCGGCCCAACTGCGCTTTGCACTGGAGCGCGAACTGGGCCCCCTTGGCGAGCTGGTTTCAAGCGGCCGGCTGCCCGAGATCTTCAACTGGCTCGGCAAGCATGTCTGGTCACAGGCCAGCTTGCTGCCAACCGATACCCTGCTCGAGCGCGCCACCGGCGAAGCGCTGAACCCACATTGGCTACGCCGCCATCTGGAAAGTCGCTACCTCGGGTAATCATCTGAGGTCATCACAGGGCTGCCCGGGCAGCCCTGTGATCTATTCTGTCGATTCAGCGAGCCATTCGCGCAGCTGCAACACGTTCCCTTCCGGATCAAACCCGTTTCGCATGACAAAGCCCGGCCCGCTCCACTGCGCGGGTAATAATCCGCCGCCGAGATCGGCCGCCTTCACTTCTGCTTGCGCCAGACTGCTGACTGAGAAAAACAGCTTGATGGCACTCGTTTCACGGATCTGTGGCGGATTGTGCACCACCACCTTGTCTGCATAAGGCGCAGGGATGCTATGCAGCACCAGCTGGGTATCTGCGTTTTCCAGCACGGCGTAATCATCTGCGTGATGCAACACTTGCATCCCGAGCAGGGTTTGATAAAAGCGGATCTGCCGCGCGAGATCCGATACATAAATAAGTGCGCCAGCGCGCGCCGCTCCTGCCATGCTCACTCCTCCCTGTGTGGTGTCTCCTACCCTCGCACAGCAGCGCCGGTCTGGCGATGGCTTTTGTTTTAATTGCTGTCCGTTTTTGGCTAGTCTCTGCAGCGGCACGCCCCTATGCTGCAAGCTGAACTGCCATGGAGAGAGGCCATGTCCCCCTTGCCCCAACCCGATTTAAGCGATGCTCAGTGCCACGCCGCAAGGCTCGCACGCGATGCCCGGTTTGATGGCCGCTTTTTTACCGGCGTGCTCACTACCGGCATCTACTGCCGTCCGGTCTGCCCTGCCAGGCCGCCGCTTGAGCGCAATGTGCGCTACTTCTTTTCGGCGGCAGCGGCCGAGCAAGCGGGCCTGCGCCCATGTCTGCGTTGCCGGCCGGAGCTCGCCCCGGCGCAGTGGCGGGCATTACCCGGTACGCTTGGGGTAGCGCTTCGCGCTATGTCACGCGGTGAGTTAGCAGAGAGCTCGCTTGAACAACTTGCTGCACAAAGCGGCGTCACGGCGCGCACGCTGCGCCGGCAATGCGAGCAGTATCTGGGTGTCTCGCCGCTGCACATCGAGCAAACCCGCCGCTTGTTGCTGGCGAAGCAACTGCTCACTGACACTCCGCTTGCGATCACTGAGATCGCGTTCGCAGCCGGTTTTGGTAGCTTGCGCCGCTTTAATGATGCGTGGCTGAACGCTTACGGCATGGCGCCGAGTGCGATTCGCCGCACATTGCCAGCCATTGCTGCCGCTGACACGCTCACGCTGCGCCTGGCCTACCGTCCCCCGTACGATTGGCCCGCCATGCTATCGTTCTTTCGCGCCCGCGCCATCAAGGGCATTGAGGAGGTGAGCAGTCACTCCTATGTGCGCCATATTCACAGCAGCGAACAGGTAGTCACGCTCACCGTGCAAGCGGGCAAAGGGCACAATCTTGAGCTGACACTCGCCGGGGCGACGCCGGCTCAGCTGCCCGAGCTGATGTATCGGGTGCGCCATATGTGGGACCTTGATGCAGACCCGGCGCCCGTGCTGTCGCACCTTGCCGCCTGCCCGGCATTGGCTGCGCATCTGCACGCGACGCCTGGCCTGCGCCTGCCAGGTGGCTGGAATCGTCATGAGGTCATGCTGCGCGCCATTATCGGCCAGCAGATCTCGGTCAAGGGCGCGGTGACCATACTGGGGCGGCTGGTGGCTCGGCGCGCCGAGCAGTGTGGTGCGCCGGCACTGCCCACCGCATCTGAGCTGCAGTGCATGAATCTTGATGGGCTAGGGCTGCCCGGCAGTCGGGTTCGCACGCTCAAGGCGCTCGGTGCGGCCATCAGCAATGGTCTGGATCTGGACAGTGCCAGTGATGCCGAGTTGTTGGCGCTACCGGGGATCGGCCCGTGGACGGTTGCTTACTGGCGTCTTCGCTGCGGCGATCCCGATGCATTTCCCGCCAGCGATCTGGTGCTGCAAAAGGCGCTGGAGCCGGGCACGCGTCTGAGCGCGCAGGCACTTACCGAACGCGCCCACGCCTGGCGGCCCTGGCGCGCTTACGCCGCGAGCTGGCTTTGGCACAGCGCCACACACCCCAATTCAACAGGAGCTTCCCATGATCCGCTATGATCTGCTGCCCACCCCCTGCGGCCCGCTGCTGGTCGTTATCAACCGCCACGGCTTGTGCCGGGTAGAATTTCAAGATGGGCCACAGGCGTGCGCCATCGAGCCAGAGTGGCAGATTGACCCGCCTGCGCTGGCACCTTATCTTGCCGAGTTTTCAGCGTATTTCGCCGGTAGGCTACGCGCCTTTACGCTGCCCTGCGCCGCCCAGGGAACCGAGTTCCAGCAACGGGTCTGGCAGGCGCTGACCACCATTCCCTATGGCGAGACCCGCAGTTATGGTGAGCTGGCCGAGCTTATCGGCAAACCGACCGCCAGCCGCGCCGTGGGGGCAGCCAATGGCCGTAATCCATTGTCGGTGATCGTGCCGTGCCACCGAGTGATCGGTGCCAACGGCAGCCTGACCGGTTATGCGGGAGGATTGGCAATCAAACGGGCACTGTTAACGCTGGAAGGCATTGCCTGCGGGTAAAACCAGCGACAGGCCGGACCGGATGGGTAACGGCCGTGTTGAGGTACGAAGTTTGCGCGCCTTCGGCGCAACACGTACAATAATGCGTACAAAATTACCGGGGACTGCACATATGTACGCGATTAACTACAGCCAGGCGCGCCAACATTTGGCAGAGACAATGGACAGTGTCACCAATGATTGCGCACCAGTGATGATCACCCGACAGGGTGCCGAGCCAGTCATCATGATGAGTCTTGCCGAATATAATGCGCTGCAAGAGACAGCCCATCTGCTGCGCTCACCGAAAAATGCCGCACGTCTGATGCAGGGAATTGCCGAGCACAAGGCAGGAAATGCGATTGAGCGCGAACTACTGCAAGAATGAAGATTACCTTTGTATCAACCAGTTGGGATGATTACCTGTACTGGCAGCAGACTGATAAGAAGATGCTCAAACGTATCAACACGCTGCTTGAGGCCACCACGCGAACGCCGTTTGAAGGAATAGGTAAACCCGAGCCGCTCAAACTGACGCTATCCGGTTACTGGTCACGCCGGATCGATAGCGAACATCGCCTGGTCTATGCCGTTGACGCAGATGCTATCGTGGTGATTCAGTGCAGAGGACATTACGACGATTGACAGTGCCGCAACTAAGCCCCTTTTGCACATACACATCATAAAAAGATAAGGAGCCAAATTGGCTCCTTTTGTCTCTCTACTCATCAGCGCTTCAAGCTGCCCATCACCTGCATTTCGCAGCGCACACAGTCAAAGCGCAAGCGGAAGGTGTCTTTGCCCATTTTGAGCTCAAGCGGCTCAGGCTTAATCTCCGGGTGCTGCTTGTGGCACAGATTCTGGCTGTAGCGAATGCAGTGCTTGGTGATCATCAGCATCACTTCGCCTTCCTCTTGCTTGGCCTCAAAGGCGGGCGCGACACGACCAACCCCATGCTCCTGAAAGAAGGCCACGGCCGCCTGGTTAAGCGCATTACCGAGATAATTCAAGCGCTTGGCCGGATAGATCGCCTCTTTTAGCGCGATGCGTCGCTTAGGGCGCTTCCACTGCATCACCCGGGCTTGATCGAGTTGCTCGACCGCCTCGCGGCGCAGGCCATTGAGCACGCCTGCTGCAATAAAGCGCGGCGCATCCCAGATAAGCTCGATGGCTCGGGCGCTAAAGATGGTGTTGCCAAGCTTGGCAAGCTGCTCGCGGCACTGGGCGATGGCGCGCTCCGGATTATCGGCCAGCGCAAACTCGCCGGTCACGCTGCAGGTCACGCTCTTGCCCTGCTCGTCAGTCAATTGCAGTGACAAGCTGCTGTCACTTACCGTGAGCACCGCATCAAGGGCGATGCGCCGCTCACTGCTTTTTTTCTCAAGCAAACGGCTAAAGGCCTGATCATGGTTACGATAAACTTCGCTGCCCGCTTTGAGACCACGCAGCGGCTCGTTAAAGCGCAGCTCCCCCTGTTTGACTTCGTTCACCCGGGCACCGACCAGCTCACCTTTGGGATTAAAAAACGCCACCCCATCACCGTTGTTGATCTGCTCGCCGGAATCGAGCTCAATCCCGCTGCGGGTGACGCGTTTTACACGCCCCAGCGGCTCACCGAGGGATTTTGGCGTATCGGGTGAACCGATATCGATATGGCGCCCATGCAGGAAATAATCGGTGCTGCCACGGTTAAAGCTCTTTTGCACATTAGGAGTAAATGCGTAACTGCAGCGACCAGCCGAGGCGGGCGCCAGGTCACTGCGCCGGGTCAAAATCGCATCGAGCTTCTGGCGATACCAGGCGGTGACGTTTTTGACATAACCGAGCTCTTTAAGCCGCCCCTCTATCTTGAACGAGCGAATACCGGCATCGATCAGCGCCTCGAGATTGCGGCTCTGATCCATGTCTTTGAGTGATAAAAGATGCTTATCCGCCACCAGCACCTCCCCCCCCGGCGTCTGCAACGTGCAGGGCAGGCGGCACAACTGGGCGCACTCGCCACGGTTGGCACTGCGGCCGGTACGGGCATAACTGATGTTGCACTGGCCGCTGTATGAGACGCACAGGGCGCCGTGGATAAAGAACTCCAGCTGGACGTTGGTGGCGCCTCGAACGGCGCGAATCTGCTCAAGCGACAGCTCGCGGGCCAGCACCACTTGAGAGAAACCGACATCTTGCAAAAACTTCACCTTCTCGGGCGTGCGGTTGTCGGTCTGGGTGCTGGCATGCAGGGCAATTGGCGGCAGGTCACACTGCAACAGGCCAAGGTCCTGAATAATCAGGGCATCGGCACCGGCCTGATAGATCTCATGAGCCATGCGGCTGGCCGCCTCCAGCTCGTTATCAAACAACAAGGTGTTGCAGGCAACGAACACCTGGGCGCCATAACGGTGGGCATGACGGGAAAGCGCCTCGATATCGGCCACTGAATTACCGGCGGCGCTGCGCGCACCAAAGGCCGGACCGCCGATATAGACGGCATCGGCACCGTGATTGATGGCTTCAATGCCGTACTCCAGATTCTTGGCCGGAGCCAGCAGTTCAAGGCGTTCGCTGTGCATGAAAAAAAAGACGGGCTGGGAAAAATGGGGCGCAGTCTAGCCCCATCTTCGCCTGCCCGCCTTGATCCTGCGTAAGTTCACAGCACAAAGATGCTTTAAAAAAGCAGCTTTACAGCACCACTTTCAACGCCAGCCCCAGCAGCACCACACCGCTGGCCTTGTTAATGACACTCGCTTTACGCCCAAGCCAGGCCAGTACCGGCCCGTGAGAGAGCCCTAACGCCACCAGCACATACCAGATGGCATCAATGCCACCGGCCGTCATCATCATGATGCCGCCTTCACGCCAGCCGGTGTTCTGGTGCACAAACTGGCTGAACAGGGCGATAAAGAAGATGGCCAGCTGCGGGTTGAGAAACGCCACCATAAAGCCTTCCAACGCGCCGCGCCGTGAGCCGCTCTGGTGCTCACCGGGTGCAGCACCATCCGACTTGGCCAGCAAGGCGCGCACACCGAGCCAGGCCAGAAATGCGGCGCCGCCGTAGCGAATCACATCAAACAGCAGCGGCGTGCGGGTGATCAAAATGGCCAATCCCATGGCGGTGATCAGGGCATACAGCCCGACACCAAAACCGTGGCCCAGTGCGGTGGCCACACCATTGCCGCGTCCGCCACCGACCGTGTTGCGAATGATGAGCGCAAGGCTCGGACCGGGGCTGATGGCCCCCATGACACAGATGGCGGCTAATGGCAGCCAGCTACTGAACTCCATAATGCAAATACCTTGATACCAGACAGAGCCTCAGGGTAGATCGCGCCAAACCATGCACAAAATGAAAGTAAGTTATACGAGCCATACCCATTAGCTATACATATGACCGTCAGGCGCTCAGTATGCGACTGCTCTCGCGTACACCATCTTGCAGATGACCGCTCAGCAGCGGCCAGGCAAGTTCGCGCAGCCAGCGGTGCGCCGGGTCCTGATGATGGCGACGGTGCCACAGCAGATGATACTGCTGCGGCGCGGTGGCAAACGGCAGGTCGGTAAAGGTCAGTGCATGATCTCGTGCCAGCTGCCAGGCGATGTGAGCCGGGGTGGTCAGCAAGCAGTCGGTACGCAGTAAAATCTCCACCGCCGCCTGAAAGAAGGGTACATGGGCAAACCAGCGCCGCTCACGGCCAAGGGGGCCGAGCACCGCCAGGACCGGTGAATCCTTGTCACCACCACCACTGACCTGCAGATGCGGCCAGGCTAGATAGTCATCGAGTGACAGACGCTGCCCGGCGAGCGGATGGTGCGCCCCCATCAGCACCGCTAACCTGTCTTCCCCTTGGGCGCGGCCACAGATCTGCTCGGGCACCTCCTCGGTGATGGTCGAGACCAGATCGAGTTCAAGCTCCCACAGACGCGGCAACTGCTCTTTATCCCACAACTGATATGCGATGGCGGCACGCGGTGCCTGCGCGGCCAATGCGGCGCAGATCTCCGGCAGAATATGCTGGGCCACATAGTCCGACGAGGCCAGACGAAAGACCCGGGTGCACGCAGCCGGATCAAAGGCGGGCGGGTCATAGAGCCGCTCTAGGGAAGCCAGTGGCGTGGCCAGCTGTCCGGCGAGCAGCTCGGCACGCGGGGTCAGCAGCCAGCGCTGCCCTTCACGCACTAGCAGCGCATCGCCAAACTCCCGGCGCAGCTGCGCGAGCTGTTTGCTGATGGAGGGCTGACTCAGATGCAGCAACTCGGCCGCCCGGCTGACGTTGCGGGTTTCGAGCAACACCTTGAGCGTTGGCAGCAGGTTGAGATTGGGCATGATGGCTCCGATGCGGTGACACAAAAGAAGAGACTACCAGTTCGTGAGCTGGCTCTGAAGTCATGGTCCGGTTTATGACAGGTCATTCCGTTTTCGGCATAATCGCCCCACTTTCACCCCAGATCTGCCCAGTTTGTGCCTTGTCGCTCTGTGGTAGACCCTCAACCAAGCGGTGTTTCGATGACTTATGCCTCTATCACCGGCTGGGGCAAATGCCTGCCTCCTGCCGTTCTGACCAACGATGATCTTGCCACCATCATGGCCACCTCCGACGAGTGGATTTATCCACGCACCGGGATCAAGGCGCGCCGGGTTTCCCATGTGAGCACCTCGGATCTGGCCACCCTGGCCGCCCGCCGCGCACTGGCTTGTGCAGGGCTAAACGCCAGCGATCTCGATGGCATCATCCTTGCCACCGCGACCCCCGATACCCTGCTGCCGAGCGCCGCCTCGGCGGTGCAGAAAAAACTCGGCGCCGGCCGCGCCGCCGTGTTTGATCTCAATGCCGCCTGCAGTGGCTTTGTCTACGCCCTGTCGGTCGCTACCTCACTGATCCAGACCGGCATGATGAAAAAGGTGCTGGTGATCGGTGCCGAGCGTCTGACCTATCTGCTCGACTGGGCTCGCCGCGATACCGCCGTCCTGTTTGGTGATGGCGCCGGAGCCGTGGTGGTCGAAGCGAGCGAGCAGCCCAGCGGATTACTGGCCAGCAAACTGGGCTGTGATGGTGAGGCTCGCGAGATCCTGCATGTGCCGAACTTTGGCTCGGATCGGGTGCGCTTTGCCGATGTGGACGGGCTGTTTACCTTCAATTTTGAAGGTCAGGAGATCTTCAAGCGCGCCGTGCGCGGCATGGGTGAAGCGGCCGGTTGTGTGCTAGAGCAAGCCGGTATTGCGCCAGAGCAGATCGGTCTGATCGTGCCCCATCAAGCCAATATCCGCATTATCGAAACCCTGGCCAGACGGATGAATGCCGACATGGACAAGGTGATGGTCAACATTGAGCAGTATGGCAACACCTCGGCAGCCACCGTGCCCATCGCCCTGTGCGAAGCGCTCGAGCAGGGTCGGGTTGAGCCAAACAGCTACCTGCTCACCGCCGCCTTTGGTGCAGGCCTCACCTGGGGAGCCGCACTGCTCAAATGGGGCGAACGGGTCACGCCGCTTGGTCACTGTGACGATGAGCTGCCCCCTTGCCCGCACACCGCGTTGGAGCTTATCCGCACTGCGGTGGAAGGCTGCTATCAAGCGCACGGCGAGGCGCAGCCACAATAACCACAGAGGGCCCCGCAGTGGGGCCCTCTGTTTTGGAATACACAGTGTGGCTGGTCGCAACGCTTGCGATGCGCGTTCTCAGTGTTTTCGATGCCAGCGCGGAGAGCTGCTGCGCTCGCCCCAAGGGGTGGTGCAGGGCAGATGCGCCCCTTCAATCACCCGCTCGCTATGAGCAAGACGCTCGGCGATGCTCTGGTGCAGCGCGTTGAGGGCGCCTTTCGGAGTATCTTGGGCCAGAGCATTGCCGGCCGCAAAATAGTCAGCCGGATGGAGCGCCGAGAGCCGCTGCGCCAATTCGTAGGTATTGAAGCTCTCCGGCATGCGGTCAATCACGTCATCCACTTTGGCAAGCAGTGAATTCAGATCCAGAGTCATGGCCTATCTCCTTATAGGTATTTAGATGTGAAAAAGCTAATCCCGCCCGTGTCAGCTTCAAAGGGATTTATCACAAAACTGTGTGGGATCACACACTTCTTCCGCTCTTTATTGCGCATTTTGTGTCCAGCTTCGCCCCAGCACGCCCTGACGCTTTACAGTTGTTTAACCGGCGACTAACCTTTTAACCGACTAATCAGTCGGTTTTTGGCTGGAGCCCTCATGACCCAAGCCCCACACTTTACGACTCACACGTTAGAGTCCCTGTTTCAGGCACAGCGCAGCGCCTTTGATACCGCCCCCTTCCCTGATTTGCACCAGCGGCGCAGCGCACTGACGCGCCTTAAAACCCAGCTGTTGGCCAACCGGGATGCCCTGTGTCAGGCTCTGTCACAAGATTATGGTCAGCGCAGTTCGCAAGACTCGCTGATCGCCGATGTGCTCCCCTGCATTCAGCAGATCAACTACACCCACCGCCGTCTTGGCCGCTGGATGAAACAGAGCCGCCGCCACAGCGGGTTGCTGCTGGCGCCGGCCAGTCTCAGCGTTCACTACCAACCGCTTGGAGTGGTCGGCATCATGGTGCCGTGGAATTTCCCGGTGATGCTGAGCATCGGCCCGCTGATCACCGCTCTGGCGGCAGGCAACCGGGCCATGATCAAGCTGTCAGAATTTACCCCGCAAACCAATGCCGTGCTGCTCGCTCTGCTGGCCGACTGCTTTGCTCCCGACGAAGTAGCGGTGGTGGAAGGGGGGCCGGATGTGGCCGCCGCGTTCAGCGCCCTGCCGTTTGATCATCTGCTCTTTACCGGCTCCACCGCCGTCGGGCGTAAGGTGATGGAGGCAGCCAGCCGCAACCTGACGCCGGTCACGCTTGAGCTCGGTGGCAAATCACCCTGTCTGATTGCACCGGATATGCCACTGGCGCTGGCCATCGAGCGGCTTATCTATGGCAAGTGCCTCAATGCTGGCCAGATCTGCGTGGCGCCCGATTACATCCTGCTGCCACGCGGTCAGGAAGAGGCGTTTGTGGCAGCGTTTCAGCAGGCATTTGCACGCCGCTATCCCAAAGGGCTGGCAAGCCCCGACTACAGCTCGGTGGTGAGTGAGGCCCATTATCAGCGCCTATGTCGCTGGCTGACAGAGGCACAGGCGCTTGGCGCCAAGGTTGCCAGCGCGGCCGAGCCCGCCCGGGATGAGGCGAATCATCGTCTGCTACCACAACTGGTGTGGAACGTGCCCGAGCAGTGCGAGCTGATGCAGCAAGAGATCTTCGGGCCACTGCTGCCGCTGGTGCCCTATGACAGCATTGATGAGGCGATCGCTTATATCCGGGCGCGGCCGCGGCCGCTCGCCTGCTATCTGATGAGCTTCGAGCCGACCTTGCAGCAGCGAGTGATCCGCGAGGTACATGCCGGCGGTATGGCCATCAACGAGACCCTGTTCCAGGTCGCAGCCGACGATGTGCCGTTTGGTGGCATCGGCGCTTCAGGCATGGGCCACTACCACGGCCACGAGGGGTTTCTCACCTTCTCCAAGGCCAAGACGGTCCTGCTGCGCGGACGCTTCACCACCGGCTCGCTAATCCATCCGCCCTACGGCTGGGTGCAGCGACTGATGTTGTGGCTGTTCCTGCGCTAGGGTGGCCCATGCAAGACAAACGCAGCCAGATCTTAGATGCCGCCCTGACCCTGTGTGCCGAAGAGGGGACGGCGGGTGCAGCCACTGCACGCATCGCCAAGGCCGCAGGGGTTGCGACCGGTACCCTGTTTCACCACTTTGCCAGCAAAGAGCTGCTGATCCAGGCGCTCTATGAAGAGGTCAAGCAGCGTCTGGCATCGGCTCTGCCTGCGCCGGAAGAACAGGTGACGCTGTGTGATGCCGCCCGGCACTACTGGGATACCACGCTCGACTGGCTGCTGGCCCATCCGCGCGAGCTACGTTTTTTGCTCGGTTTTTTCCACTCGCCCGCCCTGCCGCTGGCCCTGCGCACCCGCATCATCGGTGAAACCTTGCCGTTTTTGCCGCGCCTGCTGGACCAAGGGGTGCGCCAAGGTTGCCTGACCGACTGCCCGCAGCCCCTGTTACTCGAAGTCTGTCAGGGGCAACTGCTCTCCTGCGCTGCCCTGTTTGTCGCCGAGCCCGAGCGAGCCAGCGATGACCAGTGGCGCAGCGCCGCCTTTACCCTGTTCTGGCATACCATCGCGAGGAGCCCAACATGAGCCGTCCCCTGCCCGTACCGCTCTACTCCCTGACCTGGCGCATCAAGCGACTGCTGCTCGCTGTCCTGCTATGGGGCGTTGGTCGCACGCTGGCGCGGGCCGCCCGCGTCGATCCGGTGGTGCACAGCGAACTGCGCCATCTGCCCGACGGGTTTTGCCTGCATTTGGGCACCCGGGGCCTGCGAAGTGGCCTGACCCTGGAAAAACAGGGAGAGCGCTGGCGCGCCAGCCGCGCCACCCCCACGCTCACGCTCACTTTCAAACACCCTGATGTGGCCTTGGCGGTGCTCGGTTTTCGCCTTGGTATCAACCAGAGCTTTTGCGAAGGCCGGGTCAGCGTGGAGGGGGATTTGACGGCTGCCATGCATCTGGTTCGCGCCCTTGAGACGCTCGAATCCTTACTGCTGCCTGCCTTTCTTGCTCGGCCGCTGCTGCGCCACTATCGCGCGCCCCAGCGCAAATTGCAGCGCGCTTCATCCATCTGTCTTGGCCTGCTGATCTCATAAGGAGACCGCCATGCGTCACAGTCGCTATTACGAGTTTTTCTGCCCGGTCAAATTGCTGGTCGGTGAGGCCGCCATCGAGCAGCTACCGGCAGCCATGGCCGCGCTCGGTGCCGAGCGACCACTGCTGGTGACCGACAAGGGGCTGCGCGCCACCGGTCTGGCCGAGCGGGTGTTTGATATTCTTGGTGCCGGCGCACTGGTGCCGCTCGCCATTGAGGATGATGTACCGCCCGACTCCTCCACCGATGTGGTGCAGCGCATCGCCGCCCGTTATCTGCGCCTCGGCTGTGATTCGCTGATTGCGTTAGGTGGCGGCTCGGTCATCGACACCGCCAAGGCGGTCAACATTTTGGTCTCTATGGATGAGCATCAGGACAATCTGCTGGCTTGGTCCGGCGCCGATCTGCTAACCCGGCCACTGCGCCCGCTGGCAGTACTGCCCACCACCGCCGGCACCGGTTCGGAAGTGACCCAGGTTGCCGTGATCCGCGATGAGCAGAGCGGTCGCAAGGTGCCGTTTACCTCACCCTTCCTGCTGCCTAATCTCGCCGTACTCGATCCGCGCCTGACCCTGTCTCTGCCGCTTGGGATCACTGCGGCAACCGCGATGGATGCCATGACCCACGCCATTGAGGCCCTGATGGGCAACAGCGCCAATCCGGTCAGCGAGGCGCTGGCGCTGATGGCGGTCGAAAAAATTGCCCATGCGCTACCGCCCATCCTCGATAACCCGACCGATGCCAGCTTGCGTCTTGAACTGGCCCAAGGCTCGACGCTGGCTGGCATGGCGTTTTCCAACTCCATGGTCGGGCTGGTGCATGCCCTCGGCCACAGTCTTGGCGCCCGCTGTCACCTGCCCCATGGCCTGTGCATGAACCTGTTTCTGCCCTGGGTGCTGGACTATAACCGCCCCGGTATTGACCCCGCTCTCGACCGTCTGCTACTGGCGCTCTCGGGTAGCGAGGTTTACGCCAAGTGCCCTGCCGAGCAGCGACCGGCCGCCGCCATCAAGGCCATTGAGGCACTTAGGGATCGGCTCTGGGAGCGGGTCAAGCTGCCGCGCACCTTGCGCGAAGCGGGCCTGACCGATCGCTCGCTACTAAGTGAAATCCGTGACCTTGCCATCAATGATGGGGCGCTGCTGTTTAACCGCAAAGATGCTGATCGGGACGAGCTATTGGCCCTGCTCGAGCGCTGCTGGTAGCTCGCAGGGTGGACTTGCCGCTGACATCGGGCCATTCTCTAGAGGTTTGCCTTTGTCTTTGCAGGAGTGACCATGAGCGAGATCGTGCATCAGCAAGAGCTGCGTCAGTTTGCTTGCCACATCAACGGCGAAGAGGCCAGATTGCGTTATCGCAGGGTGGATGGCACCACGGTTGAAGCGTTCAATACCTTTGTTCCGCCCGCCCTTCGCAGCATGGGGCTCGCTGACAAGCTAGCCCGCGCCTTCTATGAGTGGACCCAGGCCGAGGGGCTAACCATTATTCCCAGTTGCAGCTATATCGAGGTGTGGTTAAGCCGTCATGCCAACGCCTGAGCAGTTTGCGGCCCGTACCTGCGATCTGCTGCGGGCCTCTGCTCTGCACATGGCCTGCCTACAGGCCGCCCGCGAGCTGGCACTTCCTGACTGGTACCTGGCTGCCGGGTTTGTGCGCAATCTTATTTGGGATCATCTGCACGGTTATGCCAAGCCCACCGCATTAAACGATATAGACCTTATCTATCTCGACAGTGGCGATCCTGATGGCAGTGATGAGCCGCGCATCGAGATGACGGCGCGCAGTCTGCTCCCCTTACCTTGGGAAGTGCGCAATCAGGCACGCATGCACCTGCGCCAAGGCGTGGCCCCCTTTACTAGCTCAGCCGAGGCGTTTTCGCGCTGGGTCGAGTTGCCGACCTGTGTGGGTGTCCGGCTGCTCGATAACGATGAGCTTGAGCTCTGCGCGCCTTATGGACTGGCTCTCAACTGGTCACTGGCGGTTGCCCCCAATCCCCAATGTCTGCAACCTCCCGCCGTGTTCTGTGAGCGGGTAGAGCGCAAGCGCTGGCAGCAAATCTGGCCCAAACTGAAGGTGCACTGGCCGGCGCCGTAGCCGGCATCATTGCAATTGCATGACACTATTGGGCACACTGGGCGCTTCGTTGTATGAAACTCTCTTATGCGTGACTTCTTCTCTCTGACCCGTTGGTTTCCCGGCCTTGCGGCCTTGCTGAACTATCAGCGTCACTGGTTCGTCCCCGACGTGCGCGCCGGATTGTCGGTCGCGGCCGTCGCCCTGCCGGTGGCCATCGCCTATGCCGAGCTGGCCGGAGTCGGCGCCGTGGTCGGCCTTTACTCCTGCATCCTGCCCATGGTGGTCTATGCCCTGTTTGGCTCATCGCGCCAGCTGATCATCGGCCCGGATGCCGCCACCTGCGCCGTACTCTATGCCGTTGTGGCCCCGCTGGCGGCGGGCGATCCGGTCAAGCACTGGCAACTGGTGATGACCATGACCGCCATGACCGGTTTTTGGTGTTTAATCGCCAGTCGTTTTCATCTGGGGGTGCTGGCTGACTTTCTGTCACGTCCCATTCTGATGGGACTACTCAACGGTGTGGCCATCACCATCATGGTCGGCCAGCTGTCACGCATCATGGGGTTTACCTACAACGAGAAGTACTTGATTGAGCGGTTGCTGCACAGTCTCGACTACCTCACCCACACCCATCTGCCCACGCTGGTGATGAGCCTGCTGACCCTGCTGATCCTGCTGGTCTGCCGCCGGGTGCGCCCCAACTGGCCGGCGCCGCTGATGGCACTGGCGGCGGCGGCTTTGCTGGTGTGGGCCGGTCAGCTCAAGCGCATTGGTATCGAGACCATCGGGCCGGTGCCCACCGGGATCCCCGAGCTGCAGATTCCGCAATTTGCCCCCGGGTTATTGCGCGATCTGGTGCTGCCGGCGCTCAACCTGGCCATGGTGAGCTTCGTGTCGATGATGCTGACCGCCCGCAGCTTTGCCGCCAAAAATGGCTATGAGGTCGATGCCGATCAGGAGTTTCGGGCGCTCGGTCTGGCCAATCTGGCGGCGGCCGCCTCGCAGGGTTTTGCCATCAGTGGCGCCGATTCACGTACCGCGGTCAATGACGCCAGCGGTGGCAAGAGCCAGCTGGTCTCTATTATCGCCGCCGGCGCCATCGCGCTGGTGACCTTCACCCTCACCGCGCCGCTGGAATTTATTCCTACTGCCGCGCTTGGCGTTGTGCTGGTGATGGCCTCCCTGTCACTGACCGATTTTCGCAGCCTGTGGGCACTGCGCAAATCTGACCGCGCCGCTTTTGCGCTGGCGCTGATCACTTTTACCAGCGTACTGCTGATGGGGGTGATCCCAGGTATTACGCTGGCGGTACTGCTCGGCTTGTTCCAGTTCTTGCGCAACGTGATGCGCCCGACCGACCAGCTGCTCGGCATAGATGAAGAAGGGGTGGTGCGCACCCTGGGCAACAACGAGCATGTGCACAGCGTGCCAGGACTGCTGCTTTATCGCTTCAACTCGCCGCTCACCTATTTCAATGCCCCTTACTTCAAACGCCGGGTGCTGGCCCAGCTGGTTCAGGATCCGCACAACCCGCGCTGTCTGGTGATCGATGCCGTCTCCTGCTTTACCCATCAGGACATCAGCGTGATGAGCATGGTGGGTGAGCTGCACCGCGAGCTCAAACGCCGCGGCGTACACATGGTGATGGCCGGCCGTCACGGCCAGCTGACCCACTGGTTCCGTCAGGCCGGCGTCAAGGTCGGTGATGATGGCATCCTGCTCAGCCCCGATATTTATCAGGCGCTGCGCATGACTCGCTGCTACCGGGAAGAGGGGGCAGACGACTCGGCGGCATTTTCTTCATCAGAAACTGAGACGCCGTCCACAACAATTGCGTGAGCTGTTTCCTTGGTGTTAAATGGCGACCCGTGAGTGTCCCCTCTGGCCACTCGTTAGCCTTGGAATTTGCATGCAAACCCACTCAGCTCGTGGGCCAGGTTCACTGTTTTCGTTAACCTGGCCGCTGTTCATCGACCTTGCTCTGCACTTTCTGACCGGTGCGCTTAACACCTTCATGGTGGGACATGTCTCCTACCGTGCCGTGGCGTCGCTGGCTGTCGGCAACCAGGTATTTGATCTCGCCATTACCCTGTTTAGCTTTGTCAGCATCGGCACCAGCGTGGTGATCACCCAATATCTGGGTGCCGGCGACAAGGAAAAAGCGCGCGTGGTGATCCACACCGCCATCTTCTTCAATCTGCTGGTTGGGTTAGTGGCGGCCAGCGGCGTCGCCCTTGGCGCGGGCCCGATCCTCAATCTGATGAACCTGCCTGCCGAGTTGATGGACGATGGCCAGCTCTACCTGCACATCATCGGTCTGTGTCTGCTGCCCGAAGCCGCCTCGCTCTGTCTGGCCGCGACACTGCGTGCCCACGGCCGCACCCGTGAGGCGATGTACATCACCCTCGCGGTCAACCTCATCACCTGTGTCGGCAACATGCTGCTACTTTACGGCTGGTTTGGTCTGCCGCAGATGGGTGTGGCCGGGGTAGCCATCAGCACCGTGGTGGGGCGCTTGATTGGCGTGGTGCTGCTGGTCTGGCTGGTCGCTCGCAAAACCGGTATCAATCTGGTCCCCCGCGATATTATCAAGCCAAGCCGTGAGATGATCGGCAAGGTGCTGCACATCGGTCTGCCAGCCGCAGGTGAGAACCTCTCCTGGATGCTGCAGTTTATGGTAGTGACCGCCTTTGTCGGCCTGCTCGGTGACAAGGCGCTGGCGACCCAGTCTTACTTCTTTCAGATCTGCCTGTTTATCATGCTGTTTGGCCTCTCGATTGGCCTTGGCAACGAGATCATCATCGGCCATCTGGCGGGGGCCCGGCAGTTTGACAAAGCCTATGCCCAGCTGCTGCGCAGCCTCAAGATTGGCTTACTGCTGACCTGCCTGCTGGCGGTCGCTGCCGCCATCAACGGTCGCAGTATCATTAGCCTGTTTACCACAGACGCAGATATCATCGATCAGGTCGCCCAGCTGTTTTTGGTCAGCCTGCTGCTTGAACCGGGCCGCACCTTCAATCTGGTGGTGATCAACGCCCTGCGGGCAACCGGTGATGCCCGCTTCCCGCTGCTGATGGGCCTTATCTCGATGTGGGGAATTGCCGTTCCACTTTCCTATTTCCTCGGTATCATGCTGGGCTATGGACTGGTTGGCATCTGGCTGGCGCTTGCCTGCGATGAGTGGGTTCGCGGACTGGCCATGTACTGGCGCTGGCGCAGCCGCCGCTGGCAAAACAAAATCTTGGTGGAAACATGAAGCGAAACGCAATGAAATCCCTGTTTGGCATGCTGTTGCTGGGTCTGCTGGCCAGTCAACCGGCACTGGCGGTGACCTGGTATCTTGAGCCGATTCAGACTGCGCCGGGCGATGCCGCCCAGCAGGCTGTGACCAAGGAGTTCACCAACCTGCTGATCAA
The DNA here is from genome assembly GCF_900156095.1 of Aeromonas sp. RU39B. GTDB lineage: Bacteria > Pseudomonadota > Gammaproteobacteria > Enterobacterales > Aeromonadaceae > Aeromonas. Next base: position 69,234 of record NZ_FTMJ01000006.1, read on the forward strand.
GGCAATCAAGATCAACGAATATCAGGTCGGCAAACCCTTGAGCAAAGAGGTCAAGGATGCCAAGTGGGTGGTGCGCAGCCGCATGATCCCGGCCAGTGATGCACCGCTGACGGGTAAAAAACACGAGCAGAATTTCACCTACGGTAACGGCGCCCCGACGCACGAGATCGTGGCTGAGGTGCTGCGTGATGGCGTGCTGGTGGCCCATATTGGTCAGGGCTGGCGTGAGCCTCAAGTTGCCGGCACGCCGATTGCGGACAAGATCACCGTCGTCACCTGGCGTTATGCCGTCGGCGCCGATGCCAAGCCCGCCGATCTCGAAGAGCTCGCGGCCATGATCTGTTTCGAAGCCGGCAAGGTGATTGCCCGTGATGGCAAGCCGATTCCTGAGCGCAAAAAGAAAGAGGATAAGAGTGCAGCAGCGGCTGCCGCACCGGATAGCAGTAGCGACAGCGACAAGCAGTAATCACTCTCAAACGGGGCCATCAGTGCCCCGTTTGTTATTCTTTTGTTCTTAAGTTTCTCTTAAGTCAGGCCTGCGACGATTCCCTCAACCCCAGTGAGAGGAGTCACGCATGTCGACTGCCATTGTGCCCCCCTACCGCCTTGTTTTGGCCAGCTCGACTGCCGAACAATTCGCTCTGCAAGACTATATTCAGCGCGCCTATCAGCGCGAATTTAACGCCGAGATCCCCCATTTTCTGCCGCTGCTGGTGGGTCTTGAGCGCGCCGATGGCTCCTTGGCTGGGGCGTGTGGCCTGACTCTCGCTGCCGACGCACCGCTTTATCTCGAAAACTACCTCGACCTGCCGGTCGAACTCTCTATCAGTGAGCGGCTCGCCCGCCCGGTGCTGCGCGAGCGGATTGTCGAGATTGGTAACTTCGCCTGCGCCGAAGCCGGCCACGCACGCATTATGTTTGCCGCGCTCTGTCGCTGGCTCAGTGAACAATCTTTTGACTACGTGGTGTTTACCGGCACCGCGAAGCTGCGCAACAGTTTTCATCGCCTGCATCTCAATCCGCTCGAGCTGGCCCCTGCCCTGCCCGAGCGAGTGGGCAAGGATGCCAACGCCTGGGGTCACTACTACCAGTGCCAACCCCGCGTGATGGTGGGTGATCTGGCCGAAGGACGCTCCATTTTAGCGAGCAACACCTTGCTGCTGGGGCTGTTTGACAGCATGCCCGCACTTTTTCCTCATGCCCGGAGGGCTCACCCATGACCCTGTTTGAATCCCTGCGCCGGGGAGCATCCCAGACGCCGGACAAGCTGGCCCTGCGCGATCGTCAGCAGGCGCTGAGTTACCGTGAACTGGCCGAGCGCGTCGATACCCTGGCGACCCGCCTGCAGGTGGCAGGCGTGCAGCGTCTGGCACTGGCCCTTGATAACGGAGTTCCCTGGGCGGTGCTCGATCTTGCCTGTGCCCGCGCCGGTATCGTGACCATCCCGGTTCCCGGATTTTTCTCCCGTGAGCAGCAGCAGTGGCTACTTGCCAGCAGCGGCGCCGACGCCCTGGTGATTGCCCCAGCCTTGGCTCCCCTCTGGCAAGCCGAAGGGAGTGAATGGCAACCCCAGCAACTGGAGGATTACCTGCTGCTGCGCCGTGAGGTGGTCAACCCAGCACCGCTGCCGGCCGGGACAGCAAAAATCACCTACACCTCGGGCACCACCGGGCAACCCAAAGGGGTGTGCCTGTCGCTGGCCCACCTGGAGGCGGTCTGCCATTCCCTGGCCCAGCGCGTGGCGCCGGCCAATATTCACCAGCATCTGACCCTGCTGCCGCTGACCACCCTGCTTGAAAACCTGACCGGGCTCTATGTGCCGCTTCTGACCGGAGCCAGCACAACCCTGCCCTCGTTGCAGGAGGTTGGATTCAGTGGCTCGAGCCAACTTGATCCGCAGAAACTTGCCCAGCTTTTGATGCGTGAAACGCCGCACAGTCTGGTTCTGGTTCCCGAGCTGCTGCGCCTGCTCTGCGCCCTGCTCGGGCTGTTGCCGGTGCTGGCGGATCACCTGCGCAATTCACTGCGCTTTGTCGCCGTCGGCGGCGGTAAAGTGGCGCCGGCCCTGTTGGCCCGCGCTCGCGCCCTGGGACTGCCGGTCCATGAAGGCTATGGCCTGTCCGAATGTGGCTCGGTGGTGGCACTCAATGCCCCCGATGACAGCCGCGCCGGCTGCGTGGGACGCCCGCTGCCTCACTGTCAGGTGGTGATTGCAGAGGATGGTGAGGTGCTGGTTGCTGGCAGTGCCATGCTCGGTTATCTGGGCGAGGCGGTGCAGGAAGGGCTGGTGGCGACCGGCGATCTGGGGCATCTCGATGATGACGGTTATCTGTGCATCACCGGCCGTAAGAAGAACGTCCAGATCACTGCCTTTGGCCGCAACTTCTCACCGGAGTGGATTGAGGCCGAAGCCGAGAGCGAGCCGGTGATAGCCCGCTGCGTTATCTTCGGTGACGGCTTGCCACGCAACGTCGCGCTGCTGCAACCCTTACCCGGCATGGATGCGGCGCTGCCCGCCCATATCGCCGCCCTCAACAGCCGTCTGCCGGACTATGCCCGCATCGGCCACTGGTTTATCGCCCCGCTGACGGTCGAATCGGGCCTGCTAACGCCCAATGGCCGTCCGCGTCGGGAGCGTATTTTCAACGCCTATCAACAACAAATTGAACAACTGCTTCAAGGAGAGACACTGTGAGCTTCTACCAAACCCTGCAAAACGACACCGCCAGCGCACGGGAATATCTGCTCAGTGCCCCCATTATCGCGGCGTGCCAGCGTGGCGAGATTGACCAGCAAACCTATATCGCCTTTCTGACCGAAGCCTTCTACCACGTGCGCCACACCGTGCCGTTGCTGATGGCCACTGGCGGTCGGCTCGGCCAGGAGTATGAGTGGGTGCGCGGCGCGCTGGCGGAATACATCGAAGAGGAGTATGGCCATCAGGAGTGGATCCTCAATGACATCCGCTTTTGTGGCGGTGATGCAGAGGCCGTGCGTCACGGCACACCGAGTCTGCCCATTGAGCTGATGGTGGCGTTCCTTTATGACCAGATCCAGCGCGGCAACCCGATGGGATTTTTTGGCATGGTGCAGGTGCTCGAAGGCACCAGTGTCGCCATCGCCCTGACCGTAGCGGATCAACTCAAGTCGGGTCTTGGCTTGCCGCCCCAAGCCATGAGCTATCTGAGCTCGCACGGGGCGCTCGATCAGGAGCATCTGAAGTTCTTCGCCTCCCTGATGGACAAGGTGACCTCGCCTGCCGATCAGGCTGCCATCGTGCACAGTGCCAACGTGGTCTACCGTCTTTATGGCGACATGCTGCGCACACTGGCTTAAGGAGAGCTCATGAATCTGGACGGTAAACGTATCCTGCTGACCGGTGCCAGCGGTGGTATCGGGGAAGCGCTAGCCCATGCACTGGCAAGCCACGGCGCAACCTTGCTGCTGCACGGGCGTAAAAGCGCAGCGCTCGAAGCACTGCGCCAGCAGCTTCCCAACCCGGAGCGGCACCACTGCCTGTGCGCCGATCTCTGCCATCCCCAGGAGCGGCGTCAGCTGGTCAACGCCCCCGTGCTGGCCGATGGGGTCGACATCTTGATCAACAATGCCGGCACCAACCAGTTTGCCTGGCTGGAAGATCAGACCGAAGAGCAGATCACCGCCCAGATCGAGCTCAACACGCTGGCTCCGATTCTGCTAACCCGGGCCCTGCTGCCCAAGCTGCGCACACCCGGTCTTATCATGAATATCGGCTCGAGCTTCGGTGCCATCGGTTATGCCGGCTACAGCGCCTATTGTGCCAGCAAGTTTGCCATGCGTGGCTTTAGTGAGGCGCTGGGGCGCGAGCTGGAAGGCAGCGGCATCAAGGTGCTGCACTTTGCGCCGCGCGCCACCCGCACCCATCTCAACTCACCGGATGTCTATGCCATGAACGTGGCGCTGGGTACCCAGACCGACAGTCCCGATGAGGTGGCGGAGTGGGCAGTGGCCAGTCTCGAACGCGAGCAGATCCGCACCTGGATCGGCTGGCCCGAGAAGTTGTTTGTTCGTCTCAATGCCCTGCTGCCGGGTCTGGTTGACCGGGCGCTGGCGAAACAGCACAGCATCATCTCCCGTTTTGCTCATCCGCTTGCTCACAAGGAAGGTTCGCAATGAAATCCACTCTGATGATCCTCACTGCCCTGATCGCCACGCCGGTGCTGGCTAACGATGTGTTGCCCGAGATCCAAAATGGCTGGGCGGTATGCCAGTACAAAACAGCGGAAAAGCAAAAAGAGTCGTGCCTGACCAGCCTGAGCCAACAGGCCGATCAGGCCAGCAGCAAAGAGGCGTTTCGCACCGACCTGCTGATTTGGTCGGCCATCGTCAAGAGCACGCTGGCTGGCGCCAAGGGCGGTCTCGGCGCCCTGTCACTGGTCAAAGATGCCAAGGTGCGCCTTGAACTGGCCATCAAACAAGACCCCAAAGCACTCGACGGCTCGGCCTACACCAGCTTGGGTTCGCTCTACTATCAGGTACCCGGCTGGCCGGTCGGCTTTGGCGATGACGAGAAGGCCGAGCAACTGCTCAAACAGGCGCTCACCATCAATCCAAACGGCATCGATCCGAACTACTTCTACGCTGATTTCCTGCTCGACCAAGGCCGTAAGGCCGACGCCAAGACCTACTTTGAAAAAGCGCTGGCTGCAGCGCCCAGAGCCGGGCGTGAACTGGCCGATGAAGGTCGCCGCAACGAAATCAAGGCCAAGCTCGCCGGACTGTAAGCGACTTGATCCTGCTATCAGTTTGCCGCCTTCCGCCTTTATCCCGATAGCGGATTGGCGGCATACTGGCAGGGTCCGATTGAGCGTCGAAAGGGAAGTGGAATGCGAATCTTGCTGGTGGAAGATGATGTCATGCTGGGTGAAGGCATGCAGGATGCCTTACGCGGTTCCGGTTTTACGGTGGATTGGCTGACGACCGGGTTGCCGGCACTGACCAGCCTCAAATGTGACGAATTTGCCGCCATGATCCTCGATCTCAACCTGCCCGACATTGACGGCATCACCCTGCTGCGCCGCCTGCGCCGTGACGGTTTTGCCGTGCCGGTGCTGATCCTCACCGCCCGTGATGCCCTCGATGATCGGGTGCAAGGGCTGGATGCCGGCGCCGATGATTACCTGACCAAGCCGTTTGCGCTGCCCGAGCTCGCCGCCCGCTTGCGCGCCTTGCTGCGCCGCAGCCAGGGCAACGCCCAGCCAACCTTAGTGCATGGCGATATTGTGCTCTATCCCGATGCCCAGCAGGTCACCTATCGCGGCAATCCAATCAAACTGACGCCACATGAATACAAGCTGCTACAAGAGCTGTTGTCCCAATCTGGCCGGGTGCTGAGCAAAGAGCAGCTGCACCAGCGCCTCTACGGGTGGGATGAGGGCGCCGAGAGCAACGCCGTCGAGGTACACATCCACCACCTGCGCAAGAAATTCTACTCAGATCTGATCCGCAATATCCGCGGCGTGGGCTACATCGCCCCCAGGCCGGAGCCGCAGGCATGAGTCGCCGCGTCCGCTCGATGCGCCGGACCCTGCTTACCGGCGTATTTCTGGTCGTCAGTAGCAGCATGGGTATCAGTGCCCTGCTCGGTTTTTTCTCGGCCAGCCATGAGATGGAGGAGCTGTTTGATGCCCGTCTCGCCCAGTCGGCGCGCATCACCGAACGCCTGCTGCTGCGCTATCTCGAGACACTGCCGACACAAAATACGCGCGGCGTTATCTATCAGGAGTGGGAGAGCGAGTACCCCAACGCCAAGCTCGATAGTAAGGGACTTGGCATGGATAACGATCGCCACCTCACCTCGTATGGCCATGAATTTGAGCGCAATCTTGCCTTTCAGTTAGTGGCTGACGATGGCACCTTGCTGCTGCGCTCCCCCAGTGCGCCGCCGCTACAGCAAGAAGATTTGCGTGCCGGGTTTGGCCAGATCCAGCAAAATCACCACACTTGGCGCACCTTCACACTGCATAACGAAGCCCGACGCTCCTGGCTGGTCGTGGCCGAGCGAGATGACGAGCGCCGTGAGCTGGCCGGCAAGATGTCGGCCGTGTCGATGTTGCCGCTCATCATCACCCTGCCCCTGCTGCTGGGGCTACTCTGGATCTTGGTCTCCCGCGCCGTGTCGCCGCTCAGTCAACTGGCGCGCGCCATCGCCGAGCGTCACCCGGCCAACCTGACGCCGCTGCAGATCCCCCAGCGCTCCAAAGAGGTGGGGCTGCTCATTGGCGAGCTCAATCGCCTGATGCACACAGTGCAAGACACGCTGGAGCGCGAGCGGCAATTTACCAACGAGGCGGCGCATGAGCTGCGCACCCCGCTGGCCGTGCTGCGTCTTTACAGCGAAACCGCCCGCTCGGCCGAGGATGAAGAGCAGCGCAATCAGGCGCTGGGGAAGATGCTCACGGCGCTCGATCGCAGCGATCGGCTGCTGCGTCAGTTACTCACTCAGGCACGACTTGATAACCAGCAACAGCTGGAAAGTCACCCGCTCGACCTGCGCGAAGTGCTGCGTGAAACCCTGGCCAACCTGGCACCGCTGGCGCTTAAAAAGGATCAACTTATCGGGCTGGAAGCTGAACTTCCACTGCAGATAAGTGGCCAATCGACCCTGCTGGATCTGCTGTTTACCAACCTTATCGACAACGCCATCCGCTATACCCCGGTTAAAGGGGAGATCACTGTCTCGCTACAGCAAGAGGGGCATCTGGCGATAGTGCGCATTGAAGACAACGGGCCAGGTGTGCCCACCGAACTACTACCACGCCTGAGCGAGCGCTTCTTTCGGGTTAACCCGCAGCTGGCCGATGGGGTGGGATTGGGCATGGCTATCGTGCAACGCATCGCCCTGCTGCACCATGCAAAGATTGAGATCCGCAACCGCCCGCAAGGGGGACTTGAGGTGAGCGTCTCACTACCGCTGTTATGACTGGTACTTGCCAGTGATGAATTGTCACTAAGGTGACAAAAATCACGTTCCGGGGCCTTTTTATGGAGTAGCGTGAACTCATACCCATAGTGAAAGGAGGCCCCATGTTTCCAGAGTTCCGCGATCTTATCTCCCGGCTGAAAACGACCGATGCCCACTTTCAGAGGAAATTTGACCTGCACAATCAGCTGGATGACGAGATCTCTCAACTGGAAAAAGAGTACGCTAGCGACAACCAGATTCGTGAACTGAAAAAGCAGAAACTCAAGCTCAAAGAAGAGCTCTTTGAGATGCTAAAAACCTATAGTACACGCGACATGTCACAGCAGTGACAACGACTCGCTCCAGAAAACACGACCCGGGACAGCCCCGGGTCGTTTCATTTGGGCGGTAAACTCGTTATCGTTCACTTCTTGCTTCCTAGGAGTTGCCCCGATGACCACCCTTGCCTCGATTCATCTCTACCCCATTAAATCCTGCGCGTCCCTCTCCCCTGCCGAGGCGTTGGTCACTGAGGAGGGGCTAGCGGGAGATCGACGCTTTATGGTCATCAAGCCCGATGGCACCTTTGTCACGGCGCGCACTCATCCCCGTCTGCAGCAGATTGTGGCGCACTATGACGCCGGTGCGCTGCAACTCGCCTATGCCGGGTTGCCGATGTTGCAACTCAATGAGTCCGACTTTGACCGCGCACCGCTCGATACCCAGGTTTGGAAAGACAGCTTCCCGGCGCTCACCACCACCGCCGCTGCGGATGCCTGGATAAGCCAGGTGCTCGGCGAGCTGGTACGACTGCTGTGGCTGGGTGAGCAATCGCCCCGCTACCGGGAAAAGACCGGCACCCGGGTCAGCTTCGCCGATGGCTACCCTTTACTCATCATCAGCCAGGCATCGCTCGAGGATCTCAATCTGCGCTCGGATGCTCTGCATACCATGAGCCAGTTTCGCCCCAATCTGGTGGTCACGGGCACCACGGCGTTTGCCGAAGATGGCTGGAAACGGATCCGCATCGGCGAGGTGGAGTTTCTGGTCGCCAAGCCCTGCAGTCGCTGCATCATGACCACGGTCGAGCCGGGCACCGAGCGCTTCAATGCCCTCAAAGAGCCGCTTGCCACCTTCACCCGCTATCGCCGTGGCGATGATGGCGAGGTCTATTTCGGGCAAAACCTGATTGCACTCAATGAGGGCACCATCCGGGCCGGCGATCCCATCGAGGTACTTGAGCGGCAGCGACCGCAGGTCTACCCCAATGCGGCTCCCGCCCGCCGCCGTCTGCGCTGCGTCGAGCGCGAACCGCTCGCTCGTGACATGGAAACCTTCTGGCTGGAGGCCGACGATGACCTGCCGCTGCCCGACTATCTGCCGGGTCAGCATCTGCCCATCGCCATTGACGTCAACGGCCAGCGGATTTTGCGCCGCTACACCTTAAGCTCCAGCCCGTCACGTCCCGAGCGACTGGCCATCAGCGTTAAGCGCATCGAAGGCGGCCTGCTCTCTCACTGGTTGCACCAACATCTTGAGCCCGGCAAAACCCTGCTGGCCCACACCCCGAGCGGCGGTTTTCATCTGGGTGGAAAACGCAAGTTGCTGCTGCTCTCGGCCGGCTCCGGCGTGACCCCCATGCTGTCGATGGCCCGTTATCTGGAAGATCAGGGCGCGCTGGAGCAGGTGTTGTTTCTGCATCTGTGCCGCAGCGAAGCGGATATTCCGGCCCGTGAAGAGTTGCTGGCTCTGCGGCTCGGTGGCATGCAGCTGCAACTGGTATTAAGCCGCCCTGATGCGCACTGGAATGGATTAAGTGGTCACCTGACTCGCGACATGCTGGCCGACATCACGGATCTCACCGAGCGCGATGTGTACCTCTGCGGCCCGAGCGGATTTATGCAGCTGGCGCTAGCGTGGTTGCGGGAGCTCGGCGTCCCTGCCGGGCAGCTGCACCATGAATCCTTCGGGGGTGGCATCATCGCCGTGGCCCGTGCGCACCGGGCAGTGCAGATTCGGATCGGCGAGCGCGAGTTTGCCGGTAACAATCAGGGCACCCTGCTTGATCAGGCAGCCAAGCAGGGCATCGACCTGCCCTGGTCCTGCCGCGCCGGCATCTGTGGCAGTTGCCGCTGCCGCCTTAGCAAGGGCGACGTCGATCACCCGGCTGCACCGGCACTGGACGACGCAGCCCGGGTTCGCGGCGAAATTCTGGCCTGCTGCGCGGTGCCTCTTAGTGACGTGGAGATTGAGCCGCTCTAATCGGCGCATATAGAAAAAGGGCTGGATCACTCCAGCCCTTTTGCATTTCAGGGATAACAGTTAGCTGCGCAGGGCGGCGATACGCTGCTCAATCGGCGGGTGGCTCATAAAGAGCTCACTCATGGAGCGCTTGCCGTTGATGCCAAATGCCATCATGGTGCCTTCCATCTGAGATTCCGGACCGCGCGACAGACGCTGCAGCGCAGCAATCATCTTGTCACGGCCAGCCAGTCTGGCGGCGCCTGCATCGGCGCGAAACTCGCGCTGACGGCTAAACCACATCACGATCATCGAGGCCAGGATGCCAAACAGCATCTCCAGCACAAACACGGTTGCCATGTAGGCCAATCCGCCGGTGCTGCTGCTCTCTTCATCGCTGTTGTTGTTACTAAAGAAGTTGCTGATCACTCCGGCCACGATGCGGGCAAAGAACATCACAAAGGTGTTCACCACCCCCTGGATCAGGGTCAAGGTCACCATGTCGCCGTTGGCTACGTGGCTGACTTCATGCGCCAGCACGGCTTCGGCCTCATCGCGGCTCATGCTGTAGAGCAGGCCGGAGGAGACAGCCACCAGCGAGTTGTCACGGCTGGCGCCGGTAGCAAACGCATTCATCTCGGCAGAGTTGTAAATCCCCACCTCTGGCATCTGGATACCGGCTTCGCGCGCCTGACGGGCCACGGTTGATACTAACCAATGCTCCATCTCGTTACGCGGTTGCTCGATGACCTGCACGCCATAGCTGCGCTTGGCCATCCACTTGGACATAAACAGGGAGATAAACGATCCCCCGAAGCCAAACACGGCACAGAACAGCAACAGACCACCGATACTGGAGCGGTTGATCCCAAGCACGCTAAACAGAATGTTGAGTACCACCCCCAGTACCAGCATCACGGCCAGGTTGGTCACCAGGAACAGCAAAATGCGCTTCATTTTGACTCCTCATTGAGCTACGCACCGTCACCCGGGTTCCTCCCCGGGTGGATTCGTTGATTAATATCGCAAAAATCAATGAATGATTGCTGAATGTCGTTGACTAGAGCAGCGGAGAGATATCCAGAAACCCTTGCGTCATCTCGCGCTGATTTTCCGAAAGCCAGGGCATCTCACCCAGGAACGGCGCAGGAAGCAGACCGCGCAGCGTATCGAGGTTTTGTTGATAGTGGCTCATGTCCGGGTGCAGGCGGTTCATGATCCAGCCCGCGACCGGCAAGCCTTCGCGGCGAATAGCATCAAAGGTGAGCAGGGCGTGGTTGAGGCAACCGAGCTTGGCGCCGACCACCAAAATGACCGGCAGGTTTTGCTGGCGTACCCAGTGGGAGAGCAGATGCTGCCGATCAAGCGGCAGGTGCCAACCACCGGCCCCTTCCACCAGCACAAAATCGGCCTCACTCGCTTCAAGGCGGCGCAGCCCCTGGGTAATCACATCGGTCTCGATGGGGCGACCGCTCTCCTCGGCCGCAATATGCGGTGCAATGGGCGGCTCATAAGCAATCGGGTTGATGGCCTCGTAAGGCAGATCGACGTTGCCGGCTTCTTGCAGCAGCATCGCATCGAGGTTGCGCAGCCCCTGTAGGGTATTGGCGCAGCCGGCCGACACCGGTTTGTAACCGACAGCCCGATAGCCCATGACCGTCCACTCACGCAGCAGCGCACACGCCACCAGTGTCTTGCCCACATCGGTATCGGTACCGGTAATAAAAAACGTTCTGGCCATAAGGCCGTCCTCCACAGCAGAAGCAGCTCACTGTGCCGCTTCAAGATTATAGTTATCGCCTCGTTTAGGCAGTGCGCCGCAACACGGCCAGACCCACCTGATAAGTCGCCGGCAATTTACCATCACAGCGCCTGCGCTCATAAGCCAAACCGAGTGCCTGCAGTCGGGCACGGCCGCCCAGGCCAGCAGTTCGACCATCATTGACCTGGCTGGCACCGATCCCCTTGAGATCACGCAAAAGCTCACTGACCTCACCGTATTCCAGGCGCCACGGCCGCACTTCCAGATGCGCTATGGTCAATCCGGCTGAGCAGATCGCCTGCTCCCACCTTGCTTGCTCGAGGAAGCGATTGACGTGTGCCCCCTCGTCCACGCTCTGCCAAGCCTGCTTGAGTTCACAAAGCGATCCTGCAAGCAGGGTTGAGCATACCAGCACACCACCGACGCGAAGCACCCGATAGAGCTCGGCAAACGCCTGCTCGGGGTGCTCGCACCACTGCAGGGCCAGACTGGAAAAGATCGTATCGACCGAGCCATTACCTAGCGGCAGCGCTTCGGCATCACCACACAAGAGCGCCGCGCCATGGGTGCGCAAACGCGCCTGGGCCAGCATTCCGGGGGCCAGATCCAGACCCAGTAGCTCGCTGCAACGCGTATCCAGTGCCGGTAAAAAATAGCCGGTGCCACAGCCAAGATCGAGCAGCCGCTCGCTATGCACCGGCAACCAATCGAGCAGGGCATGACCCACCTCACGCTGAAACGCTGCGTGACGATCATAGTGGTGCGCTGCCGCTCCAAAGCGGCGTGCCAGCGCCTGTTTATCGACCTTCTGAAATGGCTGCAGCTCACTCACGGCAGGCCTCCAGTGCACTGAGCAGCGTGTCGATATCCTGCTCGCTGTGGGCTGCGCTCAGCGTAATACGCAGGCGAGCCGTGCCGGCAGGCACGGTAGGCGGACGAATCGCCGTCACCCAGACGCCACGCGCTCGCAGTTGTTCGGCCAGTTGCAACGCCGCTGCACTGGCACCGACGATGATGGGTTGAATCGGGGTGCGACTCTCACCCAATTGCCACCCTTGCGCCAAGGCGCCGCCGCGAAAGCGGGCGATCAGCGAAGATAAATGGGCGCGCTGCGAGTCGGCCTGACGCACCCAGGTCAGCGCTGCCTGCACCGCATGGGCCTGGGCCGGTGGCATATGGGTGCTGTAAACATAGCTGCGGGCAAAGTTGGCCAGATAGTCGATAAGCTCGCGGCTACCACCGACAAAGGCCCCGGCAACGCCGAGCGCCTTGCCAAAGGTGCCCATATGAATGTTCACCCGCGAGGCAGCGATACCGTGCGCCGCCAAGGTGCCGCGCCCCTCGGGCCCGAGCACACCCAGACCGTGGGCATCGTCGATCATCAGCCAGTTACCGCTCTGCTCGGCCAGCGCACAGAGCCGCGGCCAATGGCCTTCGTCACCGTCCATGCTAAACACCCCTTCCGAGACAATCAGACCAGAATGAGGTTGCAGCTGGCGCTCGAGCGCCGCCATGTCGTTATGGGCAAAGCGCTTCATGCTGCAAGGCAGTTGGCTGCCCACCTCCTGCAATGAGGCGTGATTGAGCTTGTCTTGCCAGAGCAGATGCTGTTTACCAAGCAGCGCTTTGAGCACCGCCTGATTGGCCGAAAAGCCGCAGTTAAACAGCAGCACCGCCTCCAAACCGAGCCAATCGCAAAGGGACGCTTCGAGCCGATGATGCGCCTCGTGATAGCCGGTCACCAGCGGCGAGGCGCTACTGCCAACGCCATAGCGTTCAATACCTTCGGCAAAGGCCTGACGCAAAACTGGCGCATCGGCCAGCCCCAGATAGTCGTTAGCTGCCATATCGAGATAACGCAGGCCATCGACCAACAAGGTGCGCCCTTGACGAACCACCGCAGTGCGCCGGCGCAGCAGCGCGGCCGCCTCACGCTCTTGCAGTGCGCCCGCCAGATTGAACAAATCACTCATCGACGTGGTGCCGTGGCGTCGTAGAAGAGATCGCTCGCCGTCGGTGCCACCACCTGGCGCGCCAACGAACCGAGCAACTCCTCTTCCTGCATGGCGTCGGGCTTTTGCGCACGCTGCGCCGGGTGAATCCCCAGCCGCTTGAACAGCTGCATGTCGCTGTTTTCATCCGGGTTGGGCGTGGTCAGCAGCTTGCAGCCATAGAAGATCGAATTGGCGCCAGCCATAAAACAGAGCGCCTGCAGCTGATCGTTCATCTTTTCCCGCCCGGCCGAGAGGCGCACATGGGATTGCGGCATCATGATGCGTGCCACGGCGATGGTGCGCACAAATTCGAACGGATCGAGGTTTACCTCGTTTTCTAGCGGTGTGCCCTTGACCTTGACCAGCATGTTGATGGGCACGCTCTCGGGGTGGCGCGGCAAATTGGCCAGTGCCAGCAACAGACCGGCGCGATCGCTGGGCTGCTCCCCCATCCCGACGATGCCGCCGCTGCACACCTTCATACCGGCGCTACGTACATGCTCGAGGGTATCGAGCCGGTCCTGATAGGTGCGCGTCGAGATGATCTCGCCGTAAAACTCAGGGGAGGTGTCGAGGTTGTGGTTGTAGTAATCGAGTCCCGCGTCGGCCAACCGGTTGGCCTGATCGGCGCTGAGCATCCCGAGGGTCATGCAGGTTTCCATTCCCATCGAGCGCACCCCCTCGATCATCTGAATGAGATAAGGCATGTCACGCTCTTTGGGGTTGCGCCAGGCAGCGCCCATGCAAAAACGCGACGAGCCGTTATCACGCGCCTCGCGCGCCCGCTCCAGCACCTTCTCTACTTCCATCAGACGCTCGGCTTCCAGACCGGTCTGGTAGCGGGCACTTTGCGGGCAGTATTTGCAATCTTCCGGGCAGGCGCCGGTTTTGATCGACAGCAGCGTGCTGACCTGCACCTCGTTCGGGTCGAAGTAGGCGCGGTGCACGCCCTGGGCGCGAAACAGCAGATCGTTGAACGGAAGGGCGAAAAGGGCCTGCACCTCAGGCAAGGTCCAGTCGTGGCGCGGTTCTGTGCTCATTCAATGCTTCTCGTTGTAAGGCCTCACAGCCGTTAATGGTTGGCCAGTGTAGGGATTGCCGCTATCCTGTCAACACCAACCAGTTGCAACACATTTACATCGGATTATTTTGTGAGCGATTTTGACCTTCACCATATCTGGCATCCCTACACCTCCCTGACGCGTCCCCTGCCCTGCTACGAAGTGACCGAGGCCAGCGGCGTCCACCTTACTCTGGCCGACGGCCGTCGTCTGGTCGATGGAATGAGCTCCTGGTGGGCCTGCATCCACGGTTATCGCGTTCCCGAGCTAGACGCGGCGGCGCAGGATCAGCTCGGACGCATGTCCCACGTCATGTTTGGTGGCATCACCCACCAGCCGGCTATTCGTCTGTGCCAGAAGCTGGTCGAGATCACCCCACAGGGGCTGGATCGGGTGTTTCTGGCTGATTCCGGTTCGGTCGCGGTCGAAGTAGCGCTCAAGATGGCGCAGCAGTACTGGCACAGCAAAGGCACGCCGCGCAGCAAGTTTGTCTCGCTGCGCCGTGGCTACCACGGGGACACTTTTGGCGCCATGAGCGTGTGTGATCCGGATGGCGGCATGCACGAGCTCTATAAGGGCTTCTTGCCGGAGCACTATTTTGTCGACGCACCGGCCAGCCGCTTTCATGACCAGTGGGATGAACAGTGTGTGGTCGAGCTCGCCACCCTGATGGCTGATCACCATGAAAAGATCGCCGCCATCGTTCTTGAACCCATAGTGCAAGGCGCCGGCGGCATGCGGTTTTACCATCCGCGCTACCTGCAGTGGGTGCGCGCCCTGTGCGATGAGTTTGGTGTGCTGCTGATTGCCGACGAGATTGCCACCGGTTTTGGTCGCACCGGCCAGCTGTTTGCCTGCGACTGGGCCGGCATCCGCCCCGACATCATGTGCCTTGGCAAGGCCATCACCGGCGGCTACCTCACCCTGTCAGCCACGCTCACCACCGAGCAGGTGTCTCGCACCATCTGTGACGGCAAAGCGGGCGTCTTTATGCACGGACCGACCTTTATGGGGAATCCGCTGGCCTGCGCCGTGGCCTGCGCCTCCATCGACTTGCTGCTCGCCTCACCATGGCAAGCGCGAGTGAGCCGCATCGAGGCCCAACTGCGCGATGCATTGCTGCCACTGGCGGCCCATGATGCGGTCGCAGAGGTGCGGGTGCTCGGCGCCATCGGTGTGGTTGAGCTCACAGAGCCGGTCGATGTGGCGATCATCCAGCGCCGCTTTGTGGAGCTGGGCGCCTGGATCCGTCCGTTTGGCAAACTGATCTATCTGATGCCACCGTTCGTGATTACCCCGGACGAGCTGAGCGTGCTGACCGGGGCGATCGCCACCGTATTGCAAGAGGGAAGCTGGCGCGCGCCACCGGCAGCATAGCGTCTTTGTGAGCCGGCAATCGGACAGGCGGGGCAAAAGCGGGTACGATGGACAGGTTTACCCAGTTGCTGCGGATCGCTTATGCGCCTCTCGATTGCCGCCAAACTTAACTTCTTTTTGCTCTTCATCTTCTCGATGGTGCTGGTCTTTTCTGCCTCTTATCAGGCGGTGCGCGAGCGCGCCTTGATCCTGGAGCTTATCAAAGAGCAGAGCGCCGAGCAGACCGAGGCCTATTTTGACAGCCTCAACATGCTGATGCTGACCAACAACATGATGGCGCGCGACACCCTGCGCACCAAGTTCCTCAATCACAGCCATGTGCAGGATGCCCGGGTGATCCGGGGCCCGGCCGTCAATCAGCAGTACGGTCCGGGTAAAGCGACTGAAGCCCCGCGCGATCATTTTGATGAGCTGGCGCTAGCCGGCCAGAGCTCGTTTGACGTCATTCAAGTGGGTAATCGCAACCGGCTGGTCGCGACCCTGCCCCTGCTGGCCAGTAAAAACTACCGCGGCACCGACTGCACCGCCTGCCATCAGGTGAGCGAAGGAACCGTGCTCGGCGCCATCCGTTTTGACTACTCGCTCGATTCCCTGTTTGCCCAGGTCGAGCGCAGCATCCTGGGTTCAACGCTGATGCTGACCGTCCTGTTCGGGCTTGGCCTGCTGCTGACCTTGTGGGTATTGCGCACCTGGGTGGTCCAGCCGCTCAATCAACTGACCCGCGCCATGGAAGAGGCCACCGACATGCACGATTTTGGTCATCGCCTCGATTACGAGGATATCGACGAAATCGGTCGGGTGGCAGTGGCCTACAACCAGATGCTCGACAGTGTCGAACAACAGCTGGCCATGCAGCGCGCTATCGGCTCGCAACCATCGTCCAGCCCACACGCCAAGCCGTTTGACACAACCTCAACAAACAGTAGCAAAAGCCGTAAAAACAGCGGCGAAACGACGGAATAACCCCCCATCTTTTGCTTGTTTATCAAGACGACGCGGGTAAGATGTTGCATTCGGCCGGCGCAGTGCGCCGTGACCGCCAAGCTTTGCAGATTGAAGCGTTGCCAGAACAAGTTGGAGAACATATTTCGATGACGCACGCATCCGTAGTTGATGTGCTGACCGGTAAGTATGCGGTCGGCGCCACCCTGACTGTTAAAGGGTGGATCCGGACCCGCCGTGATTCCAAGGCGGGTATCTCGTTTTTGGCCGTGTCCGACGGCTCCTGCTTCCATCCGGTGCAGGCTGTTGTGCCCAATTCCCTGGCCAATTACGAGAATGAAGTGCTGCGTCTGACCACCGCCTGCTCCGTTGAAGTGACCGGCAACGTTGTCGAGTCTCAGGGCAGCGGCCAAGCTTTTGAGCTGCAGGCCACCGAGGTCAAGGTCGTCGGCTGGGTCGAAGATCCGGACACCTATCCCATGTCCGCCAAGCGCCACAGCATTGAGTACCTGCGCGAGCAGGGCCACCTGCGTGCCCGTACCAATATCGTCGGCGCCGTTACCCGGGTGCGTAACTGCCTGGCCCAGGCCATCCACCGTTTCTTCCATGAGCAAGGCTTCATCTGGGTTGCTACTCCGCTGATCACTGCCTCTGACTGTGAAGGTGCCGGTGAGATGTTCCGTGTCTCTACGCTGGATCTGGAAAACCTGCCGCGCACCGATGCCGGCAAGGTGGACTACAGCCAGGACTTCTTTGGCAAGGAAGCGTTTTTGACCGTATCCGGTCAGCTCAACGCCGAAACCTATGCCTGCGCCCTGTCCAAGGTGTACACCTTCGGCCCGACCTTCCGCGCCGAAAACTCCAACACCAGCCGCCACTTGGCCGAGTTCTGGATGGTTGAGCCGGAAGTGGCGTTCAACGATCTGGCTGCCAACGCGGCACTGGCCGAAGCCATGCTCAAGTATGTCTTCAACGCCGTACTGACCGAGCGTCGTGACGATCTGGAGTTCTTCACCCAGCATGTGGACAAGGACGTACTGACTCGCCTCGAGCAGTTTGTCTCCTCTGACTTTGCCCAGGTGGATTACACCGACGCCATCACCATCCTCGAGAACTGCGGCAAGACCTTCGAGTTCCCGGTCTCCTGGGGTATCGATCTCTCCTCCGAGCACGAGCGCTATCTGGCGGAAGAGCACTTCAAGGCTCCGGTGGTGGTGAAGAACTATCCGAAGGACATCAAGGCGTTCTATATGCGTCTTAACGACGACGGCAAGACCGTTGCCGCCATGGACGTGCTGGCTCCGGGGATCGGCGAGATCATCGGCGGCTCCCAGCGGGAAGAGCGTCTCGAGGTGCTGGATCAGCGTCTGGCCGAGATGGGTCTGAACAAGGAAGACTACTGGTGGTACCGCGACCTGCGTCGTTACGGCACCGTTCCGCACGCCGGTTTTGGCCTCGGTTTCGAGCGCCTGGTGGTCTATGTGACCGGCATGGGCAACGTGCGCGACGTGATTCCGTTCCCGCGCACTCCGCGTACCGCCGAGTTCTGATAACCCGTTATCAGCACGTTCCGACAAGCCGCCCACCGGGCGGCTTTCTTATTTCCGAGCGGCTGTTTTTATGAGGAGCGCACTACATTGCGCGTCTTTTGAAGCCCGTCATGTTTCCAATAGGGCATGCTGTGAAAAGCTTCAAACAACTCCTTGAAAATATTATTGATAATACACACCGCATCGTGGTTTTTAAGTTCTTATTGAACCACTTCAAATTTTTCAACTACCCCTGTTGAGATAATCCACCTAACCCTTTCGGGCTATCTAAAATAATTGACGGTGCGGTGAACTAACAGGCGGTTTTCTCCCCCCTCATGAGAACGTATTTCAATAAATGGAGGTAAGTGGCAATGATCTTTATGGAATTTCTGGTGGTGCTGGGCTGTCTACTGCTCGGTACCCGCTTCGGAGGGATGGGACTGGGCCTTATCAGTGGTATAGGTCTGTTCATCCTGAGCTTCATCTTCGGTCTCACTCCGGGTGAGCCGCCGGTACAGGTCATGTTGACCATCCTGGCGGTGATCGGTTGTGCCGCCACCTTGCAAACTGCCGGTGGCCTGAACCTGATGATGCAGATTGCCGAGCGTCTGCTGCGCCGTCATCCGCAATACATCACCATTCTGGCTCCGCTCACTACCTGGACTCTGACCTTCCTGTGCGGTACCGGCCACGTGGTGTATACCATGTTCCCGATCATTTCCGACATCGCGCTGCAAAAGAACATCCGTCCGGAGCGTCCGATGGCAGTGGCATCGGTTGCCTCGCAGATGGCCATCTGCTCCTCGCCGGTATCGGTCGCGGTAGTCTCTCTGGTCTCGATTCTGGCGGCCAAGGCCGGCGTGGGCCATGCCTATACCCTGCTCGAAATCCTGATGGTCTCCATTCCGGCATCCCTGTGCGGCGTGCTGACGGCTGCGCTGTGGAGCCTGCGCCGTGGTAAGGATCTGGACCAGGACGAAGAGTTTCAGGCCAAGATCAAGGACCCGGAACAGCGCGCCTTCATCTATGGCGGTAGCGAAACTCTGCTGAATCAGAAGTTCCCCAAAGAAGCCTACTGGTCGACCTGGATCTTCTTTGCAGCCATCGCAGCCGTGGTGGTACTCGGTGCTGACGCCAGCCTGCGTCCGGTGTTCACCATGGCAGGCAAGACCGGTCCGCTTAACATGAACCTGGTCATCCAGATGATGATGCTGATTGCCGGCGCCATCATTCTGATGCGCTGCAAGGTCAAGGCCAGCGAAATCTCCCAAGGCCCGGTGTTCAAGGCCGGCATGGTCGCCATCTTCTCGGTGTTTGGCGTGGCCTGGATGAGTGATACCTTCTTCACCAGCCACATGAGCGAGCTCAAAGAAGCCCTCTCCCACGTAGTACAGGCTCACCCCTGGACCTACGCGCTGGTGCTGTTCCTTATCTCCAAGCTGGTAAACAGCCAGGCTGCAGCCCTGACCGCCATCGCGCCGATGGGGCTGGCACTGGGTGTGGAACCGAAGATGCTGATCGCCTTCCTGCCGGCCAGCTATGGTTACTTCGTACTGCCGACCTACCCAAGCGATCTCGCCTGTATCGGTTTCGACCGCACCGGCACCACCCGCATCGGTAAGTACATCATCAACCACAGCTTCATCATCCCGGGCCTTATCGGGGTGGGCATGGCCAGTACCGTCGGCTATCTGCTGACCTCTGTCCTGCTCTAATCCGGTTGACCTTCAGGCAGCCCCGTCAGGGGCTGCCATCACACGACAGTCCCCGTCACCTCGCGGCTACCTGCGCTCATGGCCCTTGTGCCAGATCAAGACCTCTCCTCGCCAATGCGCCCACACTGCCTGCGATATCGTCATTCGGAGACGTTACATGTCGTTTACCCCCACCCAACCGCAACTGGCTGAGTCCGAGTTGTGGCGCATTCTGACCCGCCTTGCCCATGCGCGAGAAACCATCCGCTATAGCAAACTGGCCAAGCTGACCGGCTTTGCCGAGCATCAGGATGAGCTGCGCACCTTGCTGCAGCGCATTCGCATGGTTTGCACCGAGCATCAGCTGCCGATCCTCTCGGCACTGGTGGTCGATGATGTCGGCCGCTATCAGGGGCTCACTTCCGCACAGCCCGATGCGGCCTGGGAGCGAGCTCGGATTTTTGAGTTCGACTGGTCCACCGCTGTGCACGCCGGTGCATAACAAAACCCCCGCAAAGGCGATCCTCTGCGGGGGTTTTACTTATGAAAACTGCCAGTCCCAATCAGGGCATCAGCAATCCGGCAATGGTGCGCATCCCAACCGTGGTCGCGCCCGGCGCCCATTGGCTGTCACCGTTATCGCTAAAGCACGCCGAGAGATCGACGTGCAACCAGCCAGCGCCATCGTTGGGCACAAAACGTGACAGAAAACCGGCCGCATTGGAGGCACCACCGGCACCACCACCCTTAACGGGACGGCTGTTGGCGGTATCAGCATAGTGGGAGGGGCAGAGGGTACGGTGCCAGCGTTCCAGTGGCAGCGGCCACACCGGCTCACACTCCTGCTCGGCCACTTGCTGAGCCCGCGCCACCAGCGCCTTGTCCAGACCAAACAGGGCGTTGTAGCGGCCACCCAGCGCCATCACGGCAGCACCGGTCAAGGTAGCGGCATCGATAATCAGCGGCGCACCCGACTCACCTGCCAGTTGCAGACCATCGGCCAGCACCAGACGCCCTTCCGCATCGGTATTGACGATCTCGACCGTGGTGCCGTTCTTGTAAGTGAGGATGTCGCCAAGCTTGTAGGCATGACCCGACACCAGGTTCTCGGCGCAGCAGAGGATAAGCTTCACCCGCTGCTTGAGACCGCGCAGAATAGCCAGCCCCAGCGCACCAGTCACGATGGCGGCACCACCCATGTCGCACTTCATGGTCAGCATCCCTTCGGAGCTCTTCATGGAGTAGCCACCGGAGTCAAAGGTGATCCCCTTGCCCACCAGCGCAGCGGCAACCGGCGCCTTGCTGTCACGGGTCGGGTTGAAATCAAGTTCCAGCAGCACCGGTTCACGCTCACTGCCACGCCCCACTGACCAGATCCCGATCCAGCCCGCCTGATGCAGCGCATCCCCTTTGAGGATGCGATGGCTGACGCTTTCAGGGGCAAGCTCGGTGATAAAGGCAGCCGCTTCGACCGCCAGCTCCAGCGGGCCAAGTTGCTCCGGGGTGGCATTGGTCATCTCGCGCACCCAGCTACCGCACAGCCAGCGTGCTTCCAGCTCACGGCGCTGCGCCTCTTCACATGTGGCCCATTCGAGCTGCACTTCAACCTTGGGGGTTTGGAAGCCTTGGGCAAACGCCCACTGCTCTTCCAACTGCCAGGCTCCGGCCAGTTCGGCGTGATAGATGCCCTGCGAGCAGAGGCGGCGTGCGGCTTGCTGGATATCACCCAACCGGTCGTTGAGCGGATGCAGCAAGATGCCCTCTGCCGACCAGGAGAGCAGAGCGCGCTCACCCCACTCGGGGCCAGCAGCCTGATTAGATAGCCAAATTTTCATGCGCACACCTCCATGAGCCACGCCGCGATAGTCCGCAGTCCATGCCCCTTGGCACCGACTGCCCACAGATCATTGCCCGATTTCTGGTAAGAGGCCGAGAGATCGATGTGCACCCAACCGGCGCCGTTATCACGCACAAAGCGCGACAGGAAGGCAGCGGCGGTAGTGGCACCGGCTGTGCCTTCGGCCGTGGCGACGTTGCTCATGTCCGCAAACGATGAACCGAGCTGGCCCTGATGCCAAGATTCGAGCGGCAGTGGCCAGGCCTTCTCATTTTCGCGGCGAGCCGCGCCCAGTACCCGTGACGATTCGCTCTCATCCAGCGCAAACACGGCGTTGTAATCACGACCGAGCGCCGTCTTGGCCGCACCGGTTAGGGTCGCAGCATCCAGAATAAACGGCGCACCGCTCTCGACGGCACTAAGCAGACCATCGGCCAGCACCAGACGCCCTTCTGCATCCGTATTTTGAATCTCGACCGACAGGCCGTTGCGATAGGTCAGGATGTCGCCGAGCTTGAAGGCATTACCCGATACCAGGTTTTCGGCGCAGCAGAGGTAGAGTTTGACCCGCTGGTTCAGCCCGCGACTGATGGCCAGCGCCAGCGCGCCAGTGACCATGGCGGCGCCACCCATGTCGGATTTCATCGGCAGCATGTTGTCAGAGGACTTCATGGAGTAGCCACCGGAATCGAAAGTAATGCCCTTACCCACCAAGGCGGCGGCGACGGGAGCATCCGCCTTGCCGGTCGGGTTGTAATCAAGCTCGAGCAGCACCGGCTCGTGCTCGCTGCCGCGTCCTACCGACCAGATACCGACATGGCCAGCCTCTTTGAGCGCCTCACCGGCGGTGAGATGGGCGGTAACCTTGTCACCGGCCAGGCCACGCACCAGCAGCAGAGCCGACTCCGCCAGACTCATGGGGTAGATTTCGTCGGGGCAAGCGTTGGTGACATCGCGCACCCACTGGGTGGCTTTGAGCAGAGCACCGAGCTCACGCGCCTCGGTTTCGCTCTGCTCGCCAAAATCGAGCTCGCGGTTTCCCTTGGCGGCATAGAAGCCTTGGGCAAACGCAAAGCGGCGCTCGAGATCCCAGCCTTCACCGCTCAGACGCACCTGACGGATACCGGAGGACTCCAGGCGACGCGCCCCCTTCTGGATGGCGCGCAGCGCATCGCCTTCCAGATGCAGGCGGGCAGTGGTGCCATCGAAGCTGACCAGAGCGCTCTCGCCCCAGATCGCAGGAGCACGCTCGGTGGTGAGCACTACATTCATCAAATCGGCCATGTTGATTGCTTCCTTTTTCTTTTGACCGGTCAGGATATGACCAGCGGCATGGCAATAAAAAAGCCGCTGCACACAGGCAACGGCTTTCCACATTATCACTACTGCGAATTCACTGCAGCCTTCTGTCAGTGCCGCTCAGAGGCGAGATTGACAGTGTATTTGGGGAATTCGACCACCAGATCTTCCTGTTCCACCCTTGCCTGGCAGCTAAGGCGCGACTCGGGCTCAAGACCCCACGCCTTATCCAGCATGTCATCTTCCAGCTCGTCACTTGGCTCGAGCGAATCAAACCCTTCCCGCACTACGCAGTGGCAGGTCGTGCAGGCACACGATTTCTCGCAAGCATGCTCTACGTCGATGCCGTTACGCAGCGCCACGTCGAGGATGGTCTCCCCTTCGTGAGCCTCGAGAACGGCGCCATCAGGGCAGAGTTCGCTGTGCGGCAATACAACAATTTTCGGCATATTACACCTTATCTACTTTCTGTCCGGTCAGCACCTTGCGGATGGAGGCGTCCATCCGGCGGGCGGCAAAATCAGCACTGGCGGCATCGGTTGCCTCAATGGCGGCCTTGATCTCGTCACTGTTGCCTTGCTGACGCACAACCACCAGATGCGCCACCTGAGCGCGCAGCGCAGCCAGTTCATCCTGGCTCAGTAACGCGTCGCCATCTGCCGCCAATGCAGCGTTAAGGCTCTCAACAACCCGATCCGCTTCAACCTGCTGCTCGGCAAGCATGCGGGCATTCATGTCGTCACTGGCATGCTCAATGGAAGATTGCAGCATGGAGAGGATGTCTTGCTCACCCAGCCCGTAAGAGGGTTTGACCTGTATCTCGGCCTGCACACCGGAGGATTTTTCCATGGCAGTGACCGAGAGCAAACCGTCAGCATCGACCTGGAACGTGACCCGAATATGGGCAGCCCCTGCCGCCATCGGCGGAATGCCGGTCAGGGTGAAGCGTGCCAGCGAACGGCAATCGGCCACCAGCTCCCGTTCCCCCTGCACCACATGAATCATCATGGCGGTCTGACCGTCCTTGAAGGTGGTGAACTCCTGCGCGCGCGCCACCGGAATGGTGGTGTTACGCGGGATCACCTTCTCGGCCAGGCCGCCCATGGTCTCAAGACCCAGCGACAGCGGGATCACGTCCAGCAGCAGCATCTCGGAGCCAGGCTTGTTACCCACCAGAATATCGGCCTGAATGGCGGCGCCGATGGCTACCACCTTGTCCGGATCGATGCTGGTCAATGGCATACGGCCAAAGAACTCACCCACCTTTTCCCGCACCAGCGGAACACGGGTCGAGCCCCCCACCATCACCACTTCACGCACCTCATCAGCCTCGACACCGGCATCCTTGAGAGCGCGGCGGCAAGCCAGCAGCGTGCGCTTGACCAGCGGCAGGGTCAGTACGTTAAAGCACTCACGGGTCACTTCACCCTGCCAGCCGGCAAAGGCGATGGTCACCGCATCACTGTCGGTCAGGCGCTGCTTGGTATCGCAAGCCAAATCCAGCAAAGTGCGCTGCTCACTGCTGTTGAGTGCCGGGGAGCCCGCTTGCTCACAGATCCAGTCCGCCAGCAGATGGTCAAAATCATCACCACCGAGGGCTGAGTCGCCACCGGTTGCCATCACTTCAAACACACCTCGATTGAGGCGCAGGATGGAGATATCGAAGGTGCCACCACCGAGGTCATAGACCGCGATCACCCCTTCCTGGCCGGAATCCAGGCCATAGGCAATCGCCGCCGCAGTGGGCTCGTTGAGCAGTCGCAGCACATGCAGACCGGCCAGGCGGGCCGCATCTTTGGTGCCCTGACGCTGGGCATCATCGAAGTAGGCAGGCACAGTGATGACGACGCCATCAAGGTCACCTGCCAACGCCTCGGCGCCGCGCAGTGCCAGCACGTTGAGAATTTCGGCAGAGACCTGCACCGGATTGACTGGCCCTTGGCGGGTCAGAATATGCGGCACCGCCACACCGTCGGCAAAGCGATACGGCATGCGGGCGGTGTCTACATCCGACAGAGCCTTGCCCATCAGTCGCTTGACCGAGACGATGGTGTTTTCGGGGTCTTGCGCCGCTTCGGTGCGAGCCTCATGGCCGACCCGAATGGCATCAGCCTGATAGTGCACCACGGAAGGGAGCAGGGGGCGGCCGAGCGAGTCCGGCAGGGTTTGCGCTTCGCCACTGCGCACAGTGGCCACCAGCGAATTGGTGGTACCAAGGTCAATCCCGACCGCTCGCTTTTGTTGATGAGGCGCAGCGCTCTGGCCCGGCTCGGCAATTTGCAGTAGTGCCATGGATAATTAGAGTTCCAGCAAGGAATCCTCGAGGCGTTCGATTTCCTCGAGCATCTTTTCAATAAACTTGAGCTTGCGCACCGTGTCGGCGGCCAGCTCCCACGACTGTTGGTCGAGCTGGCTTTGCACATGTTGCATCTGCTGCTGATGCTCGTCCTTGATCTCGCGCCGCAATGCATCGATTGCCGCATCTACATCGCTGGCCGTACGCACCTCGTCGAGTTGCTCGCGCCACTCCATCTGCTGCATCAAGAATGCGCGATCCTGCAGCGTGCGGGTCTCTCCACGCAGATCATGTCCGTTTAAGGAGAGCAGATATTCAGCGCGGCGAACTGGCGCTTTTAAAATGGCATAGGCTTCATTGATCTGGGCTGCCCGTGAAACGGCAACAAGCCGCTCCCCTTGCGGGGCAGCGGCAAAGCGATCGGGGTGAAACTTGGCCTGCAGCAGGCGATAGGTTTCAGCCAGCGCACTGGCATCCAGTTCAAACCGAGGCGTCAGACCAAACAGCTCAAAATGGTTCATCAATGAGCTCCAATCAGACGCTAAAGCTCTCGCCACAACCACATTCGCCCTTGGCGTTGGGGTTGTTGAACTTGAAGCCTTCGTTGAGCCCTTCTTTGACGAAATCGAGCTCGGTGCCGTCAAGGTGGGGAAGACTCTTGCCGTCGACGATGATCTTCACGCCCTTCTGCTCGAATACCTGATCCTCATTGCCAAGTTCATCAACGAACTCGAGCACATAGGCCAGACCGGAGCAACCGGTGGTCTTGACGCCGAGGCGCAGGCCAATGCCTTTGCCCCGGTTGGTCATGAAGGAAGCGACGCGAGCGGCGGCGGCATCGGTCATGGTGATAGCCATACGATACCCCTTAGGCGAGACCTTTCTTCTGCTTGTAGTCGGCGATGGCCGCCTTGATGGCATCTTCCGCCAGAATGGAGCAGTGGATCTTCACCGGCGGCAGGGCCAGCTCTTCGGCGATGTCGGTGTTCTTGATGGCAGCCGCTTCGTCGAGGGTCTTGCCCTTGACCCACTCGGTCACCAGCGAACTGGAAGCGATGGCAGAGCCACAGCCGTAGGTCTTGAACTTGGCATCTTCGATGACGCCGTCGTCACTGATCTTCAGTTGCAGCTTCATCACGTCGCCGCAGGCCGGTGCGCCGACCATGCCGGTCGCGACGCTCGGATCGTTCTTGTCAAAACCGCCCACGTTGCGCGGATTTTCGTAATGGTCAATGACCTTTTCGCTGTATGCCATATCGTCAAACTCCTGATTCCGTCAAACCGCTGCTTAGTGGTGAGCCCACTCTACCGTGTTCAGATCCACGCCATCTTTGAACATGTCCCACAGGGGCGACATGTCACGCAGACGACCGATGGAGTCACGGATCAGCCTAACGGCATAATCAATTTCTTCCTCGGTGGTGAAACGACCAATCGAGAAACGGATGGAACTGTGTGCCAGTTCGTCACTCATGCCCAGTGCACGCAGCACATAGGAGGGCTCCAGGCTGGCAGAGGTACAAGCCGAGCCGGACGAAACAGCCAGATCCTTGAGGGACATGATGAGTGATTCGCCTTCTACGTAGGCAAAGCTGACGTTGAGGTTGCTTGCCACGCGCTGATGCAGGTCGCCGTTGACATACACCTCTTCGATATCCTTGAGGCCGTTCCACAGGCGGTCACGCAGACGCTGGATGCGGGCCATTTCATCCGCCATCTCTTCTTTGGCGATACGGAAGGCTTCGCCCATCCCGACGATCTGGTGAGTCGGCAGGGTACCGGAACGCATGCCGCGCTCATGACCACCGCCGTGCATCTGGGCTTCAATACGGATACGCGGTTTGCGGCGAACGTAGAGCGCACCGATGCCCTTGGGGCCATAGATCTTGTGTGCTGACAGGGAGAGCAGATCGATCTTCATCGCTTCGACGTCGAGTTCAACCTTGCCGGCACTTTGCGCGGCATCCACATGGAACACCACCTTGCGCGAGCGGCACAGGGCGCCGATAGCGGCGATATCCTGAATAACGCCAATCTCGTTGTTAACGTGCATGATGCTGAGCAGGATGGTGTCATCACGCATCGCGTTTTCAATCATGTCGAGCGGAAACAAACCGTTGGGCAGCGGCTCGAGATAGGTCACTTCGAAGCCTTCACGCTCGAGTTGACGGCAGGTATCGAGCACGGCTTTGTGCTCGGTCTTGGCAGTGATGATGTGCTTGCCCTTGCCGGAATAGAAGTGGGCGGCACCCTTGATGGCCAGGTTATCGGATTCGGTCGCCCCGGAGGTGAAGACGATTTCGCGGGGGTCGGCACCGATCAGCTCTGCCACTTGATTACGCGCCAGATCGACCGCCTCTTCCGCCTGCCACCCGAAACGGTGAGAGCGGGAAGCCGGGTTGCCAAACAGGCCGTCCATCGTCAGGCATTGCATCATTTTTTCAGCAACACGCGGATCGACCGGACAGGTCGCCGAATAATCAAGATAGATTGGCAGTTTCATGTTTTTCTCCGTCACAACCGGGACCTCACTGGTCATGGGTTGTAGAAAGCACGCTTATAATTGGACTTTAAGGCTCATATTGCTATTGCTGTGTTCGACTCGGTCGCCCAGAGTCAAAACACGATTCAGATGGTGGTCTTGCTTGTCGGCAACATGTCGAACTTCAGCTTGGCGCACCAGTTCAGCCAAGGTAATGTCGCCAAGGAAGCTCGAGATGCGCTCGCTCAGATCACGCCACAAGGAGTGGGTGAGGCACTGGGTACCGCCATTGCAGCCGCCCTTGCCAAGGCATTTGGTCGCATCGACCGATTCATCCACAGCGGAGATCACCTGGGCCACAGAGATCTCGGCAGCATTCATCCCGAGGCGATATCCACCACCGGGACCACGTACGCTCTGCACCAGACCGTGCTTGCGCAGACGGGCAAACAGCTGCTCCAGATAGGAGAGGGAAATACCCTGCCGCTCGGAAATATCAGCCAGTGGAACCGGCCCGGTCTCGGTATGTAATGCAACATCCAGCATGGCTGTTACTGCATAACGTCCTTTAGAAGTCAGTCTCATGGTGCGTTACCGTCTCGCATAAATCGATAGGGCAAATGCTCACATACCTGACTAAATTAGTCAACAATAATACCTGAGTCATTTGCCGGGGATTATCGCGGGGGATGCGGTTTCTGCACCGAGGTCAGAATGCCACGCAAAATGTTGAGCTCGACCGCTTCGGGTCGGGCCCGATTGAACAACCGGCGCAGTTTGCTCATCACCTGACCCGGATGGCCTTCGCTGATAAAACCGGTCTGCAGCAGCGTCTGCTCCAGATGTTGATAAAACCCCTCCTGCGCCGCAGCGCTCGGATATTCCACAACATCATCCTGCTCGTCAACGCTGCCGTCCTGGTGTTCCAGCCAATGCATGCGTACTTCATAGCACAGCGTCTGCACCGCCATCGCCACATTCAGCGAGCTGTATTCAGGATTGGCCGGGATAGCAACGTGGTAGTGACAAGCCTGCAGTTCATCGTTGGTCAAACCGGTTCGCTCACGGCCGAACACCAGCGCGACGGGGTGCTTGGCCCCTTCGCTCACCAGCTTGGCGCCCGCTTCGCGCGGCCCCAGCATGGGCCAGCTCAAGGTGCGCGAACGGGCACTGGTGCCAATCACCAGCGCGCAGTCGGCAATCGCCTCTTGCAACGTGGGAACAATTCGGGCGCTCGCCAAAATATCACTGGCTCCAGCGGCCAGGGCGTTAGCATTGCCATCGGGCAGCGCTTGCGGGTCCACCAACACCAGATTGCTCAGCCCCATGGTCTTCATGGCACGAGCGGCCGATCCCATGTTGCCGGTGTGGGAGGTGTTCACCAATACAATTCGAACCTGATCCAGCATGACCTGTCAGTCTTGTCTCAAAAACAGCGCGCAATTGTAGCATGGAGAAGGTGAATTTGGGGACTGTAAAGCGGGGATACGACCGATCCTGGTCACACTTGGCGGCTATCAGAAACTCAATAAGGGCGGGGAGCACTGGCCACCCCGCCATTTCGTTCGATTTATCTCTAACTTAGCGTCATTAATTCTAAGCGTCAGGCAAGCTGGCCACTCTGCGCTGCGGTAACTGGCGCAGTGCGGACCCGGCTGACCATCTCGGCCAAATCCATCAGCGGATATTTGATAAGGGCCGGCAGCGCCTGCATGTCGAGGCTGTCGAGCAGGTTTTTCACCTCAAGGCCAAGCTCGGTATCCCCTTCAATGCGAAGGCGGCGCTGGAAAAACAGGGCGTCGGGATCCTCCTTGCGACCGGCAATCAGCACCAGATCGTTGGCATCACCGCTAAAGCTCACATCTACCTTGTCGCACTGCCCGGTGACTTGCAGCCCTTGCTCGCTGCGGGTGATGTACCAGCACAGGCCAAGATCGGTCACCGCAACTTTGAGCCAGCGGCCTTTGAGGAAGTCGAAATCGCCATCAGCGAGGGCCTCTTGGAACACGGTGCCGAGCAGGCGCTCCATGGCATGCTTCTGAAAAGAGAACGGCACCAGCTTGAGAGGATGGCGCAGCAATTGAGGGCCTTGTTCAACCAGGCGACGTTGTAGCTCGAGCAACACGGTATTCTCCTTTTGACTTTGTGCTATTCAAACACAGGCCAAAAATGTGGAACCTGTTGAAAATCAAACTTCTGACCGCTATTGATGTGTCACAAAGCACGCCAAAACTGCCTCAAGTCAAAATCTTGTCCCCTGCCCCTGCCTACAATCGCTCCACTTTTATCATCAGGGAGCCCTTTGATGGAACTACTCTGCCCGGCGGGGAGCCTGCCGGCCCTGAAAACAGCCGTCGATAATGGCGCCGATGCCGTCTATATCGGTTTCAAGGATGACACCAATGCCCGCCACTTTGCCGGCCTCAACTTCGATGGTGGCAAGCTGGAAAAAGCGGTCCAGTATGTTCATGACTACGGCCGCAAACTGCATGTAGCCATCAACACCTTTGCCCATCCCGGCGCCGATGCGCGCTGGAAGCAAGCGGTCGACAAAGCGGCTGCGCTGGGTGCCGATGCGCTGATCATCGCCGATCTCGCGGTGCTCGATTATGCCAGCCAGCGCTATCCCGAGCTGGAGCTGCACGTGTCGGTGCAGGCGTCCGCCACCAACTCGGCGGCCATCCGTTTCTATCAGCAGGCTTTTAACGTCAAACGGGTGGTGCTGCCACGAGTCTTGTCGATGCATCAGGTCAAACAGCTGGCGCGCGAGACTGATATCGGACTCGAAGTGTTTGCCTTTGGCAGCCTCTGCATCATGGCCGAAGGGCGTTGTTACCTCTCTTCTTACCTCACTGGCGAGAGCCCGAATACGGTGGGAGCCTGCTCGCCGGCCAAGTACGTGCGCTGGGAAGAGACCCCGGCCGGTCTCGAATCACGCCTGAACGACGTGCTGATCGACCGCTACGGTCCCGGTGAAAATGCCGGTTACCCAACCCTGTGCAAAGGGCGCTTTGAAGTAGACGGCCAGCTTTATCACGCGCTGGAAGAGCCAACCAGCCTCAACACCCTGAGCTTGCTACCCGAGCTGTTTGCCACCGGTATCCAGTCGGTCAAGATTGAAGGGCGCCAGCGCAGCCCGGCCTATGTGGAGCAAGTGACCCGAGTCTGGCGCGCCGCCATCGACGCCTATCAGGCCGATCCGGCCCGCTATCAGGTCAAACCGGAGTGGGATGCCCAGCTGGCTCGGGTGTCCGAAGGCAGCCAGACCACGCTCGGCGCCTACCATCGTCAGTGGCAATAAGGAGGCCATATGAAATATTCTCTCGGGCCCCTGCTCTTCTACTGGCCCAAAGATGAGGTGCAAGCCTTTTATACCAAGGCCGCCAGCAGTGACGCTGATGTGATCTATCTGGGTGAAACCGTCTGCTCCAAACGCCGTGAGCTAAAAGCCGATGACTGGTTTTCCATCGCTCACCAGCTGAGCGACGCCGGTAAAGAGGTGGTGCTCTCGACGCTTGCCTTGATCTCTGCCCCCTCCGAACTCAAGGAGGTCAAGCGCATGGTTGAGAACGGTCACTGGAAAGTCGAGGCCAACGATCTTGGCGCCGTGCAGCTTGCCGCCGAAGCCGGCGTGCCGTTTGTCTGTGGCCCGGCCATCAATGCCTATAATGCCGATGTGCTGCGTATGCTGCTTAGCAAAGGGATGCAGCGCTGGGTGATGCCGGTAGAGCTCTCACGCAGCTGGCTGCAAACCCTCAGCGAAGAGTGTGGTGATCTGCGCCAGCGCATGGAGATTGAGGTGTTTGCCTACGGCTATCTGCCGCTCGCCTACTCTGCCCGCTGCTTTACTGCCCGCTCGCTAGACCGACCCAAGGATCAGTGCGAACTGGCCTGCATCGACTATCCGGTCGGACGCCAGGCACTCAGTCGGGAAGGACAACCAGTGTTCAACCTCAACGGCATCCAGACCCAATCCGGTTACTGCTACAACCTGGTCAATGATTTGCCGTCGATGGACGGTCTGGTGGACGTGGTGCGTCTCAGCCCGCAGGGGGAGGAAACGCTCGCGTGGCTGACCCGTTTTCGGGCCAATCAGCAAGGCGCCGCGCCGCAGCCGCTGCAAGGTCGCCATGACTGTAACGGTTATTGGCGCCAGATCCCCGGTATGCAGTTAGTCGAGTAACATCGGTGATCCGCGGATAAAAAAACAGGCCTCAAATTGAGGCCTGATTTTTTACTGTTGCGTCGCCGCCAGCCTGGCGTTTGCGCGCCATAATCTCAAGCTCCAGTAGCGAGTAGCGGTGCTCGATAAAGTCATAGACGTTATTGGCCAGCGCCAGCTTGAAGTAGGCGATGGCTTCCTTACGGTTACCCTTCATCAGCTCCAGCTTGCCCAGGTAGAAGTAGGTCTCGCACAGCCGTTCGGCCAGCTCGCGGTTCTCCTTCACGCCCTTGACCACATTGCCCATCAGCTGGGTGGAGGTCAGCTCGCCCAGATAGAGGCGCACCAGATCCCAGTTCCAATTGCTGTCGTGGTACTTGTCAAAGCGTTGGCGCATGTTAACCAGCGCCTTACCACCATCCAGTTTGGACTCGGCGATATAGAGCCACAGCACCCGGTAGGGATCTTCCGGCTGGGCCTCAAAGAAACGTTTGATATCGGCCGCGGCCAGATCGGGACGATTGCCGTAATAGAGGGCGATGCCACGGTTGAGGTAGGCGTAATCATAATCGGGCGCCAACTCAAGCGCCGAGTCAAACGCCTCGTAGGCTTCGTCGTAGTTCTGCTGCTGAACCAGATAGACACCGATGAAATTGTACGCTTCGGCAAAATCCGGCTTCTCGCGCAGGGCACGAGTAAAATCAAGGCGCGCCAGAGAGCGCAGGCCTACCCGATCAAACACAACGGCACGCTCGTAAAACAGCTCGGCGCGCTGCTCCTTGGTCAGTTCCATCTCGCTTAGCATCTGACCAAGACGAGCCAAGGCCAGCTCGCTCTGGTATGAGACCTGCAAAGGCGTAGCCAGAATAAGAGAGGTGGGTTCCGGCTTGGGAGGCTGCTTGGGGGCGTCGACTTCACGGGTACTGCTGCATCCCATGATGGGCAGCACCAACAGGATACCCAGAAGGTACCTGATTCCTTTCCAGTTGCTCAACGAAAACTCCAGCACATTTGCTTTACCCGCTTATGGTAAAGGGCCGCTTCGGGTTTGTCATGTGGCTGGCTCAGCCCAATGCAAATAAAATCAGGCTTCGATGGGATAACCAGCCTCACTCCAGCCACGGTAACCCCCATCCACACTGACCACCTTGGTGTAGCCCATCTTCTGCAAGGTGTCGGCAGCCAGCACCGAACGAAAACCACCGCCACAATAGAGATAAAGCTCAGTATCGGGATCGGGGAAACGCGTTTCTATATCCCGCTCAATCACACCACGGCCGAGATAAACGGCTCCCGGAATATGCCCTCTGGCCCATTCACTCTCTTCACGAACATCAACCAGATTGAAGTGGCGCCCTTGGTCTAACCACTGCTTGATCTGATGCACGTCGGTTTCGTTAACGCCTTGACGAATCTCGGTGACCAGAGCCAGAAAACGTGGTGAATGTTGCATGATGGACTCCCTGTCAGGATGGTTGCAGAAAAGAGAAGAGCGCCCAGATGGGCGCTCCGAATCATCAGGGCAGCAGATCTTTCTGATCGGCCCCTTCTTTCTCCACCTGAGTCGGCAGCATGTGTTCACGCTTGACGCCCAGATACATGGCCAGGGCACTGGCGACGTAGATGGAGGAGTAGGTACCAAAACCAACCCCGATCAGCATGGCGGTCGAGAAGCCGTGGATCAGCGGGCCGCCCTTGAAGAACAGCGCCACCACAACCACGAAGGTCAGACCGGATGTGATGATGGTCCGGCTCAGCGTCTCGGTCATCGAGATATCGAGGACGCTCGGCGTGTCTTCACGACGCAATTTGCGGAAGTTCTCCCGCAAACGGTCGAACACCACGATGGTATCGTTCAGCGAGTAACCGATCACCGTCATCAGGGCCGCCACCACGGTCAGATCAAATTCGATCTGGAACCAGGAGAAGACACCTAGTGTGATGACGATATCGTGTACCAGCGAGGCGATACCACCGAGCGCCAGACGCCACTCGAAGCGAAACGCCACGTAGACCAGGATACAGATGATTGATGCCAGCATGGCCAGCGCACCATCCGTTGCCAACTCTTGACCGACCGACGGACCGACGAACTCCACCCGCTTGAGCACAGTACCGGCATCGAGCTTCTGGGCAGCAGCCAGCACCATACGGCCTTGATCTTCCACCTTAACCCCCTCTTTCGGGGTCAGGCGGATCAGCACGTCCTGGCTGGAGCCGAAGTGTTGCAGGGTCGCCCCTTCAATCTGGTTACCCTCGAGGGTGTCGCGCACCTTGTCGAGTTCAACCGATTGGGTAAAGCCCACTTCGATGATGGTGCCACCGGTAAAATCCAGACCCCAGTTGAAGCCACGCTGGAAGATACACACCAGCGAGATCAGCACCAGAGCGGCGGAGAAGATCATCCCCGCCTTGGCAAACTTCATAAAGGGGATCGGCTTGTCGTAATGCAAAATCTGAAACATTGCTATTCCCCTCAGATAGGCAGCTTGTCGATACGCCGCCCACCCCACGCCAAGTTAATGATGGCGCGCGAGACGGTGATGGCCGTGAACATGGAGATGGTCAGGCCGATACCCAGAGTCAGGGCAAAGCCCTTGATCGGGCCAGTACCGATACCAAACAGGATCACTGCCGTAATCAGCGAGGTCACGTTGGAGTCGGCGATGGTGGCAAACGCACGGTCAAAGCCCAAGTGAATGGCTTGCTGCACGCCGCGGCCATGACGCAACTCTTCCCGGATACGCTCGTAGATAAGCACGTTGGCGTCGATCGCCATACCGAGGGTAAGCACGATACCGGCGATCCCCGGCAACGTCATGGTCGCCCCCGGAATCATCGACATCACACCGACAATCAGCACCAGATTAAGCGACAGCGCCAGGTTCGCTACCCAGCCGAAGGTACGGTAGTAGATGCCCATAAACAGGACGATCACCACCATACTCCAGATCATCGCCTGGATACCGCTGTCGATGTTCTGCTGACCGAGGCTCGGGCCGATGGTGCGCTCTTCCACGATCTGGATCGGCGCAATCAGGGCACCGGCACGCAGCAGCAGCGCCAGGTTGTGGGCTTCGTTGACATTGTCGATACCGGTGATACGGAACTGGCTGCCAAGACGCGATTGAATGGTGGCGACGTTGATCACCTCTTCATTCTTGCGGAACTTGCGCTTGCCATCCGGACCCGGCTCGCCGACCGGCTTGTACTCGATAAAGACGGTCGCCATCCCCTTACCAACGTTGTCCTTGGTAAAGGTGGCCATCTTGTTACCACCCTGGCTGTCGAGCTTGATGTTCACCTGCGGACGGCTGTACTCGTCAAAGCCGGACTGGGCACCCACGATGTGGTCACCGGTCAGGATCACCCGTTTTTGCAGGGCGACCGGACGGCCGTTGCGGTCGGTGTAGATCTTCGAGCTCGGCGACGCGCGGCCGGACTGTGCATCAGCCGTCTCATCCACCATGTGGAATTCCAGCGTCGCCGTCGCGCCCAGGATCTCCTTGGCACGAGCGGTATCCTGAATACCCGGCAGTTCGACCACGATCCGCTCAGCGCCTTGCTGCTGCACCAGCGGCTCGGCGACACCCAGCTCGTTGACCCGGTTACGGATGATGGTGATGTTCTGCTCGAGGGCGTAGCTACGCACTTCCTTGAGCTTCTGTTCACTCATGCCGGCACGCAGTACGAACTGACCGTTGGAAGAATCAGTGGTGAAGGTGAGATCGCGATAGAGACGACGCAGGTGGGTGACGGCCTGCTCGAGGCTGTCGCTGTCACGGAAGTTGACCAGCACCTGGTTGCCCGAGCGGTTAACACCAGCGTAGCGGATCTTCTCGTTGCGCAGCTCGGAGCGGAAATCCTGCACCATCTGTTCTTGCTGTTTGGAGATAGCCTCATCCATGTCCACTTCCATCAGGAAGTGCACACCGCCACGCAGGTCAAGACCGAGCTTGAGCGGAGCGGCGCCAACGCTTTCCAGCCAGGACGGCGTCGACGGCGCCAAGTTTAGGGCAACGACAAAGTTGTCACCCAGATCCTTGGCCACTAGATCGCGAGCCTTGAGCTGTTGTTCGGTGTTGGTGAAGCGGATCAGAATCTGGCCGTGTTCGAAGGCGGCGTGCTTGACCGGGATACCGGCACCATCAAGGATGCCTTTGACCTGGTCCAGCGTGCTCAGTTGCACTTCGGCACCACGGCTGGCAGAGACCTGGAGAGCCGGGTCTTCACCATAGAGGTTGGGGGCTGCATAAAGAAAACCGATGGCGACCAAAATGATCACCATCAGGTTCTTCCACAGCGGGAAGCGGTTTAACACGCTGTGCTCCTTGGGAGATTACAGGGACTGGATAGAGCCCTTGGGCAGAACAGCAGTGATGAAGTCACGCTTAATGGTGACGGTATTCTGCTCGTTCAGTGCCAGCACGATATAGTCGTTGCCTTCGGTGATCTTGGCAATCTTGCCAACCAGACCACCGGAGGTGAGCACTTCATCACCCTTGGAGAGGGAGCCCATCAGATTCTTGTGCTCCTTCACACGCTTGGCTTGCGGACGGTAGATCATGAAATAGAAGATCAGGCCAAAGACAGCCAGCATGATGATCATTTCAATCCCGCCACCCTGAGGAGCGACGGCACCGGCATCAGCATAAGCCTTGGAGATAATGCTCATTTAAAAAACCTCTTGCTAAGTAATAATTCCATGAGTTCACAACAGTGGAGTGGCCGTTACTCGGCGACCTCTCCAGCCAGGGGAGGAACAGGCTTCCCTTGCCGACGGTAAAACTCGCTAACAAAGTCGTCTAATTTACCCTGCTCGATCGCGTCCCGCAAACCTTGCATGAGACGCTGGTAATAACGCAGGTTATGAATGGTGTTCAGACGCGCGCCGAGGATTTCATTACACTTGTCGAGGTGATGCAAGTAGCTACGGCTATAGTTTTGACAAGTGTAACAATCACATTCGGCTTCCAACGGGCTGGTGTCCTCGCGATGCTTGGCATTACGGATTTTAATGACACCATCAGCGGTGAAAAGGTGACCATTTCGGGCATTTCGGGTCGGCATCACGCAGTCGAACATGTCGATGCCGCGGCGCACACCTTCAACCAGATCTTCCGGCTTACCCACCCCCATCAGATAACGCGGCTTGTCGGCCGGAATCTTCGGACAGACGTGCTCGAGGATGCGGTGCATATCCTCTTTCGGCTCACCCACAGCCAGACCACCCACGGCATAGCCGTCAAAACCAATCTCGAGCAGGCCGTCGAGAGAAACATCGCGCAGCGGCTCATACACCGAGCCCTGGATGATACCAAACAGGGCATTCTTGTTGCCGAGCTCATTAAAGCGATCCCGTGAACGCTTGGCCCAGCGCAAAGACATCTCCATCGACTTGCGCGCTTCCTCGTACGTCGCCGGATACGGAGTGCACTCGTCGAAGATCATCACGATGTCGGAGCCGAGATCGTATTGAATCTCCATCGATTTTTCCGGCGAGAGGAAGATCTTGCCGCCGTTGATCGGATGACGGAAAGTTACGCCCTCTTCGGTGATCTTGCGGATATCCCCCAGGCTGAATACCTGGAAACCACCGGAGTCGGTCAGAATTGGGCCATGCCAGTTCATAAAATCATGCAGGTCACCGTGGGCACGCATGACCTCCTGCCCCGGGCGCAGCCACAGGTGGAAGGTGTTACCAAGCAGGATCTGGGCGCCGGTTTCACGCACCTCTTCCGGGGTCATCCCCTTGACGGTGCCGTAGGTGCCCACCGGCATAAACGCCGGGGTCTGTACGGTGCCGCGCTCAAACACCAGTTGGCCGCGACGAGCACGCCCGTCAGTGGTTTTCAGTTCAAATTTCATGCATTACCTCTTCGGGTCAGAGAAACAGTCTGACTGAGTGGGCTTGCGCCCGTGTGACAGCCGCCGAACGATTCAGCGGTTGCGGCGACGGGTGACGAACATGGCGTCCCCGTAGCTAAAAAAGCGATAGTGATGCGCAACGGCCTCGCTATAGGCCGCCATCACGTGATCATAACCGGCAAACGCGCTCACCAGCATGATCAGGGTCGACTCGGGCAGGTGGAAGTTGGTGATCATGGCATCGACCAACTGAAACTCATAACCCGGGTAGATAAAGATATCGGTGTCGCTGAAAAACGGCGCCAGCGGCTGGCCCTTGGCCAGCGTCATCCGCGCAGCACTTTCCAGCGAGCGAACCGAGGTCGTCCCAACGGCAATCACCCGCCCGCCACGTGCGCGGGTGGCAGCAATGGCATCGACCACCTCTTGCGACACTTCGGCATATTCCGAGTGCATGTGGTGATCTTCAATCTTGTCGACCCGCACCGGCTGGAACGTACCTGCCCCGACGTGCAGGGTAACAAAGGCAGTCTCCACCCCTTTGGCGCGGATCTGCTCGAGCAGCGCTTGGTCAAAATGCAGGCCGGCCGTCGGCGCAGCCACCGCACCCGGCTTGGCGTTATAGACCGTCTGATAGCGCTCTTTATCAGCATCTTCGTCCGGGCGATCGATATAAGGCGGCAGCGGCATATGGCCGATAGCATCGAGAATGGTCAACACCGGACGCGGGTCGAGGAAGTGGATCTCGAACAGGGCATCGTGGCGTGCACGCATCTCGGCTTCAACCCCGCCATCCATAATGAGGCGAGTGCCAGGCTTGGGCGCCTTGGAGGCACGCACATGCGCCAGCACGCTGTGCTCATCGAGAATGCGCTCAACCAGCACTTCGAGCTTGCCACCGCTGGCCTTCTGGCCAAACATGCGGGCCGGAATCACGCGGGTATTGTTAAATACCAGCAGATCGCCGGGATTGAGCAACCCCAGCACATCGACAAACTGGCCATGGTGCAGGGCGCCACTTTCGCCATCAAGTTGCAGCAAACGGCTGGCAGTACGCACCGCCGTCGGGTAACGGGCGATCAGCTCATCAGGCAGATCAAAATGAAAATCGGAAACTTGCATCACACACCTCGGGGAATCGGCGGCTAGTCTAGTTATCCCCTCTGCGACTGGC
The DNA here is from genome assembly GCF_900156095.1 of Aeromonas sp. RU39B. Taxonomy (GTDB): domain Bacteria; phylum Pseudomonadota; class Gammaproteobacteria; order Enterobacterales; family Aeromonadaceae; genus Aeromonas. Next base: position 107,898 of record NZ_FTMJ01000006.1, read on the forward strand.
AACCCAAAATGGTCGCCAACCAGCGACAATCCTGACAACTCTTGGTTGCCCATTTTGTGAAGCTCAGTCAGTTAATTAATGATTAACAAACTGTTTTGACCCTGATCAAATTCTCCTCGTCCCCCGCGAGTAATGTGGAGGTTACAGGCTTGCAGCGCGAGGAGGCCGCATGATCACCCTGTCAGAAATCATGACCGAACAGCCCTTTACGCTGGGCCCGGACAACAGTCTCAAACAGGCTATCGACCTGATGAATCAGGAACGCATTCGCCACATCCCCATCGTTAACGACGAGCAACACCTGCTGGGCCTGGTCACCTTAAGCGATGTGCTGGCCGCCCGGGAATCAAAGTTGGTACTGGGCAGTCAGGAGCGGGAAGAGGAGTTCACCGATAACGTACAGCTGGCCGAGTTGATGACGCGCAATGTGGCCTGCGTCGATCCTCACGCCGGCATCAAGGAGGCGGCACTCTATCTGCAACGTCACAAATATGGCTGCCTGCCGGTGGTGGAGCGGGGTCGTCTGATCGGCATTGTCACCGATAGCGATTTTATCGGCGTGGCCATCAATCTGCTGGAAGTGATGGAAGAGCGCGAGCCATTTGATGACCAATGATCTAAAAATTACGTAATTAAATTACAAAATGACTCGTTTTTGCTGTTATAAAAACCCTATCAATTGAAAGTGTTTCATTTTAGAAAATAATTACAACAATACATTGATTTGTGATCACGCGCACACTATGATCTATCTCGCAAGATTGCTGTGGGTGGGATGACCAACTGTGCACTGGTTATCCGGCCCCGATGTTTGCAAGTTTGCAATCACCCCATATGTATCTCTTCGCTGCACTAGTAGCGTTTTAATGCCATTCCTTGTTGATCCCCCGGTCCCATGACCGGGTTTTTTTTGCCTTTCTTTTGTCACTTGGTTAGCCTGCCGACTCGCCCTGCACGAGCCTGTACCATGAATTTTCTCGCCCATCTGCATCTGGCCGATCACTCCATGACCTCGCCGCTTGGCAATCTGCTCGGCGATTTTGTCAAAGGCCCGCTGTCAGATGATCTGGATGCTGACCTGCGCCTTGGCATCTTGCTGCACCGGGCTATCGACCGCTTCACCGACAGCCATGAACAACACCGGGCCGCAGTTGCCCTGTTTATGCCACCCTGGCGGCGCTATGGCCCCATCCTGGTCGACCTTATCTACGATCACTTTCTCTGCCTGCACTGGGCCCACTTTTGCGCTGATCCCCAGCCAGAGTGGCTAGAGCGCCATTACCGGGCATTACTGCGGGCCCAGCCCTATCATCCGCATCATCTTGCGCACGGCATGCCGCTGGCGCTGCGCCGCATGGCAGAGCAAGACTGGCTGGGAAGTTATATCGATAAACACGCGCTGGCCGCCGCGCTCGATGGTATCGGCCGACGGTTACGCCGCCCACAACCGCTATCCCGGGCACTGACAACACTCACCGCATCGGATTGGGGTGAGATGGAGAGAGGATTTTTGCGCTTTTATCCGCAGTTGATGGCCTTTGCCGGTCAGGAAGCCATTCGGCTAGGCGCCGCCTTCACTGAGCGCGATCTTTTTTGATGCCAAGGCCCAGCTCACGGCCACGCAGCCGCGCATAGAAGGTGCACCCGATAAAGGCTAACGTGGTGAGTATCAGCTCAACCAGCGCCAATCCCCGCTCCCCTTCATCGGTGGTCAGCAGGGTCAATGAGTGCAGAAAATAGAACATCAAGATGAAGTTGGCCCAGGCGTGGGTGTAGGGTCGGCCACGCAAGATGCCTGACAAAGGTAATAGCAACGGCGTCACCCAAACCAGCGGCAGCAGCCAGGGTAAAAGCTCGGGGTGGGGTGATAGCCACAGGTGCCACAGCACAACCCACCCCAGCAGCCCGAGATAGCCAGACAGCGCCAGCCTACGGGCCTGCGTGCTGGTCAATCCAGAATCTCCAGCACCTGCTCAGGCGGCCGACCCAGCCGGGCGCGGCCATTACAGATGACGATCGGTCGCTCGATAAGCTTGGGGTGCGCCACCATGGCCTTGATCAGTGCATCGCCCTGTTGCGCAGCGAGCCCCAACTCACGATAGAGATCCTCTTTGGTACGCATCAGCTGACGGGGATCGTTAAAGCCAAGTTGACCCAGCAGTTCGCGGATCTCATCTTCGCTCGGTGCCTGCTCCAGATAGAGCGTGACTGCCGGCTCAATCCCCTGACTTTCCAGCAAAGCCAGCGTCTCACGACTCTTGGAACAGCGCGGATTGTGATAAATTCGAACCTGACTCATGCGAACTCCCGATACGGCGTAAACAGTGGCGCCATTGTAGGGGAAAGACGAGGAGATACATAACGAAATGAAACGACTTTGTTGGGGAGTTGTGGTGAGTTTGCTGTTATCCGGCTGCGGCAAACTGGTGGATTTTGAGACTGCCGCAGGTGACCCGGTCGCCCTGACCCAGTTCTACGGCCGCCCCGTGCTGGTGAGCTATTACGCCCCCTGGTGCGCGCCGTGCCAGCGTGAATTACCGCTGTTGCAGCAGATGGTGCGCCAGGAGGGGGTACAGGTCCTGCTGGTGAGTTATGACCCGCTCAGCAGCAGTGAACATGCCAAGCTGCAGGCAACGCTGGACCCTGATTTACCCCTGCTGCGCACCAGTGATCGCGCCCGTCTTCCCTTCCCTCGCCCCGATGCGCTGCCCACCAGTTATCTGCTCAATGCCAGCGGCAAACTGACTCGCACCCTGCGCGGTGAGTTATCAGCGCCGCAGACGGCAGAACTGGTCGCAGAGATGAAAAAACCGCTGCCCAAACCCCAACCCTGGGTGCTCTTCACATCGGCCAACAACTAGCCGTTCCCCATGCAAAACGGCCTCCCGAGGGAGGCCGTTTTATCATCTGACGTTTAGCGCTTGAGGGTTTCCAGCTCTTTTTGCGCCCGCTCCATTTCGGCAATGCGCGCTTCAATGCGCGCCAGCGTCATCTTGTCACTGGTGGTGCCACGCCCCACGATCAGCTCATCCATGGCCGCCTGATAATCACCACGCAGGGCTAACAACTCGGCACGCGCTTGGTGCAACTCGGTCAGCTTGCCCTGTTTACGATAAGCATCCGAGAGCATGTCCCAGGCCAGATTGTTCTCGTTGTGCTGACGCAAGTACGGGTCGAGCAGTGCGATAGAGCGATTGGCCTGACCGCTTTCCAGATAGGCGTTGGCCAGGTTCACCACCACCACTTCATTATCCGGCATCCGGTCGAGGAAGCGCTTGAGGCGGCTAATCGCCTGGGCACTACGCCCCTTGCCCATGTCGATGTCGGTCTGGGTATCGAGCACAAACAGATCGTCCGGATACCTGCTCACCAGATCCTTCATCAGAGCCTCGGCGTCGTCATAACGCTTGAGTTGCAACAGCGCCAACGCCTTACCGTAAATGGCGGCGTCCTTGAGGCCATAGTCGCCCTTGGCAATGCGCGCATCGAAATAGGTCAGCATCGCCTCAGGACTTTCGTTGCTATAGCGCACCTGGATCCGCGCCTTGGCCATCAGGAAATCCAGACTGGGCTTGAGATGACGCGCCGGGTAGTTGGCAGCCCGCGCCCGCGCTTCCGAGATCCGGGTCTCCGGCAGCGGGTGAGTCAGCAGCATCTCGGGCAACTTGGTGGAATAGCGGTATTCAGCAGCCAGTTTCTGGAAGAAAGTAGCCATCGCCATCGGATCAAACCCAGAGTCAAACAGGGTCTTCATACCGATACGGTCAGCTTCGTACTCGTTGTCACGGGTATAGTTGATGGCCGATTGCATCGACACGCCAAGCGTCGTGTTCAGCGCGGCAACGCCAGCGGTGGGGTTGATGACCGCCAGCGCAATCGAGCCCACCAGCCCGGCCAGCGTCATGGCCGAGGTGCTGGCCTGCGCTTCCATATAACGGGCGATGTGGCGCTGAGTCACGTGAGAGATTTCGTGAGCCAGTACAGAGGCGAGCTCACTTTCACTGTCGGCATAGAGGAACAGGCCGGTGTGCACCTTAACTCGCCCGCCGAGAAACGCCGCCGCGTTGATGCTGGTGTCATTGATCAGGAAAAAGGTAAACGGAAAGCGGACACTATCGGCATTGCTCACCAGCCGCTGACCGAGGTCATCAAGGTACTGGTTGAGCACAGGGTCGTCGATGATCGGCAGCCCAGCACGGGCGAAGCGCATGAAGGCGTCACCGTAGCGCACCTCCTGCTCGATAGGCAGAGCCATGACACCGGCTGTCCCGATATCGGGTAACTGGTTATTGGCCGCCACCGGCATGGCGGTGCCACACAGAGCCGCCAACAACAGGGGAAGGCTGGCAACGGCGTGTTTGAATCTGGCCACGATCTTTCTCTCCTTGCGATGGGCCCCGGCAGCATACCCTTGCCACATGAGCCTCTCAAGCGTTGTTTATCATCCACTTAGACGCGATAATAACCGCCAGTTACAGGGGAATGGGATGAACGAACTGGATCTTCGGGGATTACGCTGCCCCGAGCCCCTTATCCGGGTCAAATTATGGCTGCAACAGGCGCCACCAAACGCTGAAACGATGCTGCTGCTCGATGATCCGGGCTCCCGTCATGATGTTCCCCGCTACCTGACCCGTCAGGGTCATCACTGTGTGGTGCACACTGCCTCGCCCGAGCATCTGCTGCTGTGGGTTCGTCTGTGCCAGAAGGAAACAAAGCTGCATGTTTGATGTCATCCGGCGCTGGTATAAATCCCGCTTCTCCGACCCCGACGCGGTCACCCTCTTCATGCTGCTGGTGTTTGTCTTCGCCCTGCTGTGGATGTTCGGTGGACTGGTCGGCCCCTTCCTGGTGGCGCTGGTGCTCTCCTACTTGCTGGAGTGGCCGGTACATCGCCTGCAACAACTGGGGTTATCGCGCACCCTTTCCACCACGCTGATCGTGCTGCTGTTTATCGCCTGTATGGGGATGCTGCTGTTTGGTCTGATGCCAACCCTGGTGGTGCAGGGGATCAATCTGGCCAAGGAGGCACCCAACATGCTCTCCCACGCCCAGGACTTTGTGCGCACCCTGCCGGAAAAATACCCGGACCTTATCGATATCACGCTGGTAGAGAGCATCATCGACACCATTCGCCAGCGTATTCTGGCGCTCGGCGAAACCCTGGTGGCCGCCTCGCTCAGCTCGCTGGTCAGCATCGTCACCCTGCTTATTTATCTGATTTTGGTACCGCTACTGATCTTCTTCATGCTCAAGGATAAAAAAGAGCTGCTCAGAACCCTGCAGCGCTTTCTGCCGCGCAACCGGGCGCTGGTCAAGCAGGTGTGGGTAGAGATGAATGCCCAGATCATCAACTACATCCGTGGCAAGGTGATGGAGATTGTGGTGGTCGGTGTAGCCACCTACATCCCCTTTGCGATTCTGGGGCTGCACTACGCCGTGCTGCTGGCTGTGGCGGTCGGCTTTTCGGTCCTGATCCCCTACATCGGGGCCGTGGTGGTGACCGTCCCGGTCACTATGGTGGCCCTGTTCCAGTGGGGCGTGACCCCGGAGTTTGCCTGGCTGATGGTGCTCTATCTGGTTATTCAGGGGCTCGATGGCAACCTGTTGGTGCCCATCTTGTTCTCGGAGGCGGTCAACCTGCATCCGGTCGCAATCATCGTCGCCGTCCTGTTTTTTGGCGGGCTGTGGGGATTTTGGGGCGTCTTCTTTGCCATTCCGCTGGCCACGCTGGTCAAAGCCGTACTCAACGCCTGGCCACGGCGCGATGATGGCGCGGCCAGCATGAATATGTAAAAAGCAGGGAGCCGATGGCTCCCTGTTTGCTTACCAGCCACACTGCCGTAAAAAACCGGTGAGCGCCGCGTTGACCCGCTCTGGCTGCTCGAGGGTCGAGATATGGCCGGCTCCCGCTATCTCTATCAGGGCGATGCCGAGTGTATCGGCCATCAGATAGCCTTCCAGCACCGGCCTTGCCCGATCCTCACAACCGGTGATGACCTGCGCCGGACAGGTCAGGGTTTCCAGCCACTCCATGCGGTCGGCCCGGGTCACAAAGCTGCGCCCCACCGCCACCAGCGCGTCGATCTTCTCGGCCGGCCAATGGGTCAAGCGTTCGATGAAGGCGCTTAACATCGCCTCATCGGGTTGCTGGCGGAAAAACAGCGGCGCAACTTGCCTGGCGATCGCGTCTGGCACCTGCCGCGCCGCTTCAATAGCGCCGAGCATCCCTAAATAGCGCTCGCAGGTGATCTGCGGCTCCAGCCCGACAAAGGTATCCATCAATACCAGCCCCTTGAGGCGCGAGCCAGCCAGCTGCGAGAGCTCAATGCCCCACATGCCGCCAATGGAGAGGCCCACTAGCACAAATTGGTCGATACCAAGGGTATCGAGCAGAGCCAGATGCTGACGCGCCAGCGTTTCCAGCGTCAAATGCCCCGCCGGCAGTGCGTCGGAATCACCGTGGCCCCATAACTCGGGCACGATGCAGCGATAGTGCTCCTTGAGCGCATTGACCTGCGGCGCCCACATAGCGCTGTCCCACAGATAGCTGTGACCAAACACAATCACCGGTCCGTTACCCTCATCCAGATAGGCCAGCCGGCGTCCTTCAAGCTCGATAAACTGTTTCATTACACACCCTGCATCACCATTTGCGGTCGCAGTCTACCACAGCCGCACTGGCTGCCATGGCCTCTCTTGAGGCATGCTCTGGGGGTGCCCTCCAAGGAGAACGGTCATGGCCAAGCAGAAAGAGAAGTGTGTCGATAAAAAGAGTTACGAAAAGAAACTGGAAACCCTGCACGAAGAGCTGGTGAAGTTGCAAGAGTGGGTCAAGCAGGAAGGGCTCAAGGTGGTGGTGCTGTTTGAAGGCCGCGATGCAGCGGGCAAAGGCGGCGTTATCAAGGCGCTGACCGCGCCGCTCAACCCGCGGGTCTGCCGGGTCGTCGCGCTGCCCGCCCCCTCTGATAGGGAACGCACCCAGTGGTATTTCCAGCGCTACGCCGCCCATCTGCCTGCTGCCGGAGAGATGGTGCTGTTTGACCGCTCTTGGTATAACCGCGCCGGCGTTGAGCGGGTGATGGGATTTTGCAGCGATGACGAGTACCGCGAGTTTCTGCGCGCCTGCCCCGAGTTCGAGCGGATGCTGCTACGCGCTGGCATTATCCTGATCAAATACTGGTTCTCGGTCTCGGACGAGGAGCAGGAGAAACGCTTTAAAGAGCGCATCAACACCCCGATCAAACGTTGGAAGTTCAGCCCCATGGACTTGCAATCACGCACCCGCTGGGCCGAATACTCCAAAGCCAAAGATGACATGTTCACCTATACCGACACCCAGGACAGTCCGTGGCATGTGGTGGAGGCCGATGACAAGCGGCGCGCCCGTATCAACTGCATAACTCACCTGCTGGCCCAGATCCCCTATCAGGAGATCAAATACGACAAGGTCAAACTCCCCCCCATCAACAAGGAAGGGTATGAACGCCCGCCCATCAGTAACCAGCATTTCGTGCCGGATGTGTGTGCCGAGCTACTCAAATAGCAGATACAAAAAAGCCGGCCCGCAGGCCGGCAAGTAAAACAAACATAACGGCATTGGATATCCGCTCCCGGCCCGGCGCCGGAAGCGGGATCAGGTGCGCACGTAACGAGCCGTGCGCGGGAACGCTTGCTCCTTGTCATCAAACAGGTAGCAGGCCTGGGTCGGAATACCGACCTTGAAGGCTTGACCGGTCTCTACCTCGACATCCGCATTGGCCTTGACGGTGAAGTCATGGCCGTCCACATCCATGTAGACAAACGACTCAGCCCCCAGGTGCTCGGCCACTTGCACCGTGCCACTGACAAGGCTGTGCGCATGAGGGTGATCGACCGGGACCAGATGCTCGGGGCGAATACCCAGCTCAACGGCATCGCCAATCTTGCCACTGCGAGCATCAACGCAGGCCCGAACCCGCTCGCCACCGCTTAAGGTCACCACGCACTCTTGCTCGCCAATTTCGGTGAGCACGCCCGAGAGGAAGTTCATCTTGGGCGAGCCGATAAAGCCGGCCACGAACTTGTTGTCCGGGTTGTGGTAGAGCTCAAGCGGAGTGCCAAATTGCTCCAGGTTGCTCTCGGCCCCGCCCTTGAGCGGGCTGAGCACCACAATACGATTGGCCAGCGTCATCGCCTCCACCTGATCGTGGGTGACGTAGATGATGGTGGAGTTGAGCTCCTTGTGCAGCTTGGCAATCTCGATGCGCATCTTGACCCGCAGGGCCGCATCGAGGTTGGAGAGCGGCTCGTCAAACAGGAACACCTGGGGCTGCTGCACGATAGAGCGACCGATAGCGACCCGCTGGCGCTGACCGCCGGAGAGCGCCTTGGGCTTGCGCTCGAGCAGCGGCTCCAGACCGAGGATCTCGGCAGCGCGCATCACCCGCTTGTGAATGGTCTCCTTGTCCATCTTCTTGAGCTTCAGACCAAAGGCCATGTTCTCGTAGATGTTCATGTGCGGATAGAGCGCATAAGACTGGAACACCATGCCTACGTTGCGCTCGACCGGCGGCACCTCGTTCATGATGCGACCGCCGATGCTAAGCTCACCGCTGGTGATATCTTCCAGACCGGCAATCATCCGCAGTAGGGTGGATTTACCACAACCGGACGGACCGACGAAGACGATGAACTCCCCTTCCTTGATGGCCAGATTGATATTGCGCAGGGTGTCCTTGTGGACAGCCGGGTCGTAATTTTTGCGAACGCTTTTAAGTACTACTTCTGCCATGACAGGCTCCGCTTACAATTCGTTGTTGCTTGCCGGCGGGCAGCTTCCCGCCGGGTTATCACATCAGATCAGCCCTTGACGCCACCGGCCGTCAGACCGCCGACCAGCCAGCGCTGGGCCAGCAGGAACACCACTGTGATGGGGAAACCGGAGAGCACAGCGGCTGCGGCAAAATCACCCCACAGGTAGTTCTGCGGATAGAGGTACTGCTGGGCGCCGACCGCCAGCGTCAGGCTATTCACATCCGACAGCAAAATGGAGGCCATCGGCACTTCGGTAATCGAGCTGATAAACGCCAGGATGAACACCACCGCCAGGATCGGCACCGACAACGGCAGCAGTATCAGGCGAAACGCCTGCCACGGCGTGGCGCCATCAATGGCCGCAGCTTCTTCCAGCGACGAGTCGATGGTCTCGAAGTAGCCCTTGATGGTCCACACGTGAAGCGCAATCCCCCCCATGTAAGCCAGGATCAGGCCGCCATGGGTGTTAAGTCCCAGCCAGGGGATGTAGTCACCAATCTTGTTAAACAGGGCATAAATAGCCACCAGCGCCAGCACGGCCGGGAACATCTGGAATACCAGCATGCCCTTGAGAATGGTGGCCTTGCCACGAAAACGCAGACGGGCAAAGGCGTAAGCACAGGTGGTAGAGAGCACCACGATCAGCAGCGCCGTCAGCCCCGCCACCTTGATGGAGTTCCACAGCCAGGTCAGCACCGGGAACGGCGGCGGTGTCACGCTGCCATCGGCATTGGTGACCGACATGCCAAGTGCCAGACGCCAGTGGTCCAGCGTCGGGTTGCTCGGAATGATCTCACCGACCGCGAAGTTGCCGTTTCGAAACGAAATGGCGATAACCATGACGAGCGGGAAGATGATCAGGGCAAGAAAGCCCCACATCAGCGCGTGGGTAGCCCAGACCCGATACTTCACCGACTTGGGTTGAACGATAGCCATGATCTCTCCTTAGAACTTGTCCGCTTTGGTCAGCTTCAGATTGAGCAGTGCCAGGGCACCGACAATCAGGAAGATGGCAGTCGCGATGGCGCTGGCCAGACCGTAATCCTGCCCACCGGTGCCCTGGAAGGCGATGCGGTAGGTGTAGCTCACCAAGAGGTCCGTGGTCCCGGCTGGGGTGCTGGCGCCGATGATGTCGGGCGCCCCGTTGGTGAGTAGCTGGATCAGCACGAAGTTATTGAAGTTGAAGGCAAACGACGCGATCAACAGCGGGGTCAGCGGCTTCATCAACAGCGGTACGGTGATCTTGAAGAAGTTCTGCAAGGGACCGGCACCGTCCATGGCCGAAGCCTCATAGAGATCCTCGGGGATCGCCTTGAGCAGACCCATGCACAGAATCATCATATAGGGGTAGCCGAGCCAGGTATTGACGATCAGGATCATCACCTTGGCGAGGAACGGATTGGTGTACCAGTCCGGCTTGATGCCAAACGCCGCCTCGAGGAACATGTTGATCTCCCCGAAGTTTTGGTTAAACAGCCCCTTGAAGACCAGAATCGAGATAAAGGCCGGGATGGCGTAGGGCAGGATCAGCATGACCCGGTAGAACCCACGCCCCTTGAGCGACTCCCACTGCACCAGGCAGGCCAGCACCATACCGATGGCCAGGGTAAACGCCACCGAGCAGGTCGAGAAGATAACGGTCCAGATAAAAATCTGCACAAACGGCGCCTGGATGCCCGGATCGGTGATGACCCGCACAAAGTTCTTCCAACCGACGTTGACCACAAAGCCCGGCGCCACACTCTTGCCAACAAACTGGCCCTGCTCATCGATGTATTGATAGAAGCCGGTCTCGGTATTGGGACGCATCAATTGACCGCTCTGGTTATCACGCAGCAGATTGCTGTCTTTGATCACCACGCCCGATTGCAGCACCGCACCATCTGGCAGACGCGCATAGAGCGGCTTTTGCGCGGCAAACTTGCGCAGGCTGCTCATGGTCAGACGAAGATCTCCCGGCAACACCACTTCCAGGCGTGACAGGGCGCTGCGACGATTGACGATATCGCGGATCGGCGCGGCGTCGACCACCTCACCGGCAGCTTGCGGCTGCAGCACCACCTCGCTTGCGCCCGCCTTGATGGCTCCCAGACGCACCTCTTCATCGAAGCGCTTGTTATCAAGCAGCTCCAGCGGATGGCTGACGAACGCTTGCGCACCTTGAGTCAATACCAGACGGAACTGGCCATTATCGGCCTTGGCCAGGGTAAAGGCGTATTCGCCGCCCTGAACCTGAAAATGCTTTTTAAGATGAAACTCGCGGGCCTGATCCAGCGACAGCAGGTTAGCGCCCGAGTAGTTGGTAAATGCGATGCCGATTGTATAAGCCAGCGGAAACAGGATGAACACCACCATACCGGCCACACCGGGGAAGATGTAGCGATGGGCGTAGGTCTTCTTGTTCATGAAGACATACAGACCCACACAGACCACCACCAGATCGAGCAGGGCAAACACCCACTCGCCACTGGCATACATCATGACCGCAGCATAGCCGTTGAGCACGGCGATCAGCGCCGCTACGGTCCACTTCAGCCAGACATACTTGTCTTTCTTTGCCCCGGCATAGGATTCGAGAGAGGGAACAACTTCCATGCCAAAAAACCTTTGTAACACCAAGAGAGGGTAGTAAGAGCGGGAGGCCGATAGCCTCCCGCAAAGGGGGGATTACTGCACGATACGCTTGGCAGCGGTATCGAGCGCTTCATCCACACCCTGGCGACCGGAGGTCACGTTCTTCAGAGCGGTCTCGAAAGAGGACCAGAAGCGGCTCATTTCCGGTACCGACGGCATCGGCTCACCCGCTTGGGCGTTCGCCATGGTGGCCTTGATGCGAACGTCAGACTCGAGCGTCTTCTGGAAGCTCTTGAGCGCCACTGCGCCCAGCGGCTTGTCGGCGTTCATCGGCGCCAGACCAGCATCGGTCAGCAGGTAGTTTTCGAGGAACTCGATGGCCAGATCCTTGTTCGGGCTGGCCGCGTTGATGGTTGCCCCCAGGACACCGACAAAGGCCTTGGCCGGCTTGCCGCTGAGGGTCGGCAGCGGAGCCACGCCATACTTCAGGCCGCTCTTGTCAAGGTTGCTCCAAGCCCAGGGGCCGTTGATCATCATGGCCACTTCACCCTTGTTGAACTTGGCATCCATCACACCGTAATCGATGCCCTTCTCCAGGTGACCGCCCTTGATCATGTCAGCGATATACTTCACGCCCGCCTTGGCGCCGGCATTGGCCACACCGGTATCCTTCACGTCATAACCGGTAGCGGTCTTCTTGAAGGCGTAGCCACCGTTAGCTGCGACCAGCGGATAGCTGAAATAGGGGGTGTCATAGGCCCACATGATGGCGCGCTTGCCATTTTTCTTGAGGCCTTCGTCAATCTTGGCGATCTCTTCGAAGGTCTTCGGCGGCTCAGGCAGCAGATCCTTGTTATAAATCAGGCTCACCGCTTCCACGGCAACCGGATAGCCGTAGACCTTGCCATCGACTGTCATCGCATCCCAGGCAAAGCTCTCAAACTTGGCTTTTTCTGCATCGCTCGGGGTGACCGGAACTAACAGGCCAGATTTGACCCACTCACCGAAACGGTCGTGTGCCCAGAAGAAAATATCCGGACCATTACCGGTAGAGGCAGCCTGCTGGAATTTCACTTCCACTTGATCCGGGTGCGCCACGGTCACTTTAACGCCGGTTTCGGCCTCAAATTTCTTACCGATTTCGGCCAGACCGTTATAACCCTTGTCACCGTTGATCCAGATGGTCAGCTGACCTTCTTCAATGGCAGCAGAAGCAGAACAGGCAACACCCAGGGTGGCCAGCGCAATCAGGGATGACAGCAATTTCTTTTTCATGAGCCTTTCCTTGTCGTTTATTTCGGCCCCCTCAGTAAGGAGCCATGAAACATGTGTGTGCGGGGCTCATAGTATCCGATGGGCTATTGGGCGCACATGACATATATCGCATTTTTTGAAATGCAATTACGTACTTTTTTCCACCATCCAGTGAAAACATTTTCAATAAATTACAATTAGCGTGATGAGTGTAACATTTAATGATTAAAACAAAGAAAGCCAAGCACGAAACCGTAATTTAATTACCAGAAAGAAAAGGTTTTCAAGGGAATGAAAACCCTTTCACCTCGCTTTTCATGGCTTTTTTGTTACTAAAAGCACCTGATGAATTTCCAGCCACGGTTCATGCCTATGAAAAAAGCCCCACGCAGGGGCTTTTGTCGAATTCGTGATCAGGCTCACTGTGACTTAATGGTGGCGCAGCAGCTGGTCTTTCAGATTGGGCGGCACACCCTTGATGGTGAGGGTGTCGGTATCGGGATCATAGTGGATACGACTCCCCAATAATTTCTGATCAAAGCTCAGCGTCAAGCCACCGCCCGAGCCGACAAATTTGGTCAATCCACGCAGGGTACTGCGATCGGCCGGAAAGCGCTCTTCCAGCTGATATTCATCGCCCACGAAGCTATAAAAATCGAGATCACTGGAGCCAGGTAATTCTGCCGAGAGCTCTTTAACCTCTATTTCTTCACCAGCACTGGCTTGCTCGGTGCAATATTTAAATACCTGCTTCTTGATTTCATTGCGCTGCTCGGGCTCCATTTCCCGGCTTTCGCAATAATCCTCGACCGCCAGCAGTAATCCTTTGTTTTGCAGCTTGGGATCCATCCCTTCACGAATACCAAACAGATCGATAAAGAGATCACCCAATTTACGGCCGACCCGTCCCTTGCTGAAGGTGACATAACGGCGTGACTCCGGTTGGGTTTGCCATTCCGTCAAATCAACCCGGGCCACCAGATTCATCTTGCCGATATCGAGATACTGGATGTGGCGCAGCTCCAGCGTATCGCTGACCGTGACGCTCTCTTTGCTATCCAGCAGGGCCAACAGCAGGTAATCGGCACCGATATACCGGTAGCGAGTGACCAACAATACCCCTTGTTCGTCAAGCTCATGGCGCTGCAGGGTCTCGGCCAGCTGGCCAGCCAGCTCGACCGAGAAGGGAACAAACTCCAGCTCGCCTTGGCGAAGGGCGTTCAGCGCCTCACGAAAACGCGGGTTGAGCGGGGATTCCCCCTCGTCGCCCGCCTCGGCGAAATAGCCAAATCCCTTGCCGCCCTTGCCGTTGTAAAGACGATGGATCTCCGCCATCAGCCCCTGCACAGCCTCATCGTGGGCCAGCAGTTGATTACGTGTATCCGCCTGGGGCTTGCCTTCTGCATCCTGCCGCAGGGAGTGGAGGATGATCTTGTCGATATCGAGACTCATGTCACAAAGCCATAGTGTTAGCCAAGAGGGTGGAGTATTATAAGACGCTTTGAATTAAGATGAATCCAAGATTATGCCCATCGTATCAAAGTACAAAAACGAGCAGTTTGACGCCCTGATGAACGACCTCATCACCGTGCTGGAACAGCACAAGGCGCCGGTGGATCTCAGCCTTATGGTGCTGGGTAACCTGACCACCAACATCATCAATGGGCAACTGGCCCCGGCCCAGCGCCAGGCTATCGCCGAGAAGTTTGTGCAGGCGCTGACCGCCTCCATCGATACCGGTCGCCAAGCCCACTGATTCTCGGGTTTCTTCCCCTTTTTCTGAACCAGACGGATGAGTATGGTCGAAACCGGCAATCCCTATCGTGATAATGTCTCTCGCCTGATCACTTGGGGACATTGGTTCTGCTTCTTCAATATCCTGCTGGCCATGTTGATCGCCACCCGTTATCTGGGCGCCATCACCTGGCCGGATACGACCCTTGGGGTCGCCTATCTGGTGGTCAGCTGGGTGGGTCATTTCTCGTTCATGGGATTTATGACCTATTTGCTGACGATTTTCCCGTTAAGCTTTGTCATCACCCGTGAAAAGGCACTGCGTTTTCTCTCGGTTGCCGTGGCCTCGGTCGGCCAGTTACTGCTGCTGATCGATACCCAGGTATTCAACCTGTTCAAGTTCCACCTCAATGGCCAGATGTGGTCACTGCTGCTGGAGCAGGTTCAGAGCGAAGAGGGAACCTCCTGGAGCATTCTGTTTATCGCCGTGCCCTTGCTGGTACTGGTTCAGTTGCTTCTCTCTGCCTACACCTGGCGCAAAATCAACAAGCGTAAACGCCGCCAATACGGCAATTTTGTCGGACTGCTGCTGCTGGGTTCCTTTGTGCTGACTCACCTGGTCAACAGCTGGGCCGATGCGGTGCTCTATCAGCCGATCACCATGCAGCGCTCCAACTTCCCGCTCTCCTACCCCATGACTGCCCGCAGCTTCCTGGCCAAGCATGGCTGGCTGGATCTGGAGCAATACGAGAAGCAGGCTGCCGAGCAAGACAGCGCCGCCCCCAATGAACGACTGCGTTATCCGCTGCGCACCCTCGCGGTAGAGCCACAAGAAGAGCGCCGTAACTTGCTGGTCGTGGTGGTGGATGCGCTGCGTTTTGACATGCTCAACAACATCAACATGCCCAACCTGCAGCGCTTCGCCGATCAGCACCAGCAGTTCCAGTCGCACCTATCGGGTGGCAACGGTGACATGACCGGCATGTTCAGCCTGTTCTATGGACTGCCCGGCCACTACCTGGCTGACATCAGCCGGGAGAAACGCCCACCGCTGCTGTTTGATGAGTTGCTGCGCCAGGATTATCAGTTTGGTCTGTTCGGTCCGCTGCACGGGGTGCGCGAATATCGTAAGACCCTGCTCGCGGGGCTGCGCAAGCAGGTCTTTATCTCTGACGAGAGTGACGATGCCCAGCTGCTTGATCGCTGGCAAGGCTGGCTCAATCAGCGTAGTAGCAGCGATCGCCCCTGGTTCTCTCTGCTCTATCTCTCGTCGGTCGGGCACTTCGCAACGCCGGAGGGCTTTGCCGGGCCGTTCCAGCCCGAGTTGACCCAGTTCAACCCGGCCACGGCCTATCGCAAGGACAACCAGACCAAGCTGGAAAATCGCTACAAGAATGCGGTGTTCTACACCGACCAGTTGATTGAGCAGATCACCCGTCAGCTCGAATCACAAGGTCTGCTTGAGAAGACGGTGGTCGTCATCACCTCGGATCACGGTCAGGAGTTCAACGACACCGGCCACAATAACTGGGGGTATGGCAACAACTTCTCCCGCTATCAGGTGCAGGTTCCCATGGTGATCAGCTGGCCGGGTAAGCAGGCCGAAGTGGTGAGCCGCGATACCAGCCATCTGGATCTGGTGCCAACCCTGATGCAAGGGATGCTCGGCGTGCGTAATGCACCGCGCGATTATTCCAGTGGCCAGAATCTGTTCCAGCCTGATGGACGCAGCTGGGTGCTCAGCGGTGATGGCCGTGAATTTGCCATCTATCAGAAAGAGACCATCACTCACTTCGACAAGCAGGGCGATTTTGATCTGCTACGACGCAGCGACTATGCCCCGCTCAAGCACGTCAATCCTGACATGGGCGTGCTGGTCCAGGTGATGAACGAGCTCAACCGCTTCTATCGCAATCAGTAAGTGATAAGCAGCAGGTAGTAAAAAGCCCGGCGACCATGCCGGGCTTTTGGTTTTCTGGTGTTCACTTTCACCGTGATCTTAAGCGCGATAGCCATTTGGGTTGTGGCTTTGCCAGCGCCAGGTATCGGCCATCATCTGGTCAATTCCCCGCTCGGCCTGCCAGCCCAGCTCGTCACGGGCCAGCGCCGGATCGGCCCAGCACTCGGCAATGTCACCGGGGCGGCGTGGCTTGATCTGATACGGGATCGGACGACCGCTGGCCTGTTCAAACGCCTTGACCATCTGCAGCACCGAATAGCCCTGGCCAGTCCCGAGGTTGTAGGTAAACACGCCCGTGTCACTGGCAATCCGGTTCAGTGCCTTGAGGTGACCGATAGCCAAATCCACCACATGGATATAGTCACGCACGCCGGTGCCATCCACCGTCGGGTAGTCGTTACCAAATACCCCGAGCTCTTTGAGCTTGCCGACCCCGACCTGGCTGATATAGGGCAGCAGATTGTTGGGAATACCGTTGGGATCTTCTCCGATAAGACCGCTCTCATGGGCACCGACCGGGTTGAAGTAACGCAGCAGCACGATGGCCCAGCGCGGGTCAGAGGCGCTGACATCGCGCAGCATCTCTTCGACAATCAACTTGGAGCGGCCATAGGGGTTGGTAGCGCCGGTCGGGAAGTGTTCGCGGATCGGCACCGAGGCCGGATCGCCATACACGGTGGCCGACGAGCTGAACACCAGCCGAAAGACGCCGGCACGGGCCATCTCTTCACACAGCACCAGCGTGCCGCTGACGTTGTTCTGGTAATAGGTGAGCGGAATGCGGGTTGACTCCCCCACCGCTTTTAAACCGGCGAAGTGAATGACAGATTCGATGTGGTGCTCGGCAAACAGACGCTGCAGGCAAGCCCGGTCGCGCACGTCCCCTTCCACAAAGGTGACCGGCTTGCCGGTGATCTGCTCAACCCGCTTGAGCGACTCGGGCGAGGCGTTACTGAGGTTATCGAGGACCACCACCTGCTGGCCATCGCGAAGCAGCTCTACCAGAGTATGGGAGCCGATATAACCGGCTCCCCCCGTTACCAGAATGGTCATGTGCTTATCCCGTTTTCGAGTGAAACTGTCGCCAGTGTAGCGCTAGCCCGAGGCAGGAAAAAGCACGAAACGGTTACAGCTCGGCGCGAATGTCGCTGCGGGCAGTGCAGGCGCAGGCCAGCACCACGCCAGCGGCGATCTCAGCGCTGGTCAGTGACACCGTGCTCTGACACTCCACCTCACCAAATACGGTCACCTTGCAGGCGCCGCATACGCCGACACGACAGGCGAACGGTATGCTCTCGCCCGCCGCTTCGGCCGCAGCAAGCAGGGTCTGACCGGGCAGGATCTTGACCCGTTTACCCCGCTTGGCCAGATCAAACCAAAAATGCGCCTCACTACTGACTTCTGCTGCAGGCTCTGGCTGACCGAACGATTCGAGCAGCAGTTGCTCGGCTGGCAGCCCCAACTCGGCCAGCATGGCTGCAACCGCCGCCATATAAGGCGCCGGGCCGCACAGATAGACATCCCGTGACAGCAGATCGGGAGCCAGCTCGCGCAGCATTCCGGCACTCAAGCGCCCCTGCCAGGGGTGCTCCGGGGCGGATTGCTCAAGCACCGTCACCAGACGAAATCCCGGATGCTGCAGGGCCAACTCACTAAGATCACGAGCAAAAATCACATCCTGCTCGCTACGGGCAGAGTGAATAAAACGGATATCGGCGTTGGCATCTTGCGCCAGCGCCGTGCGGGCCATCGCCCACATGGGAGTGATGCCGGAGCCCGCAGAGAGTAGCAGCGGCGCTCTACCTTGGCGCGCCACAAATTCACCAAACGGGCCATTGACCGTCAGGCTATCGCCGACCTGCAGATGCTGACGCAGATGAGCCGAGACGCGCCCCACCTCCTTGATGGTGATCTGCCAATAGGGATCTTGGGGCGCAGAAGAGAGGGTATAGGCGCGGCTGACGGGTTCACCGTCGAGCTCGCAATGCACCGTGATGCACTGGCCGGCTTGAACCGGCGGTAAGGTGGCGCCAGCGGCAGGCAACAGGCGCCAACTGGTCACGTCATGAGTCTCTTCCAGGCGTTCGCCTACAGTCAGGATCAGGGAAGACATGCTTGCACTCCGAGAGAAAGAGGGAAAAAAGGCGGGCCAAAGGCCCGCCAACTGCTTACGGCAACCGGATCCTCAGGCCGCCAGTATTTCTGCCAAATCGGCCTCTGCCGTGGTGGTACCACGCATACCAAACTGCTCTTCCAGCACCTTAAGCAGGTTCGGGGTGAGGAAGGCCGGAGCGGTCGGGCCGGTACGAATATTCTTCACGCCCAGCGCCAGCAGGGTGAGCAGGATGACGATGGCTTTTTGCTCAAACCAGGAGAGCACCAGAGTCAGCGGTAACTCGTTCACGCCACAACCGAAGGCTTCGGAGAGCGCCAGCGCCAGCTGGATGGCCGAGTAGGCATCGTTGCACTGTCCGACGTCGAGCAGGCGCGGAATACCGCCGATATCACCGAACTCGAGCTTGTTGAACTTGTACTTGCCGCAGCCCAGCGTCAGCAGCAGGCTATCTTGCGGCACCGCACGGGCAAATTCGGTGTAGTAGGCACGCTCGGCCCGGTCACCGTCACAGCCACCGACCAGGAAGAAGTGCTTGATATCACCCGCCTTGACCTTCTCAATCACAGCCGGCGCCGCCTGCATCAATGCATTACGGGCAAAACCGATGGTGATGAAGTGTTCGAGCTCTTCGTGGGCAAAGCCCGGCAGGGATTGAGCCTTGGCGACCACGGCAGAGAAGTCTTCCCCTTCCAGATGGGTCACTCCCGGCCAGCCGACGATGGAGCGGGTGAAGATGCGATCGCTGTAGTTACCAACGTTCGGATCAATGATGCAGTTGGAGGTCATGACCACCGCGCCCGGGAAGTTGGCAAACTCTTTTTGCTGGTTCTGCCAGGCCGAACCGTAGTTACCGACCAGATGCGGATACTGCTTGAAGAAGGGATACGCCAGTGCCGGCAGCATTTCGCCGTGGGTATAGACGTTGATGCCGGTATCCTTGGTCTGCTCGAGGATCAGCTTGAGATCGACCATGTCGTGGCCAGAGACCAGAATGCATTTTCCCGGTACCGGGGTGACACGGACACGGGTCGGCTCCGGGTGACCGAAAGCGCCGGTTTCGCCGCGATCGAGCATCTCCATGACCTTGAAGTTGAGCATGCCGATGGCCATGGCGCACTCAAGCAGGGCCGGCACTTCGCTCGGATCGGTCGAAAGCCACGCCATGATGCGGTGAAATTCGGTGCCAATCTCATCTTCCTGCTGACCGAGCACACGGGCGTGCTCCATATAAGCAGCAGCGCCTTTGAGGCCATACAGACAGAGCAGACGCAGGCCCAGTACATCCTCGCTCACCAGCTCTTTGCCGCGATTAACGGCAGTTTGCGAAGCTTGAGCCAGCTGGGACGATTTGTCGTCACCCAGTTCAAAATAGGCGGAGGCCGGCAGGTCGGTCAGATTGACCGCCAGCTGACCGAGTTTGTCAGCCAGTTGGGCACGATAGGCAATCGCTTCATGGGCATAGGCCATGATGCGGTCAGAGTCGAAGTTGACGTTAGTCAAGGTTGCGAAAAAGGCCTGCGGAACAAAGGCATCGATGGTGCGATCGACGATGCCGTGTTGACGGGCCAGCGAAGCCCAGGCACTCAATCCCTGCAGAGCAAAGATCAGTACATCTTGCAGATCGGACGTTTCAGCGGTCTTGCCACACATGCCCTGGGCATAGGCACAACCATTGCCGGCAGGGGTACGGATAGTTTGTTCACATTGCACACAAAACATGATGTCACTCCTAATTGACATTTCATTTGTCGTTTTGTGAGCATCCTATTCCTCTCCCCTGAATCAGAATAGACATTTAATTTGTTGTTTTAAGTTTGCTTGATCTGGATCAAGCCCGCCACGTGGGTCAAACCGGAAAAAACAGAGCCGCCCACGAGGGGCGGCATAGACGGATGGCAAGCTGAGAATGGAGGGGCAACTGAGACTTAGTCCAGGTAGGCTCGCAGCATCCAAACCAGCTTTTCCTGCTGCTGGATATAGTCCGACAAAATCGACGCGGTCCCTTCATCACCCGCCTCGCCGGCCTTGGCCGAAATGGCGCGCTGAGCCACCAGCAATTCACGAAAACCGGCTAACAGCGACTCGATGCAGGCACGACCATCGTGCACGCCCTGCACCTCACTCACGCTCGACAGGGTGAGGTAGCGGCTAAAACTGTGCTCCGGCACGGCACCCAACGTCAGGATCCGCTCGGCCAGTTCGTCAACTTTCAGCAACAAATCGTTGTAGATCTCTTCAAATTTCAGATGCAGTTCGAAGAATTGATGACCACGGATATTCCAGTGAAATCCGCGCACATTCATATAAAGGATCTGATAGGTAGAGAGCAGCTTGTTGAGCTCGGCAGCCAGCGCTTCAGACTTTGCGGTATCAAGACCGATTGCATTTTTCATGAGTCACCTCCAAATCTTGGGAACAGGCTCAGAATATGCCCACACAAACACAAAGGAAAATAGCTGTTCCTTATTTGTTTGATTGGCTTTGACTATCAAGCTTCTCTATGTAGAGCAGCACCTCGCCAACCCGGATGCCCCATTTGCTGATCTCGGCACGGTTGATAAGGCGATTGGGATCAAGCAGATACATTCCATCATCAAAATCGACCCGCACCACATCGCCATCTGGCAGGCGCAGATCCAGGGTATAACGCCAGTTAAGGGCAAACCCGTTGGTTTCGCCGCGCGCTTCCCCGACCACGTCCGATGCGGTGCCACGCCAGTGACCGTCCGTAGCCTGCTCCAGCCACCAGGTGCGCGTCTCTTTGCGACCATCATCAAAATAGAACTGCTCGAACAAACGCCCTTTACCCTGCTGCCACTCCCCCTTCATCTCGACGCGAAAACGGCTGGTCACCTGGCCCTGCCGATTCATCACCAGACCGTGCGCAGCCAAAGGGCCATTGAAAAAGGTGGGCAGATTCCACTGGGGAGCCTGGTTACGGTAAGTGGACGTATCGACCCCGCAACCAGTCAGCAGCAGCGACCACAGCAGTAACACGATTACTTTCACGATTCCCCCTTGAGGCGGCGACCGAGCGCCGGGTCGCGGCTGCGTTCATCGAGCCAGATGGCGAGAAATGCCGGGGCAAAGGCAGGATCAGACAATTGCCCCAACTTCCGATTACCCAGCCAAAAGTGACTCTGGCCGGCAACGTCAACCACCAGTGTCAGCTCGTCACCTTCACGTACATCTGGCCAGAGAGCTGCTAGTTGCGTTAACCAGCGCTGCTCCTTCGCAGGCTCTGCCAAATGAAGGCGCAGCCACTCGCTGCGGGTTGCTTCCAGCAAATCTGTGCGCTCAATCGCGCGGGCATAGCGCAATGTCAGCGCCAACGGTCTGGCATCGGGGTGATAACGCCCATCATGGCTATAGAGCGTCGCGTCATAGAGCTTGAACCAAAGCCAGTGCATCTCGCCCTGCCCAACCGCTCTGAGCGCAGCCACAGGGGATGCCTGCGCGCTCAGCGCCAGCAGTAACAAGCTAGCGCCAGCCAGCAAACCAGTGCTGCGACTCCTCAAGCTCATGGCAATCGACCTCCTGCTCGCTCAGGTCTTCAATGTCTTGCAATGTCACTTTGGCCAGATCGCCTGCGCCATTGCGCTCACACGCCACCACCAGAAAGTAGTGGGTATCATCAGCACCGGCCACACGGGTCCATTTGGTAAACAGTAACGTATCGGATGGGTACATCTCACAACCTCCCACGCCTTGGCACTGCGTGAATCAATACGGGCAGTAACAGCGACCAGATCAGTGCCAATACGCAGAGTGTTGGCACCGTCCCCAGAGGTAAGTGTATGTCACCCAGACGGGCACCCATCAGATAAGCAAAAGGACCAAAACATGCTCCCATCGCAGCCTGCCAGAGCGGACGCCAGGCCAGCAGCCATGAGAGTCCGTGAGGCAAGCTCCAAATAAAGCCAATCCAGAGGAAAAGCAGCCACCACGGCCAGCTGGCAAAGCCAAATACGCCGACACGCCAGAGCAACAGGTCCAGCACAAAGCCGCCGATCGCCAGCGGGATCAGCGCCACATCGCGCCGCCGACTGGGGGAAAAGACCAGGTGCAGCAACAGCAATCCCGCCAGCCAGGGCAGCGGCGCACCGGTGACTGCCAGCGTCCAGAGCAGGTTAAAACCGAGCAGTTGTCCCCAGCGCCACCGCTTGCTCACGCACCGCTCCAGCTCCCGCTACCGGGTTTGGCTGCCTCGAAATGCACCAGACTGATGGTGCGCTCAAGAAAACCGCCCTCGCAGTAAGCAAAATAGAAGTGCCACAGGCGGATAAAGTCCTCGCTATACCCCTGACGCAGCAGCTCCGGCTTCATGGCCAGGAAGCGCTGGCACCATTCGCGCAGCGTTTTGGCGTAGTGCACACCATGGTCATGCAAGCGCACCAGCGTCATGTCGGTGTGGCGGGTCAGCAGCTCGGTCATGTGTGACACGCTCGGCAGGCAGCCACCGGGGAAGATATAGCGCTGGATAAAATCGACCCCCTTGAGATAGGAGTCAAAGCGTTGATCGGCGATGGTAATGGCTTGCAGTAGCATGCGTCCACCGGGGCGCAGCAAGCGCGAAAGTTGCTGAAAATAGCCCGGTAAGAATGCATGGCCCACCGCTTCAATCATCTCGATGGAGACCAGCTTGTCGAACTGCCCTTCCAGTTGGCGGTAATCTTGCAGCAGCAATGTAATGCGATCTGACAACCCTTCCCGCTCAATCCAGGCGCGAGCGTAATCGTGCTGGGCCTGCGAGATAGTGGTAGTGGTCACTTTGCAGCCATAGTGGCGGGCAGCGTGAATGGCCAACCCACCCCAGCCGGTACCGATCTCGAGCAGATGATCCTCTGGGCTTAACTCAAGCCGCCGGCAGATAAGATCCAGCTTATGCGCCTGCGCCTCATCCAGGGTGGCCTGCTCGCTCGGGTAGACGGCCGAGGAGTATTGCATGTGCTGATCCAAAAAGCCCTGATACATGGCATTGCCCAGATCGTAGTGGGCGGCGATATTGGCGCGCGAACCGGTCAGGGTATTGCGATTTTTAAGGTGACGCAGCCGATTCAACGGAAAGGTCAGCCAGCTCAAGCGGCGCTCAAGCCGATCGAGCAGCGGCAAGTTACGCGCCAGCAACTGCACCACCTGCGCCAACTCACTGCTCTCCCACATGCCCTCCACCCAGGTTTCACCGGCCGCGATGCTGCCACCGAGCAATAACCGGCGCCAAAAACGGGCATCACACACCCGCACACTGGCAACAATGCCGCTTTGGGCACCGCAGCGCCACTGGCGCGCCGGTTGCTCGCTCTCGTCGATAATGGTGAGCTCACCGCCTTGCAAATGGGACAAGAGACCCAGCAGGGTGGTGCGTGCCAACCGGTCGAGCCGGCCGAGCGGTCGGGAAGAGATGACAAGTTCCATTCAGCGAGTCTCCGGATGGGAATAAAAAGGGGTACGTTTGAGCCAAAGTCGCAGCGCATGCCAATAGATACCAAGCAGCACGGTGAGCGTCATGCTTGGCCAGCGCCACAGCACTCGGCGCAGCACTGCCGCCGTCAGTGGCTGGGGTTTTAGCGCAAGGGTGGCATCAAAGATCTTCTCACCGTCTTGGCGATGGTTTTCGATATGCACGCTGAGTTCGCCGCCAGCCTGCGCCGGGGCACGCACTTTCCAGTGATAATTCATCGCCAAATCCATAAAAGGTGAGACGTGAAATGCCTTGGGCGTCACGACGGGCGCGCTCAGATCGATAAGGTAATGAAAGCGCTCGTTCCACGGCGTATTAGAGACCTCGGCCAGCAGCCAGCGCGGCGTCTCGCCGACAAAACAGAAGTAGAAGTTGACCGGACTGAAATAGAGGCCAAGACAGCGCCCCTGCCCCACCAGCAGCACCCGTCCCGGCGCCTCAACCTTTCCACCTAGCTCACTGACCCGTTGCCACACGGCCTCACGCAGCGGCTGCGCCGAATCGCCCAGATAATCGCGGCGACGAAACGAGAGCAGCGCCGGGCGCTCGACGCCAAACAGCCAGCCGCCACGATCGAGCGTGGTCAGCTCATCGGGATCGAGCCCCAGCATGAACAGACCATAGGAGAAGTGATGCGGGCGCGGCGCGAAGCGGCGGTGGCGCACACTGCCTTCAAACAGGGCGCTGTTCACAGGCTGCCCCCAAAGCGCTCGGCCACATCAAGGGCACTGCGCACCCCATCTTCGTGAAAGCCGTTGTACCAGTAAGCACCGCAAAAATGGGTGTTATTGACTCCGCAGATGTCGCTGCGTCGCTGCTGCGCCGCCAGTGACGCCTGATTGAAAACCGGATGGTCATAGACAAAGCGGCGCAGCACCTTGCTCTCGTCCACCTCGTGGCCAGGGTTAAGTGTCACGCAGAAGGTGTGCGGCGCATCGAGCCCCTGCAGGATATTCATGTTGTAAGTGACCAGCGGCCGCGCGGTCTCATCTTCCCCGAGCTTGTAGTTCCAGCTGGCCCAGGCTTTACGGCGCGTCGGCAGCAAGCGGGTATCGGTGTGCAGCCACACCTGATTGGATTGATAAGCCATTGCCGAGAGAATGGCGTGCTCATCACGGGTGGCGTCGGTGAGCAGCGCCAGCGCCTGATCGCTGTGACAGGCCAGTACCACCTCATCAAAGTGCTCTTCACCGTGGCGACTGGTTATTACTACGCCACGCTCGACCCGGCGAATCGATTGCACCGGACTATCGAGCCGAATGGCCTCGCGCCACCCGTCAGTCAGCGGCGCGATGTACTCGCGGGAGCCGCCGGGGATCACATACCACTGCGGGCGATGGGTCACATCCAGCAGGCCGTGGTTTTCAAAAAAGCGCAGGAAAAACTCGAGCGGAAAGGCCCGCATGTCAGCCAGGGTCGATGACCAGATGGCGGCGCCCATCGGCAAAATGTAGTGGCGGGCAAACTCGTCACTAAAGCCTTCCAGCGTAAGAAACGCGCCCAGCGTCAGTTGACCGGCTTTTCCTTCATGCAAGGTGGCACGGCTGCGCTGGTTAAAACGCAAAATATCGGCCACCAGTCGCCAAAAGCGCGGGCGAAACAGGTTACTGCGCTGGGCAAACAGGGTGTCGAGGTTGTGGCCGTTATACTCCAATCCCTGCCGGGTTGAGACCGAAAAGCTCATCTCGGTCGGTTGCGCGGCAAGCCCCGTGCGTGCCAGCAACCGCTGAAAGCGCGGATAGGTGCGATCGTTAAAGACGATAAAGCCGGTATCGATGGCGTAGTCGCGCCCATCCAGGGTCACGTCGATGGTGGCGGTGTGGCCGCCCAGCACTGGCGCCGCTTCAAACAGAGTCACGCCGTGCTGGCGGTGCAGCAGA
Source organism: Aeromonas sp. RU39B (assembly GCF_900156095.1). GTDB lineage: Bacteria > Pseudomonadota > Gammaproteobacteria > Enterobacterales > Aeromonadaceae > Aeromonas. Next base: position 133,673 of record NZ_FTMJ01000006.1, read on the forward strand.
TGACCCACGGTGAGACCGGAGATACCGGAGCCAACAATCGCAATCTTTTTCATGCACTCACATCCTTGGGTCGGGTGAGAAAACGGGAAAGGCGCAGCCACCAGCCGGTGGGCAGCGCGCCTAACAATCGCAACCCCCAGACCAGACGACGGGGAAATGCGACCGTGTGCTGGCCACGGGCCAGACCATGGCGAATGGCGTACGATGCCTGCTCGGGCGTGAGCAGGGCCGGCATCGGAAAATCGTTGCGAGCAGTCAGCGGTGTGGCGACAAACCCGGGCTTGACCAGCGACACATGAATATCGCGACTAGCCAAATCGACGCGCAAACTGGCCGCCAGATAATCGAGCGCCGCTTTCGAGGCGCCGTAGGCTTCGGCGCGCGGCAGCGCCAACCAGGTGACCGATGAGCTGACCAGCGCCAATCGCCCACCACGGCGCAAACGCGGCAAAAACGCCGCCAACGCATGGCCGGTAGCCACTAGGTTAGTTTCCATCACGCGGGCAAACAGCAGGCTGTCAAAGTGCTGTGCATCGTCGATGTATTCGCAGCTGCCGGCATTGAGGATCAACAGATCCAGCTCGCCCGCTGTGTCGGCGGCGCGCTGGCAATCGGCCAGCACCCGACTGTCGAACGTCAGGGTCTCAATATTCGCCGCTGCCAACTCAGCCAAGCGGGTTTCATCACGGCCGCAGGCTGTGACCTGCCAACCATCGGCCTGATAATCAAGAGCCAGCTGGCGACCAATGCCTGAGCTCGCGCCGGTGATCAGCACCCGTTTCATTGACCCAGCCTCCCCTTGATGCTGCGGATCAGCGCCCCTAATAGCGGCAGCTGTTCATACAGCATGGCACCCAGATCGAAGTAATCCCGGTGGTAGCGCACTTTACCCTCGGTATCGAACTCGAGCCGGGTCACCCCCTCCACCACCACCGGATTCCCCTTGGCCAGCCGCGGGTGCAGCAGTGTCATGGTCCATGCCAGCCAGCCGTTATCGCCATCACTCATCCCTTCGTGCATCTCAAAGTGGATATCGGTGACATGGGCATAGAGCGCGACAAAGTAGCGGGCCAGTGCGTCGAGCCCATCAAGGCGGTGGGCCGGGTCTTCAAACACCACCTCGCTGGCATAGATCTCCCCCAACCGGTGCAGCTGATGGCGATCCAGCATCTGGTAAAAGCTGGCAATGCGTTGCAGGCGCGGGTCACCGGTCAGGGTCATGGTTCAGGGCTCCAGTTGCTTGAACATGGCGATGGCGTATTGACGCGCCAGCGCGTGATCCACGATGGGTGCCGGGTAGTCGTGACGCCCCTTAAGGCGCAACCAGTCATGCGGCTCGTGGATATAAGCGGCCGGTACATCGGCCAGCTCAGTTACCCATGTACGGATGAAATCGCCTTGTGGATCAAACTTTTGTCCCTGCGTGGTCGGATTGAAGACCCGAAAGTAGGGGGCCGCATCGGCGCCGGTTCCCGCCGACCACTGCCAGCCGCCGTTGTTAGCCGCCAGATCGCCGTCAATCAGCCGGCTCATGAAATAGTCCTCACCCAGGCGCCAGGAGATGTGCAGATCCTTGGTCAGAAAGCTCGCCACAATCATGCGCAGCCGGTTGTGCATCCAGCCCGTCTGATTAAGACAGCGCATGGCCGCATCGACCACCGGAAAGCCGGTGCGCCCCTCACACCAGGCGCTAAATGCCTGCTCATCAAAGCGCCAGGCCAGCTGGCGGGTGTGGCGCTGAAATGGCTGGTCCATGGACAGGCGCGGCTCAAGCACCAACAGGTGGCGATAAAACTCGCGCCACACCAGTTCGTTGAGCCAGACAAAACCGGGCTGGCCGCGCTCCAGCGGCAAGGCACCCAACTGCTGATGCAGCGCCGCCAAGCACTGCCGCGGACTGAGTATGCCGGCGGCCAGATAGGCCGACAGACGCGACGTACCAGCTTGGGCTGGCAGATCGCGCAGCTCGCCATACTCGGCCAGATCGCCACTGATAAACTCACCGAGCCGCGCTTCGCCGGCCCCTTCGCTGACTGGCCAATCGGCCAGCGCCGCCGCCTCAGCCTCATTCAGAGGCGCGAGCACCAAGGGGTTCCAAGCAACCGGCTCACCCACGGCAGCAGGCGCTCGATGCAGAGAAAATCCTTCGCTCGACAGCCGCTTGGTCCAAGCCCGGCAAAACGGGGTAAACACTTTGAACGGCTCGCCTTTGCCGGTGAGGATGCTGCCGGGCGCAAACACGCAGCAGCCGGGCACAAAATGGCAGCTAATCGGCAAGGTCGCGGCGACTGCCTCATCACGGCGCCGCTCATCAATTTCAATGGCGTTGATAGCGTGTAATGCTGTGGCGCCGCGCGATATAACCAGTTGATGCAGCGCAGCTGGAATGTCGGTAAACCAGGGCACTTCAAGGAGATGTAGCCGGATCCCAAGGCGCGCCAACTCGCCCCCCAGCACATTGACCCGCTCCAGCCAGAAACGCTCACGCAGCGGCGCCATGTGGTGTTTTTGCCACTGGGCGCGGCTGATGATAAACACCGCTTCAACGGGTTCTCCGCTGTGCTTGGCCTCATGGCAGGCTCGGCGCAGCGCAGGATGATCGATAAGCCGTAGATCTTGCCTAAACCAGACCAGCTGCATCCTGCGCCTCCCGCATCCAATCGCTGAAGCTTGGCTGCACCGGCGCGGCCAGCTTCTCGTCGCCGTAGAGCCTGGTGAGCTCGCCCAGTAGCACCGTCCCCTCTGGCCACTCATGGCCAAGATCGCTGCTTGCAAGACCGGCACCGACCCGCACCAGAAGCGGCCCGGCGAACCGTGGTGCCAGCAGCTTGGCCTCGCGGGGCGTCAAGGTTGGCAGCATGGTGACGGTGAACCCTGACTGGGTGGCCTCGATGGCATCGAGCAGCAGCTCAAGCGGTGGTAGCCGCCCCCAACTGGCCAATACCAGCGGTTTGCCCTTGTCTTGCTCTATCAGCCGGCGTGAGAAGAAGGCCTCGAGCCAATAAACGGCAAAATCATGCAGCGCCTGCCCGTCGGCGCGGTTCAGGTGCAAGGTCAGGCGCGCCAGCCAAGGGGTCAGCACCTGGCGGCGCAGCAGGGGGAGCGGATAGTTGGCGGTCAGCTCGGCGAGCTGGGTCTCCAGTTTGCGCTGCGACAAGGCAAACAGCGCCTCGTCGAGCTTGTCGAGCAGCGGCTGCCAGTGATCCCCCGCTTGCGGCGTTGCATCACCCGGCGCCTCCAGTAGCTGGCGCACCTGACCAATACTCACCCCAAGCTCTAGCCAAGCCAGGATTTGGCGGATCTGCTCAATATCCTGCTCGCTATAGAGGCGATGGCCTTTCTCGGTGCGCTGCGGCTCCACCAGCCCATAACGGCGCTGCCAGGCGCGCAGGGTGACCGGGTTGATGCCGGTCAGCCGGGCAACGTCGCGAATGGGGTAGAGGGTTTCTGTGGTCATAGACTGTATCTCAGTTTGAGCGTCTCAGGATGGGGCTCAAGGTAAACCTGCTGCGCCAAGTAAGGATTGGGAAATTGGCGCAGGTAGTGGCGGATCAAGGTGAGCGGAACCAGCAGCGGCAAGAGCCCAACCCGATATTTGTGGATCACTTCGGCCAGCTCTTCGCGCTGCCCGGTGCTGAGTTGACGCTTGAAATAGCCCTGCAGGTGCTGCAGCACATTGGTGTGTCCCTTGCGATTGGCGCGCAGGGTCAAGGCCTGCATCAGGCCGCTGATATACTCCTTGGCCACCTCAGCCAGGTCGCGTCCCTTGAGGGAGCCCAAAAGTTTGCCCAGCGCGCGATAGGCCTTGGGGGCATGGGCCAGCACCAGATATTTGTAGCGCGAGTGAAAGGCAATCAGGCGCGCGGCGGTCAGTGGTGATTGGCTCAGCACCTGCCAGTCATGATAGGCAAAGACCCGGGTGACAAAATTTTCCCGCAAAATGGGATCGTTGAGCCGCCCCTCCTCTTCTACCGGCAACAGCGGATGCGCCTGCATCAAGGCCTGGGCAAACAGTCCAACGCCCTCTTTGGCCGCCCCTTGGGCACCGCCGTACACCTTGACCCGCTCCATGCCGCAGCTCGGCGATTTGGCGCAGAGGATGTAGCCAGAGATGAAGTCGAGCTCACGCACCTTCTGCTCGCTAAACGCGATGAGTTGATCGGTCACATCAAAGCTGCCGTTGCTCGCTTCGGCGCGGACCTCCCCCTGCCGTTTGACCAGCCGGATGGTCGGGCGCGGTGTACCAAGACCAATCGCCATCTCGGGGCAGACCGGGTGATATTCAAAGAATTCGGCAAGCTCGCGCTCGCAAAAAGGGGAACGCTTGTGGCCACCGTCGTAACGTACTGGAGCGCCGAGCAGGCAGGCGCTGATCCCGACTTTAATCTTGTACATGGCGAGGCTCCTTGTATAACCTTGTAGTGAGTTATAGCACTTATACAAGAAAATGAAAGTTGTATAAGTTTCTGTTTCACTCTCTACGGGTTCCAGAGCTGGGCTGGATCATGCCCTCCAAAAAAAAGACAAAAAAAAAAGCCCGCGACGATGCGCGGGCTGTTTTCACTGGCCACAGGTCAGCGGAAGTTAACCTCGTCAATCTCAACTCGCACCAAGGGTTTGCCCTGCAAGCCAGCCGGACGCGGCAGCTCGATGGTGCGCGCCGCACGAGCTTCACCCTTGCGCAGATAGGTCTCGGGCATCCGGGTTTCGGCAACCCAGAAGCGAGCGGGTTCACGCACTAACTGGCGGCCATCTTCGGCAAACAGGGTGACAAAACCGCTCACCAGAATGGCATTCTTGCTGCCTTGGTTGGTGGCCTTGAATTCCAGCGTCAAGGGATCAGCATCAGAGACCGACACCAGTTCGATGCGGATACCATCGCGCGTAGCCTGGCTCAGTAATTCTGGGTGCGCCTTGGCCTGCTCCGTCAGCACCGGCGCGGCCACCACCGCTGTGGGGGCAGATGCGGTAGCGCCGGCTTTCACAGCTACCGGCGCGACCTCGGCCGGTTTGACCACCAGATAGTCCCAGGTATGGTCATCATTGAGCTGGATCTGGGTGCCATCGGGCAAGGTTACCTGGGTAAGCGGGGCTGCCAGGGCCAGCGTCGGGGCCAACAGCAGACTGAGCATCAGCTTCTTCATTACGGGGTCACTCTGATGGAAAGCAGGAGCCGGCAGTATAAACAAGGCAATCCAGCTTGCCTACGCCACCTTTCACTCCGTTAACCGACGCCACCGACCTCGCTGCAATCATTGACCCGATGCAAATCGAGCGTGACCAGATCAAACCCGCAAGACTGCAAGGCGGCGAGCACCTCAGACTGCCGGTCAAACGCCATCGCCCGCTCGCTGTCATTGAGTCGCACCCGGCACAGGGTGGTTTCGCCATCAGAGAGATAGTGGAAAAAGACCCGGGCACTGGGCAGCCCCAGATCGGCCAGCATCTGCTCGGCCATGTCTACCCGACGCAGATTGTCGCTGTCGATGTCCCGTTCGCTGGAAAAGCGCAGGCTCAGGCAACCGGTCTCATTACTGCCCCACACCGCCAACTGGCGGTGATGAAAACCGTAGCGCAGATCGCGGGTGGTCATGCCGGCATCGGCAAAAGGCCAGAGTGTATTGGGCGGGGGCTCACCAAAGCGTTCCCGGTAGATATCCCGATCTTCCACCGAAGCCGCCACCAGCAGCGGAATGGAGGCAAGGCCGGGGTGAGCATCGCGAAAACGCACAATCCAGCGCACCGGATCCGGCGTCTGGGCGTTAAGGCCATCGTGATTGAAAAAGACCATCTCGTCGCTCTTGATGAGCACCTGATCGACTCGGTAGTGCTGACAATATTTGCGGGTGCGCGCCACGTCGCGCCTGCTACGGGTGGGATTGTCGATGGTGAAAGCCCGCACTTGCACCCCGGCCGCCCGGCACAGATCCATGGCATAGCAGGACTCCATCCTGCCGGAGAAAGAGACCAACAGCTGCGGATACTGCCCCAGCGCGTCAACAAGCTGCTGCTCGCGCTGCATAAAGGCGCGATCGCGGTCGGCATGCAGCGTCACGACCTTGTTTGGCATGATAAGGCTCAGAGCAGACCGAGCGCCGCCAGATCGCGGCGACACTGATCATGGGAGGTAAACACGATGCCACGGATGCCCACCTGCTCGGCCGCTGCAACATTCGCCGGGCTGTCGTCGATAAAGGTGCAATCCGCCGCTTTCAGATCCTGCGCCACCAGCAGGTAGCGATAGATTTCGGCCTCCGGCTTCATCATCCGCACCCGGGCGGAGACCACCTTGCCACGGAAGTATTGCCAGAACGCGCAGTGGCGCTCGAGATAATCGATGCTGGCGTGGCCCATGTTGGAGAGTGCATAAAGCGCTGCACCGCGAGCATGCAGCTCGGCTAACAACTCGACCATCTGCGGGTCTGGTACCAGAGAAGGGGGCACCGCTTCGAGCACTGCCAGAATGTCGGCGGCAGTCAGTCCGGTACGCGCTTCGGCCCGGCGCGCCATGGTATGCAATGAGAGGGTACCGCGATCGACCTCCAGCCAGTCGGGATGTTCAAATAAGGTCGCCGCCAGCTCTGCCGCCCCTTGTGGACCGCGCACGCGACTAACGATACCCACCGGATCCCAACTGACAATGACCCGTCCCAGATCAAAAATGAGCGCCATGACCATTCCCCCTGGCCGCTATGTCTGTGCTCATGATGCCGCTGCCCCTAAACAAGAGCCAGCCCTATCGAAATTCACGTATCCAGATGGCACTTTCCACTTATTTTACTTGCAACCACAGACCAAATCCCTTAATGGTTAAGGCTCTTTCGATTCAGGATCAGCATCATGCACCGCGTATTCTTCTTTGGTTTCTTCTCGTTTATCCGGCCCGATTGAGGGTGGCGCGGATCGTTCTTGTACGAGACTAAAGACGAATCGAGCCTCCCCTGCGGAGGCTCTCTTTTTATCGATAACACTAAAATGACGAACGCAGGTGACCATCTGCCACGACGGCCACCGCCAGACAGGGACACAACATGGCAACGCTTGAGCACATCAGAGAAGAGATAACCCAACTGGACACAGATCTGTTGGCCCTGCTGGCCCGCCGCAAGAGCCTCAGCATCGAGGTCGCCAAGGCCAAGCAAGCCAACCCGCGCCCGATTCGCGATCACCAGCGCGAGCAGGAGTTGCTGGTTGCCCTGATCCAGAAAGGGCGCCCGCTCGGGCTCGACGCTCACTACATCACCCGTATCTATCACACCATCATCGAAGACTCGGTGCTCTCCCAGCAGGCCTATCTGCAAGGATTGCTCAACCCGACCCAGCAAGAGCCGATGACCAGCGTGGCCTATCTGGGCCCACGCGGTTCTTATTCCAGCCTGGCTGCACGCAAGTATCTGGCGCGCTTTAAAGATCAGGTGATGGAAGTGAACTGCCACAACTTCCGCGAAGTGATCGACGCGGTCGAATCGGGTCAGGCCGCCTATGGCGTCTTGCCCATCGAGAACACCAGCTCGGGCTCGATCAACGAAGTGTATGACGTGATGCAGCACACCAATTTGTCGATCGTGGGCGAGCTGACCTACCCCATCGAGCACTGCATCCTGTCGGCGGTGCCCACTGACTTGTCGACCATCAAGGTGCTCTACGCCCATCCCCAGGTGTTCCAGCAGTGCTCCCACTATCTGGGCAAGCTGGAAGGGGTGCGCCACGAGATCTGTGACTCCTCCTCCAGCGCCATGATGAAGGTGCGCGAGCTGGCCAGCCCCGACGCCGCAGCCATCGGTAGTGCCGCAGGCGGCGAGCTATACGGTCTGGATGTGGTGGCCACCAACATGGCCAACCAGAAAGAGAACTACAGCCGCTTTATCGTGGTCGCGCGCAAACCCATCGATGTGGCGCCGCAGATCCCGGCCAAGACTACCCTGATCATGTCCACCTCCCAGCAAGCGGGTTCACTGGTCGAGGCGCTGCTGGTGCTGCGCAGCCACCACATCAACATGACCAAGCTTGAGTCGCGCCCGGTGCAGGGCAATCCGTGGGAAGAGATGTTTTATCTGGATGTGTCGGCCAACTTGCAAAGCGCCGATATGCAGGCAGCACTGATGGAGCTGACCCGCATCACCCGCCATATCAAGGTACTGGGTTGCTACCCGAGTGAAGACGTCAAACCGACCGATGTTCCGCCGGTGCTGATGGGCGAATAAACCAAACCAGCGAGGCGGGAATCATCCCGCCTCGCTGTTGTTGGACTCTTTTAAGCGACCGCTCTGCACTCAGTGGCCATACGCCAGCTGATTGATGTTGTAGAGATCGCGGGTATCGAGCTCCATCTCGGTGGCGTAGGTATTGCCGTTCGGGTAGCTGCGCACCACCCGGGCTCCGCGCACAATCCCCTCCACCGACACATCCAGCGCGTTGGAGACCTGACGCAAATCCTGATAGCGGGAGTGCGCCACCACCTGCTGACCGTTGAGCGATTCAGCCAGCTCGCGATAGGCATCCATCTTGGATGCGCGAATCGCCTGCAGCATCTTCTCGTCACGGGTCGGCCCCGGCTGGATGCTGATCACCGCATAACCCACCGCCCGGATCACCGGAAAATCATCCGGCTTCTGATTGGTGTAATCGATGATGCGATTGCCGTTGCAACCGGCCAGCAGCAGTGTCAGCAGCACGCTCCACAACAGTTTCATCATCCTCTCCTTACTGCGTCGTGACCAGGCGACCACTCGGGCCGACGATGGCGCTGCGGTAGATATAGCCACGGTTGATCGAGGCGCGGCCAAACGAGTTGTTTGCACCGGTCAGGTATTGCTGCGGCACCAGCGATTGCGCCGAGGTCTCGACCATCTTGGTACGCATGTCGATGATGCGGGCATTCACCAACACCCCCTTCTTGTTGCGGCTAAAAGTGCCGACCAGAATGCGGGCAATCGGCAGGCGCGACTCCAGATCGCGGTAGTTGCGGCTCATCACGAAATCCCCCTGCAGGGTCACCTTGATGGCGCCAGTCAGCTTGAAGTCGACCACCACCTCACCACGGCGGTTCAGCTCGTAGATAAAGCTCTCCTGGATCTGCTGCCCCATCCAGTTGGTGTCCTGCAACGTGTCGAGATCGACAAAGGAGGCCACCGCGATCGGCTCGCTCAAGGTGGAGGGCGAGCGTTTCTCCATCAGCTGATCGGCCATACGGGCCACCAGCCAGTTCAGCTCCATCCCCTGGACGGCCTGACGCGGGTCACCCACATCGCGATCGATGTGGTCAGAGGTACAGCTGATGAGGCCCAGCGCGATCAGGGCCGCAAGCATCACACGTTTCATGAAATCCATCCTGTAGAGGCGCATGCCTCGTTATCGGAATCGCCCCGAATTTCTTGAGTCCTTTACATCACACTGACAGGCACAACTTTTGCAGCCTGCGGGATAACGTCAGGATTCTGCCACCGGCATGGATCCAGTATGGTGTGTCTGACAAAGGGTTTTGCGATGAAATGTTCTCTGCTTCTGATCCTCTTGCTTGCCCTGCCGAGCCAGGCGGCCTGGTATCAAGCCAAAGGCAGCGCCGCCATCATCAATGGCGACGACGCCTATGCCCGTGAGCAGGCCACCCGCGATGCCCTGCGCCAGGCGCTACTCGACAGCGGCGCCTCGGTCTCCAGCCTGCAACAACTGGAAAATGGCAGCGTCACCCAGGATCGTTTCCAGATCCGCTCGGGCGGTGAGATCCATCAATATCAGTTACTGCGTGAAGAGGTGCGCAATAACCGCCTCTATATCACCCTGCGCGCCGACATTCGTGCCGAACGCCAGCTCTGCCCCTCCCAGCGCTACGCCAAGGATCTGACGCTGGTACGCCTGCGCCTGCGTAACCCCGAGCAAACCAGCTATGGCGGCCTTGATGACCTGCCGCCCTCGGTGTCACGCCGCCTGTTTGAGAAAATTGCCAGCCACGACCAGCAGTTTGTGGCGCGGCGCTGGATTGACGAAAACCTGCGGATCGACCCGCTCTATATGCAGCAGGGCGATCGCAACGACATGGAAGAGATCAAGGCGCTCAGTCAACGCACCGGCAGCCAGTATGTGGTGCTTGGCAGCATTGATGACGTGTCGTTAGAGCCACAGGGAAACCAGCTCACCAGCTGGCTGCAAGACCCGCTGCGCCACTTTACTATGCAGCTCTATCTGTTTGATGGCGTCAACGGCGCACTGGTCAGCCGCCACGAATATCAAGGCGGCGCACTGTGGTCGTTTGGTAAGCGCGACCGGGTCGGCACCACCAATAGCCTGTTCTGGGAGTCCGGTTACGGTCAGGAGGTCGACCATCAGCTCGATCGCGCCGTGCAGGATCTGGCCGGCGAACTGGCCTGCGCCCAGGTCACCGCCCGGGTCATCGCCCAGAACGAACGAGGCCCCCATATCAACCTGGGTCGGCGCAATGGCGTCAAACTCGGTGATCAGTTCCGTATCCAACATCGCGCCGACTTTGTCGACGCCTTTGGCGATACCCGCAGCATGCGCAATCCGGCCAGCGGCCTGTTCGAGGTGGTACAGGTGCTGGAAGATGGCGCCATCCTGCGCACCCAGAATCGTTATGAGCCACTGAACATCCAGATTGGCGACCTTGCCATATTGGAATAGGAATCAAGGCTTTAAATGCGGGCTGCATCTTGTATAATGCCGACCGCACTCCGCTCCCGTAGCTCAGTAGGATAGAGCGGTCCCCTCCTAAGGGACAGGCCACTGGTTCGACTCCAGTCGGGAGCGCCATATACAACAAGGGGTTAGCATCGTCACGGTGCTAACCCCTTGGTCGTTTTTGGCCTGGGGTACGGTAATCCCCCCATTGTTAGGAGCGCTCAAAAGTAGAGGTCATGCGGCCTGTACTAGACGCTGTGTCGGCGTGTAGCCGCCCAGCGCCATATTCGGCAGCTCTTGGTGGTTAAATACCAGATCCCAGCACTTCCCAACGTCCGCTTTTACGCGGGCCGACAAAACGGAGCTGTCCGGCCTTGACCAACACCGCGACTGCTCGCTCCACCGTACTGGTCGATTTACCTATCCGCGCCGCGACCTCTTTGAGCGTTAACGTCGGTTCTGTCGCCAGCAGTGCCAAGATTTTCTTCGCTGTCTTCACCTGCCGCTCTGCGGGTATTTCTACCCGCGTTTCTACCTTCATTTCTACCTGCAATGCTGGTGATGTTTGAATGGCTAGCGTCAGTGCATCCCTTAACGTCTCCAGCAGGAACAAGATGAACCCAGTGCAGTCACTGCTGCTGCACTGCAGTTCGCTTCGCCGCAAGTTAACTGAATCTCAAACGTTTTTTTAGGCGCCCTCACATACCACCACAGAAACGTGACTCATCTCTGGGTATTTGCATACCCAATTAGAGATATTCATGACGTCAATCGTGAGGTCGTCATGGATATCTTTGTCTCAAAAAAAATGCGCAATTTCATCTTGTTGGCGCAAACCAACAACATTGCCCGGGCGGCGGAGAAAATCCATATGACCGCCTCCCCGTTTGGCAAGAGCATTGCGGCACTGGAAGAGCAGATTGGTTATGAGCTGTTTACCCGCAAGGATAACAGCATCAGTCTCAACAAGGCGGGGCAGGAGCTGTATCAGAAGCTGTTTCCCATCTATCAGCGGTTATCGGTGATAGATAACGAGATCCACAACTCGTCGCTGGGGTCGCGCAATATCGTGATCGGCATCGACAACACCTACCCGACCATTATCTTTGATCAGCTCATCAGTCTGGGTGACAAATATGACGGGGTGACCGCGCAGGCGGTGGAGTTTAGTGAAAACGGCGTCATCGACAATCTGTTTGATCATCAGCTCGACTTTATCATCTCGCCGCAGCAGGTGTCGGCCAGAGTGCAGGGGCTGGAATACCTCGCCATCACCGAGTTACCGCCGCTGCGCCTCGGTTTTCTGGTCTCGCGCCGCTATGAAGAGCGTCAGCCGCAAGAGCTGTTGCAAGAGCTCCCCTGGTTGCAGATGCGGTTTCAAAATCGCGCCAACTTTGAATCGGTGCTGGATGCCTATATGCGTCCGTGCGGCATTAACCCCACCATTATCTATCGCCCCTACAGCTTTATGGCCAAAATCAGCGCCGTCGAGCGCGGCCAGTTTTTAACCGTGATCCCCCATTTTGCCTGGCGCTTGGTCAATCCGGCCAAGCTCAAATATTTCGATGCACCGCACACGCCGATGTATATGCAGGAGTTTCTCTATTCGCTCAAACACCACCGATATACTGCCGCGATGCTCCAGCATATTGCCGAAGATCGCGGCAGTTTGGTCGAGTGATCACCCCAGCATCGAACCGGTTTGCAGCAAGTTAAGGTGCAGGTCGAACGCATGGCTCAAATCATGGTGAATGTGCCCACCGGGCGCACTCTCCAGATAGTGATGCAGATACTCCCGATAGAGCGGGTGCGCGCAGTTTTCAATAATGCAGTGCGCCCGCTGCAGCGGTGACAACCCGCGCAGATCGGCAATGCCCTGCTCGGTGATGATCACCTTCACGCTGTGCTCGCTGTGATCCACATGGCTGCACATGGGGACGATGGTCGAGACCTTGCCACCCTTGGCAATCGAGGGAGCCATAAAGATCGAGAGGTAGGCATTGCGCTCAAAATCCCCGCTGCCGCCGATCCCGTTCATCAGGTTCACCCCGGTGACGTGTGTCGAGTTGGCATGACCGTAGATATCAAACTCCAGCCCGACGTTGAGGGCGATCACCCCAAGGCGGCGGATAATTTCCGGGTTGTTCGAGATCTCCTGCGGCCTTAACACGATGCGGCTCGCAAAGTAATCCATGTTGTCATAGATCTTTTTGAGCGAATCGGCCGACACGGTCAGGCTTGAGGCGCTGGCCCCGGAAACCTTGCCGGTCTCCAGCAGATGCACCACCGACTCCTGCAGCACCTCCGAGTACATCATAAAGGCGGGAATATCCGGGTTTTCACCAAGGCGCGCCATCACGGCATTATTGATGTTGCCCACCCCGCTTTGCAGGGGCAGAAATTCCCGTGGAATGCGGCCATGGGCCATCTCGTTGAGCAAGAAGGTCACCACGTTGTCGGCAATCTGCTGACAGATGGGGCTCTCCTTGTCGAGCGCATTACCGGCATCGGGCAGCTCGGTATCCACCACCGCCACAATCTTGTGCGGATCGACCTGCACAAACTGGCTGCCAACGCGATCCATGGCGTGGAAGATGGGCACACTGTTGCGCCGTGGTGGCGCCCCCGGCAGCATGATATCGGCCAGCTCGGCCACCCGCGGATTGTGGTAGTGGTTGAGCTCGATAATCACCTTCTTGGCACGCATCAGCCAGGTCGGTGCGTTACCGATACCGCTTGAGAGCCACACCCGTCCGTCGGCGGCGATGGCTGAGGCTTCAATCACCGCCACATCAATCTCGCCGAAGAAGCCGTAGTTGACCATCTGCGCCACTTCGCTCAAGTGCAGATCGACAAAGTTCACCTGCCCCTGATTGATCTTCTCCCGCAATCCCGACGCTGTCTGATACGGGGCGCGCCAGGCCACCGCATCGGCCTCTGACAGCGCATCGTCAGCGGCAGCGCTGATCGATGCGCCGGTCAGCAGGCGGATCTGGAAGGGGAGATTGTCCTGATGCAGCATTTTGGCGCGTTTGGCGATCGCCGCCGGCAGCGCCTTGGGCGAACCGGCCGGCGTAAAACCACTGAACGCCACCATGTCGTTATGTCCAATCAGCTCGGCGGCGTCATCCGCACTGAGCCGGGTCCAGGGATCTTTCATCATGACCTCCTTGCATCACGACGGAATTAACGGCCCAGGAAATTGGGTTTGCGCTTTTCCATAAAGGCGCTCATGCCTTCCTGATAGTCTTGGCTGTCATAGACGGCGCGGCGCATCCCCTGGATACGTTCAAACTCGTCGGAGTTCATGGTGTGGGCTTCGCCCAGCACCCGCAGCTCTTCCTTGATCACGGCAATCGCCAGCGGCGCTTTTTCCGAGATGTGGTGCGCCATCTGCAAGGTGAAATCTTCCAGCTCCGAGGCCTCGACCACGTGGTTGAGGATCCCGACCGCCAACGCGCGTTGGGCGGTGATCGGCGAGGCGGTGAAGATCAGCTCCTTGACGATGTGAAAACCGGCGTCGCGGGTGAGGTTGTGAATGCCGACCAGGTTATAGGGCACCCCCAGGTTGACCGGGGTCATCGAGAAGGTTGACGTGCTGGCGGCGATGATCAGATCCGAGCTCATGATCATCTCGAACGCGCCGCCCCAAACGCTCCCCTCCACCATGGAAATCACCGGCTTGGGATACTTCTGGATCATCCGGGTGATTTGGCGCAGCGGATCGTCATAAGAGAGCGGATCGCGTCGGCCGCTTGGCAGCTCGTGAATATCGTGACCGGCCGAGAAGACCTTGGCGCCGCTCGGGGCACGCAAGATGACGCAGCGAATTTCATCGGTATTAAGGTCGGTAAGCGCCTGGAGCAAGTCATCGATAAAGACCTTGCTCAGAGCGTTGAGTTTGCGCGAGTAGTTGAACTCGATGATGGCGACCCTGCGAATGAGCACCACATTAACGTACTGATAAGCCATAAATAATCCCTTATATAAAATAATGATGTTGTAAAAATTCGCTGAGTTGCCGCAGGCCGGTGCGGGGAGAGAGTTGGTTATCCCTGACCTCCTGCAGCGTCTGATGGAAGTAGTGGTCAAAATCCGGACGGGCGAAGAGCTGGTGCAACGCCTCCTCTTCGGTCTGCCGCTGCAGCCACTCGATAGCCTGCTGCTGGCGAACCTCACGCAACCGGCCGGTCGCGCTCAGGGCGTTGCGAAAGTCATTGATGGCCTGCCAGATCTGCGCCATGCCACGCTTTTCCAGCGCGCTGCAGGTGAGCACTTGTGGCTGCCACTCGTCATATTTACGCCGCAAGATGTGCAGGGCGCTTTCATACATATGACGGGTGATGGCCACATTCTGGCGGTTATCGCCATCGTCCTTGTTGATGATGATGAGGTCAGCCATCTCCATGATCCCCTTCTTGATCCCCTGCAGCTCATCACCGCCACCGGCGATCTGCAGCGAGATAAAGCAATCGACCATGCGGGCCACCTCGGTTTCGGACTGTCCGACACCGACGGTCTCCACCAGCACCACGTCATAGCCGGCAGCTTCACAGAGCAGCATCAGCTCGCGGGCGCGTTGGCTGGCTCCGCCCAGATGACCACTGGAGGGCACCGGGCGGATAAAGGCTGACTCGGCGCGCGAAAGTTCGGTCATCCGGGTCTTGTCCCCCAGGATGCTGCCGCCGCTGACCGGGCTGCTCGGGTCCACCGCAATCACGGCCACCTTTAACCCCTGATGGATCAGCAACATCCCGAATGCTTCCAGAAAAGTGCTCTTCCCTGCCCCCGGCGTTCCGGTCACCCCGAGTCGCAGCGCATTGCCGGTATAGGGCATGATGCTGTCGAGCAGGCGGGTGCTCAGGGCCTGATGGTTGGGATGCACACTTTCCACCAGCGTCATGGCCTGGGCGAGCGCAACCCGCTCGCCCGAGCGCAGCCGACGGATGTAGTCATCCAGGTTGCTGTCGTTAAGCATGATGATCACTGATCCGGGTCAGGACATCGCGCACGCTCTCGAGCATGGGAGTACCGGGGCCATAGATGGCCGCCACGCCGTGCTCATGCAAGAAGGCATAATCTTGCGGCGGAATGACGCCACCGGCCACCACGCAAATATCGTCACGACCGGCGGCTTTGAGCGCGCTCACCAGCTCGGGGATCAGGGTCTTGTGGCCCGCAGCCAGCGAAGAGGCCCCCACCACATGCACATCGTTCTCGACCGCCAGACGGCAGATCTCTTCCGGGGTGGAGAACATGGGGCTGAGATCGACGTCAAAGCCCAGATCGGAGTAAGCACTGGCAATCACCTTGGCACCGCGGTCGTGACCATCCTGCCCCATCTTGGCAATCAGGATGCGTGGACGGCGGCCGTTGTCGGCAAGAAACTGCTTGGTCTTTGCGAGAATCGCTTCAAACTCGCCAGCGGCTTTCTCGGATTGACGATAGCTCTGTGCAATCACGCCGGTAACGCACTGACTCGGCACCAGATAACGGTCAAACGCCGCTTCCAGCGCATCGGAAATTTCACCCAACGTAGCGCGCAGACGGGCCGCATTGACGGCCGCAGCCAACAGGTTTTCATTGTGCATGGCGGCATGGGTGAGTGCTTTGAGCGCCGCCTTGACGGCCGCATTGTCGCGGCTGGCACGAATACGTTCGAGCGAGGCGATCTGTTCGCTGCGCACCTTGACGTTATCGATCTCCAGCACCGGGGTTTCGTCTTCTTTGGCCAACTTGTATTTGTTAACGCCAACGATGACCCGCTTGCCCTGGTCGATCAGCGACTGCTCGCGGGCCGATGCCTCTTCGATCATCCGCTTCGGCAAACCAGCTTCGATGGCCTTGGCCATCCCGCCCACTTCATCAATCTGCCGGATGATAGCGCGCGCCTGCTTGACGATTTGATCGGTCAGCGACTCCACGTAATAAGAGCCCGCCAGCGGATCGACGGTGCGGCAGATCTCGGACTCTTCCTGGATGATGATCTGGGTGTTACGGGCAATCCGGGCCGAGAAATCGGTCGGCAGTCCCAGCGCTTCGTCATAGGCGTTGGTGTGCAGTGACTGGGTGCCGCCCAAGGTGGCGCCCAGTGCTTCGATGGTCGTGCGGATGATGTTGTTGTAGGGATCCTGCTCGGTCAGACTCCAGCCTGAGGTCTGGCAGTGGGTGCGCAGGGCCAGCGATTTCGGATTGGTCGCGCCAAAGCTGCTGACCGCTTCACTCCACAGATAACGGGCAGCGCGCAGCATGGCCACGTTCATAAACAGATCCATGCCGATGCCAAAGAAGAACGACAGGCGCGGCGCAAAATCATCAATTTTCAGCCCAGCCGCTATTGCAGCCTTGATGTATTCAATCCCGTCGGCCAGGGTAAACGCCACTTGCTGCACACAGTTGGCGCCTGCTTCCCCCATGTGATAGCCACTGATACTGATGGTATTAAAACGTGGCATATTGCTGGAACACCAGGCAATAATATCGGAAATAATCCGCATCGAGGGTTTTGGCGGATAAATATAGGTGTTACGGCACAGGTACTCTTTTAATATATCGTTCTGAATGGTCCCGGTCAGTAATTCCGGTGCAACCCCTTGCTCTTCGGCAGCGACAATATAAAACGCCATCACCGGCAATACAGCGCCATTCATGGTCATCGACACAGACATTTTATCGAGCGGGATCTGATCAAACAGCACCTTCATATCTTCAACGGTATCGATGGCGACACCGGCTTTACCGACATCCCCCGCCACGCGCGGATTGTCCGAGTCATAACCGCGGTGGGTAGCCAGATCAAACGCCACCGACAACCCCTTTTGTCCGGCCGCCAGATTGCGCCGATAAAAGGCGTTGGACTCTTTGGCCGTCGAGAAGCCGGCATATTGCCGAATGGTCCAGGGCTGAGCGGTATACATGGTGGCACGCGCCCCACGAACGTAGGGAGCCAGACCTGGCAGCGTGTCAGTGACCTCCAGCCCGTCCGTGTCGGCACGGGTATAGAGTGGCTTGATGGCAATCCCTTCGGCGGTTTGCCGCTCCAGTGATTCCACTGTCTTGTCGAGCCGGATTAATTCCTTGTTGGCCAGCTTTTGCCAATCCTGCAACGTTGCCATTTAATAACTCCCTTATTCGCAATGATTAATTTAATGAACTGAATTCATGAAGAAATTGCGAATACGGTGAGCCTTTTTAACTTTCCTGTCGCCAGCAAAAAACAGCAAATAGCCCGTCATTTTCTGCCGCCTGTGCGTCGTTATTTTCGTGATTCACTTCAAAGAATTTATGATAAATAAATGCGGGATAACGACGATGAAACGAATCACGCGCTAATCAAACAAGTAGTTAAATCATTTAGTTAACAACCAGTCGCAGCATGATTCACATCCTTACAACATGCCGGCCTAGCTCACGCTGTCGTGATACAACGCATCTTGCTTAAACATGTCAGAAATAATTAACCACTATTAATCAAGGCGGCCGAGAGACAGTGATATAAATGACCGCTTTTTAATTAATGGCACGCACACTTCACGTGACAAGAAAACGCGAGGAATACTCATCCATATATACCGCATCAAGCAGCACTGTTCTGACTGACTCTATCGCCATTAAATTAATGCGATTGCCAACATAAAGGCTATCTACGATACTAATAGGCCATTCCACAGTCAGATTCATTTATGTCTGTAAAATCTGAATCCACCCATCACACCAGCAAAACTCTGGCCGCGCTGGGTGTCGTGTATGGTGATATCGGGACCAGTCCACTCTATTCTCTCAAAGAGAGTTTCTCCCATCACACCGGGTTAATCCCTACCGACGCAAACGTACTGGCCGTCATCTCCATGTTTTTCTGGACCATGATTATGGTGGTCTCGATCAAGTATGTTTTGCTGGTGCTGCGAGCCGATGATAAAGGCGAAGGCGGCATCCTCACCCTCACCACACTGGCCACCAAAAAGCTCAGCCCTAAAGGCAAGAGCATCGTCACGGTTTTGGGTCTGGCGGGCGTTGGGCTGTTTCTCGGCGATGCGGTGATTACCCCGGCGGTGTCGGTGCTCTCCGCAGTCGAAGGTCTGCAATTTGTCGGGCCACAGTTTTCCCCCTATATCTTTCCGGGCGCCCTGATCGTGCTGGTGATGCTGTTTGGCATCCAGCATTACGGCACCGCCGGTATTGGCAAGTGGTTCAGTCCGGTGATGCTGCTCTGGTTTGCCACGCTCGCCATCCTCGGCCTGCTTGAGGTGCTCCGCACCCCGGCCGTGCTTAGCGCCATCAACCCGCAATACGCCTTTCACCTGATTGCCAGCAGCCCCAAACTGGCATTTATCACCCTGGGTGCGGTCATCTTGTGCGTCACCGGGGCCGAGGCGCTCTACGCCGATATGGGCCATTTTGGGCGCAAACCGATTCAAAATGCCTGGCTGATGATCGTGCTGCCGGCACTGCTGCTCAACTATTTCGGCCAAGGGGCGCTGCTGCTGCGTGATCCCTCTGCCATCACTAACCCTTTCTATATGCTTGCCCCCTCCTGGATGATCCTGCCGCTGATTGCGCTGGCAACGCTGGCGACGGTGATCGCCTCACAGGCCGTGATTTCCGGCACCTATTCGGTGATTCGCCAGGCCATTTTGCTCGGCTTTCTGCCGCGCCAGGAGATCCGGCACACCTCGGAAGAGGAGATTGGTCAGATCTATCTGCCACTGGCCAACTGGCTGCTGCTGGCCTGCGTGATACTGGTGGTGGTGATTTTCCAGGACTCCAGTCGCCTGGCCGCCGCATACGGCATTGCCGTCACCGCCACCATGCTGCTGACCACCCTGCTGCTGGCGGTAGTGGCCCATCACCGTTGGGGATTTTCCTGGTTTTGGGTGGCGCTGGTGGGCTTGCCGCTGCTGGTCATCGATCTCAGTTTCTTTGCCTCCAACATCTCGAAAGTATTCTCGGGCGGCTGGCTGCCGCTACTGTTTGCCCTGCTCTCGATTGTGGTGATGACCACCTGGAAGCGAGGGCGTGAAGTGGTGCAAAACCGGCTGGATGACCATGTGATGGCCCTCAACCACTTCATCACCAGCATGAAGCGTCACCCGCCGATCCGCGTCCCCGGCACGGCCATGTTTCTCTCTCGCGTGACCAACGGTGTCCCCTACGCCATGCTGCATAACCTCAAACACAACAAGGTGTTGCACGACCGGGTGGTGTTTCTCACCATCATGACGCTGGAGGAGCCGCGTGTTGAGCCGGTGGATCGGGTCTATCTGCTCGATATGGGCGATGGTTTTTGGCAAGTCACCGCATTTTATGGCTTTAAAGAGTCCCCCAGCATGGTCGATATATGCCGGGCCTGCTCGCTACAGGGGCTTCCCATCAGCCTGTCGATGACCTCGTTCTTCCTCTCCCGCGAGGTGCTCATCAGCACCGATGAGCCGAGCATGCCGCGCTGGCGTGAGGGGTTGTTTATGTGGATGAACAAGAACGCCTTGAAGGCCACCGACTTCTTCCATATCCCAAGTAACCGGGTGGTTGAGCTCGGGGTACAGATAGAGCTTTAACCCAAGCCAGCGCGATTGCGCTGAGTGACACCCCGGGTAAAGGGCTTCAATTGCAGCCCTTTTGTTATTCTTAGCGTCGACCACCAGCCTCTGCGGCCACATTTTTACGCCGTTTTTACGCCCCCGCATTGCGCCTTTATGGCGACTTTACGCCCTTGCCGCCTAGCATTTCGCTCATCATTCCTACCCCGGAGTCGTTATGAGTTGGCTTTATCTATTACTGGTGATTGCCCTGCTGGTTTACCTCGTCCGTGCCTTGGCACACGCCCATGAGTGAGGCTCCCATGCTGCAACCCATTCTCTATTGCGCTGTTTTTTTGCTGCTGGTGCTGTTGCCGGCACCGCTGCTGGGGCGCTATTTCTACGCTGTCTTTGAAGGCCACTGCCGCACTCTGGCACCACTGGAGAGACTCACCCTGTCGGCCTGTGGCAGTGATGGCCGCGAACAGGACTGGAAGAGCTATGCCACCAGCCTGATGGCCTTTCATCTGGCCGGGTTTGTCCTACTGTTTGTCATCCTGATGGCGCAAGGCATGTTGCCGCTTAATCCGCAGCATCTGCCCGGTTTGAGCTGGCAACTGGCGTTCAACACGGCCGTCAGCTTTGTAACCAACACCAACTGGCAAGCCTATTCCGGCGAGTCGTCACTCTCCTACTTCAGTCAGATGATTGGCCTGACGACCCAGAACTTTGTGTCGGCAGCGACCGGCGCCGCCGTCGCCGTGGTGCTGTTTCGCGGTATCGCCCGCCAGCAAACCACTTCGCTCGGTAACTTCTGGGTCGATCTGGTGCGCTTTTGCCTCTATGTGCTGCTGCCCATGTCGTTGGTGATGGCCATGCTGCTGGTCTGGCAGGGCGTTCCCCAATCCTTTAGCCACTACCTGCCCTTTACCGGTCTGCAAGGTCAGCAGCAGGTGCTGCCACTCGGGCCGGCCGCCTCCCAGATTGCCATCAAGCAACTGGGCTCAAACGGCGGCGGTTTTTTCGGGATCAACTCGGCCCATCCATTTGAAAACCCCACCGCTCTGAGTAACTGGCTGGAGATGGTGACGTTGCTCTCCCTTGCCGCCGGCATGATTTTCACCCTCGGCCACTATGTCAAAGACCATGCCCACAGCCGGGCGCTGGCGATCACCATGACGCTGCTGCTGGTGATGGGACTGGGTGTGACCGTCTATCAGGAGCTGGCCGCCGATCCCAATCTCAGTGCCCTGACCGATCAACTCGGAAACTGGGAAGGCAAAGAGAGCCGCTTTGGCCCGGTGCTCTCGAGCATCTGGGCCGTGGCCACCACGGCAGCCTCCAATGGCTCGGTCAATGCCATGCATGACAGCCTGACGCCGCTTGGTGGTCTGATCGCCTTGGCCAACATGCTGCTCGGTGAGGTGATCTTTGGCGGCGTGGGCGCAGGTATCTACGGCATGTTGCTGTTTGTGCTGCTCACCGTGTTCCTGTGCGGTTTGATGGTCGGCCGCACGCCGACCTACCTTGGCAAGCGACTCGGGATCACCGAGATGAAGTGGGTGGTTGCCACCATGCTGGTGATGCCGGTAGGGGTGCTGGTGCTGGGCGGGATCACCCTGCTGCTGCCGGACGCGGCCACTATCATCGGTCACAGCGGCCCCCACGGTCTGACCCGGCTCATCTACGCCTACGCCTCCGGCGCTGGCAACAATGGTTCGGCCTTCGCTGGCTTCGCGGCGGGCGATAACTGGCAGTGCATCGCCATTGGCGTGGCCATGCTGCTCGGCCGCTTTGGCTACATCCTGCCGGTGCTGGTTATCGCCGGTCGCCTGGCTCGTGGTCCACGCCAGGAGGCCAGTGACAGCGATTTTCCGGTGCGCGGCCCGCTGTTTGTCACCCTGCTGGTTATCACCATCTTGCTGATGGGCGGACTCTCCTTCCTGCCGGTGGTTGCGCTGGGCCCGATTGCCGAACAACTGATCTCTGGAGCATTCTGATCATGAGTACCTTGACCCAACACGCGCCGGCCAAGCGCAAGCACTCTTTGCTGCTGATTGCCGCCATTGAAGCCGTGCGACGCTTTCATCCCGCTTCATTGTGGAACAGTCCGATCCTGCTGACCCTGTGGCTGAGCGCCCTGATGGCCACCGTGGAATCTCTGCTCGGACAACCCGTATCGGGCGTACCGGCCACGCTGGCCTGGCAACTGACCGGCTGGCTCTGGCTGACCCTGTGGTTTGCCAACTTTGCCGAAACCCTGGCCGAAGGGCGCGGCAAGGCGCGCGCCGACAGCCTCAAGGCAGGCATGAGCGAGCTGCAGGCCCGCAAAGTGGCGGCGCTCGATGATCAGCACGGCGAGTGGGTGGCCGCAACCTTGCTGCGCAAAGGCGATCTGGTGCTGGTGAAAGCTGGCGAGATGATCCCGGCCGATGGCGAGGTGGTGAAGGGCATCGCGTCCGTCAACGAAGCCGCCATCACCGGGGAGTCAGCGCCGGTGATCCGCGAATCAGGCACCGATAAGAGCGGGGTGACCGGCAACACCCAGGTCGTCTCGGATTATATCTGGGTGCGGGTGACCGCTAATCCGGGCGAGAGCACGCTGGATCGGATGATTGCACTGGTTGAAGGGGCCAAGCGGCAGAAGACCCCCAATGAGCAGGCGCTGACCGCCCTATTGGTCGGGCTGACCCTGATCTTCCTGCTGGTGGTGGCAACCCTGCCTCTGTTTCTAGGCTACAACCAGAGCACGGTGCCGCGTCTCTACCTGATTGCGCTGTTTATCACGCTGATCCCGACCACCATCGGTGGTCTGCTCTCGGCCATCGGCATTGCCGGCATGGATCGGTTGGTCAAACTCAATGTGATCGCCAAATCCGGCCGTGCGGTGGAGGCCGCGGGTGACGTGCGTACCCTGCTGCTCGATAAAACCGGCACCATCACCTTCGGTAACCGCATGGCGGACGAGCTAATTGCCGCCCCCGGTATCGAGCAATCCCTGCTCTGCCAAGCCGCTATGCTGGCCTCGGCCGGTGACAACACGCCGGAAGGCAAATCCATCCTGGCTCTTGGCAGTAAACAGCAACCGGTGCCTACGGCCCTGCCCGGCGATCGCATTATTGCGTTTAGCGCCGAAACCCGCCTAAGCGGTCTGGATCGCGGCGAGCTGCAATATCGTAAAGGCGCGGTGGATGCGGTGCTGGCCTTTTTACACCTCACCCGCGCCCAGATGCCCGAGCCCCTCACGCTTGCTGTTGAGCGTATTGCTCGCCAAGGGGGCACGCCGCTGCTGGTCTGCAGCCGCGATCAACTGCTTGGCGCCGTGCATCTGAAAGACATCATCAAACCCGGTATCAAGGCCCGCTTCCAGATGTTGCGTCACTTAGGCATCCGCACCGTGATGATCACCGGGGATAACCCGCTCACTGCTGCTGCCATTGCCGCCGAGGCCGGGGTGGATGACTTTATTGCCGAAGCCACGCCGGAGAAAAAACTGGCCTATATCCGGCAAGAGCAAGCCGGCGGACGACTGGTTGCCATGTGCGGGGATGGCGCCAACGATGCCCCGGCGCTGGCTCAGGCCGATGTGGGGCTTGCTATGAACGAGGGAACACAGGCCGCTAAAGAGGCTGGCAATCTGGTGGACCTTGATTCTAACCCGACCAAGCTGCTGGATGTGGTGCACGTTGGCAAACAGCTGCTGGTCACCCGTGGCGCCCTGACCACCTTCTCGATTGCCAACGATCTGGCCAAGTACTTTGCCATTTTGCCGGCGCTGTTTGTTGCCGCTTACCCGGGCCTTGGCGTGCTGAATCTGATGCAACTGCACTCGCCCGCCAGCGCCATCTTGTCAGCCATCATCTTTAACGCGTTGATCATCGTGGCCTTGGTGCCGCTGGCGCTCAGTGGTGTCAGCCTCACAGGGAGCGCCGCCGAGCTGCTGCGGCGTAACCTGCTTATCTACGGGCTGGGTGGACTGGTGGTCCCCTTTATCGGCATCAAGGTGATCGATCTGGTGATCACCGGCTTTGGTCTGGTTTAAGGAGTTTTTATGATTGCAATTCGTACCCTGCTGACCCTGACCTTACTGCTCGGCGCAGGTTATCCGCTGCTGGTCACAGTGCTGGCCCAGTGGCTGTTTCCCTGGCAGGCCAACGGCAGCCAGCTGTATGACCAGCAGCACCGTTTGATTGGCAGCGCGCTGCTGGCGCAACCCTTTCATGATGCCCGCTATTTTACCTCGCGCCCCTCTGCCAGCGATTTTGCCTCGCTCGGGGGCAGCGCCAGTAATCTGGGTATGAGTGCCGAGGCGCGCCGCACCTTTGCCAAGCAGCAAGTAGAGGCCGGTTATCACGATGCCACGTTACTGACCCGCTCGGCATCGGGGCTGGATCCGCACCTGCCGCTGGAAGCGGTGCTTGAACAGGTCGAGCGGGTGGCTCAGGCGCGTCAGATTGACCCGGCGGCGCTGACCAAACTGGTCCGGTCGCGGCAGGAAGCTGGTATTCTTGGTCCGACCGTAGTGAACGTGCTGGAGCTCAACCTGCTCCTTGATAAGGATCACCATGCGTGATGATGTGCGGGCCGACGCCCTGCTGGCGAGTCTGGACAATGAGCAACGTGGCAAGCTCAAGGTGTTTTTGGGCGCCGCCCCCGGCGTAGGCAAGACCTACGCCATGCTCAAAGCTGCCCAAGAGCAGGCCCGGGAAGGTATCGACCTGCTGATCGGCGTGGTGGAAACCCATGGCCGGCGTGAAACGCTGGCCCTGCTCGATAAGTTACCGATGTTGCCGCGCCAAGCGGTTTACCACCGTCATCAACGTCTGGAAGAGATGGATCTCGATGCGTTGCTGGCGCGCAAACCGGCGCTGGCGGTGGTCGATGAGCTGGCCCACTCCAACGCGCCGGGCTGCCGCCATGAAAAGCGCTGGCAAGATGTAGAGGAGCTGCTGGCCGCCGGCATCGATGTGTATACCACGCTTAATGTGCAGCATCTGGAAAGCCTCAACGATCTGGTGTGGCAGCTGACCGGCGTGCGGGTGCGCGAGACCCTGCCGGATCAGATCCTGCTTGATGCCGACAGTCTGGTGCTCATTGACTTACCCCCCAAGGAGCTGCTGGATCGGCTGCGTGAGGGCAAGGTGTATGTGCCGCAGCAGGCGCGCGCTGCCTTGCAATCGTTCTTTTCATTAAACAATCTCACGGCACTGCGCGAACTGGCGATGCAAACCGCCGCCAGCCACGTCGAAGGTGACCTGCAACTGCAATGGCAGGCGGCTGGCAAAACCACCCTGCCGCTACGTGGCAAACTGATGGTCTGCCTGGGTGATGAACAGGGCGCGGCGCTGGTGCGCCACGGCCACCGCTTTGCCCAGCGCCGGCAGCTGCCCTGGCTGGTGGTGCATGTGGACACCAAGGGCGAGCGCTCGACCGACA
The DNA here is from genome assembly GCF_900156095.1 of Aeromonas sp. RU39B. Taxonomy (GTDB): domain Bacteria; phylum Pseudomonadota; class Gammaproteobacteria; order Enterobacterales; family Aeromonadaceae; genus Aeromonas. The sequence continues at coordinate 159,259 of NZ_FTMJ01000006.1, forward strand.
CCGAACACGCGCTGGCACTGGCTGCGCAGCTGGGGGCGCGGGTGTTAACCCTGTCGAGCCCGACGGTGGCCGACACGCTACTGGAGACCGCCGAGCAGCAACAGGTTTCGCAGCTTTTACTCGGCAAACCGCACACGATTCCCTGGCGTCCCTCGCTGGTTCAGCATTTGATTCGCGCGGCGCACGGTCTTGAGGTGACGCTGGTCGATCTGGATCAGCACACAGTGCGTCTGAAACGCCCGTCACTGGGCGAGGGCAAGGCGCACGAATACCTGCTGTCGCTCTGCATCATGGGGATCACGGCGGGAGCGGCTTGGCTGCTCTCCGATTGGCTGCCGGCAAGTTCGATGCCGCTGCTGTTTGTGCTGGGGGTGATGACCACGGCCCTGTGCAGCAGCCAGTTTCCTGCAACGCTGGCCGCGCTGCTTGGCTTTGTCGCCCACAACCTGCTGTTTGTCGAGCCACTCTATTCGCTGACCGTCTATCACCATAGCGATCTGCTGACGCTGCTGGTTCTGCTGCTGGTCGGGATTGCCGCTGGACGTCTTGCCTCACGCCAGCGCCAGCAGCTGGTAAGCCTGCGTGAAAGCCAGCAACTGGGCAATGCCTTGCTCGCGCTCAGCCAGGCACTGACCACGGCCAGCAACCGCGAAGAGGTATTGAGGCTTGGCAGCGGCGCCATTGCACGCGCACTCGATTGCCAGATCCGGGTGCTCGATGAGGATTATCAGGAGCACAGCGGCCAGGGGCATGCGGCGCCCGGACAGACCGACCGGGCCGCCATCGACTGGTGCCTGGCGCAAAAGCAGAGCGCCGGGGCACACACCGCCACCCTCAATGCCGCCGACGCCCAATACCACCCGCTAAGCGATCAGCTGGTGCTGGGAATCGTGCTCGGTAAACCCCTCTCTGCCGGTGCCGAGCATCAACTGCAAGCGCTGCTGGCTGACATGCGCGCCGCGCTGGCGCGAGTCGATCTCGACGAGCGATTGGCTGACAGCCAGCTGCAGGCAGAGACTGACCGGATGCGCGCCGCCTTGCTCTCGTCGGTTTCCCACGATCTGAAAACCCCGCTCGCCACCATCATGGGGGCCGGCAGCACGCTGATGGCCTACCGGGATCGGATTGCCGAGAGTGAGCAAACCGAGCTACTGCAGTCGATTCAGGACGAAGCATCACGGCTGCACGGCTATGTGCAGAATCTGCTCGACATGACCCGTATCGGCTCGCCCGATTTTCAGCTCAAGCGCGACTGGATAGCCATCGCTGAGGTGGTCGATGGCGCTCGCCACCGACTGGAAGCAGCTTGGCGTCAGCACAAACTGCAGGTGAACATCGATCAGCATGTACCAATGCTCTACATCCATGGCGCCCTGATTGAACAGGTGCTGGTCAATATTCTCGATAACGCCTCACGCTACTCGCCAGCCGGTACGCCGATCGATCTCAACGTGATTCTGGCCGGCCCAGACCTCATCATTGATATCATCGATATCGGCATCGGGATTGCAGAGTCGGATCGGGATAAAATCTTCAACCTCTTCTACACCCAGCCGGTAGGAGATAGTGGCAGTCGCGGCACGGGCCTCGGGCTTGCCATTTCGCGTGCCATGGTGGAAGCCCATGGCGGCCGGATCTGGGCCTTCCCCGGACCAAACCGGATCGGCACCTGTATGCGCATCTCCCTGCCGCTGGCCCTCAACTCACCGGAGAGATAATGGCTCATATCCTTGTCATCGATGACGAGCAGGCAATTCGCCGCTTTTTGCGCATCAGTCTGAGCGCAGAGGGCCATCAGGTCAGTGAAGCGGTCTCGGTGAACGAAGGGCTCACTGCCTATCGCCACACACATCCTGATCTGGTGATTCTCGATTTGGGTCTGCCCGATGGGGATGGGATGGCGGTGCTGCAGGCGATTCGCGAGCACCATCAGCTGCCGGTACTGGTGCTATCGGCCCGCGATGGTGAACAGGAGAAGGTTCGCCTGCTCGATGCCGGGGCCAATGATTACATGAGCAAGCCGTTTGGCATTCAGGAGATGATGGCCCGGATCCGGGTGCTGCTACGTCAGCGGGTAGGATTGATACAAAGCGACAGCCGCCATTTTGACGGCTGTGGACTAAGTATTGATGCCACCAATCATACGGTGACGCTCAAGGGCGACGAGGTGGGCTTGTCGCGCAAAGAGTTTGCGCTGTTGCAGGCGCTGGTCAGCCATCCGGGCAAGCTGGTGCTGCAAAGCCAGCTGCTCAATGACATCTGGGGCCCGAGCCACAAAGAAGATACCCACTATTTGCGGATCGTGGTGGCCAGCCTGCGCCGCAAGCTGGGTGACAATCCCCAGGCGCCGCACCTGATCGTCACCGAGCCTGGGATTGGCTATCGCTTTATTGGCAACTGACAGACACGGCGTTATTCCGGCTGCGCGTCGCTGTCACGGGAAGCCCTTGCTTTGCCCTTGAGAGCCATGATAAACGCGCCCAAATGCGGGTGCAGCTCACTAAATGGCGCTTCGCGGCGATGGTTCATGGCGACTTCGCCAAGCAGCTTCAACCCGGTCAGCATGGCCGCTGACTCATCGGCGGTCAGCGGTGCGCGAGTGCCGACCCGCTCCAGCAGCCCGAGCAGCTCATCGTGGCAGGTGGCTGTAAACGTGCGGGCTGGCGGAGCATCATCGGCCAGCGCCTCGATAGTAATGCGATATTGATGTCCTCTCATGGACTCTCCTATTTGATTCGTCCGATTTCCAGCGCCGCCTTGTCGATCGCTTCGGCCATGGCCTGCAGGATCTCTTCGGCCGGCTCGCCATCACGAAAACGCAGTTGCAGCGCCATCTTCAGGTTGTTCATGGCCCGCTCGACATGCGGGTTATTGCGCGCCTTGGCGATACGGGAGGCCTGGGCCAGGCGGTCCATGATCTCGTCCATCACTTCGCCCTGCGCCGCGATAAAGGTTTGTCCCTCTTCGCTCAGCGCATAACGACGGCGGCCGTTTTCTGCATCGGAGGCGGTGATCATGCCGCTGCCTTCAAGCTGGGCCAGGGTTGGGTAGATGACGCCTGAGCTCGGGCTATAATCACCGCCAGCCAGCGCTTCGATACCCTTGATCAGTTCATAACCGTGCTGGGGGCCGTTTTGCAGCAGGTGCAACACCACCAGGCGCAAATCGCCGTGACCAAACAGACGACCGCGACCACGGCCGTGACCGCTGCGCATGCCACCCTTGCCCGGATGGCCTTCACCTTTGTGACGACCGCCCTCGCGGCCTTCGTGTCGCTCTTCACCAGAACGACGACCTTCATGTCGCCCGCCTTCGGGTCGACCGTGATGATGACCTTCGTGGTCTTTACGCATCACATTGCTCCTTTCTCTCTTTGAATGCAAAAAAGATATATCTAAACACTATCGAAATCAAGTTTATTGCAGCAAATTTATTCACCCGACCCACATCTATCGGGTAACCCTCTGCGACATAAGGAGATCATTGCGAGTAATAGCGGCACAAGCCAGCCCCGATGTGCCACCCATTCCTACCAAGCCGGCCTAGCGTGCTGACACAGACACAGTCTGTCCAACGCCTTTTTGCTCGCCATGGCGCTGGCGCCATTCGCGCGGCGTCATGCCCATCTCACGGGTAAAGACCACCGAGAAGTAGTTGCTGTCTTCGAAACCGCAGCGAATGGCGATATCGCTGACCAGCAGTTCGCTGTGGCAGAGCAGATAACGGGCCTGACACAGACGCAGCTGACGCAAGTAGTGATGGATGGTCATACCGGTATGCTGACGAAACAGCTGGCGCAAGGAGCGCTCGCTCACCCGCTCGCTGGCGCAGAACTGCTGAACATCAAACGGGTTTTCCAGGCTCTGGGCAAGGGTCACCATCAGCTTGTCGAGCAGCGCGCCATCCGTCGGCAGTGCAGAGGCGAGGGGTTGATAGCGATGGCGGTGCAAGGTGATCGCCAATTGCAAAAACAGGCTCTCGCACAAACTGGCAGAGAGTGGGTCATCGTCATGGCTCTCTTCATCCAGCTGGCGGATCAGCGAGCGGGCGCTATTCAGACCATGCTCGCTTAAGCGCCAGCGCCGATCGCCACTGATAGGGGGGTTGAGCAGGGAGTGCCAATCGGCAGCAAAACAGAGCCGCTCCGGACAATAGATAACGTTGTGCAGCAACAACTCCTGCACCGATTCATAGCTGTGTACATCATCGGCACGAATATAAAACAGATCGCCACAAGTAATTCGATAGGGGCGACCATTAAGTACCTGTAACCCATTACCGCGCCAGACCATCACCAGCTCGCAAAATTCATGGCTGTGCTCGGCGAAAATATGCTGCGGATAACGGTCTGCCACGGCCACCGCTTGGGTTGCCGAGCTAAAAAAATCCTCCTTTCGCAATAACAGGCGCTGACTCACGGCGCACTCCGAGATAGGTTCAAAGGCGCGATGCTGTCAGATTATTAAAGGCAAAAGTTTGATTATTCTCGCGTTCCTGGAAATATCCCCTATTGCAATACCCCATCTCGGCCTAGCCGAATATCCCTTGGGGAATAGGTGAACTCCTTTTTGAACAAGGTGGAGAAGTGGTTGCTGTCACCAAATCCACACTGGAACGCGATATCAGTGACACTCCCCTCGCTATAACGGAGTAATTGGCGCGCTTTGAGCAAACGCAGCCGATTGAGGTAACGCTGCGGAGTCAGGCCGGTTTTTTGCTTGAGTTGACGGTGCAAGGTGCGCAGCGACAGCGAGAACTGCTCGGCCAGCGGCTCCCAATTCACCTCTTCAGCAAAGTGGTGATCGAGCCAGGCCATGACCAGATCGAGCTGGTTGCCGTGCGTGGTTGCTTCGGCGCACAGACAGTGACGATGCAGCAATAACAGAAGCTGCATAAACAGCGCTTCGCGGGTCGCGCAGTGGGTCAGACTGCCGCTCTCGCCGCAGGCCTCCATCTGGCGCACCACCGATTCGGCCTGCAGCAACGCCTCCTGACTAAGCCGCCAGTGAGAGGGATAGAGACCGTCGCGCTCTTCTGGCAGCAAGCGGGCAATATTGGTAAGAAAGGTAAATTGATCCGGCGCGCGATACAGCACATTGGTCAAACAGAGATGGTCGGTCTGTTCATAGAGGTGGTGATCCCGGTCGCGAATAAAACAGACCGATCCCCGGCTCAATGTATGGGGTTGACCGTTAAACACATGGATTCCCGTTCCTTGGGAAACCACCACGATTTCATAAAAATCATGATGATGCTCGGGGAAGGCTATTTGCGGCGAGCGCGGTTCAATAGCTACCGAATCATGACTGGAATGAAAGAAATCTGCGCCGTGTAATTGACCCATTTTCGTTCACCTTTCTGTCCCTGATGGCGAGATAGTAATGAAGGGGAGGCCAATAAACCTTGATTTTTCGGTAACGAAGTTGTTAATCCCGACCTTGATTTAAAGAATGGTCCGACGCATTGAAAATTTGTGGGGAGTATCACATTCCCCTTCCCTCGCCCCTCTTTCATAGCAATTTGTGAAGCCGCTCACGAGTACCTTTATTTCTTTGCCAGTGTGCCGCGTTTCGATGGCATTGAAACGAAGGAGCCTAGCCTGCTGCGTTTTTACACTGGCGACTATCAACTTGGATATGTCAGCAAGGATAGCGCCATGACCCTTCGTCACTGCATTGCCGTGGATCTGGGCGCCTCGAGCGGCCGCGTCATGCTGGGCCGTTTTGATGGCGAGCAGCGCCAGCTCTCTCTTTTGCAACTGCACCGCTTTACCAATCATCTGGTCAACCGGGGTGAACAAGTCTGCTGGGATGTCGAAGCGCTTGAGCACGAAATTCGCCACGGACTGCAGCTGGCTTGCCAGCGCGGCATCACTATCGACAGCATCGGCATCGACACCTGGGGGGTGGATTATGTGCTGATCGACGGCGACGGAACGCGGGTTGCTCAAGCAGTGGCCTACCGCGACGGGCGAACCGACGGGGTGATGGCCAAGGCGCAGGAGCAACTCGGTGCGGCCGAGATCTACCGGCGCACCGGCATCCAGTTTCTGCCGTTTAACACCCTTTACCAGTTGCGCGCCCAGAGCCTGTTGGCGGATGAGTTAAGCGATCAGGTCGCGCACGCCCTGATGATTCCCGACTACCTGCACTATCGCCTGACCGGCCAGCTCAACTGGGAATACACCAACGCCACCACCACCCAACTGCTCAATATCGACAGCGGCGAGTGGGACGATCACTTGCTGGCATGGAGCGGTGCGCCGCGCCACTGGTTTGGCAAGCTGACCCAGCCCGGCACCGTGATTGGCCACTGGCAAAGCCCGCAAGGACAAACCATTGCGGTGATCTGCGTGGCGACCCACGACACCGCCAGCGCCGTATTGGCCACCCCACTGCAAGAGCCGGACAGCGCCTATCTCTCATCGGGCACCTGGTCGTTGATGGGCTTTGAGAGCCTTACCCCTTACCGGGGCGCTGACGCGCTGGCGGCCAACATCACCAATGAGGGCGGCGCCGAGGGGCGCTTTCGGGTGCTCAAAAACATCATGGGACTGTGGCTGCTGCAACGGGTTTGCAGCGAGCGCGCCATCACCGATCTGCCCGCGCTGATTGAACAGGCGCGCCAACTGCCTGCGGCCACTTTCGTCATCAATCCCAACGACAGCCGCTTTATCAACCCGCCCAGCATGTGCGCCGCCATTCAGGAGGCCTGCCGCCAAAGCGGACAACCCCTACCACAGAGCAATGCCGAGCTGGCCCGCTGCATCTTTGACAGTCTGGCGCTGCTCTATGCCGAGGTGCTCGCTGAATTGGCCAAGCTGCGCGGCCGCCCCTTCTCGCACCTGCATGTGGTGGGCGGCGGCAGCCAGAACCATTTTCTTAACCAGTTGTGCGCCGATGCCTGCGCCATTGCGGTGGTTGCCGGCCCCATCGAAGCATCGACCTTGGGCAATATCGGCTGCCAGCTGATCGCTCTCGGCGAGCTGGCCGATGTCAGTGCCGTGCGCCGACTGATAGCCCAGAGCCAACCCCTGCTCACTTTCGAGCCCCAATCCCGCAGCGAGCTGGCCCGCCTCGGCGCCCGTTATCGCCACCACGAACATCTCGATAAGGAGACGTGTGCATGACCACCCATATCCATCAATCCTGGGAGCTGGCCAAGGCCCGCTTTGCCGCCATTGGCGTCGATGCCGAGGAGGCGCTGCGTCTACTCGACACCCTGCCCGTCTCGATGCACTGTTGGCAGGGCGACGACGTGAGCGGCTTTGAAAATCCAGAGGGTTCCCTGACAGGCGGAATTCAGGCTACCGGTAACTATCCAGGCAAGGCCCGTAATGCCGCCGAACTGCGCGCCGATCTGGAGCAGGCGATGCGCCTGATCCCCGGCCCCAAGCGTCTCAATCTGCACGCTATTTATCTGGAAGCCGACGGCAAGGTAGAGCGTAACGACATTCAGCCCGAGCACTTTGCCGGCTGGGTGGCCTGGGCCAAAGCGCACAAGATGGGGCTCGATTTTAACCCCTCCTGCTTCTCCCACCCGCTCAGTGCCGATGGTTTTACCCTGTCGCACTCCAACCCGGACATCCGCCGCTTCTGGATTGAGCACTGCCAGGCCAGTCGCCGCGTGTCGGCCTATTTCGGCCGTGAACTTGGTACCGCCTCGGTCATGAACATCTGGATCCCGGATGGCATGAAAGATCAACCGGTAGATCGGCTGGCACCGCGCGAGCGGCTGCTCAGTGCCCTTGATGAGGTGATTGCCGAGAAGTTTGACCAAAAGCACCACATCGATGCGGTAGAGAGCAAGCTGTTTGGCATCGGCGCCGAGAGCTACACCGTCGGCTCCAACGAGTTCTACATGGGCTATGCCACCAGCCGCCAGACTGCACTGTGTCTCGATGCCGGCCACTTCCACCCGACCGAGGTCATCTCGGACAAGATTGCCAGCGCCATGCTCTATGTGCCGCGCCTGCTGCTGCACGTCAGCCGTCCGGTGCGCTGGGACAGCGACCACGTGGTGCTGCTCGATGACGAAACCCAGGCCATTGCCTGCGAGATTGTGCGTCATCGTCTGTTTGATCGGGTGCACATCGGGCTCGACTTCTTTGACGCATCGATCAACCGCATCGCCGCCTGGGTCATCGGTACCCGCAACATGAAAAAAGCGCTGCTGCGCGCCCTGCTCGAGCCCACCGGGCAGCTGCGTCAACTCGAACTGGAAGGGGATTACACCGCCCGTCTGGCACTGCTGGAAGAGCAAAAATCCCTGCCCTGGCAGGCGGTGTGGGAGATGTATTGCCTGCGCCACGACACCCCGGCTGATGCGGCCTGGCTGGGTGATGTGCGCCACTACGAGCAGCACACCCTGCGCCTTCGCACCTAAATCCGGACGCTGCCATCACCGGCGGCGCACCCGGTAGCGCAAGCGCAGCGGCGCATCTGCTCGCAGCGCTTGCGCTTAAGCCTCACGCTCTCTTGGCTATCTGGCCGGGGGGCGAAGAGATAACCCTGTTCCCTGCACACTGAGTCATTAAAGGTGGAGTACACACAATGAAATTAACAAAAATCGCCTGTTGTACCTTCGCCCTGGCCACTCTGGCGTTTTCCGGCACTGCGCTTGCCGAGGTCAAGATCGCCCTGGTTGCGAAATCATTAGGTAACGGCTTTTTCGAGGCGGCCAACGTCGGCGCCCAGGAGGCTGCCAAGGAGATAGGTGACGTCAAGGTCATCTATACCGGCCCGACCACGACCACGGCCGAAGCCCAGATTGAAGTGCTCAATGGTCTGATTGCCCAGGGCGTGGATGCCATTGCCATCTCCGCCAATGACCCGGATGCCGTGGTGCCAGTGCTCAAAAAAGCCATGCAGCGCGGCATCAAGGTGGTGTCTTGGGATTCTGGCGTGGCCAAGCCGGGTCGCCAGATCCACCTCAACCCCTCCAACAACGCCCTGATCGGCGAAACCAACGTCAAGCTGGCTGCCGACGCGCTCAAGGCACTGAAAGTCGACAAGGGTGATGTGGCTATCCTCAGCGCCACTCCCACCTCCACCAACCAGAACATCTGGATTGGCGAGATGAAAAAAGTGCTGCCCAAGTATCCGTCGGTCAACCTGGTCACCGTCGCTTACGGCGATGACCTCTCCGACAAGAGCTACCGGGAAGCAGTTGGTCTGCTCAAGTCTTACCCGGATTTGAAGGTCATCGTCTCGCCCTCCTCGGTCGGTATCGTGGCCGCTGCGCAAGCGGTCAAAGATCAGGGCAAGATTGGCAAGGTGTTTGTCACCGGGCTGGGCCTGCCTTCCGAGATGGCCGGAGCCATCAAGTCGGGCGCCTCGCTCAATTTCGCCATCTGGAATCCGATCGATCTGGGCTACGCCGCGACTTATCTGGCGGACGATCTGGTCAAGGGCTCAGCGACCAAGACCGAAGCGAGCATGGGCAAACTGGGTAAGGTGCAGCTCGACGCTGACGGCGCCGGCGCCATGGCCGAGCCGTTTGTCTACGACGCTAGCAATATCGACAAGTTCTCGAAAATCTTCTGATTGGGCCTCCCCTCTCCCGGCTCGGGAGAGGGGTTTGCAGGAGCATGATCATGACGGCATCCACACCGCTGCTCTCTCTCAAAGGCATCACCAAGATTTTCCCTGGTGTCCGCGCTCTCGAGAACGTGCAGCTCGATCTCTGGCCCGGCCAAGTCACCGCCTTGATTGGTGAGAACGGTGCGGGCAAGTCCACCCTGGTCAAGGTCATGACCGGTATCTACCAGCCTGACGAGGGTGAACTGCTCTATAAAGATATTCCCATCACTCTGCCAACCCCGGAGTCGGCTCACAAGATGGGGATCACCGCCATTCATCAGGAGACCGTGCTGTTTGATGAGCTGTCGGTCACCGAGAACATTTTTGTCGGCCAGTACATCCACAAGGGGTGGCTCAAGAAGCTCGACTGGCCAGCCATGCATCAGAAAGCACGCGAGATTCTGGATCGTCTCGAGGTGCAGATTGATCCGCGCGCCATTTTAAAAACCCTGAGTATCGCCCAGCGTCATATGGTGGCGATTGCCCGCGCCCTCTCGTTTGAGGCGCAGGTGGTCATCCTTGACGAGCCAACCGCCGCCCTCTCGCAGCACGAGATTCTCGAGTTCTATCAAATCGTCGAGCGGCTCAAGCAGGAGGGCAAGGCCATCCTGTTTATCTCCCACAAGTTCGACGAGATCTTCGAGCTGGCGGACCACTACACCATACTGCGCGATGGCGCCTATATCGGCTCCGGCGCCATGAGTGACATCACCGAAGAGAAAATGGTGGCCATGATGGTCGGTCGCGCCATCACCCAGACCTACCCCAAGGTGGCCTGCGAGTGGGGCGAAACCGTGCTGGAGGTGCGCGATCTCTGCCACCCCACCGAGTTTGCCCACATCAACTTTGCCCTGAAAAAGGGGGAGATCCTCGGCTTCTACGGTCTGGTCGGTGCCGGCCGCACCGAGCTAATGCAGGCGCTCTCGGGAGTGTCACAGCCCTCATCCGGGCAGATCATCCTGTGCGGCAAACCGGTCCACTTTCACCAGCCGGCCGATGCCATTGGCGCCGGGATCGTCTGCGTACCGGAAGAGCGGCAAAAGCAGGGCGCCATCATCGAGCTGCCGATTGCCCAGAACATCAGTCTGCCCCAACTCGACCGGCTCAATCCAAACGGCGTGCTGCACGACGATCTGGAGTGGGCGCTGGCCGACGAGTTCGCCAAGCGGTTACAGGTCAAGGCCTTCAGCTGGCAACAACCGGTCGAAACCCTCTCTGGCGGCAATCAGCAGAAGGTGGTGATCAGTAAATGGCTCGCCACCCACCCCACTGTCATCATCCTCGACGAGCCGACCAAGGGGATCGACATCGGCTCCAAGGCGGCGGTGCATCAGTTTATGTCCGAGCTGGTGGCGCAGGGGTTGGCGGTGATCATGGTCTCCTCCGAGCTGCCGGAGGTGATGGGCATGGCCGATCGCATTCTGGTCATGCACGAAGGGCTGATGGTCGCCGAGTATCAGGCTGGCGAGGCCACGGCAGAAACCATCGTGAGCGCCGCCAGTGGCGCCGGTAAGGAGGCCGCATGATGTGGCAACAACTGCTTAAGAACCGCGAGGCGCTGCTGGCCGGCGTGATCCTGCTGATGGTGGCAGCCATTGGCAGTCGCGTTCCCTCGTTTGTGGCGCCCGGTAATCTGGTGGAGATCTTCAATGACACCTCCATCCTTATCATTCTGGCGCTTGGCCAGATGATGGTATTGCTGACCAAGGGCATCGACCTGTCGATGGCGGCCAATCTGGCGCTGACCGGCATGATAGTGGCCCTGCTGAACTTCCATCACCCCGAGATCCCGGTGTGGGCCCTGCTGCTGCTCGCCACCCTGCTGGGCCTGCTGATGGGCGCCATCAACGGCCTGCTGGTGTGGAAGCTCGGCATTCCGGCCATCGTGGTGACGCTCGGCACCATGAGCATCTATCGCGGCATCATCTTTCTGCTCTCGGACGGTGGCTGGATCAATGCCCACCAGATGAGTGCCGATTTTCTCGGCTTACCGCGCAGCGTGCTGCTCGGCTTGCCGCTGCTGAGCTGGTGCGCCATCGCAGTGCTGCTGGTCGTGGGGTATTTCCTGCGCTACAGCCGTACCGGCCGGGCGCTCTACACCGCCGGTGGGAACGCCACCGCGGCCTACTACACCGGGATCAACGCCGGCAAGATGCAGTTTGTCAGCTTCTGCCTCTCCGGCGCGCTGGCGGGATTTTGCGGTTATCTGTGGATATCCCGTTTTGCGGTTGCCTATGTTGACGTGGCTAACGGTTTTGAGCTGCAGGTAGTGGCAGCCTGTGTGATTGGCAGCGTCAGTACCACGGGCGGAACCGGTCGGGTGCTTGGCTGCCTGTGCGGTGCGCTGTTTCTGGGTGTCATCAACAACGCCCTGCCGGTGATCGGCATCTCTCCCTTCTGGCAGATGGCCATCTCCGGCACCGTGATTGTGATTGCAGTTCTGCTCAATGAGCGGGGCAACCAGCGCAAGGGACGCCTCATCCTGCGTGATGCGGCGCTGGCCCACCAGCAACAGGGGGTGAGATCATGACTGCCGCGATGAATACCGGGCCGCTGACTCAGGCGCCAACTCATACACCGCTGCTCAAACGCCTGCTGTGCTGGGAGGGATTCCTGCTGACCGTGACGCTGGTGGTGTTTGCCATCAATGCCATGGCCTCGCCCTACTTCCTGAACATCTGGAACCTGTCGGACGCCACCTTCAACTTCACCGAGAAGGCGATCATCGTGCTGCCCATGGCCATGCTGATCATCGCCCGCGAAATTGATCTGTCGGTGGCTTCGACCATCGCCCTGAGCTCCACGGCGATGGGCTTTTGCGCCGCTGCCGGGGTCGATACACCGCTGCTGGTGTGCGTAGGACTGGGCGTTGGGCTACTGTGCGGTCTACTCAACGGGATATTGGTGACCCGCTTTAACCTCTCGTCGATCGTTATCACCATCGGCACCATGAGCCTCTATCGTGGCATCACCTATATCCTGCTCGGCGATCAGGCCCTTAACCAGTACCCGGAGCACTTCGCCTGGTTTGGTCAGGGCTATGTGTGGGGCGCGCTGTCGTTTGAGTTCGCCCTGTTTTTGGTGCTGGCCGCAGCGTTTACCTTCCTGCTGCATCGCACCAACTTTGGCCGGCGCACTTACGCCATTGGTAACAACCCGACCGGCGCCTGGTACTCCGGTATCAATGTGCGCCGCCACAACCTGATCCTGTTTGCCCTGGTCGGATTGATGTCCGGACTGGCCGCCATTTTGCTCACCTCACGCCTCGGCAGCACTCGCCCGACCATCGCGCTCGGCTGGGAGTTGTCGGTGGTGACCATGGCGGTGCTGGGCGGCGTCAATATCCTCGGCGGCTCCGGCAGCATGGTGGGCGTCATCATCGCCGCCTTCCTGATGGGACTGGTGACCTTTGGCCTGAGCCTGCTCAACGTGCCGGGCATTGTCATGTCGATCATCGTCGGATTGATGCTGATCGTGGTGATTTCGCTGCCCATCATCACCCGCCGCATCCTGGCACGCAGACAGCGCTGATTTGTTTTAGCAAGACGGAGGGCGGCTGGGTGTCGCCCAAAAACCACAGTAAGTTTAAGGAGATAACCATGAGCTTCATGTTGGCATTACCCAAGATCAGCTTTCACGGTGCCGGTGCAATCGGCGACATGGTCAAGCAGCTCGCCGGCAAGAAGTGGGGCAAGGCGCTGATCGTGACCGATGGACAACTGGTCAAGCTAGGGCTGCTCGACAGCCTGTTCAGTGCACTGGATGCCCACCAGCTACCTTATGCGCTGTTTGACAAGGTCTTCCCCAACCCGACCGAGCCGCTGGTGCAAGAGGGGCTGGCATTTTACAAAGCATCCCAGTGTGATTACCTGATTGCCTTCGGCGGTGGTAGCCCGATTGATACCGCGAAAGCGATCAAGATCCTGACCGCCAATCCCGGCTGCTCCACCGACTATTCCGGTGTGTGCAAGGTCACCCATGCCGGGGTGCCGCTGATTGCCATCAACACCACGGCCGGCACTGCCGCCGAGATGACCAGTAACGCCGTCATCATCAATGTGGATCGCAAGGTCAAAGAGGTCATCATCGACCCGAACATCATCCCCGATATTGCCGTGGATGATGCCAGCGTCATGCTCGATATTCCGCCGAGTGTCACCGCCGCCACCGGGATGGATGCCCTGACCCACGCCGTCGAGGCGTATGTGTCGGTCGCCGCCCACCCGCTGACCGACGCCAACGCGCTGGAAGCCATCCGCCTTATCAACCTCTGGCTGCCAACGGCGGTTGCCGACGGACACCATCTGGAAGCACGGGAAATGATGGCCTACGGCCAGTATCTGGCCGGCATGGCGTTCAATAGCGCCGGACTTGGTCTGGTGCATGCCCTCGCCCACCAACCGGGTGCCACCCACAACCTGCCGCACGGAGTGTGCAACGCCATCTTGTTGCCGGTCATTGAAGCCTTCAACCGTCCGCGCGCCGTGGCCCGCTTTGCCCGCATCGCCATGGCCATGGGGGTTGATACCGGCAAGATGAGTGAAGAAGAGGCCAGTTTGGCGGCGATTCAAGCCATCCGTGCGCTCTCCGAGAAGGTGGGCATTCCGGAAGGGTTCAGCAAGCTTGGCATCACCGAAGCTGACATCGAAGGCTGGCTCGACAAGGCCCTGGCCGACCCCTGCGCACCGTGCAACCCGCGCAGCGCCAGTCGTGACGAGGTACGCGAGCTCTACCTGGAGGCGTTATGATCCGCAAGGCCTTCGTGATGCAGGTCAATCCGGACAAACATGAAGAGTACCAGCGCCGCCACAATCCCATCTGGCCTGAGCTGGAAGCGGTGCTCAAATCCCATGGCGCCCACCACTACGCCATCTATCTCGATGCAACGCGCCATCTGCTGTTTGCGACCGTCGAGGTGGAGTCAGAAGCGCGCTGGGATGCCATCGCCAGCACCCCGGAATGTCAGCGCTGGTGGCAATACATGGGTGATGTGATGCCAAGCAACCCGGATAACAGTCCGGTGAGCTCGCCACTGCATGAGGTGTTCTATCTCGACTAAATGACGCTCTCTGCATCATGTAAAAAGGGGTGACATCAGTCACCCCTTCGTTATGTATCATAACTCGCATTAACGGGAGAGATTGACCACCGTCGCCGACACATGCTCGGCGCCATGACGGATCTCGTCCATCACCTGCACCACCTCACCTAACTGCCGCTGACCAAGCTCGGCACTGGATGAGGCCTCGGCCATCTGGGCAGTGACCTGACCGGTCAAGTCACGGTTTTTGCGCACCACGTTGGCAATCTCGCCGGTGGACTGGGAGGTGCGCGCCGCCAGTTGCCGAACCTCGTCAGCCACCACAGCAAACCCGCGCCCCTGCTCGCCGGCTCGGGCCGCTTCAATGGCCGCATTGAGTGCCAGCAGGTTGGTCTGATCGGCAATGCCACTGATGGTGGAAACAATCGCCTCAATACTCTGGGACTGATTGTTGAGCTGCTCCATCAGGGTGCTGGCCTCCTGCATCTGATGGGAAATCGAGCCAGAGGTGCGCACTGTCTCCTCCAGCATGCCATTGGCTCGCAGAGCGGCTTGTTCGGTCATGGTCGAGGTTTCATGGGCCAGTTGGGCCGCCTCTTGCACCTTTTTGGCATGCTGGATATTGGCCGTGATATTGGAGGCAAACTTGATCACCTTGAGCACGTCGCCGCTGGGGGAGCGCACTGCATTGTAGGTAGCCTCCAGCCACACCTCGTCACCCTGGCGATTAAAGCGCTGAAAATGGCCCGATTTGAAACCGCCAGCCGCCAGATCGCGCCAGAAGTCCGGGTTGCTGCGATAGAACTCATCGTCACAGAACATGCGGTGGTGGCGCCCTTTTATCTCCTCCAGCCGATAACCCATGGTGTCGAGGAAGTTCTGGTTGGCGGTCAGGATCTCGCCACCCGGGGTAAATTCAATCACCGCCAGCGAACGGTTGAGCGCTTCCCACACCGCCTTCTGGGTAACCAGCTCATCGTGCTGCCTAGTCACATCGGCCGCAATCTTGATGACCTTGGTCACCCGCCCCTGCTCACGTACCGGGAAGTAGGTCGCCTCGAGCCAAATCGGTTGTCTCTGGCGGTTAAAGCGGCGAAAAGCACCGCGTTGTTCCTGACCCGCGCCCAGCTGACGCCAGAACTCTTTGTAGCTGCCCTGACGGGCCTCCTGCTCATCGCAGAACATGGCGTGATGTTTACCTACTATTTCATCAAGCGAATAGCCCACTACCTGCAAGAACAGTTTACTGGCGTAGAGAATGGTGCCATCGGGGGAAAATTCAATCATTGGCAGATGAGTTCGCACACTCTCTATCGCCGCCTGACTACGCGACAGCTGCTCCTGGGCGGAGGCCAGCTCCTGCTTTATTTTGCTATTAAACATGGACATGTCCCTTACAACGAACAACACAACCACTTGTATGAGCGTCGATAACTGAAAACTTCTGTGGCTCAGGATAGTATGGAGAATGTTATAAAAATTTGCCTATAAGATACGACTTGGTGAGCACCGTGTTTGGCAAATAGGGACGTTGTACGCTGCTTATAATGCAAAAAGCCGCCCGAAGGCGGCTTTTTGCTGGCTGATAACCCGAAATCAGGCAAGCAGCTTGTAGAGGATACCGGACATGGCAATCAGGCCAATCAGGGTCACGAACAGGTTGCTCGGGCTACCGGCATACTTGCGCATGGCCGGGATCTTGGCAATGGCGTACATCGGCATCAGGAACAGAATCATCGCGATGATCGGGCCACCCAGATCTTCGATCATGCCGAGGATGCTCGGGTTGATGGTGGCAACGGCCCAGGTGGTCAGGATCATGAAGATGGCAGTGACCTTGTCCAGTTGCTTCACATCGACCGACTTGCCCTGCTCACGCAGATGCTTGGCCATCAGACCGTTCAGACCTTCCTTGGCACCCAGATAGTGGCCGAGGAACGACTTGCTGATAGCAACGATGGCGATGATCGGTGCCACAGTGGCGATGAACGGGTTGTCAAAGTGGTTAGCCAGATAGGACAGGATACTGATGTTCTGCTCCTTGGCAGCCATCAGGTCAGCCGGGGAGAGGCTCAATACGCAGCTGAACACGAAGAACATCACGGTCAGCACCATCATGGTGTGAGCGCCCAGCAGGATGCGGTTGCTCTTCTTCTCGGCGTTCTGACCGTAGCGACCTTTGTTGTCAACGGCGAAGGAGGAGATGATCGGCGAGTGGTTGAAGGCAAACACCATGACCGGGATAGCCAGCCACAGGGTCTTCACAAAACCGCCATTGAAGGCATCGGACAGTGCCGGCGCTTCGGTGATCATGGTACCGGTCCAGTGCGGGATCAGGTACAGAGCCAGACCCATCAGAGTGACCACAAACGGGAACACCAGGACGCTCATCGCCTTGACGATGAACTGGCCACCCAGACGTACCACGGTCATCAGGCCCAGGATCAATACTAGGGAGAGAATTGCACGGGGCGGCGGAGTAATCCCGAGCTGGTGGATCAGCAGGCTTTCAACCGTGTTGGTGATAGCGACCGAATACATCAGCAGGATCGGGTAGATAGCGAAGAAGTAGAGCAGGGTAATCAGCTTACCGGCAGCCTTGCCGAAGTGCTCTTCAACCACTTCGGTGATATCGCTGTCACGGCCAGAGCCGGAGAGCACGAAGCGGGTCAGACCACGGTGAGCAAAGTAGGTGAGCGGCAGCGCCAGCAGAGCCATGGCTACCAGCGGCCAAAGTCCGCCAACACCGGCGTTGATCGGCAGAAACAGAACACCAGCACCGATTGCAGTGCCATACAGACCCAGCATCCAGACCAGGTCCACCTTTTGCCAGCCGGAAGCACTCGCTTCTTGCTGGTTTACGACGCCTTGGGCGGCAATATTCATGTCAGACATCTGTCATTCCTGTCGAATTTATTGTGTGGTGCCGACCGGGGTTTCCCGCAAGGGCTCATCCTGAGCCGATTCGTCTGCCTGACATGCCTGCGGGAAACGGCTGCTGTGCCAGCCTCTCCCCGGGCTTCAGGATGCACCCCTGCGCTACAACATCTTCTTAACGCGCTCATCCTGACTGATGCTGACTCTAGTAAAACCACTTGATGAACGATAGTGATTTTTTAATTTTTCAACAGAAGTTTGATTGAAGTCGATTTTTGACTGATAAAGATCACGCTGAAATTTCCAAAAAAACACAAATTATAAACAACATTTGATTAATTAAACTTTCATGGCTGGCCACTTGTTATCAATTTGCTAATCCAGTTTTTGACCAACTTTTCATTGTTTTCATAGAGTTACCTATCACTCCATCGTGGTGGCCACATTGGAACCCATCTGAAAGCTCCACTCGGAGCACAGCAAAATCCGCTGCCGCGCTTTCAACAACTGTGATAACCGACTACACCATTGTTGACAAAAAAGACAAAAGCCATCTTCGAATTGCACAAAAACAAAAGCCCCCGCAAAGCGGGGGCCAGAAGATCACAACCTGTGAGCTTGGCTATCAGCAGTAGCCGTAGCTCATCAAACGCTGATAGCGCTGCTCAAGCAGTTGTTCGCTATCCAGCGGACGCAGGGCGTCGAGATCCTGCTTGATACGCGCCTTGAGCAACCCACCCATCTTCTCGATATCACGGTGAGCGCCACCAAGTGGCTCATTCACGATATGGTCGATGAGTTTCAGCTCTTTAAGGCGCTGGGCAGTGATGCCCATCGCTTCGGCAGCAACCGAGGCCTTGTCAGCACTCTTCCACAGAATAGAAGCGCACCCTTCCGGCGAGATGACCGAATAGGTGGAGTATTGCAGCATGTTGACGCGATCCCCCACGCCAATGGCCAGCGCACCGCCTGAGCCGCCTTCACCAATCACGGTGCACACCACCGGCACCGTCAGACCCGCCATCTCTTTGAGGTTGCGAGCAATGGCTTCAGACTGACCGCGCTCTTCAGCGCCCACGCCAGGATAGGCACCCGGTGTGTCGATAAAGGTGATGATCGGCATCTTGAAACGCTCGGCCATCTTCATCAGACGCAGGGCCTTGCGATACCCTTCCGGGCGCGGCATGCCGAAGTTGCGCTTGATCTTCTCTTTCGTCTCGCGACCCTTCTGATGGCCAATCACCATCACCGGCTCGCCATCGAGACGGGCAATACCACCCACGATCGCCTTGTCGTCGGCATAGGCACGGTCACCGGCCAGCTCGTCGAAATCGGTGAAGATTTGGGCGATGTAGTCGAGGGTATAGGGACGTTGCGGATGCCGCGCCATCTGGGATACCTGCCAGGCACCGAGATCGGCGAAGATCTTCCTGGTCAGCTCCTCGTTTTTCTTCTCCAGCCGGCGGATCTCCTCATTGAGGTCGACGGCGCTATTGTGCTCGCTCACATGCTTGAGTTCGTCAATCTGCGCCTGCAGCTCGGCGATCGGCTGTTCAAAATCCAGAAAAAGACTCATAAGGCCTATAACCTCTATTCAAAAACCAATTCCACCCGGTCCCGACCAAGCAGAACGCGTAACTCGTCCAGCAACTGGTCTGTGGGGGTAACCCGCCACTCGGTGCCAAGCGTCAATCGTCCCCGGGCGCCCGGGCGACGGTAGTGTACCTGAAGCGGACAGACTCCGGCACGGGCAGGTTGTAAAATCTCGGTAAAACGCTGGAAAAAGCGCTCATCGATCCGCGATTCGTCAAGATAAACACGGATTGCACGAACAAATCGTTCACGCGCTTCGTCAATGTTCAGCACTTCGCGGGCCGACATTTTAAGGCCACCGGAGAAGTCATCAAAGCTGACCTGTCCAGAAACCACCAAAATCCGGTCTTTTTCCAGCAAAGATTCGTAGCGATCCAGCGCTTCGCTAAACAAGGTGACATCCAGCCGACCGGATTTGTCGTCCAGCGTCATGATGCCCATCTTGTTGCCGCGCTTGGTGATGATAGTGCGCGCCGCAATCACCAAACCGGCCGCGGTCGTCACCTTGTCACGGTCAGTCGGATGCAGATCGCTGAGTCGCCCCGAGGTATAACGGCGCAGCTCACTGCTGTACTGATTGATGGGGTGACCGGTGAGATAGAGCCCAAGGGTCTCGCGCTCCCCTTCCAGCCACACTTTATCCGGCCAGTGCGGCACGTTGGCGAAAGCCTTTTTGACGTCATCCACCTCTTCGGTGAGCACGCCGAACATATCGCCCTGCCCTTGTGCCTGGGCGCGCGCATGCTGGTCGGCCGCCCGCATCGCATCATCAAGGGTGGCCATCAGCGCCGCACGGTGCGGCCCGAGCCGGTCCATCGCGCCGGAGTAAATCAGCTTCTCCAGCACCCGCTTGTTGAGCTTTTTGATGTCAACCCGGTTGCAGAAATCAAACAGATCGCGAAACGGGCCGTCCTTGTCACGGGCTTCAAGGATTGCCTCAATCGGCCCTTCCCCCACCCCTTTCACCGCGCCGATGCCATAGACGATATGGCCATCATCATTGACGGTGAAGCGGTAACGACCGGTGTTCACATCCGGCGGGATCACGGTGAGTTTCATGCGGTTGCACTCATCCACCAGGGTGACGATCTTGTCGGTGTTGTCCATATCCGCGGTCATAACCGCCGCCATGAACTCCGCCGGGAAGTGCATCTTAAGCCAGAGCGTTTGGTACGACACCAGCGCGTAGGCGGCAGAGTGCGACTTGTTGAAGCCGTATCCGGCGAATTTCTCCACCAGATCGAAGATCTTCATCGCCAGTTCGCCGTCGACCCCGTTATTGACTGCACCTTGTTCAAAACCGGCACGCTGCTTGGCCATCTCCTCGGGCTTTTTCTTACCCATGGCCCGACGCAACATGTCCGCACCGCCAAGGGTATAGCCCGCCAGGGTCTGGGCAATCTGCATCACCTGCTCCTGATAGAGGATGATGCCGTAGGTGGGGTCGAGAATCGGCTTGAGGCTTTCGTGCTGCCAGGTTGCATCGGGGTAAGAGATCGCCTCTTTCCCGTGCTTACGGTCGATAAAGTTATCCACCATGCCTGACTGAAGCGGCCCCGGACGGAACAGGGCCACCAGCGCGATCATGTCTTCAAAGCAGTCCGGTTGCAGACGCTTGATAAGATCCTTCATGCCGCGCGATTCAAGCTGGAACACCGCTGTGGTTTCAAAGCGCTTGAGCATGGCAAACGACGGCGCGTCATCGAGCGGAATGGCGGCGATATCCACCGGCGCCTTGCCCTCTTTGGCCATGCGCGGGTTGATCATGCCGAGCGCCCAATCGATGATGGTGAGGGTACGCAGCCCCAGGAAGTCAAACTTCACCAGCCCGGCGTATTCCACATCGTTCTTGTCGAACTGGGTGACCGGGTGATTGCCTTCATCATCACAATAGAGCGGCGCAAAGTCGGTGATCTTGGTCGGCGCAATCACCACGCCACCGGCGTGCTTACCGGCGTTACGCACCACCCCTTCTAAGCGGCGCGCCATGTCGATGAGGTCTTTAACCTCCTCATCCTGCTCATAGAGCTCGGGCAGCTTGGGCTCGGCCTCAAAGGCCTTGGCCAGCGTCATGCCGGGATCAGGCGGAATGAGCTTGGAGATACGATCGACAAAGCCGTAGGGGTGACCCAGCACCCGGCCCACATCACGCACTACCGCCTTGGCGGCCATGCTACCGAAGGTGATGATCTGCGACACCGCATCACGGCCATACATGTCGGCCACGTGCTCAATCACCTGATCGCGCCGGTCCATGCAAAAGTCGACGTCAAAGTCGGGCATGGAGACCCGTTCCGGGTTGAGGAAACGTTCGAACAGCAGGTCAAACTCGAGCGGGTCCAAGTCGGTAATCTTGAGCGCGTAAGCTACCAAGGAGCCCGCCCCCGAGCCCCGGCCCGGTCCGACCGGAATACCGTTATCCTTGGACCACTGGATAAACTCCATCACGATGAGGAAGTAACCCGGGAAGCCCATCTGGTTAATCACCTGAAGCTCGATGTCGAGGCGTTCGTCATACTCGGGGCGACGCTCGGCACGCACCGCCGGATCCGGGAACAGGAATGCGAGACGCTCTTCCAGACCCTCTTTGGATTTCTTAACCAGAAAATCCTCGGTGGTCATGTCACCGGTCGGGAAGTTGGGCAGGAAGTATTCACCCAGACGGACTGTGACGTTACAGCGCTTGGCGATCTCGACCGTGTTTTCCACCGCTTCCGGGATGTCGGCAAACAGATCCAGCATCGCCTGCTGACTCTTGAAGTACTGCTGGCGGCTGTAGCGGCGCGGACGGCGCTTGTCAGAGAGCGTATAACCATCGTGAATGGCCACCCGGATCTCGTGCGCGTCAAAATCCTCTTCGGTGAGAAACACCACCTCGTTGGTCGCCACTACCGGCAGATCACACTCGTTGGCCAGATCCACTGCCATGTGCAGATAGACCTCTTCGTCGGCCCGCTCGGTACGCAACAGTTCAAGGTAGTAAGCGTCGGGGAAGTGCTCCTGATAAAACGCCAGAGCGCGCTCGGTCATCAGGCGGTTGCCCTTGAGCAGGAACTTGCCCACATCCCCTTCGCGGCCACCGGAGAGCACAATGACCCCCTTGGCGTGCTCGGCCAGCCAGGCCTTGTCTATCACCGGCCGCCCCTGCACATGACCACGCAGATAGCCGCGTGAAATCAGCAAGGTGATGTTCTGATAACCCTCATTGTCCATGGCAAGCAGGGTAAGCCGAAACTGCTCTTCACCCAGCTCTTCGCTCTGCACCCAAAAATCGGCACCGACCAGAGGCTTGATCCCCTTACTATGGGCACTGCCGTAAAAACGCACCAGACCACACATGTTCATCTGGTCGGTCAGGGCCATGGCGGCCATGCCATCAGCCGCCGCGGCGCCGATGATAGGACCGATCTTCTGCAGTCCATCTACCATGGAGAAATCGGAGTGGATGCGCAGGTGCACAAAACGTGGCTCAGCCATGCGCCCTCCTTAGGATTCGAGGCCCAGTGCGCGGCGCACCGGTTTGAAGCTCTGACGATATTCGGGCAGCGGACCGCGCTCGGCCAATACGGCCAGATGTTCGGCAGTCGGATACCCCTTGTGGCGGGCAAAACCATATTCCGGATGACGCAGGTCCAGCTCACTCATCTCGGCATCACGGGTTACTTTGGCCAGAATCGAGGCGGCACTGATGGCGGGCACCAGGCTGTCCCCCTTAACCACGGCGCGCGCCTGCATCGGCAATGCCGGGCAGCGGTTGCCATCGATAAAAACCTGCTCGGGCGTGATGGCTAAACCAGCCACAGCGCGCTGCATCGCCAGCATGGTGGCGTGCAGGATATTGAGCTCGTCAATCTCGCGCGGGGAAGCGCGGCCAATAGCAAACGCCAGCGCCTTGTCGCGAATTTCGTCAAACAGCGCCAGACGTTTTTTCTCGGAGAGCTTCTTGGAGTCATTGAGCCCGACAATAGGGCGCGCCGGGTCGAGGATCACCGCAGCGGTCACCACGTCGCCAACCAGCGGGCCACGGCCCACTTCGTCAACGCCGGCAACAATCAGATGGGTCGGAATATCGATGCTCATGCGTATACCTTGCAACAGGGGCCACAGCCGGCCCGCTGTATTATCGGGCGATCAGCGCTGCCACGGCATCGGCAGCCTGCTGGTCGGCATTGCAACGGATCAGCTGGTGCAGCTCGGTGAAGGTGTTAACCAGGGTGGTGTTGTCATGTTCAAAGAACTTGCTCACCTCGTTCACCAGATTGTCAGCGGTGCACTCGTGCTGAATCAGTTCGGGCACCAGCATGCGACCGGCCAGCAGGTTTGGCAGGGAGACAAACTCGGTCTTCACCAGCCGCTGGGCCAGCCAATAGCTGAAGGGTTTGAGCTTGTAGCCCACCACCATGGGTTTTTTCACCAGCATGGCTTCGAGCGCAGCAGTGCCGGAAGCCAGCATGGCCACATCGGCGGCAATCAGGGCTTCGCGGCCTTGACCGTCGAGCAGCACCATATCGAGATCGGGCGCGATGCTCTCTTTAATGGCCTGAAACTGCTCGCGGCGCTTGCCATTGACCAGCGGCACGATAAAGCCCAGGTCGGGATAGCGCACTGTCAGATGCTTGCACGCCTCAAGAAACAGCGGGCTCATAAAGCCCACTTCGGCATGACGGCTGCCGGGCAGCACCGCCAGCCAGCGCCGGTTGGCATCAATGCCGAGGGCGCGGCGCACTGCGGCTTGATCAGGCACCAGGGGAATGGCATCGGCCATGGTGTGACCGACAAAGCGACACGGTGCATCGAAGCGGTCGTAGAACGCTTTCTCAAAAGGCAAAAATGCGAGCACCAGATCGGTGGCAGCTTTGATCTTGTGAATGCGGCCCTGCCGCCAGGCCCATACCGAAGGGCTGACATAGTGGACCGTCTTGATACCGGCGCGGCGCAGTTTTAGCTCAACGCCGATATTGAAATCGGGGGCATCCACACCGACGAAAATATCGGGCGGATTATCGATAAAATGGCGCAGCAGTTGGCGACGAACCGACAGGATACGGGGCAGACGCCCGAGCACCTCGGAGATCCCCATCACCGCCAGTTCATCCATCTCGAACAGGGCCTTGACCCCAAGCGCCTGCATGCGCGGACCGGCAATGCCTTCGAACTCGGCATCCGGGTAACGAACTTGCAGCTCGCGCACCAGACCGGCCGCAAGGATGTCGCCGGAGACCTCTCCGGCGACGATACCGATGCGCAGTGGCTTAGGCACGGATGATCCCGCGCTCGTTGCTCTTGAGGAAATCCACATAGAGCTGAACGGCCGGCTCGGCTTGGGCCATCTCTTCGAGGGCGGGCAGCACCTCTTCGATGGTCTTGCCAGAGCGGTAGATCTCTTTATAACCACGCTTGACCGCCAGAATGGCTGCGTCCGAGAAGCCACGACGACGCAGCCCTTCGGAGTTGACGCCAAACGGCTTGGCATAGTTGCCGGCTGCCATGACGTAGGGCGGCACGTCTTTGTTGAGGGCGGCGCAGCCACCGACAAAGGCGTGGGAGCCCACACGACCAAACTGGTGAATGGCAGAGAGACCGCCGAAAATCACGAAATCACCGATGTGCACATGGCCGGCCAGGGTGGCGTTATTGGCGAAGATGCAGTTATCACCGATGATGCAGTCGTGGGCCACGTGAACGTTGACCATCAGCAGGTTGCCACTGCCAATCTTGGTCAGGCTCTGATCTTGCGCAGTACCACGGTGGATGGAGCAGTTTTCACGGATGACGTTGTTATCGCCAATCTCGAGGAAGGTGCGCTCACCGGCATACTTCTTGTCCTGGCAATCCTCACCGATGGAGGCGTGCTGGAAGATCTTGTTGCCGCAGCCAATTTTGGTCGGTCCCTTGATGAGAACATGAGAACCCACCCAGGTGTTGTCACCAATCTCGACCTCTGCACCAATCACGGTGTAAGGGCCGATTTCGACCCCTTTACCGATCACGGCAGACTCATGGATGATGGCAGTTTCGTGAATGCTGGCAGTCTGATCGATCACGTTTAAACCTCGCGTTTGGCGCACATCAACTCGGCAGTACAGACCACCTCACCGTCGACGGTGGCGACGCCGGTGAACTTGGCAATACCGCGACGCTCTTTCAAAAACTCCACGTCCAGCACCAGTCGGTCACCGGGGCCGACGGGGCGCTTGAAGCGGGCGTTATCAATAGAAGCGAAGTAATAGAGTTCATTGGGGGACGGCTTGCCCACCATGGTGAAGGCCAGGATACCGGTGGCTTGCGCCATGGCTTCCAGAATCAGCACGCCGGGGAAAACCGGCTTGGCCGGGAAGTGGCCCTGGAAAATGGGTTCATTGAACGAGATGTTCTTGATAGCGCGCAGAGTCTTGCGCTCCTCGGTGATCTCGTAGTCTTCCACCCGATCAACCATCAGGAACGGATAACGGTGCGGCAGCAGCCCCATGATTTCCTGGATATCCAGGCGCTTAGCTTCTTGTGTCAAAGGAGTAACCCTATACCAATCGATTATTGTTCGTCGCTTTCCAGCTTCTTCTCAAGCTTGGTGAGCCGCTTGTGCATCTCCTCGATGCGCATCACCCGGGCGGCGGTCTTGCGCCACTCTTTATTGGTTTGCAGAGGGATGCCGGAGGAGTAGATGCCAGGCTCGGTGATGGGACGCATGACCATGGCCATACCGGTAATGGTGGCCTGATCGCAGATCTCCATGTGCCCGTTGAAAACGGACGCGCCGCCAATGATACAGTATTTGCCGACCTTGAGACTACCGGCCATCACTGTGGAACCGGCCACGGCGGTGCCGTAACCGATTTCGACGTTGTGGGCGATCTGGCACTGGTTATCGATAATGACGTTGTCTGCGATACGGGTATCTTCCAGAGCGCCACGGTCGATGGTGGTGCAGGCACCAATCTCGACCCGGTTACCAATGGTCACGCCGCCCAGTTGCGGAATCTTGATCCATTCGCCACGCTCGTTGGCGTAGCCAAACCCGTCGGCACCAATCACGGTCCCCGACTGAACCAGACAATCTGTGCCCATGCTTACGTTGTGATAGAGGGTCACGTTGGCCCACAGGCGGGAGCGATCGCCCAGACGACTGTGTTTACCGACAAAACAACCCGGGCCAATGCGGACATCATTACCCAGCACGACGCCGGATTCGATCACCGCATTGGCGCCGATAGAGACTCTCTCGCCCAACTGAACATCGGCAGCGATCACGGCAGAGGGGTGGATATCCTCAGCCGGCTGCGGAGTGGTGTCCAGCAACTGGGCAACGCGGGCGAAACCGACGTAAGGATCCTTGAGCACCAGCGCGTTGCTCGGGCAGTAAGGCAGCTCAGCCTCGGTGATAAGCACCGCGGCGGCCTTGGTCTGCTCGAGAAAGTGGCGGTACTTCTTGTTGGAGAGGAAGGTGATCTCCCCTTCCCCGGCCTTTTCCAGTGTCGCGACCTTGCGAATTTCGAGATCCCCGTTTCCGTGGACCTCAGCCCCCAATTTCTGGGCCAGTTGTGCGAGAGTGAATGCCATTAATCAGATGCTCTTACTTGCTAGCCTTGGAGATAACCTGGGAAGTGATATCCAGCTTGCTGGAGAAATAGGGCGTCGCGTTGTTTTCCAGAATGATATCGAAATCATCGCTTTGGGCGATCTGGTCGATAGCCGCCTTCACGTCACGCAGGATCTTGGCACGCTCTTCACCTTGACGGCGGGCGTTATCTTGCTCGAAAGCCTGACGCTTCTGGTTGAACTGGATTTGCAGCTGAGCCAGCTTGTCCTGGTTCTGCTTCTTCTGATCCTTGCTCATGAAGGACTCATCCTTCTTGAACTTCTCGACCAGCTGCTGGCCTTGTTGCTCAAGTTGCTGCAGCTCGCGAACGCGCGGTTCAAATTCGCGCTTGAGCTGGGCAGAGACCTTTTCACGCTGCGGCAGACTCTGGAACACCTTCTCCATATCGACCACACCGATCTTGGTGTCAGCCATTGCAGAACCCATGCCGATGGTCATCAGGGCCAGGGTCAAACCAGCAGACTTCAGTACTTTATTCACACTAACTCCTCATTCCCTGTGTACAGGGTGACTGACAAACCAACTGTCGTACTTGGCGCAGTGCGCCTTGTTATCGGGGACGGCATCCGCCGTCCCCCGGACTCACACTGATTTAGAAGGTGCGGCCGATATTGAAGGAGAAGAACTCGGTTCTGTCCCCGTCATATTTCTTGATGGGCTGGGCCAGTGAGAAGACCAGCGGCCCCATCGGAGAGAGCCATTGCAGCGAGACACCGGCAGACATGCGGATATTATTCGGACTGGAGTAGTCCTGGCTGGTGTAGTCACAATTTTCGCTGGTATCGCACTCGTAAGAGCCATTGTCGAAATGGGTATCCCATACGGTACCGGCATCAACAAAGGCGGTAGTGCGGATCTGCGACTTATAGGTTTCCGAGACAAACGGGGTCGGGAAAACCAGTTCGAATGAGGCGACAGCCAGAGCATTACCACCCACAGCAGTACTGGATCCCTCATACTTACCGGTCTTGGTGGGATCACACGTGGCTGTGGTGCACTCGTTATAGGTGGCATAGATAGCCTTCGGACCTACCGAGTTGCTCTTAAAGCCACGCAGAGTGTCGGAGCCACCGGCATAGTAGTGTTCGAAGAACGGCAACACCTGCTTCTCGCCACTGCTGGTAGTGCCATAACCATCACCGTAAGAGACACGGGCCTTACCCACAATCACCCAGCTGTGATCAGCATCCAGTGGCAAGTAGTGGGTATCATCAAACGAGAGCTTGTAATACTGCAGCTCCATACCCGGAACAGTGACCTTGGCATTGAAACGCTGGCGGTTACCATCAGTTGGGAACATCCCCTTGTTCAGGGTGGAGCGGGTCCAACCGGCGGTCACGTCCACCGTCCAGAAGTCCATGGAGCTTCCATCACCGGAGTACGCATCCCAAAACTCATCCATCTGCACCGATTGACGGCTGTCGAGGAACTCATCCCAGCAATCAGAGACGCTGTCATCATCCACACAATCCTGGAACTGGGAAGTACGGAACGAAGGACGGCTCAAACGCGTATTTTCAATACCCGAGCTGAAATCAAGGCGGTTGTCTTCGTTAACCGGGAAGCCGCTGGAGAGACGGAAACCCAATGTTTCGTTTTCATAGTCAACGATGTCCGCGTCTGCTGCCTTGTAGTCGGTGTAGTAAAGTCGGCCACCCAGACTGACACCGTCTACGGTGAAATACGGGTCGGTATAGCTCAGATCGACACTCTTGGAGTAGTCGTTGGTACTGACGCTGATACCCGCCTTGTTACCCGTACCGAGGAAGTTATCCTGCTGGATACCGCCCTGCAGACTGAGGCCCGAATCGGTACCGTAGCCCACACCCGCGGTGATCGACCCCGCCGGCTGCTCCTTGACCTTCACATCCAGATCGACCTGGTCATCGCTGCCCGGCACCCGCTTGGTTTCCACTTCGGCATTTTCGAAGTAGCCCAGACGGTTAAGACGAGTTTTGGACTGCTCAACGTTATCCGAGGAGAGCGAGGTGCCTTCCATCTGACGCATTTCACGGCGCAGCACTTCGTCCTTGGTCGAGACGTTACCGCTGAAGTTGATGTTACGCACATAGACACGCGGACCCGGCTCCACATTGATAATCAGGTCCACTTCCTTGGTCTTGTCGTTGATCTGCGGGAAGGTCACCACCTTGGGATAGGCGTAGCCATAACGACCGAGGAACTTGGAGAGCACCTCTTCGGTGTGGGTGACTTGGCTGGCAGAGTAAGTGGTGCCCTTTTCAATCGGGATCAGGCCACGCATCTCGCCACCACGGTCAATCAGGTTGCCCTTGAGCTGGACACCGGAGACCTTGTACTGATCCCCTTCCTTGATATTGAGGGTGATGTAGACACCCTTCTTGTCCGGGGTCATCGACACCTGGGTCGACTGCTGCTGGAAGCGCACATACCCGCGGTCCATGTAGTAGGAACGCAGGGTTTCAATGTCGCCAGAGAGCTTTTGCTTTTGATAGCGCTGGTCTGCGGTGAAGTTCCACCACGGCACATCGTCACGCAAGGAGAGTTGTGCCAACAGCTTCTCTTCCGGGAAGACGTGGTTGCCAACGATGTTGATCTGCTGGATCTTGGCCGCTTGCCCTTCGGCAAAGGTGAATTTGAGATCGACCCGGTTACGTGGCAGCGGGGTCACAATAGCTTTGACCTTGGCCGAATATTTACCCACGCCGTAATAGAAATCTTCCAGCCCCTTCTCAAGGGAGGTCAGCATGGTGCGATCGAGCGGTTCGCCAACCCGGATATTGGAGGACTCGAGCGTCTGCTTGAGCTGCTCTTCCTTGATATCCTTGTTGCCGGAAAATTCGACGCTGGCGATAGTCGGACGCTCTTTGACCTGCACCTGCAATACATTGCCGTCACGATAGACCTGCACATCCTCGAAGTTGCCGGTGGCATAGAGCTTCTTGATTGCCGCTGCCAGCGATTGGGGATCGACCTGATCACCGACCCGAATCGGCAGATTCAGCAGGGCCGCGCCCAGAGTCACCCGCTGCAACCCTTCAACCTGAATATCCTGAACAGTGAAGGAGGATGGCGCCGCCTGGATGGCCAGCGAGACCCCCAGTAGGCAGCTCAATACCAAAGCATTTTTGACGGCCATTTGTTCTTATGTGTCCTTGTTGATACCCATCGCTCAAAGACGGGCGAAGTCGTTAAACAGCGCAATACCCATGAGTAACACCAGAATGGCTGCACCAATCCGAAAACCCACTTCCTGAATCTTCTCCGATACCGGCCGCCCGCGCAGCGCCTCAATCAGGAAGTAGACCAGGTGGCCACCATCGAGTACCGGCAGGGGAAACAGGTTGATAATCCCCAGGTTGACACTGATGAGAGCCAAGAATCCAAGAAAATAGACCAATCCATAATCAGCACTGCTGCCGGCCCCTTTGGCAATCGAAATGGGGCCGCTCAAATTGTCGAGCGAAACGATACCACCGATCAACTTGCCAATCATGGAGAAGGTGAGACCGATCAGATCCCAGGTCTTCTGCATGCCATGCCACAGCGACTGCAGAGGGCCATACTGTAACAGAATTCGATATTCATCCGGTAATGGCAGCACACGCGGCGCGACACCGACATAGCCGGTCTCGACACCGTTGACCTTGCGCTGATCCGGCGTCAAGCTCAGGGTGTGCAACTCACCACTGCGCCGCACCGTCAAAGAGAGGGTTTGACCCGGCGCACCTTGCACCGCTTTGGCAAACGACTCCCAGCCATCCAGCGTCACGTCATCTACGGCGACCAGTTCATCCCCCACCTGTACCCCGGCGCGCTCGGCGGCGCCTTTGGCAACCACCGTTGCCACTTCGGGCAGCACCTTGGCACTGAGGGGCTGAATACCCAAACTGGTGATAGGCGACTCTTTGTCCGGATCAAACTGCCAGTTTTCGATGTCCAGCTCGCGGCTGACATCGTACTGGGTATCAGCCTGCTGCAGCTGCAGCGTCATGCTCGCAGAGCCTAGATGGGCGAGCATGGCATAGGTCACCGCTTCCCAATCCTGGGTCGGCGTATCTTCAATGCCCTTGATCACCATGCCGGGCTCCAGCTGGGCGGCCGCGGCAATCGAGCCAGGGCGCACCTCGCCCACCACCGGCTTGACGCCGGGGATCCCGATCATAAACATCAGCCAGAAGGCAAACAGGGCAAACAGGAAGTTGGCAAACGGACCGGCAGCCACAATGGCCATGCGGGCCCACACCGGCTTGTGATTAAAGGCAAAGGGGGTGTCTTGCGGCGTCAACGTATCAACCCGGCCATCGAGCATCTTGACGTAACCACCAAGCGGGATCATGGCCAGCACGTATTCAGTGCCATCCTTGCCACGACGACGCCAGATTGGTCTGCCAAACCCGATAGAGAAGCGCTCAACCCGCACCCCGCAGCGACGCGCCACCCAGAAGTGACCAAACTCGTGTACCGCGACCAGAATCCCGAGCGCAACAACGAAGGCACCAATATTCCACAAGACTCCGCCCATTAGCCCTCCAGCCATGCTTCTACCTGACGACGCACCTCGTTATCGAGCGCCAGCAGCGCCTCGATGTCACTCACCACCGCGCCGGTAAAGCGGGCACATGCACGCTCTACCACGCCGGCAATCGACATGTATCCCAACCGCCCGGCCAAGAACGCGGCGACGGCCACTTCATTGGCCGCATTAAGGGCGGTCGTCGCAGCTTGTCCGGCGGCGCAGGCCTCAATGGCCAACTGCAGACAGGGATAGCGCTGCATGTCGGGACGAATGAAACTGAACTCTCCGACACTGAAAAAGTCCAGAGGTTCCACACCTGATGCAATCCGCTGTGGATAGCCCATGGCATGCGCAATCGGTGTACACATGTCAGGTCGCCCGAGTTGGGCCATGACGGAGCCATCTTTGTACTGCACCATGGAGTGAATCACCGACTGGGGATGGATGATCACCTGCAACTGCTCGGGCGCGGCGTTAAACAACCAACGCGCCTCGATGTACTCCAGCCCCTTATTCATCATGGTGGCCGAATCGACCGAGATTTTCGGCCCCATCGACCAGTTGGGATGGGCAATTGCCTCGGCGACCGTCACGTCAGCCAGCGTCGCCACATCACGGTAGCGAAACGGGCCGCCCGAGCCGGTGAGCAAAATCTTGCTGATGCCGGCGGCCGCCAGATCGCAACATCCCAGTTGGGACTGAATGGGTGCTGGCAGACACTGGAAAATTGCGTTGTGTTCGCTGTCGATCGGCAGCAAGGTGGCGCCATGCTCACGTACTGCCGCCATAAACAGGGCGCCGGACATCACCAGCGACTCCTTGTTGGCCAGCAGAACCCGCTTGCCGGCGCGCACGGCGGCCAACGTCGCCGGCAGACCGGCGGCCCCGACGATGGCCGCCATCACGGTATCGGTCTCGGGGTGAGCGGCCACCTCGCACAAACCAGCAGCGCCACTGAGTACACGGGTGGCGCTGCCGTGGCTATGCAGCCTTGCCGAGAGCGCTTTGGCCGCGGCGGCATCACTCATCACGGCAAACACCGGGGAAAACGCCAGGCAATCGCGCAACATGGCCTCGACGCTGCGAGCTGCAGTCAGCGCAAACACGCGCCAGCGATCAGGCTGCTGACGCACCACCTTGAGGGTGCTCTGACCGATGGAGCCGGAGGCTCCCAGAATCACCAGGTTTTCCATCCGGGGTCTCCTAGACCAGCAACAGGTAGCTGAGCAAAAAGATCGGCAGGGCTGCTGTCAGACTGTCGATACGGTCAAGAATGCCACCATGACCAGGCAGCAGGGTGCCGGAGTCTTTCAGACCGGCTTCGCGTTTGAACATGCTCTCGCCCAGATCGCCGAGGATGGAGGCGAGCACGGCGATCAGGGAGCTGACCAGCACCACCAGCGTAGTGTGCGCATCGGCCCCAACAAAATAGGTCACCACACCAGCCAACACGGCAGCAGCCAGCAGGCCACCTATCATGCCTTCGATGGTTTTGCCGGGACTGACCGCCGGGGCCAGCTTGTGTTTGCCAAACGCCTTACCAAAGAAATAGGCGCCCGAATCGGCGGCCCACACCAGCGCCATCACAAACAGCAGCAACCAGGCTCCGGTCGAACTGTCGTGCCAGAGATTGACGCTACGCAATGAGAGCAGCGCCCAGTAAAACGGCAACAGGGTAGCGACACCAAACAGGGTCTTGAGCCAGACCGAGCTGCGCCACAAGGCGGCACTGGCCGGATAGCGCAGCACCAGCACCAACGCCAGCAGCCACCAAGAGCCAGAGAGATAGAGCATGGCATTGGGCAAGCCGGCCAAGGTCGGTTGCCACAGCAAGCTAACTGGCTGCCACAGCAGCGTCAGCGTCAGTAATACACAGAGCACCAGAGCAACAGGACGACGCAAACGCGCGTCAACAAAACTACCCCACTCCAGACTGGCCAGCACAAAGACCCCGGCTGCCAACCAGACAAACCAGGTAATAGGCGCCAGAAACAGCGCGGCAAACACCAGTGGAATGAGCAGTACGGCTGTAATAATTCGTTGTTTTAGCAAAAGAGGTCCTCTCTTAAGGAATCCATTACTCAGACTGCTGCCCGGCAATCAGGGTACGGATTTGTTCACCGGTGCAGCCAAAACGGCGCTCACGGCTGACAAATGAGGCAAGCGCATCACTAAAGTGCTGCTCGTCAAAATCAGGCCACAGGACGGGGGTGAAATAGAGCTCGGCATAGGCCAGCTGCCAGAGCACAAAATTGCTGATGCGGTGATCGCCACCGGTACGGATCAGCAGATCCACCGCAGGCAGGTCCGCCATACAAACAAAATCGGAGAAGGTGGCTTCGCTGATCTGCTCGGGTGCCATCCGTCCGGCGGCAACCTCCCCGGCAATCTGCTGCGCGGCCCGCACGATATCCCACTGGCCGCCATAGTTGGCCGCGATATTGAGGGTCATGCCGGTGTTGCCTGCCGTCAGCGCTTCGGCTTTGGCAATCTTCTCCTGCAGACGGTCGCTAAAGCGTGCGATATCACCAATGACCCGCAAGCGGATACCGTTCTGGTGCAATTTGTCGACTTCACGACCCAGCACCATCATGAACAGCTCCATCAGGGCATTGACCTCCCCTTCCGGGCGGCGCCAGTTTTCACTGGAAAATGCAAACAGAGTCAACGCCTGCATGCCTGCCCGTGCAGCAAAGGAGACCGCTTCGCGTACTGACTTGACGCCGGCCTTGTGTCCCTGCACCCGGATCTTGCCCCGTTGCTGGGCCCAACGACCGTTACCGTCCATGATAATGGCCACGTGACGAGGCAGACTCTGGTTGGCGGTCTCACCGACCACAGCCGAAAGCGACATGCATATCTCCCACAAACAGAAAAGCGCCGTGCAGGGATACTACACGGCGCTCGTAATATACCTTTCGGAGCCTTAGATTTCCATTAGCTCCTTTTCCTTCGCAGCCAGGGTCTCATCGACCAGCTTGACGTAGGAATCGGTCAGCTTCTGGATCTCTTCCTGGGAACGACGGTCGTCGTCTTCGGTGATCTCCTTGTCTTTGAGCAGCGCCTTCAGATCGGCGTTGGCATCACGACGGATATTACGCACAGCAACACGAGCGCCTTCGGCTTCACCACGTACCACCTTGATGAGGTCCTTACGACGCTCTTCGGTCAGCGGCGGCAACGGAATACGCATGGTGGTACCGGACGTGGCCGGGTTCAGGCCCAGGTCGGAGCTGATAATGGCCTTTTCTACGGCCTGGATCATGGTGCGATCAAACACGGTCACGGCCAGAGTACGGGCATCTTCCGCCACGACGTTAGCCAGCTGCTTGAGCGGAGTGGCCGAGCCATAATACTCCACCTGAATGCCATCGAGCAGGCTCGGATGGGCACGGCCGGTACGGATCTTGTTCATCTGGGACTTCAGGGAATCCAGACTCTTTTGCATGCGCTCTTTGGCGTCGTTCTTAATCTCGTTGATCACGGTGGATTTTCCTTGTCATTCGTCTGCAGTGAAAGCGCAACGACCTTACTGGTTCAGGTGATAGATCAGGGTGCCTTCCGGCTCGCCCATCACTACGCGACGCAGTGCGCCCGGCTTGTTCATGTTGAACACGCGGATCGGCAGATCATGATCGCGGGCCAGGGTGAAGGCTGCCAGGTCCATGACCTTCAGTTCACGATCCAGCACTTCGTTATAGCTCAGCTCATGATACAACACGGCGTCAGGATTCTTAACCGGATCATCACTGTAGACACCATCAACCTTGGTTGCCTTGAGCACAACATCGGCTTCGATTTCGATGCCGCGCAGGCAGGCTGCAGAATCAGTGGTAAAGAAGGGGTTGCCGGTACCGGCGGAGAAGATCACAACCTTACCGGCGCGCAGATGGCTGATCGCCTCGGCCCAGGTGTAAGAGTCGCAAATCCCCTGCAGCGAGATGGCTGACATCAGACGAGCATTCACATAAGCACGATGCAGGGCATCACGCATGGCCAGACCGTTCATGACAGTAGCCAGCATCCCCATATGGTCACCCACCACACGGTTCATTCCTGCCTTGGCAAGGCCGGCACCACGGAACAGGTTGCCGCCACCGATGACCAGACCGACCTGAACACCGAGCTCGACCAGCTCTTTGATCTCCTGGGCCATACGGTCCAGCACGGCCGGATCGATACCGAAACCTTCAGCCCCTTGCAGGGCTTCACCGCTCAACTTGAGAAGAACACGTCTGTATGCAGGCTTGGGATTGGTACTCATGTGACTGATTCCTGGTCATATAAAGACCGCGACAGATGTCGCGGTCCAGGGGAAACGGTAAAACCGGTTCGATTAGGCCTTTTGAGCGGCCGCGATCTGGGCAGCAACTTCGGCAGCGAAGTCGGTTTCCTGCTTCTCGATGCCTTCGCCTACTTCGTAGCGAGTAAAGGAGACCACGTCAGCGCCTTCCTTCTTCAGCAGATCAGCAACGAGGACAGCCGGATCCTTAACGAACGGTTGACCGGTCAGGGAGATTTCGCCGGTGAACTTCTTCATACGGCCTTCAACCATCTTCTCGGCGATGTCTTTCGGCTTGCCAGAGTTGATAGCGATTTCTACCTGAATTTCGCGCTCTTTGGCAACGACTTCGGCAGACACGTCTTCCGGCTTGACGAACTGCGGGTTGTTCGCAGCAACGTGCATGGCCAGGTCTTTAGCCAGTTCGGCAGAGCCGCCAACCAGCTTGGTGATAACACCGATACGGGAACCGTGAACGTAGGTACCCAGGTTGTCACCTTCAACCAGCACCACACGGCGCAGGTTCATGTTCTCACCGATCTTGGCGATCAGGTTGGTGATGGTCAGCTCGACGGTCTCACCGGTGCCGAAGTCTTCTGCCTTCAGGGCGTCAACGTCAGCGATCTTCTTGGTCACGGCGATCTCGGCGATCTTCTCACCCATGGCGCGGAAGCTGGCGTCCTTGGAAACGAAGTCGGTTTCGCAGTTCAGCTCAACCAGAACAGCGGTGTTGCCTTCGGTACGGGCGAAGATCACGCCTTCGGCAGCGATACGACCGGCCTTCTTAGCAGCCTTGGCTTGGCCAGACTTACGCATGTTCTCGATAGCCAGCTCGATATCACCAGCGGCTTCTTCCAGGGCCTTCTTACAATCCATCATGCCAGCGCCGGTGCGCTCGCGCAGTTCTTTAACCAGGGCGGCAGAAATGTTTGCCATGTCCAGTATCCTCGGTCTCAAATTGACAAGAAACAGGGGCCATAAGGGCCCCTGCCAACCAATGTGTTCAGCTTGGTTAATAAGGGCTTTGCAGACCTTATTGATTACTCGGCTTCAACAAAGCCATCTTGTTCGGCTTGAACCACGATGTCCTGTTCGCGAGCTTCCAGTACGGTGTCAGCAGCAGCGTTCAGGTACAGCTGTACGGCACGGATAGCATCGTCGTTACCCGGGATGATGTAATCAACGCCGTCCGGGTTGGAGTTGGTATCAACCACGGAAATTACCGGGATACCCAGGTTGTTGGCTTCCTTGATGGCGATGTGCTCGTGCTCGGCATCGATCACGAACAGAGCATCCGGCAGGCCGCCCATGTCCTTGATACCGCCCAGGCTCTTCTCCAGCTTTTCCATTTCGCGAGTACGCATCAGCGCCTCTTTCTTGGTCAGCTTGTCGAAGGTGCCGTCTTGGGTCTGGGTTTCCAGATCCTTCAGACGCTTGATGGACTGACGAACGGTCTTCCAGTTGGTCAGCATACCGCCCAGCCAGCGGTGGTTCACATAGAACTGGTCGCAACGGGTTGCGGCTTCTTTAACGGCTTCAGAGGCGGCACGCTTGGTACCAACGAACAGTACCTTGCCCTTCTTGGCAGCGGTGGAGCTCAGGAAGTTCATGGCGTCGTCGAACATCGGAACAGTCTTTTCCAGGTTGACGATATGAACACCGTTGCGAGCGCCGAAGATGTAGGACTTCATCTTCGGGTTCCAGTAACGGGTCTGGTGACCGAAGTGAACGCCGGCTTGCAGCATGTCGCGCATAGAAACTTTAGCCATTTTATACCTCGTATGGGGTTAGGCCTCCACGTATCCCATGATGCCGACCCAAAGGGCACCCCGGCATATGTGTCGATACGTGTGTGTTGTTGAGTAAGGGTGTATGGACCCAGCATTCCGAGTCCGGCGCGCTTTATATCACATCCACGAATTAAACACCACATTGCGAAGTGGATTGGCGCCATCAAACCTGCTCACTACCGCCAGTCTGGCGGCCAATTATCTCGCTGTGATGACAATCACGCTGGAAGTCACCCGGGGTTACAGATAAAATTTCGCTTCGATTGCAAACGCATATAATTTTCAGTTGTCAGCCCGGCGCCCCGGGCGCCGCAGAGAAACGACATGACCGTCAAGATCAAGACACCCGAAGAGATTGAAAAGATGCGCGTCGCCGGCCGTCTGGCTGCCGAGGTGCTGGAGATGATCGCCCCCCATATCAAGGCTGGCGTCACCACCGACGAGATCAATACCCTGTGCCACGACCACATCGTCAACGTGCAGCAGGCTATTCCGGCTCCGCTCAACTATCACGGCTTCCCCAAGTCCATCTGCACCTCGATTAACGATGTGGTGTGCCATGGCATCCCCAACCACAAGAAGTTGCGCGAAGGGGACATCATCAACCTCGATATTACCGTCATCAAGGACGGCTATCATGGCGACACCTCCGCCATGTTCATCATCGGCCAGACCACCCCGCTGCGTCGTCAGCTGTGCAAGGTGGCGCAAGAAAGCATGTATGCCGCCATCAAGGCGGTGCGTCCCGGCATGTGCATCACCGAGATTGGCGCCATCATCCAGCCGATCGCCGAGAAGGCCGGTTTCTCCGTGGTGCGTGATTACTGTGGCCACGGTATCGGCAGCGAGTTCCACGAAGAGCCGCAGATCCTGCACTATCGCAACAGCGCGCGCCTCGAGCTCAAACCCGGCATGGTGTTTACCATCGAGCCGATGATCAACACCAAGAAGCACCACTGCAAGATTAACCCCAAGGATGGCTGGACCGTGACCACCAAAGATGGCGGTGACTCGGCCCAGTGGGAGCACACCATCGTGGTGACGGAAGACGGCTGCGAGGTGCTCACCTTGCGTGAAGGCGAAGACCTCGACCGCTTCATCAAACACGGATAACATCAAACCCCGGCCCCATGCCGGGGTTTGACGTTTTATCGACCGTATGAGGCAACATGGACGCCACCCTCTCTCTCCCCCCGCTTGATCAACCCCTGGACCGCGAGGCCTACCGGGCCCTGCTCGCTGACGAGATGAGCCGTCAGCAAACCCGCTTCGAGGCGGGTGAAGAGATCATGACGCTGGTCACCGACCGCGCCAGCTTTATGGACACCCTGCTGACTCGCTTGTGGCAGCAATTTGGCTTTCACAAGGTGCCCGGTCTGACCCTGATCGCCGTGGGTGGCTATGGCCGTGGCGAGTTGCACCCCCACTCCGACATCGATCTGTTGATCCTCTATGAAGATGAGCCGGACGAAGTGCTGGGGCTGCGCATCGGTGATTTCATCGCCTTTTTGTGGGATCTGCGTCTGGAAGTTGGCCAGTCGGTGCGCAACGTTGCTGAATGCGTGGCGCAGGGGCAAGCTGATATCACCGTGGCCACCAACCTGATTGAAGCGCGCTATATCACCGGCCATCATCCCGGCTTTGCTGCGCTGCAAGCTGCCACCACGCCGGAGCACTTCTGGTCAAGCGAGGCGTTCTTTCGGGCCAAGCGCCAGGAGCAGCAAGACCGCCATAAACAGTTTTTAGGCACCGCCTACAATCTTGAGCCGGATATCAAGAGCAACTTGGGCGGCATGCGTGATATCCAGACCCTGGCCTGGGTCGCCCGTCGCCACTTTGGCGCCACCACCCTGTTCGAGATGACCAGCCACGGTTTTCTCAATCAGGCGGAGTATCGCGAGCTGGAAGATTGCCAAAACTTTCTGTGGAAGGTGCGCTTTGCCCTGCACATGGTGATCAACAAGGGCGATAACCGCTTATTGTTTGATCGCCAGCGCACGGTGGCCCAACTGCTCGGTTTTAAAGGGGAAGGTAACGCCCCGGTCGAGCAGATGATGAAGCGTTTTTATCAGACCGCCCGCCGGGTGGCCGAGCTCAACGAGATGCTGTTGCAGCTGTTCGATGAGGCCATTCTGGGCAACAGTGCCATGGATGTGCGCCGCATCAGTGACGAGTTCCAGCTGCGCGGTCGCCTGATTGATGCCGTCGAGCCCGATCTCTTTATGCGCGAGCCGGCCGCCATCCTGCGTCTGTTTTATCAAATTGCACAGCACAGCCAGGTGACCGGCATTCACTCCGCCACCTTGCGTCAGCTGCGTGAAGCACGCCGCAAGCTCGGCTGCTGGCTGCAAGATATTCCCGAGTGCCGCCGCCTCTTTATGGCGCTGCTGCGCCACCCGGGTGGCATTGGACTGCCGCTCAGTCTGATGCACAAATACAGCATCCTGTCGGCCTATTTGCCCCAGTGGAACCTGATTGTCGGCCAGATGCAGTTCGACATGTTCCATGCCTACACAGTGGATGAACACACTCATCGCCTGTTCCGCCATTTTGGCTATTTTGCCGACCCGCAGAGCCGCAAATGTCACCCGCTCTGCCACGAGCTGTTCAATCAACTGCGTAAACCCGAGCTGCTTTATGTGGCGGCCCTGTTTCATGACATAGCCAAAGGACGCAAGGGCGATCACTCGGAGCTGGGCGCGGTCGATGCCCTCGAATTCTGCCAACTGCACGGGTTTGATCGCTACGAAAGCCGTTTGGTGGCCTGGCTGGTACGCCATCACCTGTTGATGTCAGTCACCGCCCAGCGCCGTGATATTTACGATCCCGACGTGATCACCGATTTCGCCCAGAAGGTGCGCGACGAACTGCATCTGGAGCTGCTTTGCTGCCTGACGGTGGCCGATATCTGCGCCACCAACGACAACCTGTGGAACGACTGGAAAGGCACCCTGCTGCGCGAGCTGTTCTTTGCCACACAAAAGGCGCTGCGTCTGGGCCTTGAGAACCCGCCCGACATGCGCCTCAAGATCCGCGAGAACCAGCGTCAGGCCAAGCAGGTGCTGGCTCAGGACAACTTCGACGAGCTCACCATCAACAACCTGTGGGGCGACTTCAAGGCAGACTACTTCCTGCGCCACAGCCCGGAGCAGATTGCCTGGCACACCCGTCACATTCTCGAGCGCGAGCATCCCGAGCAGCCACTGGTGCTGTTTGGCAAGCAGCCTACCCGTGGCGGCAGCGAGCTGTTTATCTACTGCCGTGACATGCCCAACCTGTTTGCCACTGTGGCCTCGGCGCTGGATCAAAAGAACCTCAACATCCACGATGCCCAGATCATGA
Organism: Aeromonas sp. RU39B; assembly: GCF_900156095.1. GTDB lineage: Bacteria > Pseudomonadota > Gammaproteobacteria > Enterobacterales > Aeromonadaceae > Aeromonas. Next base: position 199,860 of record NZ_FTMJ01000006.1, read on the forward strand.
GCTCGCGCAGCGGCTATGTGCTCGATACCTTTATGGTGCTGGAGCCAAGCGGTCAACCGGTCAGCCCTAACCGCATTCCCCCCATCAAGGCTGCGCTGGAAAAAGCCCTGCAAGCGCCCGGCAAACTGGTGCTGCGCAGTAAACCCATGTCGCGCCGCCACCGTCAGTTTAATGTGCCAACCCGCGTCACCTTCCTGCCGCATAAGGGCGAAGTGCGCCATACCCTGGTCGAACTGATTGCGCTTGATGCCCCCGGCTTGCTGGCCCGTATCGGCGCCGTATTCCAGCTCTGCGGTCTGGCGCTGCATGCGGCCAAAATCACCACTATCGGTGAGCGGGTCGAGGACTTTTTCAGCCTGACCACTCTTGATGGGGAGCCGCTCACGCCAGAGCAACAGCAGATCCTGGAAGAGCGGTTAATTCAGCAACTGGCCGAGCTGACCGAGGCTTAACACCTTCTGTACATTCGGTTACATACCGTCACCACATCACCACTGAACCGATAACGGGCAGGACCTAGCATGGGTCCTGCCAATCATAAGAATCCGGTTCCTTGTCATGATCCCAGTTTCTCTGTCGATGCCGGCCCACCCCCATGCAGGTTGGCCGGAATGTTTGCCGTGGCTTCACGAGCAGGAAAGGAGGTCCGCGTGAAGCATCACTGGCGCCGCTGGATAACCCCTCTGTGTAGCCTGCTCTTACTTGGCTTGGCACTGACCCTGCTTTACCACCTGACTCACGAGTGGCGCTGGAAGGATGTACGCCATGCCCTCGGCAGCAGCTCGCCACGCTCGTTGCTCAACGCCCTGCTGATGACCCTCGTCAGCTATGGCTGTCTGTGTCTTTATGATCTGCTGGCGGTGCGACTGGCCGGAGCCCGGCTGCCCTGGCTCAAGGTGGTGCAGACCTCGTTTGTTGCTTACACCTTCTCCAACACCCTCGGCTTTGCCCTGCTGACCGGCACCTCGGTGCGCTACCGAGCCTACTCGGCAGCCGGGCTCTCAACCGGCGCTATCGCCCGCATCATCCTGTTTTGCAGTACCACCTTCTTTTTGGGGCTGGCCGCGCTCGGCGGGATGGCGTTAATTGGCGGCCAGAGCGACTGGCTGCAACCGCTCTGGCCACACTGGATAGCCAAGCTGCTGGACGTTGCCGGTTGGGCTCTGCTGCTGCTGGTTGCGGCGTACCTTATCTGGCCCAAACGCTGGAGTGGCCGTCACGCCGACGCGCTGCCCGGCCAAGGAGCCCGCCTAGCCCAGTTGACGGTAGCCCTGCTCGACTGGATGGCGGCAGCCGCCGTGCTCTATGCCTTGCTGCCTGCGGGGAGTGTCAGCTATCCCATGCTACTCTCTGCCTTCGTGCTGGCCGCCCTGCTGGGTGTGCTGGCGCATGTGCCAGGCGGTCTCGGGGTGTTTGAGGCGGCGATGACCCTGCTACTGGGCCATCACATCCAGGCTAACCAGCTGCTGGCTGCCTTGCTGCTTTACCGTATTGTCTATTATCTGGTGCCGTTTACCCTGGCGCTGATCCTGCTTGCCATCGAGGAGCTACGCCAGAATCGCCATTTGCGCAGTGGCGTGCGTTACCTGCGCAACCTGCTGCCGGCCTTTATCAGCCTGGGCACTTTTGCCGCCGGCACCCTGCTCTTGTGCAGTAGCGTATTGCCGACCCTGCATTCGCGCATTGATGCCATGTTGGCACTGTGGCCCCTCCCGCTGCTGGAGCTGGCCCATGTGCTCGGCGGCGTCAGCGGCATTTTGCTGCTATTGCTGGCTCGCGGCCTCTATCGCCGGTTGGATGCAGCGTTCCACCTTGCCCAGCTGCTGCTAGCGGTCGGCATGCTCTTTTCCCTGTTGAAAGGGGACTGGGAAGCCTCCCTGTTTCTCTTTGTGTTTCTCAGCATCATCAGCCCCTGCCGTGCGCTGTTTCACCGTAAAGGCAGCCTGCTGCACACCCCGCTGACCCCCGCCAACCTGCTGGCGATCGGGGCCGTGTTGCTCGGTACACTGTGGCTGCTGCTGTTTTCCTATCGCCATGTGCCGTATGACCCATCGCTGTGGCTCACCTTCACCCCGACCGCCAGCGCCGCCCGCGGCCTGCGTGCTATGGGGGCGGTGATGGCGGTCATGTTGATGGCGGGGGTGGCGCAGCTACTCTCCCCGCTGCGTCAGGCGGCCGAGCCTCCGACCGCCGACGAGTTGCAGCGAGCACGCTCGCTTATCAGTGGCGATGGCGATATCCATGGTGCACTGGCGCAACTGGGCGATAAATCACTGCTGTTTCACCCAAGCGGCGACGCTTTTTTAATGTATGGCTGCGAAGGAACCAGCTGGATTGTGATGGGCGACCCCATCGGACAACCCCATGCCATTGAGGAGCTACTCTGGCAGTTTGCCGAGCTGTGCGACGCTCACGATGTCACCCCCATCATCTATCAGGCCTCGCCGCGTTATCTGCCTTGTTACCTTGAGCTGGGGCTGATCCCCTTTAAGCTGGGCGAAGAGGCCATCATCGATTTGAACCAATTTGAACTCTCGGGTGGCAAGCTGCGCAACGTGCGCCAAAGCCACAGCCGCGGTAAGCGCGATGGCCTGAGCTTTGAGGTGATTCCGGCCTGCGAGGTGCAGCACTATCTGCCGATGCTGCGAACCATCTCTGATGCCTGGCTGTCGAAAAAGCAGGGCCGCGAAAAGGGATTCTCGGTCGGATTTTTTGATGAGCACTACCTTTGCAGCAACCCGCTGGCACTGGTCAGAAAAACCGATACCGAGCGCAATGAGTCGCGGCTGGTCGGCTTTGCCAACCTGTGGACCGGGGTATCGCTCCACTGTCTGTCGGTCGACCTGATGCGCTACCACCCGGATGTGGATCACGGGCCCATCATGGATTTTCTGTTTGTCGAACTGCTGCTGTGGGGCAAGGCGCAAGGCTATCAGCATTTCAATCTCGGTATGGCACCCATGTCGGGGCTGAATGCGCCGCCGCTCGGCAGTTTTTGGGCCCGGCTCGGCAATACCCTCTATCGCAGGGGCAACCGTTTTTACAATTTTCAGGGACTGCGTCGCTACAAGGAGAAGTATGCGCCCGAGTGGCAGCCACGCTATCTGCTGTGCAGCAGCAAGTTGGCATTGCCACGCACGCTAACCCATCTCATCGGGTTAATCAGTCGTGGACCGCTGGCGTTAGGCAAATCCTAGGAGTTGAACATGAGAACCCTGTTTATTCTGCTGTTGGCATTGCTGGTGATGCCCGTTCAGGCCACCACGCTGGAAAAAGAGTTGGGGCTGACTGTGCTGCCCACCCAAACCCATCCTGAGCAGCCTATGGTGGTGTTTTTAAGTGGCGATGGCGGCTGGGCTGCGCTCGACAAAGGGCTAAGCCGCGAGTTGCAGCTGCGCGGGATGCCGGTGGTGGGATGGAGCTCTTTGCACTACTACTGGCATGCCAAAACCCCAGACCAGGCAGCGCAGGATCTGTCGCGTCTGCTGGAAAGCTACCAAGCCCGCTGGCACCGCCAAACGTGGCTGTTGGTGGGCTTTTCGTTTGGTGCCGAGATCGTCCCTTTCGTCATCCATCGCCTGCCGGCCGAGCAGCAAGCGTCACTGGTCGGGGCCGTCATGCTCTCACCCTCGACGGCGTCCGATTTCGAGATCCACGTCAGTGACATAGTGAGCAGCAGCAAAAGCAGCCGCTATCTGACTCAGCCCGAAGTCACCGCTATCAGCAAGGTGCCGATGCTCTGCATGCAGGGACGTGACGACGACGATGACGACAGACTCTGCCCACTACTGGCTCAACCCAATGTCAGCACCATCACGCTCGATGGTGGCCACCATTTTGTCGATGACTATCCACTGCTGGCCAACCAGATAGTCAAAGGGTTGCATCTGTAATTGAGTCATTTGGCAGTGATGGACGCGCAGTCGACAGCGTGGAAAAGGTTTTTGCCACAGAGCGACAAGATGGCTGAACAGGGCCACAAAAGTGTGATACAACAGGCAGAATTTTATGAAAGGGAACTGTCATGACCGAGTTGCAACAGATCATTGAAGCGGCGTTTGAGCGTCGCGATACCATCACTCCGGGCTCTGTGGATGCCGCCACCAAGGCTGCCATCCTGCAAGTTATCGAGATGCTCGATAAAGGCCAGGCTCGGGTTGCCGAGAAAATTGCCGGCGAGTGGGTGGTTCATCAATGGCTGAAAAAAGCCGTGCTGCTCTATTTCCGTATCAACGATAACGCCATCATCAAGGGTGATGACGCGCAGTACTACGACAAGGTACCGCTCAAGTTCTCCGATTACAGCGCGGAAGAGTTCAAGGCTGCCGGTGTGCGCGTCGTACCGCCGGCAACGGCACGTAAAGGCGCGTTTATTGCCCCTAACACCGTGCTGATGCCCTCCTATGTCAACATCGGTGCTTTTGTTGACGAAGGCACCATGGTTGATACGTGGGCGACCGTGGGCTCCTGCGCCCAGATCGGCAAGAACGTCCACCTCTCCGGTGGTGTTGGTATCGGTGGCGTCCTCGAGCCGCTGCAGGCCAATCCGACCATCATCGAAGACAACTGCTTTATCGGTGCCCGCTCCGAAGTCGTGGAAGGGGTTATCGTCGAGGAGGGTTCGGTCATCTCCATGGGCGTCTTCATCGGCCAATCGACCCGTATCTATGATCGCGAGACCGGCGAAATCCATTACGGCCGCGTACCGGCTGGCTCCGTAGTGGTTTCCGGCTCCCTGCCCTCCAAGTGCGGCAAGTACAGCCTTTATTGCGCCGTCATCGTTAAGAAGGTCGACGCCAAGACCCGCGCCAAGGTCGGCATCAACGCGCTGCTGCGTTCGATTGACGAATAAGTGACACAGGTTACAAAAGGCGCCCGATTGGCGCCTTTTTTTTTACCTGATGATCACAGGCTGCCCAGCGCAGCTGGATTAATATAGACTGCAAGAGCTTTGTTCAGCCGAGGAAGAACGATGTACGACAATCTGAAAAGCCTCGGGATCCAGGATCCCGATACTATTGAGAGCTACACCCTGCGCCAGGAAGCCAATCACGACATTCTGAAGATCTACTTCAAGAAACAGAAGGGCGAGTTCTTTGCAAAGAGTGTCAAGTTCAAGTACCCGCGCCAGCGCAAGACCATCCTGATCGACTCCGGGACTCACGAATACAAGGACGTCACCGAGATCAATGCCAATCTCAAGTATGTGGTGGATGAGCTTGATGCCCTGACCCAGCCGGTGGCGCCGGCCAGCACGCAGGAGAATGCCGATATCAAGGAGAAGATTCTGCGCGATCTGCGCCATCTTGAGAAAGTGGTGCAAAACAAGATACGGGAAATCGAGCAGGATCTGGAAAAGCTCTGACCCACTCTTGATGACAACCAAGGCGCCCATGTGGCGCCTTTTTGCTATGCAGTCTGTGCCCTAGTCAGGCAGAGCAAAAACAAAAAGGAGGCCGTAGCCTCCCTTTTACTTGAAACCGTCAGGATCAGTTGCTCTTGATCCACTGGTCCATATCAGTCTTCAGGTTGTCAGACTTGGTACCGAAGATGGCTTGTACACCCGTACCGGCAACCACGACACCCGCAGCGCCCAGCTTCTTCAGACCAGCTTGGTCAACCTTGGCAACATCCTTCACACCAACACGCAGACGGGTGATGCACGCGTCCAGAGAGGCGATGTTGTCCTTACCACCGAAGGCGGTAACCAGAGAGGCAGCCATTTCGTTCTTGCCACCGGTAACCACTTCATCAGCAGACTCTTCTTCACGACCCGGGGTCTTCAGATCCATGGCCTTGATAACAACGCGGAAGATGGAGTAGTAGATGGCGGCGTAAACCAGACCTACCAGCGGGAACAGGACCAGGTTGCTACCCTTGTTACCCAGTACGCTCAGCACCAGGAAGTCGATCAGACCGTGCGAGAAGCTGGTACCGGCACTCATGTTCAGCAGGATACAGATAACGAACGCTGCACCAGCCAGAACTGCGTGGATCGCATACAGGATCGGAGCCACGAACAGGAAGGAGAACTCGATCGGCTCGGTGATACCGGTCAGGAACGAGGTCAGGGCGGCGGAGATCATGATACCACCAACCTTGGCACGGTTTTCCGGCTTAGCGGAGTGCCAAATGGCGATAGCAGCAGCAGGCAGACCGTACATCTTGAACAGGAAGCCACCAGCCAGCTTACCGGCAGTCGGGTCACCAGCGATGAAGCGCGGGATGTCGCCGTGGAATACTTGGCCAGCTGCGTTGGTGAATTCACCGACTTGCATTTGGAACGGCACGTTCCAGATGTGGTGCAGACCGAACGGAACCAGAGCACGCTCAACCACGCCATAGATACCGAACGCCATGGCCGGGTTCTGGTAGGCAGCCCATTGAGAGAAGTGACCGATAGCGGTACCAATCGGGGGCCAAATGAAGCAAAGCACGACGCCAAAGAAGATCGCAGCCAGACCAGAAACGATCGGCACGAAGCGCTTACCGGCGAAGAAGCCAAGGTATTCCGGCAGTTGGATGCGGAAGAAGCGGTTGAACATATAAGCCGCAATCGCACCTGCGATGATACCACCGAGAACACCGGTATCAGCCAAGTGCTGCGCCTCAACCACTGCGGGGTCCAGACCCAGCATGGCCGGTGCAACGACCGCCATGGTCTTGGTCATGATGCCGTAGGCAACAACCGCAGCCAGTGCAGAAACACCATCGTTATTGGTAAAGCCAAGTGCCACACCGATTGCGAAAATCAGCGGCATTTGACCGAAAACAGACCCACCGGCCTGTGCCATAACGTGAGAGACAATCTCAGGCAACCAGCTAAAGTTGGCGGAGCCGACACCCAGCAGAATACCTGCTACGGGCAGAACGGACACCGGCAACATCAGCGATTTACCGACCTTTTGCAGGTTGGAAAATGCATTTTTGAACATCGTGTGTGCTCCTGATGTAGATTAAATCCCTTAGGGTCAACTGAAGCCTGACAACAGCATATTCGGCCATGAATATAACTACGGGCTGAATTGACCTGGGCGTGTATTGTTGGACAGGCTAAATATAACCGTTCAGAAGATAACTTTCTGTATTAACCGTGAATGGAAAAACAAATTTGGAGGCGAGATCACAAGAAATGAGCGGAGAGGAAAATATTGATTTTTCATGGACATAAAAGCCCAAAATAACCTTACCAGATCGAAATATTAATTATCGTCACCAAATGTATTTGCTTGTCGAAGTTATATTTCCAATGACTACCAAATGTAACTCAATGTAACCAACTAAGCTTCCCTATTACTATGCACAAAATAAAAACTCCTGCGCAAGCAGGAGTTTTTCGAATCCAAACTGGTCGAACCTTATTTCTGACTGCGCTTGACCGCCTCGACAAAGGTGGTCTTGGCCTTGGTCGAGCCAGCCCGCTCAGCTTCATCCACCAGTTTCATCGCCTTG
>NZ_FTMJ01000002.1 GCF_900156095.1 Aeromonas sp. RU39B
CAAAATTGAAAGGCCTGAGTCCGGTGCAGTACCGAACTCAGGCCTTCTTGATTTAACCCGTATCTTTAACTGTCCAACTTTATGGGGTCAGTTCACTGGGCGGGGCGTTTTACATCAGCGTGGTATTCAGGCTGCCAGATTCTTGGCAACGAATTCCCAGTTGACCAGTGCCCAGAAAGTTTCCATGTACTTCGGACGCAGGTTACGGAAATCGATGTAGTAGGCGTGTTCCCACAGATCTACTGTCAAGAGCGGGGTAGTACCGGCTTCGGTCAGCGGGCAACCGGCGTTGGAGGTGTTGACGATAGCCAGCGAGCCATCGGCCTTTTTCACCAGCCAGGTCCAGCTCGAGCCAAAGTTGCCGATAGCGGACTTGGTGAAGGCATCCTTGAACGCAGCAAAGGAGCCAAACGCCTTGTTGATGGCATCAGCCAGGGCGCCGGTCGGCTCGCCACCGCCGTTCGGGGAGAGGCAGTGCCAGTAGAAGGTGTGGTTCCAGATTTGGGCAGCGTTGTTGAAGATGCCGCCGCTGGAGGTCTTGATGATCTCTTCCAGAGACTTGCCTTCAAACTCGGTGCCGGGCACCAGGTTGTTCAGGTTCACCACGTAGGTGTTGTGGTGCTTGCCGTGGTGGTATTCCAGAGTTTCCTGGGAGATGTGCGGTTCCAGTGCGTTAATTGCGTAGGGCAGAGCGGGAAGTTCGAATGCCATTGTCTACTCTCCATTGGCGATCGCCGGGGCGATGTGGTTGCACGACATTGCGGTTTCTTTTCCCCAGAGAAAAGAAATCTTATTAAAAATATTGGGATAACGTCTTGCTGGGATGACTGGATTGTAACAGCATAGCGCAGCCAGTCACAACTCCTGCAAGTCGCCATGATCCTGGTCAATCTTTGTCTTAAATGACAGGGTGGGCAATAACCGTACTCTTTGTACGTTTGTGGCGCCTCTGCCATGGGGTAGAATGACTGACAATAACGCGCAATGTGAGGCATTCATGGAAACTATCGATAAGATCAAGCAACAGCTCTCCGAAAATCCCATCATCATCTACATGAAAGGCTCTCCCAAACTGCCGAGCTGTGGTTTCTCCGCTCAGGCCGCTCAGGCGCTGATGTCGTGCGGTGAGCCGTTCGCCTATGTCGATATCCTGCAAAACCCGGATATCCGTGCCGAGCTGCCCAAGTATGCCAACTGGCCGACCTTCCCGCAGCTGTGGGTGGAAGGCGAGCTGATCGGCGGCTGTGACATCATGATTGAGATGTTCCAGGCCGGCGAGCTGCAGACTCTGATCAAAGAAGCGGCCGCCAAGCACAAGCAAGACGAAGCCTGATCGCCTGCGATAAAAAAAAGGAGCCGTGAGGCTCCTTTTTTGTGTCTGCTCGTTATCAGGCAATCCGCTCAAGGCGGGCCAGATAGAAGCCGTCAAAACCGGTGTCGGCCGGGCTGATGGTCTCGTCTTCAATCAGGCGGAAGCGATCGTTTTTTGCCAAAAACGCATCAATCTGATGGCGGTTCTCCATCGGCAGGATGGAGCAGGTGGCGTAAACCAGAATCCCGCCGACCTTCACCATGCGGCTATAGCTCTCCAGGATCTCGGCTTGCAGTTTGACCAGTGGCGCCAGGCGCTCGGCCGTGTCTTTCCACTTGGTATCGGGATTGCGCTTGAGCACGCCAAGACCCGAGCACGGCACGTCGAGCAGCACCCGATCTGCGCTCTCTTTGAGGCGCTTGATGGTTTTGCTGTCTTCAATCACGCGGGTTTCGATATTGTGCGCCCCGGCGCGGCGGGCGCGCTCCTTCAAGTTCTCCAGCTTCCACTGCTCGACATCCATCGCAATCAGGCGACCCTTGCCCTGCATGGCTGCGGCGATGTGCAGCGTCTTGCCACCGGCGCCGGCGCAGGCGTCGATGACGCGCATACCGGGCTCGACGGCGAGCGCAGCTGCGACCTTTTGCGAGCCGGCATCTTGCTGCTCGAACAAGCCATCTTTAAACGCCTTGGTCTTGAACAGGGCGGCATCGGAGGTGATCTCGAGCGCGCTTTCGACGCCCTCGACATCCGCTGCGGTCACGCCCTCTTTTTTGAACTGGGCCAGCAGCGCGGCCTTGTCACCCTTGAGCGTATTGATGCGCACAAACCGGCGCGGCGCTTGGGCCAGTGCAGCTCGCTCACGCGGCCAGGCATCGCCCAGTTGTTCGCTACCGAGCTTGTCGAGCCAGCTCGGGCAACCGTCCATCAGCGCCGGTAGCTTCTTGGCATCTTGCAGGCGGAAGCGGAAGGTCTCCTCCTTGAAGCGATCCAGACTGCGGTGATTGGGCATGGCAATGCGGTGGAAGGCGTGCCAGGCCAGCAGCAGCGGCCAGCCCATCTTGCCTGCCTGACGCACCTGAATGCCGGCCAGTGCGCAATACAGGTTGAGGCGACGCAGCAGATCGCCGGTCACCAGTGCGACGCGGGCCTGTTCAAATGGTTTGAGGTCCAGACCCGAGAAGCGACGGGAGTAGGCGCGATCAAGCGGCATGCTCTGGTTGAGCACGTCGTCGAGCAGGGCAGCAACCAGATCGCCGAGGCGAGGGTGCAAGGGGGCTTTGAGCATGAGAAAAACCTAGGCTTATGTTAACCGCGCAATGATAGTGACCCAGCCCTCGCGGTGCAACCGCCGTCCTGCTCTGGCTTGTCTCAAACCGGTGGTAAGCGCACAATGCCTGCTGTTTCGTGTTGTCACTGTGGGAAGTAGAACCATGATGGATGTTGCCGACCTGCGCCGTGAGTATACCCAGGGAGGATTGCGCCGTGCCGATCTGCCCGACGCACCGCTGGTATTGTTTGAAAAATGGCTGGCCCAGGCCTGCGAGGCGCGCCTCTCAGACCCGACCGCCATGGTGGTGGCGACGGTCGATGCCGACGGCCAACCCTGGCAGCGGACAGTGCTGCTCAAGCACTACGACGAGCAAGGCATGGTCTTTTACACCAACATGGGCAGCCGCAAGGCCCATCAACTGGATCACAATCCGCGCATCAGTCTGCTGTTTCCCTGGCATACCTTGGACCGTCAGGTGCATGTGACCGGCCGGGTCGAGAAGCTCGGTACGGTCGAGGTACTCAAATATTTCCACAGCCGTCCCAAAGATAGCCAGATTGCGGCCTGGGTCTCCCAGCAGTCGTCGCGGATCTCCACCCGTGGCGTGCTCGAAGCCAAGTTCCTCGAGATCAAGCAAAAGTTCGCCAAGGGTGAAGTGCCGCTGCCCAGTTTCTGGGGTGGCTACCGCGTTGTTATCGACACCGTTGAATTCTGGCAAGGGGGCGAGCACCGCCTGCATGACCGCTTCTTCTATAGCCGCTCCGAACGGGGCTGGCAGATCGAGCGGTTGGCGCCCTGAGTCATTTTGCCTCTCGCTTTTTGAGCTGGCTCCCTGCACGGGGCTGGCTGCTGTGAAATAATTCGACCATATCGGTCAATAGAGAGAGTGTCATGCTGAGAACCGAGAGACCGGGCGACATGCTGCCGGTTCAGGCCTTGCTTGAGGCGGCGTTTGGCCGCGAGGATGAAGCCGTGCTGGTCAACCGGCTGCGCGAATGTGGCGCGGCGGTGGTGACCATGGTTGAGGAAGAAGAGTACGAATTCATGGGGCATCTTCTGATGAGCCCGGTGACCATTAACGGTGAAGAGGGCCCCTGGCTCGGTCTGGCGCCGCTAGCGGTACACCCGGACTGGCAAGGGCAGGGGATTGGCTCGGATCTGGTGCGCGAAGGGCTGGATACGGCGCTCGAGATGGATTGGAAAGCGGTGGTGGTGTTGGGGGATCCGGCCTACTACCAGCGTTTTGGTTTTCGTCCCGCCAGCGAGTTTGGTTTGCACTGCATCTATGAAGTGCCGGCCGAATGTTTCATGGCGATGGAGCTTATTCCGGGCAGCCTCGCCACCCTGCGCGGAGAAGTGCTCTACCATCCGGTCTTTGACGAAGTGCCGCAAGAGCAACCCGAAGCGATGTAGTAAGCGTGTCGCTTGCTAGACGGCAGCCTTGGGCTGCCGTTGTTTTTTGCAGCAGCGTGGTCAGCAAGGGAGTTGTTTGAGCTCTGTTTGATTTTTGTCGTGGCAGTAAACCCCATGAAGTAAGCACGCCATGCTACCCTTCCTGCGCATTGATGGGCGCCGCAGAAGATGACGGTGCCTTTCTCTTTTCTGGTTGGCAAAAACAGGTAATCCATTTCATGTCTCAAACAGCAACGGTGTCCAGGATGAGCCTCACCTGGTGGAAGCCGGCTCTCTTCTTTGTGGTTCTGATCGCGGGTCTTTGGTTGGTTAAATGGCAGCCCTACTACGCTAAGGCGCTGTTGGCCGCCGACACGCACTCGATTGGCAACTCACTGCTGGCTGGGCTCGATAGTCAGCCACTTGCCTCGGCGCTTACCTATGCCCAGCTCTACTTCAAAGCTGTATGGAAAGCGGCGGTGCTCGGTATTGTGCTGGGCTCTTTAGTGCAGGTGCTGATCCCGCCAGCTTGGCTGGAGCGCACACTTGGCAGCGAGCGCGTTGGCAGCACCCTGTTTGGCACCCTGTTCTCTTTGCCCGGTATGATGTGCACCTGCTGTGCTGCGCCGGTCGTGGTCGGGCTTCGCAAGCAGTCGGTATCGATGGGCGGCGCACTGGCCTTTTGGCTTGGCAACCCTTTGCTCAACCCGGCGACGTTGATCTTTATGGGGTTTGTGCTGGGCTGGCAGTTTACCCTGCTGCGGTTGGTGGCCGCAGTGGTCATCGTGTTTCTGACTGCCGCCTTGGTGGGCAAGCTGGTGCGTGACCAACCGGCAGAGCAGAAAGTTGCACTTGCGGCCCTACAGCATGGAGTAGGGGTGCCGGAGGGCAGTTTCTGGCAGCGCTGGCTGCGGGCCCTGTGGCGGTTGTTCTTGGCCACCGTACCGACCTATGTACTGGCCGTGCTGGTGTTGGGGGCGGCGCAGGTCTGGTTGTTCCCTCATGGTGCTGGCTCGCTGGGAAATGGCGCGGGCTGGTTGATTGCCATGACACTGGCGGGCACTTTATTTGTGATCCCCACGGCTGCCGAGATCCCGATTAGCCAAGCGCTGATGGCGGCGGGTTTAGGTATGGGGCCGGCAGTGGCGCTGCTGGTCACGCTGCCTGCGTTGAGCCTGCCGTCACTGCTGATGCTGCGTAAAAGCTTTCCGGCTAAAGCGCTGTGGCTGGCCGCCGGCGTTGTGACTCTGGTTGGTCTGCTGACCGGGATGATGGCCGGCTAGGCATCTTATGCGGCAGTGCAAAACGAAAAGGGCGCCAGATGGGCGCCCTTTTGCATCACATCATCTGGTATCAGTCGAAGAACCAGTAGCCGCGGTTAACCAGACGGGTCAGCAGACTGATAAAGCCGGCCTGATCGGCAAGTTCGCTCAGATCGTCACGGCTGATCTCATCCTGGTCGCACAGCAGCGAAATGGCGGCGCTGTCGGCGGCCGGCAAGTTCCAGGCTTCACCGTCGATGTAGCAGGTCTGGCTGTCACCGGTAAACCAGATGCTGCGAAGGCCAGTCACCTTGAGGGCCAGCTCGCCCTGCTCCAGCAGATTTTGCACCTCTTCTTCGCTGTATTCCGGCTCGACCGGCGCCACGTCCATGTCGTGCTTGGCTTCGGTAATGCGCACGCCAAACCACTCTTTGAGCAGCGCCTCATCGTCGAGGGCTTGCTGCATCAGTTCGCGCAGGCGGTGCAGCTCATGGGGCTGGATTTCGCCGTGGCGATCGCGCGGCTTGAGGTCCGGATCGCCGTAGCGTTCGGTGGGCAGCTCGTTGTCGATAAGGTGGTCGGCAAACGAGGAGAGCAGGTCGCAGGCGTTGGGGGCGCGAAACCCCACCGAGTAGTTCATGGCCGGCTCGATGGCGTAGCCCTCATGGGGGAATCCGGGCGGAATGTAGAGGATGTCACCCGGCTCGAGCACGGCATCGATGATGGCATCGAACGGCTCACAGTGGCGCAGCGCCGCATGGGCGGCAAATTCGCGCAGCGGCAGGGCCTCACCCACTCGCCAGTGGCGACGGCCTATGCCTTGCGTAATAAATACGTCGTAGTTATCGATGTGCGGACCCACGCCGGCGCCCGGGGTGGAGTAGCTCACCATCACATCATCAAACCGCCAGCCGGGGATAAAGCGAAACGGCAGCGCCAGCTCGTTGACCTCATTGCTCCAGTGGTTGCATGCCTGAACCAGAATGGTCCAGTTCTCTTCGCCCAGATGGTCGTAAGATTCGAAGGGGCCGTGCTCGGCTTCCCATTTGCCATCAAAGCGGGTCACCAGACGGGACTCCACCTCCTGCTCCATGGCAAGACCCGCCAGCTCTTCCGGCGTGATGGGGTCGGCAAAGTCTTTGAAACCGCCCTTGATAAGAAGCGGACGCTTTTGCCAGTAGTGCTCAAGGAACTGGGCAATATCGAGATTGAGTGCGTACATGGTGTCTCTTTGCATGCAGGGTCGTGAAAACGGCAAAGGGGCCCGGCGGGCCCCTCTGAATAGGAACGGCTTATTTTAGCTCGTCTACCAGGCGCTTAGCAGCACCAATGTAGTTGGCCGGGGTCAGTTTTTTCAGCTCAACCTTGACCTCTTCCGGCAAGGCCAAGGTATCGATAAAGGTGCGCATCCCTTCGGCATCCACGCGGCGGCCACGGGTCAGCTCTTTGAGCTTCTCGTAGGGCTTCTCGATACCGTAGCGGCGCATCACGGTCTGGATCGGCTCAGCCAGCACTTCCCAGTTGGCATCCAGATCGGCGGCCATGTTGGCGCTATTGGCTTCGAGCTTGGAGATCCCCTTGAGGGTTGCCTGATAGGCGATCAGCGAATAACCCACGGCCACACCGAGGTTACGCAGTACGGTCGAATCGGTCAGATCGCGCTGCCAGCGGGAGATGGGCAGCTTGCTCGCCAGATGCTGGAACACGGCGTTGGCCAGTCCCAGATTGCCTTCGGAGTTTTCAAAGTCGATCGGGTTGACCTTGTGCGGCATGGTCGAGGAGCCGATTTCGCCGGCGATGGTGCGCTGCTTGAAGTGGCCCAGCGAGATATAACCCCAGACGTCCCGGTCAAAGTCGATCAGGATGGTGTTAAAGCGCGCCATGGCATCGAACAGCTCGGCGATGTAGTCGTGCGGCTCGATCTGGGTGGTGTAGGGGTTCCAGGTCAGACCGAGCGAGGTCACGAACTCCTCGGAGAAACGGTGCCAGTCCACTTGTGGATAGGCGCTGATGTGGGCGTTGTAGTTACCGACCGCGCCGTTGATCTTGCCGAGCATGTCGACGGCCATGATCTGCTTGAGCTGGCGCTCCAGGCGATATGCCACGTTAGCCATCTCTTTGCCCATGGTGCTCGGGGTGGCGGGCTGGCCGTGGGTGCGCGAGAGCAGCGGCAGGTCACGATAGTCATGAGCCAAACGTTTTACTTCGGCGATCAATTTTTCACAGTAAGGCTGGATAACCTGCTCGCGGGCGGTTTTCAGCATCAGACCGTGGGAGTTGTTGTTGATGTCTTCCGAGGTGCAGGCAAAGTGGATGAACTCGGAGACGGCTGCCAGCTCCGGCAGACCGGCCACTTTTTCCTTCAGGAAGTATTCTACCGCTTTCACGTCATGGTTGGTGGTGCGCTCGATGGCCTTGATGCGGGCGGCATCGGCTTCACAAAAGCCACTGACGATCCCGTCGAGCAGTGCGTTGGCTTCGTTGCTGAAAGCGGGAACTTCCGGGATGCCGGCATGACTGGCCAGTTTTTGCAGCCAGCGCACTTCCACTTCAACGCGAAAACGCAGCAGACCGTATTCGGAGAACAGGGGGCGAAGCTCTGCCGCCTTGTCGCCGTAACGGCCATCGATGGGGGAAACAGCAGTCAGCGCTGACAGTTCCATGTGGTGAACTCCTGATGGTTTGTGTGGGGGATTGCTGTCCACTCACGCGGCTAGCAAGGCGCGTTGGCAAGGTATTGCGCGGTGTGCACCTTGCCTGCCGCCACGCCAGCGCGTGAGCCGATCTATTAAAAACGCTTGGCCAACTCCACCATCTTCTTGCGCGAGAAGATGATCTGGGTCCGGCTACCGCCGAGCTGGCGCCACAGCACCACGGCGCGGATACCGGCCAGCAGCAGGGCGCGCACCTTGTGCTGCACCATGGGTTGCTGCAGGTAGAGCGGGGTGCCCGCCACCTGGATACGCGGCCCGATGGGGCTGATAAGGTCGCTGTAGATGCTGGCCAGATTGGCCAGGATCTGTTCGTCGAGCAGATCAAAGTGGGCCTGCTGGCGATGCACTTGCGTGATGCGCTCGCCGAGCATGGCCAGAATATCCTTGCGCTTGGCCAGCTTGCGTTCGAGGGCAATCAGGCTCACCACGTAGCGGGTCAGCTCGGCATTTTTCTGGCTGCCATCGGCGCCCAGCTGCTCAACCAGAGTACGGTAACCGTCACGCACCGCCAGGTGGGTGTTGTTATACACCTCCAGCGGATGGGTCGGGTCGGTGATCAGAATGCTGGAGAGACTCTCGCGCAGTGAGGCCTCGTCACAGCTGCCGTTACGGGCAACCTGCTGAACCAGATGCGCTGCCTGGCAGATGCCGGCAAATGCCAGGGTACGGTCTTGATACTTGTCGCTCACGTGGTACGCCTTCTCGATTCGGATGATGATCAGCCGTGCTGGCTGAAACGCTGCTCGATAACCCCGCCGCCCAAGCACACTTCCCCGTCGTAGAAGACGGCGGACTGGCCCGGTGTGACCGCTGCCACCGGCTCATCGAAGGTGACACGGATGGTCAGATCGTCGATGGGCTCAATCAGGCAGGGGATGTCCTGCTGGCGGTAACGGGTTTTGACGCTGACCCGGCGCGCGGTGCGGATCGGGGTGCGATCGACCCAGTGCAACTGGCTGGCAATCAGGCCGTCGGAGTAAAGACGCGGATGCTCGCCCTGCGCCACGATAAGCGTGTTGCGCGCCACGTCCTTGTCGACCACATACCAGGGCTCTTCGCCGGCGTCTTTCATACCGCCGATGCCAAGGCCTTTCCGTTGGCCGAGGGTGTGATACATCAACCCCTGATGCTCACCGATGATCTTGCCATCCACCGTTTCGATGGGGCCCGGCTTGGCCGGCAGATATTGCGCCAGAAAGTCGCGGAACTTGCGCTCGCCGATAAAGCAGATGCCGGTGGAGTCTTTCTTTTTGGCGGTGATGAGGTCCAGCTCTTCGGCAATGCGGCGCACTTCGGGCTTTTCCAGATTGCCGACCGGGAACAGGCTCTGGCCGACCTGGGCTTCGCTCAAGGTGTAGAGGAAATAGCTCTGGTCTTTGTTGCCGTCGAGCCCGCGCAGCAGACGCGGGTGGCCACTGCTGTCGTCACGGCGCACATAGTGGCCGGTGGCGATGTAGTGGGCGCCGAGCTCCTCGGCGGCAAATTCCAGGAACGCCTTGAACTTGATCTCCTTGTTGCACAGGATATCCGGGTTCGGCGTGCGGCCCGCCTTGTACTCTTCGAGGAAGTGCTCGAACACGTTATCCCAGTACTCGGCGGCGAAATTGATGGTGTGCAGTTCGATACCCAGTTTGTCGCACACGGCCTGGGCATCGGCCAAATCCTGGGAGGCAGAGCAGTACTCGTCCGTGTCATCCTCTTCCCAGTTCTTCATGAACAGGCCTTCGACCTGATAGCCCTGCTGCTTGAGCAGGTAGGCCGAGACGGAAGAGTCAACGCCGCCGGACATGCCGACGATCACCTTGATTTGGCTGTTGTCTGTCATCAGTTGTGAAAATCCTTGGAAATAACGGGGCGCATTCTACCAGAATTTTGCGCCCCGGGTCACATGGCTGGCAGCCGGTTAAAACGGCATCAAATGGCTACAAATAAGCGTGTAGCGCAGAGAGTGGCAAACGGATACCGGCCAGATATTGTTCGAGGGTCTGCCATACCACCGGGGTGCGCAGCTTGCGTTTGCGCTCGGCAATCTCGCTCTTGCTCCACCAGTGACAGGCCAACACATCCCCGTCCGGATCATCTGGATGGTGGTCGCCGGGCGGATTTTCAAGCTCGAACACAAATCCGACCCGCACATAGGTCGGCGCGCCGGGTCTTGGGCGAAACAGGCTGACCCCGAGCCAGGCGGTGGGGGTGGCGATAAGGCCGCTCTCTTCTTTGAGTTCGCGGCAGACCGCTTCGACCAGGGTTTCGCCCTCTTCCACGTGGCCGGCGGGTTGATTGAAACGGCGCTTGCCGCCAATTTCCTCTTCCACCATCAGAAAACGGCCCTGCCAATGGACCAGGGCGGCCACGGTCAATCGAGTATGCATGCTTTAGGCTCCTTGCTTGGTGCCGGGGCGGCGGGCAGTTCGGCGAGCCGGGCGGCGAGGGGATAAATCAGAACGGTTGCGCGTGGGCGGCTCGGCGGGCCGGTCACGGCGCGCCGGCAGGGCGGGCGCATCCACCTGCCGCCACTGGCCGGGGGCGAGATCATCGAGCGTCCAGTCACCGATGGCGTAGCGGATAAGGCGCAACGTCGGAAAGCCGATGTGGGCGGTCATGCGGCGTACCTGACGGTTGCGCCCCTCAACAATGCGGATCTCGAGCCAGCTGGTGGGAATGGCTTTGCGCTCGCGAATGGGCGGCACTCGCTCCCACACCGAAGGCGGCGCCATACGGCGCACCTCAGCCGGCAGGGTCGGGCCATCGGCCAGCATTACTCCGCTGCGCAGGGCTTCCAGTGCGCTATCATCGGGCTCGCCCTCCACCTGCACCCAGTAGGTTTTCGGCTGTTTTTCACCGGGCTGGGTCAGGCGTGCCTGCAACATTCCGTCATTGGTGAGTAGCAGCAACCCTTCGCTGTCACGGTCGAGCCGGCCAGCAGCATAAATTCCCGGCTCTTTGATGAAATCCTTGAGGGTTTGCCTGCCCGCCTCATCAGTGAACTGGCACAGCACCATATAGGGCTTGTTAAACAGAATGATCTTCCGCTGTGCCGGCGCCGGGCGCGGCGAACGGTCGGGCCGGCGGGCTGCTGGCCGGGAGGAGAACGAAGCCATGAGGGGGTGCCATCGGGATGCAAGAAAACGATGGCGCCCAGTGTATCAGAAGTGGCACAGTAGCGGCTAACCTGCTGCGCCCACTTAGGTTTATGGTTCGGGCAAGCGTCTGGTGCCAGCCTGGTTGCTGACACACTTTGGTCGCATTTCTTTTCTGACGGGGAGTGGCTAACATGGACCCGTTTTTCACACAATGATAACAATCGGATGTTAGGAGATACCGATGGACAGCAAAGTAGTTATCCCCTCTCAAGGTCAAAAGATCACTGTCGCTACCGGCGGCAAACTGAACGTGCCGGATAATCCCATCATCCCCTATATCGAGGGTGACGGTATCGGTGTGGATGTGACGCCTGCCATGCTCAAGGTGGTGGACGCTGCTGTCGAGAAGGCGTATCAGGGCAAGCGCAAGATTGCCTGGATGGAGATCTTCACCGGCGAGAAATCCACCCAGGTCTATGGCGAAGGTGTCTGGCTGCCAGCCGAGACACTGGATTTCATCCGCGAATATTGCGTGGCCATCAAGGGCCCGCTGACCACGCCGGTCGGCGGCGGTATCCGCTCTTTGAACGTGGCCCTGCGCCAGGAGCTCGATCTTTACGTTTGCCTGCGTCCGGTTCGTTACTACGAAGGCACCCCGAGCCCGGTCAAGCGCCCGGATCTCACCGACATGGTGATCTTCCGTGAAAACGCCGAAGACATCTACGCCGGTATCGAGTGGAAGGCCGACAGCGACGAGGCCAAGAAGGTCATCGCCTTCTTGCAAAACGAGATGGGCGTGAAGAAGATTCGCTTCCCGGATGCCTGCGGTATCGGCATCAAACCCATGTCCAAGGCCGGCACTGAACGTTTGGTGCGCGCGGCCATCGAGTACGCCATCGACAACGATCGCGATTCGGTGACCCTGGTGCACAAGGGCAACATCATGAAGTTCACCGAAGGTGCCTTCAAGGATTGGGGTTATGCCCTGGCCCAGAGCGAATACGGTGCCACCCTGATCGACGGCGGTCCGTGGTGCTCGTTCAAGAACCCCAAGACCGGCAAAACCATCGTGGTCAAGGACGTCATCGCTGACGCTTTCTTGCAACAGATCCTGCTGCGTCCGGCTGAGTATGACGTGATTGCCTGTATGAACCTCAACGGTGACTACATCTCTGATGCACTGGCCGCTCAAGTTGGTGGTATCGGTATTGCACCGGGCGCCAACATCGGTGACGGCGTTGCCCTGTTTGAGGCAACTCACGGCACCGCGCCCAAGTATGCCGGCCAGGATAAGGTGAACCCGGGTTCGCTCATCCTCTCTGCCGAGATGATGCTGCGCCACATGGGCTGGGTCGAAGCGGCCGATCTCATCGTTAAGGGGATGGAAGCGGCGATCCGCAACAAGACCGTCACCTATGACTTCGAGCGTCTGATGGAAGGCGCGACGCTGCGCTCTTGCTCCGAGTTCGCCCAGGATATGGTTGACCAGATGTAAGCCGATAGGCTGATAACAAAACCGGAGCGTCTGCTCCGGTTTTTTTTTGATCTTTTTTAGGGAGACGCTGGCCGTGAATTGATCATTTCAATATTTCTTGTATAGTTGAATTATTCATTGTGGCGAGAGGAATGTTCATGAGCGAGCCCATGCAATCAGAGCATGCCGTCAAGGTACTCGAGTCGCTGGCATCGCCGGTGCGTCTGGCTGCCTGGCGCCAATTGGTGCGAGCCGGACTCGATGGCATGGTGGCTGGCGAGCTGGCCACGGCGCTGGCGGTGGCCCCCAATACTCTCTCGTTTCATCTCAAAGCGATGCTGGGTGCTCAACTGCTCAGTGTGGAGCCAGAGGGGCGCTTTCTTCGCTATCGCGCCAATATTCCCCTGATGCTCGGACTTATCGCC
This sequence comes from Aeromonas sp. RU39B, assembly GCF_900156095.1. Classification (GTDB taxonomy): domain Bacteria; phylum Pseudomonadota; class Gammaproteobacteria; order Enterobacterales; family Aeromonadaceae; genus Aeromonas. The sequence continues at coordinate 12,936 of NZ_FTMJ01000002.1, forward strand.
TATCTCACCGAAGAGTGCTGCGCGGGTCACCCAGAGGCGTGTCAGACCTTGCGTGCCGATTCGCTCTGCTCGCCGGCGGTGCTGCCGGACAATTCCTGCTGCAACAAGGAGTGATCGTATGTTGATTCAAGTCTTTGACCCGGCCCTGTGCTGCTCGACCGGTGTGTGTGGCACCGAGGTTGATGAGGCACTGGTGACGTTCGCTGCCGATGCAGATTGGCTGCGCGCACAAGGCGTTACGCTGGAGCGCTATAACCTCGCGCAGCAACCGCTGGTGTTTGCCGAGACGCCGGCAGTCAGTGCCTTCTTGTCCCTATCCGGTGAAGAGGGGCTGCCGCTGGTGCTGGTGGATGGGCAGGTGGCATTGACCGGCCGTTATCCGAGCCGCAGCGAGCTGGCCCGTTTTGCCGGATTAAGCGCCGCAGCCAGTATCAAGAAAGTGAGCAAAGCAGGGTGCTGCCCGGGCAGTGGCTGCTGCTAGGAGGCGTTATGTTGCCATTTTTGCGCAATCCCCCGCCCTATCTGTTTTTTACTGGTAAGGGTGGGGTGGGGAAGACCTCGCTGGCCTGCGCCAGTGCCGTGGCGCTGTGCGATACCGGGCGGCGGGTGCTGCTGGTGAGCACTGACCCTGCCAGCAACGTCGGGCAGGTGTTTGGCTGTGCAATTGGTCATCACATCACGGCCATTGAAACGGTGCCGCACCTTGCGGCGCTGGAGATCGATCCGCAAGCCGCTGCCAGCGCCTATCGCGAGCGTATCGTGGGGCCCGTGCGTGGCAAGTTGCCCGAGCGGGTGGTCAGCAGCATTGAAGAGCAGCTCTCTGGCGCCTGCACCACCGAGATCGCCGCCTTTGACGAATTTACCGCCCTGCTGACCGATGAGAGTCTGCTGGCCCGGTACGATCACATCGTGTTTGATACTGCGCCGACCGGGCACACCATTCGCTTGCTGCAACTGCCCGGTGCCTGGAGCGATTTTCTCGAGCACGGTAAGGGGGATGCCTCTTGTTTAGGGCCCTTGGCCGGGCTCGATAAACAGCGTGAGCAGTATCATGCGGCGGTGGCGGCGCTGTGTTCGGCGGATAAAACCCGGCTGGTGCTGGTAGCGCGTGCTCAAGCGTCGACGCTAAGAGAAGTGGCGCGCACCCGCGCCGAGTTGCTGGCCATTGGCATGCATCATGCCGAGCTGGTGATCAATGGCGTGATGCCTTGCGATGAGAAAAGCGATTTGCTGGCCAGTGCCATTGCCCGCCGTGAGCAGGCCGCGCTGGGTGATTTGCCGGCGTCCTTGGCTGATTTACCGCAAAGCCGGATGCCGCTGCTGGGTGCGCCGTTGATGGGGGTGGCGGCCCTTCGTGCCATGATCGCCGGTGAAGCTGTCGAGGCCGCCAAGTCTTCGCCATTAATCCCTCCGAACTCTCCCTCTTTGCGCGAGCTGGTCGATGCCCTGGAGGCTGACGGTCACGCTCTGGTGATGCTGATGGGCAAAGGCGGGGTGGGTAAAACGACGCTGGCTGCGGCGATTGCCCTCGAACTGTCCCGCCGCGGTCATTCGGTGCATCTTTCGACCTGCGATCCTGCGGCTCACCTGACTCAGACGCTGGCCGATGAGCAGAGCACGCTGACGGTCAGTCGAATCGATCCTGAGGTTGAGACCGAGCGTTATCGCGCCGAGGTGCTGCGCACCAAGGGCGCCGCGCTGGATGCATCGGGTCGGGCACTGCTCGAAGAGGATTTGCGCTCACCCTGCACCGGTGAAATCGCGGTATTTCAGGCGTTCTCCCGGATCATCAGTGAGGCCGCTGAGCGCTTTGTCATCATGGACACGGCGCCCACCGGCCACACGCTACTCCTGCTTGATGCCACCGGTGCCTATCACCGGGAGGTGGCACGCCAGATGGGTCGCCGGGGCGAGCAGGTGACCACGCCGCTGATGCAGTTGCAGGATCCGCAGCAGACCAAGGTGCTGATTGTGACGCTGCCAGAGCCTACCCCGGTGCTGGAGGCTCAATCGCTGCAGGCGGATCTGCGCCGCGCCGGCATTGAGCCCTGGGGCTGGCTGGTCAATCAGCTGCTGCCGGCCAACGTGCAGGCGCCGCTGCTTAAGGTGCGGGCTGTATCGCAATATCAGCAATTGGCGGGGGTCGCAGCACTGACGGCGCGCCATGCCTGCGTGCCTTTGCAAGGGGATGATCCGGTGGGCCGTCAGGCGCTGCTTGCCTTATGTCAGCGCCCTTGATAGCCAGGTTTGTATGACTGTTTATTGGAGTGGGTATGTCGAGTTCTCAAAGCGCCATCGGCTTTTTTGAGCGTTATCTAAGTCTGTGGGTGGCGCTTTGTATTGTGGTCGGGATCGGCTTGGGTCAAGGCCTGCCTGATCTCTTCAAGGCCATCGGGGCGCTGGAAGTGGCCCGGGTGAATCTGCCGGTCGGGCTGCTGATTTGGGTGATGATCATCCCTATGTTGCTGCGCATCGATTTTACGGCGCTGCATCAGGTGCGCCAGCACCTCAAGGGGATCGGGGTGACGCTCGCGATCAACTGGCTGGTCAAACCCTTTTCCATGGCGCTGCTTGGCTGGCTGTTTATCCGCCAGCTGTTTGCCCCCTGGCTGCCAGCCGGTCAGATTGACAGCTATGTGGCGGGGCTGATTTTGCTCGCGGCCGCGCCCTGTACCGCCATGGTGTTTGTCTGGAGCCGACTGACCAACGGCGATCCCTATTTCACCCTCTCGCAGGTGGCGCTCAACGATCTCATTATGGTGTTTGCTTTTGCTCCCTTGGTGGCACTGCTGCTGGGGGTCTCGAGCATCACCGTGCCCTGGGATACCCTGCTCACCTCGGTGGTACTCTATATCGTGGTGCCGGTGCTGATTGCCCAGTGGCTGCGACGGCGCGCCCTGGCACAGGGGCAGGCTCATCTGGATGGGTTGCTGACCCGTATCGCCCCGTGGAGTATTGCGGCCTTGCTGCTTACCCTGGTGCTGCTGTTTGCGTTTCAGGGGGAGGCCATTTTGGCCCAACCGCTGGTGATTGTGCTGTTGGCGGTGCCGATCCTGATCCAGGTATTTTTTAACGCGGGGCTGGCCTATTGGCTTAACCGCCGCGTCGGTGAGAAGCACTCGGTGGCGTGCCCGTCGGCCCTTATCGGTGCATCCAACTTTTTCGAACTGGCGGTCGCTGCAGCCATCAGCCTGTTCGGTTTCCATTCCGGGGCGGCGCTCGCTACCGTGGTTGGCGTCCTTATCGAGGTGCCGGTCATGTTGCTGGTGGTGCGCATCGTCAATCGCAGTAAAGCCTGGTACGAACAACCCTTACATCGTGAGAAAGCCTGTCATGACTAACATCACCATCTATCACAATCCCCAGTGCGGTACGTCGCGCAATACTCTGGCGCTGATCCGTAACAGCGGCATCGAGCCGACCGTGATCCACTATCTGGAGACCCCACCGAGCCGCGATACGCTGGTCGCTCTGATTGCTGCCATGGGGATGTCGGTACGGGCGCTGCTGCGCACCAATGTGCCGCCCTATGAGGAGTTGAGTCTCGCCAACCCGAGCGTCAGCGATGATGAACTGCTGGCGGCCATGCTGGCACACCCCATTCTGATTAACCGCCCGATCGTGGTGACACCCTTGGGTACCCGTTTGTGCCGCCCCTCTGAAGTGGTGCTCGATATTCTGCCCGATCAGCAAAAAGGCGCGTTTAGCAAAGAAGATGGCGAGCAGGTCGTGGATGAGCAGGGGCAACGGCTGAAATAAACCACCTCCATGCCGAACGAGGCCCGCAGTTGCGGGCCTCTGATTTATCGGCATGAGTCAGTGGGTGAGTTACAGCACCTTGGCAATGGCGTCACACAGGGGATCGATGTTGGCGCGGGTGATACCGGCCACGCTGATCCGGCCAGAGCCGACGATGTAGATGGCAAACTCTTCCTTCATGCGGGCTACCTGCTCCTTGGAGAGACCGGAGAAGGAGAACATGCCGTTTTGACGGGCAATAAAGGAAAAGTCCTGGCTCACACCACGCTCGGCCAGCTTGGCAACCAGCAGCTCACGCATTTCGCGGATCCGCACCCGCATCTCGGCCACTTCGCTCACCCACAGCTCATAGAGCGCCGGATCGTTGACCACGGCGGTCACTACCGCAGCGCCGTGTGACGGCGGGTTGGAGTAGTTGGCGCGGATCACGGTCTTGACCTGGGTGAAGGCCGTATCGGCCACAGCCTTGCTGTCACACACCAAGGTAAAGGCGCCGACACGCTCGTTGTAGAGCCCGAAGTTTTTGGAAAACGAGCTGGCGATCAGTAGTTCACGGTTGTACTGGGCGAAGATACGCAGACCTTCGGCATCTTCTTCAATCCCGCGGGCAAAGCCTTGGTAGGCGAAGTCAAACAGCGGCAGCCAGCCGGCGTCGGCACTCTGTTTGGCCAGCGCTTCCCACTGCTCGGCGGTAGGATCGATACCGGTCGGGTTGTGGCAGCAGCCGTGCAGCAGCACCAGATCGCCACGGGCGGCGTCACGCAGGGAGGCCTGCATGGCAGCAAAATCGAGATCCTTGGTGGCGGCGTCGTAATACTTGTACCACTTCACCTCAAGGCCGGCGGCCTGAAAGACGCTGACGTGGTTGGCCCAGGTAGGATCCGAGATCCAGATGGTCTTGGCCAGATGATTACGGGCGATGAATTCGGCGGCAATACGCAGGGCACCGGTACCACCCGGCGCTTGGGCGGTCTTGGCACGGCCCGAGGCGATGAGCTCGGAATCTTTGCCAAACAGCAGCCCCTGCACAATGCGGGCATATTCCTGATTACCCTCGATCCCGAGGTAGTTCTTGGTTTTCTCGTCAGTCAGCAGCTTCTGCTCGGCTTGCTTGACGCACTTGAGGATGGGGGTGGCTCCCGATTCGTCCTTGTAGATGCCGACACCCAGGTTGATCTTGTGGCTGCGAGCGTCGCTGCGAAACGCTTCAGTCAGGCCAAGAATAGGATCGGCGGGGGCGGCTACAACCTTTTCAAACATGATAGTCCCTGTGTTTTTTGCGTGGTTCTTGATGGTGGCGTTCCGATGGCAAACAAACGCGCCCGAGAGCAAGGCAATGGGCGCATCGTCGATTCTTTATACCACTGCGTAGGTATGGGGAAAACCGCTATTTGTCCGCCGAATGGGGGCCGCTGCTCTGGCGCGACAAAAGAGGGCTAGCTGATTGCGCTCCAGCCACTGGCCAGCGCCAGTAATTCACCGGGCAGGCCCATCCCTTGCTCTATGAGTGGCGCCAAACGGGTGCGCAAGGTGGGGGATAGCCGGCTCGGCTCCCAGCTGGCGCCTTCCAGCGGCCGGGCATAGTGGCGCAGGTGCGCCGAGAGATCATCGGGCAGCCAGCAGGAGAGCGGACGTCCGGTGCGCTCGGCCAGCGTGCGGATTCGCTCGACTCCAGCTGGTTCGAGGTCGGTCAGATGGCTCCACTGCACCGCACCTGGCAAGGCGCTGCACAGTGGGCTAAGGAGTCCAGGGGCGGCAGCCGGTAACCAGACCAGCAAGCTGGCGGGGGGCAGGGGAAGGGTGGTGAACACGCCGGTGCGATCGGTGGTGATGAGTCGCTCGATGGGGTCGCCCTGACTGATGATCTTGCCAAGGGTAGGTAGGCTGCGCTCTGGCAGAACGATCTCACCTAATGTATCGAGCAGCGGCGCGCCATCGATGAGACGCCCCCCCTGAAAAAACAGGCTGATGGGTAATGAGGCGCGCAGGCGAACAAGGTGATCCGGGCAGGTCTCTACGCCGCGCTCGGCCAGATGGATCTGCTCGCTGGGCGAGAAGGCCGGTTGTCCCCCTTGCAGCGGTCGGCGATAGAGGGCGGCGAGCAGACGCAGATTCACCGGGCTGGGTAAGCGGATACCCAGTTGCTGCAGCCAGCTTTCCGGATCGAGCGGGGCCTGCTGCAGATCGCCCAGCGCCAGAGCTCGGGTCAGGTAGCGGCGGCCGGCATCGGTCAAACCATAGTGGTGAGGGCGGAGCTGATGCAGCAGGCTATTTTCCAGCATCAGACTGACCAGAGGCTGCAAATTGCGTGAACGGATCAGGACCGACTCTTCGGCCAGCAACTGCTGCGCCACCTCTTTGAGCATTCCGGAAGAAAAATCGATCGCTGCCATGGTCCCTCACCTGCAAGGCTGAACACTCTACTGTCAAGCCGCAGACACGCCAAGTGCAGTGTTTGCGCGTCGTGATCTGACGCGGGTTTGAGGGGCGCGCGCGATGCCGTACAATCGCGCCATTATTCTGGCTTGTGTGAGGGTGACTGTGTTCGAGTTTCGCGAAGTGCTGCGCCATCGTGATTTTCTGCTGATCGACAAACCCGCGGGGATCGGCATGCATGAGGAGAACGGCGCGCCGGGTGTGGTGACCTTGCTGCGCGATGCCACCGGCCTTGAACTCTATCCGGTGCACCGCCTCGACAAGATGACCTCAGGGCTGCTGCTGCTTGCTCGTCACCCCGAGGCTAACCGGGTGCTCAGCCAGGGCTTTGCCGAGCGGCGGATGAAAAAGCAGTATCTGGCGCTCTCTGATCGGCGCCCGCTCAAAAAGCAGGGTATGGTCAAAGGGGATATGAAAAAAGGGCGTGGTGGCAGCTGGATGTTGACGCGTACCTTGGACAATCCCGCCGTCAGCCGCTTTGACTCGGTGCTGGTGCGCGAAGGATTGCGTCTGTTTCGTATCCGTCCCGAGACGGGCAAAACCCACCAGATCCGCGTGGCACTGAAAAGCGTCAGTGCGCCGATTCTGGGTGATGAGCGTTATGGCGGCAGCGCGGCCGATCGCGGTTATCTGCACGCCTGGCGCCTGAGCTTTGAGCATGACGGTGAGCTATTTGATATCGCGCTGCCACCGGCAGAGGGGGCGCTGTTTTTACTGCCTGAAACCCGTCTTGCCATCGATGCGCTGGCGCCCTGATGGTGCCTGAATCCGGCCTGATCCTGGCCGATTATGACGGCACGCTCTGCCCGGGGGACAGCCATGCCCGGCTGCTACGTCATATTCTGCTGGTACGGCGTTGGCCGTTACTGCTACTGCTGGCGCTCTCTCCCCTATTGCTCCTGCTGTGTGTACCCTGCCGGACTCTGACCGTCAGGCTCGTGTGGTGGTGCGCGACGTTTGGCGCGACGGCGTGGCAGTGGCGCCGCTGGGTGGTTGCACTCGCGCACCGGGCGCCGCCGCTGTATGGCGAGGCAGCCAGCCTGCTGGCCCACGTTCAAGCTCATGCTCATGCCCGGCTGTGGGTGGTGAGTGCCTCGCCACAGGCGCTGGTGCGCCGCTCACTCTCTTGTCAGTGTGAAGGCAGCATTCGGATGAGTGAAATGCGCGTCTACGCAACCAGAATGGCTCGGCGCTTTGGCGCCATTGTGCCGCGACATTACGCCTATGGGGCGGCCAAATTGACCCGCCTGCCGCCATTGTCTGCGCCGGTCACGCTGGCGCTTTCTGACTCAGTGAGCGATCTGCCGTTGCTGGCGCTTGCATCCCGCGCTTGGCTTATCAACCCCAAACAGTGGCCACTTGCCAAGGCACCAAGGCATCTTGAGCCGCGGGTGTGGCGCTGATCGTCCATGCCCACCCCTTTACCTCTTTCCCGTTGATGATAGAGTGACCAGCAAGCAAAAACGGGTCTGGTTTGATGGCGCAAGGACGACGCGCCTTTGGGGAGCAACATGCTGAAGCTGTATGGATATGAGCGTTCGCCGGCAACCTTCCGGGTACGTATCGTGCTGGGGCTCAAGGGCATCGCCTGCGAACAGGTTGCAGTGGATCTGCCCGGTGACGAACACAAGAGCAGGGCCTATCGCCGCATCAATCCGCAAGGAGTGGTGCCCTATCTCGAAGAGGGAGAGTGGGGCGTTGGCCAGTCGCTCGCCATCATGGAGTACCTCGACGAGACCTACCCGGCCTATCCTCTGCTACCGTCCTCGCCCGAGGAGCGGGCGCTTACCCGCCAGATTGTCAACATGCTTGCCTGCGACCTGCATCCGCTGGCCAGCGAGCGGGTACACACCTATCTGACGCAGCACTTTTCCCTGCGTGATCCCCAATGCGACGCCTGGTATCAGCACTGGGCGCAGGAGACGTTTATTGCGCTGGAGAAGGTGCTTGGATCCTGCTCGGGGCTGTTTTGCGTCGGTGATGAGGTAACGTTGGCCGATTGTGTGCTGATCCCCGAGCTCTATGTGGCTCGGCGTAACGGGGTTGATGTGACTCACTATCCCACGTTGCTGCGGATTTTTGACCACTGCATGAGCCTGCACGCATTTGCCGATGCAGCCCCCGCCACGTCGGCCGTATAGGCCTGACTAAATGGTACTCTTCACATTACTGTAAACGCCTGCTTGCCAGCATGCTGGAGGCTTTGTAGTGTCGTGACGCGAGCAAGGAGGGAGCTATGCGTTTTATTGATTTAAGAAGTGATACCGTGACCCACCCCACCGATGATATGCGCCAGGTGATGCTGCGTGCGCCGGTGGGTGACGATGTGTATGGGGAAGATCCCACCGTCAATGAACTGGAAGCGACTGTCGCTCAGTTACTTGGCAAGGAAGCAGGGTTGTTTGTGCCAAGTGGAACCATGTCTAATCTGCTCGGCGTACTCTCGCACTGTCAGCGTGGTGAAGGGGCCCTGGTTGGCAATCATGCCCATATCTATCGCTATGAAGCCGGTGGGAGCGCCGTGCTAGGCTCGGTGGTGCTGCAGGCGATTGCGATGCAAGATGACGGCCAACTGCCCATTGCCGAGCTGGAAGCGGCCGTGGCCCCTGATGACGCGCATTTCGCACCAACCCGTCTGCTCTGTCTGGAAAATACCCACAATGGTCGGGTTTTGCCGCAGGCGTATCTGCGCGATGTTACCCAATGGGCGCGGCACAAGGGATTGGCGCTGCATCTTGATGGCGCTCGGCTGTTTAATGCAGCGGTAGCGCAAGGCATTGCTGCCAAAGAGATCGCGGCTCATTTTGACAGCGTATCGGTGTGCCTCTCCAAGGGGCTGGGGGCACCTGTTGGCTCTGTGCTGGTGGGGCCTGCCGCCTTTATCCAGCGTGCCCGGCGTCTGCGCAAGATGGTCGGTGGTGGTATGCGCCAAGCGGGCATCCTGGCTGCGGCCGGCAAGTTTGCTCTCGAGCGTCATGTTGAGCGTTTAGCCGACGATCACCGCCGTGCTGCGCGGCTGGCCGAAGGGCTGGGGGCACTGTCGGGGCTGCGCGTTCTTAGCGTTGAGACCAATATGCTGTTTCTCGAGATTGAGGGTATCGACATGGCCGATGTGCTCGGTTTTATGAAAGAGCGCGGCATTCTCTGCTCGGGTTATGGCTCGCTGCGCTTGGTTACCCATCTGCAGATCAGCGATGACGATGTGGAAGAGGTGATCGACGCGTTCAAAGAGTTGATGGATACCGTCTGATCATCACGAGAAAGGGCGCCGATGGCGCCCTTCTTTATTCAATTGCGGATGATTATGACTGATGGGTGAGCGAGGCGAGGGTCGCTTCGTCGGTCACGTCATAGATCATGATGGCGATATGGCTCACCTGTCCGCCAAAGTCGCACAGCGGAACCAAGGTCAGGTTCTGAAACATGTGCGGCGCCGCACCCGTGATGGGGCGGTAGTTGGAAAAACGCAGCAGATAGGGTTTTTGCTCCCAAGTGCTGAAGGCGCGGTTGTTGAGCTTGAACACCATGTTGCCCTTGCGTCTGAGCCAGCGCTCGTCCACTTCGGGAAACAGTTCAAACAGATTGCCATCGCGCACTTCATGGGTAAAACGGCCGCTGTGGCTCTCCATGAAACCATTCCAGACCTGAATGCGGTAGTCACGATCCAGCACGACCAGCCCGACATCCAGATTCTGAACGATGTTCATCAACCAGTGAAATTCACGGATATCCATGGGCGCTCCTACAGCATGTGCATGATCTTGTTATTCATTGTGCCTATCGAGTCTTCCGTGAAGAGCAGTAACAGATCGCACTGCACGGCATACCCATCGACCCGATAGTTGATCTCGATGGCCAACGTCCTGCGCCAGCGGCTCTGATTGGTTCGTATCAGCTCCTGTATGGGGCGGTGTTGGCCCAGCACCACGGGGTGGCCCTGGCTGAAGGGCGTATCAAGCTGGTTGGCATAACCACGCAGGAAGGCACCGATGAGCGCATTGGCGGTGTCCATCAGCAGCTCCAACTCGGTGGCCCGATCCAGCTCCCCCTCGATTTTCATCAAGCTGGCAAGGTCCTGGAAGCTGGAGTCGTGAAACAGCAGCAGTGCCTCACCGGCGATGCCGGCACCGATAAAGCCCTGGCAGACCGCAGACAAGGTCTCCTGCTCGGCGGCAGCATTGAGCGCCATATGTAGCTCAGAGACTTCCAGCACGTTGACGTTCGGAATGGGGAGCACCACAAACACGTCGAGCATGCGTGCCAGCAGGTCGGCAGCTTGGCCCATCGCTACGTTGGCGATCTCCTGATAGGCATCGCGGGTTTCACCGCTTAAGGTCAGTCCGCCTGAACCCGCGTCACTCTGGGTGGGCGCGATGGATTCAACCGCGCGGGTCGCCTGCTTAAACCCGCCAGGCTGCCACAGCTGGTGCTTTTTGAGCAGCGCCAGCAGTTGGTCGGCGGTGGCCGGTTTTTTGATGAAGTCGATGGCGCCAAGTGCCATCACTTTTTGGTGTGCTTCTGGCTGAATATCACCGGAGACCACCACAACCTTGCTTTTGAGTCCTTCGCGCTTAAGCGTTTCCAATACGCCATAGCCATCGAGCTCGGGCATGGTGAGGTCCAAAAAGATCACCTCGCCATTGCCCATCAATACCTGCTCAACACCGGCGACACCGTGCTCGGCAAAGTGCACGGTGACCGGCCAATCTGCTGGCAAAGAGCGGGCTAGCTGTTTGCGGGCCAGAGCCGAGTCATCACATATCAATACGTTCATGGTCATCCTTGCAGCGTGAAGTAGCGCTCGACCTATATTGTGGACTGTGCAGCGGCAGACGCAAATCGGATCAGAGTGCGGGTTGGAGCAGCGGTGAATGTTTGAGAATGAAATCAACCAGCAGGGTCACTCGCAGCGGTGCAAAATCCCGGTTATTGATAAGCAGATGGAACGAGCGTTGACCGGCCTGCCAGTCCGTCAGCACCGGCACCAGTTGACCGCTTTTGAGCTGTGTCATGGCTGAGTGGCGCGGCACATTGATGATGCCCAAGTGACGACACGCCGCCTGCACGGCCGCCTGGGATTGGCTCACGGTAAAACGGGCCTGCTCGCCAATATCGACCGACTCCCCGTCGCGGTTACGCATCTGCCAAATCGAATAGGGCCAGCAGTAAATGAGGTCATGCTCGGCCAGTTGCGCCGGATGATGGGGGGTGCCGCGCTGCTCCAGATAGAGCGGTGAGGCATAGAGGGAGTAGTGGATCTGGCCGATGCACTGGGCGTGAGGCACCCGCTTGGGCAGATCGCCGTTAAACAGCACCAGGTCCCATTCACTATCGAACAATCGCTGGTGATCGTTGGTCTGCTCGAGCTCAAAGCGGATCATTGGATAGGCGCGACTGAACTCGGCCAACAGATCGATAAGCAGGGTATTGGAGAGTGAAATGGGGGCGGCAATCTTGATAAGGCCGTGCAAGTCCGGCTCTTCTCCGCGGATTTCACCGGTGGCCTGCTCGAGTTGTTGCAGCGGTCCACACAGGCGCTGGTAGTAACGCAGCCCCTCGTCGGTCAGGCGCAGTTTGCGGGTAGATCGCTGCAGCAGGGAGTAGCCAAGGGCCTCTTCGAGCTGAGTGATCCGCCGGCTGATGGTGGCAGTCGGCATTCCCAATGCCGCGGCCGCATGTGAAAAGCCCCCTTCCTGGATGACTTTGACAAACAGATAGAACTCTTCAATGTGTTTCATGGGTAACCACAAGCCAATCCATCAAGAGACCGACCTTAGGGGCTTGGTTCAGGCTTGGCAAGTATTAAGCGAATCTTAATTGATCTGATCCCAGAGTGGCTTATCGCGGTGTGCGTCAAAGAATGTCGCACAATGGCGCCATTGAGGATCGTCGGTTAATTGGCTCGTTGGAGTAAAACTCCGCGCTAGTAAGGCGTTGCCGATATCGCTTTCAGTTACAAAAGAGTTGTTGATTTATAAGTAAATAACTGAAAAATAAGACACGACGTCAATGTTATTCTGACAAAAATTCTTGATAAGACTGACTTGGAACCATTGTTGTTCAAAAGCTCATCAATAGTATGGGGAATTCTCGTCCCAAGCTCATAAAGAGAATGATAACTGCTTGTCGATAAATAAAAAAAAGTATAAAAAACAGATGAATGGCAAAATTGATCACGACTTGGGCTGGCCGTCAGGCTTTTCCTGTCACAAGGGTATGAATTCTGAGTTTGTCCTGGTGCGCCAGGGTGATGAAACAGAGCAAGTGTGCGAAGCTGGTGGTTTATGGTCGCAAGGCGGCCTCGACCTGTTATTTTGGCCTGTGTGTGATACCCGGTGATAGCATTAGACGAACGAGGCTTGGCCTCTCTTCAACTCCTCAATACTCCGCTCTGGATCTATGACATCCAGCATCATCATATTTTCTGGGCTAACCGTGCGGCGCTACACGTGTGGGAAGCCAACTCCTTGGATGAGTTGCAGCTAAGAAATTTTACCAGCGACATGACACCTGTTGTGGATACGTTATTGCAGCGCTATCTGAAGGAATTTCAGGCCGGGCGTACCTTTAACGAGTGGTGGAGTATTACCCCGCGCGGAATTAAAAAGCAGGTCTATTTGCGTATCTCCGGCATTGATATCGCCGGGCGACTGATGATGCTTTGCGAAACGGTGCTCGATGCCGACACGCTCTATCATGAAGCGGCTATGGTGCGCGGTGATACCCTGGCTTGTCTGTTTGATGAGCGTGGTCATCTGGTCAGTGCCAACCGCTATTTTCAGAAATGCTTTGGAACCCGTATCTGGCGGCTTGGCCAGATCTTTGCTGCTGACGATGGCGCTTTTTATCAGCGTTTACGTCAATACGACGAATGGATCAGTGAGGGAGAGAGCCGCACCCTCAAAGGCATGCGTTGGTTTCAGTTCCAGTTTCGTTATGTCCAGCAGCGCGAGCAGATCCTGCTGACGCTGCGTGATATCACCGACCGCAAGCTCGAAGAGCTGGAGCATCGCCATCTGGCCCGCCATGACTCCATGACCGGCCTGCTCAACCGCTATGGTCTGATGAAATCCCTTGAGGTCAACTGCAGCATGGGCTCGCGCTTTGCCCTGCTGTTTATGGATCTCGATAACTTCAAACTGATTAACGACAACTTTGGCCACCGTGCCGGAGACCGCCTGCTTGAGCGGGTGGCGAGTCGTTTGAAAGAGCTCTGCCCCCATGATGTGGAGCTGGCGCGCCTTGGCGGTGATGAGTTTACCGTTCTGGTTCCCCTTGGCCAGGAGAGCGAGCGGGCGCAGCAATTGGCCGAGCTGATGCTGGCCCAGATGGAGCGGCCGTTTAATCTCAGCGGTCTGCCCGAGGTGACCATCGGTGGCAGTATCGGTATTGCCATCTACCCGGATGATGCGGACGATGGCGATAACCTGATTACTCGTGCTGACATGGCGATGTATCAGGCCAAGCAGATGGGGCGCCTCACCTGGCAGCGTTTTACGCCAAGCCTGCAGCAGGCGCTGCAGCGCAAACTGACCCTCAAGCAATATCTCGCCAAGGCCATCGGCCGTGGTGAGCTGTCACTGGTGTTTCAGCCCAAGGCCGATTTGCAGCGCTCGGTGATCGATTGCTGCGAAGCACTGCTGCGCTGGAACAGTCCGGTGCTCGGCGCCGTCTCGCCGGCTGAATTTATCCCGCTGGCCGAAGAGATGGGGCTGATTCGTGACATTGGTGCCTGGGTGATGCGCACGGCGCTGGCGCAGATTGCAAAGTGGCGCGAGCGCTTTGGCCTGGATGTGCCGCTCGCGGTCAACCTCTCCGGTATGCAGGTCACCCGTGATCTGCCGGGTTGGGTGGCCGAACAGCTTTTCCAGCATGATCTGCCGCCGCATCTGCTCACGCTTGAGCTCACCGAAACCGTGTTGATGAGCGATCTGGAAGGGGGCAGCCGGGTGCTTGAGGAGTTGGGCGCGCTGGGTATCAATATTTCCATCGATGATTTTGGCACCGGCTATTCGTCGCTGGCTTATCTCAATCGCCTGCCCATTCACGAAATTAAACTCGATCGCTCTTTTGTGGTCGGCCTCAACCTGCCAGTGATCCGCGCCACGGTAGCAATGGCGGCGAGTCTGGGGTTGACCCTGATTGCCGAAGGGGTCGAGACCGGGGAAGAGCTGGCTGCGCTGCGGGCGCAGGGTTGCCAGCGTATCCAGGGTTATCTAATCAGCCGACCACTCACGGCAGAGCAGCTCGAAGGGTGTGGGTTCGTGATTGATTCACCGGTAGGCACTTATCCACTTATTCGCTGAGTTTTCCATCAATTAAGGGTTAAGTTCACATTTTCGCGCATTAATATCGAATTTTGTTCGTGGTTTTCTCGGTTTTTGCAGTTAATCAACGTTTGAATAATTGTAATCATTAAGCTGTGTCGCTGACACAAGAGTAACCACGGAGTATCGATTGATGGAACACACGTCCACCAGTGTGCTGGAAGCCCCGCGTCAGGGGTGGTTGAACCGCTTTTTGAATGGGGTCGAAAAGGCCGGTAACAAACTGCCCGAGCCGGCCATGCTGTTTCTCTATGCCCTGGGCTTGGTCTGGGTTGCCTCAGCGATCCTCTCTCAGTTCAGTTTTGATCTGGTTAACCCGAGAACCGGTGCGCCGGTTGCGGTGAACAACTTGCTGACCGGTGCGGGCTTGGCCGAGTTTTTGGCCGGTATGGTCACCACCTTTACCAGCTTTGCGCCGCTTGGGATTGTGCTGGTTGCCATGCTCGGCGTGGGTGTTGCCGAGCAATCCGGCTTTATCAATACCGGTCTGAAAAAGCTGCTGCAGGTCACTCCGGCCCGTTTTCTGACCCCCATGCTGATCCTCGTGGCTATCATGAGCCACACCGCAGCCGATGCCGGTTATGTGCTGGTTATCCCGATTGGCGGGATCATCTTCCACGCAGCCGGTCGTCATCCGCTGGCCGGTATCGCTGCCGCCTTTGCCGGCGTCTCGGGCGGTTTTGCTGCCAACTTCCTGCCCTCCGGCGGTGATGCGTTGCTGCAAGGCTTTACCCAAACCTCCGCACAGCTGCTTGATCCGGAGTACATGGTCAACACTCTGTGCAACATCATCTTTACCGGTGCATCCTCGCTGTTGATCATCGTGGTGGGTTGGTTTGTGACCGAGAAAATTGTCGAGCCGCGCCTGCGTGATGTGGCACTCGATGATGATGCCGAGAGCAGCGAAGAGATGGGCAGCTATACCGCGCAGGAAGGCCGTGCCTTTAACCGCGCCGGTCTGGCCATGTTGGGCGGCCTGGTGCTGCTGGTGATGGCGCTGTGGCCGGCCGATTCGCCGCTGCGTGCCACTGACGGTTCGCTGACCACCTTTGCTGCGCCGGTCATGAAGTCGATTGTGCCGCTGATCTTCTTGTTGTTTATCCTGCCTGGCATCGTTTATGGCTTCGTGGCTGGTACGTTCCAAAAGAGCCGCGACGTGATTGATGCCATGTCCTCGACCATGAACAAGATGGGCTCCTACATGGTCATGGCGTTCTTCTGTTCGCTGTTTATCAAGGCGTTTGGCGATTCCAACCTCGGTACCCTGCTGGCGCTGGCCGGTGCGGAGGTGCTGCAGGCCATGGCTCTGCCGGGCCAGATCACCATAGTCGGCATGATCCTGTTGACCGCCTCTGTAAACCTGGTGGTGGGCTCGGCGTCGGCCAAATGGGCCCTGATCAGCCCGATCATGGTGCCGATGCTGATGGCGGTGGGGATCTCTCCGGAGCTGACTCAGGCGGCTTATCGTGTGGGTGACTCGGCCTCCAACATCATCACGCCGCTGATGGTTTTCTTCCCGCTGGTCGTAGTCTATTGCCAGCGCTATGTAAAGAGCACCGGTATCGGTACCCTGGTCTCCATGATGCTGCCGTACTCTCTGGCCTTCCTGGTCAGCTGGACTCTGTTCCTGCTTATCTACTGGGCGCTGGGCTTCCCGCTTGGGTTGCAGGCTCCGTATGTCTATCCGGCCCCGATGTAAGGCTGGTGCGGGGGAGGCTTGGGCCTCCCCGCTTTTTTAGTTAGAGTGATGCCTCACTCGAGGAGACGCTCATGAACCTTGTCATCGACCTTATCTGCCAACACCGCTCCATCCGTCAGTATCGTGACGAGCCTATTACAGCGCAGCAGCTGGATGCCATTCTCAATGCCGCACAGGCCGCGTCCAGCTCCAGCTTTTTGCAAGCCAACTCTGTTATTCGGGTGACAGACCCTCTACTTCGCGCCGAGCTGGCTGAATGCGCCGGTCAGCAGGCCTATGTGGTCAGCGCCGCCGAGTTTCTGGTCTTTTGCGTCGATTTTCACCGCCACCAAGCAGTGGTACCGGAGGCCAAAACCGGTTACACCGAGCAGTTACTGATTGGTGCCATTGATGGCGCCTTGATGGCGCAAAATGCGCTGCTGGCGGCCGAGTCACTTGGCCTTGGCGGTGTTTACATCGGTGGACTGCGCAATCAGCCGCTACGGGTAGTTGAACTGCTGGGGCTGCCTAGCGAGGTGTTTCCGCTATTCGGTCTGTGCCTTGGTCACCCGGCGCAGGAGCCTGAATGCAAGCCGCGTCTGCCACGGGCATTGGTGGTGCACGAAAACCATTATTCAGAGCCGTTTGATCACGCTCTGCTGGCCGCTTACGACCAGACCATGGCGGAGTATTACCGCTCGCGTGGCAGCAATCAGAAGCAGCAGACCTGGAGCGGACAAATTCGCGCCATTCTTGGCAAAGAGGCGCGCCCGTTTATGCAGGATGCGCTGCGTGCTCAGGGTTTTTTGCTCAAATAAGGTCGTGAAAGCGACGTATCGGCCGATGATCACAGGTAGCCCGTGCCCGCGACCGGTGCAGGCTACCTAAATTGGACCTCATGTTGTAGGATCAAACAATTAGCTGAAGCTGGACGGGGAATGTCATGATTTTAACCTTGGTACTGCTGTCGATAGGCGCACTGCTGTTTCTGGTGATCGCCTATAACGTGGTGCAGCAGTACAAGCAGAAGGTCGAGTCCGATAAGCGGGCATCGATTACCCGTCATAAGGCTATTGCTGACGAGACCGAGGAGATCCTGCTCAACGTCAACATGCTGCCGTTTTCCAAGGCCATGGTGCTGATCCTGCAGCACCGTATCTTGGATTCTTACCGCGCCATGGCTCAAGTGTCCCCGCATCTGTCCCAGCTTAAGCAGCGCATTGCGGATACCCAGTCGCAAATTACCAATGTGCAGGAAAATTACCGCAGCCCGGAAGAGGGCGGCTTTCGCGCTCCCGACTCCGACCGGCAAGCGATTCAGATGCTGCAGATCATCAAGAAGATGCGCGCCGTGCTGCGCGTTGAGCACAATAAGGGCAAGATCGATCCGCAAGGATTTGCCCAGGAAGATCGTCGCCTCGAGCTGATGCAGCTTAAAGTGAATATTGCCAACCTGACCCAGCGAGCGCGCGACGCCATGATTGGTAGCCAGTTTGGTACCTGCCGTCAGCTGCTTGGCAAGGGGTTGGCCGTATTGGGGGCGGTGGCTGACAAAGACCCTTACCTGCTTGCGCGTGAAGAGGACCTTCGCCAGGCACTGCAGGAGCTCGACTCTCGGATTCAGCAAGAGAGCCAAAAAGAGATGCAGACTATCAAGGACAAAGAGGCCGACGAGCTTGATGTCCTGTTCCAGCCCAAGAAGAAGTGGTAATTCATGTCTCATCCTCTTGATTCGATTCTGGGGCCGCAGGCCCCGTTTGCTGTCTCCCTGCTTGAGCAACTCTCGGCGTTGGGTATCGACACCGCTTATCCCATTGATCATCTCTGCTACCGCGCCGCCAGCAATGCTGAATATCTCGCACTGAAAACCGAGCTGGAGCGCGCTGGCACCTTGCTGGTGGAGGGGATGATTGGTGGCAGACCGATTGCGACTTATCGCTATCATCAGCCAGTCTGCACAGGAAATACCCGTATTGCCTGTATCGAACTGGCTGCACCTAAAAAGGGCCGCAATCATCAATCGGGCCTTGAGCATATCGAAATGGTGGTGCCATCGCTGAGCGCACTGGTGGCGGCGCATCCTGAACTTGCCTTCAAGACCGACAATCAATTTGACACGCGCAATCCGGATGTGGCGCTGATGCTCGATGGCGGGCAAGTGAAATTTCACCTGCGCACCCTTGACGCAGTGATTGCCGAAGAGAAAGAGACCGGCGCCGTGACGCCGGTCCCCACCGATTACTGGGGGTGAGTGTCAACGCTGACAGAGTCCTGGCTCAGGGCGCGTCTGCGCCTTGCGCTTACCCAGCCACACGCTGATCGCAGCAGTCAGCGCCAGCACCAGCAGCATGCCTCCCACCATTCCCGGCACTTGAGCGGCCTCCCAGAAGGGGTGCAGATAAATCCCACCTAGGCTCGCTCCAAGATAGTAGGCAATCAGATAGAGTGATGACGCCACGGCCCGGTGCCTCTGCACATGTTGGCCGACCCAGTGACTGGCACTGGCGTGGGTTAGGAAAAAGCCAAAGCTTGAGATCAGCAGGCCTCCCAACATTGCGCTGATAGACCCCAGCAGTAACAACAACGCCCCGGCCATCATGATGACAATGCCGCAAGTCATGGCTTGAGCACTGCCTACACGCTGGCTGACTCTGCCGCTTAATGACGAGGCCAGGGTACCCGGCAGATAGGTGAGAAACAGCAGCCCAAGCCATTGAGCCGGCAGGGAAAACGGTGCCTGGCTCAGTAGAAAGGTGAGATAGCTGTATTGGTTGAGAAACACCATGAAGTTAAGGCCGCCAATCAGATAGGCGCCAACCAGCAGTGGCTCTTTAAGGTGCATTGCCAAGGCGCGAAACAGCTCGCCGCGCCGTGGCTCACTGACCACAAACCCTTGCTGGGCCGGTAGCAACCAGGCCACCACCGGCAGCAGCAGTGCGCTGACCAGCGCAATGCCCCAAAACGCATCCTGCCACTCCCCTTGCCAGCCGGCCAGGAGCCCGGCCACCACCCGACCGGCGATGCCACCCAGCGAGTTGGCCGCGATATAGATACCCACCGCACTGACCATGGCTTTCTTGCTGAACTCTTCGCCCATATAGGCAATTGCGGTTGCAGGTAGACCCGCCAAGAAGATGCCTTGCACAAAGCGCAGGGCAAGCAAAGCATCAAAACTGCGGCACAGAGGAATCAGCGGCGAGATGGCAATGGCGCCGAGCAGTGCGCCCAGCATCACCTGACGGCGACCGACCTGGTCGGCAAGGCTTGCCGCCGGTAGCAGACCCACCGCCAATCCGGCGGTACAGGCAGACAGCGCCGCTGCGGCGCGCAGCGACGAGACCGAAAACGCCTCGGCTAGCAGAGGCAGCAGGGGGTGCGCCTGATAGAGATTGAGAAACACCAGAATTGAGCCGAGGCACAGGGCCAAGGTCGCCCGCCACCAGAGGCGGCTACCGCTATCGATCATAATTGCACTCCACTTGCATAACCACAGGGTAGAGCGCCTGTTTGCATAAGAATAGTATAGTTAAATGATGGTTATCATCACAGGAAGTGATAGATGGATTTGAAGCAGCTGAGTTATCTGGTGGCGGTTGCACAAACCGGCTCGTTTACCGCGGCCGCCGAGCGACATCATGTCGCCCAGTCGGCGGTCAGCATGGCGATTGCCCGTCTCGAGCAGCGCCTCGAGCTCAAACTGTTCGAGCGACAAGATCGCAAAGTACGGATCACCGCTGAGGGGGAGGTACTGCTGGCCCATGCGCGCCGTCTGCTGCAGCAATCCGAGCGTGCCGAGCGGGAGATGGAAGAGCTTAAAAGTCTGGTGAGTGGTGAGGTGCGCATCGGCATCCCGTTCATGATGGGCTCATACTTTTTTCCACCGATCCTGATGGCATTCAAGCACCGCTATCCGGGATTGCGTATTGCCGTGGAGGAGGCGGGGACGCGCGAGCTGCTATCACGCATGTCAGATGGTGTGCTCGATCTGGCTATCCTGATAGCCTCTGATTTGCCCGAGCAGGTGACCGGTCAGCGGTTGGTCCGTGAAGAGATGGTGGCGGTGGTGGGGGATGAGCACCCCTGGCAGGGGCGAGCGAGCATTTCACTGACGGAATTTTTTACCGAGGAGCTGGCGCTGTTTCGGCGCGGTTTTTATCACCGCGAGCACATGGAGTTGTTGGCGGCCCAAGCCGGTATGACGCCCAACATTGCCTTTGAGAGCAATTTGATCCCTCTGCTCAAGGCGGTGGTGCGTCAGGGCTTTGGGGTGACTACCTTGCTGCGCATGGCCATTGAGGAGGACAGGGATCTGTTTGCCGTGCCGTTTACGCCACCCATTTATCTCGATCTTTGCATTGCCTGGCGTAAGGAAGATCCCTTGTCGCGGGCCAATCGTACCTTGCGCGATTTTTTGCTGGAGCAGTGCTGCCCGCCATAAACAACAAGCCCTTCACGAGGAAGGGCTTGCGGGTCACTCTTTAAGCAAATGGTCGAGTTTGCTTGCCTTGGTGGAGAGATAGAACTCGTTGAAGGGGTTGCGACCCTCTTGCAGGGGCACCCGCTCGGCCACCGGAATACCGAAGGACTCCATGGCTTTGAGCTTGCGCGGGTTGTTGGTCATCAGCTTGATCTGCTTGACTCCCAGCAACTTGAGCATATCGGCACAGATGGTGTAATCACGCATGTCGGCAGCAAAACCGAGTGCCACGTTGGCTTCCACGGTATCAGCGCCCTGATCTTGCAGGTGATAGGCGCGGATCTTGTTAAGCAGACCGATGCCACGACCTTCCTGGCGGACGTAGAGCAAAACGCCACGGCCTGCCTTGGCGATATTCTGCAGGGCGGCCTGCAGTTGGAAACCACAATCACAGCGCAGGCTGAACAGGGCATCGCCAGTCAGACACTCAGAGTGAATACGACCGAGCACCGGCTCATCGCCCGTGATATCGCCCATTACCAGGGCGACATGATCCTTGCCGGTTCCTGCCTCCTGAAAACCGACCATGGTAAAGGTTCCCCAGGGGGTGGGAAGTTTGGATTGCGCTACCAGCGTCACACTGCTCACAGGTGGCTCCTTACTGCTGCCAGTTCGTTGAGGTGGGACAGTGTAGCGCGCTCGCAACAGGCTAGCCACCACAACAAGTCCATGAAATAAACCCGGTTTTTTCCTTACTTATGAGTAATTTTTCAGCACTTGCTCGTGCCACTGCACTTTCCTGCTCACCTGCCTGCGGGAGTTTCGATATAATTGCGCCCCGTTGAACGCCACAGCCCGCACCGGCACTTTTGAGGAGGATGTATGCTTAACCAGGCTCCCGTGATGACCATAGACGGCCCCAGTGGGGCAGGCAAGGGAACCCTTTGCCAAGTGCTCGCCGAGCGTCTTGGCTGGCATCTTCTCGACTCCGGTGCCATTTACCGCGTGTTGGCGCTGGCCGCGTTGCACCATGATGTCGAGCTCGATTCGGAAGAGTCCTTGGTGCCGCTCGCCGCTCATCTGGATATCCAGTTTGTGGTGGAAGAGGGGCAGGTTCGTGCCGTACTGGAAGGGGAAGATGTGTCCCGCGCCATTCGCACCGAAGAAGTGGGCAATGCCGCGAGTAAAGTAGCTGCATTTCCGCGGGTGCGTGAGGCGCTGCTGCGTCGTCAGCGGGCGTTTCGTAAAAGCCCCGGACTCATCGCTGACGGACGCGATATGGGAACAGTGGTGTTTCCCGACGCAGAGGTCAAAATTTTCCTCGATGCGAGTGCCGAGGAGCGTGCCAGACGGCGCTATAAGCAGTTGCAAGACAAGGGTTTTGATGTTAGTTTTGAGCGTCTTTTAACCGAGATCCAGGAACGTGATGATCGTGACCGCAACCGTGCGGTGGCGCCGTTACGTCCGGCACAGGATGCGCTGGTGGTCGATTCGACTAGCATGACCATTGATGAGGTGGTCGAGCACGTCCTGTCTTATGCTATCAACAAACTAGGTGATGCCAGCTCGCGCTGACATCGGTTGTCTGCTCCAAGGATTGGAACAGATTGGTAAAAACAGCCCCGCTTGTGCCGGAATGCCAAGTGGATGTTTATATTTGTGACATTAACAATGACTGAATCTTTTGCTCAACTCTTCGAAGAGTCCCTGAAAGCCGTTGAAACCCGTCAGGGCTCCATCGTTAAGGGTACTGTAGTAGCCATCGAGAACGGTTTCGTTCTGGTTGACGCTGGTCTGAAATCCGAATCTGCCATCCCGGCAGAAGAGTTCAAGAACGCCATGGGCGAGCTGGAAATCAACGTGGGTGACCTCGTTGACGTAGCTCTTGACTCTATCGAAGATGGCTTCGGCGAAACCAAGCTGTCCCGTGAAAAAGCCAAGCGCCACGAAGCCTGGCTGCAGCTGGAGAAGGCCTACGAAGAGCAGGCTACCGTTATCGGTGTCATCAACGGCAAGGTCAAGGGTGGTTTCACCGTTGAACTGAACGGCATCCGTGCCTTCCTGCCGGGTTCCCTGGTTGACGTGCGTCCGATCCGTGACACCGCCCACCTGGAAAACAAAGAGCTGGAATTCAAGGTCATCAAGCTCGACCAGAAGCGCAACAACGTTGTTGTTTCCCGTCGTGCCGTGATCGAAACCGAAAACACCTCTGAGCGCGAAAGCCTGCTGGCCAACCTGCAAGAAGGCCAGGAAGTCAAGGGTATCGTTAAGAACCTGACCGACTACGGCGCATTCGTGGATCTGGGTGGTGTTGACGGTCTGCTGCACATCACCGACATGGCTTGGAAGCGCGTTAAGCATCCGTCCGAGATCGTGAACGTTGGCGACGAAATCACCGTTAAGGTTCTGAAGTTCGACCGCGAGCGTACCCGTGTATCCCTGGGCCTGAAGCAACTGGGTGAAGATCCGTGGGTTGCTATCGCCAAGCGTTACCCGGAAAGCACCCGCCTGACCGGCCGCGTGACCAACCTGACCGACTACGGCTGCTTCGTTGAAATCGAAGAAGGCGTTGAAGGCCTGGTACACGTTTCCGAAATGGACTGGACCAACAAGAACATCCACCCGTCCAAGGTTGTTAACGTTGGTGACGTGGTTGAAGTTATGGTTCTGGACATCGACGAAGAGCGTCGTCGTATCTCCCTGGGTCTGAAGCAGTGCAAGTCCAACCCGTGGCAGCAATTCGCTGAAACCCACGCTAAGGGCGATCGCGTTTCCGGTAAGATCAAGTCCATCACTGACTTCGGTATCTTCATCGGTCTGGACGGCGGTATCGACGGTCTGGTTCACCTGTCTGACATCTCCTGGAACAACCAAGGCGACGAAGCTGTTCGCGAGTTCAAGAAGGGTGACGAGATCGAAGCCGTTGTTCTGCAAGTTGATCCGGAGCGCGAGCGCATCTCCCTGGGCGTGAAGCAAATCGAAGAAGACCCGTTCAACAAGTACCTGTCTGACAACAAGAAAGGTGCTATCGTGAAGGGTAAGGTTACCGAAGTTGATGCCAAGGGCGCAGTGATCGAGCTGGCCGATGGCGTTGAAGGTTACCTGCGTGCTTCCGATGCTTCCCGTGACCGCGTCGAAGACGCTACCCTGGTTCTGGCCGTGGGTGACGAAGTCGAAGCCAAGTTCATGGGCGTTGATCGCAAGAACCGCACTGTCAGCCTGTCCGTTCGTGCTAAGGACGAAGCTGAAGAGCGTGTTGCCATCGACAACCTGAACCAGCAACAAGATGATGCCGTGTTCAGCAACGCAATGGCCGAGGCTTTCAAAGCCGCCAAGGGTGAATAATCCTTGAAGCCATGAAAGGGCGGCGCTCTGCCGCCCTTTTTCTTCTTGGCATCTGTTTTAAGCATGTGATTGTAAGGAGAGGTAATGATGACTAAATCAGATCTCATCGAACTGCTGGCGGCCAACCGCATGCACATGCCGGCCAAGGACGTCGAAGCTGCTGTGAAAGAGATCCTGGAACAGATGGCGACCACTCTGCAGGAGGGGGACCGCATCGAAATCCGTGGTTTTGGCAGTTTTTCCCTGCATTACCGTGCGCCGCGCGTCGGTCGTAATCCCAAGACCGGTGACAAGGTTGAACTGACGGGCAAGTATGTGCCGCATTTCAAACCGGGCAAAGAGCTGCGCGAACGGGTCAATATCGACGAATGAGAATCAGTGTTGCAGAAACGGCATACCCAGGTATGCCTTTTTTGTCTCTGCCTGCTGTAATTTTGTCCCATCACGACGTTATCCCGGCATCTAAGCGGCTTTCTCTCTAGAGTCCGCTCCCTTTTTTGGCGATAATCAGCGGGTTAACCGCATGCAATGGGGAATACCTATGAAACGGATTGTGGCCCTGCTGGTACTGGTCTTGGTGTTTGTTGCTGCCCTGGCGCTGGGCTCGCAAAATGGCCAACTGGTACAGTTCAATTATCTGGTCGCCCAAGGCGAGTTTTCCCTGGCCGCTCTGCTCGGTCTGTTCTTCGCGGTCGGTTTCGTGGTCGGCTGGGCTGTGTTTGCCCTGCTGCTGCTGCGTCTGAAGTTACAAAACCGCGCCCTCAATCGCAGCGTGCGTCGTCAATCCCGCGAGCTTGATACCTTGCGCAGTGGTACCAGCGGAGAATAACGCAGCCACATGCTAGAACTTCTCTTCCTGCTGCTGCCCATCGCTGCCGGTTATGGCTGGTACATGGGGCGCAGGAGTGTTCGTCAGGACACCCAGAAGCAGAGTAACGAGTTCTCCCGCCAGTACGTGGCGGGTTTGAATTATCTGTTGTCGGATCAATCCGACAAAGCGGTCGACCTCTTTATCCAGCTGCTCGAGGTCGACAGCGAAACCATCGAAACCCACCTCTCTCTTGGCAACCTGTTTCGTCAGCGCGGCGAAGTGGACCGAGCCATCAAGTTGCACCAAAACCTCATCACCCAGCAGCTCACCATTGAGCAGCGCCAGCTCGCGCTGCAAGAGCTGGCGCGCGATTTTCTGGCGGCAGGTCTGCTCGATCGCGCCGAAAAGCTCTGGCTTGAGCTGACTGAAGACAGTGATTTTGAAGAGACGGCGCTTGGCCAGTTGCAACTTATCTATCAGCAACTGCGTGATTGGGACAAAGCCATCGCCATGGCCGAGCGACTGCAACGCTTTGTTGGTAAGAAGCTTGCGCCCACGATTGCCCATTATCACTGCGAGTTGGCTGATATTGCCCAGCGGGAAGGGGAGCGCAAGCAAGCCAATGCCCGTTACCGCAAGGCCCTGTCGGTGGACCCTGGCTGCGTGCGCGCCTCCATAGGGCTGGGTTGGCTGGCGATTGCCGAAGGGGAGCACCGCCAGGCCGCGCGCGAATTTGAGCGGGTGCTGACACAGGATATCGACTTTGCCAGCGAGGTGCTGATGCCCCTGTGCGAGAGTCTGGAGAAAGGCGGTGAGAGCGAGCGCATTGCGCCACTGCTGACCGATGCGCAGGAAAAACGGGCCGGGTTTTCGGTGACCATGCGTTTGGCTGACTCGCTGGAGCGCAGTGAAGGGCCGCAAGCCGCCTCAAATCTGGTGTTGCGTCAGCTTAAACGCAACCCTTCCATGCGCGGATTTCATCATCTGGTTGGCCTGCAACTGCGGGCAGCCCAAGAGGGGCAGGGACGCGAAAGTCTGGCGATGTTGCAAGAGCTGGTTGGCGAGCAGCTCAAGCTCAAAGCGTCGCACCAGTGCCGCCAATGTGGTTTTGCCAGCCACTCTTTGTTCTGGCAATGCCCCTCCTGTCGCCAGTGGGGCACCATCAAGCCGGTCCGGGGTCTGGACGGCGAATAACGTCAAACGGGAGAGACACACACCATGACCGATCCGAAAGTAGTTGTAGCGCTCGATTTTGCGCGTGAGGAAGAGGCCCTGGCCCTGGTGGCACAACTCTCGCCGACCGAATGCCGCCTGAAAGTGGGTAAAGAGATGTTTACCCTGTTTGGCCCCCAGTTTGTTCGTCAGCTGGTTGGCCAGGGCTTTGAGGTGTTTCTGGATCTGAAATTCCACGATATTCCCAATACGGTGGCGAAGGCCGTCGCAGCCAGTGCCGAGCTTGGCGTCTGGATGGTCAATGTCCACGCCAGCGGTGGCCGGCGCATGATGGAGGCGGCCAAGGCGGCGCTGGCGCCCTATGGCGATAAAGCGCCGTTGCTGATTGCCGTGACCGTATTGACCTCCATGGAGCAAAGCGATCTGGCCGAGCTGGGGGTGACCTTAAGTCCGGCCGAGCAGGTGCTGCGGCTGGCACGCCTGACCAAACAGTCGGGTCTCGATGGGGTTGTCTGCTCGGCGCAGGAGGCCGAACTGCTCAAGCGCGAACTGGGCGATGAGTTTGTGCTGGTCACGCCGGGGATCCGCCCAAGCGGCAGCGCTCAGGGTGATCAGCGCCGCATCATGACGCCCGCTGAGGCAGTGACGGCGGGCGCCGATTATCTGGTAGTGGGGCGTCCCATTACACAATCGGGCGAACCCGCTGCGGTGCTGGCTGCCATCAATCATGAACTGGCAGGTGCTGCTGCGCACTGATGCCGCGAGCGTTGGCGTGGGCGCGACATCTTGTTATGATGCGCGCCCTGTCATGATGCCCCGACCGGTATCATTACCCGTCGTGAGGAGCCTGTGAGTCAGCCAACCCGTTCCCTTCGTTCAGCGCGTTATTGCCCCTCCTGCGGTCGGGCGCTGCGTGCGTGTCTGTGCGAAGCGCTGGTAAAGCTTGAGAACCGCACCCCCTTGCTGGTGTTGCAGCACCCTAACGAGCAGCATCATCCCAAGGGCACCGCGCATCTGCTGACCGGTAGTTTGCAGCGCGCCGCGCTGCGAGTAGGAAGCAACTGGCAAGACGATGCCGACGTGGCTGAATTTGTACGAACGCCCCATTGCTATCTTTTGTGGCCGGGGGAGGACGCCGTGCCTTTGGCATCGTTGCCAGCTAATGCGCAAAGCCGCTTTGTCCTGCTCGATGGCACGTGGCGAAAATGCTATCGCATGCTGATGGAAAACCCGTTGCTGGCAGCATTACCGCGGGTCGCGCTCACGGCGCAGCAGGGGCACTATCATATACGCAAGGCGCCGTTTGCCGGCGCCTTGTCAACGCTCGAGGCAGGTTACCACCTGCTGTGTGAGTGGGAAAGCGAGCCAG
This sequence comes from Aeromonas sp. RU39B, assembly GCF_900156095.1. Classification (GTDB taxonomy): domain Bacteria; phylum Pseudomonadota; class Gammaproteobacteria; order Enterobacterales; family Aeromonadaceae; genus Aeromonas. The sequence goes on from NZ_FTMJ01000002.1 coordinate 40,251, forward strand.
CACGTTACCAGCCACTGTGGACGCTGTTTGAACGTTTCAATCAGCAGTGGCAGTCGTTTTGTCGCGGTGATATCGCCCATCCCTAATCCGATTCAAGAGGAGCAACACCATGGCAACTGCCGTTGTGGTCTTCAGTGGTGGTCAGGACAGTACCACCTGTCTGGTGCAGGCCCTGCATCACTATGATGAAGTACATGCCATCACCTTCGATTATGGCCAGCGCCATGTGGCTGAGGTCGAGGTGGCTCGTCAGCTTTGCCAGCAACTCGGGGTTAAGGCTCACAAGGTGCTGGATGTGTCGCTGCTCGGTGAGTTGGCGCTCTCGTCGCTGACCCGCGATGATATCCCGGTTAGCCGCGAGCTGCAGGCCAACGGCCTGCCTAATACCTTCGTGCCGGGGCGCAATATTCTGTTTTTGACGCTGGCTGCGATCTACGCCTATCAGGTCGGCGCCGAAGCGGTGATCACCGGTGTGTGCGAGACGGATTTCTCCGGTTATCCCGATTGCCGTGACGAGTTCGTCAAGGCCCTTAATCGTGCCGTGGTGCTTGGTATGGATCGCCCGGTACGTTTTGAAACGCCGTTGATGTGGCTTGATAAGGCTGAGACCTGGGCGCTGGCCGATCGCTATGGGCATCTTGATACGGTGCGCCGCCATACCCTGACCTGCTATAACGGCATTCAGGGCGATGGCTGTGGCGAGTGTCCCTCCTGCCTGCTGCGCGCGCGCGGTCTGGAGCACTATCTTGCCCAGCGCGAGCAGATCAATGCCAGACTGGCAGCCAAACAAGCGCAGGGATGCGACGTGTCACCTTCCAATCCCGAAGCAGAGTAATGATTCACTACCCGATCAACGAAATTTTCCAGACCATTCAAGGTGAGGGGTGTTACACCGGCTTGCCCGCTATCTTTGTGCGTTTGCAGGGCTGTCCGGTGGGGTGCCCCTGGTGCGATACCCGTCATACCTGGGTGGTCGATCCGGCGCGGCAAGTGCCCAGCCGTCAGGTGATGGATCGCTCCAATGAGTCGGATGCCTGGAGCAGCATGAGTGCCGGCGAGATCCTCGATGCGTTTGCACGGCTCGGCTATACGGCCCGTCATGTGGTGATCACCGGCGGTGAGCCGTGCCTGTATGACTTGCGCGAATTGAGCCGTTTACTGCTGGCCAATGGTTATACCGTACAGGTTGAGACCAGCGGTACCCACGCCATCCTGGTGCAGGATGAGGCCTGGGTGACGGTATCGCCCAAGATTGGCATGAAGGGCGGCTTGCCCGTGTTGCCCGAGGCATTGGCCCGCGCCAATGAGATCAAGCATCCGGTGGCAACCGCGCGGCACATCGATGAGCTTGATGAATTACTCCATTTTGCCTCGTTGCGCCCGGATGTACAGATTGCACTGCAGCCCATCAGTCAGAAAAAACATGCAACTGAGCTGGCGATGCGTGTTTGTGTAGAGCGGCACTGGCGTTTATCAGTGCAGATGCACAAATATCTGGATATCGACTGATGGATCCGCTGTTTGAACCGGCAATATTGCAATATCTGAATTTGCGTATGCCGTTTGGTAAATATCAGGGACGGCGACTCATCGAATTGCCGGAGCCCTATCTGGTCTGGTTTCACCAGCGCGGCTTTCCGGCGGGAAAACTGGGTCAGGCACTGGCGCTGGCCTATGAAGTCAAACTCAACGGACTTGAGTCACTGTTAAAACCCATATTGGATAAGGATCAGGGATGAGAATTTATACCCGGCAGGGTGATGCAGGAATGACCCGTCTGGCAGATGGCTCGGCATTGGCCAAAGTTCACTGGCGGGTGGAGAGTTATGGGCAAGTCGATACGCTTAATTCACATATTGGCTTACTCGTCACCTGTTTACCTGACGGGAGTGATGATCTGGCAGGCAAGCTGCAATTGATCCAGCAGGAGATGTTTGATCTTGGCAGTGAATTGGCATTTCCCGCCGATGCTCAAAATGAAACGTTGTGGCAAGTTTCAGAGCAATGGACGCTGCGTCTTGAAGCCGAGATGGATGCCTTTAGCGAAACCTTGCCGGCGCTGCGTCATTTTATTTTGCCGGGTGGCTCACTCGCGGCGGCTCAGGCGCATGTCGTGCGCACATTGGTGCGTAGCTGTGAGCGGCAGCTGGTGGCGCTCTCCCATCAGGAGCCGCTCAATCCTGCCGTGTTGCCTTACATGAACCGGTTGAGTGACTGGTTTTTTGTGCTGGCCAGAGTGCTGCTGCAGCGGGAAAACAAACCAGAGCTGCGCTGGAAAAAACCTGCGGAGCGATAAAAACAGGCCGCCTCAGAGGAGGCGGCCTAATTATTCGGAAAAGAATAAAACTCAGATCGAGAAATCTTCTAAACTCTTTCCTTCTTCATTGACGGCTTTGGCAATGACCGAAGGCATGCGACCTTGGCCAGTCCAGGTTTTCATAACCCCGTTTTCTTCATAGCGATATTTTGGCGGACGTGGTGCGCGTTTACTGCCTTTGCTTTCGCCACCCGTTGAGCCGACCAGTTCGTTTGGATCAATCCCTGCTGCTTTTAGCATTTCACTGTATTCAGCAATTTTACGTTGTCGCTCTTCTACTGCGGCTCGCTCGGCTGATTCTGCTTGTTGTCGCTCTGTGACGATGGATGTCAGTTTTTCCAGACCTTCCTGCAATTGCTCGAGTGTCAATTCACGGCAAGTTGCACGCAGGCTACGAATATTCAGCAGAATTTTCAAAAACTCGTTCATATCGATACCACGCAGGCAGTGAGTGAAAAGAAAAAGTTATTTGAAAGGAAATATAAATGGTGGTTTTTAAATATGTCAAGGCAACTGGAAATATTGTGCAAATAATGCGACCTGCTCCGCTAAATGTCGAGTTGCTGCATTGAATTTGATAATCATTATTGATCTGAGGAAGTGACTATTTATGCTGTTTTGGTGGTTTATACTGCATTGGTGTGTGTTGTTGGTGACTCATGTGGCAAAACCTGCATTGAAGTTGCAATAAATATTCAATCAAGTAGAATCCGCGGCGAATACCTTTAAGTAGAGGCGCGCTGCCTAAGAGTAGCCGAGCGGAGGGTGATGCCTGCGATGCTCGGGGAAAGGAGTCAGCGCCGAAGTGGCCAGGCCATCATACCGGGCTGCTGGTTCTGCATCTAACAGGTGCAGGACTGCCATAGTCATCCACTATGGAGCGCTACCTGAAGGGTGAGAAGTCTGTCCGCCTGTTCGGGGCGGTGCTTGTTTCTTTATCCTCTCGGTAGATCTCCACCTGTCTTTTTAGGTGTAAAGAGATCATGGACATAGCTCATTTCGCGGACTCCCCCTGGTCCGTTGTTCCCCCCCTGTTAGCCGTTGCTCTTGCGATCTATACCCGTAAGGTGCTGATTGCGTTGGGTACCGGTATCCTTGCCGGTGCGCTGCTGCTCAATCACCTTTCGCCGCTCAATGCCTTGCACTATCTGCTAGCGACCGTGCTCAAGATCTTCTGGGTCGACGGTGATTTGAACCGCGATAACATCAACATGATTCTATTCATGTTCCTGCTCGGTGGGCTCATCAGTTTGATGACCGTGTCCGGAGCCACCCGCGCGTTTGCCGAGTGGGCCGAGCGCCGCGCCCGCTCACGCCGTGGCGCCAAGATCCTGACCGGGATGATGGTGTTTGCGTTTTTTATCGATGACTTCTTTCACAGCCTATCGGTGGGGGCCATCTGCCGTCCGGTGACGGATCGCTTCCAGATCTCCCGTGCCAAGCTGGCTTATCTGCTGGATTCCACGGCAGCGCCGGTGTGTGTGCTGATGCCGGTCTCCTCATGGGGCGCCTACATCATCGCGCTGGTAGGTGGCATCATGGCCGCACACGGGGTCACCAACTTAAGCCCGATCGCTGCGTTTGTTGAGATGATCCCGATGAACCTCTATGCGGTCTTCACGCTGCTGATGGTGCTGGTGGTGATCGGCTTTCAGCTCGATATCGGTTCGATGCGCCAACACGAAGAGTGGGCATTGCAGGGCAAGCTGTGGGATGAGTCCAAGGGCCGTCCGCTTGGTCTGGATATGGAGTCACCCGAAGAGAGCAACGGCAGCATGATCGACATGGTGCTGCCCATCCTGACCCTGACATTGAGCACTGTTTATTTCATGATTCACTCCGGTGCCGAGGTATTGGCCGCGCAGGGTGAACCGTTCAGCGTGCTCGGTTCGTTTGAAAATACCAATGTGGGCTCCTCGCTGGTGTATGGCGCCCTGTGCAGCCTGGTCGTGTCGATTGCGCTGGCTCTGCGTCTGAACCTCGGCGTGGGCAACTGGCTGCGTGCCGCGCCGCAAGGGGTGGTGGCCATGCTGCCGGCTATCAACATTTTGCTGTTTGCCTGGACCATCGGTGCCGTGGTGCGTGATGTGGAGACCGGTAAATACCTGGCGAGCCTTGCCAATGGCAACCTGCCGATTGAGGTGCTGCCTGCCGTGGTCTTTATTCTCTCTTGCGCCATGGCGTTTGCGACCGGCACCAGCTGGGGGACCTTTGGCATCATGCTACCGCTGGCCGGTGACATGGCCGCTGCCAGCGATATCGGCCTGATGCTGCCGATGCTGGCTGCCGTTCTGGCCGGTGCGGTGTTTGGCGATCACAGCTCTCCCATCTCCAGCACCAGTATCCTGTCGGCGACCGGCGCCGGCTGTCACCACATCGACCACGTGATGACCCAGCTACCCTACGCCCTGTCGGTGGCTTTTGGTGCCGCCCTTGGCTATCTGGCGCTTGGGTTTACCCATTCGACTCTGATGGGGGTGCTGGTCAGTGGTACCTGGTTCGCACTGTTCTGTATCTATCACGTGCGGCGCAATCAGCCTGTATTGGCCAATGCCTAAATATGACGGGGGTCCTTAAGGGCCCCCGCTTTTTTGTGGTAGTATCGCCGCCGTTTTCAGCCTTCTTGGGACGTGCACCTCATGGCCTCTCTTCATTACAAATTTGCCGCGATGAACTCCGGTAAATCGACTCAGCTTATTCAGGCTCATTTCAACTACTGCGAGCGCGGTATGAATCCGCTGGCCATGACCCCGGCCATTGATGATCGCTTTGGCGTGGGCGTGATTGCCGCGCGGGTGGGTCTTGAGCTTAAAGTCGAGGTGTTTGCCGATAGTACCGATCTGTTTGAGTTGCTGGCTGCTCGCCATCAAGTAAAACCTATCGATGTGTTTATCGTCGATGAAGCCCAGTTTCTGACCCGGGAGCAGGTTTATCAGTTGGCGCGCATCGTCGATGAGCTCAATATTCCCGTGATTGCTTATGGTCTGAAGATAGACTTTCGCGCCGAGATGTTCCCAGGCTCCTATCATCTGCTCTGTCTGGCCGACAAAGTGGAAGAGCTCAAGAGTATCTGCTGGTGTGGCAACAAGGCGCACATGAACGCCCGCGTCAACGAGGCCGGAGAGGTGATGCGTGACGGTGCCCAGGTCGAAATCGGTGGCAATGATCGTTACGTGTCGCTGTGCCGCAAACACTATCTGGCCGGTCGGGCATTTCCAGACGCCTGAAGGGTGAACCTGTCCTGCTGTGGGTCCGCGCCGGTCAGAATATGGCAGGCCAGGACTCACAAGCGTTTGTTCCATCCCCGTGATGGATTAACATGACTGCTTTCCATTCGCTCTTCTCTGGATTTGCCATGCGTTATTCGGCTCTGCTCTCTCCTCTGGTTTTACTTCTCTCTGCCTGTAGTCATGATGCGGCGGCACCCGCTCCCTCATCAGCCACCGCGTCACCGGTGAAAGGGGGGTTTTTGCTTGATCCCCAGCATACCGGGCAGCCTTTGCAGGGCGATTTTGCGTTTAACGACAATACGGCCCGTTTTGTTGATCGTATGGTGCGAGAGCATGGCTTTGACAAGCAGCAGCTGCATGATGTGCTGGCGCAGGCTCGCCGGTTGGATTGGGTTATCCGGTTGATGGACAAGCAGGCGCCGGTTGGTCGTCCGGCGGCCGGTCCGAATGGTGCCTGGATTCGTTATCGCAGCCAGTTCATTACCCAGGATAACGTGCAAAACGGGGTCGCCTTCTGGGACCAATATCAAGATGCCCTTGAGCGAGCCTATGAACGCTACGGGGTGGCGCCCGAGGTGATTGTCGGGATCATCGGGGTAGAGACCCGCTGGGGCCGGGTGATGGGTAAGACTCGCATCATTGATGCGCTCTCGACGCTGGCCTTTGACTATCCGCGCCGCGCCAAATTCTTTGAATCCGAGCTGGAGGTCTTCCTGCTGATGTCACGCAGTGAAGGCTATGATCCGCTTGATCTTAAGGGCTCATTTGCCGGCGCCATGGGCTATGGGCAATTTATGCCCTCGTCGTTTAAATCCTATGCCGTTGATTTTAACGCAGATGGCCACACCAATTTGTGGGATCCGGTGGATGCCATTGGCAGCGTGGCGCACTACTTCCAGGCTCATGGCTGGCAGCATGGTGATGCGGTGGCCGTGCCGGCGCAAGGGCAGGCACCGGGTCTTGAGAACGGCTTTGCAACCCGCTACAGCCTCGCCACGCTCTCGGCTGCCGGTTTGCAACCCACGGCGTCGCTTGGCCGCTATCGTGAAGCCAGTCTGCTGCGCCTCGATATGGGCAATAGCTATCAGTACTGGTACGGGCTGCCGAATTTCTATGCCATTACCCGCTATAACCACAGCACCCATTATGCGATGGCGGTGTGGCAACTGGGCGAGTCCGTCAAGCAGGCTCGGGGCGGATAATCCGGGTCGTTAAAACCAACAAGGGTCGCCACGGCGACCCTTGTTGTTATTGAGGATGAACCGGAGTAGCCGGCCAGAAACGGTGATAGAAATCGAGCCAGCCTTCGAAATGCCCTTGGGTGATTTCCGGGTGCGGTGAGTGCTGGAAAATGGCGATATGGCTTGGCGTGATCATCTTCCAACCATAATTGAGCGGCATATTCAGGCTGCTTTGTACCTGATTGTAATCCTCCAGATTGGAGGGTTTGACGGCATGTTGTATCGGCGTTCTGTCGGTGACCCAGAAGATCAGTTGATCACCGATCACCGCTTGGTAAGCACTGACACGCCATAGTGCCTTGGTGTGATGGTCGCGCTCCAGCACCGTGAGTTTGCCAAAACGGCAGACGCCATAATAATCAGACTCCTTGGAGCTGACCCTCATTTCGTAATTGCAGCCAATGCTGTTGATGGTGACGAGCAGGATGGCGAGCGCCCCCAAGCTACTCACCCAGCCGAGTAGCAGTTGCAGGTGACGATTATTCATGGCTAACCCCCTCAAGCTTTTGCTGATCATCGTTACCGATCACCAGCCAGGTCTCTCCTGCCTGGGGTTGCGGCAGTTTGGTAACGGGGAGCTGGGTTTGGCACACGGTTCCATCCCCGACCGCTGAACAGCGCACCGAGATCCAGTTGGAAGATAGATTGACGGCGAGTAACAGCAAGATGGCAATGAATACGAGCATCACTGTGGTCAATAGTCGCTGTTGCCAACGAGGCAGTGGAATGGGCTGCTCCATCGGCGCCGTAATCATCTGCCCGGCATTGCTGAGGTTGACCGCCAAGGGCTCGGCGACTGGCTCCTGGCGCTCCTCCACAAGCGGGGTCTTTGCATCGGCATCCGGCTCTGAGACCACCTCTTGGGCCGCCGTGGTCGCGGCTGCAGAGCGCACAAACAGATAACCTTGGCGGGGGAGGGTACGGATCAGCGCTTCCTGCTCCGGGGTATCGAGATAGCGGCGCAAGTTGGCAATGGCCACCGGCAGTGAGCTGGTGCTGACCGGCCGGCCGGCCCAGCCTTCGGCGAGCAGCGTCTCTTTGCTGTGCAACGTACCAGGGTGGGTCAGGAAAAACAGCAAAAGACGCGTTTCTGCTGCAGACAAACGAATCGTGGTGGTATCGCCATCTTGTTCCCGGCTCAGGTTGAGCTGCTGGGTGTCCAGCACAAAGCTGCCAAACGGGATTAAATGCGGAGTGTCGTCCTTATCCATTACGCGGTCATCGCCTTTAGAATCAATCATTATGATGGCTAACGGTTGAACGCAGAAATGTGACTGGGGACAGACTTTTTGTCAAGGAGTCACTCGTGGCTGATGGCGGCTTATGCCCCTTCTTTGCGCAGAGACAAAAAGCGGGTGAAAAGAATAAGAATAAAAAAAGAGCCCGACCAGCGGGCTCTCGGGGTAAGGGACAACGCTATCGTTTGATAGCCATCCCAAGAAAATGGCCATCTCGGCTGAAATTGCACTCAAAGAAGACATCATCGCTCTGACCCGGTACCACGAATTGTCCGTGAGTACGCTCGGCCGGCAGGGTGGTGACGTCGTTTTTGTACTTGCCCATGTCTTTGGCGGCATAATTCAGGCAGTAGCCCGGCATTTGCCCCACAGAGAGTTGCTCGCCACGATCATCGTCATCTCGATCATCATAAGCGCGGTCGTTATTGGGGCGCTCGTCATTGAAACGGGAGTGGCGGTGGCTGCGGCGCACAACCGAGCCACACTCGTCGGACATTTCGTCACTGACATCACTGATCTTGTCGTGTTGAATTTCCAGACGAACGCACTGTTGATCGTCGGCATTCCACCAGTATTCAATCTTATTACTCGGTGCTGCGCCTTTCACAAAGCCACGATCTCGTAATTCCTGTTTAGCCCAGGTTACGTCTTGATAGTTCAGATCGGAAGTATCCGCGGCCATTGTGGAATAACTAAATGCGTAGACACCACACAGGGCTGCTGCAGTAATACAATGTACCAGCTTCTTTTTCATGAAAGGTTCACCTGATAATTAAAGCCTGAGAAAGTTATCTGTTTTATTAAGCGCGGCAGTTGTCGTTGCGAGTGTCAGATGCGCTATCAATATCGCCTTCAATGCTCTTTAATTTCAGGCATTGACCGGAGCTCTCATTGAACCAGACCGTATAAGAGGCATGGCTACCATGATCATTTTGCCAGCCATCCACCATATGGAACCCATCATGCTCCAGGGTGCGGTTGGCCTGGTTCTCACTTTCACCGACCAATGAGTTGGCATTAATGCGGTTGTCACGGTCATCACTCTTGTTATTGTCGTGATGGTCACCTTTCTTGTGGTGTCCGGCGTAATAACCGATGGCACCAGCAGCACCAATCGCAGTGGCACCCAGCAACATGTCTTTGGTGTCCATATTTTGGCAACCGGTTAGCGTCAACGCGCTGGCCAGCATGACAATAAAGCCCAAACTCTCTTTACCATGTTTACGCATGATGTCTTTCCGTTATGTCGATGAAAGGTGAGGCAGTGATGCCGTGTGGTCAGACTAGGTGCACGGGTGTGGAGAGGCCAGTGAAAAAGAATTATTAAAAACTATTAAAAAGCATTAAATCATGAGGTTAGTCGCAGGTTTGCAGGCATTTAGCCATGTAGCAGAGGGGGCGAGGGGGGCGCCAAGGTCTTTTTGACGAGGTTTTTAGAGATGAAATGGGATAGCAATAGAATGGGCGGCTACAGCACAAGGTTGATGAGTGAATACTGTTACCACCAGGTTGAACAATGACGGCAGTTTTTAATTATTTTTAATAATGGTATTTGCATTGCTTCTTTGAGTGTCGAGAAACTATATTGAAGCTGTCACGAAGTGTGTGGCATTTCAATTAATGAATTCAAAAATATGAATTCCATTCCCTAAAGAGAGTTAGGAGCTTGCTATGAACTGGTATCTTCGTGCCATTCAACACTATGCTGATTTTAAAGGACGGGCTTCTCGCCAAGAATACTGGATGTTCATGATTATCAATGCTGTTATTTTTGCAGTGTTGACATTTATCGGTGCCTATATTGGTCATAAGCTTGAAGTACAGGCTGTCTATGGTCTTTTTATTCTTATTCCCGGTATTGCATTGAGCGTGCGCCGTCTGCATGACACGAATCGCAGTGGTTGGCTTCTGTTGCTTGGTCTGTTGCCCATCATTGGTCAATTGATTGTTCTGTTTTTCAAAATCCAGAAGGGAAATGAAATGCCCAACCGGTTCGGTGTCACACCGTATTAAGTTGGCCCCCTTTTCCGAAGGCCCAGGGACGGGCCGACGGATTTTTATCGTGATCCATTAAGGAGCATGAGTGCCTGCAAAAATTCTGGTTCTGGGATTATTTGCCTCGCTCTTCATGTGGTGCTCTGCACGCTGGATCAATCGCTTCTCGCACTCCACCCCTTCACTCTGGATGCTGCAACGCCATATTGGCGGGGTGGATCTGCTGTCTGTTGCCGAATTGAACCAGGGCGTCGCATCATTTGTCGTGACGGCAGCAGGAAGTGTCCTGCTGGCCCTTTACCGACATGAAGAGACCTTGTTATCACCGCTACCAGCCTGTCCGCCGTATCAATCCGACTGCCTGCTGATCAATGGCATACCGCAGTTGGCAATCGCCTATCACTGGTCACAGACTGAGTGCCTGTGGCTGTTTTGCAACCCGGGCGCGCTGCTGGCTGCGTTAGAGGGGGGATGGGTGAGGTTAAGCGGCCCTTTGGGCGATCTACTGCTGGATGTCCGGGGCTTTGGTGACTATCGGGGCGCGCAGTTAGCGGCGCGGCCTCTTCAATGAAAACGGGCCGTGCGGCCCGTTTTTATCATTTCTGATGGCGCTCATAGAGGCGCTGCACCACATCGTGAAGCTCCAGCCCCTCGTTTTGCAGCAGCACTGTCAGGTGATAGAGCAGATCGGCTGACTCGTTGATAAGCTCTTCCCGATCTTTGGCCATGGCCGCCAGGGCCACTTCTACCCCCTCTTCGCCCACTTTCTGGGCAATGCGCTTGGTGCCCTTGCCATAGAGACGGGCGGTGTAGCTGGTCTCTGGATCGGCGCCTTTACGCCCCGCCAACACCTGCTCGAGTTCGGCCAGAAAGCCGAGCGGCGGCAGTGGATGACCATCAAAGCAGGAGGTGGTGCCATTGTGGCAAGTCGGCCCTACCGGCAAGGCGGCTACCAGCAGGCTGTCACGGTCGCAATCGGTGGTAATGGCTTTGAGATGCAGCACATGGCCCGAGCTTTCACCCTTGGTCCACAGGCGCTGCTTGCTGCGGCTAAAAAAGGTGACCTGGCCGGTGGCGAGGCTCTTTTCCAGCGCCGCGCGATTCATAAAGCCCTGCATCAGCACTTGGCCGCTGCGCTCGTGCTGCACGATGGCGGGAATAAGATCATCGCACTTGGCCCAGTCCAGGCTGTCGATATCAAAGGAAATAGTCATCAGAAGGCTCCTAACTGCGAATGGCGATGCCCTGACTGCTCAGCCAGGCTTTGAGTTCGGGAATGGGGATGATCCCCTTGTGAAACACGGAAGCGGCCAGTGCGCCGTCTACGTCCGCATCCACGAAGGCATCGCGAAAGTGCTCCATGGCACCGGCGCCGCCCGAGGCAATCAGCGGTACCTTGCACAAGGCGCGCACGGCCTTGAGCTGGGCAATGTCATAGCCTTGTCGCATGCCGTCCTGGTTCATGACGTTGAGCACAATTTCTCCTGCGCCACGGCGCTGCACTTCCTGCACCCACTCGGGGGTGGTCCAGCGAGTGGTCAGGGTGCGGCTCTCGTCACCGGTAAATTGCTTGACCTGATAGTGACCGGTGGCGGCATCGAAGTATGAGTCGATCCCCACCACCACACACTGCACGCCAAAGCGTTCGGCCAGACGGGTGATCAGGGTCGGGTCGGCCAGCGCCGGCGAGTTGACAGAGACCTTGTCGGCACCAAACTCAAGCACCTGGCGCGCGTCTTCCACACTCTTGATGCCGCCAGCGACGCAGAAGGGGATGTCAATCACCTCGGCGACCCGGCTGACCCAGCTTTTATCGACCACGCGACTGTCACTCGAGGCGGTGATGTCATAAAACACCAGCTCATCGGCCCCTTCGGCGGCATAACGGCGCGCCAGATCGACGATATTGCCCATCACCTCGTGGTTACGAAACTGAACCCCCTTGACCACCACGCCATCTTTGACGTCCAGACAGGGAATAATGCGACGTGCCAGCATCAGCGCACCTCCTGTTCGGCCCAGCAGGCAATTGCCTCGGCCACGCTAAATTTTCCCTCGAGCAGGGCCCGGCCCAGAATGATGCCGCCCACGCCAGAGCCTTTGAGCGCCTCAATGTCGGCCAGCGAGCCGATGCCACCGGAGGCCTGGAAGGCGACGGACGGAAAACGGGCACAGAGATCCCGGTAGAGGGCCACGTTGGTGCCTTGCAGGGTACCGTCGCGGCTGATGTCGGTACAGAGCACATGCTTGAGCCCTGCCGGCAGGAAGGTTTCGATGAGTGACTCGATGGTGGTGTCGCTCTCTTCTTGCCAGCCGGCCACTGCAATGCGGCGCACACCGTCGGCGCCGATGTTGACATCCAGCGCCAGCACGATGCGCTCTGGGCCATATTTCTCCATCCAGCCCATCACAATGGCCGGGTGTTTGACCGCCGTGGAGCCCACCACCACCCGGTTGGCGCCGGCGGCCAGCAGATCAGCCACGTCTTGCTCGCTACGCACACCGCCACCGACTTGCACCGGAGCGGCGGTGTGGCTGAGAAGCTGGCCAATCAAGGCCAGTTGACGGGCCGTGGTGTTCTTGGCGCCATCCAGATCGACCAGATGCAGCTGGGTGGCACCTTGCGCCACATAGTCGTCAAAGCGCCCCTGCGGATCGCTGGAGTATTCGGTTTTCTGGCCGTAGTCGCCCTGATAAAGACGCACCACCTGGCCGTTAATCAAATCAATTGCCGGAATAATCATGCCAGTCACAGCTCCAGAAAGTTTTGCAGAAGGCGGGCACCCACGGCGCCGGAGCGCTCGGGGTGGAACTGGGCACCGAAGAAGTTCTCTTTGCCGGCAATGGCGGTAAAGGGAGCACCGTAATCGCAGGTGGCCAGGGTCGCATCCGTCACCTCAAGGGCGTAGGAGTGGACGAAATAGAAGTGGCTGCCACTTGGGATACCTTTGAGCAGCGGGTGGGTCTCGTCGTGCCAAATCTGGTTCCAGCCCATGTGTGGCAAGCGCAGATCGCCCACCTGCATCAAGCGGATCTTGCCCGGAATAATGCCCAGACAGCTAATCTCGGGATCATCATTCATGCTCTCTTCGGAGGCTTCGGCCAGCATCTGCATGCCGAGGCAAAAGCCGAGTAACGGCTGTTTGGCGGCGCGAATAAGCGGCACCAGCGCGCGCTCATTGAGATTTTTCATGGCGGCCACCGCCGTGCCGACACCCGGCAGGATCAGCTTATCGGCCGACTCAATCACGCTCGCCTCACGGCTGACGACGGGGTTGACCCCCAGCCGCTCGAATGCCATCCGCACCGATGCCAGGTTGGCGCAGCCCGTGTCGATAATCACCAGCTTCATTTACAGCACTCCTTTGCTCGAGGGGAGATCAGTGCCCTCGATCCGCACTGCCTGGCGCAGCGCACGGCCAAAGCCCTTGAACAGCGCCTCGACCTGATGGTGGGTGTTGCCGCTACCGACCTTCATCTGCAAGGTGATGGCCATGGCATCGGAGAGCGAGCGAAAGAAGTGCGGCACCATTTCGGTAGCCAGCTCACCGACCTGATCGCGGCCAAACCCACTCGGGCAATCAAACACAAAGTAGGGACGACCGCTCAAATCCATGGCGGTGCCGACCTCTTGCTCGGTGAGCGGGCGGGCGTCGATCACGGCTTGCACCTCATCCATGGCCAGCACAAAGCCGAACCGGCCAATGCCGCGCTTGTTGCCGAGCGCCATTTTCAGCGCCTGACCGAGCGCGATGCCGGTGTCTTCCACCGTGTGGTGATCATCGATGTGCAGATCGCCGCTCACCTCAACCTCCATCTGGATACCGGAGTGGGTGGCAATCTGGTCGAGCATGTGATCAAAAAAGCCGAGCCCGGTATTGATGCGGTTGCCACCGGCGCGGTCGAGATCCACCGCGATGCGGATGCGGGTCTCTTTGGTATTGCGCACCACTTCAGCCTTGCGGCCGCAGCCGAGCAGCTGGTCACGAATCGCCAGCCAGTTGTTCTCGGTCGGGTGGTAGCGAAGCCCGGTAATGCCCATGTTGTCGGCCAGTTGGATGTCAGTTTGACGATCGCCAATCACAAACGAGCGGCTGTAGTCGATACGACCGGAAGCCAGGTACTCCTTGACCAGCCCGAGGTGCGGCTTGCGGCAGCTGCAGCCATCGCCCGGGAAGTGCGGACAGATCAGCACCTTCTCCCAGTTAACACCTTGTGATTCAAACAGATGCATCATCAGATCATGCGGCGGCTGGAAATTTTCAAGCGGCAGGCTCGCGGTGCCCAGCCCATCCTGATTGGTCACCATCACCAGGGTAAATCCGGCGGCCTGCAATTCGCGCAAAACCGGGATCACCATGGGCTCAAAGCGCAGCTTGTCGAGACGGTCTACCTGCTTGTCGGTGACCGGCTCTTCAATCAGGGTGCCGTCACGGTCGATAAAAAGAAACGGTGTGCTCATAAGGTCTCCTTACCTGATATCGCGCAGCACGGTGAGCACGGCGTCCATTTCGCCCTGATAACCGATGGTGATACGCACCGAGTCGGCCAGGGTTGGCTTGTTGGAAAAATCACGCAGTATGATGCCGGACTCTTTCATGGCCGCAAAGACGCGGGCGCCATCGGTAAAGCGCACCAGCACAAAGTTGCCCTTGTCTTCGAAGATTTCGCGCACGCACGGCAGCGTTTTGAGTTCAGCCTTAAGGCGAGCTTTCTGGGCGTTGAGCTCGCGCACCCGCTCCTGCATCAGGGCCATGCCATCTTTCGAAAGCGCCTGCTTGGCAATCTGCGCCACCGGATCCGGGATGGGGTAGGGGGCAATCACCTTGGCCAGCAGGCTGATGATCTCGGCGCTGGCCAGGGTAAAGCCACAGCGGATCCCGGCCAGGGCAAACGCCTTGGAGAGGGTCCGGGTGACAATCAGGTTGGGGTAGCGGGCAAGCAAATCGACCACGCTCGCCTCGGGGCAGAACTCGATATAGGCCTCGTCCACCACAATCAGTGCGCGGCTGTCGGCGGTTTCCAGCAGATCAATCAACCCGTCGCGGCCGACCAGATCGCCGGTCGGATTGTTGGGGGAACAGAGAAACACCACCTTGACGTCTGACAGGCGGCTCTTGATTTCGCCCCAGTCAGGCTGGCGGCGCGTGGTGAGCGGCACTTCGACAATTCCCACCCCACAGGTTTCGGCGCTGATGGCGTACATGCCATAGGTGGGCGGGCAGATCATCACCTGATCCTGGCCGGCTTCGCAAAAGGTGCGAATGACCAGCTCGATGGCCTCATCGGCGCCACGGCTGACCAGTACCTGATCGGCATTGACGCCGGCATAGGCGGCGTAAGAGTCGACCACCTGCGGCGGTTGGCACTCGGGATAGCGGTTGAGGCGATCGGCACTGATGGTAAACGGGTAGGCAAGCGGTGCCTCGTTGGCATTGAGCCAGACGTGCCCCTTGCCGCCAATGCGGCGCGCTGACTGGTAGGGAGTAAGTGCACGCACCGCGCGCCGGGCCAGATCCTTGATACTCATGAGACGTCCTTTTATCAGTTCAGTGCGTTCAAACGCAGGGTCACGGCATTTTTGTGGGCGCCCAGTCCTTCCGACTCGGCGATGCGCTCGACAATCGGTCCCAGCCCTTTGAGCCCGTCCGCTGTCAGCTCCTGCACCGTGTAGCGGCGCTGGTAGTCGGCCAGTCCCAAGCTCGAGCAGGTACGCGCATAGCCATAGGTCGGCAGGGTGTGGTTGGTGCCACTGGCGTAATCGCCTACCGACTCCGGCGTCCAGGGGCCGAGGAAGATGGAGCCGGCGTTTTCCAGCTGACCGAGCAGGGCGCGTGGATCGCGGGTCTGCACAATCAGGTGCTCGGGGGCATAGATGTTGGAGATGGCGCAGGCTTCATCAATGTTGGCACACAGCAAAATCAGGCTGCTTTCGAGCGCCTTGGCGGCGATGTCGCGTCGCGCCAGTTGCGCCAGCTGACGCTCGACCTCTTCTTTGACCCTGGCCGCCAGTGTCTGGCTGTCGGTCACCAGCACCACCTGGCTGTCCGGGCCGTGCTCGGCCTGGGAGAGCAGGTCAGCGGCAATAAAGGCCGGGTTGGCGGTCTCATCGGCAATCACCAACACCTCGGAGGGGCCGGCGGGCATGTCAATGGCGGCGCCGCGCACATCCTGGCTGACCTGACGCTTGGCTTCGGTCACATAGCTGTTGCCCGGGCCAAAGATCTTGTCAACCTTGGGAATGCTCTCGGTGCCATAGGCCATGGCGGCAATAGCTTGGGCGCCGCCGATGGCGAACACCTTCTCCACGCCGCAAGCTCGGGCGGCAAACAGGATCTCGTCACTGGCTGGGGAGGGGGTGCACAGCACCACCTCGCGGCAACCGGCGATGGCGGCCGGAATCGCCAGCATCATCACAGTCGAGGGGAGCGGCGCGCTGCCGCCCGGCACATAAAGGCCAACCCGGGCAATCGGTTGAGTGCGCAGCTCGCACACTACCCCCGGTTGGGTTTCCACGCGCAGCACCGGCTGCGCCTGGGCGGCGTGGAAGGTGCGGATATTGCCGATCGCCTGGCGAATGGCAGATTTGATCTCATCGCCTAGGCGCGCATCGGCGGCAGCGAACTCTTGCTCGCTGATGCGCAGTGTTTCACGCGGTGCCCGCTCGAAGCGGCGCGACAACTCGCGCAGCGCTGCATCACCGTCGCGGCGCACCTGAGCAATGATGCCGCTCACGGTCGTGGCCAGCGATTCGGCGTTGGCCAGTGCCGGGCGCTCGAGCAGGCTGCGCTGCTCGGCTAAAGAGAGGATGTTCCAGTCGCAGGTTTTCATCGCCTTACTCCATCATCTTCTCGATGGGCAGCACCAGAATCGAGCTGGCACCGAGGGCCTTGAGGCGCTCCATGGTTTCCCAGAACAGGGTTTCGCTAGAGACCACATGCAGGGCGACCTGATTGGTGTCGCCAGCCAGCTGCATGATGGTCGGGTGCTCGGCGCCCGGCAGCAGGGAGGTGATCGCCTCAAGCTTCTCTTTCGGAGCGTGCAGCATGATGTATTTGCTCTCACGCGCCTGCAACATGCCTTGAATGCGCGGCATCAGCTTGTCGATCAGCTGCTGCTTGCTGCTCTCAAGGGGTTGGGCGGCCTGGATCAGCACGGCCTTGGAGCGGTAGATAACTTCCACCTCTTTCAGACCGTTAGCTTCGAGCGTAGCGCCTGTTGAGACCAGATCGCAGATGGCATCGGCAAGACCGGCGCGCGGGGCCACTTCCACCGAGCCGCCCAGCATCACGCTTTTGAACGGCAGGCCACGCTCGGCAAAAAAGCGCTTGAGCAAGCCGGGGTAGGAGGTGGCGATACGCTTGTCGGCAAGGCACTCGGCGCCGGTGTAATCGAGCTCGCGCGGCACTGCCAGCGACAGGCGGCAGCCTCCGAAGTCGAGCTGCTTGAGGGTTTTGACCTCGGCGGCCAGTCCCAGAGCCTGACGGCGCAGCTGCTCTTCTTCCAGCACGTTTTCACCGATGATGCCAAGGTCCACCACGCCATCCATCACCAGACCCGGGATGTCGTCGTCACGTACGCGCAGAATGTCGATGGGCATGTTTTCGACGTGGGCAATCAGCCGCTGCTCGAGCAGGTTGATCTTGAGGCCGCAGCTTTTGAGCAGGGCTTGGGAATCCTGGCTAAGACGGCCGGACTTTTGCATTGCGATACGCAGACGTTGTGTTTCCATTGCTCAATTTTCCTTTAACTAAAAACAAAAAACCCTCGGAAGCGGTGCTTCCGAGGGTCTGCTGATCGAGGGCCTGTGGAAGTCACCAGTATCGGTCTTCCAGCAGCCAACCTCCTGAAAGACTATTCGGGATGATGGTGGTGGTGATGATGAGCTTTCAGCAGGGTGGACATGGTGTTCTCTCACTTAACAAACAGGTGGCCGTCTTCTTAGACGCCGATGTGGTTTTAAATTACCCATCTGGAGCGAAATTGCAACCCCCGTATGAAATAAAACTACAAGGTCAAGTTCGCAGGCGGCCGGTCGATAAATCATCAACCATGATTGATAGAGACAGGCAGTGCTGCCAGGAGCGCAAAATGGCCAATCAGGATCTCATCTACTCCATCTTGCCTCGTGCCCCCGCCGCGCCCGGCTCTGATACAGTGCCGCGGGACGTGCGGGCCATTGCCAAGAAACCGCGTATTGACCCGAGCAGCCCCGATAGCCGTGAGCAGAGCAAGCAGCAAGCCAAGCCGCAGGTGCGTCCCCCACACCAGCCCACCGAAGGGGAAGTGCCGGAAGATCCTCCGCACCAGATTGACCTCTTCGTCTGACGCTCGCTTTTGGTATACTCGGGCTTTTGGTCACGACGCCCGCACCTGATGTCTGTTCACACCCTGTTTGCCCCCGATGGCGCCCTGTCTCGTCATATCGACGGTTTTGTTGCTCGCGCTCCCCAGCTGGAGATGGCTCGCGCCGTCGAGCAGGCAATTGGCGCCCACGGCCGTCTGCTGGTTGAGGCGGGCACCGGGACCGGCAAAACCTACGCTTATCTGGTGCCAGCCCTGGCCTCGGGCCAGCGCATCGTTATCAGCACAGGCTCGAAGAACCTGCAAGAGCAGCTCTATCACCGGGATTTACCGACCATCATCGGGGCGCTTGATTACGCCCGTCCGGTCGCGCTACTCAAAGGGCGCAGCAACTACCTCTGCCTTGAGCGCCTGCACAACCTGATGAGCGAGTCGCACCTGCAAAAGGCCGAAGTATTGGCCGATTTGGTCAAGGTCCGCTCCTGGTCCGGCACCACCACCACCGGCGATGTGGGGGATATTCCGGGCTTGCAGGAGAACGCAGAAATCCTGGCGCACATCACCAGCACCAACGACAACTGCCTGGGGCGCGATTGCCCCTATTACGATGATTGCCATTTGGTGGTGGCTCGCCGCCGGGCCATGGATGCTCAGGTGGTCGTGATCAATCATCACCTCTTTTTCGCCGATCTTGCGGTGAAAGACACCGGATTTGGTGAGTTGGTGCCCGAAGCCCAGGTGTATGTTTTTGACGAAGCGCACCAGCTGCCCGAGATTGCCACCGGCTATTTTGGCAAGTCGGTTTCGAGCCGCTCCCTGCAAGACTTGGCGCAGGATATTCAACTGGCCTATCGCAGTGAAGCGCAGGACATGGCCCAGCTTGGCAAGGCGGCCGATCGCCTGCAGATTGCCAGTCAGGATCTGCGGCTCGCCTTTGGCATCGAGAGCGGGCGCGGCAACACCCGCGACATGATCAAAAACAGTTATTGGGGACAGGCGCTGGCTCGCCTCACCGATGCGCTCACTCTGTGTTATGACGTGCTGAAACTGGCGCTTGGTCGCGGGGAGCGGCTGGATCAATGTTTTGAGCGGGTGAGCGAGATAAAGGGGCGCCTTGGTGAGGTGCTGGCACTTAATCAAACCGGCTGCTCTTACTGGTTTGAGTGCAGCCGCCTGCACTTTTCGCTCAATCTCACGCCGCTGTCGGTGGCCGAGCGTTTTGGCGCCGAGGTGCTGCGCCCCGAGGTGAGCTGGATTTTCACCTCGGCCACCCTGACGGTCGATGGCCATTTTGCCCACTTTGCCAGTGAGTTGGGGCTCGCTGGCAGTGCCGAGCTGGTGCTCGATAGTCCGTTTGATTACAGCGCCCAGGCCCGTTTATGTGTACCACGGTGTCTGCCTGAGCCCAACGTCTTTGGCCGGGCCGAGCAGCTGGCAAACATGATGATTCCGCTGATTAACCGCACCCCCGGCGGCTGCTTTTTCCTTTGCACCAGCCATCAGGCCATGCGTCAGGTGAGCGAAGTGCTGCGCCGCGAGGCCGGGCGGACCATCCTGATGCAGGGGGAGGACAGCAAGTCCCGGCTGCTGGCGACGTTTGTCGAAAACGGTCATGCCGTGCTGGTGGCCACCGCCAGTTTTTGGGAGGGGATCGACGTGCGCGGCGCAGCGCTCTCCTGTGTTATTATCGACAAGTTGCCGTTTGCCTCGCCCGATGATCCGCTGCTTAAAGCCCGGGTTGAGGATTGCCGGCTGCGCGGTGGCGATCCTTTCTCCGATATCCAGTTGCCCAAGGCGGTGATTGCCCTGAAACAGGGGGTGGGGCGGCTGATCCGTGATCGCTCGGATCACGGCGTGCTGGTCATTTGCGACCCGCGTCTGGTCAACCGCGCTTACGGCGCAACCTTTCTCAAGAGTCTGCCGGCCATTCCGCGTACCCGCGAGTTGGCGCGGCTCGGCGACTTTTTCAATCAGATTCCCAGCCAAGTTGAGGATGTAGCGTGTTGAAGATCCTGGCCGTTGATACTGCCACCGAGGCCTGCTCGGCCGCCCTGTTGATGGGTGAGCAGGTGTTTTCCCGTTTTGAAGAGGCGCCGCGCGACCACACCCGCAAGATCCTGCCGATGGTGCAATCGCTGCTCGATGAGGCCGGCATTACCCTCGAAGATCTTGATGCCATCGCCTTTGGCCGCGGCCCCGGCTCGTTTACCGGGGTGCGCATTGGTATCGGTGTGGCGCAAGGCCTGGCGCTCGGGGCTGACAAGCCGATGATCGGCATCTCTACGTTGGCCGCGATGGCGCAAGGGGCGCAGCGCCGGGATGGAGCGACCCGTGTGCTGGCGGCCATCGATGCGCGCATGAACGAAGTGTATGTCGGCCAGTATGAAATGCGCGATGGCCTGATGGTGTTAACCGGCGAGGAGCGGGTGATCGCTCCGCAGGTGTTAGCCGCCGAAGCGACGCTGCCCGGCAGCTGGCATAGCATCGGGACCGGCTTTACCACCTATGCCGAGGTGTTGACCCTTGCAGAGCAGCAAGTGGTTGCCAGTGGAGCGCAACTGCCGATGGCAGAGGATATGCTCCCGCTGGCCAAGGCCGCGTGGGAAGCAGGTGACGCCGTGCCGGTCGAGGCGGCGACGCCGGTGTACTTGCGCGACAAGGTGACCTGGAAGAAACTGCCGGGGCGCGAGTAATCGCAGGTGCGCCTTTTTCGCACATTGAATCTATCGGTCTGTAGCCAACAAACCAGCGTGATACCCACCATGAAGGAGAGTCCGATGCCAACCACCTTGTCGTTTGCGCGTGTACTTCGTCTTGTTGCCGGGTTCCTGCTGGCGAGTCTGCTCAGCGCCTGCGCTGCTGCGCCGCCCGAGCTGGCCTATCAGCCGGAATCGGCCTTGCTGCCCTATGCGCCGGCGCTGAACCGACCGGGTGCCATGGCGCGCTGGAGCGGCATTATCGCCAGTGTACGTAACGAAGCGGATCAGAGCGTGATCGAAGTGGTGGTGGTGCCTCTTCAGGCCAATGGTGCGCCAGAGCAGATGGAGCACAGCCCGGGGCGGTTCCTGGCGCTGGTAGCCGGTTTTGCCGACCCCACACTCTATGCCAAGGGGCGCACCCTCAGCGTCTTGGGCCAGCTGGCCGAGACGGTCGATGGCAAGATTGATCAGCATTCCTACCGGTTCTCGGTCATCAAGGTGCAAAAGAGCAAGCTCTGGCCACCGGTGAAGGATGTGGAAATTCGTTACGTGCGCCCCTTTTTTGGCGGCTTTGACGACGATTGGCCGCGCCGCCGCCCCTGATGAACGCCTGGGAGAGACACGGCGAGCTGCGCCTTGCCGATGGACGCACCATTGCCTGGCAAGCCAGTGGCGATCCGCAGGCGCCGCTTATTGTGGCGCTACACGGCTGGCTGGATAACAGCGAGAGCTTCCGGCCGTTGGCCGCACACCTGCACGGTTATCAGCTGGTGGCCTTTGATCTGCCGGGCCATGGCCATTCGAGCCACAAATCTTCACCGTATGTGTTTATCGATTGGGTCGATGATCTGCACCGCATCACGGTGGCTGCCGGCTGGTCGCGTTTTATCTTGCTCGGGCATTCGCTTGGGGCACTGGTCGCGTCGGCCTATGCCGGTGTCTTTCCCGAACGGGTAGAGCGGCTCATCTTGCTCGAAGGATTAGGGCCGCTCAGCCAGCCGGACAGTACAGTTCCTGCACAGATCCGCCGCGTACTGGAGCGGCGTCTCAATACGGCGCGGCGTCAGCATCCGGGCTTTGCCAGTGCGGCGCAGGCGGTCGCGGCGCGCCGTCAGGTGGGCGATCTCGATGAGGCGTCTGCCACCTTGATTGTTGAGCGCAATCTCAAGGAACAGGATGGCCGCTTTGGGTGGCGCAGCGATCCTGCGTTACGCGAACAATCGCCGCTGCGGATGAGCGAAGGACAGGCATTGGCGCTGCTGCATGCCATCACCGCTCCCGTGCTATTTATTCGCGGCAGCCATGGTTTCCCCGAACTGGGAGAGGCGGCGGATGTGCGCCGTGCTGCGATTTCGCAACTGCGGTGCGAAAAAATTGCGGGAGGTCACCATTTTCACATGGAAAGTCCCGCTGACACGGCCCTTTGTATCGAAAAATTCTGCGCTCTTCGCTAGAATGCCAGCCCTATTTCATCGAATTGTCAATTTGTGCGGCGCGTCCTGTTAATTCGCTGTTAATTCATGTTGCATTGTGTCAACATTCTTCTCCGTTAGAGTCTGAGCTCGAAACGAGCGATTTAATCATCGCTTCGTTGATTAATTTGGGAGGGGGCAAGGTGAGCGCACAAGTTCTTTATATGCAGGAGAATCTCGTGGAAAAAGTCTGGCTGAACCGCTATCCGGCAGGAGTCCCCGCCGAGATCGACCCAGACAAGTACGGCTCTCTGGTTGAGATGTTTGAAGCGTCGGTGGCGAAATTTGCCGACCTGCCGGCCTTCGTCAACATGGGTGAAACCATCACCTATCGTCGTCTCGAAGAGCAGTCCCGGGCCTTTGCCGCTTACCTGCAAAATGATCTCAAGCTGGAGAAGGGCGACCGCGTGGCGGTGATGATGCCCAACCTGCTGCAATACCCCATCGCCGTGTTCGGTATTTTGCGTGCGGGCCTCACCGTGGTGAACGTCAACCCGCTCTACACCCCGCGCGAGCTCGAGCATCAGCTCAAAGACTCCGGCTCTAAAGCCATCGTGATTGTCTCCAACTTTGCGCATACCCTCGAGAAGGTGGTCTACAACACGCCGGTCAAGCACGTGATCCTGACCCGTATGGGCGATAATCTGGGGCTGGCCAAGGGCACCTTGGTTAACTTCGTGGTCAAGTACGTTAAAAAGCTGGTCCCCAAGTATCATCTGCCGGGCGCCAGCTCCATGCGCCACGCGCTTTCGAGCGGCCGTTTTCTTCAGTATGTGAAACCGGAAATTCGCGGTAGTGACATCGCGTTTTTGCAATATACCGGCGGCACTACCGGCCTCTCCAAGGGGGCCATGCTCACCCACCGCAACATGATCGCCAACGTTGAGCAGTGCCTCGGCGTCTATGGCCCGCGCCTGACCCCGGGCAAAGAGCTGGTGGTCACGGCGCTGCCGCTCTATCACGTGTTTGCGCTGACGGTAAACTGCCTGTTGTTCCTGCAACTGGGTGGCTACAACCTGCTGATCAGCAACCCCCGCGACATCGCCGGCTTTGTCAAAGAGATCAAGCGCTACCCCTTTACCTGCATTACCGGGGTTAACACGCTCTTTAACGCCCTGATTAACAATGAAGAGTTCAACGCCATCAACTTTGAGCGCCTCAAGCTCACCATCGGTGGTGGCATGGCGGTGCAAAGAGCGGTAGCCGAAAAGTGGCAAAAGCTGGCCGGTGTCCCGCTGCTGGAAGGCTATGGTCTGACCGAGTGCGCGCCGCTGGTGAGCGTCTGCCCCTACGATCTTGAGTCTTACAACGGCTCCATCGGCTTGCCGGTCTGCTCTACCGATATTCGTCTGGTGGATGATGCGGGCAACGTGGTGACTGAGATTGGCCAACCGGGTGAGCTGCAGGTGCGCGGCCCGCAGGTGATGGTCGGTTACTGGCAGCGTCCCGAAGCCACCGCCGAGGTGATTCAGGATGGGTGGCTCTGTACCGGTGATATCGCCGTGTGCGACGAGCAGGGCTTTTTCAAAATTGTCGATCGCAAGAAAGACATGATTCTGGTCTCGGGCTTTAACGTCTATCCGAACGAAATCGAAGACGTCGTTGCCATGCATGGCAAGGTACTGGAAGTGGCGGCCATCGGCATGCCTAACCCTGTGTCCGGCGAGGTGGTGAAAATCTTTGTTGTACGCAAGGACAAGTCACTGACCGAAGATGAGGTGATTATTCATTGCCGCAAACATCTGACTGCCTATAAAGTACCGAAAGTGGTAGAATTTCGTGACGAATTACCCAAAACCAACGTTGGTAAAATCCTGCGTCGCGTACTGCGTGACGAGGAGCTTGCCAAGCAGTAAGTAGCAAGGCCCCCGCCTGCTCAAGCGCCGTGGTTTGTGCCACGGCGCTGTTGTTTTCGGGGGTTGTCACCACAAGGCGACAGCATGCAATACCAATTCATTTGTGATCAGGCGGCGCTGGAGCAGTTCCTCGCCGGACTTACCGATGCGCCTTTGGCGATCGACACCGAATTCGTGCGCACCCGCACCTACTATCCCCAGCTTGGGCTGTTTCAAATCTATGATGGCGCCAGTCTGGCACTGATTGATCCCCTGACGGTCAATCTGCGTCCGCTGTGGGATCGACTGGTTCGCCCCGGCACCATCAGCGTGTTGCATGCGTCGAGCGAAGATCTGGAGCTCATCCAGCATGAAGCCGGCCATCTGCCGGCCCAGATGCACGACACCCAGCTCGCGGCCGCGTTTCTTGGCTATGGTGTGTCGGTCGGATTTGGCGCGCTGGTCAATGACTTTCTCGGCGTCGAGCTTGTCAAAGATCAGGCGCGTACCGATTGGCTGGCCCGCCCGCTCAGCCCGCGCCAGCTCGACTATGCCGCCGCAGATGTGTTCTATCTGGCACCGCTTTACCAGAAGGTGATGGCGCGACTTGCACAGAGTGGCAAGCTGGCCTGGTTTGAAGAGGAGTGCCGCAATCACTGCGCGCGCAAACTGAGCATCAGTGATCCCTATCAGGCGTATCTCGACATCGGCAACGCCTGGCTGCTTGGCCGCCGTGAGCTTGCCATCCTGCGTGAGTTGGCTGCCTGGCGGCAAAAAGAGGCGGTGCGCCGCGATCTGGCCGTTAACTTTGTTATCAAGGAGCTGAGCCTGTTCAAGGTGGCCGAGAGCCGTCCGACCTCGTTGCGCGAGCTCGGCGATCTGGGTCTGCTGCCCATCGAGATCAAAATTCACGGCAAAACTCTGCTCGATATCGTGGCCCGTGCCCAGTCTGGCAATCCGGACAGCTGGCCGGATCGGGTGCGTCGCTTGGTCGATTTCCCTCAGTACAAGAGCGAGCTCAAGCGCATCAAGGCACTGGTGGAGGAGAAGGCCAAAGAGAGCGGGGTGCCGCCTGAGCTTATTGCCAGCAAGAAGATCATCCATCAATACTTCACCTGGAGCTGGCGCCTGCCCGAGGCGCAGCGCGCCACCGTGGAGCGGCCGAGCCTGCTGTGTGGCTGGCGCCACGAGCTGGTGGGGCATCTGCTGGAAAAACAGTGAAAACGGGGCGCAACAGCGCCCTGTTTTATCTCAGGGCTGCAGGCGATGGGCCAGCAGATAGTCAATCAGAGCGCGTACCCGGCCAGCCTGGGCACTCTGCTTTTGGTAATAGATATGTAACCCGGGATAGGTCACCCAGTAAGGTTCGAGCACCGGCAGTAGCGTCCCTGCCGCCAGATGGGGCGCGGCGACCGGTTCGATCATCTTGCCAATCCCCAACCCCTGTATTGCGGCATCGATCATCGCATCGGTATCGTTGACGATAAGCGCGGTGCTCATGTCGGGTGTGGGCATGTTGTCATCAAGAGCCAAACGCAGCGGCGACAGCCGGTTGGCGGTGACAAAGCGGTAGCGGATCAGCCGGTGCGCGCTGAGCGCCGAAGGGGTGGTCGGCGTGCCGTGTTCGGCCAGATAATCCGGCGAAGCAAACAGCGCCTCACGCAGCGGACCACTCAAGGGTCGAGCCACCATCCCTTCATCGACGCGATCGCCCAAGCGAATGCCCAGATCGATCCCTTCGCGCAATATATCCACCGTGGCATCAGAGAGGTGCAACTCGAGCTCGATATCCGGGTATTGCCGACAAAACCCGGCGTAGAGCGGCTGCACAAAGCGTTGAAATACGAAGCGTGGCAGGGTGAGGCGCACCTTACCGGTTGGGGCGCGGCCATGCTGACCGACCTGATCCATGGCACTGTCGAGCGCCGACATGACGTGCGCGGTCTGGCTGTGCAACTGGCTGCCCGCTTCGGTCAGCTCCATGCTGCGGGTAGTGCGGCGAAACAGGGGCAGCCCCACCGTCTGCTCCAGCTGTTTGAGGGCCAGGCTCACGGTGGGTGCCGACATCTCGAGGCGTCTCGCGGCAGCCCGAATCGAGCCCTCCTGCACGATACAGTGGAAGATCATCAGGCAGTGGAAGGTGGAGCCTCTCATCAAATATCCTGCAGCTGTTAGTTAATGGCTAACAATCATTTTGATTAATTGCGTCTAAAAATAAACAGTTTTCCTCTTTATAGTGGTGCCTGTCCATTTAATTGGGTTCCATAGGAGAACGCATCATGAGCAAGGTGCTGGTTATTTCCGGTCATCCCGATTTGTCCCACTCTTACACCAACCGGGTGATCCTCGCAGAGCTGGAGCAGGCCATCGATACCATCACGGTGCGGCGTCTTGATGAACGTTATCCTGATTTTCGCATCGACGTTGCTGCCGAGCAGCAAGCCTTGCTCGATGCCGACGTGGTGGTACTGCAATTTCCCTTCTACTGGTACTCGGTGCCGGCGCTGCTGAAAAAGTGGATCGACGAGGTGCTGACGTTCAATTTTGCCTATGGCCCGGAAGGGGACAAGCTCAAGGGTAAGCCGCTGCTGCTCTCCCTGACCATCGGCGGTCCGAAAGAGGCGTATACCCCGCTGGGTTATAACCACTTCCCAATTGCTGAGCTGCTCAAACCGCTGGAGCAACTCGCCTATCTGACCGGTATGGTGTATCAGCCACCAGTGTGGAGTCACGGCATGGTCTACATCCCGGGAGTGTATAACACGCAGGAGTTGGTCGAGCGTCGTGCTCGTGAGCATACTGGCCGACTGGTTGCGGCACTGCAGGGGCTGACCTCGTAAGCGGGGGGCGAAGGGTAGTAGAAATGAAACAGGCCGACGTGATGTCGGCCTGCTGGTATCCCTTTATACATTAAAGCTCGCGGGTATGGTTACCCTTGCGATAGCGCGTCTCACAGCGCGGACAGCGCTGGGTGGCAGGATCGTTTTCCAACGCGGCCAGCTCCAGCGGCTCTTCACAGTCGGAGCACAGGCCATAGAGCCCAAGCTCCATCTGGCATAGTGCTGCGTCAACGTGGATCAGCTGGGCCAGTTGCGGCTCGAACTGGGCCGGTAATACCCGGCGAGCCAGTTGCACCAGTTGTTCGACATCGGATTCGGCGGGAGTGCGGCCGGACTCAATCAACTGGGCCGCCGCCAGGCGCGCTACCAGATCGGCGCGCAGCCGATGCCAGTTCTCTTCCAGACGTTGACGAAAGTGGGCCAGCCGGGCCTCGCTCAATTCACACACAGTGCCCCCAACAGGCTGAAAACAGTGGAGTTAGTATAGAGACCCACCATCGGGGTCAAGATGACATGTGTCAAGTTAACTGTGCATTGCCCCCTTTTTCCTGCCGCGCCGGTTTGGGGGCGGCACTGACCACGGCCAGCACACCCACCACCAGACAGACCACTCCGAGTAGCACTCCGGTGCCGGGCAGGGTTTGGCGCAGCACAAAGGCATAGAGCAGGGCGGCCAGCGTTTCAAACACCAGCAAGGGGCCGACCAGTACGGTAGGTAAACGCTGGCTGGCGGCGTTCCAGCACAGGGTTCCCACCCAGGAACAAAACAGCCCCACCGTGGCCATCAGGCCGATAAACCGCCACGGCGTTGGACCAAAGGGGAGGGAAAAATCGGGGGTGGTCAGGCTCAGTTGCAGGCAACCGAGCAGATAGGCAATCAGCGCCACCGGAAGTGTCACCAGCCCTTGCGCCGTGGCCCAGACGGCAGCACTGCGATGGGGGTGGGCTCTGAGCCAGCGGGCGTTACGCAGGGGATACCAAGTCCAGCACACCACAGCCGCAGAGGCGAGGGAGAGGCCGAGCAGTTGCTGGCCAAGGCTTACCGGCTGCCAGGCCAGTTCGGCCCGGTTCACCAGATAAAGTCCTGCGGCAATGATCAGCAGTGCCGGATAGAGGCGCCGGGCAGGCAGTCGTCCGTCACGGTTGCCATAGAGCAGGTTGGCGCTTAGCGCCGTCACCACCGGCAGGGTGCCGATGATCATGGTCGCCAGCGGCGCGCCGATATGACCAATGGCGCTTGCCAGCAGGAAATAGTAGAGCAGGTTGCCCACCAGCGTCAGGGCCAGCGCCTCTTGCCAGTCACTTCTCGACAGTTGAGCCAGACGGCGGCGAGCGCGCCACGCCAGCGGCAGCACCACCAGGCCAAAGGCCACATAACGGCCACAAGAGAGCAGGGTTGCCGGGTAATCCGGTAATAACAGCGGAGTGACAAACACCAAGCCCCACATCAAACCCGCCAGCAGGGCAAACATAACACCAGCAAACATCGCGCATCCTTTCATGACAGCGTGGCGCCATCACAGAAACGCGGCGACAACCTGGCTATTACAGCAGAAATGCGGCAGCGCCGCGACGGCCAAACCGACGGGATTGATCAGGCCAAGGTGCTCTGCAGGCGGACCATTTCAAGCTCCAATGCAGCACGGATCTCGTCGGCCACCTTGATAGTGCGCACCCGGCGAAACAGGTCGTCAGCTTGCGGATATTCACGCACCAGGTAGGAAAACCACTGCTTGATGCGGCTCGGGGTGTAGTCAGCTTTATCACCCGCAGCATCTTCGCGGCTATACGTCACCATCAGTGCCAGCACCTCGGGCCAGCGCAGATGGGCGCAGTGTTGCTTCATTACATTGGCAAGATTGGGCAGCGACAAGGCGCCGCGCCCGACCATCAGCCGCTCGCAACCACTGGCTTGTTGGCAGCGCGTGGCATCGTGGTGATTCCAGATCTCGCCGTTGGCGGTCACCGGGATGGGCAGGGCGCGGCGAATGGCATCGATATATTCCCAGTGCGCCGGAGGGCGGTAGGCTTCGACCTTGGTTCTGGCATGCACGGCGAGCTCATCGGCGCCGCCTTGATAGACTGCGTCGGCGTTTTCCATATAGAGGCTTTTATCCTCAAAGCCAAGGCGGATCTTGGCGCTGACCGTGATGTGGGCCGGCACCGCCTCACGTACCGCCTTGACGATGGCATGCACCGTCTCGGGGGTTTTTAAGAGCACCGCGCCGCCCTGGCTCTTGTTCACCGTGGGGGCGGGGCAGCCGAAGTTAAGATCCACGCCCGGTGAACCGAGCTCAATGGCGCGCAGGGCATTTTCGGCCATCCACTCGGGGTGCTGACCGAGCAGCTGAACCCGGACCGGCGTACCGGCGCGGGTTTTGCCCCCTTGCTTTAATTCCGGGCAGAGACGGTAGAACACCTTGGCCGGCAGCAGCTGATCAACCACCCGCACAAACTCGCTGATGCACAGGTCATAGTCGTTGATGGCGGTGAGGGTTTCGCGCATCAGGTGATCGAGCACCCCCTGCATGGGGGCCAGGGTAACGTGCATGGCGGCTGCAGTTCTCTTGGGATAAAAAGGAGGCGAGATTGTAGTTGTCCGCGCCGCTGCTGTCAGCCCGGATCTCTGCTAGGATGCAGGAATATCCTGTCGGAGGGGCCATGAACCATCTGTTGACCCTGCTGGGCGTGCTCAGTTTGCTCCTTGGCATCATCGGCATTGTGGTGCCGTTGTTACCTACCACCCCGTTTGTGTTGCTGGCGGCCGCGTTGTTTGCCCGCTCGTCGCCGCGTTTTCATCACTGGCTGCTCAATCAGCGCCATTTCGGCCCCATGATCGATGACTGGCAGCGTTATCGCGGGATGCGTCGCTCGGCCAAACGGCGTGCCAATGTGATGATCCTGCTCTCGTTTGGTCTCTCGTTGCTGGTGGTATCGATAGATTGGGTTCGTTTGCTACTGATTATCATGATGGTGATCTTGCTCACTTGGATCAATCGTTTGCCTGTGGTCGAGCCAGTTGCATTGAAGGAGTGAAGTGCCTAAGCTATGGCGGCAAAATGCAATGGAGTTGGCCTGTCATTTTTGCAATGACGGGCCTTTTTGTTTGTCGCGCTAGCGATACGAAGAAATGGTCAAAGCATGAACCAGGATACCCTGCAGTTTCTCGAAGACAGCATCAAAACCATTCCCGACTACCCGAAGCCGGGCATCATGTTCCGTGATATCACCAGCCTGGTAGAGAATGCGGATGCGTTTCGCACCACCATCGATCTGCTGGTCGAGCACTATCGTGATCATGGCGTTACCAAGGTCGTCGGTACTGAAGCGCGTGGCTTCATCTTTGGTGCGCCGGTCGCCTGTGCGCTGGGCGTTGGCTTTGTTCCGGTGCGCAAGCCCGGCAAACTGCCGCGCGAAGTGATCGAGGAGTCTTACGAACTCGAATATGGCCAGGACACCCTGCAGATGCACGTAGATGCCATCTCTGCCGGTGACAATGTGCTGGTGATTGACGATCTGCTGGCCACCGGCGGTACCGTCGAAGCCGCAGTCAAACTGATCCGCCGCGCTGGTGGCACCGTGACCGATGCTGCCTTTGTGATCTCCTTGCCGGCGCTCGGTGGCGAAGCCCGCCTGACCGCAGCCGGTGTCAAGGTGCTCAGTCTGGTCGAATTCGACGGCGAGTAATCTGACGACAGCCAGCACGCACTGTGCAGGTGTTGCAAAACGAGAGGGAAAACCGGCCGGTTTTCCCTCTTGTGTTTGTGGCGTTTGAAAAGCGGTCAGTCGCGCGCACCGGCACGCGCGCAAGGTATTGCCACCGCATCCTTTGTGTTAGCATCCCGGTTTAGATCCGTTTCTTCTCCCCTCTGGAGTGCGATGAGCTATCAGGTATTGGCCCGCAAGTGGCGCCCCCGTACATTCGATCAGGTGGTTGGTCAGCAGCACGTGCTGACGGCGCTGACTCATGCCCTGGATCAGGGGCGGTTGCACCATGCTTACCTGCTCAGTGGCACCCGTGGGGTCGGTAAGACCACGATCGCCCGTATTCTGGCCAAGAGCCTCAACTGCGAGCGCGGGGTGAGCAGTCACCCCTGCGGAGAGTGTGATACCTGCCGCGAAGTGGAGCAGGGTAACTTCGTCGATCTGCTTGAGATTGACGCGGCCTCGCGCACCAAGGTGGAAGATACCCGCGAGCTGCTCGACAACGTGCAGTATCGCCCGGCACGTGGCCGCTTCAAGGTGTACCTCATCGACGAAGTGCACATGCTCTCGCGCCACAGTTTCAACGCGCTGCTCAAAACGCTGGAAGAGCCGCCGCCCTATGTCAAATTCCTGCTGGCGACCACCGATCCGCAGAAATTGCCGATCACCATTCTCTCTCGCTGCCTGCAGTTTCATTTAAAGAGTCTGGATCAAACCCAGATCGCCACGCAGCTGGAGTGGGTGCTTGATCAGGAGGGGCAACCCTTTGAGCCGCGCGCCCTGCTGGCGCTGGCCAAGGCAGCCGACGGCAGTATGCGCGATGCGCTCAGTCTGACCGATCAGGCATTGGCTCACGGCAATGGCAGTGTCCATCTCGAGAGCGTGCTCGCCATGCTCGGTACGCTCGACCATCGCCATCTCTATCAGCTGGTGGAGGCGGTGCTGCGCCAGGATGGTCCGGCAGCGATGGCCAAGGTGGCCGAGATTGCGACGCTCGGTCCCGATTTTGATCAGCTGCATGCCGAGCTCGAATCATTGCTGCACCGGGTGGCCATGGCCCAGCTGCTGCCTGCCAGTGTGCAGGAGGAGGGCGCCGAGGCCGAGCTGTTGCTGCAGCTGGCGCGCACTATGGCCGCCGAAGAGGTGCAGCTTTGCTATCAGATTGCCCTCAATGGCCGCAAAGAGCTGCCTTGGGCGCCGGATGGCCGCAGTGGCCTTGAGATGACGGTGCTGCGTATGTTGGCCTTCTCGCCCCGGCGGGTGGCACTGCCGAGCGCGAGCTTTGCCACTATGGCGCAAGCCGTTGCGCCGCTGGGCGTTGCTGCTCTCTCTGCGCCGGTGGTCGCACCTGCGCCGGGAAAGCCTGAAACGGCGCCAGCCGAGCCAGAGGACCCGGAGCACGACGAGCAGGCGCTCTTTGCCGAGCAGACCGAGTTAATGGCTCAGGCCGAGCAGATGGGGTATCAGGCCGAAGATACGCCTGCTTCGTCTGCTGCACCGAGAAATGAGATCGCACCCGTTGTGATCGAGAGTGCCGCCGAGCCGCCCATGCCTGAAGCACCGGCGCCGCATACCTCCGGTGCGCTGTCGCTGCTTGGCAAGCGCAATATGCTGCGCAGCCGTCTGCGGGGTGATGCCCCGGCTGCGGCGCCAGCCGTTACCGCCGCCAAGCCTTATACGCCGCCAGCTCGGGTGAGCGAGGCGGTGCCTGCGCCGTCAGTGGTGACGCCAGCGCCAGTCGCCGCGTCCCCCGCGTCTGTGCAGCAAGAGGCGAGTGCCCTCGTGCGGCCAGCAAGACGGATGGATCCTGCGTTCGCCGAGCCTGATGAAGAGGAAAGTGACGGCGATAGCTGGAACGATTATGAAGCGGCCATGGCGCAGATCTCGTGGCAGCCACAGGCGCAGACACCGGTCACGCCACCGGTGGTTTCAACCTCCTCCGATTTGCCGCCCTGGTCGTTGGATGATGCGTCTTTGCCAGTGCCGCAGACTGAAGCAATTCAACCGTCCGTGTCGGCCTTAGACGCTGATATGCCGGCACCGATTGCGCCTATGGCTCAGGATGTGCCCGTTGTCGAAGAGCCTGCAGCGAGAGCCCCCATCGATTGGGATGAGTTGGAGTCTGCCGAAGAGAGTGTGTCAGGCTTTGGTGAGCGGTTACTGCCTTCCAGCCTCTTGGCCCACTGCGGTGATAGCTGGTCTGAACTTATCTCCCACACTCAGGTTGCGGGTCGCCTGCGTCAGCTGGCGATTAACTCGGTGATGCGCCGTGAGCCGGGCCTTCTGCATTTGACCCTCAAGCCCGAGCAGCGTCATCTGGTCAGCGAGCGGGCCTGTCAGGCGCTGGCTGAGCATCTGGCCCCGGCGCTGGGTGAAACCGTGCGCGTTGAGGTCGAGCTGGGCGTCATCGACGGGCAGGAGACGCCGCTTGAGGTCGAGCATCGTCTCTATCATCAGGTTTTAGAGCAGGCGAATCGTGATATGCAACATGATCCCCACGTACAGTTTATGCGCCAGCGTTTTGGTGCCGAGCTGCATGTTGACTCCATTGAGCCTCTGGTGGAGTGACCGGCCCCGTCCGGATTTGAAAAACTGCTTGCTCATCCCCATATGTGAAGCAAGCCCCGCGGCCAGGCGCCGTATCCGTTAAGAGATGAGAGACAAGATATGTTTGGTAAAGGTGGAATCGGTAACCTGATGAAACAGGCTCAGCAGATGCAAGATCGCATGCAAAAGATGCAAGAGCAGCTGGCCGAGATGGAAGTGACCGGTGAAGCCGGTGCCGGTATGGTCAAAATCACCATGATGGGTAACCACAACGTGCGCCGCGTCGAGATTGACCAAGGTCTGATGGAAGACGACAAAGAGATGTTGGAAGACCTCATCGCCGCCGCGTTCAACGACGCCGTGCGCCGTGTTGAAGAGCAAAACAAGAGCAAGATGGCTGAGCTGACCGGCGGTATGCAGCTGCCCCCCGGCTTCAAGATGCCGTTCTAATGCCGCTTTCTTGGCGAACGTTTGCGCTGTAGCAAATGTTGCCCATGTGAATATCAACGCAGCCAGCGAGCCTGATGCCCGCTGGCTGCGTTTTTTTTATCGCTGCTCACTGCTTATTATTTTCCACTGTGACTGCAATGAGTGATTTGGCTCACACTTGTGAGAAATAGGGTGGTATGCCCAGCACAGGTATTTGAGCGACAGTTATGCACTGATATCGCTTGGCTAGTAATCTTCGCTTGTAAAATATAGT
Source organism: Aeromonas sp. RU39B (assembly GCF_900156095.1). GTDB lineage: Bacteria > Pseudomonadota > Gammaproteobacteria > Enterobacterales > Aeromonadaceae > Aeromonas. The sequence goes on from NZ_FTMJ01000002.1 coordinate 74,377, forward strand.
GCGTGAAAAAATGAAGCACCTGGATATTATTTAATTCATCGCCAGTTGTTAATTTCATGACGAATGCAATTAAGTTCAAACCTATCGTGCTTTGTCATGTAAAGCTATCGAGCTTCACTTGTCGATAGATACAGTGAATGCGCTATGGCTGCAAGCAGGTGCCATGCACTCTGGCGGGATGCTGGCCGTGGCGCCAGGCCTTAAAGGTAGCAGGTTAGAGAAGCGTATTTTCCATATGATTCAAGCATGGCCACGTTAAAACACGATGCTTCCATTGAGCTAATTGATATTCAAACTCATTTCATCTTTAGGTTTAAGCCTGAATGCGTTGCATCATATACACAGTGCCGCGAACATTTATTGTGTTCTGTGGATTGACAGTGAGATAAGAGGAATTGAATATAGAGAATAATATGAGTGATGATTCATTATAAAAATTAAAAGCAGGCAGGTTTTATTTAATTTCAACAGATAAATAAATCGAACGTCCACTCATATTATGCAAGTCAATCACGCTTGCATTTTCTTAACATAATAGTCGCTTAAGGATAAGGGATAATGGGAAATTGGAACAGTTTGCGAGTCAAGGTCAGTGCCGGGTTGATCTTGCTGACAGTGTTGATTTTGCTCAGCAGTGTCTTGAATTATCGGGCGTTGGAGACCCTTAGCCACAACTCCGAGCAGATAGCCGGTAACGTGCTCCCTGCCGTGGAAGGGGTTATCAATGCCGACCGGGATCTCTATCAGGCCTTGTTGGCCGAACATGAGGCGATTCTGGCTACCGATAGCACGCAGGTGGGCGCTAAAAAGGCCGACTTTGATGAAAACGTGCAGCAGGCCCATGAGCGGATGAACGGATTTTTGGCGGCGCTGGCGGCTTATCCGGAGATCACTTCCCGTCTGAGCAACTTTGAGCAGCAGTTTAGTGTTTGGCACAACGCTTCTGCCGAGGTATTCACCCAGCTGGCCAAAGGCGACAAAGCGCAGGCCATCACGCTCTTGAACGGTGCCGATACACTGTTTAACCAGTTACGCCAGCAGTACAACCTTGCTGGCGAGCTGGGCGATCAGCTCGGGGCGCGCCTGCACCAACATTCAACGGCCACCAGTGACAGCCGTCAACAGATGACACTCATCATCGCTGTGATCTCTGTGCTGATCGGGGTGGTACTGAGTTATACCAATCCCAAAGCGATCGTGAATTCGGTCAATCAGGTGCGCAGTAAAATCGATGATATCTCCATGGGGGGCGGTGATCTGGTTAACCGCCTTCCGATTGTCTCCCGTGATGAATTGGGCCAGCTGTCGATGAGCGTGAACCGCTTGCTCGATCAGTTGCAGGGGCTCATCAAGGATGTGATTACCGATGTGAACACGCTCGAGGGAAGTACCCTCAATATGGGTAAGATTGTTCACCATGCTGAAGCGGTCAGTGAGCAGCAACAGCAGCATTTGAGCTCGGTGGTGGCTGCCATTACCGAGATCAGCCATGCGGTGGCCGATATCTCGCAACATGCGCAAACCACCTCAGCGCAGAGCCATGAGGCGCAGCAAGCGGCCAATCATGGCATGTCGCTGCTGGAGACAAACAGCACATTGAGCCATCAGCTCTCAGGCAGTATTCAACACGCCAGCCAGATCGTGACCCAGCTGGAGGCCGAATCGGAGCGGATCGCGACGGTGCTGGATGTGATCCGAAGCATTGCCGAGCAGACCAATTTACTGGCGCTTAACGCAGCCATCGAAGCGGCACGCGCCGGTGAGCAGGGGCGCGGTTTTGCGGTGGTGGCCGATGAGGTCCGTACCCTGGCGGGGCGCACCCAGAATTCGACAGCCGATATTCAGGCGATGATCACCTCGCTCAAGCAACAGGTGAGCGGCGCCGTGGTGGCCATGGACAAGGGTCATGAGCAGGTGCAGAGCTCGGTGGCGATGGCCGAGCAGATGCGCAGCGCCTTCTCCTCCATTCAAGGGCTGGTTGCGCAAGTGCAAGACATGAACTTCCAGATTGCCTCGGCCACCGAGCAGCAGAGCACGGTGATGAACGATATCAACAAGAGTGTTACCGAGCTGGACGAGTTGGCCGGTGAGGGGCGCCAAGTATCCCAATCGGTTAGTCACAGTGGTAAAGAGCTGGATAGGCTTGCTCGTCATCTGGCCGAGCGGGTGGGGCAGTTCAAGGTGTAATCCCTGTTAATCAATCCTTAGGTGTAATCAACGCTCCTGAACGCAAGCGCGGCCGGGAGCGTTTTATTTAGTTTCCATATGGTGCTTTTCTTCGAACACTAGACGAGAGTGGTATAGGCACATGGCCTGCACTCTACTACTCTTCTAGACAGCGTGTGCCCATATAAAGGCATGACATCTCAAGAAGTTAGCAAGTCCGACACCATCATGGAGGAAGATATGGGACGCATCTTGCGCAATTTGTCCGGTCTGTTATTCGCGCTGATCAGCCTGAGTGCATTGGCACAAGAGCCGCTGTTGACCATCAAGGTGGCTGGCTGTTGTGATGGTAAGGACTCGATCGCGCTGACCCGCGCCGATTTTGATGCTTTGCCTCAGCACGAATTAACCACCCGAACGCCCTGGACCGAAGGTGAGCACGTCTATCGCGGTGTCTTGCTGCGCGATCTGGTCAAACACTTCAACATTCGTGGTGATGAGGTCAAAGCTGTGGCGCTTAATGATTATTGGGCTGCACTGCCGCTGGCTGATGGTGAGCAGTTTGATGTGCTGCTGGCATCCCGGCAGGATGGCAAGGAGCTGACACTGCGTAACAAGGGACCACTCTGGGTGATTTACCCTCTCTCGCAACATCCTGAACTGGACAAAGAGATTTACCACAGCCGCATGGTGTGGCAACTCTCTGCTATTGCTGGAAAGTAAGATGCTGCGCGGTAAATTCCTTTCCATGATCTTGCTGATGACCGCCTTTCTTGGCGTCGCAGTCTGGTCAGTCTGGAATTATGATCGCGCCTTCAAGGCTGTGACCCGCTATACCCAGCTTTCGGCATGGTCACTGGCCCAGCTCGAGCTGGAGATTCAAAGCTTTCAGCATGCACTCGATCTCTATCGCGCCGGGGCCACCAGCGCGCAGGAGATGAATCGCCGCTTTGACATCGCCTGGAACCGGCTTGATGTGTTTATCCACGGCGCTGAGGCAAAACCGGTGCGCGATCGCTCTGGCGCAGGCGTCGTGGCAGAGCGCATTTTGCAGCTTTTCCAGCAGCATGAGCGTGACGTGATGACGGGAAAGGCCAGTGATAAAGGGCTGCAGGCATTTTCTGTGCAGTTGCATCAGGCGCTGGCCGATGTGCGCGATGTGATGGTGAGAAACTTCACCGGCCCCATGGCTATTGAGCAGCGCACATTACTGGCTAAAACCCGGGTGCAGAACTTTCTTATCCTGGCCGTTTTGCTGCTGGCCTGCGCCTTGATGCTGCTGCAGCTGTTTCGCGAAGTGAAGCGTCAGCATTATCTGGCCTGGAATGATGCGTTGACCGGATTGCCCAATCGAGCGGCCCTGTTGCAGCATCTGGCGTCTCTGGCGGCCAAACGGCGGGCAGGACAGGGGGAGATCACCCTCTGCTTACTGGATCTGGGTCATTTTCGTGAGGTCAACGACAGTCTGGGGTACGAGCGTGGCGATGCCCTACTCAAAGGGGTGGCCGACGAGCTGACGCGCCATCGGCAGCCCGGCATGTTTATCGCCCGCATCGGCAGTGACGAGTTTGCGCTGGTGATAGCTGGCAAGATCCCTGCCTATTTGCGTTTCCCGTTTTTGGAGACGGTGCTTTGCCGGGTGCAGCGTTTTGTGTTCGATGCCGATCCGGCGCATCGGGTTCGTGCGTTTATGGGGATTTGTCATCAGGCCGGCGCGACGGGCACGCCTAAAGAGCGGTTGCTGTTTGCCGATATTGCCCTCGAGAGTGCCAAGAGACAGCGGGCTCACCGCTATGTGGTGTTCTCTTCCAAAATGCACGAACACTATCAGCGCAATCGTCAACTCTCTGCCGAGCTCAATGAACTTATCCACTCTGCGCCGGGTGATCAGCTGTTTTTGTGTTATCAGCCGATTATCCATGAGCGTGGGGGGAATGTGCTGGGGGCCGAGACCCTGCTGCGCTGGCGCCACCCCACGTTTGGCTTTATCAATCCGTTCGATGTGATAAGCCTTGCAGAAGAGAACGGTATGGGCGAGCGGCTGGGCCAGTGGATTTTCGCCCGCCTGCAACACGATCTCTCGCGCTTTCCTGCATCGACGCTGGCTCGACTCGAGCTGTCGGTTAACTTGTCGGGATCGATGTTCCATACCCGGCTGGCAGAGCATACCGTGCAACTGATGGCGGGTGGCCCACTCAGACTGGATCAGTTGGTTCTGGAGTTAACGGAGACCATCGCGCTGGATGACTTACCCTTAAGCAAACAGATCTTTGCCAGCCTGCGGCGTCATGGCATTCGGGTCGCTCTTGATGATTTCGGGACTGGCTGGTCGTCGTTTTCCTATCTGCGCGAGCTCTATTTTGACAAACTCAAAATAGATCGCTCGTTTATTACCGCCATCGACAGTGACGAGCGTCAGTCCCTGTTTGTCAGCGCCATTACCACGCTCTCGCACCAGCTTGGGGTGCAGGTGGTCGCAGAAGGGGTGGAGACTCAGGCCGAGCTACAAGTAGTACGTCGGATTGGCGTAGATAAAGTGCAAGGGTATGTCTACTCCAAGCCGCTGGCCATCGATGATTTTCTAACCTATTGCCAGCATTGGCAGAAGATCAATCCCGTTACCATGGTGCGCCTCTCCGGGTGACATCTCTGCGCACATTCAGTTTGCCCGCCAGTTTGTGTATAGTCCTGCCAAAGTCCTGCCTTCGAAAATGAGATCCCCATGAAATTCAGTCCCCTGCTTGATGAGATGATCAAGGCGCTGCAAGTGTTGCCGGGTGTGGGGCCCAAATCTGCCCAGCGCATGGCCTTTCAGCTGCTTGAGCGCGAGCGCGGCCGTGGTATCAAACTGGCGCAAACCTTAACCCGGGCACTGACCCAGATTGGTCACTGCAGTCACTGCCGTACCTTTACCGAAAACGAGCAGTGCGAGCTGTGCGCCAATCCCAAACGGGCCGAAAATGGCCTGCTGTGCGTCGTGGAAAGTCCCGCCGATGTGGCGGCTATCGAGCAGACTGGCCACTACAGCGGCCGCTATTTTGTGTTGATGGGTCACCTCTCACCGCTCGATGGCATTGGCCCGGAAGATCTGGGGCTCGATATTCTTGAGCGGCGACTGGCCGATGAGTCGATTTCCGAGCTGATTTTGGCCACCAATCCGACCATCGAAGGGGATGCTACCGCCTATTACATCGCTGAGCTGGCGCGCTCCGCCGGTGTGAACGTGAGCCGGATCGCCCACGGCGTTCCGGTGGGCGGTGAGTTGGAGCTGGTTGATGGCACTACGCTGTCTCATTCTCTGATGGGGCGACAGCCCCTTAACTAAGTCGTGCGACAGGCCCTTAACGAAGCCGGTGCGTCAGCTCTTAACTAAGCGGGAGCGTCAGCTCCTTAACTCAACTTGTGCTGGCGCGCCGCAGCCTGTGATTGTCGTGCGCCAGCGCTCGCAGATTTAGCAATAACCCGCCGTATTTGATGAAAAAGGCAGCAAACGCACTCGTTGCCTCTTGAAAGCTGGTTGGGCGTCCCCATCTTTCCTGACGAAACCGTTCAACCAGAATCGTCAAGGAATTGCCGATGACCCAAGCCGTTCATGCCGAAACCCACGGGTTTCAGACCGAAGTGAAGCAGCTGCTGAGCCTGATGGCCCACAGCTTGTACTCCAACAAAGAAGTGTTCCTGCGCGAACTCATTTCCAACGCCTCCGATGCTGCCGACAAGCTGCGCTTCAAGGCGCTCGAAGAGTCTTCCTTGTATGAGAATGACGGTCAGTTGCGCGTTCGCCTGATCGTCGACAAGGAAAAGCGTACCCTGACCATCTCCGACAACGGGATCGGGATGAGCCGTGATCAGGTGATTGAGCACCTCGGAACTATCGCCCGCTCGGGTACCGCCGAATTTTTCAAGAACCTCTCCGGTGACAAGAGCCAGGACTCCCAGCTGATCGGTCAGTTCGGGGTGGGCTTTTACTCCGCCTTTATCGTGGCCGACAAGGTCACCGTGCTGTCGCGTGCGGCCGGTGAGCCGGCTGATCGCGGCGTGCAGTGGGAATCGGAAGGGGAAGGCTCTTTCACCGTCGCCGATATCACCAAAGAGAGCCGTGGTACTGACGTTATCCTGCACCTGCGCGCCGAAGAGGAAGAGTTCCTCGACGACTGGCGTTTGCGCTCGGTGGTGGGCAAGTACTCCGATCACATCTCCATTCCGGTTGAGATGTACAAAGAGGCGACGCCCGATCGCGAAGAGGATGGCGAAACCATCGTGGGCTCGCCGGCCGAGTGGGAGAAGGTGAACCGCGCCACGGCGCTGTGGACCCGCAATCCCAAAGAGATCACCGACGAAGAGTATCAGGAGTTCTACAAGCACATCGCGCACGATTTTGAGGATGCGCTGCTGTGGGGCCACAACCGGGTAGAAGGGGCGCAGGAGTACACCAGCCTGCTCTACGTCCCGGCCCGTGCGCCGTGGGATCTCTATAACCGCGAGCAAAAACATGGCCTCAAGCTCTATGTTCAGCGCGTCTTTATCATGGACGACGCCGAGCAGTTTATGCCGGCCTATCTGCGCTTTGTGAAAGGGGTGCTCGATTCCAACGATCTGCCGCTCAACGTCAGCCGTGAAATCCTGCAAGACAACAAGACCACTGCGGCCCTGCGCAAAGCGTGCACCAAGCGTGTACTGACCATGCTCTCCAAGCTGGCCAAGGAAGACGCCGAGAAGTACGCCAAGTTCTGGAACGAGTTCGGTAACGTGCTCAAAGAGGGTCCGGCCGAGGATTATGCCAACAAGGAAGAGATTGCCAAGCTGCTGCGCTTTGCCAGCACCGCAGGCGAAGGCGAAGCCGCGACTGTCTCCCTTGAAGATTATGTTGGCCGCATGAAAGAAGGTCAGCAGAAGATTTACTACATCACCGCTGACTCCTATGCCGCCGCCAAGAACAGCCCGCACCTGGAGATCTTCCGCAAGAAGGGCATCGAAGTGCTGCTGATGTGGGAGCGTGTCGATGAGTGGCTGATGAGTCACTTGAGCGAGTTCGATGGTAAGCAACTGATCTCGGTCACCCGTGGTGAGCTGGATCTGGGCGAGTTGGAAGACGATGCCGACAAACAGGCGCAAGAGGCCTCTGAAAAGGCCAACGCCAGCCTGGTTGAGCGCGTCAAGGCAAGCCTTGGTGATGTGGTCAAAGAGGTGCGTGTGACTCACCGTCTGACCGACTCTCCGTCGTGCATCGTGACCGATGCCTACGGCATGAGCACCCAGATGATCAAGCTGATGCGTGCTGCCGGCCAGCCGGTGCCGGAGCAAAAATACATCCTTGAGCTCAACCCGGAGCATCCGCTGGTCAAGAAACTCGACGGCATTGCCGACGAGTCGCTGTTTGGTGAGTGGGTCACCCTGCTGCACGAGCAGGCGCAGCTGGCTGAGCAGGGCGGTCTGACCGATCCGGCCAGCTTTGTGGCGCGGGTAAACCGTCTGCTGCTTGGCTAATAAAGAACATTTCAGTGCAGCCCACCGCTTGCGGTGGGCTTTTTATTCGGCCAAACGCCCAATAACTAACTCAAAAGTGGTGGTAAAATGGCCGGTTGCCGCCCTGCGGCTTGTGGAAGCAGGGGAAAGCGTGTAGTTTTTTCCCGCAAACGATTTGAATAACCCATTTATAGGAGCGTGTATGCGCATTGTTCTGCTCGGAGCACCGGGGGCCGGCAAGGGTACCCAAGCTCAGTTCATCATGGAAAAACACGGTATTCCGCAAATCTCGACCGGCGACATGCTGCGCGCCGCGATCAAGGCGGGCACCGAGCTGGGCCTCAAGGCCAAGGCGGTGATGGACGCAGGCCAGCTGGTCTCCGACGACATCATTATCGGTCTGGTCAAGGAGCGTATCGCCCAGTCCGACTGCGCCAATGGCTTCCTGCTTGACGGTTTCCCGCGCACCATTCCCCAGGCGCAAGCCATGAAGGATGCGGGCGTCAGTGTTGATTTCGTGCTCGAGTTCGACGTGCCGGACGAAGAGATCGTCAAGCGCATGAGCGGCCGTCGTGTGCACCCGGGCTCGGGTCGTACCTACCACGTGGTGTTCAACCCGCCCAAGGTAGAAGGCAAAGATGACGTGACTGGCGACGATCTGGTGATCCGCGCCGATGACGAAGAGACCACTGTGCGCAAGCGTCTCGACGTTTACCACACCCAGACCGCTCCGCTGGTCGGGTTCTACAAGAAAGAGGCCGAAGCCGGCCACACTCAGTACCACAAAATCGACGGTACCCAGAGCGTGGATGCGGTTAGTCAGCAACTGGCTACCCTGCTCGGTTAATTTCTGGTAAAAAAAGGGGCCTCAGGGCCCTTTTTTTCATACCAAAAAATAACGAGAGCAACGTGACGACAAAAACCGGTATTCTGCTTGTCAATCTGGGTACGCCTGCCGCCCCTACCACCGCTGCCGTCAAGGCGTTTTTGCGCCAGTTCCTGCATGATCACAGAGTGGTTGATCTTCCGCGCTCCCTCTGGTGCCCACTGCTTCACTTCATCATTCTGCCAACCCGCTCACCGAAAGTAGCCAAGCTCTATCAATCTATCTGGACGGCCGATGGCTCACCGCTGATGGCCATCAGTGTGCGTCAGCGCACGGCGTTGGAGTTAGAGCTCAAGCGGGAAGGCGTGGATGTGCCGGTTGCGCTGGCCATGACGTATGGCTCGCCCTCGATGGAAAGTGGCTGGCAGCAGCTCAAATCCCAGGGAGTGAATCGGGTCATCATCTTGCCGCTCTATCCGCAATATTCGGTGAGCACCACCGCCAGCGTGTTCGATGCCTGGGCCAGGGTGATGAAGAGCGAGCGAAACTTGCCGGTGATGCGCCTTATTCGTGACTACCATGCTCACCCGGAATACATCCAGGCGCTGGCCCAGAGCGTGCGCCGCTATTGGGAGCAACAGGGGCAGGGGGATCATCTGCTGATGTCGTTTCACGGCATCCCGGAGCGCTACGAGCGCGAGGGGGATCCCTATGGTCAGCAGTGTCGCCACACCGCCGCCCTGCTGGCTGCTGAGCTTGGCCTTGAGACCGGGCGCTGGAGCATCACCTTCCAGTCGCGCTTTGGCAAAGAGGAGTGGCTAAAGCCCTACACCGACGAGACAGTGGCGGCCCTCCCAGGCAAGGGGGTGAAGCGGCTGGATGTGGTGTGTCCGGCGTTTGCGGCCGATTGCCTCGAAACGCTGGAGGAGATCGATGGACAAAACCGCGAGCTCTTTATGGAGCATGGTGGTGAGGCGTTTCACTATATCCCCTCGCTCAATGACAGTGCCGCCCACATTCGCATGATGGTGTCGCTGATTTGCCGTGAGCTGGCCTGAATACTTCAAGGAGCAAGAGAATGACCATTACCCTGCTTTATGGTGGCCTGCTGGGCTTGCTGTTTTTAATATTGACGGTGCTGGTGATTGCAAGGCGCTTCAAATACCGGGTATCGATTGGGGAGGGGAATTGCCCCGAACTGCAGACCGCTATCCGGGCGCACGGCAATTTTGCCGAATATGTTCCGCTGTGCCTGGTGCTGCTCGGTGGCTGCGAGTTAGCCGGCGTCGCCCCGCTCTGGCTGCATATCAGCGGCGCCCTGCTGGTGGTTGGGCGGATATTACACGCCATCGGTATTCAGATTCCCAAGGCGCCCAATCCCTACCGCATGTTTGGCATCTTGAGTACATTTGCCGTGCTGTTGATGCTCTCGCTGTTGGCGCTGTCGCACGCCTTGGCATAGCAAACAGCGTCGTTGAAATCCGGCCGACAAAGATAAAACGTTTGCTTGTCGGCCAGTGACCAAAGAGGGCGCGTGAGCGGCTTTTCGAGTGCCGACGATGTGTTAGAATCGCGGCCCTCTTTTCCTTCCTCTTGAGCCAAAGAGCCACAGTCATGAAATTTCCCGGCCAGCGTAAGTCCAAACACTATTTTCCGGTAGACCGTCGTGATCCTCTTATCTCCCAGAACGTCGAACTGGCAGAGCGCGGTAAAGCCTATGTCATCGGAATAGATCAGACGCTGGTGGATATTGAAGCCCATGTTGACCGTGATTTTCTGGCCCGTTATGGCCTGAGCTGTGGTCACTCGGTGCTGATTTCTGACGAAGTGGCCGAGCAGATTTACGACGAGCTCAAGAGCAATAACATGGTGGTGAGCGAGTTTGCCGGCGGCACCATCGGCAACACCATGCACAACTACTCGGTGCTGGCTGATTCCCACTCCATCCTGCTTGGGGTCATGAGCCAGGACATCCGCATCGGCAGCTATGCCTATCGTTATCTGTGCAACACCTCTTCGCGCGTCAACCTTGATTACTTGCAGCCGGTTGATGGCCCGGTGGGCCGCTGCTTTACCTTTATCGTGGAAGGGGGAGAGCGCAGCTTTGGTATCAATGCCGGCAAAATGGATCACCTCGACGTGGCCCATATCCCGGAAAAGCTGATCCGCGAGGCCTCGGCACTGGTTATCTCTGCCTATCTGGTGCGCGGCGCCGAAGGAACCCCGATGAAAGACGCCGCCATGGCCGCGGTGCGTTATGCCCGAGAAGCCGGCGTTCCGGTGGTGCTGACCTTGGGCACCCGTTTCGTCATTGAATCTAATCCCCAGTGGTGGCGCGACTTTATCAGCGAGAACGTCACCGTGCTCGCCATGAATGAAGAAGAGGGCGAGGCGCTGACCGGGTTCTCCGATCCCCTGGCGGCTGCGGACAAGGCGCTGGACTGGGCTGATCTGGTGCTCTGCACCGCGGGGCCGGTCGGGCTCTATATGGCTGGCTATACCGATGATGACGTCAAGCGTGAAACCACGCTGCCGCTGCTGCCGGGGGTCGTGCCCGAGTTCAACATGTATGAATTTAGCCGTCCCATGCTGCGTAGCAGTTGCCGCAAACCGATGCGGATCTACTCCCACATCGCCCCTTACATGGGCGGCCCCGAGAAGATCAAAAACACCAACGGTGCCGGTGATGGCGCCCTGTCGGCGGTGTTGCATGACATGGTGGCCAATGCCTATCACCGCAATGCCGTGCCCAACTCGGCCAAGCATGTCACCGATTTTCTCACCTATTCGTCGCTCTCCCAGGTGTGCAAATACGCCAACCGTGTCAGTTATGAAGTGCTGGCCCAGAGCAGCCCACGCCTGTCACGGGGCTTGCCCGAAAAGGAAGACAGCCTCGAAGAGGTGTACTGGGAGCGTTGAAAATAAGGGACCGTTTGGTCCCTTTTTGTTTGATCTGACAAGCAGTTACAGAGGTGCGAATTGGACAGGGGGCGATCTGTGCCCTAGCGTCATAGGGATGCCCTTTAGCCGCAGGAGGAACTGACTGTGCTGAGTCATCTCTCTATTCGTCGCCGTTTGTTGCTTATCTCCCTGTTTATTGTGCTGGCGCTGGCCATGCTGACGCTTTTGTCGGCACGCAGTACTTATCAGGAGCTGCGTGCCGAAAAAGATGCCCAAACTCGTTATCAGGTCGAGACCGCCTGGAGTCTGGTCAGAGGCTACGCCGATCAGGTGACCGCCGGCACCCTGACCGATGAGGTTGCCAAGGCGCAGGCTCGTCAGGCGCTTAAGGGAATTCGTTACGGCAACAACGACTACTTCTGGGTCAATGATCTGAAGCCGGCCATGATCATGCACCCCATCAAGCCGGAACTCGATGGCAAGGATCTTTCGGCCGTGGCCGACCCATCCGGCAAGCACCTGTTTGTCGCTTTTGTCGAGGCGACAGCCAATGCGCCGCAAGGGGCTCATGTGGAATATCTCTGGCCCAAACCGGGCCACGACGCGCCGGTGGCCAAGGTATCGTTCGTCAAACGCTTTGCTCCCTGGGGCTGGATCATCGGCACCGGTGTATACATCGATGACATCGAGCAGCAATATCAGCGCACCCTGGCCAAACTGATCGCCTTCAGTGTCGGCGTGCTGGCGATACTGCTACTGCTGCTCGGCTGGTTGAGTCGTACTATCACTGCTCCTTTAACGATTACCACTCGCGCCTTATCCCATCTTGCCGATGGTGAGGGGGATCTGCGTCAGCGCTTGCCGTTGCAAGGTGGCGATGAGCTCTCCCGGTTATGTGGCAACTTCAACCGCTTTACCGGCCAGATGGCCACCTTGGTGCAGGAAGTGCAGCGCATCGCCGCAGGTAATGAGGCGGCGGCGCAACGCATGAGCGATGTGGCGCGCCAACATCACACACTGGCTAATGCCCAGGTCGCGGATACGGCAGAGGCGTCGCGTTCGGTCGCCAGCGTGACGGAGCACTGCGCCCAAATTGGCCAGCATGCCCAAGATGCTGCACAGTTGGCGACTCAGGCCATGACCATGGGCCACGAGGGGGCGCAGCTTATGCAGCGCAGTGATGCGGCGGTCAAGCGCCTGACCGAGCAGCTAACTCATTCGGTGCAGCAGGTGGAACAGTTGGGTGGCGACAGTCAGAGGATCGATAACGTGCTGGAGGTGATCCGCTCGATTGCCGAGCAGACCAATTTGCTGGCGCTCAATGCGGCCATTGAAGCGGCCCGCGCCGGTGAGCAGGGGCGAGGCTTTGCCGTGGTAGCCGACGAGGTGCGCACTCTGGCCAACCGCACTCATGCCTCGACCGATGAGATTCGTACCCTTATCGTCAACGTGCAGCAGGGTAGCCGGCAGGTCAGTGAGCAGATCAGCCAGTTGCAGCAACTGAGCGATGAGACCGCGCGCCTGACCTTGGCGGTGGGGGAGGTGATCGAGCGCATAACCACCGTGGTGGATAAGATGGGTGGCATGAATGACGCTGTCGCCAGTGCGGCAAGCGAGCAGACCCGTGAGGTGGACGGAATCAACCGCCATATGGAGACTATTGCCGGGGCTGCCCACCGGGCACTGGAGCACAATCTCCAGACCGAGCAATCGGCGGGTGAGCTCACTACGCTCAGCCATCAACTCTCGACCCTGGTCAGTCGTTACCAGACCTGACCAGGTGTGGGGTTTTTTGCCATCAATGCTTGAGTCCTGCCGGCTTTTGGGAGACCATTTACCCCCATCTGCCGGCCTTGGCATATGCCAATAGAATAGAGAGACCCCATGAGTAAACTGACCGAAAACCTCGACGCCAACTTTGAACTCTTCGTTGAAGAGGTGCGTGACACGGGTCAACTGTGGGGCTTGCGTTACGGTGAGGATTGGGTGGTTTGCCAATCTGCCGAGTTTGAAGATGCCGATGTCATGCCGCTGTGGTCCAATGAAGAAGATGCCCGCCAGCATTGTGCTGAAGAGTGGGCCGACTACGAGCCGGATGTGATTGATTTGGAAGAGTTCCTTGATGTGTGGGTCAGCGATCTGGACGAAGACGAAGTGCTGATCGGCCCGAACTGGAACAGCGATCTGGAAGGGCGTGAAGTCGAGCCCATCGAACTTGCCAAGGCGCTGGTCGATATCGGCGAAGAGTAATTTCACTAAACATGACAAAGAGCCACCCGAGCGGGTGGCTTTTTTGTTTTTAGTGGTTGTCGGCGCAATCGAAATAACAATCATGTGATTAATATCCTGTCTTGCTGCGCTGTCACTTTCCCTTTTGCTGAATTCAGTTGAGACTCCATAGAGTGAGAACATGGCTGCGGGAGGGACGATGGGCGATGCACTGGGAGCCCGCTATTTTCAGGCTGACGATGCCGGGCTTGTGCCCTGGCTGGAGAGTCGGGCCGAGGCGAATCTGTTTTGTCTGATGGCTGAGCGCGATCGCGTCATTTTGCCTGCCTTGCAACAAGCGTGCAGAGCGCACCATATCGCGCTGCATGGCGCTATCTTCCCGGCTTTAATCAACCAGCAGGGGGTTGAACCGAGCGGCATCTGGCTGTGCCCCGAGCCTCGGGCGCAGCATCGACTGGTTGTGTTTGACCGTGCTCAGGGGGTTGAAGGGCAGGTTCGCTTACTCGAAGAGGCTATCCATGCGCTGCTTGCGAACTGGCCGGATGCCGCCCATCGCCCCTGCTTACGGCTTATCTTTGACGGCCAGCTCCCCCGCGTAGGCTCTCTGGTCGATAGGCTCTACCTCACCTTTGCAGATCGGGTCCGTTATGTCGGGGCCTGCGCTGGGAGCGAGACCTTTGCGCCGATTGACTGCCTGTTTGATACGACCAGCGCCATGGGGAATGGGGTGGTGTGTAGCGTATTGCCAGCGCAAAACTGTCAGGCGCTGCCCCATGGTTATCGCATATCTGATCGGCAGATGCTGCTGACCAGTCACACTGGCAACTGCATCAATCAAATTGACTGGCGGCCGGCCTTCGAGGTGTATCAATCCCTGGCAGAGCAGTTGTGTGACACCCCCATCAGTGCCGAAACCTTTTATCAGGTGGCGGTGCATATGCCCTTTGGGGTGCTGCGTCTCGATCAGGAGCCAGTGGTGCGCATTCCGGTGCAACTCGATGCCAACGGAGCCATCCACTGTGCAGGTGAAGTGCCGGACCACGCCATTTTGACGCTACTCGAAGGGCCACCGGCCAATCTTGAGCTGGCCAGGTCTCTGCACATGAGCGCATTGCCTGCTGCCACCGAGCTGGCACTGTTTTACTGCGCCGGCCGCTATCAACACTTGGGCGATGCGGCTAACGCCGAGCTGCAAGCCTTGTGGCGAGAGAGCGGCGTGCAGCAGCTCTATGGGGCGCTTTCGCTTGGCGAAATCGGGGAGCGCTCGGCCGGCCAGGTGCCGCTGTTTCATAACGGCGCCATCACCTGCTTTACCATGAGCCATCAGCAGGAGAGGGCATGAATCAAACTCAGGCGTTGGCCGTCGTATGCGATTTGGCTCTCTCCATCGGTCGGGAAAATACCCTGGATGCCTTGCTTGGCAATGCGCTGCAGCGCTTTTTGTTTCACAGCGGCTGCCCGGTTGGCATGGTATTAAAACGCTGCGACGAGGTGGACTGGTTGGTCTGCAAGGTGGTGGGAGATCATGTGCTGGCAAGGCAATGTGACCAAACCATGACGCTGCCAACCGAGTTGCAGAGGGAAGGTCACTATACGGTAACCACCCCTCTTCGACTGCACACCGTGCGCCATTATGGTTATGCCTTGCGTCTTGAAATTGATGACGAATACCTGTTGCTCCTGCTTAGCGAGCAGGCGGTGTCCCACTCCTTGCCCCTGTGTCAGATCTTCAAACCGGTGCTCGGTAATTTAGGGCAGGCGATCCGGCTTTGCCGTGACAGTGAACAGTTGGCCACTCGCCGCGAGCAGGAGCTGCGCAGCATGCGGCGGTTCAACGAGTCCTTGCTGCACGCCATTCCCATCCCGGTCTTTTACAAAGACATGTCACAGCGTTTTATCGCCTGTAATCCGGCATTTTCGTCGCTGCTGGATCTGGATATCAGCGATATACGCGGTCGCACGGCTGGCGAACTCTGGCCCGATGCCTGCAGTCAGCCCTTGATTGCGCAAGAGCAGTTACTGCTGTCGCAAGGGGTGGCGCAGCAGCGGGAGTGTCAGGTCTGCAACCGGGCCGGTGACAAGCGCAAGATCATCTATTTCTGTGATCTGTTTTATGACCCGCGAGGTCAGCGTGCAGGTCTCATTGGGGCGTTTGTCGATATCACCGAGATCCGCGACGGGGAAGCTCGTCAGCGTGAGCTGCTGGCCGACAGTGTCAGCGCCCTGTCTACCGCCATGCTGCACCGGGATCGCAGCACGGCAGGTCATGAGCAACGGGTCAGTGATCTGGCCATCGCCATTGGCAAGGCCATGAACCTCGATGCCGACCGGCTTGAGGGTCTGAAACTGGCGGCCATGGTGCACGATATCGGCCTTATCCAGGTACCGGCCGAAATCATCACCCGCCCGCGCAGGCTCAGCGAGTGTGAGTTCGCGCTTATCAAGCTGCACAGTGAGGCCGGTTACGACATTCTCAAAGATATCCATTTCCCTTGGCCGCTGGCCGATATCGCACTGCAACATCACGAGAATATCGATGGCAGTGGCTATCCTCATGGGCTTAAAGGTGACGAGATTTTGCTCGAGGCGCGCATTATCCGGGTGGCAGATTCCATTGATGCCATGCTCTCCCATCGGCCGTTTCGGCGCTGCTACACTCTTGACCATGCCTTAAGTGAGCTGTGCCGCTATAAAGGCTCGCGCTATGACCCGCAGGTGGTCGATGTCTGTCAGGCCCTGTTTGCCGCAGGTTTCTCGTTTAACGACCGGATGGAGTGATTCATGGCCAATGACGCGCCTGCCATTGAGTGTGACCTTGCATCTTGCAGTGTCTTGCAGCGGCTGCCAGTGGGGCTGCTGGCTCAGTTTATCGAGCAGTTGCCGTTTCAGGTGATCCTCAAAGATTGCGACTCCCGTTATATCGCCTGTAATCGCACCTTGGTGAGCCTGCTTGGCCGCGAGCCGCAAGAGATGATTGGCATCACTGATATGGACCTGTTTCCGGCGCCGTTGGCTGAGCGCTATCGACGTGATGACCTGACCGTGATGCAGCAGCATAAAACCCTGCAGCTGGAGGAGCCACTGCAGCTAGGGGAGCAGACTATCTGGCTTCATACCACCAAGTTTCCGCTCTACGGTGAACAGGGCGAGGTGGTGGGGGTGGGGGTATTTTTCGAAGAGGTGACGGATCGTAAAAACCTCTCCAGCGATTACCAGCGTCGCACCTGGGCGCTGGAGGCGATGAGCCAGTGCAACCATTCGCTGGTGGCTGCGGGCAGTGAGAGTGAGTTGCTATACGGGGTGTGCGAAGCGCTGGTGTTGCACGATCGCTACCGTCTGGCGCTGGTGGGGTGGGCTAAGGATGATGAGGACCGACGTGTCGAGCTGGTGGCCGCCGCCGGCCCGGTACGCGACTACGTCAAAGGGCTGCAGCTCTCCTGGGGTGATGTACCACAAGGGCAGGGTCCGGTTGGCCGTTGCTTGCGCGAGCGGCAGATCATCAATACCCCAAATTTTGTCGATAGCTCGCGTACACTCGCCTGGCACGACACCGTGCTGGCGCTGGGGTTGGCGTCGGTGCTGGCTCTGCCACTGACTCGCGCCGATGGCACGGCGGGCGTGCTGGCCCTCTATGCCGATGTGCCGAATGCCTTTGGTAAAGAGGAAGAGGCGCTGTTTGCCGAGCTGGCGAGCAACCTGATGTATGGCTTGCAGGCCCGTCAGACCCAAGCTGATTATGCGGCCTCACTGCTGGCCCAGACCTTGGCCGCCCGGCAACAGGAGCAAGCCCTGTGCGAGGCGCTGGGCGCCATCGCGGCGGTGCTGGAACAGCGCGATCCCTATACGGCGGGTCACCAGACCCACGTCGCCGAGCTCGCCGAGCTCATTGGCAAAGAGCTCGGACTCGATACCGAGCGACTGCGGGTGATTTATCTCAGTGCCATCGTGCACGATCTGGGCAAAATCCAGGTGCCGGTCGAGATCCTGACCAAGCCCGGGCGTTTGACCTCCATCGAATTTGCCCTGATCAAGCAGCACCCGGAAGTGGGGTATGAGATCCTAAAGGGCATTCCCTTTCCCTGGCCGATAGCCGAGATCATTAGGCAGCATCATGAATATCTCGATGGCTCCGGTTATCCGCAGGGGCTTAAAGGCGAGCAGATCCTGCTGGAGTCGCGCATCTTGACCGTGGCCGATATTGTCGAGTCCATGTCGTCGGATCGTCCCTACCGTCCGGCTTTGGGCATCGACGAAGCGCGCATCCAGATAGCGCAGATGCGCGGCGAAAAGCTTGACCCCGTGGTGGTGGATGCCTGTCTGCGGGTTCTGGATCGCGGTGAATTTGAGCCGCATCTGTTGCAGCTCGAGTAGTCGGCTTGCCGCCCGGTACTGTACAAACGTACAATGCCGGCCATGAATCCATCAGATACTCTTCCTGCCGACCTGCCCGGCGAAGGATTTATCCTCACCCGGCATGCTCGCGACCATGGCGGTCATACCGAACTGGTGTTGTGGCTTTGGAGCCGCAGCGGACCGGTGCGTTTGGTGATCCGCGATCAGGAGCCCCTGTTTTTTGTCCCCGACAGCGAGCGGGACGACGCGATGACGCTGTTTCGCGCCCACGGTATGCGTGGACGGGTGCGCCGCCTGCCGCTGCAAACCTTTGATGGCCGCGCTGTGGCTGGCGTCTATTTCTCTACCCTGGCGGCTTTTCACAAGGCGGTCGAGCTGCTGCTTATCAAGGGCATTGAGCACTTCGAAGCCGATATTCGCCTCGCCGAACGCTATCTGATGGAGCGTTTTATCACTGCTGGCGTGCGCTTTGAGGGGCCCAGCAAACGGCGCGCTGGTTATTGGGAAGTCAGTGACGGGCGCTGCGCCCCGGCCGAGGTGACGCCGGATCTCTCCTGGGTATCGCTCGATGTGGAGTGTGCCATGGATGGGGCGCTCTTCTCGGTGGGACTATCGAGTCCACTTGATGAACGAGTGATCATGATTGGCGAGCCGGAAGAGAGCGCGACACCGGTTGAGTGGGTGGACGACGAGCCGGCGCTGCTCAGTGCGCTCGAGCGCTGGTTCCAGCGTTTCGACCCGGATGTGGTAATCGGTTGGAACGTGGTCAATTTTGACTTTCGCCTGCTGCTGCGCCGGGCCGATCTCTATCGGCGCCGGCTGCGCCTTGGACGAGCCCGTGAGCCAGCCTTTTGGCGCGCTTCGCGTCAAGACCCCCAAAGTGGCAATGTAACGCTGCCCGGGCGTATGGTGCTGGACGGGGTGGATACCCTGAAAAGTGCCACCTGGCAGTTTCCCAGTTTTAGCCTCGATGCGGTGGCCAGTGAACTGCTGGGTCGTGGCAAGGATATCGATGATGTGGCCAACCGGGGCCAAAAGATCACCGAGCTGTTTCACTCCGACAAGGGGCGACTGGCGCGTTATAACCTCGAAGATTGCCGCTTGGTGCACGAGATCTTTGCCCACTGTGATCTGCTGGCGTTTGCCATTGAGCGGGCTTCGCTGACCGGCCTTGAGCTTGACCGGGTCGGTGGCTCGGTGGCGGCGTTTACTAACCTCTATCTGCCGCGACTGCATCGGGGCGGCTATGTTGCCCCCAATCTGCCGCAAGGAGGCGGGTTGGCCAGCCCTGGCGGCTATGTGATGGATTCCAGTCCCGGCCTTTATCGTCATGTGCTGGTGCTCGATTTTAAGAGCCTTTATCCAAGCATCATTCGCACCTTTCGCATCGATCCCATGGGCTTGGTGGAGGGGCTGCGCCACCCTGAGCAGGCGATCCCCGGCTTTCGTGGCGCGCTGTTCTCCCGCGAGCGGCACTTCTTGCCGGCCCTGATCGAAGGGCTGTGGCAGGCCCGTGACCGGGCCAAGGCGGCGGCCAATAAGCCGCTCTCCCAGGCTATCAAGATCATCATGAACTCCTTTTACGGCGTACTCGGCTCAGGTGGGTGCCGCTTTTACGATCCGCGCCTGGCAAGCTCCATCACCTTGCGCGGACACGGCATCATGCAGACCACCCGCGAATGGATTGAGGCACAGGGCTATAAGGTGATTTATGGCGATACCGATTCGACCTTTGTGCATTTGGGCCGGGAGGTGGGCAGTGCTGAGGCAGACCGGATTGGCCATGAGCTAGCCAGTCGCATCAATTTACAGTGGCAGGAGAAAATTCGCGCCGAATTTGACCTCGAGAGCGCCCTTGAGATCCAGTACGAAACCCATTATCGCCGCTTTTTGATGCCGACCATTCGCGGTCTCGACAAGGGGAGCAAGAAACGATATGCGGGCCTGGTGGGCGAGGGGGAGAGTGAGCGGCTGGTATTCAAGGGGTTGGAGACGGTGCGCACCGACTGGACCGAGCTTGCCAAGGCCTTTCAAAGTGAGCTGTTTAATCTGGTGTTTCACGACAAGGATCCGGCGGCGCTGGTACGTGATACGGTCGATGCCACCCGCCGTGGTGAGCGTGACAGCCAACTGGTTTATCGCAAGAGATTGCGCCAACAGCTTGAAGAATATCAAAAAAATATTCCGCCCCATGTGCGGGCCGCGCGTCTTGCCGATGATGAAAATCGCCGCCGTGGTCTGCCGCTACGCTATCAGCATCGTGGCAGTATCGCCTATCTGATGACGAGCAACGGCCCCGAGCCACTCGAATACCGGCGCAGTGCCATCGATTATGAGCACTATGTTGAGCGGCAGTTGAGGCCGATTGCCGATGCCATTTTGCCGTTTGTCGGTGAGTCATTTGACCGGATTTGTGGTCAGCAACTCGATCTGTTTTGATCTGTTTTTTCCTTCATCCGGCATATGATACGCAGGTGACCGGATAAGAAGGAGCCGTTGTGCCTTACCTTCAATTTGCTTCCCACGGCAGTTATCGCCTGAGCTATCAAGATGGCGTGCTCTATTACGCCGTCAACGGCTGCTTCAACTTCGAGGGTGTCAGCCGCTGGCGAGATGACATCTTGATGCTGCTCGACAAGGTGGGCCACGCCCCGTTTTGTGTGCTGGTGGACTTGACCCGTTACGATGGGATGACCCAGGATGCGCTGCCGATTGTCAATGAGGTCAACGAGTGCTTTAACCAGCGCCAGCTGGTTGCCAAAGGCTATCTGTGCGCCTCTCGCGTCAAATTCGACATGCTTTAT
The DNA here is from genome assembly GCF_900156095.1 of Aeromonas sp. RU39B. Lineage (GTDB taxonomy): Bacteria > Pseudomonadota > Gammaproteobacteria > Enterobacterales > Aeromonadaceae > Aeromonas. The sequence continues at coordinate 95,122 of NZ_FTMJ01000002.1, forward strand.
GGCCAGACTCCGGCTATCTCATCCCAGCGCGGCATCATGTTTCGCACTCTCGAAGAGGCCAGGCTGCGTTTGACCGGACTACTTGCCAACGCGCAGCCTGCCTGATGGTCTTTATGCGTTTTCTGCCGTCGGCTCTTCGGCCAGCAGACGAGCCAGCAGTGAGACGGCCGGATCGCTGCGCTGACTGTCATCGGCAAAATGCAGGCCAAGCGCAATCAAGCGACTGGCGCCGCTGGCCAGCGGCAGCGCCTTGAGCGTGCCTTGCACCAAATCCTGCGCCATCAGTCCTCGTGGCAACCATCCGTAGCAGAGCCCCTGGCGCACCGCTTCCAACGCGGTCTCCATAGTATTCATGCGCCACAGCCGTCCCTCATCCGGGCCGGGCTGACTCTCGGTGCTGCGGATTTCACAGCGCAGATGACGGGATAGCGCCAGGTAATCAAGCGGGGCAGGCTCGCTAAAGAGTGGGTGATCGGCATGCGCCACGGCCAGCAGTTCAACGCTTAGCAGCGGGTCGCTCTGACGCGGATCTTGAGCATTGTTCATCAGGATCGCCAAGTCGTAGCTGGCGTGACCTTGTGGCTCTTTTATCTGGCGCACGGTCTCTTGCAGGCTCACCTCCACGTGGGGGTAGTGCTCGGCTAATTCGTGCAGGGCGTAAAACAGACGCTGTTTGGGAAACAGGCAGTCCACATGCAGTCGGATGCGCGAGGCCCCCCCCTGCGCCATCGCCTTGGCGCGCCGCTCAAGCTGCAGCATGCCATCAAGCAGCGGTGTCACGTCGGCCAGCAAAAAGGCACCGGCGTCTGTGAGTACGGCTCGGCGTCCTTTCAGGTCGAGCAGCGGCAGCCCCAAACTCTCTTGCAGGCGGCTGACGGCATAGCTGATGGCCGATTGGCTGCGGTGCAGGGTCTCTGCAGCTTGGCTGAAGCCGCCCTGCTCAACGATGCAGCGCAGCACCGCCCACTGCTCAAGGCTGGTACGGGGAAGTGGATTCATACACAGGGTTCCATATATCTAATTATTGAATCTTTAATCACTAAAAAAGCGACTTTTAATGCAGTTTATTAGATATAGACTGGTTTCGTCACCCAATAAGAGGAATCTGTGATGACTGATCTGTTTGCCTCTACCCAGCCGGAGACGCTGACTGACTTCATTGGCCGCCACGTTATCTATACCTATGACAACGGTTGGCAGTACGAAATCTATATCAAAAACGAGCGCACGCTCGATTATCGTATCCACTCCGGCATGGTGGGTGGCCGCTGGGTGCGTGATCAGCTGGCCCACATCGTTCGCCTAAGCCCCAGCGTGTGCAAGATCTCTTGGGACGAACCGACCGGTACGACGGTGAGCATTGCGCTGAACATCGAAGAGAAGAAACTGCACGGCGTCATCTTCTTCCCGCAGTGGATTGCTCAAGATCCGGTCAAGACAGTGTGCTTCCAAAACGAGCATATCGACCGCATGCTGGCACTGCGTGACGCTGGTCCCACCTATCCCAAGCTGGTGATCGACGAGTTTGCCACCGTAACCTTTATGGAGCAGTGCGGTGCCAATGACGAGAGCGTGATCGCTTGTGCGCCGTCCGAGCTGCCGGCCGGTTACGCCGATCGCCGCAACTGATGCACTGGCAGTTGATGCGTGAAGGCCGCCTCGAGGGCGGCCTTTTGCTTACTGGGGAAACTCAGTTGCGCGCCAGATTGATGCGCCCCGAGCTCTCCAGCCAGCTGCGAATACGTTTGGCATCGGCCACCCGGGCGTCGGTGGTGTCAGCACCAAGCAGAACCATAATCACCGGTTGACTGCTGACCTTGGTTTCCATCACCAGGCAGCGGCCGGCTTCACGAATGTAACCGGTCTTGGAGAGGTTGAACTCCCATTCCCCTTCGCGTACCAGACGATTGGAGTTGCGATAGTGCAGGGTGGTACGTCCGGTGAAGACCTGGCGCTCGGTATCGGTGGAGTATTGGCGAATAAGCGGATAATTAGCGGCCGCTGCCACCATCTTGGCCAGATCGTGGGCAGTCGAGACGTTGCGCGGGGTGAGGCCGGTGCTGTCATAAAAGTGGGTATCCCACATGCCGAGCATGCGGGCTTTGGCGTTCATCGCCTCAACAAAAGCAGGCTTGCCACCCGGATAGTGACGACCCAGTGCCGAGGCCGCGCGGTTTTCCGAGGACATCAAGGCAATGTGCAGCATGTCGGCGCGGCTCAGGCGCGAGCCCACCGCCAGCCGTGAGCCGGTTCCTTTGAGGCGATCCACGTCAGCATCGCCCACGGTGAGTGTTTCGTTAAGTCGCAACCCCGAGTCGAGTACCACCATGGCGGTCATCAGTTTGGTGATAGACGCAATCGGTAACACCTGATTGGCATTGCGCTCCGAGAGAATCTCGCCGGTGCGGTGATTGGCCACCACAAACGAGGCCGAATTGAGCGACGGATTCGCGCGCGAGGAGAGCATTTCACTGGACGACGGGGTCTGCAGGAATGAATTAGCCAGCGCTGGCTGCATGCCGACAGGCAGCATCAGAGCGCCGATCAGCAGGGAAAAAAGAGGACGTATCATCATTTCGGATTACCGCACAAAATACTGGGAATGCACACACATGAAGTTATAAGACGGCTTTTGTCGCTTAACAACCCACTCTGCCTTGAAATGTTTGCCAGAGCGCAATGGTGATGCCGGTCTATCACGTCCGCGCTGTGTGGAGAGCGAGACGGGCGCTCACTCTACCGCTGCGTGCTTCCCTTGTCATCCACTGTGGGCGTTTTTATCGCCAGAGTGGGAGCCAGTTGGCGGGCGACCTGCAACGCCCGGATCACCGCTTCCCGATCAAGGCGTGGGCGGTTGTCATCGAGCAGTTGTTGCCACAGGCTGGCGGCCTCGGCATAGCGAGCATTGAGAAAATGATCGGATGCCAGCAGCATCAGGGCCGTGACCTCTTTCGAATCTTGTGCCAGCGCCTGTTTAAGCTCGCGGTGAGCGGCCGGGGTCAACTGCTGCCCCGCCTGATAATACAAGACAGTGGCGCGCGCAGCATGGGTCGCGGCGCTGGTTTCGCCTTCCAGCTCGGCCAGTCGTTGATAGGCCCAGAGTGACTCGTTAAAACGGTTTTGATAGAGCAGCCACTGGGCGAGCTCGGCCCAGGCATCGCGATCGCGTACATTGGCCTTAATGCGCTGGCGAAGGCGCTCCCCGGCGGCGCTTTTCAGGGCATCGCCCGACAGCGCCAGCAACGGGTCTGGATTGGCTTGCCAATGGCGCCACTGGCCATAATGGCCAAGCGCAGGATAAAGCAGTAGCGCCGAGGTGAGTGAGGCCAGCAACATCACTCGCCACAGCCAGCGGGGCGGGGTGGGCGTGTTCTCAGCGCTGGCTACTGGCAGCGGATCCATGACTGGCTGAGCAGGTTCCGCATCCTGCCGCTTATCGGTTGTATGCCGGTGGGTACGGCTGGCGAGCCACAGACCGCCTAGCACCAATAGCAAGGGCGGCGCGCCCCACAGCAGCCAGGTGGTGGGGTTAAGCGCAGGGCGGTAGCTGATAAATTGGCCGTAGCGGGCAATCAGCGCCTCTTCAATGGTCTTATCCGATTCGCCGGCCGTCACCCGCTGGAGCACTTCGCTGCGCAGATCGCGCGCCAGCGGCGAGTTAGATTCCACCAGATTCTGGTTTTCACAGGCCGGGCAACGCAGCCGCTCGATCAGTTGGCTGGCGCGGCGCGCGTCGTTAGCGCTTAGCGCAGATTCACTCACACTCTGGCTGTGCGCTGTCTGAAGCGGCGCCATAAACAGCGAGAGTGCTAGCAGTAAGTTGCTCAAGCTCACCTTCATGGCGTGGTCTCCTTTAGCAAAGGAGCAAAGCGCGATTGCCAGATTGTTTCGGTCAGCACGCCGCTGTGGCGCGCCAGCAAGGTGCCATCGGCACCCACCAGCCAGGTTTCTGGCGTGCCGATCACCCCAAGTGCCAGCGAAAATGCACCGTGACCATCATCGAGCACCAGCTCATAAGGGTTGCCAGCCTGCTCGAGCCAGGCTTGGGCGGCTGCCGGTTTATCCCGGTAATTGAGCCCAACGATGGGCAGCTTGCCGGCTAGCGTGGTCAACAGTGGATGCTCATTGCGGCAGTTGGCGCACCAGCTGGCCCAGACGTTGAGCAAAAAAGGTCGGCCGCGCAGGATGCGGGTATCAAGGGATTTTCCCTCCAGCGTGGTGAGGGTAAGGGAGGGCAAGGTGCGGCCAATGCCCACCTTGTCGTGACCATCCCCTGCCGGTGTCAGCGATTGCCAAAGCAGCAAGACGATACCTAACGCCACCCCAAGCGGCAGCCAGCGCATCAGTGGGCGCATGCTGCCTCCTGCGCTGCGCTGCGCCGGCGCCTGCATGCCGGCAGCAATCCGGCCAGCGCCAGCAGTGCGCCGCCGAGCCAAAGCCAGCTTGCTCCCGGCTTGTAGGCAATACGCAGGGCGATGCGCTGACCCTGTTTATCACCCGGCACCACATAGAGATCGCCGCGGGCCAGGCGCAGCAATCCCACCTCGTTCATCTGCATGGTGCGCACGCTGTAAAAGCGCTTCTCCGCCCATGTCCGGCCAAGTTCACGGCCATCACGACGCACAATAAGGTGGTAGCGCTCGGCGCTGTAGTTCGGGCCCAGCTCGGCGCTGATATCCGTAAGCTCGAGCTGATAATCGCCGATGAGGGTGTGTTCACCTACAGAGAGCAACTGGTCGCGCTGCTGGGTATAACCGGCGAGCTGGCTGGCGCCGAGCACTGCAATGGCCACCGCCAAATGGGCCAGATGCATGGTCAGATGGTAACGGCCGTCGCGCCAGAGGGCATACAGGGTGACGACCGCGAGCCACATGGCCAGCAAGCTGGCCAGTGCCGGTAGCGGAGCAAGTGGCATGGGATGCTGCAGGTTAAGCCACAAGGCCGGCGGCACTGCCAACAGCAGGCTTCGCAGCAGCCCAGTCCAGGGCGCCAGCGGGTGATCGCCGCGCTGCCAGCACAGCCAAGGCAGCCAGATTAAAAGTGCCATGGCCAGCAGCACCAGCGGCACAAACAGGGCATTGAAATAGGGTGGACCGACCGAGATGGCGCCCCATCCCCAGAAGGCGTAGAGCAGGGGATAAAAGGTGCCGATGAGCACCACGGCGGCCGCCAGCAGCGGCAGGCCAATGGCACAGGCTAGGGCAGTTTCGCGCGACCGCCAGCCAAAACGAACGCGCTCAAAGGTCAGCTGCCCGCGCCATCCATATAAAAGCAGGCCGCCGCCGAGCACGGCGCCCAGCAAGATAAGCAGGGAGTGGCCCCGCTCACTGTCGATGGCAAACGCATGCACCGAGCTCATCACGCCGGCGCGCACCATGAAGGTACCGAGCAGGCTCATGGCAAATGTGAGCAGAGCCAGCAGCAAAATGGCGTGGCCGTAGATGCTGCGCCGCTCAAACGCAGCCAGAGCGTGCAAGAGGGCGGTGCCGAGCAGCCAAGGCAGCAGGGAGGCGTTTTCCACCGGGTCCCAGAACCACCAGCCACCCCAACCGAGTTCGTGATAAGCCCACCAGGCACCGAGTGCAATCCCGGCCGTGAGCCAGCCCCAGGCACTGCGAGCAAGCGGTCGCCAAGTTTGTACCAATGTGCTGTCGAGTCGGCGCTCCCACAAGGCGGTGACCGCCAGGGCAAAGCTGGCGGCAAAGCCCACGTAGCCCAGATAGAGCAGCGGTGGATGGAGGATCAGCGCCACATCTTGCAGCATCGGATTGAGATCACGCCCCTCAAACGGCGGCGGAAACTGGCGGGCAAACGGATTGCTATAGATCAGTAAAAACAGCAGCAGCACCAGACCCAGCCAGCCCATGATGCTTTGCGCGCGCGCCCGGGTGACCAAAGGTTGATGGAGGGCGCCAAGACGCACACTCCAAAGCTGCAGGGCAAAGATAAAAAAGAGCAGCGATCCTTCATGTCCGCCCCAGACGGCGGCCAGCTTGAAGGGAAGCGGCAGCCGGCTGTTGCTGTGCTGCGCCACATAGCTCAGGGTCAAATCGTTGTGGGCAAAGCTCAATGCGAGCAGTAGCAGCGCGCCGCCGCTCAATAGCACACAGAGCCAGGCCAACCTGTTGGCAAGGTGGCTGGCGCCAAGACGGGCCGATAACCAGGGCAGAGCGCCCTGACACAGGGAGAGAAGCGTGGCTAATAACAGGCAGAGCAGCGCAAACTCGGGCAACATGCGAGGCTAGGTCCAAGATGGCGGGGAGAGACTCCCCGCCGGTTTAAACAGCACGCTCATCACGCCACCGTCATCTGGCCGGCATAGAGGATGAAATAGCGCAGTAGCAGGATGCCGGTGAGACTGCAGCAGCACACCAGCAGCAACTTGCCGCGGCCATGTCCCGGCAGACGACCGAGCAGCAACGGTGCGGCCAGACCGATGCCCACCACCCCCAACCAGAAGACGCCGGACCAAAAACCACCACCGAGGGCGCTCATCAGGGCCACCATCTTCTGACCGTCGCCAAACCACAAGCCGGTGAAAAAGCAGACCAGTAACAGGGCTTCGATAAGTACCAGCGGAGTCTCGAAGCGGTGCAGAAAATGCACTGTAGGATCATCAGAGGGCGTCTTGAACGCCGTGACCGCCAGTAAAATCGAACTGGCGACTCCTGAGCTTAACCCCGAGACCAGAAACAGCACCGGCAGCACCGGGTTGTTGAGCATCGGATAGCTTTTGAGCGCCGACAGCAAAAAACCGGTGTAGGCGCCAAGCAGCACGGCAAGCAGTAGCAGCAGCGGCTCCACCAGCTTGTCCAGCCGTGGCAGGGCAGCTAGCAGGGTATCCACCCAGACGAGTTTCCCCGGCAAGAAACGTGCTCGCAGCATCGTCAACTCTCTGGCAAACACGCCGCCGAGCCAGACAAACAGCACCGCCATATAGACCTGAAACAGCATGACCCCCATCGACATCACCGAGTCAAACTGATAGTGGAACATCAGCTTCCAGAAGGTCCACGGGCGGGCCAGGTGGAATATCAGGATCAGCAGCCCGAGGATCACCGAGCCCGGCCCCAAGATAGCCACGGCCTTGAGCACACCGCTCTGGCTCGCCTGCGCCTTGAGCACCTTTTGCTTGAGCAGCACGGCGAAGGTCACGCTCCCGGCCGAGATCCCGAGCAGGAACAAATAGATGGCGATCGGCCAGTCCCACACCAGCGATGGAAAGTGGAACGGATCGGCTGGCAGCATCATGATTTCACCTCCCCGTTGAGCGTCCCGTTCACATAACCGGCGGGTACGCCGTCACGCCCGATCTCGAGCTCTTCACCGCTGCCGGATGCCGCGACCCGATACATCTTGGGCGAGGTGCCCAGATGGGATTTGGCGCGGTAAGTCGGCTGTGTGGCCAGTTTCTGGTTGATGGCGCTGTGCGGATCATCCAGATCGCCAAAGGTCAGTGCCTGGGTCGGGCAGGCTTCCACGCAGGCGGGGAGCTTGCCACGGGCCAGATTGGTGTGCAGACAGAAATCGCACTTGTCGGCGACCCGGGTTTGCGGATTGATAAAGCGCACCCGGTAGGGGCAGGCGGCGATGCAATATTGGCAGCCGACGCAGAGATCGGCATTGACATCGACAATCCCGGTAGCCGCATCCACGTGAGAGGCGCCGGTCGGACAGACATGTACACAGGGTGCGTTATCGCAGTGCTGGCAGGAGTGGCGATAGAAGTGGTAACGGGCTTCGGGGAAGGTACCGATGGGGCCCTTGCGCACGATCTGCAGACGCGACACCCCGTTAGGCACCTTGTTGACCTCGCGGCAGGCATCCATGCAGGCTGTACAGCCAATACAGGCCGTCTCATCGTGCAGCATCCCCAGCCGCTTGCCGTTGACCATCATGCTGGCTGCCAGGCTGTGCACCGGTCCTGTCATCATGATGAGGGCGCCGGCCCCCATCCCGGTCAGGAAACCGCGGCGAGAGCAGCTCATGGGGCCTCCTTGTCGCTCGCCTCAGCCTCGTTGGCCAGTTTGGCGGCGTGCTGCTTGCCGTGACAATCCACACACAGACCGATGCGAGCCTTGTCGCTGATGCCGACCATGGGCTCCTTGGCAATATGCAGTTCATGGCAACTGGTACAGGCCAGCTTGGTGGCGTGCACATCATGGGCCCAGAAGGCTTCACGCAGCGGTTTGGGCTCGTGGCAGCTCAGGCACACGCCATTTTTCTGATCAAGGGGCATGCTGGCGTCGGCAAAGTTCATCACATCCTTCACCCCTTCACGGTGACGGGGCGAAGGCTTGCCGTGGCAGTTGGTACAGGTCACCGGCCCCAGGTTGTTGGGGTTGGTCGCCTTGGCGTGCTTGCCGTGCATCCCTTCGCTCTCTTTTTTGTGGCATTGGGTGCAGGCGTAGTCGGGATTACGCTGGGGCAGCACATCGCTCTGGCTCGTCGTCGTGGCGCTCGCAGTGGTGGCCTCTTCGGCCCGAAGGGCCGGGCTGCCGAGCACCGAGCACAGGGCCAGCGGCAGCAGGAAACGTGAAAGCAGTGTCATCATTTTATCTCATCCCACCGGTTGGCTGCCGGCCCTTGCGAGCCGGCAGGTGACTTACTGGGCCAGTCGGCCCGCCGCTTTGGCCTGTTCGTCCCAGGCCGGTACCGTGGTTTTGAGGAATTGCTGCTTGTCGGAGATGAACTTCTGCATGTCCATACCCAGAGCGGCCTGCGCTTTCTCCTTGGTGCTGATATCCGGCAGCGGAATCTCGCCGGTAATGCCCTTGGTCGCGAGCAGGCGGGCGAGCTGGGTGCGGGCATCGGCCGCCTTGTCCAGTGCCGTACCAAGGACCTTCAGACCCACTTCAGGTGCGTGCATGTGGATGCCGTGGGAGGCAATCGCGTAATCCCAGCGCCATTGGGCGTGACGGATGTCCTGCAAGATGGGCTTCATCTGCTCTTCGGTAGCGCCGGCATCCCAGGCCGCCTTGGCTTCAAAGTGAGCGTGCACCAGTTGGCGCTCGACTTTCAGCTTGAGCTCATGCACCGCATCTTTGCGCTCTTGAACCACTGCTTGCAGGGCTTGTTTGCTCTGGGTGTGGCAGTTAGCGCAGGTTTGTTCGAATCTATCGAACGGATTGCCGACCTTGTGATCGGTATAGAGCTTGCCATCGGCGCCGCGCACCTTGGGCATGTGGCAATCGACACAACCGACATTGTTCTTGCCGTGGATGCCGGCGCGCCAGGTTTCATACTCGGGGTGCTGCGCCTTGAGCATGGGCGTCTTGGAGAGGCCATGTACCCAGTCAGCAAAGCCGAGCTTGTCGTAATAGCGCTCCATATCGTCCACTGAGGTACCCTCATCCCACGGGAATTTCACCGACTTGGTGGGGGCCTTGAAGTAGTATTCGACGTGGCACTGGCCGCACACCTGCGCTTGCTGATCGAAGCGGCCCTGTTTTTCAAATGGCATATGGATGGCGTCCATGGCCCGGCTGGCATAGGGACGTGACAGATGCAGGGCCGGTTTGCCCTCTTTGAACGCCTTGCTGCCAGTATCGTGGCAGTCGGCGCAGCCGATGGTATTGACGATTTCAGGGCCGCCCTTGGCCCACATGCCCTTGAAGTAGGCATCTTCCCCCTGACTGTCGATCACGCGCGCAACGTCCGGGCTCTTGCAGCTCCAGCACGCCATCGGCAGCGGGCCATCTTCCGCAGTTTTGGGGGCGCCGGTACGCAGGGTTTCGCGCACATCGGTCAGGGCGTAGTAGTGACCACGCGGCTTGTTGTAATCCTTGGAGAAGGGGTAGCCGGCCCACATCACCACCATGTTGGGATCGTCTGCCAGCGCATCGGTGCGTTCGCTGCTTTCGCTGGTTTTCTTCCACGACTCGTATTGGCTCGCATGCTCTTTGGCAAACTGTTCGTTGCGTGCCTCGACCTCGGCCATCGTTTGTCCTGCCCACAGCACACCTGTCAGCAGAACGCCCAGGGTTAACCCCATGTTCTTGATTGCTGATCCCACGATCATCACTCCCAGAAGATGGCCTCTGTCAGTGAGCAGGGGCCTTTGTTGTCATGAATGGACAACCGCAATGTCCATTTGCTCATCGGGGATAATATGAAATGAATAATTCAAATGGCTATTTGTCGGAGCAAAACTTGTTCTGGATCAATTGCTCCCGGCACCGGATGTCAAAAGTGGGAGTGACTTAACAGTTTCATCCAGTAGCGGGAACCTTGGCTGGCGTAGAGGGCCGTTTCGCGTTCGAAAGGGGGTCAGGCGAATCGATTATTCGGTGACCAATATGTCGAAATAATAGAAAGGACGGCGTCATTAGAGCACGGTATGATGTGCTCTTTTCGGATTCTTAACAGTCGACCGTCTCTCGCCGGAGTTGTCATGACCACGCTACGTATCGCTGTCCCCACTCGAATCACCGCTCTGCAAGACCCTTCCGCCCTGATTATCGCCGCTAATGGTGCGCAGCTGCCGGCCAGCGTAGGCATGTTACTCGAGCCCGGCATGCAGCTGCAGGTGGCCAGGCCCGAACAAGTGACGCTGCAAGCGCAATCTGCCGAGCCGCTGAATGTTAACGATGCGTCAACCCAGGCGCAGCTCGATGCCATTCAACAAGCCATCTTGCAGGGGAACGACCCGACGGCGCAGTTTGAAGCCACAGCGGCCGGCGCGGCGGCTGCGGGGGGCGGTGTGGTGGGCTCGAGTGCCGGCAGCGCGGTGATTGTCGAACGCATCGGTGACGCCACCTTGGCAGAGGCCGGTTTTGATACCACCCATGATGGGGGTAACGCGGTTCCTCCCCAGCGTGTGGCGGCAGTGGATATCGACGCCTTTGCGGCCATCACAGTCGATGAGCCACAAACCGCTGACAATATCATTAATGCCACTGAGCTGACCGCCCTGATCATTCGCGGCAGTGTCGATGATGTGGAGGTGGGGCAGCCGGTCACCGTCACGCTCACCGATAGCAGCGGTCAGAGCGTGACACTCACCACGACGGTGTTACCCGGCAACGTGTGGGCCGCTGACTTTGGCGATCTGACCGGCCGGCTGGTCGATGGCCAGATCACCATCACCGCTACCACAGTGGATGGGGCGGGCAACCGCGCCGTTGATAGCGCTAGCACGCTGCTTGATACCGTCACCACTATCTCCCTTGATCTGGCAGACAGTAGCGATAGCGGCGCCAGCCAGACTGATAACCTGACCCGGGATACAACGCCGCTGCTGCAAGGCCGGGGTGAGCCCGGTGCCAGCGTGACATTAAGTCTGGCCGGTCAGGTGCTGGCCGTGCTCACGGTGGATAGCGATGGCAACTGGCAATTCACTCTGCCGGCGGGGCTACCCGATGGGCAACACGATTTCCAGGTTGAGGCGGTTGATATCGCCGGTAACCGCGCCACGCAAACGTTGAGTATCACGGTAGATACCCAGGCGTCGGTGGATCTCGACGATCTTGATACATCGGCGCTGTTCGGCCAGACCAATGCCACGTTGAGCGGCACCAGCAGTCAGGTCGAAGCCGGACAAACCGTGACGATCGATCTGATTGGTAAAAGCGGCGTATTGCTTACCACGACCGCGCTGGTGCAGGAGGATGGTCGCTGGCAGGTAACCGGGCTCGATCTCTCTTCTCTCAACGACGCTTTTGAAGTGTGGGCCAGTGTCACTGATTTGGCCGGCAACAGTGCGACCGACGGCGCTCCGCTGATTGGCCAGAGCGAGACGCTCACCCTCTCCGAGTCCGAACTGGCGCAAGGGGCTGTCGTTGCGACCGGCACGCTCAATACCGGCGCCGGGGTGGATGGCAATCTGCAGGTGGTTTTTGGTGCGGATCAAACCAGCCTCGAGCAACTGGGGCTGCAGAGCCATGGCGAGCGGCTTAGCTATAGCCTGAGCAGTGATAACCATGTGCTGACGGCCACGGCTGGCGGTCAGACCGTCTTTACCCTGACACTCTCTGACGATGGCAGTTATCGCATCGAATGGGCCCAGAGCCTTGATCACCGCAGCGATACCTTAGCCTTGCCGTTTGCGCTGGAGTACCGTGATAACGACGGCGATCTGGTTAAGGCCAACCTGTCACTGCAATGGGTTGATAGCACGCCGGTAGCATTTACGGTTCCCGCGACAGCGCTCACTGAAGATGCGTTTGGCCACTCAGACGATGTGGTGAGCGCCAGCCGTTTTGTGATAAGTCACAATGCCGATCCGATCTTGCCAAGCAGTGTGATGTTCAGCCAGCAGAGCGATACTCTAGCCCGTCTCAATGGCTTGGGGCTCAGTAGCGATGGTCATCAGCTCACATTTGAATTTGATGGTGCGCGCCAACTGATCGGCTTTTACCAGGATGCGCAGGGCAAGCGGGTCGCGGTGCTCAGCGCCACCCTGACCGGCAGTGCCAATGGCCTCGATGTGGACGGTGAGATGTCCGTGCATCTGAGTGCGCCGCTGGATCACCAGCGCAGTGACGTTATCTCTCTTAACCTGCAGGTCGAAGCGCGTGATATTGATGGCGACAAGACTCAGGCTGCGGTGGTGATTACCCTGCGTGATGGCGCAGACCCGGTTATCGGCAGTGACCCCGGTATTGCCCTGACGGAAGGCCCGTCCCAGACGGTGGATGGTCAGGTGGCTGTGACCGTGGGTAGCGACCGCTTGGTTTCCCTTCACTTTGAGGGCGCCCAACCCTCGCTGACTGGGCTGACCAGTCAGGGTAAGGCGACGAGCTACGAGGTGCATGATAACCAGCTGACTGTCAAAGATTGGCAGGGCAAGACGCTGATGACAGTGACCATCGGGCTTGATGGCAAATACAGCGTTGCACTTAGTGGTGCTTTTGACCAACCGGCGGCGCCTCATCGTCTTGATCTGGGGCTACAGGTGGTGGGTCGTGATGCCGATGGGGATCACAGCAACGTCGGCACGCTTAACATCAGCATTGTTGACGGCGCTTTGCCACAGGTCGAGGCAGTGTCCTTGCCACTGGTAGAGGACAGCAACTGGCAGCAGAGCCAAACTCTTAATGGCGATCTGGTCATCAAAGCGGGCAGTGATCCGCTGGCCAGCATCACCTTCGATGCCAATCAGCCGGGGCTGCAGGGATTCACCTCGGGCCAACAGGTTGTGACCATCGCGGTGGCCGATCATCGTATCGAGGGGCGTACCTCCGATGGCACGCTGGTGTTTGAGCTGACTCTCGGCAACGATGGCAAATACAGCTTTACCCTTCATCAGGCACTGGACCAGGGCAGTGCCGACAGCCTGCTCAAGGCGGGTTTTACCCTGCTCGACAGCGATGGCGACAAGGTCTCCTCCACCATTACTGTGGCGGTAGGTGATGGCGCCAACCCGACCATCTCCGCAGTGACTGGCACTACCATCACCGAGATGGCGCAAGGGGAGGTGGCCACGGTCAGCACCATGAGCTTCACGGTGACCCACGGCAGCGATGCCCTCGATCCCGCATCGCTCGGTTTTGATATTGCCACCATCCAGAGCACCCTGACCGGCCTGACCAGTCATGGCAATCCGATCACCTTCTCCCTCGACGCCAACGGCCAGCTGGTCGGGATCGCCGGCGGGCAGGTGGTACTGCGCGCCGAACTGAATCCGGTCGACAACAACGGCAACTGGAGCATCACCGCCAAGGTCACCCTGAGCGGTGAGCTGGATCACAAGGGGAGTGAATCTCTTAACCTGCCGCTGGCGGTCACGCTGGCCGACAAGGATGGCGATCGCATCGGTACTTCGCTGCCGCTCATCATCTCGGATGGCAAGGCACCGAGCTTTATTCCTGGCATTGGTGTGACTCTGGATGAGGGTGACCTCACCGGCAGCAACAGCCTGAGCCAAACCGGTCACTTTGACGTGCAAGCCGGATCGGATCGTGTGGCCGATGTGGTGTTTGCCGATGGTAGCCTGCAACCGGCGCTCACAGCGCTCGGCCAGAGCGTCAAGTACGAGCTGTTTGATGGGGATCCTGCCATCTCCGGTAGCCAGTTGCTCAAGGGTTATGTGATGGTGGATGGCCAGCGGGTCGAGGTGTTTGAGGTCAAGCTGATCGGTAGCCTCGATCAGGCGGGCAAGAACGGTTTTGACTATCAGGTGACTCTCTATCAGGGGATCCATCAGGGCGCCAACGCCGTGACCGAGTTGCCCATCAAGGTGATCGTCAACGACTATGACAAGGCGGGTGGCAACAACGACAGCACCAGCGGCACCCTCAATATCCAGATTGGGGAAGGTGAGAAACCGACGTTGATACTGACCGGCGTGACGCTGGCAGAGGGGCGCTTCGATGGCGCCAACTCGGCCACCGACGACCAGCAGGCGAGCGGCAAAATCACCATTAAAGCTGACTCGGATCCGGTGACCGATGTGCGGCTGACGCTCTCCGGTCAGGTCATGGATGCCAGCTGCAAGCCCATTAGCCACAATGGCGAGGTCTTGACCTGGAAAGCGGTTGGCACGGATGGCCACACCTTCCAGGCCGTGACCAGCGGCGGTCTGGTGGTGATAACGGTGTCGATCCCCACAGTGCCCGCCAGCATCGCCGCTCACAGCAGCGCGGCTATCGATTATCAGGTGACCGTGCATACCAACCTGGATCACGGGGCGGATGACAAACTTAACCTGACCTTGCCGGTCAAGGTGACCGACAGCGACGGCAGCGTGACGACTGGCAATACCACCGCCGTGATTACCGATGCTGACAACCCCGTGATCACCAGCATCGAGGGTGTCACCGTCAAGGAGTCGGATCTCAACGGGGGCAGTGGCCAGCATGGGGGCACCAGCCCGTCAGGTTCGGGAGAGGTTGCCATCGGTCAGGTGATGATCGGCGCCGGGAGCGACCGGGTGGCTTCTCTGCAACTGGATGTGGCCCGTTTCAACGCCCTCAACAGCCTCACGTCGGGGGGCAAGGTGGTCACCATTGCCGCCGATAGCCAGCCTGGCGTGTATCTTGGCAAAGACAGCGCAGGCAAGCTCATCTTCAAGCTGACGTTGGATGTCTCTGGCCGTTATACCTTCGATCTTACCGGCAATCTGGATCACCGCGTCCAGGGCAAGGATCTGCTGGATATCCAGCTGCCGTTACAGGCGCGGGACAGTGACGGAGACCTCAGCGCCGAAGTGATTGGCCATGTGAGCGTGCAAGATGATGTGCCCGTGGCTGTGGATGCAAGCAAGACCCTGAATGAAGGTGCAAAAGTGACCGGCGATCTGCTGGCCACTGCCAGTGAGGGGGCGGACGATGCAGTCGTTAAATCGGTAACCATCAACGGTTTCGAGCACCCCGTCGCCGCAAGGGGCAATACCACCATCTCGGTAACAGATGGCACAGGACAAGCTATCGGCACTTTGGTTATCAATGCCGAGGGTAACTACAGCTTCACGGCCAAGTCGGGCATCGATCACAGCAACAGCACCCTGGTACAGCAGATTGGATTCCATTTGGTGGACGGTGACGGGGATACCGATGATGGGGTTCTGACTCTGACCATCCGGGATGAGGCTGGCAAACTCACTGTGAGCTCGGTCACCGGTCAGGAGGATGCGGGTGCAACCGATCCGGGCCAGGGGATCCCCATTACCATGAGCCTGGATGTGGGGGATTTCGATCGGGGCGAACATGTTGAACAACTGCTGTTCCAGGCGCCGGCCAATGCCCAGGGTACCTTCTATTTCAACGGCATCGCACTGACCACCATTACCCAAGGTGGCAAGACCTGGTATCAGGTGCCGCCTACGGCCATGGTGGCGGTGGCCAACACCAACGACAAGTTCGAGCTCACCGGTGTCACCTTCGTGCCGAACCACGACTACTCGAGCTACAACAACGGAGGCAATCCCCTGCGCTTCCCGGTGCAGTTGCAGGTGGGCGTCACCGAGGGGAGCAAGCCCCCGGTGCTTACCGGCAATCTTGATATTACGGTACAGGGTATTGCCGACCAGCCACTCTGGGATGGAGCGAGCACACACCAGCACTACACCACTAGTGAGGACAGCAGCGGCATTGCCCTCAATGTGCAGGCGGGCCTCACCGATAGGGATGGCTCCGAGACCCTGACCTACCAGATCAAATGGGAAGCGGGTCAGGGGACTCTGACCCTGAACGGCCAGGTGCTTACCCCGGGGACAAACGGCCTCTATACCGTTGCTGGTAGCGACATCAACAAGATCACCGTGGTGCCCGGTAAGGACTATAGCGGTGACATCAAGCTATCGGTGACTCCGATCAGCACGGAGAAGAACCCGATCGCTCAGGGTCAGGGTATGGCGCAGGGAGACAAAATTGAGTTGGTGATCAACGTTAATCCGGTAGCGGATGACGCCAAGCTGACCCTTCGTGACATTCAGGGCAAGGAAGACACCCTGCTCGATCTGGGCAGCAAGATCGCCCTTGTTCATCTGGATGACAAACTCGATGGCTCCGAGCAGATGTTTGTCCGCATCAGTGGCCTGCCTGACGGTGCAACTTTGTTGCTGGGCGGTGTAGCGGTGAGTCAGAGCGCCGAAGGCTACTACGAGGTTCCCTACGATCGTATTGGCGATCTCAAACTAGAACCACCTAAAAACAGCAACGTCGATTTTGACCTCACCATCAAGGGCGTGTTGAAAGACACGACGACCTTGACCGATGTCAATGGTCAGACCCATACCGTGGTCAATGAGAAAGAGACCGGCTCCCAGACTCTGCATGTGGATCTGGTTGGGGTCGCGGACCAGCCGCACTTTGATGTAAGCAATAGCCATTGGCAAGACAATGCCGGTCAGGGTTATGTCACCACAGTGAAAGAAGACAGTGGAGCACAGCTTGATTTCAAGCTTTTGTCGGGAGAGAAGATCGATACCCCTGCCGATAACTCCGAAAGCTTGAACATGGTGCTGATGGGCCTGCCAGAGGGCGCCAAGGTGCTTGATAGCACCGGCAAGGCGTTGACGCTCGCTTACGCCGGGCTTGATGGCAGTGGCCAGCCGACCTATCAGGTCAATATCTCAAGTCTTGGGAATCTGGTTATCCAGCCACCTCACAATAGCACCAGTGATCTGCACCTGACGGCCCGGGTTGTGGTGACCGAAAACGATGGCCACCATCAGATCGTTGAGACGCCGTTGCTGGTTAAGGTCGAGCCGCAGATTGATGCTAAGGATTACAACAACACCAGCCACGGCTTGGAAGATGATTACACCGTCCTCAATTGGCAGCCCGATCTGTCGGCTGATGGCAATGAGCATGTTACCCAGCTGCACTTCTCCGGTATTGAGTCCGGCTATCACCTCTGGATTAAAGAGGGAAGCAACATCACCGAACTGACTGCAACGTGCGGTGCACTGGATATCTCGGATACCGATCTTGCTCGGCTGCTCCATGGCGCTCAGTTGCTGGTGACCGCACCGAAGGACAGCGACAAGGACACCCATATCCAAAGTCACGTGACTGTTACTCAGCACGACGTGGATTCGAACGTGGTGGCGAGCAAGGAGATAACGGGCTCGCTGCAGGTGGATATTCAAGCCGTGGTGGAGAGTGACACTGTCCTGACGTTGAGTCATCCCGTCCTCGTGAGCTCATGGGATAAACCTGTGCTGTTGGCCGAAGCAGTCAAGGTCACTGATATGGACCCCAGCAGCAGTGAGCATATCGATTATCTGGTGATTAGTGGTTTGCCCAGTGGCTTCGTCGTGATCGGTGGGATTAACGATGGTAATGGCAGTTGGACAGTCCCAGCGGCCAATATCGGCAGCTATGCCTTGCAAGCGCCGATGGGATTTGCACGCCAGACCACCTTTACAGTGACGGCTCATGTGATTGATGACGGTGAAGACGGAGATCGCAGCGCGGCAGCGACCCGAAGCGTGCAGGTCAATGCGTTGTTTGTGCTACCCATTTCCGGATTGGGGCAGGCGGCCGAGATCACCTTTAATGCCCAACCGGTCAACGGTCATGAAGATCAGTTGCTGGCACTGGGCTCTGCCCTCAAATCGCAAATTACCATTGGCAGCAGTCACGCGGACAATGACGAAGTCAGTCTCGTGATCAAGGGCTTGCCAGCGGGTGTATCAGTTCACGGCATGGTGTTTGATTTCGTTAACAATCAGTATGTTATCAAGACTTCTCCGAGCCTTGATGGGCTGGAGAAGTTAACGGTAAGCCTGCCTGCCAACTATGCCGGCTCGCTGCCTATCACTGTGGATGTGGTCAACACCGATACCGATAGCGGCCGCAGCCATTTGGTCAGTCACGACATTCGGTTAGATATTTCTCCGGTCGTGGATGTAGCGGGGACTAATAGTCATCCCACTCTCGAGGTCGCGGTCACCAATAATCAGGAAGGTCAGCAGGCTAGCCTTAATCTGGCTGTCAAACTGGCAGATCTGACTCCCTCGCCAGACAAGGGGGGAGCGGAGCAGGTTGAGAAGGTCACGGTGACGGTCGATGCGCGTTATGGCTACTTTATCGATGACAATGGCCAGCCCACCACAACTCTGGTGGTGGATGATATGTCGGGGTTACAGAGCCTGCCCTTTGTGCCGACCGCGTATTACAGCGGTCAGGTGCCGCTGCATATCAAGGTGGAGGTGGTCGACACCGCCTTGGTGAACGGTCATCTGGTCAGTGACCGTGGCAGCTGGGAAAGCGATATCGCTATCGATATCACGCCGGTGAATAATGAGGCCACTTTGACGGTCGTTAATGCAAATGGCCTTGAAGACGGTGCTGTCAGCCTGGCCGGCATGGGGGCCGTGCTGACTGATACCGATGGCTCCGAGCAGATTGTGGCGCTGCAGATTAAAGGCGTTCCGGATGGATTTACGCTCTCTGCCCCGGCGGTTAATAACGGCCATGGAGTGTGGCAACTGCCCGTTGGGACCAATTTCTCCACGCTTTCCCTGATCCCGCCGGCCGATTTCAGCGGCGCGGTGACGCTTGCGCTCAGCGCCTTTACCCTGGATAAGGGGCTGACGCTGCCGCTTGAAAGAAGCCAATCGTTCACCGTCACCGTCAATCCGGTGGGGGATGCGCTCTTCAGCAATATGGTGACCAGCGCCAATGGCACGGAAGGCGAGGCTATCTCGCTCACCCTTAATCTGGAAACCCGCGATACGCGAGCAACCGGCAGCGCTGCCAGCCAGGTACATGAATATGGCCCCGAGCAGGTACGTGTGACTATTTCTGATGTGCCTGAGGGCGCTGAAGTGCGCCTGCCAGATGGGGTGCCGGGCACGGTGACCCCGCTTGGGAATGGCCAGTGGCAGATCACGACCACGGGCGGCGAGCTAAAGAGCGTGCTGCTGGTGACTCATGATGTGAATGGCAAGTTTGCGTTGAGTGTCACGGCGCAGAGTCTTGATAACGGCGCGTTGGGTCCAGAGGTACACGGCACCATCACGCTGGATGTGGTTGCCGTTAACGATGCGCCGGTCAATCAGGTGCCGCAGCAGACCTTGTTGGCAGAGGAAGATCAGCCGTTGGTGATTCACGACCTGCAGGTCAAGGATGTCGACGCTGGCAATGGTGCCATCGAGGTGCATCTTGTCGTCGGTCACGGCACCTTAAATGTGGGCGTCACCAGTGGCGTCACTGTCACAGGAAATGGCAGCGGGAGCGTGCTGCTATCTGGTCCGCTCGCAGCCATCAATGCCCTGCTGGCATCCGGGGTCACTTATCAGGGAAATCCGGATTTTCACGGCGATGATAGCCTGCAGATGGTGACCAACGACAAGGGCAACAGTGGTAGCGGTGGCGCGCTGAGCGATACCGACGTGGTAGCCATCGACGTGCAGCCGGTGAACGATGCGCCGGTCAATCAGGTGCCAAGTCACATGACCGTGCAAGAGGACAGTCCCTACTCGTTAAGCGCTGTGAGAGTGTCAGATGTGGATGCTGATACCCTGACCGTCAGCCTGAGTGTGGAGCATGGCGTGTTGGTACTGGTCGCAGCCAGTGCCACTGTGCAGGTCACTCAGGCGGCCGACCACCCCGAGCGTATGACACTCGAAGGCCGTGCCGATGAGATTAACGCCCTGCTGGCAAGCGCCATTCACTATCAGCCAACTCCCGATTATTGGGGCAGTGATCAGCTGACCGTCCACACCTCGGATATGGGGCAAAGCGGCAGTGGCGGCGTATTAACGGCCGATAGCCAAATCCCTATCACGGTGCGCCCTGAAGCGGATATGCCACATCTGGATGTGGCCAGTCATGGCATTCTGGCACTGGAAGGGGCGCATATTCCAATCGGGATTTCGCTCTCACTGGCTAATCCCACCCCCGGTGAGCTCTCTCTTTCGCTATCCGGGCTCAATGGCGCGCAGGTTGTCGACGCTGATGGCAATACGGTGGGGTCTGCTGGCAGCGGCGGAGATTGGCTGCTGCCAGTGGATCATACGCTGGGGCTCGCGCTCGAAGGGGTCAGCGCCGGGGATCATGCTCTTACCCTGACAGCCACCTCCGCGGTGGATGGCACGACGCAAAGCACCTCGCAGTCGCTCACGCTGCATGTGGAGTCTGGCCACTCACTGGTGGGCAGCATTGATGATGATCACCTGTTTGGCAGCGATGGCGATGACATCTTGCAAGGGGGCAAGGGCAATGACGTGCTGCAAGGGGGCGCCGGTCATGACCGGTTTGTCTGGAACTCGGCCGATCAGGGTAGCGAAGCAGCGCCTGCGCACGACACCATTACCGATTTTAAACTCGGTGAGGATGTGCTCGATATCTCCGACCTACTGCAAGGTAGTAGCGGCAGTGGTAGCGATGACCTTTCCCGCATTCTGCATCTGTCGGTGAGCAGTGCCGGCAATGGTCTGAGCAAGGTTGAGCTTGGCATTTCACCGGCGGGTGATGACAAGGTAACCCAATCCATTACGCTCGAGCGGGTGGATTTGGGCCCATTGTCCGGCAGTAGCCACAGCGAGATTTTGCAGGCGCTTATCGAGCAGCAGGATCTGCAGACACACACTACCCCGTGAGGCACAGCGAAAGGTAAAAAAGAGGGAGGCGCGAGCCTCCCTCAAGGTAACTGAGGCATTGGGCCATCAGTGGAATTGGTCTTCCTCGGTCGAGCCGGTGAGGGCCGTGACCGATGACTGGCCGCCCTGGATCACGGTGGTGACCTTGTCGAAGTAGCCGGTGCCGACCTCTTGCTGGTGCGCCACGAAGGTGTAACCCTGCTTGGCGGCCGCAAACTCGGGCTCTTGTACCATTTCGACGTAGTGCTTCATCCCTTCGCCACGGGCGTACTGGTAGGCCAGTTGGTACATGTTGAACCACATGTTGTGGATACCGGCCAGGGTAATGAACTGGTACTTGTAGCCCATGTCGGAGAGCTCCTGCTGGAAGCGGGCGATGGTGGCATCGTCTAAGTTCTTCTTCCAGTTAAAGCTCGGCGAGCAGTTGTAGGCCAGAATGCGATCCGGGAACTTGGCCTTGATGGCTTCGGCAAACTTGCGTGCTTCCACCAGATCCGGTTTGGCGGTTTCGCACCATACCATGTCGGCATAGGGGGCGTAGGCCAGACCGCGGGCAATCGCCTGATCAATGCCGGCACGCACCTTGTAAAAGCCTTCCGAGGTCCGCTCGCCGGTCAGGAAATCGGCATCGTACGGATCACTGTCGGAGGTGAGCAGGTCAGCGGCGTTGGCATCGGTCCGGGCAATCACCAGCGTGGTGGTGCCGCACACGTCGGCCGCCAGACGGGCTGCGACCAGTTTTTGCACCGCTTCCTGGGTTGGCACCAGCACCTTGCCGCCCATGTGGCCGCATTTTTTCACCGAAGCCAGCTGATCTTCAAAGTGCACGCCGGCAGCGCCTGCTTCAATCATTCCTTTCATCAGCTCGAAGGCGTTGAGTACGCCGCCAAAGCCCGCTTCGGCATCGGCCACGATCGGCAGGAAATAGTCGATAAAGCCCTCGTCGTGCGGGCCGACCTTGCCAGCCCACTGGATCTGGTCGGCTCGGGCAAACGAGTTGTTAATGCGTGTCACCACGGACGGGACCGAGTTGGACGGATAGAGCGACTGATCCGGGTACATGGTGCCCGCCAAGTTATTGTCAGCCGCCACCTGCCAGCCAGAGAGGTAAATCGCCTCAATCCCGGCTTTGGCTTGTTGCACCGCCTGACCGGCAGTGAGTGCGCCGAGGCAATTCACATAGCCTTTCTTGGCGCCGCCGTGGATCAGGTCCCACAGTTTGTCGGCTCCGCGCTGGGCCAGGGTATGTGCCGGCTGGACGGTGCCGCGCAGGTTGACCACGTCCTCGGCCCGGTAGCCGCGTTTGATCCCCTTCCAGCGGGGGTTTTCAGCCCAGTCCTTCTCGATTGCCTGGATCTGTTGTTCACGGGTCAGAGCCATATCAGTTCCCTCTTTCATGGTTTTCACGTTTCCGTTGACTTGTTATGACGGGCCGCTTGCGGCCCGGATCCCTTACAGCCGCTCGTAACCGGGCAGCGTGAGAAAATCGACCAGCGTGTCGGCACAGGTGATCTCTTCCATCAGCGCCGCGGCTTCGCTAAAGCGGCCGCTCTGCCAGCGGGCATCCCCCAGCTCTTTTTTCACCACCTCTTGCTCTTCGCTCAGCATCTGGCGAAACAGAGCCTTGGTGACTGGCTGGCCGTTGGCCAAGGTCTTGCCGTGGCGGATCCACTGCCAGATGGAGGTGCGCGAGATCTCTGCGGTGGCGGCATCTTCCATCAGGTTGTAGATGGGCACGCAGCCATTGCCACCAATCCAGGCTTCGATGTATTGCAGAGCGATTCGAATGTTGGTGCGCATGCCCGCTTCGGTGCGTTCACCTTCGCAGGGTGCTAACAGATCGGCCGCTGTGATCGGGGCATCGTCTTCGCGAAGTACATGAAGTTGGTTGGTGCTCCCGGCCGGGATCGCTGAGTTAAACACCGTCATGGCGGTATCTGCCAAGCCGGGGTGGGCGACCCAGGTGCCGTCGTGGCCGTTGCGCGCTTCACGCTCTTTGTCGGCGCGCACCTTGGCAAACACCTCTTCGTTGACCGACGGATCCTTGGTCGGGATAAACGCCGCCATGCCACCCATTGCCATGGCACCGCGCTTGTGACAGGTCTTGATCAGCAGGCGCGAATAGGCAGAGAGAAACGGCTTATCCATGGTCACACTCTGGCGATCGGGCAGAACCCGATCCGGGTGATTCTTCAAGGTCTTGATATAGCTGAAGATGTAATCCCAGCGGCCGCAGTTGAGGGCCACGATGTGATCCTTCATCTGATACAGCAGCTCATCCATCTCAAATACCGCCGGCAGGGTTTCAATCAATACGGTGGCCTTGATGGTGCCGCGGGCCAGGTTGAAGCGGTCTTCGGTCCAGGCGAAGACTTCGCTCCACCAGCGCCCTTCCAGATGGCTCTGCAGTTTGGGCAGGTAGAAATAGGGGCCCGAGCCCTTGGCCAGCAGCGCCTTGTGGTTGTGCAGGAAATAGAGCGCGAAGTCGAGCAAGCCACCCGGGATCGGCTTGCCATCATAGGTGACATGTTTTTCGGGCAGGTGCAGGCCGCGCACCCGGCAGATCAGCACCGCCGGATTGGCTTTAAGCTGGTAGCGCTTGCCTTCCGGGCTGGTGAAATCGATGGTGCCATTGACCGCATCGCGCAAGTTGAGCTGGCCTTCCATCACCTTGTCCCAGGCTGGCGCCAGCGAATCTTCGAAGTCGGCCATGAATACCTTCACGTTGGCATTCAGGGCGTTGATGATCATCTTGCGATCGACCGGACCGGTGATCTCCACCCGGCGGTCCTGCAGGTCACTCGGAATGCCACGAATGGTCCAGTTGGCTTGGCGAATATGGGCCGTTTCCGGCAGAAAATCGGGCAACTCGCCACCGTCGATGCGTGCTTGGCGGGCTGCGCGTTGTCCGAGCAGCTCATCACGCTGCGGTGCGAAGCGCTCTACCAGTTCGGTCACCAGCTGCACGGCCTCGGGGGTGAGGATGTCGGAATATTCGGGGCGCATCTGACCTGTGATGGTCAGGCGGCTGCTGCAGTGGGTCTGGGCCGGTGCCGACATGGAAAGCTCCTTGAAATTGTCATTTTGAACAAATCAACAACGTTATTTTCTAATCCCTGTTCCAATCGAGTTACACGACGAGGTGCGCTCATCGCTATCTACGGTGCGAAAAATCAGTTACATCGTCAATACATTTTTTTAAACACTCGTTTTCATGGTGTTTTCAAGATGCTGATTTTAAAGGTTTATCTGTTTTTGATGTTTTTCTTTAAATAGTGGGAAATGCTTTAAAGCCAGTGAAGCCTGTCAGGGTGAGGTCCCTTGGGTGGGTAAAGGGTGGTGTGTAAGTAGTTACGTTATTTAATTACCGAAATAGGGCGGTGCAAAAACGAATCCCGACCTCACTCCAAGCTTGTGTGATGCGTGAGATTTGAACGATAGCTAAGGGGTTATTGTCGTGATAACACCTTGAAAAACTTCACTAAGTAAAAGGTGTTTAAAACTGGATGGCGAGAAAAAGAAGCTTCATTTGGTGCATGCAAAGACCAGAAAACCTGAAGGGGAATAACGTAGGTTTGTGTCAGAATGGAGCCAACAGCTCACAGGGAGGATTGCACTCTAGTTAGTTATTTATGCTGGTTTTTTGTTATTTTAAAAAATTAGATCTTTTTTTGGGTTTTGACCGGTGTTGTTACTGGCAATTTAACAAGAGTGCAGCACTAGAAATGAAAAAAGCCTCCCGAAGGAGGCTTCTCAAACAGGCTCACGCAGCTTAGCGGGCCAGGGTATCCGGCAGATGTTCGCGCAGTTTGCCGAGCATCTCTTTGACGACACGCGGGTTGCCGGCGACGATGTTGCCAGAGTTCTCGTAGTTGTGACCGCCAACAAAGTCGGTGACGATAGCGCCGGCTTCACGGGCCAGCAGTTCACCAGCGGCGGTATCCCACGGCTTGAGGCCCATCTCCCAGAAACCGTCCACACGACCGGCGGCCACATAAGCCAGATCCAGTGCAGCAGAGCCAGCGCGACGGATGTCGGAGCACTCGATAAACAGCGCCTGGAACATCTTCAGATACGGCTCGATCTGGTGTTTCTGTTTGGACGGGAAACCGGTAGCCAGTACGGTACCTGCGAGATCCTTGGCTTTGCCGGTACGGATACGATAACCGTTCAGTTGGGCGCCGGAGCCGCGGGTAGCGGTGAACAGTTCGTCACGAATCGGATCGTAAACAACGGCTTGCTCAGTACGGCCTTTCACGCGCAGGGCAATAGACACACAGAAGTGCGGAATGCCTTTAATGAAGTTGGTAGTGCCATCCAGTGGGTCGATGATCCATTGATAATCCGCGTTGCTGCCGGCGACTTCGCCGCTCTCTTCCCCAATGATGCTGTGCTCGGGGTAAGATTTCTTGATGGTGTAGATGATGGCCGCTTCGGCTTCACGGTCAACGTTGGTCACAAAGTCATTGCTGCCTTTTTGCATAGCCTCGATGTTCTCGGGCTGGGAGAAGGCTTTGACAATCACTTGACCGGCGTTACGCGCAGCGCGCACGGCGATGTTCAGCATCGGATGCATAGTAGGTTCACCACTGGATGTTAAAGAACGGGGATTTTGGGGACGCAAAATTATATCCGAAGGTGGCGCAGAAACTCAAAAGAAAAATGCGATCCAGCTATCTATTTGCGACCCGTGGATGAGCCGCGTGGGTTTTTTGCCCGTATTGGCTTGATGTAACTGGCGATGTGGTTGGGCGTCAATGGCGTGACCCACAGGACGCTAAGATCAGCCAGAAAGGAAAAAGGCTCGTCGTGTGACGAGCCTTTTGGGTAGGTACCCCGGGAATGCCGTTGCCGGTTTGGGCCCTTGAACCGTAGGTCCAAGGCGGAAACCTTGTCTGACCGCAGGCTTCTCGGTCGGGCCGAGCATGCGCAATAGTCAGAGTAAAGATTTCCTGGGTATTTGAATATCGGCTCGGGGACATCAACCGGCTGACAAACACCCCAGGGATTTTAAACCAGTGGCGGCTCCTCATGAGAGGAGTCACCGTAGCGACCATGTTCAATCAGGGCTGCTTCAATGGTTTGTTGCAGCAGCTTGATCCGCTTGTCCATGGTTTCAGAGTATTGGTGGTTCTTCTCTTTTTCAAGGCAGAGCTCATGGCAATAATTTAAGGCTGCCATGATGGCCAGTTGTTCGTTGTTGGTTACGCGCGATCGCTGGCGCAACTCGACCAGTTTCTCACTGAGCTGGACTGCTGCAGCACGCAGGGCGTTCTGCTGCCCGGCGGGGCAAGAGACCTTGTAGGGTCTGCCCAGAATCACAATTTCAACGGCCTCTGTACTCATGCCTTCCTCGATGGCGTAGGGGGCATCCGCATGCCACCCTCTCGCTTGGGTAACTGGGCCGGACTATATAGCGCATAGTGTGAAGTTTCAAGGCCTTGCTGGCTCTGTATCGGGCTGGGTGGTAGGATCTCAGGCACATATGCTGCAACTTTGAGCGACAAGAGATGGAACAGGCAAACAGCGTGACCTACAAGGCACTGATGGAGCTCTTTGAACAACATGAGCTGATGGCCAGCGCGGTGGAGGCCCACGCCGTGGTGTGTGGTCTGGTATGCGGCGGTTGCCCCCTGGACGGCAAAGCCTGGTTGCCGCACCTTGCTGACCTCATCAACGACGGTTTTGGCCTGCCGAGTGCGGTGCGCCAGAGTATGACCCATATCTATGAGGCGGTGGTCGAGAGCCTGATGTCCCACAAGGGCGTCGAGATGCTGCTGCCGTCCGATGATGCGCCGCTCGATGAGCGCATCGATGCGCTGGTGGAGTGGTCGCAAGCCTTCCTGGCCGGTTTCGGTGTGGTGCAGCAAGAGCTTGGCAAAGCCTCTGAAGAGTTGCAGGAGATGGTGCGCGATATTGCCAACATCACCCAGGTCTCTTCCGAGCTGGATCAGGAAGATGAAGAGAACGAAGCGGCGTTTCTGGTGCTGTATGAGCACATCAAGCTCGGCGTGATGATGGCCTTTGAAGAGTGTGGCCAGCGTCCGGGCAGCCCGAGCGTGGCGCCTACTCTGCATTAATACTCCTGCCGTCCTTTTTGTCGGACGGCGCAAGGCAGGGCCGGCGCTGGCGTGATAGCATCGGCCCCATGTTTTCTCCCTCTTCGTGGAAATAATGCATGTCTGCCAACCACTACGACATCATTATCGTTGGCGGCGGCATGAGCGGGGCCACCCTTGCGCTGGCCCTGGCACGTCTGCCGCTCAAGATTGCGTTACTCGAAGCCGCCGCCCCCGACATGGCGGTGCACCCCGCGTTTGATGCCCGCGCCATCGCGCTCTCTGCCGGCTCGGTTGAAGCGTTGACCCGGCATGGGGTATGGCCGCTGCTCTCACCCCTGTGTGAACCCATTACCCATATCCACGTCTCGGATAAAGGTCATCTGGGACAGGTGCGCATTCGTGCCGATGAATACCGGTTGCCCGCGCTGGGTCAGGTGATTGAGCTCTCCCGTGCCGGCATCGCCTTGCAGCAGGCATTGAGCCGCGAGGCGCGTATCGAATCGCTCTGGCCGGTGAATGTCACCCGGGTTGAACCTGGCGAGTCGCAGGTCACGCTCAGCCTCGATAACGGCCGCACCTTGACGGCGGCCTTGCTGGTTGCCGCCGATGGTGGCCACTCGTTTGTACGCGACGCGCTGAAACTGCCGCTCGAGCGACACGATTTTGAACAAAGTGCCGTGATTGCCACGGTGCAAACCGCCGAGCATCCGCGTGGGCGCGCCTTCGAGCGCTTTACCCGTGGCGGCCCGTTGGCTCTGCTGCCGATGCAAGATGGCTTGAGCTCGCTGGTGTGGAGCGTCCCAAGGCATGACGCACCGGTACTGGCCGCGATGGATGATCGCGATTTTCTAAGCGCGCTGCAGCAGGCATTTGGCTGGCGCCTTGGCAAGATGCAAGCAGCGGGGCCGCGCCACGTCTATCCGCTGGTTATGAGTCAGGTGCGCAGGCCGCTGCATCAGCGCTGCGTATTGCTTGGTAATGCGGCCCATCTGCTGCATCCGATTGCCGGGCAAGGCTTTAACTTAGGCATGCGCGATATCGATGTGCTGGTTGATACGGTGCAGGATTCCCTCACCAACGAGCCCGGTGTGGGGCCACTTGGCAGTGCCCAAATGCTGGAGCACTACTGGCAGGGGCGCTCGGACGATCAGGCAAGAACAGTGTGGCTGACCAGCTCGCTCGCCCAACTCTTTTCCAATGATTACGGTCCGCTGGTGGTGGCGCGCAACGTAGCGCTGAGCCTGATGGCGCGCAGCGACACGCTCAAGGCGCCACTGGTGCGCCAGACCCTCGGTTTTTCTGCTGCCCTGCGCGGCGGTTGGTAACAGGATTGATGCATGCAAACCTATGATCTGGTCATCAACGGCGGTGGCATGGTGGGGCTGGCGCTGGCCGGCGCCCTTAAAACGAGCGGACTGCGTATCGCCGTATTGGAAGGGCAGTGGCCCGTTCGCTCGCTTGGCGATATCGCCGATAACCGCGTCAGTGCCCTGAGTCTGGCCAGCCAGCGCATCTTGCAGCGTCTGGGCGCCTGGCAGGGCATCGAGGCTCGCCGCCTGCAAGCATACCGGCAGATGGAGGTGTGGGAGCGCGACAGCTTCGGTCGTATTGGCTTTGATGCGCGCGATCTCGATGAGCCCGAGCTGGGTCACATCGTCGAAAACCGGGTTATCCAGCTGGCGCTACTCGATGCGCTCGAGGGCGCAGCTAATGTCACCCTGCTCTGTCCGGCCAACGCGAGCGAATTGCAACGGCTGGATGAACAAGCGGTATTGACCCTGGAAGATGGTCGCCATCTGGCGGCCAAACTGGTGGTGGCGGCCGACGGCGCCCACTCCTGGCTGCGCCGCGCAGCCGATATTCCGCTCACCAGCTGGGATTACGGTCATCACGCCCTGGTGGCGACGGTGCGCTGTGCCGAAGCGCATGGCGCTGTGGCGCGGCAGATCTTCACCCCCGAGGGGCCGCTGGCGTTTTTGCCGCTGTGGGATGCACATACCTGCTCGATTGTCTGGTCGCTGCCGCCTGAGCGGGCGCAAGCGCTGGTTGCGTGCAGTGAGGCGGATTTTAACCGACAGCTGACGGCTGCATTTGATGCATGCCTTGGCCTGTGTGAAGTGCAAGGGGCGCGCAGTGCAATCCCACTGACCGCCCGGGTGGCGCGCGATTTTGCCCGCGAGCGGGTGGCCCTGATGGGCGATGCGGCGCATACCATCCATCCGCTGGCCGGGCAGGGGGTGAATTTGGGCCTGCTCGATGCCGCCGCGCTGGCTGAGCAGATTCTCAACATGCAGCGCGCCGGCGAGGATATTGGCCTGCTCTCCTCCCTGCGCCCTTATGAGCGCTGGCGCAAGAGCGAAGCGGCGCGCATGTTGGCGGCGATGGAAGGGCTCAAGCGACTGTTTGCCGGTAACCATCCGCTGAAAAAGCTGCTGCGTGGCGTGGGCCTGCTGGCGACCGATCTCGCCAGCCCGGTGAAGCAGCGCTTTATCGCGGCCGCCATGGGGCTGGAAGGGGAGCTGCCAGCGTTGGCCAAGGATGAGAAATTCTAATAAAAACACCGCTTTCATCTCAAAATAACTAATGCGAAAGGGCTGTGAATGCGACCGTGTTCACAGCCTTTTCTTTTGCTTGGTGCGCAAACGTTTTTCACGAAAGTGTGATATGCCATGAAAAACTGGCATTTCCTGTTGAAAAGAGGCGGTGAGATTTGGTTTTCTCACTATGATTTCTCCTCTGTCAGTTTCGGGATGGTGCGGCGCGGATTAGATTTTTTTAAGGGTGTGTCGGTTCTACCCGATCTCCCCTTGGCATATAATCGGCCCCATTCAAGGAACCGGCCCTGCATCCCTGCCCAAGGCCTTGGGGCGCGGGGGAGTGGCCCACACCGTCATCGACCGTGATGGCGGCGAGCAAGGAAACATGATGATGACCCAGCAAACCGTTCTCTATCCCAAACATCTGGAAGCGGGCGCCAAGATGGTCGACTTCCACGGTTGGGAGATGCCCATCAACTACGGCTCGCAAATCGAAGAGCACCATGCGGTGCGAAGCCGTGCCGGCATGTTTGATGTCTCCCACATGACCATCGTCGATCTGCATGGCGAGCGGACCCGCGACTTCCTGCGTTATCTGCTGGCCAACGACGTGGCCAAGCTCACCGTGCCCGGCAAGGCGCTCTACAGCGGCATGCTGACCGAGCAGGGCGGCGTTATCGACGATCTGATTGTCTATTTCCTCACCGAGCATTTTTTCCGTCTGGTGGTCAACTCGGCGACTCGTGACAAAGACCTGGCCTGGATCATCCAGCACGCCAGTGAGTTTGCCGTCACCGTCACCGAGCGCCCGGAGCTGGCCATGATCGCGGTGCAGGGGCCCGAAGCCAAAGCGCGAGTGGCCACCTTGCTGGACGGCGCGCAGCAAGCTGCCGTTGCCGACATGAAACCCTTTTTCGGCGTGCAGGCCGGTGAGCTGTTTATTGCCACCACCGGCTATACCGGCGAAGAGGGCTACGAGATTGTGCTGGCGCAAGAGAAAGCCTGCGATCTGTGGCAATCCTTGCTTGATGCCGGTGTGGCACCCTGTGGTTTGGGGGCGCGTGACACTCTGCGCCTCGAGGCCGGCATGAACCTCTATGGTCAGGACATGGACGAGAGCATTTCGCCGCTGGCCGCCAACATGGCCTGGACCATTGCCTGGGAGCCCAGCGATCGCGCCTTTATCGGCCGCGCTGTGCTGGAAGCGCAAAAAGCCGCCGCGGATCAGCCCAAGCTGGTGGGTCTGCTGATGGAAGAGAAGGGGGTATTGCGTGCCGGTATGCCGGTCACCTTTACCGGTAGCGACGGTTCCCTTCGTGAAGGGGTGATCACCTCCGGCACCTTCTCGCCCACTCTGGGTGTGTCGATTGCGCTGGCGCGGGTGCCGCGTGATATTGGTGCCAGTGCCGAAGTAGAAATTCGCAAAAAGAAGGTGACGGTTGCCGTTACCAAGCCGGCCTTTGTGCGCAATGGCCAGAAGATCGTCTGACTCAAGAGAATGAAGGAAGCTGAAAAATGAGCCAAATCCCGAGCGAACTGAAATATGCCACCTCCCACGAGTGGATCCGTGTTGAAGAGAACGGTGAGGCCGTGGTCGGCATTACCGAGCACGCCCAGGAGCTCTTGGGGGACATGGTGTTTGTCGAGCTGCCCGAAGTGGGCAAGCAGGTAAGCGCCGGTGACGACTGCGCCGTGGCCGAATCGGTTAAGGCCGCCTCTGATATCTACAGCCCGGTCAGCGGCGAGATCATCGCGGTCAACGAAGAGCTCGAAGGCAGCCCCGAGCTGGTTAACTCCGACCCCTACGGCGCTGGCTGGATGTTTCGCATCAAGCTCGACGATGCCGGCGAGCTCGACAACCTGCTGGACGCTGACGGCTACCAGAACGTGGTGGACGAAGAGTAATAAAACGAGGCCCTGCTATGGCGGGGCCTTTTTGATCGCGCCTTGGCCTGATGGTGCAAATGGCGCGATCTGCCACGCAGCGTTGCCCAGATGACAGCCTTAGCTGTCATCGCGGGTATGTTCTGGCCGACACAAGAACCAGGATTGCATGCTGTGACATCGCAGTCCGTGAACGTGAAGCAAGGAAGATAAAGGGAAATGACCCAGTCACTGTTTGAACTTGAACAATCGCGCGATTTTATCCGTCGCCATATTGGTCCGGGTGAGCAGGAGCTTGCCGCCATGCTGGCTGAAGTCGGGGCAACCAGCCTTGATGATCTGATTGACCAAACTGTTCCGGCTGCCATTCGCCGCCCGGCGCCGCTTGGTATCGGTGCGCCGATGACCGAAGTGGCCGCGTTGGCGCGCCTCAAAGGCTATGCCGCCCAAAACCGACTCGCCAAGAACTATATCGGGATGGGCTATCACGACACCCATGTGCCGTTCGTGATTTTGCGCAACGTCTTGGAAAATCCGGGCTGGTATACCGCCTATACCCCTTATCAGCCGGAGCTGGCTCAAGGCCGGCTCGAAGCGCTGCTGAACTTCCAGCAGATGACGCTGGATTTGACCGGCATGGATCTGGCCAGTGCCTCCTTGCTTGACGAAGCGACCGCTGCGGCCGAAGCGATGGCGCTGGCTAAACGCACTGCCAAGTCCAAATCGACCCTGTTTTTTGTCGCCGATGACGTGCATCCGCAAGTGATCGACGTGGTGCGTGAGCGCGCCGTTCACTTTGGCTTTGAGGTTAAAGTCGGTCCGGCGGCAGAGGCCACTGGTGAAGAGGTGTTTGGGGCTCTGTTCCAATATCCGGGCAGCACCGGCGCCGTGCACGATCTGCGCGATCTGATTGCCGCCGTTCAGGCCCAGAAGGGGCTGGCCTGCGTCAGCGCCGATATTCTGTCGCTGCTGCTGCTTAAATCCCCCGGTGAGCTGGGTGCCGACGTGGTGCTGGGCTCGGCGCAGCGCTTTGGCGTGCCGATGGGTTACGGCGGCCCGCATGCCGCCTTCTTTGCTACCCGCGATGCCTACAAGCGCTCCATGCCGGGTCGCATCATCGGTGTATCCAAAGATGCTCGCGGCAAAGTGGCGCTGCGTATGGCGATGCAAACCCGCGAGCAGCACATTCGCCGCGAGAAGGCGAACTCCAACATCTGTACCGCCCAGGTGCTGCTGGCCAATATGGCAAGCTTCTATGCCGTGTACCACGGTCCGGTGGGGCTTAAAACCATCGCATCGCGCGTCCATCGCCTGACCACCATTTTGGCGCTCGGCCTGCAAAGCAAGGGGCTGACGCTGGCCCACGACACCTGGTTTGATACCCTGACTATTCGCACAGCCGACAAGGACGCACTGATTACCCGCGCCGAAGCGCTGGGCATCAACCTGCGCCGCGATCTGGATGGCGCCGTCGGTGTATCCTTCTCGGAAACCACCACCCGTGACGATATTGCCGAGCTGTTTGCACTGCTGCTTGGTGACAATCACGGCCTGGATATAGCCGCGCTGGATGCGCAGGCGCAGCAGCATGCCGCCATTCCAAGCGAGCTGCTGCGTAGCGATGCGGTGCTGACCCATCCGGTGTTTAATAGCTATCACTCGGAAACCGAGATGCTGCGCTATATCCACCGGCTCGAAGCCAAGGACTTGGCGCTCAACTACGCCATGATCTCCTTAGGCTCGTGTACCATGAAGCTTAACGCCACCGCCGAGATGATCCCGGTGACCTGGCCCGAGTTTGGCAAATTGCACCCGTTTGCGCCGGCGGCTCAAGCCAAGGGTTATCAGCATCTCATCAGCGATCTGGAAAACTGGCTGGTGAAGGTGACCGGTTACGATGCCATCTGCATGCAGCCCAACTCGGGCGCGCAGGGCGAATATGCCGGGCTGCTTGCCATCAAGAAGTACCATGAATCCCGTGGCGAAGGGCATCGCGACATCTGCCTTATCCCGGCGTCGGCGCATGGCACCAACCCGGCATCGGCCCAGATGGCCGGTCTTAAGGTGATTGTCACCGCCTGTGATAAATCCGGTAACGTCGATCTGGACGATTTGCGCGCCAAGGCGGCAGAAGCGGGTGATAACCTCTCCTGCCTGATGGTGACTTACCCCTCGACCCACGGTGTGTATGAGGAGACCATCAAGGAGGTGTGCGACATCGTGCATCAGCACGGCGGTCAGGTGTATCTCGATGGCGCCAACATGAACGCCCAGGTGGGCATCACCGCGCCCGGCTTTATTGGCGCGGATGTTTCGCACCTCAACTTGCACAAAACCTTCGCTATTCCCCACGGCGGCGGTGGCCCGGGTATGGGCCCGATTGGCGTGAAAGCTCACCTGGCCCCCTTTGTCGCTGGCCACGCCGTGGTGAAAACCGATAAGCCGAGCCGTGATAATGGCGCGGTATCGGCCGCACCGTTTGGCTCAGCCTCGATTCTGCCCATCAGCTGGATGTATATCGCCATGCTGGGCGACGAGGGGCTAAAACAGGCCACTCAGGTTGCCATTCTCAATGCCAACTACCTGGCGAAAAAGCTCGGTGATGCGTTCCCGGTGCTCTATGCCGGCCGCGGTGGTCGCGTGGCGCACGAATGCATCCTCGATATTCGTCCTATTAAGGAAGCATCCGGTATTAGCGAAATGGATGTGGCCAAGCGCCTGATGGATTACGGCTTCCATGCGCCGACCATGAGCTTCCCGGTGGCGGGCACTTTGATGGTCGAGCCGACCGAATCGGAATCCAAGCGTGAGCTGGACCGGTTTATCGAAGCCATGCTCTCCATTCGCGCAGAAATCGCCAAGGTGGAAGCCGGCAACTGGCCGCTGACTGACAACCCCTTGGTGCATTCGCCGCACACCCAGGACGACGTGATGGACGACGAATGGTGTCGCGCCTATACCCGCGCCGAAGCCGTCTTCCCCTCGAGTGCCGTTCGCGCCTCGAAGTTGTGGCCGACGGTTAACCGCATCGACGACGTCTACGGCGACCGCAACCTGTTCTGCAGCTGCGTACCACTCGAAGAGTATCTGTAACATCTTGTTCTGATGTGGTTTATGAAGCCAGCAAGCCCCGGGAGACCGGGGCTTGCTGGTTTCTGACCTGTTTGTCATGCCGTTAGAACTCAGTGAGGGGTGTGTAAGCGTGAAAGAGCTAGCCAAAATCAAACTTTCGGTAATTAAATAACCGTTTGACTCCTCGGATGGGGATTTACAGTAGTCTCGTTGCTTAAGCTGATGGTAAACTTTCGCGTGCATGAGAGACATGTAGTCGGGTTGTACTCTCATAACTAACTAATTGATTAAAAAGGTTTCATCAGGAGAACCGGTGAACCAAAGTCAACAATCTGGCTGGCTAAAATTCAATCAGCATTGTGGGGGCTGCAACCCAAGGGCGGTAGCTTGGTTGTCATATATGAAGCATTGTGTGGCCATATGTTTGTCGTGAGAGATATTCGTTAATTGCCTAAACATATTTTTCTAAGCCCCGTTCTAAAACTCGATTCAATTCACTTATGTAAGTTGATTGAATACGCGCAACAACTCCCGAATGTCTTATTTATCATTTCATATCAAATAAGTGACATCATTAATCTCTCTTCAACAAGAGATAACATTGTTATTATCTCCCCAGAGATTAAAATGTCACGTACTGAACACTGGTCATTTATTTTAGAAAAAATAAATATGTATCCATGCGATACCTTTTCATTTATTTTTTATGGAGATGAGATCGAGTGTCACACTTTCAAGGATATATCTATCCCTGATTCTGATATGATTTTTAGTAATTCATATATTATTTGTAGAGGCAGTAGTCAATCAATAAAGAGACATATACAAATTAAAAAGAATGCTAGGGGGAATATTTATCTGCTCATGCATCTTGGATTGGCAACGGTTGCGCCCTTACAACGTTTTATCTTTAAAAGAGAATGTGCGCGATTGCTCTCTTTTTCGAATGAAAATCCGTACTTTTCAGACCAAGATGCAATAATTTCCTTGCTTAGTCATAAGAACATATCAATTCGCTATATTGATTCACCATTTTACGTTTTCAATTTGAAAAGTAGACGTGTCGAAAATAACATGAAGTTAATTGACAAACTGAGCTTGGCGAAAAAATTTTTTAAAAAACACAATTGTAAAACAGGCTTTGTTTTATACACAATAATGCAACTGATAAAACATGTCATTAGGTGAAAAATGAAAAAGTTAATTGTAGATATTGATATGACCATGACTAAAGGAAAAGGCCCTCAGGGTTATATCGATGCCATTGTCAATGCTGATGTGGTGGAAAAGATAAAAGAGTATAAAAAACTTGGTTTTGATATCGTACTGAATACTAGCAGAAATATGAACTCCTATAATGGTAATGTAGGTTTAATAAATAAAAACACATTGCCAACAATTCTTTCCTGGTTAGAAAAAAATAACATCCCGTATGACGAAATCTACGTTGGCAAGCCATGGTGTGGTCATGATGGTTTCTACATTGATGATCGTGCCATACGGCCGAGTGAATTCGTTTCCATGTCATATGATGAAATTATTACTATGCTGGATAGAGAAAAAAAATGAACACAATAATATTGTCCGGACAGTATGTTACGCAGGAGCTGCAAGTTGAATTCGGTCTGATTCCGCCGGCATTTCTCCCTGTAGGTAACCGTCGCCTTTATGAATATCAAATTGCAAATATCAAAGAAAGTGCATCTGATGGCCTAATCTATTTGACTTTGCCAAAGAGTTACGCGCTCAGTGATTGGGATAAGTTAGAACTAGATAGACAGCATGTTAGGATCATTTGGGTTGATGAGCACTTCTCATTAGGGCAGTCGATCAGTTATGTTTTGGCCTCGATGCCAGATTTAACACAGGAAGTCTCAATATATTATGGAGACACATTATTTCGTCAGAGTATTGAGTGTGTTGGGGATGCCGCTTTTGTCGCGAAACCTGATCATAATTATCTTTGGTTATCACTCGGCAAAGATACATACAATGATGATAAAACGGTATTTTGTGGTTATCTTAAGGTGTGTAAACCTGTTCACCTTATTAAAGCTCTGATCCAGAGTAACTTTGATTTGGAATCAGGATTATATAGATATCATGCTACGTATCCAATCGCGAAGTTATTTAGGAGTGACTGGCTTGATTTCGGTCATCTGAATACATATTTTAATTCTAAAACAATCGTAACGACAGAACGTGCTTTTAACTCGCTTGAAATAACTAAGAATCATGTTCTGAAAAGATCTGAAAAGGATACAAAACTCCAGGCCGAAGCGTTATGGTTTAACTCTATTCCAGAAGAGTTATGCCACTTTACTCCTCGCTTGATATCTCATGGTAAACAGAATTCCGGCTATTATTATAAACTTGAATATTTATACCATCCGACGTTAACCGAGTTGTTTGTTTTCGGTCATCAGCCGGCTATCGTATGGGAAAGAATCATCGGAGCATGTTTTGATTTCGTTAACAGTTGCCGGGCACTTAATAATACAGTAAATGATCTCGATGATAATTTTTATCCAGCATTCGTTTTGAAAAACCAGGAGCGGCTAGAATCATTTCTATCGGATAATCCTCGTTATGCAAAACCAATCGCGAATCCGAAGGGCCAAGAGTACCTGTTGAGAGACATTCTTGAACAGTGTCATAAACTCATTGATACTAACTCACATAAAACATTTGTCCATGGTGATCTCTGCTTTAGTAATATTCTTTTTGATTTCAGGAAAAATGATATCAAAGTTATTGATCCCAGAGGGATCAGCTTTGACGGAACTATCACATCGTTGGGGGATACCCGCTATGATTTAGCTAAGCTATGTCATTCTGCGATAGGTAAATATGACCTGATTGTATCAGACACATTCAGCGTCGAAGATGATGGTCACGAGTTAAAGTTGGTTCTCCCTGATCATAATGTCGATCTCTCCGATAGTATCCGTGACAATATTGAAAAAATGGGATTTTCATTCAATGAAATTATGGCAATGACCTGCACATTGTTCCTGTCAATGTTACCGCTACACTATGACAAACCGCTACGTCAACAAGCCTTTATTGCTACAGCTATAAAGTTATATCAAGGAATCAAGAAATGATTATCATCCCAATGGCAGGTTTAAGTAGCCGTTTTTTTAAGGCCGGTTATTCAGAGCCAAAATATAAGCTAAGTGCACATGGCAAGACACTATTTAATTGGTCTCTCTCATCATTTAAGCAATACTTTGATAGTGAATTGTTTATTATAATCTGTCGTGATGTATATGATACTCCTGCATTCGTCGCTAGTCAGTTGGACCAAATGGGTGTCAAACATTATCAGATTAAGACTCTCGAGGCTGAAACCCGAGGTCAGGCTGAGACGGTCGCTCTTGCCCTGGATCTGGTACCCGATAATGAGCCACTTCTGATTTTCAATATCGACACATGTCGTCACCAGTGTACCTATCCGGATGCACCTTATGATGCATGGTTGGAGGTCTTTGAAGGAGAGGGGGACCATTGGTCTTTTGCGAAAATCGACGCCAACACTGATCTCGTAACTGAAACGACAGAGAAGGTGAGGATTTCAAATTTATGTTCTAACGGAGTATATTATTTCAAAGATAAAGTTACCTACAATCTGGCATATCAACAGCTAAAGAGAGATACGCAGACAGAGCTTTATATCGCCCCAATGTTTAATTACATTATCGGAAGTGGTGGAAAAGTAGGTTATCGTCTTGTTCCAATAAGCAGCCATATTTTTATGGGAACTCCAGCAGAATACGAACAATTTTTGAGATACGAAAATGTTTAAGCTAGCATTGCAAGATATCTGGGGCGGACTGTCTAAATACCAGTATTGGTGTTATATGGCATGGCAAGAAATTGTCATTCGATATCGAAGGAGCGTGCTTGGTCCATTTTGGATTACTGCCAGTACAGCGATCTACATTATTGCTATATCCGTAATCTTTTCTGCACTGTTCAATCAGGATATTAAGCATTATCTTCTGTATATGACCCTTGGTATATTGACTTGGAATTTTATGAGCCAATGTATTGTTGAGTCAACTGATGCGTTTATTGCCAATGCAGGTTTTATTAAGCAGGTTCCCTTAGAAAAAAGCGTATTTATCTATCAGACAATTATGCGAAACGTCTACTTTTTTTTGCATAATTTTATATTAATAGTTATTTGCTTAACATTTCTTGAGAGTAAGATAACAATATACGGTGTAAGTAAGTCTATATTTGGGTTTGGTATTTTAGTGGTGAATCTTACAGCATTTTCATTTTTACTTGCAACAATTTGTACAAGATTTATGGACCTACGACAGATAATATATTCTGTCATCCAAATTGTGTTTATGGTGACTCCAATTATGTGGATTCCCAATGAGGGAATGCGCAAGAGGGCGTTTATCATCGATTATAATCCGGTGTTCCATTTTATTGACTTTATCCGACGTCCTTTATTGCCTGATAGTTTTCCTGTAGCCATAACACAACCTAATTTTAGATTCATAGTAATATTTACTTTTGTGAATTTATGTATGTCTTTTTTGGTCTTTGCTAAGTCCAGACGAAATATCGCTTATTGGGTATAAATAATGAGTGCAAAAATCTCCATACAAGATCTTAAGTTGAGTTATCCAATTTTTGATGTTAAATCACGCTCACTTAAGGCTAATTTCGTTCGCTTGACAACAGGTGGGACGGTCTCCTCTGACTCTAGGCTTGTCACTGTTGATGCTCTACATAATATTAACTTGGAGCTAGAGAAAGGTGACCGACTAGCTCTTATTGGTCATAATGGTGCGGGGAAGTCAACTCTATTAAAGGTGATGGCCGGTATTTACGAACCTCAAGTCGGGTCTGTAACAGTGAAAGGTCATGTGGCAAGTCTGCTTGATATTTTTTTGGGGGTGAATCCTGAGTCATCCGGGCGTGAAAATATCTATTCCAGAGGCATGTTGCTCGGTTTCTCTAAAAAGCAGATATCATCTATCCTTGATGAAGTAATCGATTTTACTGAGCTAGCTGACTTTATTGATCTCCCTGTTCGTACCTATTCATCTGGCATGGCAATAAGATTAGCTTTTGCGATATCGACAGCAGTTAAACCTGATATTCTACTACTCGACGAAGTCATTGGTGCTGGTGATGCAAGGTTTATTGATAAGGCTCGTAATAGAATTCAAGATTTAATAAACTCAGTCGGTATTATGGTGTTCTCATCTCATTCTGAAAGTGATGTGAAAAAATTCTGTAATAAGGCTATTGTACTTGACGCTGGTTATATTGTGTGTTCGGGAGGTGTTGATGAGTGCTTTGATTACTACAAAAAGAATATCTAAATCATCAGCCACTATTAGTAATAAGCGGACAGCTATTTTGCTATATGGCTACGTCAGAACCATATCTGTAACATCGCAGACACTGTTGAAACACCTTGCTGAATATAATGATGCAGACATATTTTATTTTGGACCAGCTTGCACAGATGTGCCTGGCCTAGATCACTCCGGGATTTTGGATAGTCGGGGATTCATAAAAATAAACCCCAAAAATACAACAAAAATAAAAGATAATATTAATATTCCAGATCTTCTAACTAAATGTTATGGCAGTAGATTGAAATCATTTAGTATGCATACTAAAAGTAGTCATGACTTTGCTGAGCAGTTGAGGTTTATAGATCGAAATGAGTGGCTTTTTAAACTAGATCCAAGTAGGTTTATTTCAATGTTTTATAATATGCAGGGGGCATATCATGTAATGAAAGAGTATGAGGAGAAGACAGGAACAGTATATGATAATGTAATTCTTACACGTCCCGATCTATCCTTTTACCAACCCATTGATGCAAAAAAGATAAAACACGGTGTTGTTTATATTCCAAGTGGTGTCGGTATATGCAAACTTGGTGGATATAAGCAAGTTGGGATTAGTGAAGTTCTATTTTATGTCAATAGGGAAAAGGGGACATGTATTGAACGAGGCAATAACTTCAATGATCAGGTGCTAGCATTTGATAGAAGCATAGCCAGTAGCTTAAATAAACTCGTTGATGAATGTGTTGAATATATAAAGGACCGAGTTCCTTTGACGCCAGAGACAATTCTGTATTATCATTTTAATGTTATCAACGGATTTGCTATAAAGCAGTGTCCTTCATGGTTTTATGAGATAGTAAGACATGGTGATAGCAAAATATCAAACGTAACAGAACTGATGGCTATGGATCTGATAGATCCATATCATCCTAACGTGCAAAAGCGCTCAAAGATTAGACCGATAAAATACTTTGTGAAGCGTCATTGGTACCAATTCAAAAAAATTAGGGACTGGTGTATATCTCGATGGCGATAGTCTTTAACAATACTTAATACCAAATAATATATCAAGTGAGGTCATGAACACATCATGAATTTTCTTATTAGGATCGCAAAAAAAATAAAGTATTGTGCGAGCTATCTACATAATTTAAGTAGAAGTGAAAAGCAACAAGATAAAGTGCTGGTTATTCTTTGTGGATTGCCACGCACATACAAAAGGACACTTCCTTCATTGTTAAAAAATATCGTATTACCGACTAACGCAGATGTCATTTTTGTAAGTCCCGATGTTGTTGGTGGAATAGCATCGACAGAAAATAAACTTTCTGGAATTGATCAAAATAATTGCGAAGAAGAAATCGACTACGAGTTCATTCGCAAAATTTTTGGGAAAAAACTTATAGGAATAAAAAGTGTAAATTATAAAAATAGAACACCTGTAGCACTAAAATCACAGAATAGTTTTTGTGGTATTTCCATAGAGAGAATATCATCTTTTTTCTATAATCTACATGTGGCTTTGACATTAGATGATATAGATTATACTAAGTATGAAAGTGTAGTTATGACAAGGCCTGATATCGCTGTATATCGTACAATATCATTGCCATATCTAAATAATAGAGTTCTATATTTCAATGTTGGCGAGGGATATGACTTCGATGGTTGCAGAAAAATGGGCTGTGCTCCGGTATTCCCATTTGCAAATATCCCTCTTGGAATCTCTATTGGAAAGGGTGATATGAGTTTTAATGATCAAATTATGTTTGGTTGTACAGAAGTAATTCTCCAGCTCAGTGAGCTATATCAACATTTCGAGAAATATATTCTAGAGATTGGAGTCCCGCCAACACCTGAGACATTGATTGTGTTTCACATGCATCTGTGTCGTGGTATTGATATAAAAGGTCTCGATATGACGACTCATGAAATCATTCGGACTAATACGCCTGATTTAAGAAGTAATTATATGGATAATTATAAATATTATCTTTAGCATCCGTATACAGATCTAGTTATCACCTGACTCCTGCATGCTTAGGCTGCTTTAAGGAATACAGCCATACGCTGTGGAACGTGGAAATTTTACTAAAGTCCGCGATTTTAAAGTGCTGCAATAGAGCTTGTTTTTTGAAATACCCCTTATTGGGGTTTAGGTGGTTCTATATTGTGCATGGATTGTATCGTTAAATAAGGTTCGCTTTGACGATCTGTAATGACCCAGACGTTCCTGCACAACTAAGCGGCTTAGTTAGGCAGGGCAGGATTACGAAGGCTCGTGATTTTAAAGGGCGGCCAAGGAGACTGTTTTTTGAACTGTTTTTGTTGGGGCTTATGTGGATCTGTGTTGTGCATGGATTATATCTTTGAATAAAGATCGCTTTGACGATCAACTCTGATCGTGATCTTATCCTGTTTTTATAGGGATAACATCGCCGTGACAGAACTCAGCCTTTGGAACATATCTCTATTATCAAAGACCCGCGTCAATCATGGAAAATCAGTCACAAACTGGCCGATATTATTTTTTCTGACGGTGACGGCGCTGATTGCGGGAGACGAAGGCAGGGAGGAGATCGAGGATTTTGGCAGCGACCACTTACCTTGGTTGCGGCAATACGGAGACTTCGAAAACGGGATCCCGACTCACGATACCATCGCACGACTTATGG
Organism: Aeromonas sp. RU39B; assembly: GCF_900156095.1. Taxonomy (GTDB): domain Bacteria; phylum Pseudomonadota; class Gammaproteobacteria; order Enterobacterales; family Aeromonadaceae; genus Aeromonas. The sequence continues at coordinate 137,674 of NZ_FTMJ01000002.1, forward strand.
GGCTGTTATCGGGCCGCCAGCTGCAGCGTTTCTTTGTCCAGTGGATGCAAACATGCCACGAACGCAGTGAGGGAACTCTGGTTGCTATTGATGGTAAGATGCTACGCGTAATGGCCGACAAGCGAATTAAAAACAGTGCCATTCATATGGTGAGTGCCTTCTGTGCAGCTAACCGGGTGGTGCTTGGACAAGTCAAAATAGATGACAAGTCGAACGAGATCACAGCGATACCAGAACTGCTTAAGTTATTGGAATTAAAGGGTTGTTTAGTCAGTATCGATGCCATGGGTTGCCAGCGAAAAATCGCTGAACAGATAGTGAAGAGGGACGCCGACTATCTGCTGGCGGTGAAAGGTAATCAGGGCAAATTGGAGCAGGCGTTCTCTGATTGGTACAGCCCGATGATGTTTAAATGCGGGGAAGAAAGGGATGATCATGATGAACACTACGCGACCCAGGAATCGGGTCACGGGCGAAAAGAAACCCGATTGTGTATTGCCAGCCAGGACTTGAGGCCGTTGGGTGATTTGACGTTTGAATGGCCGAACCTGACGATGATAGGGATAGTTGCGACGATAAGTGAAGAGGGCGGAAAGCCCATTTAATGCTGAACAGTTAGTACTGAGATTTTATATCAGCTCTCGTAAATTGACGGCGAAGGCATTACTGGAGTCGAGTCGGGAGCTTTGGCCCATAGAGGCGTCATTGCATTATCGATTTGATGTCGGGATGCGGGAAGATGAATGCCGTATTCGTAGACAGGAGTCAGGAGAGAACCTCGCGGTGTGTCGTCACATCGCGTTGAACCTGTTGACAGAAGAAGAGAGTTTCAAGGCAGGGATCAAACAAGTAATACGGGCGAACAGAATTAATGAGTATCTTTCGCGAGTCCTTATGGGACGAGGGTTTTTGTCATCTTACCCGGGAGCATACAGTTTTTTCACTCTTAATTATCGGGTGAGATAATTTCATGTAAAAATAGTTCTTGGCGCAGGTAGGTATGTTAATTTCATGATGCTAAATAAGAATAAGGTTAGTGTCGTTTTATGTGGCGCTAGATATAATGAGTTTGACCTTGTGTATTCGGTTTCGAATCTGAGGCGGGTGTTTGATGATGTAGAAATAATATTGTCAACGAATGACGTCGTACTGTTTAATCAATACAGTGGTTCGGATATTTTTGATAAAGTCCTATTGGTCGCTGACCATGGTGCATTACCTTCTTTGAAAATATGCAATGATAGCCAATCAAATAATGTTAATAGGATGATATCTGTCGCTCTCGCGGGTGTTAAAGCAGCGAGTAATCAAATTGTAATAAGACTTCGGACAGATCAAATAATAATAAGCAAGCGTGTTGTTGAGCTTATAGATACTGTATTCACACATGAAAGCATTGGGAGTGGAACGTCGTGTCGGTTGCATTCAAAAATTATAACATCGTCAATATTTTCAATTAACCCCCGTTTTTCCGAACGTCTTCCTTATCATGTCAGTGACATGTTTCAAATTGGGTATAAAGACGACCTTGTTCGTTATTTTAGCGCACCGGAATTTCCTTTTGACTATGCAGTATGGTACGAGACTCATCCGCACAAACCATATAGTAATTTTTATGAGCGACAGTTTCGTGCTCGCTATGCTGTAGAGCAATGGCTAACATTGCACTATATCTTTGGCTGTGAGAGTAATTTTCCTATCGACTGTCATAATGACTGCAATTCGACCATTATAGAAAACATGGAAAAATTGATTTTTCAGCATTTTTATATTGTGTCTCCAGAAGATTTAGGCCTAAGGGCGTCCAAGTTTGAAAGTGCACGCTTGTATTTTACGACACAGTGTTATTCAACACGAGATACTGAGAGTTATCTTCGCAATGGCTATATTGAGCCTAGGCCCGTTAAGCTTGTTTCTTTATTATATCGAATTAGAGAGTTTAACTTATTTTCGTATATCTGGCGTATCTTACCAAAAAAAATAAGAATTTTTATAAAAAACACATTATTTAAAGTTTGAAGAGGAAGTTAAGATGAGCGATATCAGACATGAGATTAAAATATCTGCTCTACTCTCTGTCTATCTCAATAGTGATGCCCATGAGTTCGAGCAAGCATTATCATCTCTGTCAGAGGCCCTGAGTCCGCCGGAACAAATAGTGATAGTAGTTGATGGCCCCGTGTCTGATGCGATCGAGAAGGTGTTGGCTAACCACGAGCATGGTTTGGATATTGTCCGACTAGGCAATAACCACGGTTTGGGAATGGCGCTCAATATGGGGATTGAATATTGTAAATACCCATGGATTGCTCGTTTTGATAGTGATGATATATGTGCGGTTTCTCGCTTTGTGTTACAGCGTGAATATATAAAAAATAACCCCAGTGTGGACATCTTGGGTGGATGGGTGGATGAGTTTGTTAGTGATGTGGCAAATCCTTACGCGCTAAAAAAGGTCCCATCATTACCGGCGGACATTCATCGGTATTCAAAACGTCGTAATCCCTTCAATCATATGACAGTTGTGTTCAGAAAATCGTTTATTCAATCCATAGGTGGTTATCGTGCCTGCTATCTCTATGAGGACTACGATTTATGGATGAGAGCCATGGCGGCGGGTGCCATTGTTGCTAATATACCCTCAGTGTTAGTGCATGCCCGAGTAGGAAATGGCATGATTGAACGCAGAGGGGGAGCTAAGTACCTTCTTTCTGAACAACAGGCACTATATTCATTTTTTAAATGCGGATATTTAACATTTCAAGAATATTCATTAAGTGCAATGATTAGATTTTTTTCAAGGTTATTGCCGAAGAATGCTAGACGTCTTTTTTATCGTCATTTACTCCGTTAGATTATTATCGGCGCCGTCATGTCAAAAATGAAGAAGATTATTTCACGCAATATATTGTCGCCGTACCTTCTGTTGTTGTTAAATAGTGTTTTTGGTACATTATTTCCCGCCATATCCCTATGGGGCTTCGAATTTAAAGAGTACGATTCAGCTCAGTTTGTTTCTCTTTTAGTTGTTATGCTCATAGGTATTTTTTCCGTGTTTTTTTTCTCCAGGATGTTACGCTATCCTGGGGCAAAACCACTGGTCTACATTTTACCATCAATAGCATTTTCCTATATGATAGGTATTGCTGTATTGTTTTTGGCTCGGCTGCCATACAGCCGCGCATATTTGATACTCTCCTTCTTGTCATTTATGTTGCTTGGCTGGTTTTGGTACTTTACAACCCGTAGACGATTTCTTCCATATTATGCTATTATCCCAAATGATAAATATAAGCAGATTCATGAGCTTGGGGACGTTCCATTACATATCATATGGTCTACGGATGTTAGTCAGCTGAATAAAATACAGAGGCTTGATGGCGTTATTATTGATATGTCAGACGAGCCCCACTTTCGTAAGTGGGAGCAATTTATCACCGCCTGTGCATTGCAGAATATTCCAGTATATAACCTTGAGCAAGTAAAAGAGTCTTTAACGGGAAGAGTCAAAGTCGGTCATGTATTTGATGAGCAATTACTGAGATTGCTACCCTCTCCGTTATATTATGGAGTAAAGAGAGTTATAGATGTACTTTTTTGTCTGTTGAGTTCACCGTTAGTGGTTCCTGTCGCTTTGATTACAGCAATAGCTATAAAAATTGATAGTGCAGGACCTATTCTTTTTAAACAGAATCGAGTGGGGCTAGGCGGTAAAGATTTTGTAATATACAAATTCAGGAGTATGTGTGTTGAGTCAGAGTATAGTGGTGCTCGCTTTGCAGAGACAAATGATGCTCGTGTTACTCGGGTAGGAAGATTCATCCGGCGTTGCCGAATTGATGAACTGCCACAACTCATCAATGTGCTCCGTGGCAATATGAGTCTGATTGGTCCCCGGCCTGAGCAGCGATCATTTGTTGAAAATTTCTCGGAAAACATTTACTCCTATCCTCTGAGACATGTCGTCAAACCGGGTATTACTGGATGGGCACAAGTAATGCAAGGGTATGCTGCATCAGAAAATGATACAAAAATAAAGCTTGAATATGACCTGTACTATATAAAAAATGTGTCGCTTTGGTTGGATGTGCTAATCGCATTTAAAACGATAAAAATCATCCTTACTGGGTTTGGTGCTCGCTAACTTTAAAGGTTTATGATTGATTTCATATTTATATCGACTGCTTTGGTTGCTGTGGGCGTGTTTCTTCGCCCATTTTTTTATGCACAACCCCGGTGGCTCGGGACTTTATCTGCCGTTTAATGTCTGGGGTTGGATCTTTTTAAGCGCTGCACTGGGACTCGGGGCATGGCAGGCAACGCATGTTGGCCAGCTTCGAGTATCCCGTCTTGGCATAAAGTGGCTGCTGTTGGCTCTGCTCTTGTGCTTGCCTATCGTGTGGTCGCAAAGTGAAATACGCGATTACGCATGGCCACGTCTAATGGGCCTTGCCGGCGGGATGTTATTCCTGCTGTCGCTCTATCAATGGCGGCACGATGTTGCGCAGCGCCGCAGCATACTCTGGCTGGTGCTTGGCGCGGTTGCTATCGAGATGACGTTGGGGCTGGTGCAGTACTACCTGCTCACTCCTGGCAACTGGCTCGGTTATAACACCACTGTCAATCGTCCCTATGGCATCTTCCAGCAGCCCAATGTGATGGCCAGCTTGCTGGCCACAGGGCTGGCGCTGGCGCTTTGGCTATGGGGCGCGGGGAGTGCGCTTCGTTGGCAGCAATGGCTCAATGCCTATGTCATTGCTGGCTCATGCTTGCTGCTTGTGGTGCTCCAGTCACGCGTCGGTCAATTGGGCGGTGTGATGGTCTTACTCTTGGTGATGCCATGGCTTAAGTCACAACGCCGCTTGCGATTGCCGCTGCTTTTGGCGGGGGCGGGTCTTTTGCTCGGATGTATTTCGCTTTACGCCGGGCAAGGGGCAACCCGTGGGGTGGAGGTTTATCAGTCGGGGGGAATGCGCTCAGTCTATTGGCCTTACGCACTTAAGTTGCTGCTGCAGGCACCGCTTACCGGCTGGGGATATGGCTCTTTTGAGTCGGTATTCCTGCACAGCTACATGGCCGACAAAGCGGTCAATCCTGCGATGGTGCAGATTGAGTACAACCTCGATCACCCCCATAACGAGCTGCTCTATTGGGCGGTAGAAGGCGGCATGCTCCCCTTGCTGGCTTTGCTGGGAATGGGACTGACCCTGCTTTGGCGTGTGATGGGGGCGGCTTGCTCAGGTGGCTGGCCAAAGGCGTTGGCGTTGCTTGCACTGGTGACCCCGATTGCACTACACACCCAGACCGAATACCCCTTCTATCACTCGGTCACCCACTGGATCATCTTCCTGATGCTGGTCTGGTTTATTGATGAAGAGTGTGAGCGCGGCTCACTGCCGCAGATCCGGGAGATTGCCTATCCTCACAAGCTGCTACTGCGCTTTTTGGCCATTGGCATTCCACTGATTGTGGTGCCGTTTATGTTGACTGCGCTGCATACCGCCTGGTTGGTTACCAAGTATGAGCGCGGTGGCTATAAACAGCCGGAGTTGCTGCTCAAGATTGTCAATCCCGTGGCCTGGCTCACCCGTGCCGAGTTCGATATCAACGCTGTACGCCTCTCTGCCGCGCTGACCCGTCACGATAACCATGAGTTGCAGGCCTATGTGGACTGGGGCAGTGCATTTGTGCGCCACACCCCGCGCGCCAATATCTACGCCAATATGCTGCTGGCACTCAATGCCATGGGTGAACATGAGCAAGCGGCCACGCTGCGCGCTGAGGCGCTGGGACTGTATCCTGACGATCCGCAGCTAAAGCCTAAGTCAGTGCCAAGCTTTACCGTGTCGGCTGCGCATCCTTAAATGTGCTGATTGCTTCGGAAAAGCGTATAGTAGCGGGCGTTTTCCAAGGCGGCCGCCCAAAGATGGGGAGGCTGGCCACACTGATACGAATAACAAGGGTGTGAGATGAAAATAGCGATTGCCGGAACCGGCTACGTCGGTCTTTCCAATGCCATGCTGCTGGCCCAGCATCATGAGGTGGTGGCACTGGATATCGTGGCCGAGAAGGTCGAGATGCTCAACCAAGGGCGCTCGCCCATCGTCGATCGGGAGATTGAACAGTTTCTGACCCGCAGCGATCTGAATTTTCGCGCCACGGTTGAGCCTGAAGAGGCCTATCGTGGCGCCGAGTTTGTCATCATCGCGACGCCCACCGACTACGATCCCGAGACCAACTATTTCAATACCCGCTCCGTTGAGACGGTGGTGCGTGATGTCATGCGCATCAACCCCGATGCAGTGATGGTGATCAAATCGACCATCCCGGTCGGTTACACCGAGAACCTCAAGCAGGAACTCGGTTGCAGCAACCTGATGTTTTCACCGGAGTTCCTGCGTGAAGGTCGTGCCCTGCACGATAACCTCTATCCGTCGCGCATCATTGTCGGTGAGCGCTCCGACCGGGCCGAGCGCTTTGCTGGCTTGCTCAAAGAGGGCGCCATCAAGCAGGACGTGGCGGTACTTTTTACCGACAGCACCGAAGCCGAAGCGATTAAGCTGTTTGCCAACACTTATCTCGCCATGCGGGTGGCGTTCTTCAACGAGCTCGACACCTATGCCCAAACCCATGGGCTCGACAGCCGGCAGATTATTGAAGGGGTGGGACTGGATCCGCGTATCGGTAGCCACTACAACAACCCTTCGTTTGGTTATGGCGGCTACTGCCTGCCCAAAGACACCAAACAACTGCTGGCTAACTACGCCAATGTCCCCAACAACCTGATCCGTGCGATTGTGGATGCCAATACCACACGCAAAGACTTTATTGCCGATGAAGTGATCCGTCGTCGTCCCAAGGTGGTCGGTGTTTATCGCTTGGTTATGAAATCCGGCTCGGATAACTTCCGGGCCTCGGCGATTCAGGGCGTGATGAAGCGCATCAAGGCCAAAGGGATCCAGGTCGTGGTCTTTGAGCCGGTCCTTAAAGAGGCGGAGTTTTTCAACTCGCAAGTGGTCAACGATCTTGAGGCCTTCAAGGCCATGTCCGATGTGATCCTCTCCAACCGGATGGCAGATGAACTGGCCGATGTGGCAGACAAGGTCTTTACTCGCGATCTGTTTGGCAACGACTGATCTGGTTTGTGCGCCCCGCACTCGTTAAGCCATTGCGGGGCGTCGCCACAGGGTGCGTGGCACGAGACAGGAATTAATAACATGAAATACCTGGTGACCGGCGCGGCCGGTTTTATCGGTTTCTTTGTCGCTTGCAGATTATGTCGTGAGGGGCATGAGGTGGTCGGGATCGACAACCTCAACGATTACTACGATGTTAACCTCAAGCTGGCTCGATTGACGCAACTCGAGGCATTACCCGGTTTTCGGTTTGTTCGGCTGGATTTAAGCGATCGCGCTGGCATGGCCGCGCTGTTTGCGGCTGAGCGCTTCGAGCGGGTGATCCATTTGGCCGCTCAGGCGGGCGTGCGCTATTCGCTGGATAATCCGTTTGCCTATGCCGATAGCAACCTGGTCGGGATGCTCACCGTGCTGGAAGGATGTCGCCATACTGGCGTCGGGCATCTTGTCTATGCCTCGTCGAGCTCGGTGTATGGCTTAAATGGGGATATGCCGTTCAAGACCACCGATGCGGTGGATCATCCGGTGTCGCTCTATGCCGCGAGCAAGAAAGCCAACGAACTGATGGCGCACTCTTACGCCCATCTGTACGGCATTCCCACCACGGGCCTGCGCTTTTTCACCGTCTACGGTCCGTGGGGCCGGCCGGACATGGCGTTGTTTAAATTCGTGCGGGCGATTTTAAACGGCGAGCCGATTGATATTTACAACCATGGCGACCTGTCCCGTGATTTCACCTACGTCGATGATATCGTCGAAGGGATATTGCGTGTGGCCACCCTGCCGCCTGCCGGTAATGCAAGCTGGCAAGGGGAGGCAAACAGCAGCTCTGCGCCCTATCAGCTCTTTAATATCGGCAACGGCAGTCCGGTGCGATTGCTCGATTTTGTCGATGCCATCGAGCGCGCGGTGGGTAAACCGGCTATTCGCAACATGCTGCCGATGCAGCCGGGTGATGTGCATGCCACCTGGGCCGATACCAGTGACCTGTTTGCCATCACCGGCTATCGACCGCAGCACGCGCTGCAGCAAGGGGTGGATGCCTTTGTTGCCTGGTACCGTGATTACTACCAGATGTGATGGGTCAAGTCTGTGGTTTTGAGGAGCGAGGAGGCAAATGCCTCCTCGTTGCGTTTGTGCCCCATAAACGCAACGGTTTAAAGTTGTGGTATCTTGCCACTGAGTTCACAGCTTAGATCGCATTGGCGATGTAGCTATGTGTTAGCAATGAGGGGTCATGAGCAAACCATCCAACCCGCAGATTCTGGCCGACGTGCAAGACCTGCTACCCGATGTGCAATTTGTATATTTGTTTGGCTCGCACGCAAAAGGGGTGGCAACGGCGCACAGCGATATCGATATTGCTGTGCAGTCGTTAGCTCCGCTCGCGTCACTGCAACGCTGGGAGATTGCTGAGGCGCTGGCGGCGCGCTGGGGATGCGATGTGGATCTGGTCGATTGTCTGCAGGCCTCGACGGTATTACGCTGGCAAATCGTTCAGGATGGCTGCTGTTTATTTAGCGTTGGCGGCGCGGCAGCGCAATTTGAGATGACCACGCTCTCGATGTATCAGCATCTACAACAGGAGCGCTCGGCGATTCTGGAGCAGTGGTCGCAAGGCCGGGGTCAACAACATGCATGATGTGCTGCTTAATAAATCCGCCACCATAGCGCGGTGTTTGCGCCGGATCCGTGAGGAGTTTTCCGACGAGGCCTTGTTTAGACATAATTTCACTCAGCAAGACTCGGTGCTGCTAAATCTACAACGAGCGTGTGAAGCGGCCATTGATATTGCCAATCACTTGATCCGCGAGCATCGGTTGGGGATCCCGCAAAGTAGCCGCGATAGCTTCGCTCTGCTTGCTCGTGAGCAGTGGATTTCAGGCGAGCTGTCCGAGCGCTTGCAGAAAATGGTAGGGCTTCGCAATATTGCCGTGCACGACTATCAGGCGCTCAACCTGGATATTGTTATTTTTGTGATCACTCATCGGCTGGTTGATTTTGAGCAGTTTGTGCAAGTGATCCTCGCTCGGCAAACGCCTGCCATCCCATAAAGGCATGGCGGCAGCCCTATGATGGTTTCAAGCCTGTTTAGCCAGTAACCAAACCCGCCGCCAGCTCGCAAAAGCCGCGTCTGGCGCTGGTCAAGCCTGAGTGCGCTGGCTAGGATGGCATGAGTTATTGCAAGGAACGTGACTCATGGAACAGATGTTGAGCCCGCTGGAAGCCCGCGTTATCGGCTGCCTGATCGAAAAAGAAGTCTCCACGCCCGATCAATATCCCCTCTCTCTCAATGCGCTGGTCAATGCCTGCAATCAGAAAAGTAACCGTGAGCCGGTCATGGGGCTGGGCGAGCGGGAAGTGCAATCGGTGCTTGATCTGCTGATTGCCCGTCGTCTGGTGAGCAATGTGGCCGGTTTTAATGCCCGGGTTGCCCGTTATCAACACCGCTTTTGCAATACCGAGTTTGGCGATCTGCGCTTTTCTGCCGGTGAGTTAGCGGTCGTCTGCGAGCTGTTGCTGCGCGGTGCGCAAACCCCCGGTGAGCTGCGCTCTCGCACGCCGCGCCTGCATGCCTTTGACGATGTCACCCAGGTGGAAGCCGTGCTCGAGGCTCTGGCTGCCAGAGGGCACGTCGTGCGTCTGGCCCGTGAGCCCGGTAAGCGCGAATCGCGTTATGCCCATCTCTTTAGTGGTGAGCCACAGGCTCCGGTGGCAGCGGCCCCGGCTGGCGATCGCCTGGCCGAGTTGGAGGCTGAAAACGCCCGTTTGCGCGCCGAGGTGGCCGAACTCACTGCCAAGCTTGCTCAATACGAATAAAATCAAAATGTTAACAAAGCCCGCGCTGCGGGCTTTTTCGTTTCTGTCACTGTCATTTTTTTGGCGTTTCAGGTTGCGAGGTAGCGATCGGACCATTACACTTCCGGTCAGATGTTGTCGTACGACCTGAAACAAGGAAGAAGCAATGCTCGATCTGTCCATCCTGATCGTCGATGAGAGTGGCGAGCGCCGCGCCCAAGTGGGCAACCTGCTCTCGTTTGTGGGGGCGGCCTGGCAACAGGTGACTGAAGAAGATCTCGAGGTCGCCATTGAGGCTGCGCCCGTGCAAGGGGTGATTATCGGGGCATTGCAGCAACACTCGCTGGAGACGCTGCTCAAGCGTTATCCGCATACACCGTTCTTGTCACTGGTCGCGGCGCAAGGGGAGCAGAGCAATTTTATCGGTGTGCTCGATGCCCCCTATGACTACGAATCCCTCACTCGCGCACTGCACTTTATCCAGGCATTTGGCTCCTTGCATCCCCGTGAACAGCAGCATGACAAGGGGCAAACCCTGTTGCGCCTGTTGGTGGGCAAAGGCAAGGGTATTCAGGAGGTGCGTCGTCTGATTGGTCAGGTGGCCAGCACCGAAGCCAACGTGTTGATCCTCGGCGAATCGGGCACCGGTAAAGAGGTGGTGGCGCGCGCCATTCACGAACTTTCGCCGCGCAGTAAAGGGCCGTTTGTGCCGATCAACTGTGGTGCCATTCCCGGTGAGCTGCTGGAAAGTGAACTGTTTGGCCATGAAAAGGGCGCCTTTACCGGCGCAATTGCGGCGCGGCGCGGCCGCTTTGAGCTGGCGCAGGGCGGGACGCTGTTTCTCGATGAGATTGGTGACATGCCGCTGCAGATGCAGGTCAAACTGCTGCGAGTGCTGCAAGAGCGCCAGTTCGAGCGGGTCGGTGGCGGCAAGGCGCTGGATGCGGATGTGCGCGTCATCGCGGCAACCCACCGCAACCTGGAAGAGATGATCCGCCTGCAGAGCTTTCGTGAAGATCTCTACTATCGCCTCAATGTCTTTCCCATCGAGACGCCGCCGCTGCGCGATCGGGTCGATGATATTCCGCTTTTGCTGCAAGAGCTGCTTGGGCGTCATACCGATCAGCACAAGGCCTGGATCCGCCTGACCCAGCGCGCCACCGAGTCACTGATGCAATACCACTGGCCGGGCAACGTGCGAGAGCTCTCTAACTTGGTTGAGCGGCTGCTGATCCTCTATCCCAACCGCATTGTGGATGTGGCTGATCTGCCGAGCCGCTACCGGCTGCTAGAGAGTGAGTTACCGACGCCGGAGCAGACCGAATGGGACGAGCGCGAGGCGCTGGCTGCCGTATTCCAGGAGCCGCCGCAGATCGATGCGCTGCCGGCATCGCCCATGACGATGCAGCTGCCCCCGGACGGCATCAACCTTAAAGAGATGCTGGCGGATCTGGAGATTGAGCTTATTCGTCAGGCGCTGGAATCTCAGGATGGGGTGGTGGCCCGGGCGGCGGATCAGCTCGGCATGCGCCGCACCACGCTGGTTGAGAAAATGAAGAAATATGGCATGACCAAGGATCTCTGATCCTTGGCTACTGCCCACAGCAAGGTCAAAAACTTGACTGCAACGATTGCAATTAATTGATTTAATTGGTTATTTTTGTTTGGCATGGTAATTGAATAACCTGGCTCATCCGTCTTAATGAGCCAGGTTTATGACCATGCAGACACTCACCGCCATTGAATCGACCCCTGCCTATCGCCAGCTCGATGCCATTTTTGCCACGCTGCCCACTGGCGTGTTGGTGCTCGATGATGCAGGCGTGGTGCGTCGTGCCAACCCTGCCGCCATTGCGCTGCTCGGCGAGCCCCTGGAAGGCGCGCTGTGGCGTCTGGTGATCCAGCGCTGCTTCCAGCCCCGTGAAGACGATGGTCATGAAATCTCCCTGCGCGATGGTCGCCGGGTACAGCTCTCCACCCAGCCGCTGAGCGATCAGCCCGGCCAGCTGGTGTTTATCAACGATCTGACTGAAACCCGCCGCTTGCAAGATCGCCTCAATCACATGAAGCGTCTCTCGGCGCTGGGCAATATGGCGGCTAAGCTGGCCCACCAGATCCGCACGCCGCTCTCGGCGGCCATGCTCTATGCCGCCAACCTCGGTAACCGCACCCTCAAGCCTGAATCCCGCAGCCAGTTCCAACAAAAATTGGTGGACCGGCTGCAAGATCTGGAAAAGCAGATCAACGACATCTTGCTGTTTGCCCGTAGCGGGGAAAATCAGGTGGTCAGCGCCGTCTCGTTGCAAGAGTTGCTGGCGCAGGTTGAAGCGGGCGCAGAAGCGTTTTGCGAGCAGCAAGGTTGTGAGCTGCAGGTGCAGTGCCCTGATGAGCCGCTCTGGCTGATGGCCAATAGCAATGCGCTCTCGGGCGCGATTAACAACCTGATCGCCAACGGCCAGCAGGCGGGTGCCAATCGCTTGGTTCTGAGTGCCCGTCGAACCGGTAGCCGCGTCGAGCTCTGCGTGCTCGATAACGGTCGCGGAATTGCGCCCGAGCAGCAGCGGCGTGTGTTTGAACCCTTCTTTACCACTCGCGCCCAGGGCACCGGCCTTGGGCTGGCGGTGGTGCAATCTGTGGTGCGCTCCCATCAGGGCGAGGTCAGTGTGGCCTCGGCGCTGGGAGAGGGTACCTGTTTTACCCTGTCATTGCCGCTGCATGAGGTGGCTGACGCACGTCTTGGAGGTGTGGCATGAGTCAGGCACGTATTCTGGTCGTCGAAGATGATGGCGGCCTGCGTGAAGCATTGGTCGATACCTTGCTGCTCGGTGGTTATGAGTGCCGCGAAGCAGACAGTGGCGAGCGCGCGCTCGTGCAGCTGTCGCGTCAGTCCTTTGACATGGTGATCTCCGATATTCAGATGGGTGGCATGGATGGCCTTACCCTGCTGCAAACCATTCGCCAGCAGTACCCGCAAACGCCGGTGCTGCTGATGACCGCTTACGCCAACATTGATGGCGCCGTGCGTGCCATGCGTGAGGGGGCGATTGACTATCTGGCCAAACCTTTCTCGCCCGAGGTGCTGCTCAATCAGGTGAGCCGTTATGTCCCGGCCCAGCGGGTGGAAAAGCGCGCCGTGGTGTATGGCGATCCGCGCAGCGCCGAGCTGTTCCAGCTGGCGGCCAAGGTTGCCAAGAGTGAAGCCACCGTCATGGTCAGCGGCCCAAGCGGTACCGGTAAAGAGGTGCTGGCACGCTATATCCACGATCAGTCAAACCGCGCCGAACAGCCGTTTGTGGCCATCAACTGCGCTGCGATTCCGGAAAACATGCTCGAAGCCACCCTGTTTGGTTATGAAAAGGGGGCCTATACCGGCGCCGTGCAAGGCTGCCCTGGCAAGTTTGAACAGGCGCAGGGTGGCACCCTGCTGCTTGATGAAATCACCGAGATGGATTTGGGCTTGCAGGCCAAGTTGCTGCGGGTGTTGCAGGAAAAAGAGGTGGAGCGCCTCGGTAGCCGCAAGATGATCCCGCTCGATGTGCGGGTGATTGCTACCAGTAACCGCGATCTGAAAAAAGCGGTTCAAGAGGGTAATTTCCGTGAAGACCTCTACTATCGCCTCAACGTGTTTCCGCTGCGCTGGAGCGCGCTCTGCGAGCGGCCCGGCGACATTTTACCGCTGGCTGAGCATCTGCTGGCGCTGCATGCCGCCGAGCAGGGGCTGGCGCTACCGAAAATCGACGAGGCCGCCTGCGAACTGCTGCAAGAGTACAGCTGGCCGGGTAACGTGCGCGAGTTGGCCAACGTCATTCAGCGCGCCTTGATCCTGTGCGATGGGCAGTGGATCCGCGAGCGTGATCTGATTTTGGAAGAAGAGGACGAACGCTTCGAGTTCGAGGCGGGCGGCAGTCGCGCCCCCGGCATGGAGCGCCTTGGCAACGAGCTCAAGCAGCAGGAGCACCAGATCATCCTCGATACCTTGCAAGTTTGTCAGGGGAGTCGCAAAGCGGTGGCCGAAAAACTCGGCATCAGTCCGCGCACTTTGCGCTACAAACTGGCCAAAATGCGTGAAGCCGGCATCGACGTTCCTGCCTGAGGTGGTGGCGCCGGCGCGCCTCGCTTATCATGTCTCTCTGGATTCATGCGGCCCGGCTAGCCCGGGCCCGGGGAGAGATGATGTTAAGCAACAGCAAACTGGAAAACCTGCTCAATCAACTGCTTGAGTCTCATGCCATCAAGGACTATTGCCCCAATGGTCTGCAGGTCGAGGGGCGAGCGCGCATTCGCCGGGTGGTCACCGGTGTCACCGCCTGTCAGGCATTGATCGACAAAGCGGTCGAGTTAGAAGCCGATGCCATTTTGGTCCACCACGGTTACTTCTGGAGTGGTGAGCCTTTGGTGCTCAAGGGCATGAAGCAGCGCCGCATCAAAACCCTGCTGACCCACGATATCAATCTCTACGCCTACCATCTCCCGCTCGACGTTCATCCTGAGCTTGGCAATAACGCCCAACTGGCCAAACTGCTTGGCATCACTTTGCGCCGTGGCCTGGAGCCTTGGAACAGCAAGAGTGTGGCCATGGTTGGCAAACTCGATACTCCGATGAGCGGCGCCGCACTGGCTGAGCGTATCGCGCAGGCGCTTGGTCGCACACCGCTACACTGCGGCGAATATGGCCCAGAAGAGATCCGCTCGGTGGCGATCTGTACCGGTGGTGGTCAGAGCTATATCGCGCAAGCGGCAGAGCAGGGCATCGATGCCTTTATCTCGGGTGAGGCTTCCGAGCAGACCATTCACACTGCCCGCGAGGTGGGGATGCACTTTTTTGCGGCCGGTCATCACGCCACGGAACGCTATGGCGTGCAGGCACTCGGTGAATGGCTGCGGCAGACCCACGGTCTGGATGTTATCTTTGTCGATATCGATAACCCGGTTTAAGGACGTTGTTGCCACGTCCGCTCTTCATCAGGACGGATGGGCTTCACCACGAATGCAGGAGGCAGAGATGGAAATCCTCAACCGCCAGACGCTGGGACAACTGGAGCAGGATGTGGGCAGCGAGATGCTGCCCGTGGTGATCGGGGTATTTCTCGACGAGGTCGGGCGCCAGCGCGAGCAACTGCGGCTGTTGCTTGCTGAAGGGCGGATAGAGGAGCTCGGGCGTCTGGCGCACAGCCTAAAGTCGTCATGCGGCAGCTACGGCGCTGAAATCTCCCGCGAGCAGGCGGCGACGCTGGAAGCCGCCTGCCGGCAGGGTCAAGCTGATCAGCTGGCCTCGCAGGTTGAGGGGCTGTTTACCTCACTCGAAGCAGTACTGGCGCTGCTGGCAACCTACCGCTAGCCAGCGCGTTATCCATTCACGCTGATCGGGCGCGGCTCACCAACTCGGCCAACGCGGCCTGCAGTTTTGCCCGATCATGCCGGTGGGAGAGGCCCTCTTCTCCCAGCGGTTGTTGACTCACACGATCATCCCAATCCCCGGCCTCGCAACCCGGCGGCGCCAAAATGGCATCCAGCCGTCCCCGTCCCAGTTTGCTTTCCAGCCAGCGGCACTGCTCACTGAGCGACAGTTGCCCAGCCGGCCCCTCTTCCTTGACCAGATTGCTGATAAACATCACCGGCGCCCGGCTGTGGCTGATGGCTTCACACACCTCGGGCAGCAGCAGGGGCGGCATGATTGAGGTAAAGAAACTGCCCGGGCCGAGCAGGATCAACTCGGCGTCGATCAGCGCCTGAGCCGCTTCACGGGTTGCGGGTACTGGCGGATGCAAAAATAGCGAGGTCGGCGGCGTGTCGAGCTCATCGACCGACACTTCCCCGATGATGTGGTGTCCGTGCGGCGTGCGGGCGCAGAGATCGGTGGGAAACTCGGACATGGGCAGCAGGTGGCTTTCGATACGCAGCATACCGCGAATCAGACTAATGGCATCGAGCGGTCTGACGCAGAGGTTATCAAGCGCCAGTAACATCAAATTGCCGAGGTTGTGACCCGCGAGCTCTCCCTGACCGCCAAAGCGGTATTCAAACAGCATGCTGCCGGTACTGGGCTGCGTCACCAGTTGATTGAGGCAGTTACGAAGATCGCCCCAGGCGATGCAATCCTGATTTTTACGAAGGCGTCCAGTCGAGCCACCGTTATCGGTGGTGGTCACAATTCCGGTGAGACGCGGCCCGAGAAACGAGAGGGCGGAGAGAACGCGTCCCATACCGTGGCCGCCGCCTAGGGCGACCACTTTTTGTAAAGTCTCTAGTCGATGTGTTGGCATGACTGCTCACTATTGCCTGCGACCATCTCTGTCGCTACTTGTTGATTTTGGTACGGTTTATGCTTCAATGCCCTATCAGCACGAGGGCTTCATTTTGAATTACATCACAGCGCATGCCAACGATGAGCATCCAGAGTTAGCGGCGCGTCACATCATTGACCAATTATCTGCTGTGTGTGCTACGGCACCATCCCTGCTGCTGCTCTATTTTTCCTGTCAGTACGACGGTGAGGTGCTGCGCACCGCCTTGTGCCAGCACTTTCCAACGACGCCCCTGATGGGCTGCACGTCATATCAAACTGTGCAATCGGAGCAAGGTGCCAGTCATGGGATCGCCGTGGCCGCCTTTTATGATGAGCAGGGCTCTTATGGCGTCGCTGGCGGCGCAGGCCCTGACGCCGATGTGCGTCAATTGCTGCGCCAAGCGATGGCAGCGTGTGGCCGTCCGGGCGAGTTGCCTCACCTGGTCTTGCTGCATACCAGCCCCGGTGGGGAGGAGAGTCTGCTGGCCCAGATCGATGCCGAGCTGGGGAGCACGGTACCGGTGATCGGCGGCTCTGCGGCCGATAACAGCTTAACCGGTGAGTGGCAGCTCTGCTGGCAGCAGCAGACCATGCACGATGGCATCGTGCTCGCGGTGTTTTATCCCGATTGCGAGTTAGTGTTCCAGTTTCATTCCGGCTACATGCCTACCTCGAACCGCGGCACCATCACCGAGGTGGATGGGCGCGAGGTGGTGACTCTCGACGGGCGACCGGCCGGGGATGTCTACCAGCAGTGGCTGGGACGGGCTTTGGAAGAGGGGCCCATCCTGTTTGAAACCACGCTATATCCCCTCGCGCGGCAAGTAGGTGAGATGTATGGCATGCCCTATTTCAAGCTCTCCCATCCGGAGGCCATTACCGAGCGGCGTGGGCTGCGCCTGTTTACCGATGTGGCGCCGGGCGAGACGTTGACCCTGATGCAGGGCTCAGAGCTCGGTTTGCTACAACGCAGTCTGCAGGCCGCCCGTATCGAGCCCGATTACGGTATGCCGCAGGATCTCTATCCACTCGGCGCACTGATCGTCTTTTGTGCCGGTTGCCGGCTAGCCCTCTCAGAGCGGGTGGACGATATTGCCAGCCAGTTTAACGAGCGCCTTGGCGGGGTGCCTTATATCATGCCGTTCACCTTTGGTGAGCAGGGCCGCCTGCCGCAGGGAGAATTGGCACACGGTAATCTGATGATCTCCAGTGTGATATTCTGTAAGGGGAGATAACTGACGACGAGGCAGGGATGACGCAGGACGATACCCTGGAAACACTGGGTGACAAGCTGCAAGTGGCATTGGCCGAGCTGGCGCGTAGCCAGGAGCGGGAAAATCACTATCGCAGTGAGTCCGATACCCTGCTCAAAGGGGTGGCAACACTGGCAGGCGCCCAGACGCTCGAAGAGGTGCTGGCCAGCCTGATTGAGGTGCTGCGCCCCTTTATCGGTTTTGAAGCCGCCGTGGTGCTCACCGCCGGTAGCAACGACTGCATTCCCATTCTCTGCTCTGACCCGGATCCGGTACCGGTTCGCTGGCCCAAGGGGCGCGCCTTCGAGCGGGCCTTAAGTGGCGAAACCCTGGTGTTGTACGAGCCTTCCCTGTTACCCGAATTTGCGCCGGTCGAGCAGGACGCGCGCTGGCGCTGTGTGCTGCTCACCGGTCTGACGGCGCCCGGATTCGAAGGGCTGTTGTTGTGCCGGCACAGCGCACCGGGTGGGCTTGATTTGAAAAGTAAGGCGGCGTTGCAGCGCTGCCGCCCGCTTATCTCCCAAGCACTGGTCAACATCGCCTATCGCAGTCGGCTGCAGGAGCAGGTGCACCTGCAAACCCAGGCACTGCATGCCAGTGAGCAGCGCTTTCGCAGCTTTGCCAACATGACCTCGGACTGGTTTTGGGAAAGTGATGAAGCGCTGCGTTTTCGTTACATCTCCACGCCTGACCAAGGTGAACCGGCGTTAAGCCAGGGACTCATTGGACATAGCCTGTTTGATTTGGCCCTGATCCCCCATGAAGGCGAGCTCGATTACCGAATTCAGATTGAGCGGCGCGAGCCGGTACGCGGCCTGCGCGCCGCAGTGCAGCGCAGCGAAGGGCTGGTGTGGCTTGAAATCAACGCCGATCCCAGTGTCGATGGCTTTGGCCAATTTGAGGGATATCGCGGTACCGCCCGCGATATCGGTTATCAGATCCGCCGCGAGCAGGAGCTCTCCGCCGCCCGTGACAGTGCCCAGGCGGCGAGTCAGGCCAAATCCCGTTTTCTGGCCATGATGACCCACGAGATCCGCTCACCGATGAACGCGGTGCTGGGAATGCTCGATCTGTTGCACAGTGCGCCGCTGGCCGATGAACAGCGCACCCTGCTCGGTTACGCCACCCACTCGGCCAAGTTGCTGCAAACCATCATTGATGATGTGCTGGATTTCTCCAAAATCGAATCTGGCACGTTGGAAATTCATTGCGAAGAGCTGGATATTCGTTCCATCTGCCACGCGCTGCTTGAGCCGATGCGAACTACCTGTGACGAAAAATCGGTCGCGCTTAATCTGCAGATTGCAGAGAGTGTGCCCGAGCGGCTCTACGGCGATCCGGTGCGTCTGTCTCAGATCATCAGCAACCTGCTGTGTAATGCGCTCAAATTCACCGAGCTGGGATCTATCTGCCTGCGGCTGGACTGGCATGGCGGGCGGCTGCGTACCGAGGTAGAGGATAGCGGTATCGGGATTGCCTCGGATGATTTGGGCCACCTGTTCGAGCCATTTGTGCAAGGGGATAACTCGGCGTCCCGCCGCTTTGGCGGCACCGGATTGGGGCTGGCCATCTGTAAGCGGCTGGTTCATCAGATGGGCGGTGAAATTGGCGTGCACAGCCAAGTCGGGCAGGGGAGCTGCTTCTGGTTTGAACTGCCCAATCTGGCGCTGCCCTGCAAGCAAAGTGATGTCAAAGAGGATGCGCCCGAGCAGGTGTGGCCGCTGGATGTGCTGGTGGTCGAGGACAGCCATATCAACCAGCTGGTGGTTTCTCTGATGCTGCAGCGACTGGTGCGTCAGGTAAGGCTGTGCGACAACGGTATTGAGGCGCTGGAGCAGGTTGCCGTTGCTGCGCCAGATCTTATCCTGATGGATATGCGCATGCCCGAGATGGATGGCATTGAGGCGACCCGTCAGCTGCGGACTCGCGGCTTTACCGGCATCATAGTGGCGCTGACCGCCAATGCCATGTCTGAAGACCGTGAGCAGTGTCTCTCTGCCGGTATGGATGACTTTCTGGCTAAACCGATTAGCCTGGCGCAGCTCAAGCGCTGTATCGAGCTGCACTTTCCCCCTCAAGGGAGCTGACTGTTACGACGGTCGGCTCTTTTTTCTCTGCCCTTGTTCCATCGCTGATTGCCGAGCCCAGAACGCTGCAGGTAAAAAAAATGGCCAACCGGGGAGGTTGACCAATTCTTCAGCAAATACTGAAGAGAGCACGGGATAAATCGGGTTGTATTCTGTATATGAAAAACTCGTGCCAACTTTTTATCTTTGTTTTTGGGGTGTTCCTACCCGTTTTCAGTGTTTTTATGAGCAATGCTTTGCAAATTGCGAAAATCGTCTTGTTGCAAAATGCGTTTTTTCGCATTTTGCGTTGTTCTGTCAGGGGGTGATCAGCTTGTGCAGGAAGAGACGCGCCTCTTCACTGTTGTGCTTGGCGATCAAACCTTGCTTCTCCTGTACCGGCATCGGCAACAGCTCGAGCCAACGTTGGCAGATCCAGGCGGTGTCGTTGTAGCTTTTCTCCGGATAGAGTTCGTCGAGCTCCGGATATTGTTCAAATACCTCTTTGAGACGCTCAACCAGCAGGTCATCGCTACCATCCGAGCTCAGCTGCGGCCAGTTGGGCAACACTTCAACCTGGGCACGCTTGATGCCCTGATCATCGGTGGTGAGATGGTGGATGCAGAATCGTTCCAGCCCGATGACGGTGATACCCAGCAGGCCGTCGTTAAGGGTGTAGAAATCGGTGACTTTCACCCGGGTGCCCACCGGCAGAATCCGACCGGATTGACCGCTGGTGGTGCTGTCTTCCATCACGATGCCAAAACCGCGGTCGTTGAGGAAAGACTCTTTGAGCATGGCCATGTGGCGTGGCTCAAACAGGCGAAGTGGCAGTTTTCCACCCGGCAGAATATGGGAAGGCAGGGGGAAGAGGGCAAGGGATTGGGTGGTCATAATGGCGTCCTCCGCTCTGTATCTGACTCAAACTAGTCTTTGCAGGTGGCGTGCCAGAATAAAAAAACGGGCCCAAAGGCCCGTATTCGAGAGGTAAACCGTGGCGTCAGTGACGCTGCTCGAGGTACATCACAGCCGCTTCCACACGGCTCTGGGCATCGAGTTTCTTCAGCAGGCTCTTAACGTGAACCTTCACCGTACCCTCCGAGATATGCAGTACCGAGGCGACCTGTTTGTTGGACATCCCCTTTGCAATTTCGCGCAGGATTTGCATTTCGCGACGCGTAAGGCTTTCGAGCTTCTCTTGCAGGTGGTCAGTCTCGTAAAGGTTCTCGAGGAAGGGCCGCAGCGGCTCGCTTAAGATCTGCTTGCCACTCATCACCTCTTCAAGCTGTGCCAGCAGGATCTCCGGCTCGGTATCTTTGAGCAGGTAACCATCGGCGCCGGCCTTGAGCAGGGCAACCACGTCCTGGCGAGCATCGGAGACGGTGAGGATCACCACCCGTGAGGTGATCTCTTCGTCACGCATTGCACGCAGGGTATCGAGGCCGGAGAGCCCTTTCATATTGAGATCCAGCAAGATGAGATCGGGTTCATCACTGCGGGCCATTGCGATAGCATCAGCCCCGTTAGAGGCCTCACCAACCACTTCAAAGTTCTCTTCCAGTGCCAGCAGTTGCACGATCCCCTTGCGCATCAGGGGGTGGTCGTCAACGACCAGGATTGAAAATTTGCTGTCGTCCATCAGGTGTCTCTTGTCTGGATAGTGGGGAATGTCAGGTGCACACAGGTGCCATGGGGACTCAGATCGCTGATCGCGAGCTGACCGTGCAGCTTGCTGGCCCGCTCGTTCATGATGCTCAGCCCGTAATGGTTTACCGCCGAGCGGGAAGCGCCGATGCCCACACCATCATCGGTGACTTGAACCCGAATATTACCATCAGGAAGGGTATGACAGCTAACATCAATCACTTGCGCGTTAGCATGCTTGATGGCGTTGAGCACTGCTTCACGAATCAGCTGCAGAATATGGATATGCTGACCGGCCTCCAGATCGCTGCTGGAGAGGCCGTAATCGAGCGCGATGCGCGCCGGGGTCTGCGGTTTGAGCTGATCGAGCATCACGTCGATGGCCTCCCCGAGATCGGCCTCACCAATGGTCAGGCGGAAGGTGCCGAGCAGCTCGCGCAGCTGGGTATAGGCATTGCCCAGCCCCTCGTCGATTTGCAGCAGCGCCTGCTCGGCGCGAGTCGTCTCTCCCTTGGCAAACGAGCGCTTGAGCAAGGTGGCCTGGATCTTCAGATAAGAGAGCGATTGGGCCAGCGAGTCGTGCAGCTCGCGGGCTATCACGGCGCGCTCTTCCATCAGCAGCAGCCGCTGGTGTTGTAGCAAGGTCTGATCTTTGTGCAGCACTTGAGCCAGCAGCATGGCGAAGTTTTTCATCAGCCGCTGATCGATGGGGAAGGCGCTGATGACATCGAGTCGGCCCACCTCTTTATCATCCATCTGCAGATAAAAGTGCTCGACCCCGGCCAGATCGCCGGGCCAGCCGGAGCGGCCATTGAGGTAAATCGGCATGGCGTTGCGGCCAAAGCGGGTCAGGCGGATATGGGCAATGCGCTGGTGAGCCGCCGCCCGGTCGAGCAACTTGGTCAGGGTGCGGCTGCTCAGCGGCGCCTCGTGCAGCTTTTGCGCGGTGCTGTAGAGAAACGACAACGTGTCGTTGGCTTGCTGCAGCTTGGCGGTCTTCTCTTCGACTTTCCCTTCCAGATCGCGATAGAGCTTGTCGAGTTCATTGGCCATGGTGGCAAAGGCGCCGGAGAGTTCACCGAGTTCGTTAGGCCAACGCGGAGGCAGATAGAGGTGGAAATTGCGCTGCTCGATTTGCCGGGCACAGGCCACCAACTGATTGAGCGGGGCGACCACCTGGCGCCGGGTAAAGCGCACCGTACACCAGGCGATGGTGATGATGGCCAGCAGTCCCAACCCTTCGGCCAGTGCCAGCATGCGCACCTTGAACTCGACGTGGTACTGCATTTCATTGACGAAGGCATCGATGGCGGCGACAAATGGCTCGGTGTTGTCGGCGTAGCGATCCGGTGTGCCACGCTCGATGTGGCGGCGCATGATCTCCCACTGAGCCAGCACGTTGCCGTAGGTGCGGCGCAGTGACGCCGGGGTGACCCAGCGCTGGGTCTCTTGCAGCTCTTCGGCATGCAGGGTCTGTTCGAACTGAACCAGCCGCAGCATCACCGGCTTGTCTTGGGTGATCTCGTAGGCCATCCGATAGGCCTGCATCCGCAGCGAGCCGGAGAGGTTGATCGCCTTGGCATCAGGAATGGAGTAGAAGAGGGTGATCATGGCCACCAGGGCAATCAGGCTCGCCATAAACAAAATAAGCACCATGGCGCGGCCAATGGCGCTGCTCACCGAGTGAACCTGCAGCCAGGTTCCCATTCTTGATTTCAGATGCGACAACATAGGTCTGTTACCCCGGATACGTTGTGGGCATTGTAACTTAAACTGTGCTAGCATCCGCAAACCATTGAACTCCGAGCTGCTTTGCCTACGTCACGAAATGGATAAGGGAAAGTATGCCGAACAGCCGAACCTGTCGTACGGCTGTGAGGGTCAGCAAAGAAATGCGCTGGCCTCCCGTATTTGGAAAGGTGTTTATGACATTGCTGGAAGACGGCTTCGCCCGTCGTTTTCACTATTTGCGCCTGTCGGTGACCGACGTGTGCAACTTCCGCTGTACCTATTGCCTGCCGGACGGTTATCGACCGGATGGCCGCAAGTCATTCCTGTCACTGGATGAAATCCGCACTCTGACTCGCACCTTCGCTGCCATGGGCACCCACAAGGTACGCCTCACCGGCGGCGAGCCGTCCCTGCGCCGCGATCTCACCGAGATCATCGAAACGGTGGCCAGCACACCGGGCATTCGCAAAGTGGCGCTCACCACCAATGGTTATCGCCTGCGCGAGCGGGCAGCCGAGTGGCGCCGGGCCGGGTTGACGTCACTCAATGTGAGCGTGGATAGCCTTGATGCCCGTCAGTTCCATCGCATTACCGGCGAAGACAAGTTTGCCGAGGTGATGGCCGGGATTGATGCGGCGCTCGCGGCCGGGTTTGAGCGGGTCAAGGTCAATGCGGTGCTGCTCAAGGGGCTCAACGATCATGAGCTCGATACCTTCCTTGGCTGGATCCGTGACAATCCCATTGAGCTGCGCTTTATCGAGTTGATGCAAACCGGTGAGATGGACGAGCGCTTTGCCCGCCATCATGTCAGTGGCGAGACCATCAAGGCGCGTCTGCTGCAAAGTGGCTGGTTGTCGCAACTGCGCGGTCAGGATGACGGCCCGGCCCAGGTGTTCTGCCATCCGCAATCGCAGGGACGGATCGGTCTTATCATGCCCTACGCGAAGGACTTTTGTGCCGACTGCAACCGACTGCGCGTGTCAGCCACCGGCAAGTTGCATCTGTGCCTGTTTGGCGAGCAAGGGGTCGATTTACGTGATCTGCTCGCTGATGCGTCCGATGAAGCGGCATTGATTGAGCGAGTGCGTCTGGCAGTGCAGGGCAAGGCCCGCAGCCACTATTTGCAGCAGGGGCTGGTGGGAAATACCCCGCACCTTGCGTCAATAGGTGGTTGAATTACCTACTCGTAGTTAACGCCTGTCGTCACAAAAAACGGAATCTGGCATTCCAGATGCCGATTAAATTTGATCCACCTCATAGAATACCCCCAATTATCTCATGGGTGGTATATGTCACCCTTGCACTCTTGTCCCACTATTAGCCGCAACGAGAATATGTGCATTTGAAAGCACAAATTTAGCACCCTGTTTGGGGTGCTTGGGGCGAGTGAGGGCACGTCATGTCACAGGGAGTCGATCCGACTCGCCGCGCACTGCTGCGCGGGCGGATCCGGCCGGTTACAGCCAGTTTACCACTGCCATGGGCCTTGCCCTGGCAGGCCTTTGTGGCGGGCTGCGATCGTTGCCAGGCTTGTCTTCATGCCTGCCCACAGCAGATCATCGTCCCCGGTGAAGGGGGATTTCCTACCGTCGATGTTCAGCGCAATCACTGCACCTTCTGCCGTGCCTGCGCGGATGCCTGCCCCAAAGCCCTGTTTGTGCCCGCCACCGAGCGACCCTGGTCCCTCATCGCGACCCTCTCTTCTGCCTGTCTCGCTAAGCAACGGGTGTTCTGCCAATCCTGCCGGGATAGCTGCGAACCCGCTGCATTGACCTTTTCACCAGCCCCCGGTGGTATCGCCCAACCCCGCATTGATGCTGCTGCCTGCAACGGCTGCGGCGAGTGCGTGGTGGCCTGTCCAGCCGGCGCCATTGCCATTGGCCAGCCCCTGGCTGAGTCACAGGAGATAAACGGATGAGTGCAGCGACCGGTTATCACATCACCAGTCTGTTGGTGTTAAGCCGCCCGACCAACCGCCATGAGGTGGCCAGCGCCATTGCGCAGATGCCCGGTGCCGAAGTGCATGCCGTGACCGAGGAAGGAAAGCTGGTGGTCACCCTCGAGGGGGCGGCACAGCGCGCCATCATTGATTGCATTGACGCTATCAACGCCCTGCCGGGGGTGATCTCGGCATCCCTGATCTACCACCAATTCGATGAATCAGAAGAACCATGCGAGGATCTGTCATGAAGCTGAGCCGACGTGACTTTATGAAAGCCAATGCCGTGGCTGCTGCCGCGGCGGTGGCCGGGATCAGTGCTCCGTCACTGGCGGCCAACCTGATCACCAGTAGCGACAAGACGGCCATTGCCTGGGACAAGGCGCCCTGCCGTTTTTGCGGAACTGGTTGCTCGGTGCTGGTGGGCACTCAGGGAGGCCGCGTGGTGGCCACCCAAGGCGATCCCGATGCCCCGGTTAACCGTGGGCTGAACTGTATCAAGGGCTATTTCCTCTCCAAAATCATGTACGGTCAGGACCGTCTGACCCAGCCGCTGCTGCGCATGAAAAACGGCCAGTATGACAAGGAAGGGGAGTTTGCGCCCATTAGCTGGGATCAGGCGTTCGACATCATGGCCGAGAAGTTCAAGGCCACCCTCAAGGAGAAGGGACCCACTGCCGTGGGGATGTTCGGCTCCGGCCAGTGGACCGTGTGGGAAGGTTACGCCGCTGCCAAGTTGTTCAAGGCCGGCTTTCGCTCCAACAACATCGACCCGAATGCCCGCCACTGCATGGCCTCGGCGGTCGTTGGCTTTATGCGAACCTTTGGCATGGACGAGCCGATGGGCTGTTATGACGACATCGAGCAGGCCGACGCCTTTGTACTGTGGGGCTCCAACATGGCCGAGATGCACCCGATCCTCTGGTCGCGCATCTCTGACCGTCGTCTCTCCAATCCCAATGTGCAGGTGCACGTTCTCTCGACCTTTGAGCACCGCAGCTTTGAGCTGGCCGACAACCGTTTAGTGTTTACCCCGCAAACGGATCTGGCCATCCTCAATTACATTGCCAACTACATCATCAAAAATGGCAAGGTCAACGAGGCGTTCGTCAAGCAGCACACCCAGTTCAAAAAAGGGGTTACCGATATCGGTTACGGGCTGCGGCCGACGCATCCTTTGCAAAAGCAGGCGAAAAATCCGGACAGCGGTGATGCGACCCCGATGACCTTCGACGAGTTTGCCGCGTTTGTGGCCGATTACGATGTGGAGAAGGTCTCCAAGCTCTCCGGCGTGCCGGTCGAGAATCTGGAAAAGCTGGCCGAGCTCTATGCCGATCCCAAGGTCAAGGTGGTCTCCTACTGGACTATGGGCTTTAACCAGCACACCCGCGGTGTGTGGGCCAACAACCTCTGCTACAACATCCATCTGCTGACCGGCAAGATCTCCGAGCCGGGCAATGGCCCGTTCTCACTGACCGGTCAGCCTTCAGCGTGCGGTACCGCTCGCGAAGTGGGCACCTTTGCTCACCGCCTGCCGGCTGACATGGTGGTCACCGAGCCCAAACATCGCGCTATCGCCGAGCAGCGCTGGCAACTGCCCGCCGGCACCATCCCCGAGAAGGTGGGTTATCACGCGGTGCTGCAAGATCGCATGCTCAAAGACGGCAAGCTCAACGCCTATTGGGTGATGTGTAACAACAACATGCAGGCCGGCCCCAATATCAATGAAGAGCGTCTGCCGGGTTATCGCGATCCGCGCAACTTCATCGTGGTTTCTGACCCGTACCCCACCGTCACCGCCCAGGCCGCAGACCTTGTTCTGCCCACCGCCATGTGGGTCGAAAAAGAGGGCGCCTACGGTAATGCCGAGCGTCGTACCCAGTTCTGGCACCAGCAGGTGCAGGCGCCGGGTGAAGCGAAATCGGATCTGTGGCAGTTGATGGAGTTCTCCAAGCGCTTCACTGTTGACGAGGTGTGGCCCGCTGACCTTATCGCCAAAAAGCCCGAGCTTAAGGGCAAGACGCTGTTTGAGGTGCTCTACGCCAACGGTGTGGTCAACAAGTTCGACAAGAGCGAGAGCAAGGGCAAGCTCAATGACGAGTCCGAGCACTTTGGTTTCTACGTGCAGAAGGGATTGTTTGAAGAGTACGCCGATTTTGGCCGTGGCCATGGTCACGATCTGGCCCCGTTTGATCAGTACCATGCGGCGCGCGGCCTGCGCTGGCCGGTCGTCGGTGGTCAGGAAACGCTGTGGCGCTATCGCGAAGGGTTCGACCCCTACGTCAAGAGCGGGGAAGGGGTGCGCTTTTACGGTAAACCCGATGGCAAGGCGGTGATCTTTGCGCTGCCCTACGAGCCTGCCGCCGAGTCGCCCGATGGTGAATATGATCTGTGGCTCTCCACCGGTCGTGTGCTTGAGCACTGGCACACCGGCACCATGACCCGTCGCGTGCCCGAGCTCTATCGCTCCTTCCCGGATGCCGTGCTGTTTATGCACCCCGATGATGCCAACGCTCGCGGTCTGCGCCGTGGTGATGAGGTGGTGGTGAGCTCGCGCCGGGGTGAGGTCAAGACCCGTGTCGAGACCCGCGGTCGTAACAAGCCGCCGAAGGGGCTGGTGTTTATGCCGTTCTTTGATGCCAGTCAGCTGGTCAACAAGCTCACCCTTGATGCCACGGATCCGCTTTCGAAAGAGACTGACTTCAAGAAGTGCGCCGTCAAGGTGATGAAGGCGTAAGCATGAGCAGAGCGCTGACACGCAGACAACTGTTCGGCGAGTTGGCCAAGGGCGCCTGCACTGTGGGCGTCGTTGGACTGGGTCTCGGTGTGCTGGCGCGCCAGCAGGCCGAGGCGTTGCCTGCGCAGGCGCTGCGCCCTCCCGGCGCATTAAGCGAGGGGGCGTTTCTGGGGGCCTGCGTGCGCTGCGGTCTGTGTGTTGAAGCCTGTCCCTATCACACCCTGAAACTGGCGCGCTGGTTTGAGCCGGTGACCACGGGCACGCCCTGGTTTTCGGCGCGCGCCATCCCGTGCGAGATGTGTGACGACATCCCCTGCGTGAAAGCCTGCCCAAGTGGGGCGCTCAGCCCCGAGCTCGAGCAGATTGACCAGGCACGGATGGGCGTGGCGGTGCTGATTGACCATGAAACCTGTCTCAATGCCCTGGGGCTGCGCTGCGATGTCTGTTATCGGGTCTGTCCGCTGATTGATCAGGCGATCACCCTCGATCTGCAGCACAACGCACGCACCGGCAAGCACGCGATATTTCTGCCGACCGTGCACAGCGACGTCTGTACCGGCTGTGGCAAGTGTGAACATGCCTGCGTGCTGGAAGAGGCCGCCATCAAGGTACTGCCGCGCCAGCTGGCCAAGGGCGAGCTGGGTCATCACTACCGTCTTGGCTGGGAAGAGAAAGCCAAGGCAGGTAAGGCGTTGATCGACGAGCCATTAACGTTGCCGGTTCGCCGGCCCGGGGAGGGCCAATGAGGGGGCAAACCAGAAGCCAGTCGATGACGAAAAAGCGGCGGCAACCGGGCGTGGAGGCGCGTGAACAACTGGGCTGGTGGCATGCCCACCGTTTTTTGCTACTGCGCCGTGCCACCCAGCTGTTGGTGTTAGCGCTGTTTTTGGCAGGCCCTGTGGCCGGTCTCTGGCTGCTCAAGGGAAATCTCTCAAGCTCTGAGCTTTTGGGCACAGTACCACTTACCGATCCCTTGCTGCTGTTGCAAAGCGTCAGTGCCGGTCATTGGCCCTTGTCCACGCTCTGGTGGGGGGCGCTCATCGTGCTGGTGAGCTACTGGCTGGTCGGTGGCCGGGTGTTTTGTAGCTGGATTTGCCCGGTCAATCTCATCACCGATGCCGCCGCTTGGCTGCGAGCCCGGCTGGGCCTTCGCGATGTCAGCACCTTGGTGCGTTCAACGCGCTATTGGCTGCTTGCCATGGTGCTGGCTCTGCCCGCCGTCACCGGGGTGCTGGTGTGGGAGTGGGTCAACCCAGTGCCGCTTTTGCTGCGTGGTCTGTTGTTTGGCATGGGGGCGGGCTGGGCGCTACTGCTCGCGCTGTTTGTGTTTGATCTGCTGGTCGCTGCGCGCGGTTGGTGTGGTCACCTCTGTCCGGTGGGGGCGTTTTGGGCGCTCGTCAACCGGCTCGGTTTTATCAAGGTGACGGCCAGTGGTCGTGCGCGCTGTAACCAGTGCATGGATTGTTACGCCGTCTGTCCGGAGCCGCAGATCCTCAAAGGACCGCTGCTCGGAGCCAGACGGGGGCACGGGCCGCTGATATCGGCTCAGGAGTGCCTGAACTGCGGACGCTGCATTGATGTGTGCGCGCAGCAGGTCTTTACCCTTTCGGTCGGATTTGCCGTCAAGGCAGACAACATCTCGGAGAAACAACAATGAAAAAGCTGATTGGAGCAATGCTGGCCTGCCTGCTGGCCGGGGGCGTGATGGCGGTTGACACCCCTGTGGTGACCGGAGATACCGGGGGACTCTCCTCCGAGCGTGGCGCTGTGGCGCTCGGTAATGATGAAGCGGCTGCCCCGCTGAAAAACTATCGCAAGGATGGGGATCCGCTGGCGCGGGAATATGTGCACCAGCCGCCGCTTATTCCCCATGATGTGCGCAACTACGAAATCGACAGCAAGGTGAACAAGTGTCTGGCCTGCCACAGCTTTAAAAATGCCACTGTGATGAAGGCGCCGCGAGTCAGCCCGAGCCACTTCGAGACCCGTGACGGCATGACGCTCGGTGACGTGTCGCCGCGCCGTTACTTCTGCTTGCAGTGCCACGTCCCGCAGACCGATGCCAAGCCGCTGGTGGACAACACCTTTAAGCCGCTCGAATCGCTGAAGTAAGGAGCCTGATGATGAAACTGCCCGGTTTGGTAAAGCGGCTATGGGTGACGTTCAAGTCACCGTCAAAGGCGGCGCTCTGGATCCTGCTGCTGCTCGGGTTCATGGGCGGGGTAATCTTCTGGGGGGGCTTTAACACTGCCATGGAGGCCTCTAACAGCGAAGCGTTTTGTACCGGTTGCCACGAGATGAAGGACAACGTGTTCCAGGAGTATCGTGACACCATCCACTATGCGAATCGCTCCGGTGTGCGGGCCAGTTGCCCGGATTGCCACGTGCCTCACGAGTGGACCTACAAAATCATCCGCAAGGTGCAAGCGTCCAAGGAGCTGTGGGGCAAGCTGACCGGTAAGGTCGATACCCCCGAGAAGTTTGAAGCGCACCGGCGCGAGATGGCCGAGCGAGAGTGGAAGCGGATGAAAGACACCGACTCGCGCGAGTGTCGCAACTGCCACAACTTTAACTACATGGACTTCTCCTTGCAGGGGCAGCGCGCCGCCAAGATGCACTCAACCAGTCTGGCCAGTGGCGAGAGCACCTGTATTGATTGTCACAAGGGAATTGCCCACCACCTGCCGGACATGAGCGGTGTGCCGGGGTTCTAACTCCGGCTTTTGGGTGAGAAAGCAGCAATCTGCCGAACATTGCGACAGGGGCTGCCCCAATATGGTGGGCAAATGTGTGCCCGATCGCATTTTATCCGCCATCTGGCCGCCCGCTCTGATAGAATCGGGCGCCTGATGGCAGACCCTGTGTCAGCTTGATTATCTTCGAAAAGTGCCGGTCAAACCGGCTGCACGCCGTGCCTTGCACCCCGGCAGCCTCCGGCCTGTTGTGCAGTGGCGCGCCGTGGTGCGCCCTCCAAACCTTGTATCCCGTGCGGCGCAGGCTCCTGCGTCGCTGGAAGGAGTGAGACGCGGCCATGGCCAAGTGTGTAATGCCCTTTCGTCCCCTTACGATTGCCGTGCTGACGGTGAGCGATTCCCGCGGTCCCGATGAGGATAGCTCCGGTGATTATCTTTGCTCGGCGCTGACTACTGCCGGCCATCAACTGGCTGAGCGGGCGCTGCTGCCCAACGACATGTATCGCCTGCGCGCCGTGGTGTCGGCCTGGATTGCGAGCCCCTCAATTGAGGTGGTGCTGGTCAATGGCGGTACCGGCTTTTATGAGCACAATCGTACCCCCGAAGCCCTCGGCGTGCTGTTTGACCGACCCATTGAGGGATTTGGCGAGCTGTTTCGTCAGCTCTCGTTTGCCGAGCTGGGCTCTGCCAGCCTGCAGAGCCGTGCGCTGGCTGGGCTTGCCAATCATACCGCCATCTTCTGCCTGCCCGGCTCGACCGGTGCCTGCCGTCTTGGCTGGGAGCAGCTGATCGCTCCTCAGCTGGATGCGTCGACCCGCCCGTGCAATCTGGTCGGCCATCTGGTGCGCAAGGAGGCGTTATGAGTCAGCCGTTAACCCATCTCAATGCGCGCGGTGAAGCGCACATGGTCGATGTGACGGCCAAAAACGTCACCGAGCGTGAAGCGCGGGCGCAAGCGTATGTGTCGATGGCGCCCGAGACGCTGGCGCTGATCCTCTCCGGTCAGCACCACAAAGGGGATGTGTTTGCGACGGCGCGCATCGCCGGCATCATGGCCGCCAAGAAAACCTCCGATCTCATCCCCCTGTGTCATCCGCTCGCCCTGACCAAGGTTGAGGTCGAGATTGCGCCTGAGCCCGAGCAGCAGCGTGTGCGCATCGACACCTTGTGCAAACTGTCCGGCAAGACCGGTGTTGAGATGGAAGCCCTGACCGCCGCCTCGGTGGCGGCGCTCACCATCTATGACATGTGCAAGGCGGTGCAAAAGGACATGGTGATCGAGTCGGTACGCTTGCTTGAAAAACGCGGCGGCAAATCAGGCCACTTTGTGGCAGGGGAGAAGCAATGATTCAGGTGCTGTTTTTTGCTCAGGTGCGCGAGCTGGTCGGCTGTGGCTCACTGGCCATGCCGGCAGACTTTACCACCGCAGAGCAGTTGCGTGCCGAGCTGGCTGGCCGGGGCGATAAATGGGCGCTGGCCCTTGAGCCGGGCAAACTGCTGGTAGCCGTCAACCAGACCCTGGTGCCGCTCGATACGCCGATCAAAGCTGGCGACGAAGTGGCTTTTTTCCCGCCGGTCACAGGGGGCTAACATGCAGCCGGTGATCCGGATTCAGCGCGAGGATTTTTCCCTCGCGCACGAATATGAGCGTCTGGCAGCCGATGCGGGCAGCGGCGCCGTCGTCACCTTCGTGGGTAAGGTGCGCGACGTCAATCAGGGGGAGGCGGTCGCCGGTCTGTCGCTGGAGCACTATCCCGGCATGACTGAAAAAGCGCTGGCTGAGATTGTCGCAGAAGCGGCCCGGCGCTGGCCACTGCTTGATTGCACCGTGATCCACCGTATCGGGGATCTGCTGCTCGCCGAACAGATAGTATTGGTAGCCGTGAGCTCGGCCCACCGCGAGGCGGCCTTTGCTGCTTGTCATTTCATCATGGATTTCCTCAAGACCCGTGCTCCGTTCTGGAAACGCGAGCTGACGACCGATGGCCGCCACTACTGGGTTGAGGCTCGTCACAGCGATAACCAGGCTGCCGACCGTTGGCAGGCAGCATCATCAACCGGGTCCGAGAGTGACTCGTCCAAGGAGTAACCGAGAATGAAGCGTCAAATGGGATGGGGCTTGGCCCTGCTGTTGGCCATGCCTGCCGCGCAGGCTGATGAAGTGAAAGTCGCCGTTGCAGCTAACTTCAAGGCCACGCTCGGCAAGATTGCCGACGCCTTCAAGGCCGATACCGGCAACACCGTGACCATCAGCTCGGCCGCCACCGGAGTGCTTTATACCCAGATCACCCACGGGGCGCCGTTCGATCTGTTCCTCTCGGCCGATGCAGCCACCCCGGCCAAGCTGGAAAAAGAGGGCAAGGGCAGCGGACGCTTTACCTATGCGGTGGGCAAACTGGGCCTGTGGCACAAGGGTGGCCCGGCGCCTGACGACGCTGCGCTGCGCGCCTGGCATGGCAATCTGGCCATCGCTAACGCCAAAACCGCCCCCTACGGTGCGGCGGCCATGGCAACCCTGGACCATCTGAAGATCGATACCAAGCAGTTTCGTGTGCTAACTGGCAGCAACATTAGTCAGACCTGGCAATACGTGGAAAGTGGCAACGCCGAGTACGGCTTTGTGGCCTGGTCCAATCTGGTGGATGCTGGCAAGACGGGCGAAGCCTGGGCAGTGCCGGCGGATTACTATCCGGCTATCGAGCAGCAGGGCATTGTACTTAAACCAGGTAAGGCCACCGATGCACTGGTCGCCTGGCTTAAGAGCGACAAGGGCCGCGCCCTGATTACCGCCGCCGGTTACGGCCTGCCGGCCGGGAACTAACTGACCATGCCCGGTAGTGCTGACCTGCTCGCCATTGTTCTGACTCTAAAGCTGGCTGCCTGCACCACCGGGATCTTGCTGCTCATTGCGCCACCACTGGCCTGGTGGTTGGCGCGCAGTCGCCACCTGCTGCGGCCGCTGGTCGAGGCGCTGGTGGCGCTGCCTTTGGTGCTGCCCCCCACCGTGCTTGGCTTTTATTTGTTGCTGGCTTTTTCCCCTGAAAGCTGGCTCGGCCAAAGCTGGCAGCAGCTGTTTGGCTTCCAGCTGGCGTTCAGTTTCAGCGGACTGCTTATCTCTTCGATGCTCTACTCGTTTCCCTTTGTGGTGCAGCCGCTTACCTCTGCCTTTGTCAATCTGGGCAATCGTGAGCTGGAGGCGGCCGCCACCTTGGGGCTCGGGCCGCTTGAGCGCTTCTTTCGCATTGTGCTGCCGATGACCTTGCCAAGTTTTGTGATGGCGGCCGCGCTGGGCTTTGCCCACACCCTCGGTGAGTTTGGCGTGGTGCTGATGATTGGCGGCAATATTCCCGGGGAGACGCAGGTGCTCTCGATTGCCCTGTTTGATCACGTCGAAGCGCTCGATTATGGCAATGCCCACCGGCTGGCTGGCGGCTTGATGCTCTTCTCGCTGGTGATTTTGGTGCTGGTCTATGGCGTGCTGCAGCGCCGTCAGCGGAGACTGCTCGGATGCTGACCCTCGCTTGCCGCCGCCATTTTGGGAGTTGGGATCTTGAGTGTGATCTGCGCTGGCGCGGGGAGGGGATCTGTGCCCTGTTTGGCCCCTCCGGCAGTGGTAAAAGCACCTTGCTGCGCATTCTTGCCGGCCTTGATCGCGCCGCCGATGACCAACTGCTTTGGCACAATGCCGCCCTTGCCAGCTTGCCACCAGAGCGACGGCGTATCGGATTGGTCTTTCAGGATGCGCGCCTGTTTGGCCATTTGACGGTGCGCGGTAACTTGCTGCTCGCCGCCGAAAAAGGTCAAGGACGCTGGCAACCGGACGAGTTGGCGCGAAGGTTGGGGTTTTATGAGCTGATGGCGCAGCCGGCGCAGGCGCTCTCTGGCGGCCAGCGGCAGCGGGTGGCGCTGGCGCGTGCCCTGCTGGCCGAGCCCACCTTGCTGTTGCTCGATGAACCCTTCTCGGCGCTGGATCGGCGCAGCCGTCTGCACCTTATCCACGAGCTGCAAACACTGCAGCGCGAAGCGATGCTCCCCATGCTCTATGTCACCCATGCCATGGAAGAGGTGAGCATGCTGTGTGATGAGTTGATCCTGATTGAAAACGGGAGGGCAATTGCCCAAGGGGCGCCCGATACGCTGTTTTCAAGGCTCGATCTGCCGATTGCCAGCCGCGATGATGCCGGTGTGATCCTCTCGGCTAACCTGCAGCAGTGGCTGGCGCCCGAGCAGATGGCGGAGCTGCATGTCGACGGTCAACCGCTGTTTGTCACCATGCCGGCGGCGCCTGATGCGCCGGGGCCGGTACGCATCAAGGTGGCGGCGCGTGATGTGGTGATCGCTACCGAGCCGCTTACCCACTCCAGCCTGTCGAACTCTTTGCAGACCACCTTACAGGACCTGCGCGACGTCTTGCCGGGACAAACCCTGTTGCAGCTTGCCCTCGGGCAGCAGATACTGCTGGCGCGTATCACCCGCCGCTCGGCCGAGCGTCTGGCGCTCAAGCCGGGTTCACGGGTATACGCTTATATCAAGGCCGTGAGTTTGCTCGGGGAGGCGTAATGCGCCGCAAACGCAGAGAGGTTCGCGTCAAGGGCCTCTATCAGCGCAGTGCCGGTGAAGGGCCGCTGCTGCTGTTTCTACATGGACTCGGCTCATCCAGTCTCGACTGGCAGGCGCAGCTTGAGTATTTTTCCAGCCATTATCGGGCGGTGGCGCTTGATCTGCGTGGCCACGGCCTGAGCCTGCGCGACGGGCCGTTTGATGTACCGACGCTTGCTGCTGATGTGCTGCAGTGGCTCGACGAGCAACCCGGGCAGGTGGTACTGATCGGGTTGTCACTCGGCGCCATGGTCGCACTGGAAGTGGCGCTGGCTCGGCCGCAACGAGTGGTTGGCATGATGCTGATCAATGGCTTTGCCGAGTTTTCCCTCGACAATGAGGCCGCAAAAGCCGATTTCACACAGCGTCTCAAATGGTTGCGCTGGATTGGCATGCTCCCCTTGGGGTGGTGGCTGGCGCGTAAGCTGTTTCCGGACAGCGAACAAGGTTCGCTGCGCCAGACATTTCGCCGCCGCTTTCGCCGCAACAACAAACGGGTATATAAACAGATACTGGAAGCGCTGCCGGGCTGGAGCGTGCGCGCTCGCTTGGGAGTGCTGAGCCAACCGGTTGCCGTGGTATCCAGCAGTGACGACTATTTGCCGCTGGCCAAGCGGGTGGCGCAGTTTGCCGCGCTGCCCAACGCCAGCGTCTATACGCCAAGCGGCCATCACGCCTGGCCGGCGGAAGATCCCGCAGCCTGCAACAGTTTGTTGGCACGGTTTCTGGCAAATTTGAATTACGAATAAGAGGATGAGTGAAGAGCCATGAATGAACGTCTCTTGACCGGACTGCTGGTGCTGGCACTGGGTGCGTGTGCCCAGCAGCACACCGCGTTGCACTATCAGGGTGACAGCTCGGCCGAGGTCGCCATGAATGGCTCGCCGGCCCTGTCGTTAAACGGTGTCTGCCCGGATGGCGAAACCGTGCACCTGACCCGTGAGCAAAGTGGCCAGGCCATCGGCTCGTTGGCTAGTTTTAACCCGGCAACGACCGAAATTCGCTGCGGCGATCATTAATGCTCATGTCATCTAGGGCGCAGAGTGATCACCTGCGCCCTGTCCATCACGCCTCCCGATAACACCCCGCTCCATCAAAAGACCCGCTGCGATCTTATGGTCTACCACGTTAATCTTGCGATGAGTGCTCATCAGCGGAGCGTTGTTGCTGCAAGCGAGCCAGCAGGAAGCGCGGAAAGGTGACAAATTGCTCAGCCAGAATGCGCGTGACAACATCCAGCGCTCCATCAAAGGGGACACTGGCCTCTTGCTCGCGTTTGTGACCAATCCCTTGTGCCAGAAACGACAGCAGCAAGACAGGCAGGCCGACCAGCCAACTCCCGCTGTGGTACCCGAACAGAGATGCTAGACAGGCGACGGTGCCCAGCCAGAAAAACGGCACCGCCACCATGTGAATAATCAGATTGACCCGGTCGTGGTGATAGTGGGCATAGCCGGAAAATTGCCATTGCAGCAGGTCTCGCCGAATCCTCATTGTCATGCTCCTAATGTTATCTAGACAGTGACAAGTATGTTAGACTACTAGTCATTGTCAAGATCCCCTTTGCGAGCGTTTATGTCATCCGCTGATTCATCCAAGACGCCAACTCGTTATCACCACGGCGATTTGCCAAGCACTCTGCTCGCCGCCGTGGGAGATGTGCTGGCACAAGGGGGGCCCGATACTCTGAGCTTGCGGGAAGTGGCAAGGCGGGCTGGTGTATCGCACGGCGCGCCGGCTCATCACTTTGGTGATGCGCGCGGATTGTTGACGGCTTACGTGCGAGAGGCTTTTTTAGACTTGGCCGCCACTTTGCAGGCGACCCGCGTCGAAGGGGGAGAGCTTGCCCGGCTCAAGGCTCTAGGGATGGCATACGTGGAGTTTGCTCTGGCGCATCCGGCCCGCTATCAGCTCATGTTTCGCCGCCAGCGGATTGACCACGATGATTGCGCGTTGCAACAAGCTGCAGAGCAAGCCTTTTTACCTCTTGCTCAGTGTGTTGCCACTCTCACCAAGACGCCGCACAGCAGAGCGGCCGACAATCCATATCTGCTGTTGGCCTGGTCCAGCGTGCATGGCTTTGCGATGTTGGCTCTCGAGGGGATTCCTGCGGTGTTAAAACACAGCGACAACCAGTGGCGGGCTCAGCTTGGACAGATGCTCGACACACTGCTGGCAAGCTGGCCTTCGTCCGAGTCGTGAGGGTACAAAAAACCCGGCTCGCTTGGCCGGGCTTGGGGGCGTTAATCCGAGCAGCCGGGACAGCCTGGACGGCGGGGCAGACGCAGAGCACGAAACTGGCCGGTCAGCCCGTCAATCAATAGCATGCGGTGGGTGAGCGGCTCGCCGCAGCCCGAGAGCAGTTTGATGGCTTCGAGCGCCTGTAAACTACCGACCATGCCCACCACCGGCGCCATGATGCCGGCTTCGACGCAGGTGAGCGCCTGCTCGCCAAACAGCTGACTTAAGCACTCGTAGCAAGGCTCGCCCTGGCGCCACTGAAAGCTGCATACCTGACCTTCAAAGCGGATCGCCGCGCCGCTCACCAGCGGGACCTTGTGGGCCCGTGCGCGGCGGTTAAGCAAATTACGGGTCGAGAGGTTATCGCTGCAATCGAGGATCAGCTGATGAGTGGGCAGCAGCGCATCGAGGAGCGACTCGTCGGCGCCCTGGCAGTGGGTCGTGATGGTCAGGTGCGGGTTGAGGGCACGCAGGGCCGTGGCGGCGGAGTCCACCTTACTCTGGCCAATGCGCTCATCAGTGTGCAGCACCTGACGCTGCAGGTTGGAGAGCTCGACCTTGTCGTAATCGACCAAGGTGAGGTGACCGACACCGGCGAGCGCCAGATATTGGGCGGCGGCGCAGCCTAAACCACCGCAGCCAATGACCAGAACCCGGGCCTGCTTGAGCGCCTCTTGTCCCTCAAAATCGAACGATTTCAAGATGATCTGGCGGTTGTAGCGTAGCAGCTCGGCATCCGAGAGGATCTCGCTCACAGCAACATGCTCCCAAACAGCTCAACCGTGACGGTTTCACCGGCTTCTACCCGGCCGCGATCTTGCTCCAGCACGATGTAGCAGTTGGCCTTGGAGAGCGAGCTAAACACGCCCGAATCTTGCGATCCGGTGCTGCGTACCACCAGACCGCTGGCGGTGTTCTCCACGATCCCGCGTTGAAAATCGAGGCGGCCCGGCGCCTTTTTAAGGGCGGTGGCGGCGGTGGCACTCAGGCGCAGTGGCGCCTTGAGGGTCTCTCCGGCCAAGGTTGCCAGCGCGGGACGCACCAGCTGATCAAAGGTCACCATGGCCGAGACCGGGTTCCCGGGCAAGCCAAAGAACCACGCCTTGCCAAGGCGGCCAAACGCAAACGGCTTGCCGGGCTTGATGGCCAGTTTCCAAAAACCGATCTCGCCCTGCTCTTCAAGCAGCTGTTTGGTGTAATCGGCATCCCCCACTGACACGCCGCCCGAGGTGATGAGGGCATCAGCCTGCTCGCTGGCATGCAAAAACGCGTGACGCAGCGCCGCCGGATCGTCGGGAATAATGCCAAGATCGAGCAGCTCGATGCCGAGGCGCTCGAGCATGGCGCGCACGCCATAACGGTTGGAGTCGTAAATTTCGCCGTGGGCCAGCGGCTCGCCCACCATCTTGAGCTCATCACCGGTGCTCAGTAACGCCACACGCGGGCGGCGGCGCACGGCCACTTCGGCAATCCCAAGGGAGGCCAGCAGGGGCAACTCCCGCGCAGTCAGTCGCAGGCCTGCGGGCAGCACCTCGGCCCCTTCCTCAATGTCTTCACCACGGCGGCGCACGTTTTGACCCAGACGTGCCGGCTTGGTGAACGTCACCTCATCGCCATTGACCTCGGTCTCTTCTTGCATGATCACGCAGTCAGCGCCGGCAGGCAGCGCGGCGCCGGTCATGATCCGCACGCACTGACCGCTCTGGCACGCATCGCCGTCCTGCAGCGGGTGGCCGGCCAGGGCACGACCTTGTAAGGTGAGGGTGCTGCGATGTTGCAGATCGGCTGCGCGCAGGGCGTAGCCGTCCATGGCCGAGTTATCAAAGGGCGGGACGGCCATGGGGGAGATGATGGCGCTGGCCAGCACCCGGCCAAGACTGTCTGCCAGCGGCACGATTTCTTGTCCGTCCAGCGGGGTGAGTGAGGCGAGCATGTCGCGCAAGGCGCACTCGAGGGGACGCAGTGACTGATGACCCATGGGGTCCTCCTTCTGGTGATGACACGCGTGGAGAAGGGCGGATTATCCCAAAAATGGTCGCAAATGGGCAGGGTGATGGAGCACTCGGTATCAATCATTGGCCAGCATGGCGCGCATAGGGTCAGAAGTTGTCCGGATATTGCGGGCGATCAAGGGTGCTTGTCCCTTGCAATCTGCTGGCTTCGCGCTTCTACTATGGGCCGAGCTGGCTCTAATAATGAAGAAAAGAGAGTGAACCATGAGTGACCTGAGTCCCCACGCCCGTCTGGTCCGTGATGCCCTGGTGGCACAGGGACTGGAAACCCCATTGTCCCCCAATGGCCTGGGGCAGGGTGAAAAACGCCAGAAAATCGAAGAGCACATGCGTGCCATTATGGAAGTGCTTGAGCTGGATTTAAGTGATGACAGCCTGGCCGAAACGCCTCATCGCATTGCCAAAATGTTCGTCGGCGAGATCTTTGCCGGCCTCGATTACGCCAACTTCCCCAAGGTGACGGTGATCGAGAACAAGATGCAGGTCGATGAGATGATCCTGGTGCGTGATATCACCCTCACCAGCACCTGCGAGCACCACTTCGTGACCATCGATGGCCTGGCTCATGTGGCTTACATCCCCCGTGGCAAGGTGATTGGTTTGTCCAAGATCAATCGCATCGTGCAGTTTTTTGCCCGTCGCCCGCAGGTGCAAGAGCGGCTGACCCAGCAGATCTTGCTGGCACTGCAGACCCTGCTTGGCACTCAGGATGTGGCCATCAGCATGACCGCCACCCACTACTGCGTCAAAGCGCGGGGCGTGATGGATGCCAATTCTGCCACCACCACCACCTCCCTGGGGGGCGTCTTTAAAACCCAGCCGGCGACGCGCTCGGAGTTTTTAGCCGGTTTGCGCGCGCCTCGCTAAGTCTTGGCGATAGCGTTTGCCATAAACAACGGCCCCGCACAGTGCGGGGCCGTTGTCGTTGCAGAGCTAGTGTGCTACTGCAAACCGATAATCTCACCGTGCTCGTCAATGTCGATATGGCGATAAGCCGGTAGGCTGCCAAGACCTGGCATGGTCATGATGGGGCCGCACAGAGCATAGATAAATCCGGCGCCGGTGCAGGCGACCAGCGACGCGATGGGCAGGGTAAAGCCGCTGGGCACCCCCTTGAGCATGGGGTCATGACTGATGGAGAGCGGCGTTTTGGCCATGCACAGCGGCAAGTGGCTAAGCCCCTCGCGCTCCAGCTTTACAAGCTCAGTAGTGGCCTGCTCGCTTAAGGTAACGCCAGCGGCCCCGTAGCCGACTCGCGCAATGGTCTCGAGTTTTTCCATAAGCGTAGCGTTGTCTGGATAGAGCTCGGTGACCTCACCGGGCTGCTGACAGGCATCAACCACAGCGCGAGCCAGCTCGGCCGCGCCTTCGCCACCGCGGGCAAAGGCTTCTGATACGGTCGCTGCAATGGCTCCATGACGACGGGCGATAAACAGCACCTCGTCGAGCTCATCGGCGGTGTCATCGGGGAAACGGTTCAATGCCACAACCACCGGCACGCCGTAGCGACGCGCGTTGGCGATGTGCCAGCAGAGATTTTCGCATCCTTTGGCCAGCAGCTCGGCATTGGGCTCGGTCAAGTTGGTCGGCAGCGGTTGGCCGGGTTTGAAGCTAAAGGCGCCGCTGTTGGCCTTGATACCGCGCACGGTCGCAACCAGCACGACGCAGGAGGGTTGCAGACCGCTTTGGCGCTGCTTGATATTGAAGAACTTCTCCAGCCCCATGTCGGAGCCAAAGCCGGCCTCGGTCACCACATAATCGGCGTGGCGCAGGGCGATGCGATCGGCGATCACCGATGAGTTACCGTGGGCAATATTGGCAAACGGGCCGGCATGCACCAGCACCGGGGTCTGCTCGGTGGTCTGCAGCAGGGTGGGGGCGAGCGCCTCTTTCAGCAGTACCGTCATGGCGCCGGCCACTTCGAGGTCGTCTGCGGTGATGAGGCTGCCGTCAACCCGCTCGGCCAATCGAATGCGGCCAATACGCCGGCGCAGATCCTGCAAATCCGTGGCCAGCGCCAAGATTGCCATCAGCTCGGAGGCCGCAGTGATCACGAAATGCTCGGCTCTCTCCACGCCATCTTCGGCGCCGCCCTGGCCAATGGTGACATGGCGCAGCGCCCGATCATTCATGTCCATGGCGCGTGGCCAGAGGATGCGGGCAATCTCAAGGCGCGCCAATCCGGTGCGCTCGGTAAAGGCTTCCCCCAGTTTCTGCTCATGAAACAGACGGGCATCGAGCGCTGCGGCCGCCAAATTGTGGGCGGCCGTGACGGCATGAAAATCCCCGGTCAGATGCAGGTTCATCTCTTCCATCGGCAGCACCTGAGCGCGACCGCCACCGGCGGCGCCCCCCTTGACCCCGAATACCGGCCCAAGGCTTGGCTGGCGGATACAGGCAATGGCCGGATGACCGATATGGTTAAGCCCCATCGAAAGTCCGAGCGTGGTGACCGTTTTCCCTTCGCCAAACGGCGTCGGGGTGATGGCGCTGACCAGCACCAGTTTGCCTTTCTCGATGGCCGGTTGGCGCAACAGGGCCGGATCCAGCTTGGCTTTGTGCCGGCCGTAAGGGAGGACAAAACGGGGATCGATCCCCAACTGCTCGGCCAGTGTCTGGGCATCTTGCAGCGGTTGATGGCGGGTAAGGGGGATGGCGTGTTGCATCGGACTCCTGCTAAAACCAATGTAAAACGTTTGTCTTGGGCGCAAAAGGGTAGTGATTCACGCCGCCTGATTCCATGACCGATAACAAATTATGCCATGAAATAGGGGTGAATTAGGTCACTGAACTAGATAAGACCCGCATCCCAGTAGTAAGGCGCCGAAAAACGCTGCTCGACAAACTCGATAAAGCGCCGCACCTTGGCCGAGACGAAGCGACGATGGGGATAGATGGCATGCAGGCGCACCGGATCGCGATGCCACGTTGGCAAAATGCGCACCAGCTCGCCGCTTCGCAGCGCATCACCGACGATAAAGGTCGGCTGCAGTATGATGCCCATGCCATCAATGGCGGCGCGGGTCAGCGCCACGCCATTGTTGGCCTTGAGCGGCCCTTGCGGGCGCACGCTGACTCGCTCGCCTTCACACTCGAGCGTCCACTCCAGCGGGCTTAACGTGTAGAGCAGGCAGTCGTGATGGCGCAGCTCATCCGGGCTCTCTGGCGTACCGCGGCGCGCCAGATAGTCGGGGCTGGCGCAGAGCAGGATCTCCATTTGTGCCAGTGGCCTTGCGACCAGCGAGGAGTCGGGCAAGGTGCCGATCCGCAGTGCCAGATCAAACCCCTCTTCGACCAGTGCAACACGGCGATCGCTGTATTCGATATCCAGTGTCAGATCCGGGTATTGCTCGCGAAAGGCGGGCAGGGAAGGGGCCAGGTGCAGATAACCAAAGTCCATCGGTACCGTGAGACGCAAGGTCCCCTGCGGCTGCTGACTCTGTTGGGTCAGTTGGCTGTGGGTCTCTTCAAGTTCAGCCAGCAATGCCACGCAGCGCTGGTAGTAAAACTGCCCCGCTTCGGTGGGGTGCACCCGCCGGGTGGTGCGTGACAGCAGACGGGTGGCCAGCGACTCTTCGAGTTGCAACATCTGCTTGGAGGTCATGGCGACCGAGATGCCAAGCTGCTGCGCCGCCTTGGTAAAGCTCTGCGATTCAACCACTTTGATAAAGGTTCGCATTGCCGAGAGCTGATCCATTTTCCACCCTCAGTTGATAATATATTTATAGAATCGCTGATTATCATGAGTTAACGCAAGGCTAACATCTTGGCTTCTTCCAACCCCCCTGAGGAACCCTTGATGATTAAGCTGAAACACACCCTGCTGGCCGCTGCCCTGCTGAGCTCCACTGCCGTCATGGCCGCTGACTATGATGTGGATCCGGCTCACACCACCGTCCAGTTCAAGATCGGTCACCTGGGCTTTTCCGAGCTGGTAGGTCGTTTTGATAAATTCTCTGGCAACTTCTCTGTGGATGATGCCAACCCGGCTGCCGCCAAGGCCAGCTTTGAAGTGGATGCCGCCAGCGTCGACTCCAACCACGAACCCCGTGACAAGCACCTGCGCAGCCCCGATTTTCTGGATGTGAAGAGCTTCCCCAAGATCACCTTTAGCAGCACTGCCTATGAAGGCTCCAAAGAGAAGGGTGTGCTCAAGGGTACCTTGACCATGCACGGTGTCAGCAAGGAAGTGGCCTTCAATCTGGTTCACGTGGGCGAGGGCAAAGATCCGTGGGGCGGCTATCGCAGCGGCTTTAACGCCACCACCACCATCAAGCGCAGCGATTTTGGCGTGAAATACATGATTCCGAACATCCCTGACGAGATGACACTGTCCCTGTTCGTGGAAGGTGTGCGCCGCTAATGGGTGTTCAACTGCTGTTACAAAGTGCAGCACTGCCGCTTCTGGCCGTGCTGCTCTCCTGGCGTTGGCCGCGATGGCAGTGGCTGTTTGCCGCGTTGGCGATGCTGGGCGTAGCCCAGTGGCTTGAGCCTTACGCCTGGCCCGCTAAGGCGTGGCAATGGCTGCCAGCGCTCTTGCTGCCGGCCCTGTTTGGCTTGCAAGCTAACCATCGCATCGAGTGGGGAGGGTATGCAGTGCTGACCCTGCTGCTCGGTGGGGTGGCCACTGGTTCACTGCTTTCCACGGCGCCAGAGGCGGCCTTACTGGTGCTGCCTGCCATCCTGGCTTATGGCGTGCTGCGTGCGCTGGGGGATACGCCGGAAGGGCTGGGGTTTGCTCTGGCATTTCTGTGGCTGGCGCTGGTCATCGGCATTGATGGCAGTTTGCTGATTGCCCAGCTCAGTGGCGCTCTGGCGGCGCTGGCTGGTCTGGCGGCATTGCGTGCGCTGGTCAGCGGTCCGGTCTCCTCGGCCGGCTTTGCCGCGGCGCTTGCCATGATGCAACTGCTGGCCTGGCAGTATGTCGAAGTGCCGCTCAAGGTACTGCTGCCAACCTGGATTCTCGTGGCACTCGATTTGCTGCTGCGCAACCAACCGGTTTGGCGGCGTTGGGCGGTGCTGATTGTGGTGGGGGCAGCCGGAATTGGCGTCAGCCTCTGGGCGGTTTGGCCT
Organism: Aeromonas sp. RU39B; assembly: GCF_900156095.1. Taxonomy (GTDB): domain Bacteria; phylum Pseudomonadota; class Gammaproteobacteria; order Enterobacterales; family Aeromonadaceae; genus Aeromonas. The sequence continues at coordinate 181,883 of NZ_FTMJ01000002.1, forward strand.
ACTGAGTCATTGTATTGAAACCGCTTAAATAACAATCGGATAGAGTTATTATTGCGAGCTTTGTGACAAAGCTCGCAGATACCGATTGAGCCGCTCAATGGTTTCATATAAAACAGGGTCTTATTACGGACCTAAGTAGACCCGGGCGCTGTCCCGGGTCTACTTGATCCTGTCGTTGTGCGCACTCAAGGAGGCTATCGTTGCGCAGTCAAGGATCCGAGCGTCAATTTTTCGGCCATTTCACCGCTCAAGGCCACATACAGGACCTCTGCATTCTGCTGGTGACTCACCTGCTGCCAGATCGTCCTCTTTTTATCGAGACGCTGGCTCGGATCGGGCGCATCGGGGCGATTTTGCCCAAGCCGAAGTCGATACATGCGGCCACGCTCGAGCGTGTCAGTCGCCAATATCCGGTGGTGGAGCTCGATCGCCGCTGGACGGTGGATCCGGCGTTGGCGCTGCCACGGATAAGTCAGCTTATGAAGGAGCATGAGCGGCTGGTGATCCTGGATATCGGTGGTTACTTCGCCACGCTTTTACCTGCCTTGCAGCAACACTTCGGCGAGCGTTTTCTCGGCGTGGTGGAGATGACCGAAAATGGCCATCAGCGCTATCTGGAAGGGCCGGTGCCGGCACCGGTTATCTCGGTGGCGCGCAGTCCGCTCAAGCAGGCTGAAGACGTGCAAATCGGGCTCAGCGTCGTTTACTCGGCCGAGTCGTTAGCGCGTGGTCTGAACCGGACGTTCAACGCCTGTCAGGCGGCGTTATTCGGTTATGGCAAGGTGGGGCGCAGCATTGCGCTGGAGCTGCGCAGTCGCAACCTGTGGCTCGATCTGGTCGAAACCTGCCCGCTGCGCCAAGTCGAAGCCCTGTCGCACGGCTTTCATCTGGTGGATAAAGAGACGGCGCTGTCGCGCGCCGAGCTGGTCATCAGCTCCACGGGCAATGGCGTATTGAGCCAGCAAGATCTGTTGCTGCTACGCCCGGGCGCCATGCTGGCGTCCGTCACCTCGGCCGATGACGAGTTCGCGTTTACGCTCAGTGAGCTGAAATGGCCAAGTGTTGAGATTTGCGATCGGGTGCTGCAATTAACCCGTCCCGACGGCAGCGTCATCTATCTGCTCAACCGTGGTGAGGCGGTCAACTTTGTCCACGGCGCCGTCATCGGTGAATATGTTTATCTGGTGCTGGCCGAGATCATCGAAGGGGTCCGCCAGCTGGCCGAAACCCGTCATCGCAGTGGCGTGCATGAACTGCCGCTGGCGGTGATGCGTGATATTGCCCGTCTGTGGCTCAATGATTTTCATGGAGTGTCGAAATGAAGCCAAGGATTGAGATCCGTTATTGCACCCTGTGCCGCTGGATGCTGCGCGCGGCTTGGCTCGCACAAGAGCTGCTCTCAACCTTTGACGGTGAGCTTGGTGAAGTGGCACTGGTGCCGGCCAGCAAGGGGGAGTTTCGCATCCTGGTCGATGGGGTACAGGTGTGGGATCGGGTGGTCGATGAGGGCTTCCCCGAGGCCAAAGAGATTAAGCAAAGAGTGCGCGATATCATCGCGCCAGATCGGGATCTTGGCCACAGCGACCGGCAATCCCATTAATAGGGCAGGCAAAAAGAGAGGGATGGCGAAGGCCATCCCTGTTGATTTTATGGCTGGTGTTAGCTGGCAAGCTCGGTAGGGCGCGCCAGGTGCGGCGCAATATAGCGCTGATATTTGCTCTGCTTGAGCGCATGCAGATCGACCCACACCAGACCATCGACGCAGTAGCCAAAATCCGGATCAACGCCAAAATCGAGAAACTGTACGCCGCCCGGCTCGCACAGATCGGCATACTGCTTGTAGAGGGTGGGAATGGCGCAGCCCAGATTGTCGAGTTGCCCCTTGAGGGTAGCAAGCTCCTCGCGGTAATCCACGGCGGCCAGTGGCGGCACTGTGGTTCGACTTGGGTGTGGCTGTGGTTGCGGATAGGGGCGGTGGGCTGCGGCCAGCGATTCACTGCTGCCAAAATGGCGCTGGAAAAAACTGACCAGCAGATCTCGCGCCGAGGCTGGCAGCGTGCCAGAGATAGAGACCGGTCCGTAGAGATAGCGATATTCCGGGTGGCGGGCCAGCACGGCGCCAATACCATACCAGAGATAATCGAGGCCACGCTTGCCCCAGTAGGCGGGCTGGATAAAGCTGCGGCCAAGCTCGACGGCTTGCTGCAGTTTTGGCGCCATGGCCGGCGCGAAGTGAAACAGGCCGTGACAGTAGAGTCCCTGTTCCCCCTTGAGGGTCATCAGCTCAGAGACCGCAGCAAAGCGGTAGGCGCCGATAATTTCCAGCGCTTTGGGATCCCACAGCAGCAGATGCTGATAGTGGTCATCAAAGCCATCGAGATCGCGCCGCTTGCCGGTGCCTTCGCCCACGGCGCGAAACGCCACCTCCCGCAATCGACCCAATTCACGCAATATCGGGCTGTGCTCACTGTCTTGGCGACGATAGAGTCGGATCTCCTGGCCATCGGGGGTAAGCCCGAGCAGTTCGCTTTGGTTGATCGCCCGGTTAAGGCGAGTGCGATCTTCGGGCAGCGCGATCGGCGTATCGGTGGGCAGGCGCGGCTTTTTACCGCGACCAATGCGATAGACATGCTCGCGCACCAGCTTGGCTGCCAGTGGCGGGGGCAGGGCGTCGAGCGCATCGCGTTGCAGGCGCCGACCGATGGTGATGGTCAGACTGCGCTGGCGCTGGCGAAACAGCTCATCAACCAGCAGCAGGCCGGAGAGGGGTTTACTCAGCCAAGAGGCGAGATAGAAGTGACTGCTGTTGCGCCCGGCGACGTGCAGCGGCACCAGTGGCGCGTTGGTGCGCCGTGCCAGCTTGATAAAGCCCGGGCTCCAGCGGCCATCCCTGATGCCATTCGGGCCAAGGCGGGACACTTCACCGGCTGGAAACACGATCAGTGCGCCCTCGCGCTCGAGGTGCTCGCCCATGGCGCGCAGCGCCTCACGGCCGGTTTTGCCGCTGAGGTTGTCCACGGGTAGCAGCAGAGGTTGCAGTGGCTCGATCACCGAGAGCAGTTGATTGGCCACGATTTTCACATCGCCGCGTAATCGTCCGACCAGGCGCAACAGCGCCAGTCCATCCAGTGAGCCAATCGGATGGTTGGCGACCAGAATGACGCGCCCGCGCGCCGGTACGTTTTCCAGCTGGGCATCATCATGCTGGCAATCGAGCTCGAGATGGCACAGCGCCTGCTCGACAAAGTCCATACCGCGCAGGTGCGGAAAGTCGCTGGCAAAGCGCCGGAACTCTGATTCGTGCAGCAAGCTGCGCAGTAGCGGTCGCAGCAGGGTCGGGAAGGGAAGCCGAGGCAGGTGATCGGCGAGGATGGCATCAACACTGAACATGGGCGCAGCTCCTTGCAAGATGCGCCCAGAGTGACCCGCCACTGTGACAGTAGCGGGTCAGATAGATGACGAAATGGTGTCTTAGCCGCGCCAGTCGGCGGTCAGACGCACCAGATTGACCAAGGTTTGCACCGCTTTTTCCATCACCTGGATTGAGATGAACTCGTGCTTGCCGTGGAAATTGTGGCCACCGGTAAACAGGTTCGGGCAGGGCAGCCCCATAAACGAGAGGCGTGCGCCGTCAGTGCCACCACGGATCGGCGTCACCTTGGGCTGCACATCAGACTCAACCATGGCCTGACGGGCCAGCTCGATGATGTGCAGATGCGGCTCGACCTGGCTGCGCATATTGCGATAGCTGTCGGTGATGGTGAGCTCGATGCGGGCATCGCGGTAGCGGCGGCGCAGCTCGGTCACCCGATCTTCAAGCAGCGCCTTGCGCGCAGCAAAACCGGCTTCGTCGAAGTCGCGGATGATGTAGTGCAGGGTGGTCTCTTCCACCGTGCCACTGCTGTGGGTCAGGTGGAAAAAGCCCTCGTAGCCTTCGGTGCACTCCGGGGTTTCATCGGCAGGCAGGAAGGTGTGGAACTGAGCGGCCAGTGTCTGGCTGTTGATCATGGTGTTTTTGGCGCTGCCCGGGTGCACGTTGTTGCCGATAAAGCGAACGGTGGCACTGGCGGCGTTGAAGTTTTCAAACTCCAGCTCACCTTGCTCGCCGCCATCGACGGTGTAGGCCCAGCGCGCCTTGAAGCGATCGAGCGGGAAGCGGTCGGCACCACGGCCAATCTCTTCATCCGGGGTAAAACCAATCCAGAGATCGCCTCGGGGCATGTCGGGGTTGGCCAGCAGGGTCTCGACGCAGGTGATGATCTCGGCAATACCGGCCTTGTCATCGGCGCCGAGCAAGGTGGTCCCATCGGTGGTGATAAGATCGTGCCCCAGGTAGTTTTTCAGAAAGCGGAACTGGCGCAGAGAGAGCACTTCATCCCCCTTGCCAAGACAGACGTCGCCGCCCTGATAGTTCTCGACGATCTGCGGTTGCACGTTACGAGCTTCGTAATCGGCCGTGTCCATGTGTGCAATCAGACCTATCGCCGGTGCCTCGCTGACGTTGCCGGGGAGCAGCGCGGTGAGGTAGCCGTTCTCATCGAGCGTCACGTCACGAAGACCCAGATCGCTCAGCTCGCGTGCCAGCGCTTGACCAAGCACACGCTGGCCGGGCGTGCTCGGGCAGCTGGTGGAGTCGGCATCGGAGCGGGTATGAAAGGAGACATAGTGCAAAAAGCGGTCGACAACGGAAGTCATGGCAAAACTCAACGGTTACAACGGAGCGTGCATTGTGAGCAGGATCACGGCCAAAATCTTTGTCCCAGAACAGGGTTTGTGAAGAAGATTCGAAGCCAGATAACATTTCAACAACCTGAAACTGACGCAGTGCTGTCGGATGCCGAGTGGGGAGCACAAGAAAAAAAGTGATGTTTTTTTGCGCTGGAGCAGGATGCTGCGGCTATCACTGTTGCTAGCCTGACGCTTCACTTATGACAATTTATGCAAGGAGGCGTTATGGACTATTCAGTGTTTCAGCACCAGTTGCAGCAACACGAACTGGATGAAGAGGCCGTACTGAGCCTGCTTGACTGGATCCGGCAGTGGCAGCGCGAGGCGCCGGCCTGCCAGCTCAATCGGGGGGAACGCCTTTGCAGCGTCGATTTTTTCTGGCCCCAGCATCACGACAAGCCGCTACTGCAGGTTGATGGCTATGGGCGCATCTGGTTCTATCATCAGCGTATGGCCGGCGCTGCCTTGTTCAACGCGCTGAAATCGGCGTTTGGCATTCTATTCAGCGCGCAGGAACACCCCACCGTGAGCTGTTTGCATCCCCCCTTCTGGCAGGGACAATTGCCGGTTTTGACGCAGTTGATCAAAGGTCATTTTTGAGCATTTTTTCTATTGTCACTGGGCCAACTCTGTGTGTAAACTCCGCGCCGATCCAACGCCTTGGCGACCCTGAATGGTCCCGGTTGCGGGTCATGCGCCCTCACGGGCGAGGCATGCAGAAACGCCAGACACTGCAGGAGTTTTGGTTTCTTTCGTACCGGCGTCGCCGGTAGCAGGGAGAGCAGCATACACGCAACGATGTGCGGTGACCGATTGAGCGACGCGGCTCACACTTTTCCCTTGTCATGGGCGGTCATCGACGACAGGCGTGCTGTGGTGTCGTTTCCGGTTCATCATCCCGATGCGCCGGTGTCTCGTCCCACTCCCTGAAACCACCCTGGTCTTCGCTTCTGCGGCCAAAGGATGAGTTGGCAGCGTGGCAACTAGCTGTCGCCATCAAAGCGTCGCGGAATACGTCTAACGTATCCCCCGCATACTGTTGAGCTTGATGTAAAGCCACCAGCCCCACATCAAGACTCGTTACTTCCCAAAATCCACCAGGCAGCCTTGGCTTGCCGCAAATGGTCTGGATGTGATCGAGGGTAACGAAGGCGGCGCAAGCCGCTCATTAGCGAGGCATAGCCCATGACTAACTGGTCCAGCAAGGACTCTCTGAAGGTCTATAACGTCCCCTACTGGGGAGCCGGTTTCTTCGGTATCAACGAGGCCGGTCACGTCACCGTGGCCCCCGACAAGTCGCGTCCCGAAGCCAAGATCGTCATCTCTGACGCTATCGAACAACTGCGTCAGGCCGGCCTGACCACCCCCGTTCTCCTGCGCTTCCCCGACATTCTCAAGAGTCGGGTCGATGCCCTGTTCAATGCGTTTGGCCAGGCTATCGAAAAATCAGGTTACGAGGGTGACTACCTGTGCGTTTACCCGATTAAGGTGAACCAGCAGCGTCGCGTTATCGAGACCATCAGCTCCGCCTACACCGACAAGCCGCGTCTCGGTCTCGAAGCCGGCTCCAAGCCCGAGCTTCTGGCGGTGCTGTCTCATCATCACGAGCAGGGATCAGTGATCGTCTGCAACGGCTACAAGGATCGGGAGTACGTGCGTCATGCGCTGCTCGGTAACCTGATGGGCCACAAGGTGGTGATCGTTGTTGAAAAGCCCTCCGAGCTCGACATGGTGCTCGAAGAGTCTGCCCGTCTCAACATTCGTCCGCACATCGGCGTGCGTGCCCGTCTGGCCTCTACCGGCTCGGGTATGTGGGAGTCGAGCGGCGGTGCCATGTCCAAGTTTGGCCTGAGCGCCAGCCAGATCCTCAAGCTGGTCGAGAAGCTGCGTCACATCGGCAAGCTCGATTGCCTCGAGTTGCTGCACTTCCACCTCGGCTCGCAGATTGCCAATATCCGCGACATCCAGGGCGGTGTGCGCGAATGTGGCCGCTTCTATGCCGAGCTGCGTCGTCTGGGTGCCAATGTCACCATCGTCGACGTGGGCGGCGGTCTGGGGGTGGACTACGAAGGGACCCGTTCCCAGAGCCACTGCTCGGCCAACTACAGCCTCTCCGAATACGCCAACAACGTGGTGTGGGGCATCGGCGATGTGTGCCGCGAGTTCGACCTGCCGCATCCGACCATCATCAGCGAGTCGGGCCGTGCCCTGACTGCCCACCACGCCGTACTGGTCACCAATGTGATCGGTGCCGAAGGGGTGAGCATGAGTGATATCGGCGCGCCGGGCGAGGAAGATCCGACCATCCTGCGCAACATGTGGCAGAGCTGGCAGGACCTGCACGGGGAAGATCCTTCCCTGCTGGAGATCTTCCACGACTCCCACGCCGATCTGGCCGACGTCAACACCCAGTACACCATGGGTCTGCTCAATCTTGAGCAGCGTGCCTGGGCCGAGAGCCTGCACCAGAACATCAGCCTGGCCATCAAGGAGCGCCTCAACCCGGTCAACCGCAACCACCGCGATCTGGCCGACAAGCTGAGCGAACAGCTGGCAGACAAGTGCTTTGCCAACTTCTCCCTGTTCCAGTCGCTGCCGGATGCCTGGGGTATCGGTCAGGTGTTCCCGGTATTGCCGCTCACCGGTCTCGATCGTCCGCTGACCCGTCGCGGTATCCTGATGGACATCACCTGTGACTCCGACGGTCAGGTGGAGCACTACGTCGATGGTCTTGGCGTAGAAACCACCCTGCCGATGCCGGAGTATGCCGACAACGAAGATTGCCACATCGGCTTCTTCCTGGTGGGCGCATATCAGGAGATCCTCGGTGACCTGCACAACCTGTTCGGTGATACGCACTGCGCAGAAGTGTGGCTCGATGAGCAAGGTGAGATGGATATCCGTAACGTGGTGCGTGGCGACACCGTCGACCAGCTGCTGCGTTATGTGAACATCGACCCGTCGGTCATTCGTGAAAACTACCACCAGATCGCTCATAAGCTGGCCCTGGGCGACGACGCCCGCAAGGCGCTGCTCGACGAGCTGGAGCTCGGTCTGCAAGGTTACGCCTACCTCGAAGAGGAATAAGGCGCAGCGCAAATGAAAGCGGCACCCTCGGGTGCCGTTTTGCTATCGGTTGCTATCAGAGTCGGAAGCTTTGCACCACATCGCGTAGCTGATCGCTCAAACTGCGAATATGGCTGGCGGCATTGCGGGCATCGGCCGCGACCGTCAGCGCTTCATCACTGCCATCAGAGATGCGCACCACGTTGCGTTCAATCTCGGCCACCACGCTGACCTGCTCTTCAATGGCGCTGGCAATCACGTGGTTGCTCTCGACCATCCGATCAACCTTATCGGTGATGCTGGCAAAGGCCTGCTTGGCCTCTTGTGCCAGCGCCACGCCATTGCCGGCCTGGCTACGGGCACCGCTCATGGCATCGACCGAGCGGCGCGCTTCATTTTGCAGCTCTTCAATCATGCGCTGGATCTCAACCGTCGAGCTTTGGGTGCGTCCTGCCAAAGAGCGCACTTCATCGGCCACCACGGCAAAGCCGCGGCCCTGCTCACCGGCCCGCGCCGCCTCGATGGCCGCATTGAGTGCCAGCAGATTAGTCTGCTCGGCGATGGCGCGGATCACGTCAATGACGCCGCCAATGCGGGTGCATTTCTCTTCCAGCTCAGCGATGGTCTGGGCCGAGCCGGATACTTCCCGGTCGATAAAGCCGATGGCGTTGATGGTGCGATCGAGCACCGCTTCGCCGGCATTGACCACTTGCTGGGTCTGCTGGGTCATCTGCGCTGCTTGCTGGGCGTGGTTGCCCATCTCTTGCGACGTCGCCGCCAGCTGCTTGACGGCGGTGGCGACCAGATGGGTTTCATCCTGCTGGCCCTGGATCACCGCCAAAGAGCCCGTCGTGCGCTGCTCGATATTGCCGGCGCTGTCGGCGACTTCCATGCCGTTGCTCTGCATCTTGGTCATCAGCTCGCGCAAGGTGCCGAGGGTCACGTTGTAATCGCGGCTGATCGCGGCCAGCTCGTCGTTACCGGTCACCTGTACCTGCTGGCTCAGGTCACGGCTGTTGACGCGGGCGGCGATGCGGCGAATGTTGCCTACGGTCTCTTGCAGCGAAATATAAGCCCCGATCATCAGATAGAGGTAGACCGCCAGCACCAATAGCAACATGCCGATGATGAGCCAGAACTGGGAGAGGTTGGCGTCGTGACGTGTTTGCAGATCTTGCTTGAGCAGGCTGACCGCCTGCTGATTCAGTTCCGCCAGCGCCTGATTCATCTCGTCACCTAAGCTAAGTACCTCCGCCGGAGAGAGTTGCACCTGCTGATCTTTCATCAGCTTGTTTTCCAACACCTCGATACCGGCGCGCAGCTTGGCAACGGTGGCATCACTCTGCTGGCCGAGACGATTGCGATAGCCGGGCTCCATCTGATAGAGCAGGTCGAGATCCTGCTTGAGCTCGTCGAGGGAGGCGCTGATAAGATCGATACGAAAACGCAGGCTGGCATAGCCATCGGACTGGAACAGTCCGAAATCGGCAATGGTGGCGGCACGATCACGCACCTGACTGACCAGATCGCGCAGCTGTGGCAGGCGCTCGGTGCTGAAGATCACCATATCGTAGGTGCCAAGGTAAGGGTCCTGAATAAGGCCCGTGTCGGCAGAAATGCTTTTGTAGAGCCGGCGCAAGTTGGCCAGCAGGCGATCGTTGGCGTTATTAGCTTGGCTGGCATCAAGGGTCGCCAGCGCGGTCGGGGAGGCCTGCCAGGCTTGTTGCAGGGCGCTCAGCGCGCCCTGACTGCTGGTGGCGCCCTGTTCGCTGCGTGCCACCTCGTTGAGTGCCTGCTCAACGGCCGCGCGGGCAGACGCCACGTCGCTTTGTGGCGCCGGTTTGAGCTCAAAGTAGTGCTGATTGACCAAGTTGCGGTATTGCAGCAGGGCCGGCTCCAGGGTCTGAAGCGGAGCAAGGCGAGTCAGGCCACTTAGCTCGTCTTCAACCAGCCGGTTTTCATCTTGCAAGCGCTGCAGCAACGTCGCCATGCCATAGGCCAGCGGCAGTAGCATCAGCAGCGACCAGAGCAGGAACTTGAACTTGAAGGGAAGGTGGTTGGCCAGCCGGATGGCGGGCATGAAAATCCATCTCATGGGATACCTTGCTGTCAATATCAGGTTGTTATGCTGCCATTATCGGAGCCATGGCTCCGTGCCAGTGTGGCAGTCTCTCTTTTCAATAACGGTAATGACCTGAAAACCTTGAGATTGACAAGTCATTTCTGGGATTTCTCCCGCTTTTATGGATAAAAGGTCTGAAAAGGGCTCCTAATGGCCCTTTTCCTCAATAGGGTTGCTGCTCGCGGACTTTGCGCTGGTAGTCTCGTTCGACAATCGCCAAGGCTTTGAGTACCAGCTCGGGCGGTAAACGGTGATTTTCCAGCAGCTCGATCAGATCGACGGCGAGCTGCACCTCTTTGGGGGCCTGCTCCAGCGACATGAGACATCCTTGGGTGGGGATCAGGGGGGCAGTATAATGGGCCGCCGGACGCGGCCCAAGATGGAAAATACAATGGCGTGCGGACCGGCACATTTAAAGGTGCGGGCGCATCTCCCGGTCAATCAGCTCGCGCAGCTCGACCAGCCGGATGGCGTATTGCTCCAGCTTTTTCTGCTCGTCGGTGTGGGGCGTCCAGCTTGGCACGGTGCGCGGTTTACCGTGCTCATCCATGGCCACGAAAATGATAATGCAGTGGGTGGTCTTACAGCGCTCCCGCTCGGTAGTGTGACGGCTATAGACATCGACCGCCAGGTGCATGCTGGTGGTGCCGGTGTGGATCACCTGGGCGTGCACTTCGACCAGTTGACCAATCTGGATGGGGTGGATAAAGCGGATGCCGCCCACGTAAACGGTGACGGCATAGCCGCCGCTCCAGCCTGAGGCGCAGGCATAACCCGCTTGGTCAATCCACTTCATCACCATGCCCCCGTGCACCTTGCCACCGAAGTTGACATCTGAGGGCTCGGCGAGAAACTGCAGGGTTAACTCTCTGGGTGGGCTCATGTTTTTTCCTCTTGTCGATGGCTGGCAACCAAGCATGCCGCTCTCTTACACACTCTGTTGAGCATGCGCCCATCATGGGCGAAACGCCATTCACATCAGATTCAAATCCCGTTTGAAAATATGGGGTACACACTGACAGGAGATGGCCATGAAACAGATACTCGATCAACTGCTTGGCAGCGGCAAAGGCTGGCTGGAGCAGGGCGGTGAGAAACGCAAAGGTCAGTTGCAGGGGGCGCTGGCTGGCGGTGCGCTCGGTATGCTGCTCGGTCATCGCAAGGTAAATAAATACGCTGGCAAGATTGCCGCGCTTGGCGGCGCTGCTGCGCTCGGCGGTCTTGCGCTCAAGCTCTATCAGGATTGGCAGGCTGGCCAGGCAGGCGCTGGTGGCGGCTCGCCACCCCAGCCGCTGGCAACGCTGGAAGGGGAGGCGCTCGATCAGCGCGCTGCGCTCTTGGTTCGCGCCATGATTGCTGCTGCCCGCGCCGATGGCCACATTGATGAAACTGAGCGACAGCGTATCAGCGACCACTTAAGTGCGTTGGGGCTGCGTGATACGGCCCGCTATATCGACGGCGAGTTGGCCCGTGCGCTCGACCCGCACGCATTGGCGCGGGAGGTAACAGATATGGAGCAGGCGACCGAGCTCTATTTTGCCTCGTTACTGGCCATTGAAGTGGATCACTTTATGGAGCACGGTTATCTCGACGAGTTGGCGCGAGCCTTGCGCCTTGATCCCGATCTGAAAGGGCGTATTGAGCAGCAAGTGGCCGCGCTTTAGCAGGCGAGTGACCGCCATGGCGGCCTCGCTATATGGTCAGCGGCGCTAGCGGGTGGCGCCGATGACGGGCGTTTCCAGCTCGACGGTGGTAAGGCGAGCGGCCCATTCGTTGAGCCACTGATCGCGCACCGCCTCGGCCACCTGCTGCGGGGCGTGAAAGATGGCCGGTTGCAGCACATCAAAACCGACATAGTGCAACATGCCGTGGGCAATCGGGGCCAGCAAGGTGTCCATGTCACCGCACGGCGCATCCGGATGAAAGGCGCTGGCGGGCTCACCGGTGGTGAGTGAAAGCAGCGCCTTGCGCCCGGCAAAACGTCCCTCCCGATGGGTATATCCCGGCGTGTGAATACGGCCGAGGGCAAAGACCCGGTCAACCCATCCCTTGAGAATGGCAGGCATGCCAAACCACCAGAGCGGAAACTGGAACAACAGCAATTCGGCCTCTTCCAACTTGGCCATCTCACCATCAATTTCGGCGGCAAAGGTGTCGGTTTCGCTGGCGATCAGCTGCTCATGGCGCAGCGAGAGGTAATCCGGGTTGCCCATATCGAGGAAATTGCGGCGATCTGACACCGGATCAAACCCCATGGCATAAAGATCGCTGGTCATGACCGTATGTCCGGCGGCCTCCAGGGTATCTATCGCGGTGTCAAACAGCGCACCGTTGAAACTCTGTGGCTCGGGATGGGCATAGACGATCAAAACCTTCATCGGACAACTCCAGCAACGGCGGTTTCCCAGCATACCGTGAGTTGCCGACGGCGCCCACCTTCCTTGGGGGTAAGAGGGCGCCGGGTCACATATCTTTACTACTGGTTAACTTTCCACGGGCAGCAGAGCGCCTTGGCTCGGCCTGAGATAGGTCAATCCCAATGCCATCAGGACGATCAACGAGCCTATCCAGGGCGTGTGCATCAGCCCCAACTGGCTAACGATGAGTCCGCCCAGGCTGGAACCAATCGCGATCCCGATATTGAATGCCGCGATATTAAGACCCGATGCCACATCCACCGCCTTGGGCGCATGCAGGCGAGCCTCCTGCACTACCAGCAGCTGCAGCCCCGGCACGTTACCAAACGCAAACGCCCCCCAGACCAGCACGGTCAACACCACCAAGATGGCGTGCGGCGCCGTCAGTTGCAGCATCATTAATACTGCCGCGAGGCCAAAAAACATGATGCGCAGCGCCTTGATGGGGCCAAGTCGGTCGGCCAACTTGCCGCCCCAGATGTTGCCCACTGCCACCGATACGCCGTACACCAGCAGCACCAGGCTCACTGCGTTGGCCGAAAAACCGCTGATCTGCTGCAAAATCGGAGCGAGGAAGGTAAAGGCCGTAAACGCACCGCCGTAACCCAGCGCGGTCTTGGCATACACCTTCAGTAGCGGCAGACGGGTCAGCACGCCCAGTTGTTCACCTAAGGTGGCCGCTTCCCCTTTGGGCAGATTCGCCGGGATCAGCAGCAGGCTGCCAACCAGCGCAATGGCGCCGAGCAGGCTGACGACGAGGAAGGTCTCACGCCAGCCGACGTGTTGGCCAATCCAGGTGCCGAGCGGGACGCCAGTCACCAGCGCCACGGTCAGGCCACTGAACATGATGGCGATGGCACTGGCGGCCTTATCGCGCGCAACCAGCCCGGTTGCAATGGTCGAGCCGATGGAGAAAAACACGCCGTGCGCCAGGCCCGTCACCACCCGGGCGATCACCAGCGTGGTGTAATCGGGCGCCTGCCAGGCCAGCAAATTACCGATGGTAAAGAGCAGCATCAGACCGACCAACAGCCATTTACGCGGCAAGCGGGCGGTGAGAGCGGTTAGCACCGGAGCACCCACGGCGACGCCAAGGGCATAGAGACTGACCAGCAAACCGGCAGATGGCAAAGGCACCTGCAGTTGCTCGGCGATGGTCGGGACCAGCCCGACAATAACAAATTCGGTGGTCCCGATGGCAAAGGCGCTCAGGACTAGCGCAAAGAGGGCAAGCGGCATGAGTTCTCCGTGTGTTGCATTGGAAATGGTCTTGGAATGCCGCGCAGTATGAAGAGAAGTGTTGTTGCTAAAAATGCCTGAATTGGCAAATTACTATTGATTTAAGAGCATCAATCTCCGTCACCGATGGGGCGTTCTGGCCATCTCCAGTATGGGAACCAGCACAGCGATCGCCGCGCTCATCTGCTCGTCGGTAAAGCCGCCAAACCCGAGCAACAGTCCACGAGCGTGATGGGGCTCGGCATAGGTGGGGGAGAGCGGGCGCAGTGCCACGCCACGGGCCAGGGCTTGCCGGCAGATCGCCACATCGTCCATCTCTGGCGGCAGCCAAAGCAGCAGGTGCATGCCTTGATCAGACGGTTGCACCGTCAGCCAAGGCAGCGCGTCGGTTAGCATGGCAAGCAGATTGTCGCGCGCTTTGGCATAGACGCTGCGCACCCGGCGCAGGTGCGCGTTAAAAAAGCCCTGTTTAAGGTAGGCCGCCAGCACATGTTGCTCGGCCAGCGGCGAGCCGCGTCCCAGCAGGATGCGGGCACCGAGTAGTGCCGGTTTCAACGCCGGCGGCGCCACCAGATAGCCCAGGCGAAGTGAGGGAGCCAGCACTTTGCTGAATGTGCCAAGGTAGATAACCCGTTCGCCATCAATGCCTTGCAGAGCCGGAAAAGGCGGACTGCCAAAGCGCAATTCGCTGTCGTAGTCATCTTCCACAATCCAGCTTTGGTTGCGCTGCGCCCACGCCAGCAGCGCCAACCGCCGTGGCATGGAGAGCGGCATCCCAAGCGGGTAGTGGTGAGAGGGGGTCACAAAGGCGACCTGTGCGCCGGGCGCCATCTGTTCGCCGCGAGCGATATCAATGCCCTGCTCATCCACCGGCACGTGGGCCATCGTGATGCCAAGGCTGGTGAGCAGGGCCGTCAGTCCGCCATAGGCAGGATCTTCAACCAACGCCGTGTGACCCGGTTCAAGCAGCGTCATTGCAGCGACATAGAGGCCCTGCTGGGTACCTTCGGTGAGGATGATCTGATCAGGCTCGCAGTGCACCGCCCGCGAGGTGCGCAGGTAATCACACAGTGCCTCGCGCAGCGCCGGCAATCCTTGCGGATCGCCATAGCTGCCAAGTTGGGCGGGCTGACTGGCCAATACCCGTTGCCGCAGTCTCAGCCAGTGGCGATCTGGCGCCACTTTGCCACAAGGTACGGCCATGGCAAACGGGATAGCCGGCAGCGGGTTAAAGGCGCTGGCAACAGCGGCCAAGGATGCAGAGCGTGGCGGCAATGCCGGAGTGGGGGCGGTGATGGCCATGCCGCTTGGCTTTTGCACGTTAGGCAATGCCCGGCAGACCCGGGTTCCAGCGCCGTGCTCGGCGTCGAGATAACCTTCGGCGATAAGCTGCTCATAAGCGCTGGTGACAGAGCTTCGCGAGATACCGAGCTGCATTGCCAGCAGGCGTGAGGAGGGGAGCTGATCGCCCGCTTGCAGCTGGCCAGAGCGGATAAGGACTCTGAGTCGTTGGCACAGGGCCGGCACAATGCGCCGGCCATCACGCTTAAGCACGCCCAGTGCGGCTAACTCCACCATGTTTACCTGTCTGCTCATGAACCAGTGCCCTGTCTGCTGTGCTGATGAGAAATAGTGGTCTGAATAACTTTGCTAAATGTGGCTCTATTTATCAGGCCATTTTGTCACAACAATGGTGCTCAACAAGCCATGAGTGGAAGGACAATTGTTATGCAGACACCGTTATTAGAGCAGGTTGAACCGCGACTGCGCGAGCAGGCGCGTGAGCTGATCTGTGCTCATCCGCTGGCCACGCTCATCACCACCAGTGAGATCGGTATCGCGGCAGATTGTGTCCCGTTTGTGTTGGTTGAAGAGCAAGGGGGCTGGTGGCTACGTGCGCATTTGGCTCGCAATCATCCTCGCCTGCGCTGCATGACAGACAAACCTGTGCTGGTGGTCTTTCAGGGAGCGAACGGGTATGTCACGCCGACCTGGTATCCCGGCAAGCATGAACACGGCCGGGTGGTGCCGACCTGGCTTTACAGCATGGTGCAACTGGGTGGGCAGGCACGATTGGTCGATGACCCTGCGTGGCTGGCGGCGCAGCTGATGGCCCTGACGGAGCTGCAAGAGAGAGAGTTGCCACAGCCATGGCGGGTGGAGGATGCGCCGGCTGATTATCTGGCCGCGCTTAAGCGCGGCATTATCGGGCTGGAGATCGCGGTGACGAGTCTGGAAGGGCGCTGGAAACTCGGTCAGCAGCGCTCGGTTGCTGACCGGTTAGGGGTGCTGCAAGGATTCACCAGAGAGGGAGATAACCCGCTCTTGGTCGCGCAGCTGACGGCACTCGAACAGGCTCGTCAGTAAGGAGATTAAACCGGCTGGTAACGGCGGATATCGACCTCTTGCAACCACGCTTTGGCGGTAGCCAGGAACGCGCCCATGTGGGCGGTTTGATTGTGCGCCTCGAGCGCAGCCTGGCTTTGCCAGATCTCGTACATCACCCAGGCGGCCGGGTTTTCCAGATCTTGATTGAGCTCATAGCGAAGGCAACCCGGCTCTTTGCGCGTCGCCGCAATCAGGGTATCGAGGGCGGCACGCAGCGCGTCAGTGTGTTGGGGATGCGCCACCAGACGGGCGATGACGATGATGGAAGAGGACATGACAACTCCTTGAATACGCAGTGAGATATGACTGGGTAGTTGAAACGGCCAGTATGCGCGTTTGGATGCAGATGGCACAGGGGGCAGGGTGCAATTATCTGCTGCCGGGTGGGCAGCAAGGGTCAGCAAGCTCTGGAGAGCCATGCGCCGGCACATCGAAAGAGTCATGTGCCAGCGCATCAAGCTATCACAGTGATATTAACCTCGGTGTCTTAGTCCCATTTCGGCGAAAAGTCGGGATTGGCGCAGCGCACGCCGCGATCAAGGCCGGCAATCACTTGCATCTCCTCATCGCTCAGGATTAATCCTTGCGCCTGCAAATTGGCCTTCTGGTGCGCCGGGTTGGTCGAGCTTGGGATCACTGCCATCTCTTGTTGCAGCAGCCAGGCCAGCGCAATCTGGGCCGGCGTCACCGCATGACGGGCCGCGATCTCCTGCAAACTGGGTTCAGCGAGCACCTTGCCATAGGCGAGCGGCATATAGGCGGTAACGGCAATGTCGTGCACAGCGCAGGCGGTGCGCAGGCGGCGATTTTGCAGCAAGGGGTGCACTTCAATCTGCTGGTGAGCGATGGCCCCTTCACCGAGGATGTCGATGGCCTCTTCGAGCTGGGCAATGGTGAAGTTGGAGACACCGATCTCCCGCGTCAGCCCACGCTCGCGGGCTTCAGCCAATTGCTCAAGATACGTGGCCATCGGCACGTCATCAGCGGGGGAGGGCCAGTGGATCAAGGTCAGGTCAACCTGATCGGTCTGCAGTCGCTCGAGGCTCTTTTCCAGGCTGGGTATCAGGCTCCCCTGCGCGTACTCGTTAAACCATACCTTGGTGGTGAGATAGATCTGGTTGCGGGGAACCGATGCGCTGGCCAGTCCGGCACCAATATCGGCTTCATTGCCGTAAATCTGGGCGGTATCAATGTGGCGATAACCGAGTGACAGCGCGCTGTCGAGGGCACTGCGCAATACATCGCCCTTGAGTCGGTAGGTACCAAACCCCAGTGATGGCATCTTCATGTAATACTCCTGATCCGGGGAAAGGGGCCGCAGGCGGCCCCCAGACTACAGACGGAAGCGGCGCACTGTCGCGTTGAGATTGACCACAACGTTGTGCATCTGCTCTGCCTCCTTTGCAGCGTCACGTGAGGCAGCTTCATTTTGAACGATCATGCGGGAAACTTCATCGACACTGGCCGCAATTTCGTTACTGGCCAGACTCTGCTCGGCCAGAGCCCGGGTGATGAACTCGGTCACCCGCTCCACTTCGCTGGTGGCATTGGCGATACGCTGCATCGCCTCGCTGGCATGGCGGGCCAGCTCGGTGCTGCCCTGCGCCTCGCTTTGGGCCTGCTCAACCCGCAATACGGTGGCACCTGCGCTGTCACGCACGGCGCCAAGGGTGCGGGCAATCTCCTTGGTTGACTCGCCGGTGCGCATGGCAAGGGTACGGACTTCGTCAGCCACCACGGCAAAGCCGCGTCCCTGTTCACCGGCGCGAGCGGCCTCAATGGCGGCGTTGAGTGCCAGCAGGTTGGTCTGCTTGGCGACCTCATCAATCACCGCGACCACGTTGACAATGTTTTCGCTTTGGCTGGAAAGGGTCTCGATCATGTTGGCACTTTGCGCGACTTCGCTGGCAACCAGGCTGATCCGCTCGGCCATCTGCGCGATGATGCGACTGCCTTCACGAGACTCGTGCGCGCTGTGATCGGTGGTTGATTGCGCCTCTTTGGCGTGATCGGCAATCTGGCCAATGCTGGCCGCCATCTGCTCAAGCGCCGCCGCCATGGTGTGGGTGGCATGGGTCTGGCGCTCCGAGCCGCTGGCAATCTGGCGCGAGGTGACGTTAAAGCGCTCGGCGCAAGCCGAGACATCGTCAGCCTCTTGCTGCACATCTTCCACCAGTTGGCGCAGCACGCTTTGCATCCGCTGCATGGCACCGAGCACACTGTCAGTGGGAGCCTGCTTGTCAAGCTGTAGCCCCAGATCGCCATCGGCGATGGCGCGGGCCAGTTTGACTGCATCGGCCGGCTCGCCGCCGAGTGGACGTAGCACCAATCGTTGCAACAAGCTGAGGAGAACAATCAGGACAATCACAGCCAGGGCAATTCCCCCACCGATGATGGTGATCGCCCGCTCATGAGCCACCGCATCGATTTCGGTACGCGGGTAACCGGCAATCACGCGAAAGCCCCACTGGTTAAACGGCTGCTCGGTCCAGTCCCAGGTTGGGTCACGCGCCTGAATCAAGGTGCTGATTTCGTCAGGTGAGCGACCTTGCGAGGCAAAACGCAGCTTACCCTTGTCGTCGAGCACGGCGACAAACCCGGTGTCAGCCAGCTTGATGCGGCTGGCAGCATGGGCCAGCGGTGTCAAATCAACCGGATAACCGACATACCAGATGCCGATGGTCTGGCCGGTGGCATCATGGATCGGCTCATAGCCAGTGAGATAGGGGTTACCGAGAATATCGACCTGACCGTAAAACGGCAGGTTCTGTTTGATGGCAGCAATGGCGCGGCCATTGGGATCAAGCGGTGTGCCGGTGGCGCGCACGCCCTCTTTTTTCACCGTGGTACTCACCCGGATAAAGTCATCGCCGCTGCGGCTAAACAGGGTAGCTGTCCCTTCCATCAGGGCGCTGACGCCATCCACCAGTCCACTCTCGTTGGCTTGTGGTTGCTGGCCAAGCAGCAACTGCGGCACTTGGCGCTCTTTAACCGTGACCATCTCCCCCTGACTTGCCTGACCGAGTGCGCTGCTGCGCTCTTTGAGCAGTCGCATGGAGGCTTTCACCCGCTGGCTTATCTGCCCATCAAGCAGGCCCATCTGATCGAGTAAACCGGTGACGGCATTGTTCGCATCGCTTTTTGCCACATGGTGCAGTTGCTTCTGATCGCTCCAGGCCAGCAGCAGGACGCTACCGATCAGGGTGGGTAGCAACAGGCTGGCGATGGTCAGGGTGATTCGACCACGCAAGGTTTTCAACATCATGCCTCTCCCTTTGATAAACAACGGCGCGGGTGCTTGACCGGCAAGCTTGCGCTGGGGCATACCGTTTGCCCGCACCGATTCCGTTATGGCCGTCACATCCTATAGAATAGCTGGCTTATCGCAACATCCCATTCACTTAATATGCATTAATGTTTTTCATGCAAAACAGGGCTATAACCTTTTATTTCGCATGGTTTAGGTGCTTATTGACCCTCTTTTAGTATTCGCTGGAGTGCATAAATGTCGGAATATTCAACGTAAGGCTGGTTTTCGTTGCCAAATGATGCCTAAAAAGAGAGCGATTGATTTTGTTCTGTTACATCAACGGTGCTGGCAGCCATCGCTATTTGTTAAGCTAGTGGCACTTTTCTCTGTGCGTTCTTCCCTATGCGTTCCTGGTGGAAAGGGTCATTGACCCGCAAAATTGGCAGTCTCTCGCTGGTACTGCTCTCTTTTCTGTTCCTGGTCATTCTCTATTCGGTGTTCACGTTGCAGCGCATCGACGGTGAACTGCGCGAAGTGGCCGAGATTGATGTGCCGCTTGCTGAAACCATGGCGGATATCGAGACGCTGCAACTCAAGCAGCATCTGGTGCTGGAGCAACTTGAGCTTGCTCAGTTAGGCGTTGAGGCGGCGCCCCTTGAGGTATTTCGTGCTCATCGCAGTGCGCTGCTACAAGCACTCAACAAGGCTGAAAAAGTGCTCGATAACGCCTTGCGTCGCCACCAGTTGCGTCTGGATATTGGTCAGCACCGGGACGTCTTGCGAAAAATAGATGCTCTTAAACAAAGCTGTGAAACGTTTGAACAGGCCATTGTCAACGTGCTGGCGCTGCCGGTACGCAAAGAGGCAGACTGGCAAGCGTTAGAGCCCCATGCCAACCGGCTGGACCAGCATATGGAAGCCATGCTGGCTGCGCTGGATAATCTCACGCTGGAGGCGGCGCGCTACACCGAAAAACACGAGCGCGAGTTTATGCTGGTCAATGCCGTTCTGGGCATTTCGGCGCTGGGCATCGGTCTGTATCTCACCCTCTATATTATTGATGTGCTGCGCCGGCGCATTGGTCGCCTGCAGGGGGATCTCGATTCGCTGCAACTCTCGCTGGCCAGTGGCGAGCCAATCACTGTCTCACCCGCTACCGGAGTGCGCTACGTGGACGAACTCGGCACATTGGAGCAGGATCTGCGCGCCATGATTGCCAGTTTGTCCCAGCGTTTTGCCGATCGGCGGGCGGTTGAAAAAAGCCTGCTTGAGTTGGCCACTCAGGATAAATTGACTGGCGCCGGCAACCGCCACAAGTGGGAAGAGCAGCTGCAACTGGAGTTATCATTGGCGGCTCGTGGCGGGCACTTTTCACTCATCATGATCGATGTGGATCACTTCAAGCGCATCAACGATCGCCATGGCCATGATGTGGGCGACCGGGTGCTCAAGCGGATGGCTGCCAGACTGCGCGAGCGTCTTCGCAGCAGCGATCAGTTGTTTCGTCTGGGGGGGGAGGAGTTCGCCATCCTGCTGCGTCAGCTCGAGCTGACCACGGCACTGACGCTGGCTGATGAGTTGCGAGCCCTGCTTGGTAGCGATCCCGATTCGGCCTTGCCACCCTTTAGCGTCAGCATGGGCGTGACCGAATACCGACCTGGCGATGACGCGACGTTGCTGGTCAAGCGAGCCGATGCGGCGCTCTATGCGGCCAAGTCACAAGGGCGCGATTGCGTCCAAAGCGCCTGAGCCCGATCCGCTGCCAGTTGGCAGGGGATCTGATATGCTGCCCGGCATCAATGGATGATTGTCTCTTCTTATGCGTACATGGTGGAACGGGTCGCTGACCCGAAAGATTGGCAGCCTCTCGCTGATCCTGCTCTCCTTTTTGTTTCTGGTGATTATCTATTCGGTCTTTACGCTGCAGCGCATCGACGGTGAACTGCGTGAAGTGGCTGACATCGACGTGCCGCTGAGCGAGGTCATGAGCGACATTGAGATGCTGCAACTCAAGCAGCATGTGGTGCTCGAGCAGTTGGAGCTGGCGGCTGCCGGGGAAGAGGCTGCGCCGCTCTCGGCCTATCAGCAGCATAAACAGCAGTTGCAGGCATTGCTTGGCAAGGCGCGCGCCACCCTGACCGAGGCGCTGCGCCATCACGAAGCCCGCTTTGATCTAGGTCGTCACGAGGCGGCGCTCGGCAGTATTGATGCCCTGCTCACTCAGAGCGATCGCTTCGAGGTGGATATTCGTCAGCTCATCAACCGGCGCAGTGTGCGTGAAGCGGACTGGGCGCAGCTTGAGCCGCTGGCTAATCAGCTCGATAGCGCCATGGGTCAACTGCTCTCCCAGCTCGATGAGCTGACGCTGTCGGTGTCGCGCTATTCGGAAAAGCATGAGCGCCAGTTCATGCTGGTCAACGCCGGTCTGGGGATGGGCGCCCTGTTTATCGGGATCTATCTGACCATCTACATTATCGAGGTGTTTCGCCGCCGCATTGGTCGCATTCAGGGGCAGATTGATACCCTGCAGCAGTCGCTCTCTTCCGGTCAGCCGCTGCCGACGGCGCCGCTCGCCAGTGGACGAAAAATCCCCGATGAGCTGGGCGAGCTTGAGAGCGATCTTAAGATGATGATCGGTCGCCTGACGGCCGAGTTTCACCACCGTCAGGAGGTCGAGAAAAGCCTGCTGGAGCTGGCGACCCGCGACAAACTGACCGGCGCTTACAATCGTCACAAGTGGGAAGAGGAGATCCGCCACGAGCTGGCACTGGCCGCTCGCGGTGGAACGGTGAGTGTATTGCTGCTGGATGTGGATCACTTCAAGCACATCAACGACAACCACGGCCATGACGCCGGCGATCGCGTACTCACCGCGCTGGCGACTAATTTGGTGAGCCGGCTTCGCAGCAGTGATCTGCTGTTTCGCCTAGGAGGGGAGGAGTTTGCCATCTTGCTACGCGAGCAGTCACAACAGGACGCCGCTTTACTTGCAGATGCGCTGCGCCAGATGGTCGAGCAGGCCACCACGGCCGGGTTGCCAGCGTGCACGGTCAGCATAGGTGTAGCCACTTATCAGCCGGGTGATGATGAGCAGAGCCTGCTGCGCCGCGCCGATCTCGCCCTTTACCGCGCCAAAGAGCTGGGGCGAAATCGGGTTCAATGCGGCTGATGGCCGCGTGATTGGCCGATAGACACAGAGGAGAGTGCGTGAAGACTCATTCCGATGAACTGGCGTTATTTGTGGCCGTGGTCGAGGCAGGCAGTTTTCGCCAGGCGGCCGAAAATCTGGGGCTCGACAACTCGGTGTTAAGCCGCGGCGTCAAACGCCTTGAGGCCAAGCTCGGTACCGTGCTGTTGAGCCGGACTACCCGGCGCATCAGCCTGACCGAAGAGGGCGCCTGGTTTTATCAGCGCGCCGAGCAGATCCTGACCCAAATGGCCGAAGCCGAAACCACCTTGCAGATGCGCCGTGAGCAGCCAGAGGGGATCTTGCGGGTCGATGCTGCTACCCCCTTTATCCTGCATCAGCTGGTGCCCATCATCGGCCGATTTCGCGAGCGCTATCCTGCCATTGAGCTGCAGCTGCACAGCTCGGAGGGGTTTATCAACCTGATGGAGCGACGGGTGGATGTGGCGATCCGCATCGGTGAGCTGGGCGATTCGTCCCTGCGCGCCATGCCGCTTGGACGCTCGCATCTGCGCATTCTGGCATCCCCGGATTATCTGGCGCGCCGCGGTACGCCGCGCCTGCCTGACGAACTGTCTGGTCACGTGCTGCTCGGTTTTATCACGCCAGAGCATCTTAATCACTGGCCACTGTTGAGTGGTGAGGGGGATCGCCTCGCTATCACCCCGACAATTCGTGCCAGCAGTGGCGAGACCTTGCGTCAGCTGGCGCTGCGCGGAGAAGGGCTGGTCTGCCTGTCAGACTTTATGACCGGCACCGATCGTGAGTGCGGGGCGTTGGTCGAAGTGCTGGCCCGCACCAACAGCGGCGCATCGCGACCGGTCAATGCGGTGTTTTATTCCGATACCCAGCGCGATCCGCGTTTGCGTGCCTGGCTCGATTTTCTCAAAGAGAATCTGCAACTCTCGGGGCTATAGACCCCCTGCCTGCCAAGGCCGGTGTCGATGCCGGCAGCACTGATTGCCCTAAACGTTCCCTGTATGGCCTGCGTTCCAGCCAACGTCGGTGGATGCGGGCCATCTCTCTTTTCATCCTTTTTACTTTATGCCTCAGTCATGAGGTCGCTAGGGTTTTCAGCCAACTATGCCACCTGTTATTGGCAAAGCCATCTGTCTTTGATAGTGTTTTATATAATTCAACCTATCAAGATAAAAAATATTAGAAATTTATGTCAAAGAATCTTTCCGTGGTTTAGGCTATGCGCTCATTTTTTTCGGCGCTCTCCCCGATCACACAGGATGTGTTCTCTGGGTGACCCTCCGCTCTTGTCCGGGCGTGGTGACCTGAACCGCTTGCTGTGTGTCGCTGTGGACAGCGCACAGGCCGCTTTTGCGGCCTTTTTTGTTATTGGAGTAAATGACATGACCCGTTTCCCGGAGGTTGTATGAGTCAGGTGCAGTGGTCTTCCCGTCTAGGGCATGTGCTGGCTGCCGCGGGCTCTGCCATCGGCCTTGGCGCTATCTGGAAATTCCCCTATGTGACGGCCACCAACGGTGGCGGTGCGTTTTTAATGGTGTTTTTGCTGTTCAGTTTCACCCTAGGGGTGGCGGTGCAGGTGGGGGAGACCCTGCTCGGCAGTCACAGTCAGCGTGGTGTGCTGGGGGCATTCCATCGTCTGGTGGGGCCGCGGTGGCGCTGGATGGGCTATATGGGCATTTTGTGCGGTTTCTTTATCTACTGCTTTTACAGCGTAGTGGGTGGCTGGACCGTCGGCTACGCTGCACTGGCCGTGGGCGGGCAGCTCAAAAGTGGCGATGCCGCCGCCCTGACTGCGCTGTTTAACGGCTATGTCAGCGATCCGCTGTGGCCCATTGTGACCCATCTGGTGTTTGCCGGCCTGACCTGGTGGTTTGTGCAGGGCGGTCTGGAAAAAGGGGTCGAGCGGGCACTGCGCTGGATGATGCCGGCTCTGTTTGTGATGATGCTGATTCTGGTTATCACCGGCCTCTCGATGCCGGGCTCAATGGCCGGTGTGCGCCAATTCTTGTTGCCCGACTTTAGTCATCTCACCAGTAAGGGCGTGCTTGATGCGCTCGGGCTGGCGTTTTTCTCCCTCTCTATTGGTTTGGGGATTCACACCACCTATGGTGCTTACCTGCCCAATAACGAGGGGGTGCTGCGCTCCGGTGTCTGGGTGGTCGTGCTGGCCAGTTTCATCTCGGTGTTGGCCGGGCTGATGATCTTCCCGGTGCTCGCCTCAACCGGTATCGATCCGACTGCGGGGCCGGGGCTGACCTTTATGACCATGCCGGCGGTGTTTCAGCATCTGCCATTCGGGCAGGGACTGGCGGTGATCTTCTTCCTGTTGCTGCTGGTGGCCGCATTGTCATCGTCCATCTCCATTTTGGAGCATCTGGTGCGCTTTACCTGTGAAGAGTGGGGTTGGAGCCGGCGCAGTGCCTGCGTTGTCGTGACCTTGCTTATTATGGCGTGCGGCGTACCGGTCAGTCTCTCGTTTGGCCCCTGGTCCGGTTATACCCTGTTTGGCAAGACCATTTTTGAGCTGCTCGACTACCTTACATCCAACTTGATGATGCCGCTGTTTGGTCTGGTGTTGACCCTGCTGCTCGGCTGGCGTTTGGGTGACAAGTTTGTACCGGCCGATCTGAGCGGCACGATGCGCACGTTGCTGCTGTGGTGCTGGCGACTGGTGGCGCCGCTGCTTATCAGCGGCATTCTGCTGCGTGGTTTGATCTAAGGCGATGCATTAACGAGCCCTGGCAATGGATAGCGCCAGGGCTCAGCGTGTCATCAGAGCGTCAGTAAGAACTTGCGACCCTGACCCTGCTGCTTGGCTTCTGTAAGGGCATCTGGCAAGGCTGCAAAGGGGCGCAGTTCCAGCGGTGCGGTGGGCAGGCTGCCACTGGCCATCTGCTCCAGCATCCGGTTGCCGGCCTCTGTCAGCTGTTGCCACTGCCGATCCGAGCCAAATGCATGCTGGGCACCCAGCGCAATTTCGTGCAGGGAGACGCAGCGGGTAAAGGCCGGTAGCGGGCTCTGCTCAACCCGTCCCAGCACAGCCACCAGGTGGCCGTAGTAACCAAGATGCTCAATCAGGTTGCAGGCTTGTTCGCTGGACACCAGATCGATGGCCGCATAAAACGGCGCATCGCCGTTAGCGCGTCGTAGCTGTGCCAGCCAGTCTGCTTGGTGGTAATCGGCCACCGCTTGCACGCCCAGCGCTTTGAGCCAGCCGTGGTGGCGGGCATCAGCACTGGCAAATACCCGGGCGCCGGCGTTAAGTGCCAGCGCCACCGCGTAGCGTCCCACATTGCTGGCTGCGGCGGTGATCAGCAGCGCTTCCCCTTGCAGCGACGGGATCTTGTGAATCGCTTGCCAGGCGGTCAGCCCCGGACAGGGAAAGGCGGCCGCCGCCGCATCACTGAGCGTTGCTGGTACGCTAAGCAATGCCCGTGCGGCGACCAGAGTATGCCGGGCAAAGCTGCCGTGGCGGCGCAGATCGCCATGATAGGCCACCCGGCTACCCAGTTTGATATGGGTGACACCGGCACCGACTGCGGTGACGATGCCCATGCCATCGACCCCCGGAATGTGGCCGGCCTGCCAGTTTTCCGGTCCCCAACCAATGAGCTTCCAATCCACCGGATTGATGGCGACCACCTTGTTTTCTACCAATACGTCGCCCGGCCCTGGTGCTGGCAGTGTCAGCGTCTCATGAACCAGTGCGTGCGGCTCGCCGGGCGCATACCAGCGCCAGCCTTGGGTCTCTTGCATCGTGTTGTTCCTGTTCTATGTTCGCCGTGCCTGACAGGGCAAAGCCCGCATCAGGATGCGGGCCTTTCTGTTAGCTCGGGTATAAAAATAAACAGTTAAGCTGCGCTACCGTCAGCCTTAGGGTAATCGGTCAGGCCGTGGGCATCGCCGCCAAACAGGGTCGCCGGATCATGGGCTGTCCAGGGCAGGGAGAGCTTGATCCGCTCGGGCAGGTCCGGATTGGCAATAAAGGGTCGGCCAAAGCCAATCATGTCGGCCCACCCTTCGCGCAGCGCACTACGGGCACGCTCGGCATCGTATTTCCCGGCATAAATCAGGGTGCCGGAGTACGCGGCGCGCAGCGCTTCTTTAAATTCACGGCGCATCACCGGCGCATCATCCCAATCGGCTTCGGCAATGTGCACATAGACCACGCCCAATTGGCCGAGCAGGGCAGCTGCAGCGGTATAAGTCTCTTCCGGATTGGCATCGACGGTACCGTTTAAGGTGGTGAGCGGCGCAAGACGCACGCCGACTCTGTCCATGCCAATCTCGGCGCCCACGGCGGTCACGACCTCTTTGAGAAAACGCAGGCGGTTTTCCAGCGAGCCACCGTACTGGTCGGTGCGGGCGTTGGACTCAGAGTCGAGAAACTGGTTGATAAGATAACCGTTGGCGCCGTGTAGCTCGATGCCATCAAAGCCGGCTTCCAGGGCGTTGCGCGCGGCTTGGCGATATTCGTTGACCACAGCGGCAATCTCATCGACCGACAGGGCGCGCGGCGTGACCGTTTCGACAAAGCCGGGGGCGCCGTTGCTATCGACAAACACCCGTACGCCCTCGGCGCGCAATGCCGATGCGCTGATTGGATGGGCGCCGCCGATGTTATCCGGGTGGGTGACGCGGCCCACGTGCCACAGCTGGGCGACAATGGCGCCACCGTTGGCGTGCACCGCATCGGTCACTTTGCGCCAACCGGCAATCTGCTCGGCGCTATAGATGCCGGGCGTCCAGGCATAGCCCTTACCGAGCGGGGAAATTTGGGTGCCTTCACTGACAATCAGGCCGGCGCTGGCACGCTGGGCGTAATAGGTCGCCATCAGGTCGGTGGCCACATCGCCCGGCTGGGCGGCGCGCGAGCGGGTCATGGGCGGCATGACAATGCGGTTTTTCAGGGTCAGTTGACCCAGGCGCAGGGGGGCAAACAGGGGATCTTGGCTCATGGGGGGACTCCAATGACAATAAATTTGGGATGGTGCAGAGCCTAACGCTAACACTGTTGTGAAAAAAGAGGGGGTTTATCAGTTCACTGCTGCACAGTAAGCAACAATCGTCATCCTGCGATGCAGGGAAATCGTTTTACTCTTTGTGTGAAAGAGGAGTAAAGGCGGTAAATCTGATGGGGTTTGCCCCTTGATCCTGCACGCCCTTGGACTGATATACTGCCCGCCACGTAATAGCAATGTGTGAGCGAATGTCGGGTAGACGTGGATGCCTGCCGACATTGAGGTCGCCGGGGCGCCGGTTTTATAGCGTGCAAAGGCGCATGCAAAGCAACAACAAAGGGAACAAGGATTCATGATCCCGAGACTCGATTATCAGGGCAGTGTCTCGCCCCTGACGCTGGCTTTTCTAGATGAGCTCAAAGCCGGGGGATTTCATGGTGAGTTAGACAAGAGCTATGCCGGTCGGCTTGCCATGGCCACCGACAACAGCGTCTATCAACTGACACCGCAAGCGGTCATCTATCCCAAGGATGTCGATGATCTGAGCCGTATGCTGATGCTGGCCCAACAGCCGCGCTATCGGGAGCTGACCTTCTCCCCGCGTGGC
Organism: Aeromonas sp. RU39B; assembly: GCF_900156095.1. GTDB lineage: Bacteria > Pseudomonadota > Gammaproteobacteria > Enterobacterales > Aeromonadaceae > Aeromonas. The sequence continues at coordinate 209,827 of NZ_FTMJ01000002.1, forward strand.
GGTGGCACCGGCACCAACGGTCAGTCCCTGACTCCCGGTGTGATTGTCGATCTCTCCCGCCATTTCAATCAGGTGCTCGAGATCAACCTTGAAGAGCGCTGGGTACGGGTGCAGGCCGGGGTTATCAAGGATCAGCTCAACGCCGCGCTCAAACCCCACGGTTTCTTCTTCTCTCCGGATCTCTCCACCTCCAACCGGGCCACCCTCGGTGGCATGGTCAATACCGATGCGTCGGGTCAGGGCTCGCTGGTCTATGGCAAGACGTCTGATCATGTGCTCGGTCTCAAGGCTGTGCTGGAAAACGGTGAGATCATCACGACCGAGCCGCTCAAGGGTGAGCGACTGGCCGATAAATTTGCGCTGCAAAGCCGCGAGGGAGAGATCTATCGCACCCTCTATCGCATCGGTCGTGAGCGCCGCGCCGATATCGAGGCAACCTTTCCCAAGCTCAATCGCTTTCTGACCGGTTACGATCTCAAGCACCTTTATGATCCGGCCGAAGATGCTCTCGACATCAGCCGCGTGCTGTGTGGCTCGGAAGGCTCGCTGGGCTTTGTTGTCGAGGCGCGCCTCGATATCACGCCGATCCCGACCTATCGCACCCTGGTCAATATTAAATACGACAGCTTCCCGTCGGCCCTTCGTAACGCCCCCTTTATGGTGCAGGCTAATGCCCTGTCGGTGGAGACGGTTGATTCACGGGTACTCAATCTGGCCAAGGCTGACATCATCTGGCACTCGGTGAAAAATCTGATTGAAGAGGTGCCGGGCAAGCAGATGGACGGGCTCAACATTGTCGAGTTCGCCGATCTGGTCGAAGGTGATCACCAGGTCAAGGTGACCGAGCTGTGCCGTCGCCTCGATGAGCTGATGGCGCGTGGCGAGGCGGGCATCATTGGCTATCAGGTGTGCGACCACCTGCCGAGCATCAATGCCATCTACAACATGCGCAAAAAATCGGTGGGTCTGCTGGGCAACGCCGAAGGGCGCAAAAAGCCGGTGGCGTTTACCGAAGATACAGCGGTTCCTCCTGAATCGCTGGCCGATTTCATCATGGAGTTCCGTGCGTTGCTCGATAGCCACGGGCTCGATTACGGCATGTTTGGTCACGTCGATGCCGGCGTGCTGCACGTGCGCCCGGCGCTCGATATGTGCGACCCGGCTCAAGAAGTGACCCTGCGCCGTATCTCCGATCAGGTGGTGGCGTTGACGGCCAAGTACGGTGGTCTGATGTGGGGTGAGCACGGCAAGGGGTTTCGCTCCGAATACGGTCCGGCTTTCTTTGGCGAGTTGTGGCAAGAGCTGCAGCGGGTCAAGGGGGTGTTTGACCCGGACAACCGCCTCAACCCCGGTAAGATCTGCACGCCCTATGGCAGCTCGGCACAACTGGTGTCGGTCGATGGCCCCAAGCGCGGTAAATATGATCGCCAAATTCCGATTGCCGTGCGCAGCAGCTATACCCGCGCTCTGGATTGTAACGGCAATGGCCTGTGCTTTACCTTCGAGACCGATTCGCCAATGTGCCCGTCGTGGAAGGTGATGGCCGACAGGCGTCACTCGCCCAAGGGGCGGGCAGGGCTGATGCGTGAATGGCTGCGTCAGCTGGCGCTACAGGGCTTTGATCCGCTTGCCGAAGAGGTGGATATCCAAAGCGGTGGCCTGCGGCTTAAGTCCATCATCGACAAGGTGCGCAACACTTGGGCGAAACAGCGTGGCCAGTACGATTTTTCCCATGAGGTGATGGAGGCCATGGAAGGGTGCCTGGCCTGTAAGGCTTGCACCAGCCAGTGCCCGATCAAGGTCGATGTGCCGACGTTCCGCTCCCGCTTTATGCAGCTCTATCACAGCCGCTATCTGCGCGGGCCCAAGGACTATTTTGTCGGCACCGTTGAGAGTTATGCGCCGCTGATGGCCAAGGTGCCCAAGCTGGTCAACTTCTTCTTGGAAAAGGAGTGGGTACAGCAGGCGACCGAGAAGAGCATCGGCATGGTGGATGTGCCGCTTCTGTCGGTGCCGACCCTGGCCGAAGAGCTCAAAGAGAGCCGTGCCCGTTACTTTGATCTTGAGGGGCTCGAGGCCATGACCCCCGCTCAGCGCGAGCGGGTGGTGCTGATTGTGCAAGATCCGTTTACCAGCTACTACGATGCGCCGGTGGTGCGCGATCTGGTGCGATTGTGCGAGCGGCTTGGTTATCAGCCCTATCTGCTGCCGTTTAAGCCCAACGGCAAGCCGCAGCATATCAAGGGATTTTTGCGCGCGTTTGCCCGTACTGCGGCCAACAGCGCCCAGTTCCTTGGCAAGGTGGCACGCCTTGGCGTGCCGCTGATTGGCGCCGATCCAGCCATGGTGCTGTGCTATCGCGACGAATACGTTAAGGCGCTGGGCGAGGCCCGTGGTGAGTTCAACGTCATGCTGGTGCAAGAGTGGCTGATGGGTCTGCCGCAGGCAGATGCTCGTCCGCTGGATGGGGAGCCCTGGTATCTGTTTGGCCACTGCACCGAGAAAACCGCCGTGCCCTCGTCCCATGCAGACTGGAAGCGGGTGTTCGAGCGCTTTGGTGCGCGCCTGGAAGCGGTATCGGTCGGTTGCTGCGGTATGGCGGGCACTTATGGTCACGATGCTCGCATGGTCGAGCATTCGAAGAATATCTATGCCTTAAGTTGGGCCGAGCCGCTGTCGCGTCTGCCCCACGAACGCTGTCTGGTGACCGGTTATTCCTGCCGCAGTCAGGTCAAGCGTATCGAGGGTGAGAAGCTCAAGCACCCCTTGCAGGCGCTGCTGGAGCTGGTGTGATCCTAAAGCCCAGCAAGCGCTTCGTGGTGCCGCTTGATGAGCGGCACGAGAACTGGTTACTCAAGGCCTGCGAGGAGTCGCAGGCCACTCTTGAGTTTCTGGTGCTGATGCGCGAGCGCGACCGGTTGCATCAGTTGTTTCGCCCCGATGACGGCTGGCCTTCCGAGCATTTTTCCCTTGAGCAGCATCAGCAGGATGTGCAGTGGCAGGTCTCCGAGCGTCTGTCGCGCCGCTCGTTTGCCTATAGCCTTTGGCTGCCAGACGAGAGCGAGCTGATAGGCGCGGTGCACCTCTATCCATCGGTGTTGCCGGAGGTGGAGGTGGAAGTCTTTTTCTGGCTGGTGGCGCAATGCCCGTTTGGCGAGGCGGAGTTTGAACGCTGGCTGCGGCGCTGGCTGGCGGCGCGCTGGCGCTGGAAAAAACCGGTCTTTCCCGGCCGTGACATGCCTTGGGCCGATTGGCCCGGGGTGACTTATCCCTGGTAGGGGCAAGGCCCTTACTCATCACGAGCAGATATCATGTCCATCTGGAAAAAACCTGTCAGCCTTGAGGGGCTGGAAGCGAGCTCTCGCAACACGCTGATGGCTCATCTGGATATTCACTACACCGGGTTTGGCGATGACTGGATTGCTGCCAGCATGCCGGTGGACAGCCGCACCCATCAACCGCTGGGCATGCTGCACGGCGGTGCCTCGGTGGTATTGGCCGAAACCCTGGGGTCGATTGCCGCCAACATGTCGGTTGATAACGGGCACTACTGCGTCGGTCTTGATATCAATGCCAACCACATCCGCGCCAAGCGCGAAGGGGTGGTCACTGGCATCACCCGACCGGTGCATCTGGGGGCCACCACCCAGGTGTGGCAGATTGAAATCAAGGACGAGCGTGACCGACTGATCTGCACCAGCCGCATTACCATGGCGGTGCTCAAGGCCAAGCGGGAAGAGGCATAATCCCCCTCTTGGGGGGTAACAGTGGCAAGCTTTTGGAAGAGGCATATACTTGGCTAAGTCGCTGCGATACTTGTCACATTTTTCAAGACAGGACAGCAAATTGGCGATATAATCCCCGGCCTTTTTGCATTATTCGCGGTGTGAACCGCCTGCCTAACCTGGAAGAATCTATGTCTGATACCGAACAATTGCCCTTGTTTGACGAGCTCGGATTGGCCGCGCCCATTCTCAAAGCACTTCATGACGTGGGCTATGAGCGTCCGTCCCCGATCCAAGCCGCTGCCATTCCACCTCTGTTGGCCGGCCACGATCTGCTGGGACAGGCCCAGACCGGTACAGGGAAGACCGCAGCCTTTGCACTTCCGCTTTTGTCGCGCTTGGAGGCCGGCAACCGCGCAACCCAGATTCTGGTGCTCGCTCCGACTCGTGAGCTGGCCATCCAGGTTTCCGAGGCGTGCCAGCGTTACGCTCACCACCTGACCGATTTCCAAGTGCTGCCCATCTATGGCGGCTCCTCCTATGACACCCAGATCCGCGCACTGCGCCGTGGTGTGCAGGTCGTTGTCGGTACTCCGGGCCGCGTGATGGACCTTATTCGTCGCAAAAACCTGGATCTCTCCGGCCTCAAGGCGCTGGTCCTCGACGAAGCGGACGAAATGCTGCGCATGGGCTTTATCGACGACGTGGACTGGATCATGGATCAGTGCCCGGCCGGTCGTCAGGTTGCCCTGTTCTCCGCCACCATGCCGGATCAGATCCGTCGTGTTGCCCAGAAGCACCTGAAGAATCCGAAAGAGGTCAAGATTGCGTCCAAGACCGCAACTGCGACCACCATTCGCCAGCGCTACTGGCAGGTCACTGGCACCCACAAGCTGGAAGCCATGACCCGTCTGCTGGAAGTGGAATCCTACGAAGCCCTGCTGGTGTTCGTGCGCACCAAAAACGCCGCCGAAGAGCTGGCTGGCAAGCTGGCTGCCCGCGGTCACGCCTGTGAAGCCCTGCACGGTGACATTCCGCAGAAGCTGCGTGAGCGTACCGTTGAGAAGCTGCGTCAAGGCCAGCTGGACATCCTGATCGCCACCGACGTGGTCGCCCGTGGTCTGGACGTTGAGCGTATCACCCACGTCGTCAACTATGACATTCCGTACGACACCGAGTCCTACGTACACCGTATCGGTCGTACCGGTCGTGCCGGTCGTAAGGGTGAAGCGATTCTGTTTGTGGCTCCGCGTGAGCGCCGTATGCTGCGCGCCATCGAGCACGCCACACGTCAAAGCATCGAGCCGATGAAGATGCCGACCATGGCTGACATCAACCAGCACCGCATGGCCAAGTTCAAGGAGCGTATCCGCGAAACCATGCTGGGCGAAGAGCTCGACAACTATTACGAACTCATTAACGAGCTGGTCTCGGAAGATGAGTGTGATCCGATTGAACTGGCTGCCGCTCTGGCCAAGCTGGTACAAGGTGATCAGCCGCTGCTGCTCGACGAATCCAAGCCGGATCCGCTGCTCTCCCAGCCGCCCCGCGAATTCGAGCGCCGTGAACAGCGTGATTTTGGTGATCGCGGTGAGCGCGACTTCTCCCGTAGCAATGATCGTGGCGATCGTCCTGCCCGTCGTATGCCGGATCTTGCCCCGCGGCCGCTTAAAGACAACCCGGACATGCAGATGGAGCGCTTCCGCGTGGAAGTCGGTTCCCATCACGGCGTCAAGCCGGGCCAGATCGTGGGCGCTATCGCCAACGAAGCCAACCTCGAGAGCCGCTACATCGGTAACATCGAGATTGCTGACGACTTCTCCACTGTCGACCTGCCCCGTGGCATGAGCGCCGAGGTGATGGAAGTGCTGCGCCGTGCTCGTGTGTGCCAGCGTCCGCTGATGATCACCCCCTATACCGAAGTGCCGGAAGGGACCCGCAGCGCCGCACCGCGTCAGTTCCGTGGCGACCGTACGTTCAACAAAGAGCGTCGTCCGTTCAAGGAGCGTCGTGACAACCAGCGTGAAGGTGGTTACGACAAGAATCGCAAGTTTGGTAACAAGCGCCGCGACAACAACTCATAAATGAGTTGAGTTCACATGCCAAAGGGCCGATCAGATGATCGGCCCTTTGTTTTTCTGCGCTTGCTGCACGATACGCAGCAATCAGTCGTCACCGAAAAAGCAATTTGTCGTGACGGGGAAACAGGGAGGGGAAGGTGATTGCGTTCACGTTATTGATAGGGCAAGATGTTTGGACGTCTAAACATCTGAATGTTTGGGTGTCCTATCAATAACAATCATACGCCGGAGAGCATCATGAGTGACAGACAAGGGGTTGACGTTCTGGATGGAGGCATGGGTCGAGAGCTGGCGCGTCGCGGCGCTCCGTTCCGCCAGCCGGAGTGGTCGGCGTTGGCCTTGATCGAGGCACCAGAGACAGTCAGCGCTGTGCATGAGAGCTATGCACAAAGCGGTGCGCGCGTCATTACCAGTAACAGCTATGCGCTGGTACCGTTCCACATTGGTGAAGCGCGTTTTGCCCGTGACGGTGCAACGTTGGCTGCTTTGGCGGGTCGTCTGGCGCGTGAGGTAGCGGATCGTCACCCGGGTGTTCGTGTGGCTGGCTCGCTGCCGCCGCTGTTTGGCTCTTATCGTGCCGATCTCTATCAACCGGAGCGGGTACGCGAGCTGGCCACCCCTTTGATTGCGGCCCTTTCTCCCAGCGTGGATATCTGGCTCACCGAAACCATGAGCCTGATTGCCGAGCCGCTGGCCTATCGCGCGCTGTTGCCGGATGACGGTAAGCCGTTTTGGGTGTCGTTCACCTTGGAAGACGAGCATCCCCATGCCGAGCCGCGCCTGCGCTCGGGCGAGCCGGTGAGCGCCGCTGTTCGTGCACTGGTCGAGGCCGGCGCATCCGCGATTCTGTTTAACTGCTGTCAGCCCGAGGTCATTGGGGCAGCGTTGGCGGAAGCCACCGCAACCCTGAACATGCTTGAGCGCAGCGACGTGCGTCTGGGCGCTTACGCCAATGCCTTCCCGCCGCAACCTAAAGAAGCGACTGCCAATGATGGTTTGGACGAGATCCGTGATGACCTGGGCCCGCGTGACTATCTGGAGTGGGCCGAGCGCTGGCAACGCCAGGGCGCTAGCCTGATTGGCGGCTGCTGCGGCATTGGCCCGGAGCACATTGCGGCGCTCAGTGAACGTTTCAAGGAGCCGGCATGAGCGAACGCAAGATTGGACTCTGGTCGCTGACCGCACTGGTTTTTAGCTCCATGGTGGGCGCCGGGGTCTTCAGCCTGCCGCAGAATATGGCAGCGGTAGCTGGCGTCAATGCAGTGCTGATCGGCTGGGTGGTGACCGGTGTTGGCATCCTGGCGCTGGCCGCCTGTTTTCTCTATCTATCCCGGCTGCGACCACAACTTGATGGTGGCATCTACAGCTATGCCCGTGAAGGGTTTGGCGATCTGGTCGGTTTTTTCAGTGCCTGGGGCTACTGGCTCTGTGCCACCATCGGTGTCGTCGGCTATCTGGTGGTGGCGTTTGCCGCGCTCAGCAGCTTTGTCGATACGCCGCAATACACCTGGTTTGGTGAGGGAAACACCGTTTGGGCCTTCCTTGGTGAGTCATGCATCCTGTGGGGGGTGCATCTGTTGGTAGTGCGCGGCATTCGCCAGGCGGCGCTGTTTAATCTGGTCGCGACGCTGGCAAAGAGCCTGCCGCTGCTGATCTTTATCGCCTTGGCCTGCTACTGGTTTGACCCGGTCGTGTTCCATGCCGATGTGCAAGGGGAGAGCCTGGCCCAGCCGGTCTCCGAGCAGGTGCGTAACACCATGCTGATCACCCTGTGGGTCTTTACCGGTATCGAAGGGGCGGCGGTGCTGTCGGCGCGGGCACGCAGCAAGCGTGACGTAGGCCGTGCCACTGTGCTTGGCGTGTTGCTGGCACTGGCGCTCTATGTGCTGGTCTCGGTGCTCTCGCTCGGTATTCTGGGGCGCCCTGAGCTGGCTGCGCTCAGCAACCCTTCTATGGCCGGGCTGATGGCGCACATGAGCGGTCACTGGGGCAAGGTGGTGATCAGCCTCGGCCTGATTGTCTCGGTGCTGGCCTCGTATGTGAGCTGGACGCTGTTTGCCGCCGAGGTGCCTTATAGCGCCGCGCAGCGTGGCGCCTTCCCGGCGGTGTTTAAGCAGCAGAACGAATCCGGTACGCCGGTCGCCTCGCTCTGGCTCACCAGCCTCACGGTTCAGGGATGCCTGCTGTTGGTGTGGCTGCTTGGCAAGGGGTATACCAACCTGCTGCTGGTCTCCACCTCGATGATTTTGGTGCCCTATTTCCTGATTGGTGCCTACCTGCTCAAGCTGTCGCTGGCGGGCGAGGGCGATCTTAAAGTGCGCATCGCGGCGCTGCTGGCCACTGTCTACGGTCTGTGGCTGCTCTATGCGGCGGGAGTGGAATATCTGCTGCTCTCGATTCTGCTCTACGGACCGGGCCTGCTTTTGTTCCTGCATACCCGCAGAAAGCTGGGCCTGCCTCTGGGTGGCCGTGAGCGGCTGCTGGCAGGGATCACGCTGGTCGCACTACTTCCTGCGCTTTGGAGTTTCGGTCAGCAGCTTTCGTAATCACCACGCGAAGTAATAAGAAGGGGAGCCATCACGGCTCCCCTTCTGTTTATGACATGTTGCTAGCAGCTTATAGCACTTGGCTTAAAAAGCGTTGCAGCCGCTCCGAGGCGGGGGTGTCGAAAAACGCTTCGGGCGTGTCATCGACCAGCAGCTCACCGTTTTCCATAAACAGCACCCGGTCGGCCACTTCGCGAGCAAAGCCCATTTCGTGGGTAACCACCACCATGGTCATGCCATCGCGTGCCAGGCTCTTCATGACTTCGAGCACTTCACCCACCATTTCCGGGTCGAGCGCACTGGTTGGCTCATCAAACAGCATGATGCGCGGTTGCATAGCCAGGGCGCGGGCGATCGCCACCCGCTGCTGCTGGCCGCCGGAGAGCTGGGACGGGTAGCTCTCGGCCTTGTTCGACAAACCTACTTTGAGCAGCAGTGCCTTGGCCCGGTCCTCGGCATCTTTACGCGACAGGCCGCGAACCTTCTGCGGAGCAAGGCAGATATTTTCAAGCACAGTTAGATGCGGGAACAGGTTGAAGGACTGGAACACCATGCCCACCTCTTCACGCAACTTGTTGACGTTACCGGGCTCGGTCAGGCTGATGCCATCGACCACGATGGAGCCATCGTTGATGGTCTCAAGCTGGTTAAGCGTGCGCAGAAAGGTCGATTTGCCCGAGCCGCTCGGGCCGACAATCACCACCACTTCCCCTTCTGCCACCTGGGTGGTGACGTTTTTCAGGGCATGCACAGCCGTGCCGTAAAACTTCTCGACGCCCTCGGCGTAGATGATGGGATCAGTTGCTTTTTGCATATTTCACCTCGAGGCGACGAACTAGGAACGACAGGGTACCGGTGAGCAGCAGATAGAGCAGGGCCACGGTAAACCAGACCTCGAACGGGCTGAAGGTAGAGCTGACCACTTCGCGACCGGCCTTGGTGAGATCGGTAATCGAGATGACCGACACCAGGGAGGAGTCCTTGATAAGGTTGATGAATTGACCCGCCAGTGGCGGCAGTACACGCTTGAACGCCTGGGGCAGAATGACGTAACGCATGGTCTGCCCGGCGGTCATGCCAAGGCTGCGCCCTGCTTCCATCTGCCCTTTGTGAATGGAGCTGATACCGGCACGCACGATTTCGGCCACATAAGCGCCGGTAAAGACCGCCAGCGCGGCGACCCCGGCCGTGAAGCGATCGAGGTTTAACACGGTGCCGATAAAGAAATAGACGATAAAGATCTGCACCAGCAGCGGGGTGCCGCGGATGATCTCGATGTAGGTCACCGACAGATTGCGCAGCGCCGGGTTGTGCGACAGACGCGCCAGCCCGGTCAGTGTTCCCAGAATGATGGCAACGATGCCGGAGAAGAAGGATAGCTTGACGGTGACCCAAACACCCATGGCAATCGGGCCTGCAGTCCACTCTTTGTGACTATCGAGCGCGTCACCGCGAAAGACGGTATCCCCTTCAGCAACCACGGCACCCTCGGCCGCGACGGCCTGGCGATGCTTGGCATCCTGATCATCTTGCAGCCACAGCGCGCCCTTGTCGGCGACGATGGTGCCGTCAAATTCGGCAAAGCTCTTTTGCTCGGTTTGATAGACGATGTATTGGGGGATCCGCTCCCAGCGCCAGGTGTAATTGACGGCCTGAACGGCTTGATAAATTCCAAGGCCAACGAGCAGCATCAAAAAAGCAAACACGCCATGCCACAGTAACGGGTGGGGGCGCTTTTCCATCTGGCGTACAGGTTTTGTGCTCGGCACTATGACAACCTCTTGTTCTTACTAACGAAAATATTGTTATTGAGCGATAAGGGCGGCCAGTGGCCGCCCTTGCAAGACGTGCTTACTTGAGTTGCTTGAGCCAGTCGGTGGACTCAAACCACTTCTTGTAGAGGCGATCATAGCTACCGTCGCCCTTGATTTGACGCAGGTAGTTGTTCAGCCAGTTGATAAAATCTGCATCACCTTTGCGCACGGCCCAGGCCAGCGGCTCGAAAGTGAAGGGCTTGTCGAGGTGCACCACGGCGCCCACGTTTTGCGAGGCAAACACGGCGTTGTAGGGCAGGTCGTAAACAAAGGCATCTACCTTGCCGTTGATCACTTCCAGCTTGGCATCGTCCTGGGTTTCAAATTGGAAGATCTGAGCCTTCGGGATCAGACGCTTGACGGCTTCTTCCCCGGTGGTACCGAGCTTGACGGCAATCTTGTACTTCGGATCGTTCAGGTCTTGGAAGGACTTGATGGTGCCAGCCAGATCCTTGCGCAGCACGATGGTCTGACCCACTACGATGTAGGGATCGGCAAAGTTCACGCGCAGGTTACGTTGGGGAGTGACGGTCATGCCGCCCATGATGACGTCAAATTTGTCGGTCAGCAGCGCCGGGATGATACCGTCCCATGCCGTGTTCACGAACTCGACCTTGACGCCCATGTCCTTGGCAACTAGCTTGGCCAAGTCCACATCAAAACCGATGTATTGGCCTTGCTTGTTGGTCATTTCAAAGGGTTGGTAGCCTGCATCGAAACCAACACGCAGGGTGCCGCGCTTGAGGATGTCATCAACGGTACTGGCCTGGGCCAGACCGCAAAACAGTAATGCGGTAAGAATCAGCTTTTTTATCATTTTGACGTCTCTGTCGATGTTGTGTTCTGCCTTGAACCTGCGCCCACGCATTCCCTGTGAGAACAGCTGTCGCATCCGGCAACAGGCAAGACGGGAAGTGGCCTACGGCCAGCAACGAGATCACCGTTTTATGCAGCACAATATTGCGGAAGATTTGTTCAACTCCAGTTAAAACAGAGAGCTGTCACCCGCAAGAGCGACTTGCACAGCAATGATATCTCGATGATCCAACATATCTATCTCCGCTTGTCGGTGCAAGCCCTTACCTGCAGATTCGCCAGCATGAGTGGCGGTCAGTATGGGGGAGGACAAACGGTTCAGCGCTCACATATACTCCCGCCAGTTATGCCGGCTGGTAGATGGATGAAATGGAAATTTTTCTACTAAAACTAGATATTTATACACTTATGCTGCTGGCTCTATTCGGCTATCTGCTGGGTTTTCTGACCCTGTCGCTGACCTGGATGACGCACCGGGATATGCCTGGTACCGGGCTCTGGTGGTTGGGCAGCCTGCTGGCCGTGATCGGCCAGTCCGGATTTGCCATGCAATTGTTAACCACCTCAGCGGTTGGGTTGTGGGTCGGCAATGTGTTCTTGATTACCCATGTGGCGCTGATGGTGGCGTCGCTGCGTCGTTTCTTTGCTCTGCCGCCAGCCTGGCGAGTCTGGTGGGGGGGGGTGCTGGCATTTGCTGTGCTGATGGCGTGGGCGTTTTATGTCGAGTTGGCTGTCAGTGTGCGGATCGTTCTCTCCAGCCTGGCGTTTCTTGCGTGGGGCAGCACCAGCGTTTGGCTACTGTGGCAACACGGACGGGAGGATTCTCCTCTGGCCTCGCGGCTATTTATGGCCGTCATGGCGCTGATAATGGCGTTGACCCTGCTCAGAATGGGGCTGCTGTCGGTTGAAACGGTCGGCTCGCCATTTCGTCGACAACTGGTCAATGTGATTCCTTATATTTCCATGCTGGTGGGTGGGTATCTGAGTTCGATAGGATTTCTGCTGCTTTGCACCGAGCGGCGCAACATGATGCTGCGTGAGCTGGCCCTGCGTGATGCATTGACCGGTGTATTCAATCGGCGCGGATTACACCATGAACTCGGGCGTCAGCTGACCAACGAGCCCATGATGCTGGCTATGTTGGATTTGGACGATTTCAAACTGATCAACGACTGTTTTGGCCATGATACCGGAGATAGGGTGCTGCAAAGCGTGGCCCAAACGCTCTCGCAGCAACCCGGACTGCTTGTGGGCCGCTTTGGTGGTGAGGAGTTCGTCTTGCTTGCTCAGCGGCCTGATGGTAAGGCTGCCGCGTTGTGCCAGCACCTGTGCCGCGACATTGCTGATATGCGGATTGATGGATTGCCGATTACTGCGAGCATCGGCATGGATTGGCTGCAACCGGGCGAAACGCTGGATGAGGCGCTGCGCCGCGCCGACAAGGCGCTCTATCAGGCCAAACTGTCAGGCAAGAACCGGGTATGCGAATGGACAGCCGACCTGCCAGACGTAACGCGGGCCTCTGGTATGGCGATACCCCAATCATCGCCATAAAGGTGTGTGGCGCCGGGCAGTGTCGTCATTGCGGCCAAGGCGCTGAGATCTTCTGCTAGGGGGTATTTTGGTTTAGACTGCGCGCTCCATCCTGCAGAGTTCTTCTTCAAAGCATGAATATTCCCAGTTCTGAAATGGTGATGCGTTGGCTGCAGTCAGCCCGCATCGAGCACTATGTGTGTGATCAGTGCCATGGCATCCATATTGTGTCCCTGCAATCGGTTGATGGCGTGCAAGAGAGCAGGGTCTTTGTTGAAGAAGAGGGACTCTTGTTTTCAACCGAGCTGGAGCTTCGCCCTTCTGCACTGCTTCCTATGGTCGCGGACGTTGGCCGTTTGAATATGCAATACCCGTCGCTTAAGGTGTTTGTCGATGTGACCGATGACAGCCTGCCGCGTCTGGTGGTCGGCCATACCGTGTTTACCAAGGCGGGACTCTCGCTCGAGCAATTTATGCTGTTTGTAAACAGCACCATCGCGACCACCCATGAAGTGGTTGCCGAATGCGAACGTTTGGGTTATCTGAATCTCCCGGAAATCGAAGTGGGGACCAACTCCGTTCATTAATTGTTCGAACGCGCTCGAGCGGCGATAAATCTGTTGACGGGGGGAGGGTATTTCCCTAAAGTACGCCCCGTTCCGGCGCAGCAGCGTGCGTACCACGTGTTGACTGAACACGCTAAACAACAGATCAAAATTTGGTGAGGTGTCCGAGTGGCTGCACGTCGACAAGGTCGACATGAAAGCACGCATAGCGTGCTCCGCACAGCCACCATACTGAACTAACAAAATTTGGTGAGGTGTCCGAGTGGCTGAAGGAGCACGCCTGGAAAGTGTGTATACGGCAACGTATCGAGGGTTCGAATCCCTCCCTCACCGCCAAATAAAACAAAAAGGCCCTGTCGCAAGACAGGGTCTTTTTGTTTTATGCGGTGATGGGCGGACTTGGTTCGAACCCTGTTCGACCAAACGGCAGAACTGCCGTTTGGGACAGCTGCATGCTGCCCACAAGGCGAGCGCCAAGGATGGCGCGAGTCAATCCCGACCGGCGAGCAACACACCCGACCTCTTCAATGACTGCAAACCGGCCGGTGTCACAACAATGCCGATTGCTCTTCGGGCAGGTGGCTATGATGGTGACCACATTAGCATGTGGAATAATCTGGGGATCGCTCGCCCGGTGCGGCCAGATTTCCTTGAGGGCAACACTGTCACGGCCACTAACGACAAGCATTGTCTGACGCCTATGACAGCCATACCCATACCGACGTTTTTTATTGATTCTGATCACAAGGTATACTCGAGTTTACTCTTACTCTCCATCCTTGCTAACTCAATCGGGTGTCGTTCGGGCTTTCCAGTGTACTGGCCATCCTGTTTCTTCTAGCATCCTGTCTATCATTGCAAAAACAGTGATAAAGCGGGTCGTCAAGGAGTGTACCTTGCAGAATATACTTGCTTCCTCTGCCACTTTTTACTCTGTGCGCTTGTTGCCTGGCCAGGAATTATTGTCAGAGCTGCGAAGGGTGATGCAGACACGTCAACTGAGGGCTGCTTTTATTGCGGCAAGTGTCGGGAGTTTGACTGATGTCTCGTTGCGATTTGCAGGGCGAGCGGAATCAACCGTTTTCACCGGTAAGTTTGAGGTTATTTCGCTCAGTGGTACTCTGGATGAAAATGGTGAGCATTTACACCTGTGTATTTCTGATGAAGCGGGACGGATGTTCGGTGGCCATGTTTTGCCTGGTTGTTCAATTCGGACCACCCTCGAATTGGTGATTGGTGAGCTCACATCGGTCGTGTTCAATCGTGTACAGTGTGATTTATCTGGCTACGAAGAACTGGACATATCCAAGCGTTAAATAAATTTGTAAAAGGATAGTGTATGCGAAACTCATACTTATCGAGCCAAACACTGGTATTGATCGTGATCGCTATTGCCATCAACATGATTGGTGGGCAACTGGCATCCATGCTTAAGCTACCAATATTTCTAGATTCTATCGGTACTATTTTAAGCGCTGCATTGGCGGGTCCCTGGATTGGGCTCATTACAGGATTGTTGACCAACCTTATATGGGGAGTATTGACTGATCCTGTTGCTGCAGCCTTTGCTCCTGTGGCAATGGTGATTGGACTGGTAGCCGGTGTGCTGGCCAAAAGTGGCTGGTTTAAACATGGTGTGAAGGTGGTCTTGGCTGGGGTGCTGATTACCCTTGCTGTGACTATTATTGCGGTACCCATTCGCACCTATCTGTTTGGTGGTGTGACTGGGAGCGGGGCCGATTTCCTGGTGGCTTATGTGCACTCCATGGGTAATGATCTGATTGAATCGGTGGCACTCACGGTTTTAGGGGCTAATCTAATCGACAAGGTTCTGACTTGTGTTGTTGTCTGGTTACTGCTCGGGAAATTGCCGCAGCGTACCCTGCTGAAATTTCCGAACTACGCCACATCACGTTGATGCATCCCTTTACTGTGCTGACAATCTGGTTGGTAGGTGGTATTAGCACTCTGCTGATACCACTGAATTATTTACTTGTGGCAGTTAGCTTCAGCCTTTATGGCTTGTTGTTTTTTTGCAAGCGCACCAGAGCGCGAGCTAAGTATGTTACCTGGATTATGCTGCCTATGGCGGCAGGTTTATGGTTGGTCCACAGTGGTTGGTTGGCTCATTGGCTTACAGGTCAGCCGGTTGATGGCAATGCTATGCCAGGTGTCGTCGCTCTCTGGTTAAGGTTATTGGCGGTGATGTCGGGCGGTCAGATCATGTTACTGGCCATGCCAACCCGACGTTTTATTCGTGCTCTTTTCGCCAGTCGTCTTCCAATCAGTTTTGCTTATTTAATGGCAGGGCCATTGTTAATTGCCGAACAGCTACGTCAGCAGCTTGCTGCTATTCATGAGGCTCAGCTGGCCCGCGGCGTCCCGCTGGATGAAGGCTGGTATCAGCGGTTACGTTATATTCCTGCTCTGATTACGCCACTAGTTATGAATGAAATCAATGAACTATCTGTACGTGGTGCGGCGCTGGACATGCGTGCTTTTCGTCTTCATCGTCATCGTGTTACGTTGTGGGCACCACCGGATCCAATATGGCAGCAACGAGGGCGTTATTGTTTACTGATCGTAGGCCTCATTGAGCTGGGTGTGTGGTTGATATGGTAGAGCTTCAGGATCTTAGCTTTGCTTTTCCTGGGAGTGAGCCGTGTGTTGGCCCATTAAATTTTTCTGTGCGATCACCCGGTATTATTGGTTTTTTTGGTGGCAATGGTGCTGGTAAGAGTGTGTTGGCACAATTACTGGCTGGTTGTTATCCCGAGCATCTTTCTGGACGAATCCACGGACAGGCAAGAATATTAGGTGAAGCATCGCTGGGGGGGCGCCGGCTGGCTGAACAAGCCGCTCGGGTTCAGCTCGTTCAGCAGTCCCCACGCTTACAATTATCAGGTTGTACGTTCAGCGTTGAAGAAGAGATTGCCTTTGGTCCTGAAAATCTATGCCTGCCTACTGCCGAGATTTTAACCCGGCTTGATGAGGCACTTGAGTTGACAAAAACCGTTCATTTGAGAGAGCGTCATCCGTCCACCCTGTCAGGTGGTGAGGCTCAACGGGTTGTGATTGCCGGAGCATTGGCGATGTGCCCCCGCTTGTTATTGCTTGATGAAGCTTTTACCCGGTTAACACCCCATGCGACCGGCGAAATGCTGAGCATGCTTTTAGCTTGGGCTGAGACTCACCAAAGTGTCGTCATATTGTTTGAAAAACATATTTATCCAGCACTGGGATTTTGTATGAAGGGGGTGGTATTAGAACATGGTTCAATATTAGCTGAGGGTGGCGCTGAAGATATACTGCCGTATGCCAGTCAAGCTGGGGTTATTATTCATCATGGTTGATGAACACTATGTTAATCACTGAGCATCTGAGTTGGCTGTGGCCGGGCAATCTCGCACCTTGTATCAATGATCTATCACTTAATATTGCCGATGGGGAGTGGGTCGCGTTAGTTGGCGATAATGGCGCAGGAAAATCGACCCTACTGCGTTTACTTGCCGGTCTGCTGACTCCCCGCCAAGGCGTTGTTAAATTAGATGGCATGTCACTGACGTCACTGACAGCAAGGCAACGAGCCAGTCGTATTGGCGTATTGTTTCAAGAGGTGGAAAAACAGTTATTCCATAGTTCGGTATTTGATGAAGTCGCGTTCGGTCTGCATGCCCAACAATTACCAGTCCGTGATGTTCTGAGTCGAACTCACGAGGCGTTAGCGTTTTGTGGTCTTACCGATGTTGCCAAGTGTCACCCTTTGGATCTTAATGCCGGGCAACGACGGATGATAGCCGTTGCTGCTTTAATGGCCATGTCACCCGATGTGTTGCTCCTTGATGAACCAAGCCGTGACTTTGATAGCCATTGGCTGGTCGTCTTTGAGCGTTGGCTTGCTTATTGTAAAGGGCAGCCGTGTACGGTGCTTTGTATTAGTCACGACTATCATTTTATTCTGAAACACTTTCATCGTTGCATCCGGCTCGACCAGGGCGAAATAGTGCAAGACCAAGTGCCGAAGCATGTACTCGGTCATTCACCTCATCACCAATAATTATCAGCAATCAGCGGCCAAAAAAGGGATGGACTTGTTGGCTGTGATGGGCAGTAGTGGCATCTCAGTATCGGACTCTTTGTCAGCTCGCCTATACGCTGATGGATTTTAACCCGATTCATCACCCGGGTTGGACTGGCTGTTGACGGTATTGAGGCGTAGCATGCTGCCCCTCTGAGCTTTTTAATCTCATGCAAGCTAACGGCTGAACGTGTCAGTATTGAGTTAGGACACAGTGGCATATGCCGGTAATAGGTTCTGGCTCGCGTGATAGTGATTATTTAAGGAGCAGGAGATTAGCTTCTGTGTATGCATCTGGCGGATATCTATCAGCGCGACCTGATATGAAATGTTGTCTGTAGATGTTTTTCATCGTTAAAGGGCGTTGTTATCGGGAGTCTTCATCATGTTACGTCGTATCTCGGCATTACTACTGCTATCCCTTCTTTTTTCCCCAGTGACATGGGCTGATCGTCACGTTATTGACCAACTTGGCCGTAATGTAACCGTTCCTGATCACATCGAGCGCGCGGTGGTGTTGCAGCACCAGACGCTGAATTTATTGGTCCAACTTGGGGCGATGGATCAGGTGGTGGGGGTGCTTGGCTCTTGGAAAAAGCAACTGGGCTCAAACTATCTCAGACTGGCACCAACGCTGGCGACATTGCCTGAACCAGGCGATATCACGAGCGTGAACATGGAAAGTCTGCTTGCGTTACATCCCCAAGTGGTGTTTGTCGCCAACTATGCGCCATCTGCGATGATTGCCCAGATTGAGCAGGCCGGGATCCCAGTGGTGGGTATTTCCCTGCGGCGTGTCAGTGGTGACCAGGCTAACAAGCTCAACCCGACCCTTGCCAATGAAGATGAGGTTTATACCAACGGTTTGGTGGATGGTATTCGACTGATTGCACAAGTGATGGGACATACCGACCGGGCTGAGGCAATGATCAAGGATACATTGGCGGGCAGAGCCTTGGTGTCGCAACGGCTCAAGGATCTGAAACCTGACGCGCGTGTACGCGTATACATGGCTAATCCGGGGCTGACGACGTACGGCTCTGGCAAGTATACAGGCTTGATGATGGAGCACGCTGGTGCCAGCAACGTGGCAGCAAAGGATATCAAAGGGTATCAACAGGTATCTATCGAAGATGTACTGAAATGGAATCCTCAGGTCATTTTTGTGCAAGAGCGTTATCCCGAAGTCGTCGAGGAGATCACACACTCTGAGCAATGGCAAACCATTGATGCAGTCAAACATCATCGCATTTATTTGATGCCGGAATATGCCAAAGCCTGGGGCTATCCGATGCCCGAAGCCGTTGCCCTTGGTGAGTTGTGGATGGCCAAGACACTCTATCCTACGCGGTTTAGCGATATCTCTTTGCAGCAACAGGTCGATCATTATTATCAGCGGTACTACCACGCAACCTGCTGCGCTGCCAAGTCGTGAAATTCTGGTGGTTGGCGCCACTGTGTCTGCTTGCCGCGGTCTATTCGCTGACATTGGGACACTATAGCGTCTGCGTCGAAAAGGTCGGTTGGCTAATACTCAACCCGCTTTCGCCAAGTGGTGATGAGGATGCCGTGGCGCGTCAGGTGGTGTTAATGGTGCGTCTTCCTCGTGTGCTGATGGCGTTTGGGGCCGGAGCGACCCTTGCGTTGGCTGGCGCTGCGTTGCAGGGGGTGTTTCGAAATCCACTGGTGGATCCCCATATTATTGGTGTTTCTTCTGGGGCGGCGTTGGGCGGGGCCTTGGCGATTTTGTTTGGGCTCTCTTCCTGGTTGCTATTAGGACTCTCCCTTATGGGCGGAATTACCTCGTTACTGTGTGTTTTTATACTCGGTGGTGGCGCGCAAAAAAGGGGAGGGTTGTTGTCCCTGGTTTTGGCAGGATTGATCGTCAGTGGTTTTTTCTCCGCCTGTGTGAGTCTGGTGCAATATCTGGCGGACAGTGAGGAGACGCTGCCCAGCATTGTATTCTGGTTGCTCGGCAGTTTTGCTACAGCCTCTTTTGCCAAACTCGCCATCCTCTATATCCCGCTATTGTTGGCTGGAGGCATTTTGTTGGTATTGAGGTGGCGGTTGAATCTTCTCTCCCTCGATGATGTAGATGCCCGTGCGCTTGGCATCAATACCGGGTATCTCAGGTGGTGGATTATCTTACTGTGTGCGTTGCTCGTGGCCGCTCAGGTTGCCGTGAGTGGCGCTATCGCTTGGGTGGGGCTGGTAGTTCCTCACTTGGCGCGGCAACTTGGAGGGCCGGATCATCGACGTCTGCTGCCGCTCTCGGCTGGCTTGGGTGGGCTCTATATGCTGCTTATCGATGATCTGGCCCGAACATTAAGCCAAGGGGAGATCCCTCTTGGCATACTCACAGCACTGATCGGTGCGCCTCTGTTTGCTGGAGTGTGGTTGCAGCGTCAACGGATGATGTGGCATGAGTGATCGTTTGCTGGTTGTTGAACATCTTGAGATGGGGTGGAAGCGGCAAGCGCCTCTATTTAGTGATCTCTCCTTTGACTTGGCGGCTGGTTGCGTGCTGGCACTGCTTGGTCCCAATGGCAGTGGCAAGAGTACACTGCTTGCCATCCTGCTCGGCCAATGCCAACCCACGGCAGGCCACATTTTTAAGCCCACGGCGATAGGTTATGTACCCCAGCACTTTCGTTTACCTTTTTCCTATCGGGTGATAGATGTGGTTCTTATGGGGCGAGCCAGTGCTTTGGCCTGGTATCAAAGCCCCTCAGTGCGCGATCAGCAATGTGCGCTGGAAGCATTAGAGCAGGTAAATATTCGACAACTGGCCGAGGTTGAGTTCGCTCGTCTTTCAGGAGGACAACAGCAGTTGGTTCTGATTGCGCGTGCTCTGGTCACCCGTTGTGATCTGCTGTTGCTCGATGAGCCGACTTCGGCGCTGGATTTACGCCATCAGGATCAAACATTGACGCTGCTTGATCATCTGGCGAAACAACAAGGCATGGGCATTGTATTTACGACGCATCAGCCAAGTCACGCGCTAGCCATCGCCGACAAGGTGCTACTTCTGGGTGAGCATAAACCGCTGCAGGGGCCTCCCGACGAGGTGCTGACTCCGGCCATTTTAAGTCGTTTGTTCGGCCTTCCGATCGCTCGGGTCTGTTTGCCAGAAGAGGGCGGGGTTTCACGCTCGGTGTTGGTTCCACGCTACACGCGTTTTTGAGGATAAGAGTATGCAGCAGATTGAGCTCTACAGCGCAGGCAGTTTACGCTTGGCATTTGGCGAACTGCTTGCAGCCTTTCGGCAGGCAGGCGGATGTCAGGTCAACGCCAAATTTGCGCCAGCGGGGCTGCTGCGACAGGAGATTGAAGCCGGCGCTAGGCCAGCGTTATTTGCATCTGCCAATCTGTCCCATCCGGAGCACCTGCGTGCAATCGGGTTGACAGCCGATGTGCAGCCCTTTGCCAGCAATACCTTGGCGCTGTGTGTTCGCACTGAACAACAAGACCAACAGGGATTACTAAGCGAACGCAGTGTAGTGGCACTACTGTGCGATGAGCACCTGCGTGTTGCCACGTCTACCCCAGGTTGTGATCCTTCGGGCGACTATACTTGGCAACTTTTTGAGCGTCTTGAGGCTCTGAGCCCTGGTGCAGGACGCAAATTGGCCGCGCGAGCATTAACGCTGGTTGGCGGTCCGACGAGTCAGTTACCTTCGGGACGACTGGCTGCCGAATGGGTTCTGGGCAATCAGTTGGCCGACCTCTATATCGGTTATGCCAGCTATGCCAGGGCACTGGCTGCCTATCCACAGATCAGGATGCTGACTCTCCCATCCGAATTATCGATTCGCGCGGACTATGGGTTGTGTTTACTGGGTCAGCCCTCACCCGAGGCTTGTGAGCTGTACCAGTTTATCTTGGGCCCTCAGGGGCAAGCGATCATCCAACAACATGGTTTGATGCCGTTAAGTTCGTTGGACAAAGAGAGCTGATATGCGATAAAAGCATTATTAATCATTGAGTTATATTTTCCCAATAACGCCGTAGGTATGCTGGCTTTATCCAGTTCTAAGCAGCATGGCCACGCTCCTTTGTGAGCAATGGTCAGGTGAATATCCTCTCCATAAGTTCATTTGTTACACCCATGGCGTGGGTTCGTTTGAGTTATTTTTTTGGTTGTTCTGAAAGATTGAGAGCTCTTTTATTTAAATATAAATGATAATGATTCGTATCCGTATTGATCTGTTTTGATCTTGTCATTATGATGCCGCCCATCATGACAATGCATCGACAAGGAAACCGATCATGAAGTTCAAACTGCAATGGCTGCCGCCGCTATGCCTGACGCTGGTGGCGCAACACGTAATGAGTGCGACCACTGATGTTGGTCAGGATAGTGCGACTGAACCGCAAGCAACGGTGGTGGTGCAGGCGAAAAAAGTCGCCACAAAGCAACCTGAAAGCAGCGTGTCGACTATCTCCAGCAAGCAGATTGCTCGTGATCAGAATCAGAGTCTGTCCGATTTGTTCAAGAAAGAGCCCGGCGTTGAAGTGACCCAAGACTCTCGCTTTGGCGTTAACAGCATCAATATCCGTGGCTTGGATGAGAACCGGGTTTACATGGATATCGATGGGGTGGTGCAGCCGGACGCGTATGCCCCAACCACCACTTATCTGCGAGCTGGCCGCGCATATCTGGATGTGGAGTCTCTCGAGCAGGTTGATGTGATCAAAGGTGGTGACGTCGTGGCTGGCAGCGGTGCACTGGGGGGCGCGGTGAAGTTTCGCACCAAAGATCCGAAAGATCTGCTCAATCCGAAGGGGGATGACTCTTATCTGAACCTCAAGAGCGGTTTTACCAGTGCCAATGAGCAATTCCACGAAACCATTACGGCCGCCAACCGTACCGGCGCGCTGGAGTCCATGGTGGTGGTGACTCGTCGGGATGGCCATGAGACCGAGAGCCGTGGCACTGGTAGCAAGGATGATGTGGGGGCAACCCGTGGCTTGGCTGATCCTGCCGATGTGGGATCCACCAACGTTCTCGGCAAATTGGCTTATCAGCTCAACGAGGACAATAAAATCGGTCTGGTGGCCGAGCAGTATCAGCTCAACACGTCCATGGATCTGAAATCAGAGAGCTCTTCCACTTCAACCCAGAAGGCGGACGATACCCTACAACGCAAGCACGTCGGGATCTGGCATGAAAATGCGACCAGCAATGCCCTGTATGACGAGCTGAAATGGCAACTCGATTACCAAGAGAAAAACACCGAAAACGGCACTCATATCGATTCGAGCACCCAGGATCGCTATGTCGATCGGACTTATGAGCAAAAAGACATTCAACTGCGTACTGATGCTAACAAAACAGTAGGTATTCAGTCGCTTAGTTATGGTTTGAGCTATAACCATGGTCAGCTGGAAAACCTCAACGAGAACGATGTCAACGGGACCACAACGGTGACGCGCTTCTCACCAAAGGCACAGAGCAATATTTGGGGCGCATATTTGCGTGACAATATTGCCGTGACGGATGCCTGGAACCTGATCCCGGCGGTGCGTTATGACAACTACAGCTATACCACCAAGAGCGACAGCTATATCGACTCATGGGGAGATAACAAGAGCCATGCCTTTACCGGTCAGCTCGGCACCGAATATGCGCTGACAGACAATTACACCCTGTTTGCCAAGTACGGTACCGGTTTCCGTGCTCCCAGCATGGAAGATCTCTATTACTACTATGAGAATGCAGGCAGTGTCGGTAGTTACCATTATGGTTACATCATCAAGCCTAATCCGGATCTTGAGCCTGAACGCAGCGTGTTCCTGGAAGGCGGGTTGCGCACTCAAGGTCGTTATGGGCGTGGTGAGATCACCGCTTTCTACAATCGTTATCGCAACTTTATCGAGCAGGTCACGGTCGGGACTTCTACGACCTATCCGACCGGCATCTTTACCAACGAGAACCTCGACCGCGTGGTGATCAAGGGGATTGAGGCCAAAGGTGAGCTGCAATTGGCCGAGTTGATCCATGCTGCTCCAGATGGGCTGCATTGGACCTCTGCCATCGCTTACGCTGACGGTAAGAATGTCGGTGACGCCGAACCGCTCAACAGTGTGGCACCGCTGACCTTTGCCAATACCCTGGGTTATGACGCTGATGACGACACATGGGGAGCTGACCTGACCGCCACTTGGCGTTCCGCGAAAAAAGCCAGTGATATCACGACCAGCTATCAATGGCAGGCTATTCCGGCATCTACTGTGTTGGATCTGACTACCTACTATCGTCCGCTCGATAACGTTACCCTGCGCGCAGGCTTGTTCAACCTGACCGACGAGAAGTACTGGCTCTGGAACACCGTCCGTCAGGTGGCAAACAGCTCTGCTAACCTGGACCGTTATACCCAGCCGGGTCGTAATGTCGGTGTTAGCGTGGATGTGACTTTCTAAGGTGTACCGATGAGGAGAGCTTGCGAATTCAATCCTGCAACGCCCCTTGGATAAACTCGCAACAGCCCTGGCCGATGTCAGGGCTTTTTTGTCAGTAAGGGCGAAGCCCCCCGTCTGCGTCGGACGCGGCTGACCATGAGTGGTAGACTGCACCAGTGGATAGGTTTACGGACTTAAAACAGGTGTGACTGACAATCACAAGGGAGTCTAGCCATGGGAAGTGTTGTACTTTCGAAAAACTGTCCTGCCAAAGTGGTGGTGGATACGGTCAGTGGTCAGGTCTTTACCGGTAGCTGGCAACAGGCGGTGTACGAGATGGCGAAAGCCGCCTTTTTACAAACCGATGATCCGGCGCAGACATTTGAAGATTGCGTAAGAGACACGGCCAGTCATCTGGTCGAGCTTCAATATCAGGATATTTTGCAAGAAGCTCGTGACAGAGAAGATCGCGGGTTAGATCTCAGTGAGCTGTGGTCAATCCGGCAGGGATTTGTGGTGCAGCAACAGAGCATGCATTAATCCGTGCGATACAAAAACGGGAGCGTCTGCTCCCGTTTGCGTTTAATCACCACTCTCATCGATGGCGTGTTCATCGCCAGCCGGGGTGGGTGGCCAGCCTCCCAACGCTTTCCAGCGATTGACGATATGGCAAAAGAGCTCGGTTGTGCGCTCGGTGTCATAAAGGGCCGAATGCGCTTCTTTGTTATCAAAGGCGATTCCGGCGCTTTGGCAGGCCTTGGCCAGCACGGTCTGACCGATGGCCAGGCCGGAGAGGGCGGCAGTATCAAAGGTGGCAAAGGGGTGAAACGGATTACGTTTTAGGCCGGCGCGCTCGGCGGCTGCCATCAGAAAACCGTGATCAAAGGTCGCGTTGTGGGCCACCACGATGGCGCGGCCGCAGTCGCTCTCTTTCATGCCTTTACGCAGGCCTTTGAATATCTCGGTCAGCGCCTCTTTTTCACTGACTGCACCGCGCAGTGGGTTGAACGGATCGATACCGGTAAAATCGAGCGCAGCTTGCTCCAGATTAGCGCCCTCAAAAGGCTCGACATGGAAATGAAACACCTGATCCGGGTGCAACCAGCCATCGGCATCCATCTTCAGGGTATAAGCCGCAATCTCGAGCAGAGCATCAGTGCGGGCATTGAAACCGGCGGTTTCCACGTCGATAACAACAGGATAAAAACCGCGAAAACGTCCCTTGAGGGTGTGAACAGGCTCGGTCATGGTTCTTCACTGACAGAAAACGAAGCGGCATTATGGCAAACTTCCCCCCGTTTGTCGCGCCGAGCCCGGCTGCACAAAAGCGCTAAAGGAAGGGGTTTTACCGCCGATAAGCCAGAAGAGATTATCTGGGGGTGGTGAGTGAAACACAGCGCGTGGGCCATCATAGTTGCAACCATACCTGCGCAGGCAGGGGTGACCGAGTTCGGTGCCGGGATTGATCAATCCGTCTGGCGGCTGACGGCTGACACTCAGATTGAGTGTCGCCTTGAGCACCCTATTCCTAGTTGGGGTAGCGGTATGTTTGTGGCGCGCGCGGGTAACAAGATCAATCTCGATTTTGAGCTGCACGGGTTACGGGCACAAGCGCGCACCCAATCGGTGACGCTCGGCTCTATGCCGCCGTCCTGGCGCCCCGGTGTGGCGGGCCGCGATTTGGCCCAGCTGCGCTTTTATCAGCAGTTCGATGGGCTGGTTGATGGTCAAACAGCCTGGACCATGCTCGATGAGCTCGAAGGCGGGCGCATGCCGACCTTCCAATATCGCGACTGGTATCGTCAAAACAATGCGGTGCGTGTCTCGCTGTCTAATGTTAATTTCCGGGTTAAATATCAGGCGTTTGTAGATTGCATGAACAATCTGCTGCCCTATAGCTTCGACGATATTGCCTTTACCATCCTCACCTATGAGAAAAACAGCGATAAGCTCAGTGCGGCCTCTCGCCGTCGTCTTGCCATGATTGGCGATTACCTAAAGGCGGATCCCTCCATCGACGTGGTGGTGATCAATGCCTACACCGATAGCTTCGGTGGCCGTTGGACCAACCAGCAACTGTCGGAAAAGCGCGCCGAGAGCATCAAGGCATTCTTTACCGGACTGGGGCTGGATGCGGGCAAGATCTCGGTGGAAGGGCATGGTGAGAAGAAGCACGTGGCCTCGAACGAAGAGGAGTCGGGCCGCAGTAAAAACCGCCGTGTGGTCATCTCGATGGAGCGCAGCAGTAACATTTGACGCTTTCTCCAGGCAGGTCAGTCAACTTGTCACGCTTTTTTTGCTATCATGTTGCTCTTGTGCGATGACTGGCACAGGGTGCCAGCAGGCACTCCCGGTCATGGCCCTGTTCCAATGGATTTATCATGAGTGTGACGACCAGTCTGTTAATGCTTGCGCTGCTGATCTTATGCAGCGTGTTTTTCTCCCTGTCTGAAATCTCGCTTGCCGCATCGCGCAAGATCAAATTGCAGGTGATGGCCGATGAAGGTCATCGCCACGCCCAGAAGGTGCTCGACCTGCAGGCCAAACCGGGCGATTTCTTTACCGTGGTACAAATCGGCCTCAATACGGTGGCCATCTTGGCCGGTGTGCTGGGCGAAGCCGCCCTGAATCCTGAATTTCGTGAATTGGTCGGCGCTGTCTATCAAGGCCCCTGGCTCTCCCAGTTAAGCTCGACTCTATCGTTTGTCTCGGTCACCGGTTGCTTTATTCTGATCGCCGACCTGATGCCCAAGCGTCTGGCCATGGTGTTCCCCGAGCAGATCGCGGTGAATATCGTCGGCCCGATGAGTCTGCTGGTGGTGGTGTTACGTCCGCTGGTGTGGGTGTTTAACGGTCTGGCCAACAGCCTGTTTCGTCTGTTTCGCATCCCGACGGAGCGCCATGACGAGATCACCTCTGACGATATCTTCGCGTTGATGGATGCCGGCGCCGAAGCCGGGGTGCTGCAGCGCGAAGAGCAGCAACTGATTGAAAATGTGTTTGAGCTGCAGTCGCTGTCGGTGACCTCCGCCATGACGGCGCGGGAAAATCTCATCTATTTCACTCTGCAAGAGAGCGAAGAGAGCATCAAGGCCAAGATTGCCGAGCACCCGCATAACAAATTTCTGGTGTGTGACAAACACCTGGACGTACTAAAAGGGGTCGTCGATGCCAAGGAGCTATTGATCCGGGTGATCAATGGTAAAAGCATCGATTTTCGCGGCGATTCGCTGGTTCACAACGTATTGATCATCCCTGATAACCTCACTCTGTACGAGGCCATGGAGTATTTCAAAAACCACCGTGGTGATTTCGCCGTGGTGATGAATGAGTACGGTCTGGTGGTTGGGATTGTCACCATGAATGACCTGATGAGCTCGGTGATGGGGGAGTGGGCAACCCATGTGGTGGACGAGCAAATCATCCAGCGTGATGCCAACTCCTGGCTGGTCGATGGCGTAACCCCGGTTTCTGATGTGATGCGTGCTTTTGATATCGAAGAATTTCCAGAGGATCAAAACTACGAAACCATCGCCGGTTTTATCATGTTTATGCTGCGCAAGATCCCCAAGGTCACTGACTCGGTGATCTATGCCGGCTACAAGTTTGAAGTGGTGGACATCGACAGCTACAAGGTCGATCAGCTGTTGGTGACCAAGTTAGAGCCCACTCCTGCAGAAAATGGAGGTCAGGAGTAAATGCAATCAATTCCGTCATTGGCAAAACGTCTGTTGCTGACATTGACTGTCGGTGCCTTGCTTGGCGCCTGTAGTCATCACCCTTCCCCGCGTCCTGCCAAGCCGCATACCACGGTTGTGCCAGCCAAGGTACAACCGGCCCGGGTCAATCCCAATGCCAAGGTGCAGACAGCAGGGGTCGAGCGGCTGGCCTTTACCGAAACATATCAAGGGCCACAGCAAGGCTCGCTGGAGTCAGTGAGCGCCCTGTTTGCCCGTGGTTATGTGGATTCGGCGCTGCGTGAAACCATGCTGGCTGCGGTGCGCAGCGACTATCCCATGCTCGGTATGCGGGATGTCAGCTTAAGTGACCCGGCGCGCAAGTTCTTACGCTCACCCAAAGCGGTGGAAACGGCCAAACAATATCTGCAGGCGGGGCTTGCCAAGCGGATGGGCTCACCGCTGAGTGAGGCCCGTTTTGCTGCGCTGTGGCAGAGTCTGCCACAAGATGGTCAGGTGCGGCACTGGAGTACCCGCATCAAGCAGTGGTTGGCGCGCGGCTAAACCTGTAGCGGGGGGCATCAGGCCCCTCGTTTTATTCATGGAGGTTTGATGCTCGCTGCTAGATCTCCACAAGCGCTGGCCAAACCGGTAGAATGCGCGGCCGCAGAATTTTCGGAGAGAGAGAATGTCGATTAACTGGTTCCCCGGCCACATGCACAAGGCCAGAAAAGAGATTGCCGAGGTGATGCCCGAGGTGGATGTCATCATCGAGATGATCGACGCCCGCATCCCTTTCTCCAGTGAAAATCCCCTTGTGCCCGAGCTGCGCGGCGACACGCCGGTTATCAAGGTGCTCAACAAAGCGGATTTGGCCGATCCGGAAATAACGGCCCTGTGGGTGGCCCATATGGAGCAGGAAAAAGGGATCCGCGCCTTGCCACTTACCCAGCAAAAGCCGGAGGACATTAAAGGTCTGCTGACACTGTGCCATGCCATGCTGCCAGAGCGCGATCGTGAGCTGCGCGGTGTGCGCGCCATGATCATGGGCATCCCTAACGTGGGTAAATCGACGCTGATCAATACCCTGGCCGGTCGCATTATTGCTAAAACCGGTAACGAAGCGGGCGTGACCAAGTCGCAGCAGCGCATCAAGCTCGATGGCAATATTATCTTAACTGACACCCCCGGCTTTTTGTGGCCCAAGCTAAGCCCGGCTGCATGCGGTTACCGGCTGGCAGTGACAGGGGCGATTAAAGACACCGTTATCGATTATGCCGATATTGCGCTGTTCGCCGCAGAGTATCTGCTCAAAGCCTATCCGGAGCGGCTCAAACATCGCTATCAGCTGACTGATCTGCCCGATACCGATATGGAGCTGCTTGATGCCATTGCCGAACGGCGCGGCTGTATGCGCAAAGGCGGGGTGGCCGATTTACACAAGGTCTCCGAAATCCTGATCCACGAACTGCGCTTGGGGCAGCTTGGGCCGCTGACGCTGGAAACCCCCGAGATGGTGGGCAAAGAGAAAGAAGAGGCCGAGGCTGACGAGCTGCGTAAAAAGGCTGAAAAAGCCGAGCATGATCGGCAGCGCCAAGCCAAAGCGCGCAAGCGTTACGGTAAATAACAGACAGGGCTTGATACGACAAAGCGGCCGTGATGGCCGCTTTGTTTTTTATGGTTTTGGTCTAACCAAAGCAGGCATTTGCCTCTTCAAATAGCATCAGGTGCAGCGGGATAAGCGCTTGCCAGTCACGCCGATAACCGCCGCCGGCTACGCAGGCAATAGGGATACCCCGTGTTTTAGCGGCCATCAGCACAGCGCGATCGCGAAGGCGAATACCTTGACTGCTGATGGCCAGATAGCCAAGCTCATCACCCTGATGGATATCGACGCCAGCCTGATAGAGGATCAAATCGGGTGAGCAGAGACGAAATGCCACTGCCAGCGCCTCGTCCAGCGTTTCAAGATAGCCCCTGTCATCCATCCCGTCGGGCAGAGCAACATCGAGATGGGAGTCGCACTTGCGGCTGGGGAAATTGCGCTCGGCATGCAGCGACAGGGTGATGATATCGCGCCGCCCGGCGCATAAACTGGCGCTGCCATCGCCTTGATGAACATCGAGATCAATGATCAGCACCTGGCTGCAGTGCGCTTCATCGAGCATGGCCTGGGCCGCAATGACCAGATCGTTAAACAGGCAAAATCCACTGCCCATAGCGTAATGGGCGTGGTGATAGCCACCTGATATCTGCAAGGCGCAACCTTGCTGGCACGCCATGCGAGCGGCCTCTATGGTGGCGCCCACCGAGTGCAGCGTGCGCTCAATGAGCTGATGGCTCCATGGAAAACCGATGCGGCGCAGTATGGGAGTGGGGAGCGTTCCGCACAGCAGATCCTCGACATACTGTGGCTCATGGACGCGTAATAACTGTGCCAACGTCGCGGGCTGCGCTGTGCGAATATCGACAGGGTATGAGCGAAGAGCGTGATACAGCGCTTGGTATTTTTGCAGCGGAAAGCGGTGCCCGGCGGGCAGATCCAGGGAAGAGTAAAGCGGGTGGTAGAAAACCGGTAGCATCATGAAGCAAGAGGGAGCCGGTGGCTCCCTCATAATTCTTACTGCTGTTGCTGGATAATCCAGATCTGGAACGCTTTGCGGGTCTCCGCATCCGCCTTGTTGTACCAGTTTTGCAGCTCGGTCAGCGCTTGCGGGTTGGCTTGGGCCTTGGCCGGAGCAATCTGGACCGGGGCGCTGTTGGCGGCCATCACGGCAGCGGTAGAAATGGTGACTTGTTTGGGTTGGTTGAACGCCTTGCCCATAGTGATCAGCTCCTGTGCATAATCACGGGTCATTTGGAAACCTTCCACTTTCGGCATCACAAAGCTATCACTCTTGATAGTCGAACCTGTACTGTTGTCTTTGAGTGCGACAGTCTGCGTTTTTACAAACTCAACAGCTTCGTTCTGGTTACGCGGTTTGGAGTAATCCAGAACAATATGTTGGCCATCTTTGGATTCAAAATTAATAACCAGTGGCTCTGCGGTCACCATTTTATTGTCGTTACGATTGGAGTAGTTGCCTTGGAAGGAGATGACGACCTGATGCTTACCATCTTTAAGCGGTAGGGTGTTGCTCTTTTCCAACAGCTTGGCATTTACACCCTGACCGTCTATCAGCTCAACCACATAGGGGTTCTTGATCTCAATCTGGGCATCGGCCAGTGCCACATTACCCCATACCAGACCAGCCAGCGCCGGTACCAGAACTGTCAGTTTCATCGTATCTCCTTGAACCACAATGGTCGCCACAAAAAAACTGTCCGCATTCTTGCAGGTTTGCCGCGTGGCGGCAAGGGAGCCGTCAAGGGCTGTGAACCACAGCTTTATTCAATCGTGCGACGAAATGGGGGCAGGGCATCGAGCAGTCCCTTTCCATAGCGCTTGGTTAACAGACGCCGGTCCAAAATCGTCACCCGTCCTTCGTCACTCTCTTTACGGATCAGTCGCCCGCAGGCCTGGATCAGTTTGCGTGAGGCCTCCGGTATGGTGACCTGTAAAAATGGATTCCCGCCGCGTTTTTCGATCCACTCTGCCGTGGCCTCTTCCACCGGTGAGGTCGGCACGGCGAAGGGCAGTTTGGTGATAATCAGGTTGGTCAGATAATGACCGGGTAGATCGAGCCCCTCGGCAAAACTGCCGGTGCCTAATATCACGCTGGGCGTCCCGCCATCGCAGCGACTGCGGTGCAGTGTCAGTAGCGCTGCCCGTGACGCTTCCCCTTGCACGAGTAATGAGAGACCTTGGCTGCGCAAGCCTTCGGCCACCTCGTTCATCTGTTTATAAGAAGAGAACAAAACCAGTGAAGCCTTTTGATGGCTCAATAGTGCCGGCAGTTTTTCAATCAGCTCGCCAGTAAATCCGGGATCGCTTGGCTCACATCTCATTCGGGGCAGGTAGAGTTCAGCCTTGTTGTAATCAAAGGGGGAGCGAAGACGCAGGTAACGGGTGCCGTCATGAGCTTTTAGCCCGGCTTGCTGGCGAAAGTAATCAAAGCTCGACAGTGCTGTCAGAGTGGCCGATACCAGCACGGCCCCTAAGCATTTGGACCAAAGCCACTCTTCAAGTAAGTAACCGACCTCAATGGGTGAGGCATGCAGCATAATATCTTGCCTGTCGTCACTTTGGCTTAACCAGCGAGCAAGCGGGGTTTTCCCCTCGGCAATTTCGCGCGCCATCAACTCCCACAGTTGATGGAAGTTTTCCAGGCGCTGCATAAAAAAGCCGGCTTCAGCCTGCAAAGGCTCCGCTTGCTTGCGTTTCAGATCGCCATCGCGCAGTGCCTCGGCGATGCCCCCTTGCACTCTGTCCAGCGCCCTTAACGCCACCTTGCTGGACTCTTTTAAATTGATGGCAAGCAGTGGCAGAGGGTCAGGCAGCTTACCTTCGCTAAAGCGATAATCAGACGATTCACTGAAAAACGGTTGCTGCGATAGCCAGTTATCGAGGGCTTTAAGATCCGGTTGTAGCGCGGCAAGTGCGTCTTGCAGCTTTAGCTGGGCATCGAGCAGACGTTCAC
Organism: Aeromonas sp. RU39B; assembly: GCF_900156095.1. Classification (GTDB taxonomy): domain Bacteria; phylum Pseudomonadota; class Gammaproteobacteria; order Enterobacterales; family Aeromonadaceae; genus Aeromonas. The sequence goes on from NZ_FTMJ01000002.1 coordinate 241,645, forward strand.
TGGGCAGCGCTCGCCCCATCTTCCCTGCACTTTGTGCCAGTTTTTCCAGCCAGCGACGGCTGCCTTTGACTGACATAGAGGCCGAGCCATGGTCTCTGGCAACTGTGGGCAGGTGATGCGCTTCATCCAGCACATAAAAGCACTCATCCGGTGGCGGTAAGATAATGCCGCCGCCCATGGTCAGATCAGAGAGCAGCAGCGCATGGTTGACCACCAACACATCGGTTTGTTCCATCTTCTCGCGAGCGCGATGAAAGGGGCAGTGTTGGTGGTGGGTGAGGGTTCGGTTACAGGTGTGGCGGTCAGCGGCAATCCGCTCCCAGATAGGATCGGCGATGGTATCCGGCCAGTTATCCCGATCCCCATCCCATTTGCCGTGGGTATAGGCGTGCCATAAACGCTGATAGAGGGCGCGGTCGCTGTCATTGGGTTTATGGCGTGACAGCTCGGCAAAGGCAAATTCCAGATTGGCCTCTTGCTCACCCTGCGCCGCCACCTCAAGCAGGTGTTCGCAGCAATAGCGCTGACGGCCTTTGACCAGAATAAAGCTAAACGGCACGGCGCTGTGTTTGAGAAAAAATGGCAGATCCTTGTGGATAAGCTGCTCTTGTAGCGCCACCGTGGCGGTCGAGATAATCAGTTTTTTTTGCTGCAGGCGGGCTAGTGCAATCGCGCCTTGAGCATATGAGAGCGACTTACCAATCCCAGTCCCCGCTTCGGCCACCAGAATTCGGCGGCTTTTTTCATACTCACCACTTAAGGTTTTGGCGATTTCAGCCACCAGATAGTTCTGTTCGCGCCGTGCTACAAATCCGGGTAACCCGGCCGCTAACTGGCGGTAGCTATCTCGTATGGCTCCCTTTAGGCGTTCTGACAGCATCAAGCGACTTCAACATGATGGAAATAGGTCAACAAGCATACCTGAAAAGCATGCCCAGCGGGGGGCACCGTCATTCGTCACTTCGATAGAAGGCTATCCTGCCGATGGCAGGTGAGTGCCTGATCTTTTGTTATGCATAAATCAAAGGGCAGTGATTGCTGCCAAAAACGATTGCTTATAGCGCCATGGGGGCTTGTGGGATCGGGCTCACGTTTTGGCAAGAGAGACTATGAATGCGTTAAAAAGTTCCATGTTTTTTTATTGCGGAACCAGAAACACGATGCTAGTCTCGCCCTCATAGTGATGCGAAGAACGTCACTAACACAGGGAATAACAAAGACTTAGTGTTTAATTACAGTAGGCATTGGAAACTATGAAAAAGACAATTCTGGCTATTGCCATCCCGGCTCTGTTTGCATCCGCTGCTCACGCTACCGTAGTTTATGACAAGGACGGTACTACCTTTGATATCTACGGTCGTGTGCAGGCTAACTACTACAGTGATCGTGATGATACTGACTCCGAGCTGAAGGCTCAGACTCGTCTCGGTTGGTCTGGTAAGATTGCTCTGAACAACACTTGGTCCGCTATCGCTAAGACCGAGTGGCAAGTAGCTGCTGAAAACTCTGGTTACAAAACTTCTGATATCGACGCTCGTCATATCTACGCAGGTTTTGACGGTTCCCAATATGGTAAGATCATCTTTGGTCAGACCGATACCGCTTACTACATGGGCGTTTTGGAAAAGACTGATATCGCGTTTGAAGATGGCTCCGAAGCCAACCGTTACGATAGTCGTCAAGAAGGTCAAGCTATCTACATGGGTAAGTGGGGCGGTTTGTTCGCTAACGCATCTTATCAAACCAAGGATAGCTCCCAAGCGATCGATCACGGTTATGCAGCCTCTTTGGGCTATGATTTTGACTTCGGCCTGGGTCTGTCAGTAGGTGGTGAACGTAAGGAGTTCTCGGGTGCTGATCAGTTGGCCACTGATGCTGACACTTATAACTATGATAAGAAAGATGATTGGGCTGTTGCCGCTTCTTTCACCAAGGGGCCGTTCTATGTTGCTGGTATGTACAACCAATCCAAGGTTGACTACCTGAATGATGAACAAGCCAAGTTCCGTGGTTACGAATTCTTTGGTAACTACTCGGTTGACGCTTGGACCTTTGAGCTGGGTTATAACTTCTCTGAGCAGAAAGACGCTAAAACTACTACCAATCTCAATCCCAAGTACGAAGATGTTGCCGATTATACCTATCTGGGTGTTCAGTACGCCTTCACTCCGAAGCTGAAGACTTGGACCGAATACAAGATCGTCAATGTTGACAACAAAGACGACCAGTGGACTGTCGGCCTGCAATACAACTTCTAATCGAAGTTCTGTTGCATGACAGTAAAACCGGGGCTTAGGCCCCGGTTTTGTTTTATCGGTTTACCAACCCGGCTCATTGCACTTCCCGCACATCCCTATCGCACCATCTTGCTTGCTGCTTGCTGCTTGAGATTGAGCCGCTATGATGGGCGCTTAAGAGGAGAGCGTGATGAAATATATCGGAGCCCATGTTAGCGCTGCGGGTGGAGTGGAAAATACCATAGCGCGTGCCCGTGCGATTGGTGCCAATGCCTTTGCCCTGTTTACCAAAAATCAGCGTCAGTGGCAGGCTGCGCCGTTAACTCAGCAGTCTATTGACGCCTTCAAGCAATCTTGCGAGCAGCACGGCTTTTTACCCGCGCAGATCCTGCCACACGACAGTTACCTGATTAACTTGGGTCACCCGGAGCCTGAGGGGTTGGCCAAATCACGCGATGCGTTTCTCGATGAGATGCAGCGCTGTCAGCAACTGGGGCTTTGTTATCTTAACTTTCATCCCGGCAGTCATCTGAACAAGGTGCCAGAGGCCGTCAGCCTTAAACTGGTGAGTGAGTCGATTAACTGGACTCTGGAGCAGACCCAAGGCGTGACGGCGGTGATTGAAAATACCGCGGGGCAGGGGAGTAACCTCGGTTGGTCGTTTGAGCATCTGGCCGCGATCATTGATGGGGTAGAGGATAAGAGCCGCATTGGCGTGTGTCTGGATACCTGTCACGCGTTTGCCGCCGGTTATGATCTGCGTACCCGTGAAGGGTGTGAGCAGGTGTTTGCCGAGTTCGAGCGCGTCGTGGGTTTTCGCTACCTCAAAGGGATGCACATTAACGGCGCCAAGTGCACCTTTGGCAGCCGGGTTGACCGCCATCACAGCCTGCGTGACGGTAATCTCGGCGAGGCGGTGTTCCATGTTGTGATGACCGATCCGCGCTTTGATCGCATTCCGCTGATCCTCGAGACCATTGACGAGAGCATCTGGGCAGACGAAATTGCCTGGCTGCGCAGCCTTGCATCAGTGTAAAGGTGGATAAAAGTAACCGGGCAGCGACTGGCTGCGCATTTTGCGGATATAAATAATAGGGCAGCCATTGGCTGCCCTTGGTTGATCTGGAGTTAGCGCCATTATCTGGCGTGGCGTGACAGCTCACCGAGCAGATCGCCCATCAAGGCAAGACGAGCATCACGGCCGGTGGTGGGTACGTTGAACCGCAGCCGGCTCGGTCCTTCCATCTTGTAGATACGCGGTTGCTCGACCAGTAACTTCACTAAAAAAGCCGGATCGACGGCGGTGCTTTCCGAAAAATCGAGATAACCGCCACGTTCGCTCATATCGATGCGCCTGATGCCAAGCCGGGTGGCGGTCAGGCGCATAGCGGCCAGCTCCAGCAGGGTTTTGGTGGCATCCGGCAGCAGACCAAAGCGATCAATCAGCTCCACTTTCAGCTCGTCAAGCTCCTCTTGCGAGGCACTGCTGGCAATGCGCTTGTACATGGACAGGCGCATATTCACATCCGGCAGGTAGTCATCCGGTAGCAACGCGGGCAGGCGCAGCTCCACTTCGGTGTGATCCGACAGCAGAGTATCGAGCGCCGGCTCTTTGCCACTTTTCAGCGCTTCAACGGCCTGCTCGAGCATCTCCATATAGAGAGTAAAGCCGACCGATTCAATCTGACCGCTCTGATCGTCGCCGAGCAGCTCGCCAGCGCCGCGGATCTCCAGATCGTGAGTCGCCAGCGCAAAACCGGCGCCGAGATCTTCCAAATTGGCGATGGCATCAAGCCGTTTGGCCGCGTCCTTGGTCATCAACTTGGGATGGGGCGTGAGCAGGTAGGCATAGGCCTGGTGATGTGAACGCCCGACCCGGCCGCGCAGCTGGTGCAGTTGGGCCAGTCCGAGATGATCAGCCCTGTCCATAATGATGGTGTTGGCGCTCGGGACGTCGATACCGGTCTCGATGATGGTGGTGCACACCAGCAGGTTGAAGCGCTGGTGGTAGAAATCGGACATGATGCGCTCCAGCTCGCGCTCGCGCATCTGACCGTGCGCCACCCCAATGCGCGCCTCGGGCACCAGCTCGGCCAGATCACTGGCACATTTTTCGATGCTCTCCACGTCATTGTGCAGGTAATAGACCTGACCGCCGCGTTTAAGCTCGCGCAGCACCGCTTCACGCACGACGGCTGGATCGTGCTGACGCACGAAGGTCTTGATGGCCAGTCGCTTGGCCGGCGGCGTGGCGATAATCGACAGATCGCGCATCCCCGACATGGCCATATTGAGCGTGCGCGGGATCGGGGTCGCAGTGAGGGTCAGGATATCCACATCGGCGCGCAGCGCCTTGATCTTCTCCTTCTGGCGCACGCCAAAACGGTGCTCTTCATCAACAACCAGCAGGCCCAGATCCTTGAAGGTCAGCTCACTGCCGAGCAGCTTGTGGGTGCCGATAATGATATCGACCTTGCCCTCGCGCAGATCCGCCAGCACCGCCGTTTGCTCTTTCGCCGAGCGAAAGCGACTGAGCACTTCAACGCGCACCGGCCAGTTGGCAAAGCGGTCGCGAAAATTATCGTAGTGCTGCTGGGCCAGCAAGGTGGTCGGGACCAGCACCGCGACCTGCTTTCCGCCGTGCACCGCTACGAAGGCCGCCCGCATGGCCACTTCGGTCTTGCCAAAGCCCACGTCACCACACACCAACCGGTCCATGCTCTTAGCTTGGCACATATCGCCCAGCACCGCGTTGATGGCATTGAGCTGATCGTCGGTCTCTTCAAACGGGAAGCCGGCGGCAAATTGGCGATAGGCGTCTTTGTCATGGCGAAACGCAAAGCCGTCGCGCGCAGCCCGGTGGGCATAGATATCCAGCAGCTCGGCCGCCACATCGCGCACCTTCTCGGCGGCTTTTCGCTTAGCGCGGGTCCAGGCTTCACCGCCGAGCTTGTGACACGGCGGATTATCGGAGCCGGTGTAGCGGCTGATCAGGTGCAAGTTGGTGACCGGCACAAACAGCTTGTCACCACCGGCGTATTCGAGGGTGACGAACTCGGTGGGAAGTCCCCCGGCATTGAGGGTTTCAAGCCCGAGATAACGGCCAATCCCGTGATCGAGGTGAACCACGCTTTGCCCTTGCGTCAGTTCGCCTAAGTTGCGAATGACCGCATCGCTGCTCAATTGCTTGGCGCGATCGCGTTTGCGCTGGCTGCGAACCCGGCTGCCGAGCAGCTCGGTTTCAGTAATCAGAGCCAGTGCGCTCTCTGTCAGTACAAAACCGCCCTCAAGCGGGCAGACCATCACACCGACCTGGTTAGACGCGGCGACAAACGCATCCAGGTTATCGTACTCATCGGCTCGCACATCGATGCGGGCCAACAAATCACGCAGTGCTTCACGCCGGCCTTCACTCGGCACAGCAAACAAGGTGCGGCCGGTAAAGGTCTGTAAGAAGTGCTGCAGCGCCGCCATCGGCTCTGCATTTCCCTGCTCCAGCGTCAGCGCTGGCAGGCGGTCAATGGGCAGTGCCTCACCGCCATCACTCACTGCCTCTTGTAAGCGAACCGAGGGGTAGGCGTTAAGCCCGGCAAACAGCTGCTCAATCGGCAAATAGAGCTCGGCCGGTGGTAGCAGTGGACGGCTTTGGTCCCAGCGGCGGTCTTCATAACGCTGCTGGATATCGTTCCAAAACCGCTGGGCGGCAGGGTAAATTTCACCCGAGGTGACCAGCAGGGTCTCTTCGGGCAGGTAATCGAGCAGGCGCGCCGTGTCATCAAAAAACAGCGGCAGGTAGTATTCAATACCGGCCGGCCAGCGTCCTTTGCTGACCTCCTGATAGATGGCCCCTTCGGCGCGCGAGAGCTCAAAGCGCTCGCGATAATGGCCACGAAAACGCTCGATGGCCTCACTGTCGGTGGGAAATTCACGCGCCGGCAGCAGATTGACCGTCTTGATGGGATCGCGCGAGCGCTGGGTTTCCGGATCAAAGGGGCGGATGGAGTCCACTTCGTCATCAAAAAAGTCGATGCGATAGGGGCTCTGGCTGCCCATGGGGAAGAGATCAAGCAACGAGCCACGCGCGGCAAATTCGCCATGCTCAAGCACTTGCTCTACCGCCACATAGCCGGCCTGTGCCAGACGTTGACGCAGTCCTTGCAAGGAGAGTCGCTGCCCTTGCTTTAACTGCAGACTAAACCGGTCGAGATAACTGCGAGGCGGGCAGCGCAGCATCAGGGTGGTGATCGGGACAATCACCACGCCCCGGCACATCGATGGCAGCTGATACAGCGTCTCAAGGCGCTGGGACAAGATGTCCTGGTGCGGCGAAAAGGTGTCGTAGGGCAGGGTTTCCCAGTCGGGGAACAGCAGCACAGGGATGTCATGCTCGGCGAGCAAATAGCCGATTTCCTGCTCAAGGCGCAGGGCGGTTGGGGTATCTGCCGTTACCAGCAGAATTGGGCTTTCATGGCGCTCGGCCAGCGTGGCAACGGCTAAGGCATGGGTGCTACCAATCAGGCCACCGAGCGTTAATTTGAAGCCGGCGCGCTGTGGCAGCGCCGGTAAAGTCAATACAGTCATGGGGTCGTATCAGAGGTTGCGTTCGCGCTCGGCGGCGCGTTGTTTAAGCTGATGGGATTGGATGTGCAAGGTAGCTCGCACCAGCAGTTCGCGGTCTTCATCACGCAGCTGGGCATAATCGAGCACCACATGGTGGCCATGCTGGCCCTGGGTCACTTCGCGCACCTTGCCATAGCAATAAATGGCGGCAGCCTCTTCGCGCAGGAAGATTTTCAGGCGCACCAGTTGACCAGCCTTGGGGGGCTCGCCGTGGCCGCTGTGCGGAAACAGGTAGTGCAATTCGCCGGCGCCGATGCGCAGGGTATAGAAGCGGTGCTCTGCATGATCTTGCGCCGCCAGCACATAGCCCATGATGAGATCGATTTTGCGCGACTGCTGGTTGATGATTTCAATAATGTCTTGCAGGGAGTCGTTACCCTGATGACGGATCATCCGGCTGGTGTTGAGATCGATAGAAGAGATGGCCGATGCCACGCGAAACGGCTCCGGCATCTCGGCCTCGAGCTCGGTGAGGGATGGCAGATGGCCATTCTCGACCGGTATCACATTGACCGGCAGTGAATGAACAATGCTGAAGAACTCTTCCTGCATGATGGCGATCCCTTGTTGTCATGGTCGGTTTACCTTTATTATCCGGTATCTTATTTTCTTGGCAACGGCAGATCCTTGAAGACCGGACTTTTTCAGCCACTTGCGCTGGCTATTGGCCTTCGCTACGCGGGGTCGCGACGCAGCAACCGCTTCGTATCCTTTATCTCTCTTTTCTCCACTTTCGGTATCGCCATCGGCGTGGCGGCGCTGATCGTTGTCATTTCGGTGATGAACGGTTTTGAAGGCCAGCTCAAGGGGCGCATTCTCGGGGTGATCCCGCAGGTGATCGTCACCGATGCTCACTCCCGTCTGGCGCCTGATCCCCAACTGGTCGAGCGGTTGGCCGCCTTGCCGCATGTGCAGGCGGTTGCGCCCATGCTGGCGACCGAGGGCATGCTGCAAAGCCCCGGACAGCTGACCGGGGTGGCGGTTCAAGGCATTGATCCGGCGCACTGGCCCTCTGATGATCTGCTGCACCGGCAGATGCTGGTGGGCGATCTGGCCGGTTTGCAAGCTGGTGCCTATCGCATTGTGCTGGGGCAGGGCATTGCCCGTAATCTCGGCGTTGGTGTCGGCGATCAGGTGCGCCTGATGCTCACCGAGGGGAGCCGTTATACGCCGTTTGGCCGGATCCCGGCCCAGCGCCTTTTCACGGTGAGCGGCATCTTTGGGGTGGGCGCGGATGTGGATAACCAGATAGCACTGGTGCATCTGGCCGACGCCCAGCGTCTGCTGCGACTGCCTGCCGCTCAGGTGGGTGGATTGCGACTGTGGCTGGATGATGCGTTCGCCGTCGATGACGTGGTGAGCCAACCGCTGCCGAAGGGGCTGGTGTGGCAGGATTGGCGCCGCGAGCGCGGTGAATTGTTCCAGGCGGTGGCGATGGAAAAACGGATGATGGGGCTGATGCTGGTGCTCATCATTGCTGTCGCCACCTTCAATATTTTGTCGGCGCTGGTGATGGTGGTCAGCGACAAAGAGAGCGAGGTGGCAATTTTGCGCACCATGGGCATGACCGAGTCGGCGGTGGTTCGCATCTTTATGGTGCTGGGCGCGTCGAGCGGCGTGATCGGCGCGATCGCTGGTGCAGCGGTCGGACTGCTGCTCACCTACGGCATTAACCCCATGCTCAATGCCATTGGTTTGAACCTCTATATGGCGGCCGGTGGCAGTGGGTTGCCGGTGATTGTCTCGCCGCTGCAAGTGGTGGTGATCCTGCTTGGGGCCGTGCTGCTTAGTTTCAGCGCTACCCTCTATCCTGCAGCACGTGCAGCCCGCGTGCGTCCGGCCCAGGCCCTGCGTTATGAATAATATGAACGAATCGTTGAACCCTTCGTCTGATGAGAGAGCAAGCATGTCGATGAACAAACCGTTGCTGGAGTGCCGCAGCATTACCCATGTCTATCAGGAGGGTAAGCTGGAAACGCCGGTACTGCGCGGGGTGGATCTGTCGGTCTATACCGGTGAGATGCTGGCCGTGGTCGGCAGCTCGGGCTCGGGCAAATCGACGCTGCTGCACCTGTTGGGCGCGCTCGACACCCCCAGCGACGGTAAGGTGCTCTATCGCGGCGAAGATATCCATCATTGGGACAGCCGCAAGCAGGCGCTGTTTCGTAACCGTGAGCTCGGCTTTGTCTACCAGTTCCACCATCTGCTCTCTGAGTTCAGCGCGCTGGAAAATGCGGCCATGCCGCTGCTTATTGGCGGGGCGTCAGTCGCCGATGCCAGTGAAAAGGCGGCAGCCATGCTGGCGAGGGTCGGACTTTCTCATCGCCTGAACCACCGGCCGTCTGAGCTCTCGGGTGGTGAGCGTCAACGGGTCGCCATCGCGCGGGCGCTGGTCGGGGATCCCAGCCTGGTGCTGGCCGATGAGCCGACCGGAAATCTCGATCACGCCAGTGCCCTGAGCGTGTATGAGCTATTGTGCGAGTTAAACCGTGAGCTTGGCACCGCCTTTGTGGTGGTGACCCACGATCTCAACCTGGCGGCCAAGCTGCATCGCCGCGTGACGCTGGTCAGCGGACAGATGGCTGAGGTGGCCTGATGTTCAAGCCACTGCCTCTGTTTCTGGGCCTGCGCTACAGCCGCTCGCGCCAGCGTAACGGTTTTATCTCCTTTATTTCGGCGTCGTCGCTCATTGGTATTGCACTGGGGGTGATGGCGCTGATCCTCGGGCTCTCGGCCATGAACGGCTTTGAGCGTGAGCTTAAAAACCGGGTGCTGACCGTGATCCCGCAAGGGGAGCTCGACGCGGTCGAAACGCCGATGCAAAACTGGCCCAAGCTTAAACAACTGCTGTTAGAGCAGCCTGGCGTCACTGCCGTGAGCCCGGTCATTCGTATTAACGGCCTGCTCGAAAGCGGTGCACATCTTAAAGGCGTGCAACTGCGCGCCATTGAGCCCAGTGATGAGGAGAACATCTCCGACGCTGACAACTACATGACCGGCAAGGGGTTTCATGAGCTCAAACCCGGTGAAAAAGGGGTCATTCTGGGCAAGGCGATCGCCGATAAACTGGGCCTCAAGATCGGCGACTCAGTCGGCTTGTTGATGCCGTCGAGCACTGACGGTGATGGTCTTAAACAGCCGCGCCGCGAGCTGCTCAAGGTGGTCGGTCTGCTTGAGATCGGTGGTCAGCTCGATGGGCTGCTCGGATTTATGCATCTGGAAGATGCTCAGGCGATGACCGAGATGGGGAGCGCTATCAGCGGCTTTAGCCTCAAGGTCAGCGATGTATTTCGTGCTCAATCCATTACGGTGGAAGCGGCGCGCCACTTCCCTCACCACGTCTATATCCGCAGTTGGATGAACACCCAAGGGTACCTTTATCAGGATATCCAGATGGTGCGTACCGTGATGGTGGTGGTGATGCTGATGGTCGTTGCGGTCGCCTGCTTTAACATCGTCTCGACCCTGGTGATGTCGGTTAATGAGAAGCGTGGTGAGATAGCCATCCTCAAAACCATGGGGGCGAGCCCGGGACAGATCCGGCTCACCTTTGTTATTCAGGGGATGGTGAACGGGGTACTCGGCGCGCTGCTGGGCGGCCTGCTGGGAGGCGTCTTGTCAGCCTACTTGACGCCGTTGATGGCGGGGTTAGAGCGTCTGATTGGCCATCGCTTCCTTAATCCGGAAGTCTACTTTATCGATTTCTTACCGACAGAGCTGCATGCCAGCGATCTGCTCATGGTGGTGGGCGCTGCGATAGTGATGAGCCTGCTGGCGACCCTCTATCCGGCCTGGCGCGCCAGTGGCCTTATTCCTGCGCGGGAGCTGGGGCGCTAATTGCCAGTATGCAGGTAAGTAAAAAGACGAGGAGGCAAAGGCCTCCTCTCTCTTTTGGTCGATAACGCATTTCTCAGTGGGGGCTGAGCTCATCGAGAGGCAGGGAGAAGCTTGGCACGAAGGTGTCGATAAAGTAGCGGATCGTCGGTGTCATGCGCTGTGTCAGCATCTCTTCCAGACGCTTTCGCGCCGGCTCGAATTCCCGGTTACCGGCCGCGAGCTCTTCAAGACACTTGGTGTAGGCACACAGGGTATCGGCATCTTTCACCACACTGGCGAGCTTGGTATCGGCTGAGCCTGAGTCGAGCAGGGGGCGATAATCCTCTTTTAACTCAACAGGAAGCAAATCCAGCAGGCGCTGCTCGGCGGCCAGCTCGATCTTTTTGTATTCGCGGGCAATCTCGGGATTGTGGTATTTGACCGGGGTCGGCAGATCGCCGGTCAGCACTTCACTGGCGTCATGAAACAGGGCCATGACGGCGGCTCTGTCGGCATCAAGTTCACCACCGAACAGGCGATTGCTGATCACCGATAGCGCATGGGCCACCATGGCCACCTGCAGGCTGTGCTCGGCGATATTCTCGGACTGGATATTACGCATCAGAGGCCAGCGGTAAATCAGCTTCATGCGTGCCAGATTGGCAAAAAAATGACTGGGGATCATGAGGATATCCTGACTGCAAGTGATGCAGCCACCTTACACGTCCCGCTCAAGCGTGAAAAGATGCAAAGGGCAGGCGAGCCTGCCCGAATAGGGTTTAGCGGATATATTGACCGCTTTCGACCTCGTGCTTGGTCACTACGGTTTGACCAATCGGGGCGATACTGGCGATGGCCAGCTTAAGGTGCTGGATGCCAAACGGAATGCCGACAATGGTGACAAAGCAGGCCAATGCCGAGGCCAAGTGACCTGCCGCCAGCCAAATGCCGATGACGACGAACCAGAGAATATTGCCAACCACACCCCAAAAGCCGGTGCCCACGTCACTGCGGCCGGTGAAGTAACGACGGTTGACGGTGGTTTTGCCAAAAGGGAAGAAGGTAAAGGTTCCGAGCATGAAGCAGGCACGTCCCCACGGAATACCGATCAGGGAGATGAAACAGATCAAGCCTGCAACCCACCAGGCCAGCCCCATAATGACGCCACCCAGTACGAACCACAGCAGGTTGAAGAGAAAACGCAACACACCCATGAACGACTCCTTGCTTGATAGAGTGCACACATTAGCCAGCTCATCGGCGTGTGGCAACCAAAAAGGCGCTGGGAGGTGTAAGGGATACGTAAAACCTGATCTGCGCGTCACAGATCAGGTTCTCATAAGACAGGAAATGTCACTTTTTGTCGTCGAACGTGATGTTCAACTCAAGCACTGACAGCTCGTCACTCTTTTTGTCCATCTGAACCGTGACCTTCTCCGGATCGATGGATACGTATTTACGGATCACATCGAGAATGTCCTGTTTCAGCTGGGGCAGATAGTCAGGGCCGCCGCGAGACGTGCGCTCGTGGGCCACGATGATCTGCAGACGCTCCTTGGCCAGTTGTGCGGTGTTCTGCTTCTTGTTGGAACGGAAATAATCCAATAATGACATGTTTAACTCCCGAACAATCGGCTAAAGAAGCCTTTCTTCTCTTCCTCGAGGAAACGAAACTCCTTGGTTTCACCCAGCAGGCGGGAAACCGCATCATCATAGGCACCGCCGGCATCTGATTCCTTGTCAAGGATCACCGGCTCGCCGGAGTTGGAGGCGCGCAGCACCGCCTGGGATTCCGGGATTACGCCAAGCAGCGGAATAGCCAGGATCTCCTGAACATCCTGCACACTCAGCATGTCGCCACGGTTGACGCGGCTTGGGCAGTAGCGGGTCAGCAGCAGGTGCTCTTTGATAGGCTCTTCACCACGTTCTGCACGGCGTGACTTGGAGGCCAGGATACCGAGGATACGATCAGAGTCACGCACCGAAGAGACTTCCGGGTTGGTGGTGACAATCGCTTCATCGGCAAAATAGAGGGCCATCAGCGCCCCGGTTTCAATCCCGGCTGGCGAGTCGCAGACGATGTACTCATATCCCATCTCGGCGAGTTGGTTGAGCACCTTCTCCACCCCTTCACGGGTGAGGGCATCTTTGTCACGGGTCTGAGAAGCCGGCAGGATCGCGAGATTTTCCACCCGCTTGTCTTTGATCAGCGCCTGATTGAGGTTAGCTTCGCCATTGATGACATTGACGAAGTCATACACCACCCGACGCTCGCAGCCCATGATGAGGTCTAGGTTCCGCAAACCGATATCGAAATCAATGACGACGGTTTTGTGACCACGTTGTGCCAGGCCGGTACTGAGTGCCGCACTGGTGGTGGTCTTGCCGACGCCGCCTTTACCTGACGTTACGACGATGATTCGCGCCATTCTCGCTTCCTTGTCACTCTATTTGATGCTGTCTATACGAAGTTGTTCATTGTCGAGCCGGACATGGACCGGTCTCAGGATCAGCCCTGGTGGCAGTGCATCACTCAGCTGGAACGTGCCGGCGATGGAGAGCAGCTCTGCTGCCAGTTGCTGACAATAAATTCGTGCCTGCTGATTGCCACGAGCCCCAGCGAGGGCCCGGCCACGCAGAGTACCATATATGTGGATGCTGTCATCGGCGATCACCTCTGCCCCCGGGCTCACCGAGCCAAGCACGACCAGCGAGGTACCAGCGGCATAGATCTGTTGTCCGGATCGAACCGGCCCCACATGAACACGGGTCGGGACGAGGGGAGGAGGCTCTGTCGCTTTGACGGACTTGCTTGGAAGGACTTCTGTACGCTTGCCTTTGCCTGAGGTCATCACGGCAATGCCAGCAGTTTTGGCCGCAATTTTCATGGCCTCACTGCTAGCTCCAGTGATACCGACCAGAATAAACTCTTCTGCTTCAATCAGTTCACGTAGCTGTGCAAAATCGGGCACGCTCTCCAGTTTCTCTACATTGAGCACCAGTGGGGCGCAATTGAAAAAGTGGGGAGCCTGGGCCACCTTGCTTGCCAGTAACTGGCGAATGTTATCCGGGTGGGCATCGGTGATGTGCAGTACCGACAGGGTAAAGGTTGCGCCTTTAATCTCGTTTTCATGTTCGGCCATGAATCATCCCCGATCCAGCAAGGCAATCCGTTATTGTTATTGACAGTCCGATGGTATAATTAGCCTCCATCAGAGGCAATCAACCGCACGGATTATATCAAGTTACATGTTGTGTGCAGTCTATAAAAGTCGCAAAAAATCCGACACATATCTCTTTATCGAGCGCAGAGAGGACTTTTCCTCGGTACCCGAGCCGTTGCTGACTGCATTTGGTCGTCCGCAGTTGGTGATGATGGTGAAACTCGATGAGCAAAAACCGCTGGCATTTTCCGATGTGGCCAAGGTGAAACAAGCCCTTAAGGCGCAGGGATTCTATTTGCAGATGCCCCCGGCGCAGACCAATTTGCTCGATGAACACAAAGCCTTTTTAAAGAGCCAGAGTGAGCCGTCATGATCCCAACACCTTTCTGGCAGGAGAAAAGCCTGCAGCAGATGAGTGCAGGCGAATGGGAGTCGCTGTGTGATGGTTGCGGCAAATGTTGTCTTAACAAGCTAATCGACGAAGATACTGAAGAGCTTATTTTTACCAACGTAGCCTGTAATCTGCTCAATACCCGCACCTGCCAGTGCTCGGATTATGCCAATCGCTTTAGCAAAGAGCCTGATTGCCTGCAGATCACGGTCGACAAGATTGATGAGTACCACTGGTTGCCCTCGACCTGTGCCTATCGCTTACTGGCAGAGGGTAAAGCGCTGCCCGAATGGCACCCCCTGTTAACCGGCAGTGCCTCAGCCATGCACAAGGCGGGGCAATCGGTACGTGGCAAAGTGGTGCACGAAGATGAAGCGGGTGATTGGGAAGATCACATTATCTTCTGGGCCAGCTGATCACATCACAACTCATCATTATCTCAAATAAACACGGAGCCGCAGCAGGCTCCGTGTTTATTGGTGGCAAAGAGTTACTGGCAGCAGCGACCCTTGACCAGATTGCCAACGGCCACCACCAGAAATACCAGCAGGTAGGCCGCAAAGCAGCCGACCAACCACTGCGGCATGGAGAGGTTCAAGAACTGCCAAGTGATCTCCGAGCAATCGCCATCTGGCATAAACATCCATGGGATCCACTTGTCGAGCGGCAACCAGCTTGGAAAATCGGCGTAAGGGCTGCACACGTTGAACGGCGAGGGATGAAGCTGATAGTTGACGTGTTGCAACGCTAGTTGCAGACCGTGGAAGGCGCTATAGCCCCACAGCAGCATGCCACACCAGCGAACAACCTTGCTGCCGGGGTTGCTCATGCCAATCAAGCCAGCCACCACGATCCCGAGTACGGCAATGCGCTCATAGATGCACATGACGCACGGATGCAATCCAAGAATATGCTGGAAAAACAGTGCGCACAGTTCAAGAAACAGTGCAGACCCCGACAGCAGGGCCCACGGCCAGCGCTGAGCGGCCAATCTACGCAAAAACTCAACCATTGCTGTTGCCTGATAAACGGTGAAACTACGAGGCATTAGAGCAGAGCGCCTTGGCAAAGAAAAGAGGTATGCTCCATGGCCTTGTCTTTTAAAGAAAAAGGCCGCCAGAGGGCGGCCAAAACCAGCGGAATTTAGTGTGCCGTCACCGCCGGTATGGTGGACATCACTTGTGGACTTAGCCAGCCCCATTGGTAGAAAAGGTCGGTCATGGAGGGCAGCAGGTATTCAACGCACAACAAGCCGCCCCCTGCGAGCACCAGAGTGTAGGGCAGCGCCATCCACACCATGCGGCCATAAGAGAGCCGCAGTAGCGGTGCCAGGGTTGAGGTCAGCAAAAACAGAAACGCCGCCTGCCCGTTGGGTGTGGCCACGGAGGGGAGGTTGGTCCCGGTGTTGATGGCCACGGCCAACAGGTCAAATTGATGGTCGGTAATCGCACCACTTTCCAGGGCAGCTTTCACCTCGTTGATATAAACGGTGCCAACAAACACGTTATCACTGACCATCGAGAGTAGGCCGTTGGCGAGATAAAACAGGGCAAGCTGGTTTTCCGGTTTGGCGGCGAGCACCACGTCGATCACAGGGCGAAACAGTTGCTGATCGATGATGACGGCAACTACGGCAAAGAAGACCGCGAGCAGGGCGGTAAAAGGCAGTGCCTCCTGGAAGGCTTTGCCGATGGCATGCTCGTCTGTGATGCCATTAAGAGAGGTCGCCAGCACAATCACCGACAGGCCGATAAGACCCACTGCAGCCAAGTGCAGTGCCAATCCGATAACCAACCAGACGGCAATCAAGCTCTGAACGATGAGCTTAACCTTCTCTTGTCTGGAGCGGTGGGCATCGGACTGGCGATCTTGCTCAAGCAAAATCTGGCGAACAGACTCGGGTAATTTGGCGCCATAACCAAACCAGCCAAATTGCTCGACCACCAGACAGGTGAACAACCCGCAGAAAAACACCGGCACACTGACCGGTGCCATGCGCAGGGCAAATTCACCAAAGTGCCAACCAGCCTGCTCGCCGATGATAAGGTTTTGTGGTTCACCCACCAGAGTGCATACGCCACCCAATGCTGTGCCGACGGCTGCATGCATCATCAGACTACGTAAAAAGGCGCGAAAACCGTCCAGATCGCGGTGGTGCTCATCGGTTAGAGTCGCATCATCCTGATGATCATGATCCTGCGTGGCCCCTTTGCCCGAGGCTACTTTGTGATAGATGGCGTAAAAGCCGACGGCAACACTGATGACCACCGCAATCACGGTCAGGGCATCGAGAAACGCCGACAGAAAGGCCGCCGCTAGGCAAAATGCCAGCGACAGCGCTTGCTTGGAACGAATACGCAGCAGCAGTTTGGTGAACAGATAAAGCAGCAACTGCTTCATAAAATAGATACCTGCCACCATGAAAATGAGCAGCATCAGCACTTCCATGTTGGCAACCAGCTCGTGCTTTACCTGCCCCGGGGTGGTCATCCCAATGGCGACCGCTTCAATGGCTAACAAGCCACCAGGCTGCAGCGGATAGCACTTTAGGGCCATGGCCAGAGTAAAGATAAACTCCACGACCAGCAGCCAGCCAGCCATGAACGGGTCAACGTAGAACACCAAGGGGTTTATGATAAGGAAGGTGAGGATGGCTGTTTTATACCAGTTGGGCGCGTGTCCCAAAAAGTTGGATGCAAGTGCTCGTCCAAAGCTCATCTGCATGTTTGTCTCTCTAAATGCTGCGGTCGGATGGAACAACTTCATCTCCGGACGCTGACATCCCTGCGGAGACGAATCACATGTATGAATATTAATGGCTGTTTTATAAATGGGGTAACATTTGAAACAGAAAAAACAGCAAACTCGTTTGTTTGAATGAAAAGTGACCGACCTCTGCACAGAGGACCGACCTTTGTACTTGCCAGCTATCTTCCCTTTGCTATGATTCGTGAGCCTTTAACATCGTTATCACCTAACAGAGTCCGTTCATGGTCATAAAAGCGCAGAGCCCGGCCGGGTTTGCCGAAGAGTATATTATTGAATCTATTTGGAATAATCGCTTTCCGCCTGGTTCTATTCTGCCTGCCGAGCGTGAGCTCTCCGAACTGATAGGTGTCACTCGAACCACTTTGCGCGAGGTGTTGCAGCGCCTGGCTCGTGACGGCTGGCTGACCATTCAGCATGGTAAGCCGACCAAGGTGAACAATTTTTGGGAAACCTCCGGTCTCAATATTCTGGAAACATTGGCCAGACTCGATCAGGAGAAAGTGCCGGATTTGGTGGCCCAACTGCTGTCGGCCAGAACTAATATCAGCACTATCTTTATTCGTGGTGCGGTGCGCAATAACCCGGAGCGTGCTGCCGAAGTCCTGCGTGAGGCTAGCAACGTCGACGATTCTGCCGATGCCTATGCTGACTTTGACTACCGATTGCTGCATCAGCTTTCGTTTGCTTCCGGCAACCCGATTTACGCTTTGATCCTCAATGGCTTCAAGGGATTGTATGCGCGCGTTGGCCGTTACTATTTCTCTGATCTGCAAGCTCGTGAAACGGCGGATGCCTATTATGTGGCACTGCTCAAACTCGCGGAGAACAAGGATTACGAGTCGGTGTTTCAGACTGTGCGCCAATATGGCGTTGAGTCGGGCAAGCACTGGGCTCGGCTGCGGGAGCACATGCCAAGCAACTTCTGTGACCACTAAAGAGAAACGAAGCGCGCCAAAGGGCGCGCTTCTTGTTTGGGTTGGTTAATAAGGGTTCTTTTTCTCGGGACAGCGGGCAATGATCTCGGGGCTGAGTTCGCCGTTGTCTTGCTCGAGGATCACGTCAAATCCCCACAACTGATGCAGGTGCCGTAACACTTCATGCCGCGAATCGGAGAGCGGAATTCGGTTATGCGGCACATAACGCAGGGTGAGGGAGCGATCGCCCTTAACCGCCACGTTGTAGACCTGAATGTTGGGTTCGAGGTTACTTAAGTTGTACTGGGCTGACAATGTGCTGCGTAGCCTGCGATAACCCTCCTCATTGTGGATGGCCGCCACTTTCAGATAGTTCTTCATGTCGTCATCGTCGATAGCAAAGAGCTTGAGATCACGCATCACCTTGGGGCTCAGGAACTGGCTGATAAAGCTCTCGTCTTTAAAGTTCTGCATAGCAAAATGCAGAGTGTCTACCCAGTTGGTACCCGCATAATCGGGGAACCAGTAACGGTCCTCCTCGGTGGGGTGCTCGCAGATACGGCGCAAGTCAGTAAACATGGCAAATCCGAGCGCATAGGGGTTGATGCCGGAGTAGTAACGACTGTTGTAGGCCGGCTGGAACACCACGTTGGTGTGACTGTGCAGCACCTCCATCATGAACCGATCGGTCAGTTTTCCCTCGTCATAGAGGTGATTAAGAATGGTGTAGTGCCAGAAGGTGGCCCACCCTTCATTCATCACCTGAGTCTGCTTTTGTGGGTAAAAATATTGGCTTATCTTGCGCACAATGCGCACCACTTCACGCTGCCACGGTTCAAGCAGTGGCGCATTCTTTTCAATGAAGTAGAGAATGTTCTCTTGCGGCTCGGAAGGGTAGCGGCGATCTTCCACGCCTTCACTGCGAACTTGTTTAGGTAGCGTTCGCCACAGTTCGTTGACCTGGGTTTGCAGGTAGTCTTCTCGCGCTTTTTGGCGCCGTTTCTCTTCGGCAAGCGAGAGTTTTTGCGGCCGCTTGTAGCGATCCACCCCGAAGTTCATCAGGGCATGACAGGCATCAAGCAGTGACTCGACCGCATCAATGCCATGTTTCTCTTCGCATTCACTGATGTATTTCTTGGCAAACAGCAGGTAATCGATGATGGAAGAGGCATCAGTCCAGGTCTTGAACAGGTAGTTGTTTTTGAAAAACGAGTTGTGACCGTAGCAGGCGTGGGCCATGACCAGTGCCTGCATCGGCATGGTGTTCTCCTCCATCAGATAGGCGATGCAGGGATCCGAGTTGATGACGATCTCATAAGCCAGCCCCATCTGGCCACGCTTATAGGTGCGCTCGGTCTGGATAAAGTGTTTGCCATACGACCAGTGGTGATAGCCAATCGGCATACCCACACTCGAATAGGCATCCATCATCTGCTCGGCCGTGATCACCTCAATCTGGTTGGGGTAGGTGTCGAGCTTGTAAAACGCGGCTACCCGGGCAATCTCCTTGTGGTAGATATCCAGCAGATCAAACGTCCAGTCAGGCCCATCGTTGAGAGGGGCATAATCCCTGATGACAGTCTCGCTCATAGTCTCTCCCCTCAGGCTGCCTGTTTGCGAAACAGCTCCCGGAACACCGGGTAGATATCTTCCAGCTTGCGGATGTGCTCCATGGCAAAATGGGGGAACTGCCGTGCCACCGTTTCATATTCGTACCACAGAGTCTGGTGGGCGCGGGTAGTGATCTCGATATAGGAGTAATAACGCACCTTGGGCAGGATCTCCTTGATAAGCAGCTCCTTGCACAGTGGTGAATCATCCGCCCAGTTATCCCCATCCGAAGCTTGTGCAGCGTAGATGTTCCATTGCGAGGCCGGATAACGGGCATTCATGATCTCGCCCATCATCTTGATGGCACTCGATACTATGGTGCCGCCGGTTTCCTGAGAGTAGAAAAACTCGTGTTCATCCACCTCCTTGGCCTGGGTATGGTGGCGGATATAGACCACCTCCACATTCTTGTAAGTGCGAGTCAAAAACAGGTAGAGCAAGATATAAAAGCGTTTGGCCATGTCCTTGGTGGCCTGATCCATTGAGCCTGACACGTCCATCAGGCAAAACATGACCGCCTGGCTGGAAGGCACTGGACGCTTGACGAAGTTGTTGAACTTCAAATCAAAGGTGTCGATAAACGGCACCGCGTCGATACGCTTGCGCAGCTCACGGATCTCCTTTTCGAGCAAGGCAATGTCTGCTTGATGCTCGGTAGGATCTTCCATCAAGGCAGCCAGTTGCGCCTCCATCTCCCGCAATTGGCGTTTTTTACCAGCCTGCAAGGCGATACGGCGCGCCAGCGAGTTTTGTAACGAGCGCACCACGTTGATGTTGGTCGGTACGCCGCTTGAGGTGTAGCCGGCCCGGTAGGTTTTCACCTCCATCAATTGATTGAGCTGGGTTTGCTGTAAATTGGGCAGCTCCAAATCTTCGAACAACAGATCAAGGTATTCGTCTTTGGAGATCTGAAAGACGAAGTCGTCGCTACCATCCCCCTGATTGGAGGCTTGGCCTTCACCCGCGCCGCCTCCACCGCCCCCTCCTTGGGGGCGGTCAATCTTGTCACCGGAGACAAACTGATCGTTGCCCGGGTGTACCATCTCCCGCTGGCCGCCACGACCCTGATGAAATACCGGCTCGGTGATATCGCGGGTCGGGATGCTGATGCTTTCGCCCTTGTCCACGTCCATGATGCTGCGTTTGGTCACAGCATCCGAGACAGCCTGTTTGATCTGTTTTTTATAGCGGCGGATAAAGCGCTGCCGGTTGACAGCGCTTTTGTTTTTGCCGTTAAGTCTGCGATCAATGAAATGCGCCATTTTCCCCCCTTGGCCTTAGTTGGCTCAGGATGACTTACGCACCCTCAGATACCACTCAGAGAGCAGGCGCACCTGTTTGCGGGTATAGCCTTTCTCCATCATGCGCTCGACAAAGTTGTCGTGCTTCTTCTGCTCCTCGGCCGAGGTCTTGCTGTTAAACGAGATAACCGGCAGCAGCTCTTCGGTATTGGAGAACATCTTCTTCTCAATCACAGTGCGCAGCTTCTCGTAACTGGTCCAGGTCGGGTTGCGACCAGCATTATTGGCGCGGGCCCGCAGCACGAAGTTGACGATTTCGTTTCGAAAATCCTTCGGGTTACTGATCCCTGCCGGTTTTTCAATCTTCTCCAACTCACTGTTAAGGGCTGAGCGATCAAATAGCTGTCCGGTTTCCGGATCGCGGTATTCCTGATCCTGGATCCAGAAGTCGGCGTAGGTCACGTAGCGATCGAAGATGTTCTGGCCATACTCGGAATAGCTTTCGAGGTAGGCAGTCTGGATCTCCTTGCCGATGAACTCCACATAGCGCGGGATGAGATAGCCCTTGATGAACTCAAGGTAGCGATCGTGCAACTCTTGCGGGAATTGCTCGCGCTCAATCTGCTGCTCCAGCACATAGAAAAGATGCACCGGGTTTGCCGCCACTTCTGCGTGGTCAAAGTTAAATACTCGCGAGAGGATCTTGAACGCAAAGCGGGTTGAGAGGCCGTTCATCCCTTCATCCACACCGGCGTAATCGCGGTATTCCTGATAGCTCTTGGCCTTGGGATCGGTGTCTTTGAGGCTTTCACCATCGTAGACCCGCATCTTGGAGTAGAGGCTGGAGTTTTCCGGCTCTTTGAGGCGCGAAAGCACCGAGAACTGGCCAAGCAACTCGAGAGTGCCTGGCGCGCATTTGGCTTCGGTCAGTTGGCTATTGAACAGCAGTTTTTCATAGATCTTCACCTCTTCTGAGACGCGCAGGCAGTAGGGCACCTTCACGATGTAAACCCGGTCGAGGAACGCCTCATTGTTTTTGTTGTTCTTGAACTGTTGCCACTCGGACTCGTTGGAGTGGGCGAGGATGATCCCCTCGAACGGCAGCGCCGAAATGCCTTCGGTGCCGTTGTAGTTCCCTTCCTGGGTGGCAGTCAGCAGCGGGTGCAACACCTTGATAGGTGCCTTGAACATTTCAACGAACTCCATCAGCCCCTGGTTGGCTTTGCACAGGGCTCCGGAGTAGGAGTAGGCGTCGGCGTCATCCTGGGCATAATGCTCCAGCATGCGGATATCGACCTTGCCCACTAAGGAAGAGATGTCCTGATTGTTCTCATCGCCTGGCTCGGTCTTGGCGATGGCAATTTGGTCAAGAATGGATGGATTGACCTTTTCAATCTTGAACTTGGTGATGTCGCCGCCGAACTCATGCAGACGTTTTGCAACCCACGGCGACATAATCGGACGCAAATAGCGACGTGGTATACCGTATTCGCGCTCAAGCAACTCACCATCTTCATCAATATCAAACAGGCAGAACGGGTGATCGTTGACCGGAGATCCCTTGATTCGATAGACAGGCATCTTTTGCATCAATGCTTTGAGCTTCTCAGCCAGAGATGACTTACCGCCGCCGACCGGGCCGAGCAGATAGAGAATTTGCTTTTTCTCTTCAAGGCCTTGGGCTGCGTGCTTGAGGTAGGAGACGATCTGCTCAATGGCCTCCTCCATGCCGTAGAAGTCCTTGAAGGCTGGATAACGGCCGATTACCCGGTTGGAAAATATCCGGCTCAGTCTCGGATTGGTGGATGTGTCAATCATCTCGGGTTCGCCGATGGCGGCAAGCAAGCGCTCGGCCGCTGATGCGTAGCAGGACTTGTCCTGTTTACACATCGTCAGGAACTCCTGGATGGTGTACTCCTCTTCCCTGGCTTTTTCGTAGCGTTGTTGGTAGTGCTCGAAGATGCCCATAACCAATACCTCCGTATAAGAAGACGCTTACCCCAAAAGAGAATCACTGCCTACGAGTTGTCACATTTTCTTTTTAAGTTAAGCCTACCTGCCACCTCACTGTGTAATGAAACCGACAATCTTTACTTTGCATTGCGTCTTTACGTGATGAAGCGCAAATGCTGCCATGACCGGTTTCTATGTTACTGACTGTTAAATTATTTTTGACATGTGAATGAGTCCCTTGTCAAAGGCATAACAGATAAATCTTTCAATAGCGAATGGATTCGTAAGATAACGTTTATCGAAAAACCGACACTCACCTATCGAACAGTAAAAATTAAAGCCTAAGCTCTAATTTTTACATTGACGCAACATTTTTGGTTGCATAAATTGGTCCCGTGCATCCCCGTCTTCGAACTGGCGTTGTAAGTGAGGCAGGCCAATGCACAGCTCTGTTTAAGCACGTTTCCGTTGGCTTGGCCCTCGCATCGCGGGGGCCTTCTTTTTGTTTTGACCACTTGCTTTGCCGTTAACCTCTCTGCTACAAGCAATGTGATGCTTATCACGGAGTTTGTCATGACCTCATCAGCCAAATTCACCCTGTCGCGGGCCCTGTTTGTGGGGTTTATTGTTGCTACGCTCTGGCGGGTGTTAGCCCATGACCCTTGGCAGGAAGCAAAAAATGCTTGGCAGCAGGGCAAGTTTGATGTGGCGGTGCGCATCTGGGGCAAGATGGCGGCTGAGGGGGATGTGAACGCGCAGGTCATGTTGGCGCACGCTTATGCACAAGGTAGTGGCGTTGAGCAGGACAATCCCAAGGCTATCTCTATGTATCGCGATGCAGCGCAGCGTGGCAGCGGGGAGGGGCAATATTTGCTGGCAGAGGCCTATCTGCGTGGCAACGGGGTGGAACAAGATCTGAACAAAGCCTATCAATGGATGGAGTCGGCGGCGTCCTCAGGTCAGGTGGTGGCCCAGCTTAAGCTTGGCTTGCTCTGCTTGCTGGGCGTAAAAGGGGTGCCTGAGTGGGAAAAGGGCAAACGCTGGTTGGTGCGCGCCGCCTCGGCTGGCAATGACACCGCGCTGTGGGTGCTGCGTCAGGTGCAGTTGCGAGAGGCGGGGGAGAGCCGTTTTCCCGAGGGGGAGTTGGACACCCTGTTAGGGACACAAGGTCAATCTTGGAGAGTCAAAGTGTGAGCAAGATGGCAGATATCCTGCATGACTTGGCGCAGTATCGCCGGCCAAGTCAGGGAGGCCACCATGAGCCACTTACCGCACTGGTTACAAGAACCTGTTGATGCCCATGTGTTGAGTCTGGAGCAAGCCTATCTGGTCTTGGCGCATTTGGCTCGAGCGGGCACCCGCAACAACATGTCTGCCACGGCGGATGAAGCCGCTGCCTTCTGGCGTTGGTACTGTTACAAACAGGACGGTCAGACCCGTCACTGAGTGGCCAATAAATGACCGCCATGGCAAAAAAGTGGCGGTTTTTGTTACCCCATCAGCAATTTCATCTGCTACCATGCCCCATCACCTGACCGCTCACATGGGATATCCTCTGGATCTCCATTCCCGGCGTGTTTGCAGAGTAAAGCGAACAGTCAGGTGACGGCGTGTTATCACTTCAACCGATTTCACTCTCGTTGCATGTGGCCTTTGGTGTGGGTCACCACTGTACAAGGATTTCAAGATGCCAATCATTACCCTGCCTGACGGCAGCCAGCGTCAATTCTCCCAACCTGTTTCTGTCATGGATGTCGCCGCCGACATCGGTCCCGGTCTGGCCAAAGCGTGTGTGGCCGGTCGTATCGATGGTGAGCTGGTCGACGCCTGTGAATTGATCGAACACGATGCCGCGCTTTCGATCATTACCGCCAAGGATGAAGAAGGGCTGGACATCATCCGCCACTCCTGCGCGCACCTGCTCGGTCACGCTATCAAGCAACTGTGGCCGCAGACCAAGATGGCGATAGGCCCGGTTATCGATAACGGTTTCTACTATGATGTGGATCTCGATCGCGCTCTGAGTGACGAGGATCTGGCTGCCCTGGAAGCACGCATGCTTGAGCTGGCATCCAAGGATTACGACGTTATCAAGAAGAAGGTCTCCTGGCAGGAGGCGCGCGATGCGTTCGAAGCGCGCGGCGAAAGCTACAAGATGGAGATCCTCGACCAGAATATCGCGCGTGACGATCGCCCGGGTCTGTACCATCACGAAGAGTACATTGACATGTGCCGCGGCCCGCACGTGCCTAACATGCGTCACTGCCATCATTTCAAATTGCAAAAGATCTCCGGTGCCTACTGGCGTGGCGACTCCAGCAACAAGATGCTGCAGCGTATCTACGGGACTGCCTGGGCTGACAAGAAGCAGCTGAAGGCGTACCTGCAACGCCTGGAAGAGGCCGCCAAGCGCGACCACCGCAAGATCGGCAAACAACTCGACCTGTATCACATGCAGGAAGAAGCGCCGGGCATGGTGTTCTGGCACAACGACGGCTGGACCATCTTCCGCGAGCTGGAAACCTTTATTCGTGGCAAGCTGAAAGAGTACGACTATCAAGAGGTCAAGGGACCGTTCATGATGGATCGTGTTCTGTGGGAGCGCTCTGGCCACTGGGACAAGTATGCCCAGGCCATGTTCACTACCCAGTCGGAAAACCGTGAATACGCTATCAAACCGATGAACTGCCCGGGTCACGTACAGATCTTCAATCAGGGCCTGAAGTCTTACCGCGATCTGCCGCTGCGCATGGCCGAATTTGGCTCTTGCCATCGCAATGAGCCGTCCGGATCCTTGCACGGCCTGATGCGTGTGCGCGGTTTTACCCAAGATGACGCCCACATTTTCTGTACCGAAGCACAGGTGATGGACGAAGTGTCCAGCTGCATCCGTATGGTTTATGACGTATACGGCACCTTTGGTTTTGAAAATATCGTGGTCAAGCTCTCCACTCGTCCTGAGCAGCGTATTGGCTCTGACGAGATGTGGGATCGCGCCGAATCGGCCCTGGCTGAAGCCCTGACCCAAAACGGTCTGAAATATGACCTGCAACCGGGTGAAGGCGCCTTCTACGGCCCGAAAATTGAATTTACTTTGCACGATTGCCTGGATCGCGCTTGGCAATGTGGTACTGTGCAGCTCGACTTTGCACTACCGGGCCGTCTTGGCGCCACCTATGTGGGTGAAGACAACGAGCGCCATGTGCCGGTGATGATCCACCGTGCCATTTTGGGCTCCATCGAGCGTTTCATCGGTATTTTGACCGAAGAATATGCTGGCTTCTTCCCAACCTGGCTGGCACCGACTCAGGCGGTTGTCATGAATATCACGGATAATCAGGCTGATTATGCTCTTCAAGTCGCCAAAGCATTGAATGATGCGGGCCTTCGCGCCAAGGCAGACTTGAGAAATGAGAAGATTGGCTTTAAAATCCGCGAGCATACTTTGAAGCGAGTACCTTTTATGCTGGTTTGCGGCGACAAAGAGGTCGAATCCGGCAAAATTGCTGTGCGTACTCGCAAGGGGGCTGACCTGGGAACGTATCCCGTTGACGAGCTGATTTCACTGCTCACCCAAGAAGTTCAGTCCCGCGGACAAAAGAGAGTGGAGGAATAAGCTATAAAAGGCGGAAAAAAACTGGGCAAGCAACCGCAAGCCCGTGCTCATCGAATCAATACCGAAATTCGGCTGAAAGAAGTACGTCTGGTGGGTATTGAGGGCGAGGCCCTGGGTGTCGTCAGTATTCAAGAGGCCTTGAATCTGGCCGCTGAGGCCATGGTGGATCTGGTCGAGATCAGTCCCAACGCAGAGCCGCCGGTTTGCCGGATCATGGATTACGGCAAGTTCCTCTACGAAAAGAGTAAGACTGCCAAAGAGCAGAAGAAGAAGCAGAAAGTTGTCCAGGTGAAGGAAATCAAATTCCGTCCTGGCACCGATGAAGGCGACTATCAGGTAAAACTGCGCAACCTGATTCGCTTTCTCGAGGAAGGCGACAAGGCCAAGGTTACCTTGCGCTTCCGTGGTCGTGAAATGGCCCACCAAGACCTTGGTATCAAGGTGCTGGAGCGCGTCAAGGCCGACCTGGAAGAGCTGGCCGTGGTTGAAGCTTTCCCGAAAGTCGAAGGCCGTCAAGCAGTGATGGTCCTCGCACCCAAGAAGAAGTAATCAGGCCCACAAGAGATCCTGTCGTGGGGCATGCCTCATGACAGAATTCGCCTAATTATTTTGTTGTTATAGACAATGCGGAGTTCGAAATGCCGAAAATCAAAACCGACCGGGGCGCCGCCAAGCGCTTCAAGAAGACTGGCTCTGGTGGCTTCAAGTGCAAGCACGCCCACCTGCGTCACATCCTGACCAAGAAGAGCAGCAAGCGTAAGCGTCAGCTGGGCCCGAAGACCATGGTCTCCGCCGCTGACCACAAACGTGTTGTTGCTTGCCTGCCGTACGCATAAGAGAGGGGTGTGAAAAATGCCAAGAGTTAAACGTGGTGTGACCGCTCGTGCTCGTCACAAGAAAGTTCTGAAGGCTGCCAAGGGTTACTACGGTGCCCGTTCCCGCGTATACCGCGTAGCGGTACAAGCGGTAACCAAGGCAGGTCAGTATGCCTATCGTGACCGTCGTCAGAAGAAGCGTCAGTTCCGTCAACTGTGGATCGCCCGTATCAACGCGGCTTCCCGTCAGAACGGTCTGTCCTACAGCCGTCTGATCGACGGTCTGAAGAAGGCTTCCATCGAGATCGATCGCAAGATCCTCGCTGACATCGCCGTTCACGACAAGGTGGCTTTCACCGCTCTGGTCGAAAAGGCTAAGGCTGCTCTGGCTTAATTGCCGAGTCGTCATGATGAAAAGGAGGCTTAGGCCTCCTTTTTTATTCCTGTGAGGCTATAGCCTGAAGAAAGCCCATGCCAGAGGATCTTCTCTTACTCACCACAAGTAAGAAGGAAATCACTGACATGAGCAGTTACAGAAGTTCAGCACATGTGTTTTGGCGTTGCAAATACCACTTGGTTTGGACACCTAAATATCGCTATAAGATCTTGACGGGAGCAGTAGGGAAAGAGCTTTATCGTTCAATTTACATACTGTGCAATATGAAAGATTGCGAGGTATTGGAATTGAATGTGCAGTCAGATCATGTCCATTTGGTCGTGATGATGCCGCCAAAACTGTCGATATCGACGCTAATGGGCGTCCTGAAAGGACGCAGTGCTATTCGCCTCTATAACAAATTTCCACATATACGAAAAAAGCTTTGGGGCAATCACTTCTGGGCAAGGGGTTACTTTGCGGACACGGTTGGAGTGAACGAAGAGATTATAAGGCGTTATGTGAGGTATCAGGATAAGAAGGATCAGGAATACGAACAGCAGATGGAGTTGTTACAGGATTAAGACGAACAAGGCTCCCTTCTAGGGAGCCCCTCTTTAAAGCCACCTCTTCAAGAGGTGGATTTTTACTATTTGTATGTGAAAGCCGGCCGACAGCCGGCTTTCTTTATATCAGCAATAGCAAACCATCACATTCTGCCTATCTGATGATGTTCAGGGCATGTTGAATGTAATATCCGATCAGGGCTGGCGGTATTTTTGCGAAAGCAGGAAAGGTAAAGCAGGGAAGGGAAGGAGTAAACAGCGAGGGAGCCGTGGAGGCTCCCTCAAGCGCGGTTAAACGCTCTTGCCAAGGCCGTGACCGGCATCTTTCTTGGCGATAAGCTCAATCTTGTAACCATCCGGATCTTCGACAAATGCGATAACGGTGGTGCCGCCTTTAACCGGACCCGGCTCACGGGTGATCTTGGCGCCAGCACTGCGCAGTGCTTCACAAGTGGCGTAGATATCGTCTGCTTCCAGGGCGATGTGACCATAGGCGGAGCCTAAATTGTATTCGCTGACGCCCCAGTTGTAGGTAAGCTCAATCACCGCTTCATCTTTTTCATCACCGAAACCGACGAAGGCCAGGCTGTATTTGTACTCGGTATTTTCACTCTGACGCAGCAGCTTCATGCCAAGAATGCGGGTGTAGAAGTCGATAGAGCGTTGCAGATCGCCGACACGCAGCATGGTATGCAGAATTCTCATTTTCAGTTCTCCGGGTAGACTTTTTCTTTGTATTCGCACAGGTCCTCAATGATACAGGAGCCGCAGCGCGGTTTGCGAGCCAGACAGGTATAACGCCCGTGCAATATCAGCCAGTGATGCACATCGAGCTTGAATTCGGCCGGTACCACTTTGAGCAGGCGCTCTTCCACCGCATCCACGTTCTTGCCGGGGGCAAAGCCGGTGCGGTTGGAAACACGAAAAATATGGGTGTCCACGGCGATTGTCGGCCAGCCAAAGGCGGTATTGAGCACCACGTTGGCGGTCTTGCGGCCGACACCAGGCAGGGCTTCCAGTGCTTCACGGTTTTCGGGCACCTCGCCACCGTGCCGCTCAAGCAGGATGGCGCAGGTTTTGATGATGTTCTCGGCCTTGGCATTGTAAAGACCAATGGTCTTGATATAAGGCTTGAGCCCTTCCACGCCGAGCGCCAGGATGGCGGCCGGCGTGTTGGCATCTGGATAGAGCAGGGTAGTGGCCTTGTTGACGCTCACATCGGTCGCCTGGGCTGACAGGATCACCGCAATCAGCAGCTCAAACGGGGTCGTGTAGGCTAGCTCGGTCGTGGGCTGTGGATTATCGGCGCGCAGCCGCTCCAGGATCTGGCGACGTTTCTGGTTGTTCACAAGACTCCTTTACAGCTCAGTCGCGCGCACGGTTGCCGTCGGTACGCTGCAGTGAGCCTGGGTTGGGGCGCGTTGCACTTGGCGACGTTCATTGATGGCGTTTTTGGCGGCAATCAGCAAGCCCAATCCGATAAATCCACCGGGGGGGAGGATAGCGATCATCCATGCCGAATCGGCTGCATACAGTTGAATACGCAGCACGCTCGCCCAGCTGCCAAGCAGCTGCTCGGCACCATCAAACAGACTACCCATGCCAATGATCTCACGCATAGCCCCCAGCACCGACAGGACCAAGGTAAAGCCAAGCCCCATCATCAAACCGTCGAGTGCGGCCAGCAGTGGCGGGTTTTTTACCGCATAGGCTTCGGCGCGGCCGATGATGATGCAGTTGGTGACGATCAGGGCGATGAAGATGCCCAGTGCCTGATAGAGGCTGTAGGTGTAGGCGTTCATCAGCAGTTGCACGCACGTTACCAAGGCCGCAATGATCAGGACATACACCGGGATCCGGATATCCTTGGGCACGTAGTTGCGCACCAGCGAGATGGCAAGGTTGGAGAGCGTCAGCACCACCAGGGTCGCTAACCCCAGGCCCAATGCGTTGGTGAGGGTTGAGGTGACCGCCATGGTCGGGCACAGGCCCAGCACTTGCACCAGTGACGGGTTATTTTTCCAGAGCCCTTGCTGGAGCAGGCTCTTGAACTCTTCATTCATACTAGCTCTCCCTTACTCGGCACAGGTCGGCGCGTTATCAAGCAGCTCAGGATGTTCAGTTTGCATCAGTAGCACCCGTTTGACCGCTTTGACCACGGCGCGCGGCGTGATGGTGGCGCCAGTGAAGGCATCAAAATCGCCGCCATCTTTCTTCACGGCCCAGCTTGCAGCATTGTCACTGGTGAGTGTGCGGCCATTAAAGCTTTCTATCCAGTGCGATTTTTTCAACTCGATTTTATCGCCAAGGCCTGGGGTCTCTTTATGCTCGAGCACCCGCACAGCGGTGACAGTACCATCCGTTTTAAAGCCAACAGCCAAGCGAATGGCCCCACTGTAGCCATCGGGAGCGATGGTTTCTAGCGCATAAGCGGTCACCTTATCGCCCAGTGCCGCCGTATACAGCGGCATCGGCTGGTTGCTACCAAGGTATTGGCTGCTGCTGACCATCCGGCAACTACCCACCAGATCGTTATCATAACTGCCGGCTGGTAGCAGGGCTGACAAGGTGGCCAGCTTCTCCTGCTGATGCTGCTGCTCGATTCGTCCGGCGGTCAGCTGATTGGTCAGTGCCACCACGGCGGTACACACCAGCGCAAAGGCGCCGAGGATGGCCCCGTTCTTACTCATGCTGCGGATCATTTACCGGCACCTCCCTTGCGCTGACCATACACCGAAGGACGGGTCAGACTGTCAATCAGGGGAACGCACAGGTTGGCCAGCAAAATCGCAAAGGCAAAAGCGTCCGGATAACCTCCGAAGCGGCGAATGATATACACCAGCGCACCAATCATCACGCCGTAGATCAGTCGTCCGCGCGGCGTGGTGCTGGCACTGACCGGATCGGTAGCGATAAAGAAGGCCCCGAGCATGGTGGCGCCGCTCAGAAGATGCAGTAGCGGCGTGGCCGCCTTATCGGGGGTGGCCATCCAGCCAATGGTCGAGGCAATCAGCAGCCCGGCGATCACCGCCACGGGGATACGCCACTGGATCACTTTTTGCTGCAATAAAAACAGCCCGCCCAACAGATAGGCAAGGTTGACCCAGCTCCAGCCAACACCGGTACCGCTTTGGTAAAGCGGGCTACGCAGGATCTCAGTGCTGACAAAGCCCTGACCCAGACCGGTTTTGAAGGTATCGAGCGGCGTGGCCATGGTGGTGCCGTCGATGCCCTGGCGCAGCTGTAGCATGCTGAATCCATCGAGGCTATGACCGGTGAAAATGGTCATCCAGGCATCAAAAAAGCCAATCTCATGAGCACGCACACCGAGCGGTGGCATCCAATTGGTCATGTGTACCGGGAACGAAATCAGTAGCAGCACATAGGCCACCATGGCCGGATTGAACAGATTTTGTCCCAAGCCACCATAGAGCTGCTTGGCCACCACGATGGCAAAGGCTGTGCCGATCACCGCCATCCACCAGGGGGTAAACGGCGGAATGGATACCGCGATCAATATGGCGGTCACCACGGCGCTGCCATCCCACAGGGCAGGCATCACGGCGCGTTGGCGCAGTTTCAAAATAGCCGCTTCACTCAGGCATGCCGTGAGAGTTGCCAGCAGGATCTGGATCAGGGTTCCCCAGCCAAAAAACCATGTCTGCGCCAGCACGCCGGGTAGGCAAGCCAGCAATACCAGGCCCATCAGGACCGAGGTTTGTTTGCGATTGTGATCAAAGGGTGCGCTCGCAATCTTGAACATCAGTCACCCACCTTTTCGGAGTCAGAGAGTTGGGATGCCGCCTTCTTGGCCTTGGCGCGGGCGATGGCAGCGGCTACGGCGGCTTTCTTACGGGCCTCGGGATCGTCACTGTGGGCAGCGGCCTGCTCGGCCGTTTGCGGCGCTGCAACTATCGATTCGCCAGCCAAGGCGGTGTCAGCGGCGCGTTTGGCTTTAGCACGGGCCAGCGCAGCGGCGACGGCAGCCTTTTTACGGGCCTCGGGGTCGTCACTGTCGGCAGCGGCCGGCTCGGCCGTTTGCGGCGCTGCAACTGTCGATTCGCCAGCAGAAGTGGTGTCAGCGGCGCGTTTGGCTTTAGCGCGGGCCAGCGCAGCGGCGACGGCAGCCTTCTTGCGTGCGTCGGCATCATCAATGCCGATTGTTGCAACCGGCTCGGCCGTTTGCGGCGCTGCAACTGTCGATTCGCCTGCCGAGGCAGTGTCAGCGGCGCGTTTGGCTTTAGCACGGGCCAGCGCAGCGGCGACGGCGGCCTTCTTGCGGACGTCGGCATCATCACTGTCGGTTGCTACCGGCTCTGCCGTTTGCGGCGCTGCAACTGTCGATTCGCCAGCCGAGGCAATCTCAGTAGCGCGTTTGGCTTTAGCGCGGGCCAGGGCTGCGGCGACAGCAGCCTTCTTGCGGGCCTCGCCATCATCACTATCGGTTGCTGCGACTGGCGCGGTAACCGGTTGGGTGTCGGCGGCTCGCTTGGCTTTGGCCCGAGCCAATGCCGCAGCAATCGCGGCCTGTTTGCTGTCGCTGGCATCGCCGGTTGCGAGCACCTCGCTATGCGACGTGACATCGGCTTGCTCGGCCTGCTTGCTGGCTCGCCTAGCCAGTGCTTCACGCTTGCGCTCTTCGCGCAGCACAATCGCGGCGCGGTTATCCGGCTGGCCATCAGGCAGGGTACCCACCGTGGTTGCGGTCGCCTCTTTGGCCTTGATGCGAGCCAGCGCCGCCGCAACCGGATCTTCTCCGCCGGCCGCACTGGTCATGGCTTGACGACGGCTGGCAGCAGCCTGTGAATGGCGCGCTTCACGCGCCGCTTTTTCGCGCTCAAAGCGAGCCTGCTTGGCCTCAAAACGCAGCTTGGCACGTTCGGCGCGCTGGGTTTCCCGGCGGGTTTCGCGAATATCATCCTTGGCAATTTTGTAGTACTGCACCAAAGGAATTTCGCTCGGGCACACCCAGGCGCAGGCGCCACATTCGATGCAGTCAAACAGATTAAGCTGCTCAACCTTGTCATATTCACGCGCCCGGCTGTACCAGTAGAGCTCTTGGGGGAGCAGACTGGCCGGACAGGCATCGGCGCAGGCGCTGCAGCGAATGCAGGCCTGCTCGGGTCCAGGCGGCGGCAGCTCGGCCTTGGTGGGCGCCAGCAGGCAGTTGGTTGCCTTGACCACCGGCACCATGGCATGGGGCAAGGTAAAGCCCATCATGGGGCCACCCATGATCACCCGCTGCTCGGATTCGGGACGCAGATCAAAGCGGCGCAGTAGCCAGCGCACCGGCGTGCCGAGACGAACCCAGACATTGCCCTGATGGCCGAAGCTGTTGCCGGTCAGGGTGACCAGACGCTCCAGCAGCGGCTCACCGTTAATCACGGCCCGCTTGATGGCAAATACGGTGGCGACGTTGAGCACCATGATGCCGATATCGACCGCACGTCCCCCTTTGGGTACCTGACGGCCGGTGAGAATTTCGATGGTTTGTTTGGCGCCGCCCGACGGGTATTTGGTCGGGGTCACCTTGACCTGAATGTCATCCTCGCGGATTTCGGCATTGAGCGCCGCCACGGCCTCGGGCTTGTTATCCTCGACGCCGATCAGGCTCAGTCTCGGTTTGAGCAGATGGCGCAGCACGCGAATGCCTTCGAGAATATCGGCCGCGTAATCGCGCATCAGACGATCATCGGTGCTGATGTAGGGCTCGCACTCCAGGCCGTTGATGATCAGGATCTCGGTGCGCTGGCCACGTCCGTCAAGTTTGCTGTGGGTCGGAAATACCGCGCCGCCAAGGCCCGCAACGCCGGCTTGCTGGATGCGGGCGAGCAGTTCGCTGCGCTCCAGGCCTTGATAATCGGCGCACGCTGTGCGCTCAACCCACTCATCATCGCCATCCGGCGTGAGGGTGATACAGAGATCATCCAGGCCGGACGGATGCGCCACAGTATGGGGGCCGATGGCGGTGATAGTGCCTGAGGTGGATGCGTGGACCGGCACGGTGCGACCGCCGCGCCAGTCGGTCAGCGGCTGCCCTTTTTTGACCCGATCACCCACCTTGACCAATACCTCGCCGGCCGGACCTGCGTGCTGGCGCACCGGGATGATCAGCTGATCCGGCAAGCCGGCTTCGCAGATCGGGCTATGGCTGGATTGATCCTTGTTTTCTGCCGGGTGAATGCCGCCATGAAAATCCCACATGGCACCGGCTTTGATACGTTCAATTACGGAATGCATGACTACTCCACCACCTTGACCGGGATCTGGACGGTCGACAGGTTCCACTTCCAGTTGTCGACCGTGGTGGCGACAGGAATCAATTCAATACAATCGGTCGGGCAGGGGGCCACGCAGAGATCGCAGCCGGTACACTCGGACGCAATCACGGTGTGCATGGCCTTGGTCGCGCCAATGATGGCATCCACCGGACAGGCCTGGATGCACTTGGTGCAGCCAATGCACTGATCCTCATGAATAAATGCCACCTTTTTGACCGGCGCGGCGGCGTCGGCCGTGTCTCCGACTGGTTGAGGATCTACCCCCATCAACTCGGCGATACGGCGCATGGTGGGTTCGCCGCCGGGTACGCACTTGTTGATGACATCGCCGCCGGCGACCGCTTCGGCGTAAGGCTTGCAGCCAGGATAGCCACACTGACCGCACTGGGTTTGCGGCAGCAGAGCATCAATCTGATCGACAATCGGATCGGCCTCGACCCGAAACTTCACGGCCGCAAACCCCAGCAGCACACCAAAGATCAGTGCCAGCAGGGTCAGGACCACTATCACAATAAGAATATGAGTCATGCAGTTACATCTTGATGAGGCCGGTAAAGCCCATAAACGCCAGCGACATCAGGCCAGCGGTGATCATGGCAATCGAGACACCGCGAAATGGTGCCGGAACGTCGGCTGCGATAAGACGCTCACGCATGGCAGCAAACAGCACCAGCACCAGCGAGAAGCCGGCGGCAGCGCCAAAACCATAGAGCACGCTTTGAATAAAGTCGTGATGGCTGTTGACGTTAAGAAGTGGCACCGCCAAGACGGCGCAGTTGGTGGTGATCAGCGGCAGAAATATCCCGAGCAGGCGATAGAGGCTGGGGCTCGCTTTATGTACCACCATTTCGGTAAATTGCACGACCACGGCAATCACCAGAATAAAGGCCAAGATGCGTAAATAACCAATATCGAGCGGGATCAGGATATAGTGTTCGACCAGATAGGCGCAGGCACTGGCTAGCGTGATCACAAACGTGGTCGCCAGTCCCATGCCAATGGCGGTTTCCAACTTGCTTGATACACCCATAAAGGGGCATAAGCCGAGGAATTTCACCAGAACGTAGTTGTTGACCAGAACGGTGCTGATCAAAAGAAGCAGATACTCAGTCATCAAGGAAAATCGCTGGAATGAATGCGGCCGGTATTATCTGATGTTAGCCGTCGCTAAACAACTCTGCGTCCACAGGGTTATTAAACTGAACCATATTTCGGGAGAAGAGAGTGCGTCTGTTGCCAATGCTGGCGCTGACCCTGGCCATGTTGCTGTGGGGCAGTTCATTTATTGCGCTCAAGCATGTATTGAGTGTGTGGGGATTCGGTCAGGTACTGTTTATGCGGATGCTGGTGGCCGCCTGCTGCTGGCTATTTTTGTGGCGCAAGCTCGGCAATTTCCGTTATCAGGCTGGCGACTGGCGCTGGCTGGTGCTGCTGGCTGTGCTCGAGCCCTGCCTCTACTTCCTGTGTGAGGTCAATGCCCTGCGCTTTACCAGTGCCGGTCAAGCCGGGATGGTCTGTGCCCTGCTGCCGCTGATGGTGGCGCTGGTGGCCTATCTGCTGCTTGGCGAGCGCATCACCCGCCGTCAGATGGGCGGTTTTGCACTGGCGATTGCCGGTGTGATGGTGCTCAGTGTCAGTGGCGAGCAGCCATTAGGCGCGCCTAATCCACTGCTTGGCAACAGTCTTGAGATGCTGGCGATGTTGTGCGCAGCGACCTATTCGGTGACCTTTAAAAAGCTCTCCAGCCGCTATGGCGTGATGCCGCTCACTGCTCTGCAGGCGTTTGTTGGCTCCCTCTTCTTTTTCCCGTTTGCGTTAAGAGAGCCTTGGCCAGATAGCTGGCAACCGATGGATCTGGCGGTGATCATCTATCTGGGCGCCTTTGTTACTCTGGGGGCCTACCTGCTTAACAACTGGGCGGTGACCCAGGTCAAGGTGACGTTGGCCGCCGCCTACGTCAATCTGCTGCCGGTCTTTACCCTGCTGTTTGCCTATTGGCTGCTGGATGAACGTTTGACCCTGCTACAAGGACTGGCATGTTTGCTGGTGTTGATGGGGATTGCGGTGGGGCAGATGCCGGGCACCCGGAGGCGCCCGGTCACGGCGTAACAAGATTACTGGGTGGCGAGCCGGATGCCGAGCAGCACAAACAGGCCGCCCATGGCACGCTGCAACCCACTCTTCACCCAGGTCGGCAGAGCCATACGCTCACGGGCACGGCTGGTAAACCACACCAGCAGCAGGCACCACAAGGTCCCGCTGATATTAAACAGAGTGCCGAGCAGCACGAACGCCAGCGCCTTGTGGGGCGCTTGTGGCACGATGAACTGCGGCATAAATGCTAGGAAAAACAGTGCCACCTTGGGGTTGAGGACGTTGGTCAGCACTCCTTGGCGGTAGATCTGCCACAGGTTTGGCAGTGCATCTAGTGACTGGCGTGCTGTATGACGGCGCTGGCGCAGCATAGTGATGCCGAGATACACCAGATAGAGCGCGCCGACCAGTTTGACCAGCATGAAGAGCTCAGCCGAGGCGGCCAGCAGGGCAGAGAGGCCCAGCGCCGCGCACACCACATGTACCATCACCCCGCTGCTGATCCCCAGTGCCGCCATCAGGCCGGCGCGCCAACCCTGGCTGCCGGTGCGCAGCATTACCAGTAATGAATCGGGCCCCGGCATCAGGTTAAGCAGCAGGGATGAGGCGAGAAACAGGGGCAGATCGTGAATACCAAGCATGGATAACAACGCTCATAGGGTGATTTTCCTCAGTCTACACCGAGTCGGTGGCTTGGCCAGACCCTAGGCAGCCAGATTAGACGGGTCGGATGCCAGCTGATCGCTAAGCCAGATCGGATCAAGCCGGATGTCATCACGATCTTCTACCACCAAATGGCAGTGATGGCGGCCAAGACAGCCATAGCGCGCCGGTGAGGTCTGGGTGTAAAGGGCAAGGCAGGGCACCCCACTGGCCGCGGCCAGATGCAAAGGGCCGGTGTCGGCACAGATAAACAGGCTTAATCCGGCGCTAAAGCGTGCCAGCTCGGGCAATGAGCCGAACGACACGGCCTCGTCACCAAGCCGCATATCGAGCTGGCTGGGGTCCTGAATATGGATAAGGTGCGCAGTGGGGGCGAGGCGGCGCACCTGCGCCAGCAACCTCTGCCACTGGGCGTGACTCAATCCTTTGCCTTTGCGCGCCCCGGTAAAAAAGCCGATGCGTGGGCGTCTATCTCGCGCTGGCAGTGATATGCCGAGCTGCGGTGCATAGTGCTCCAGCGAGGGGGCTGCGGTTACGCCGAGCAGTTGCAGTGGACGATGGGCATAGTGCCACTGGCCGGTTGATATCGTGGGCGAATGGAAGATGAGCTCCCCATTCATCTCGGCAAAGCCCATCTTTTGCGAGGCAACGCTCCAGGCGGCAATCAGGTTATCGGTGCTGGAGGGGAAGGGGGCATAGACCCGGTCGTAATGGCGCCGGCGCAGGGTGCGCAGCGTGGCAAGCGCCGCCAGCCACTTTCCGGGGCGAACACTGACGTAAAACAGGCGGCTGATACCCAAGGTTGCGATAAACGGCTCGAGCAGCGGTGCGCTTTGTACCAGATCAATGGTGGCGCCAGGGTAGCGGGCGCGCAGGGTTTGCAAGAAGGGCAGCAGGAACAGGGCGTTACCGATGCGGTGGGTGCAGCGGATGACCAGAATGTGACGCGGATGGCTGGGTGGTGCGCCTTGCGTGCTGCGCGAGGCTAACATCGTTAGCAGCAGTCGTTCCAGATGCTTGCTCCAGCGGCGGCGCATCCCGTCAAACCGGCGCAGGCGGTCTTGTAATGAGATCATGATAAGACTCTCCCGAAGGTGGGGCGAGCCGTGATCTTGACCGGATTGAATGACGATTTGCTTAAGCGATGATGACCGTTTTCTTAAGCTGAGCAGGCAAAACCTGCGTTGGGTATCACGGTGGTGGGATATCTGGGGTTGTCTGCGGCAGACTAGGTATTGGTGCGGGCTCAGGGTATGCTGCCAGAGCGTGATTTATGAAGGGTGTAGTCAACATGATGCCAAAATGGGGGGCGCTGCTCCTGATGAGCCTTATCACAGGCGTTGCCCATAGTAGTGAGCCACAGATTTTCGGCTGGCTCGAGCATGGTGAAATTGAAGGCATTGCGCTCGATTTCAAGTTAGATACCGGCGCCGACACCTCCTCGCTGGATGCCCGCTCTATTCGGGAGTTTGATCAGGATGGCAAGCATTGGGCCAGCTTTGTCGTGCCCAGTGCGGCGGACGGCGAAGCGCACCGCTTTGAGCGGCCGATTGTGCGCTATGCGCTGGTTCGTGGGGCAGGCGGCAGCGAGCGGCGGCCGGTGGTGCGCATGACGGTGTGCCTTGCTGATGAGCAGTACCGGGAGGAGTTCACCCTCAATGATCGCAGCAAGATGAGCTACCCAGTGCTGATTGGTCGCTCCACCCTGCAACACATGCACGCTGCCGTGGCGGCCGAGCGGCAATACACCCGTCAGGGCGATTGTGCCAACTAGTGCGGTTGTCGTGGTGTATCTCTGACCGTGTGATCCGTTGTTTATCTACGGCGGGAACACATCAGAGCACCCAATCGCGGCACAATGAGGTATCTTATGCCCCGATTTCATCCATAAAACGGATCAGAGACTCGTATGATTATCAAACCCAAGGTTCGCGGCTTTATCTGTACCACCACCCATCCGCTGGGGTGTGAAGCCAATGTCCGTCGTCAGATCGCTTACACCCAGGCGAAAGGCCCCATCGAAAACGGCCCGAAGAAGGTGCTGGTGATTGGTGCCTCTACCGGTTACGGTCTGGCTTCGCGGATTGCCGCTGCCTTTGGCTCCGGCGCCGCCACCCTCGGCGTCTTCTTTGAAAAGGCCGGGACTGAAAGCAAGCCCGGCACTGCTGGCTGGTACAACTCGGCGGCCTTTGACAAGGCGGCCAAGGAAGCTGGTCTCTATGCCAAGAGCATCAACGGCGATGCTTTCTCCGATGAGTGCCGCGCCAAGGCCATTGAGCTTATCAAGCAGGATCTGGGTCAGATTGACCTGGTGGTTTACTCGCTGGCCTCGCCGGTGCGCAAATTGCCCACCACCGGTGAAGTGGTGCGCTCTGCCCTCAAACCTATCGGTGAGGTTTACACCACCACCGCGATTGATACCAACAAGGATCAGATCATCACCGCCACCGTTGAGCCGGCGAGCGAGGAAGAGATCCAAAATACCATCACCGTCATGGGCGGTCAGGACTGGGAGCTGTGGATGGCGGCGCTGCGTGATGCCGGCGTGCTGGCTGACGGCGCCAAGTCGGTGGCTTACTCCTACATCGGTACCGATCTGACCTGGCCCATCTACTGGCACGGCACCCTCGGTCGCGCCAAGGAAGATCTGGACCGCGCGGCGGCTGCCATTCGTGGCGAGCTGGCGACCAAGGGCGGTACTGCCCACGTGGCCGTGCTCAAATCCGTGGTCACGCAAGCTTCCAGCGCCATTCCGGTGATGCCGCTCTATATCTCCATGGCTTTTAAGATCATGAAAGAGAAGGGTATTCACGAAGGGTGCATGGAGCAGGTTGACCGCATGATGCGCACCCGTCTGTATGCCTCGGACATGGCGCTGGACGAGCAGGCGCGTATCCGCATGGATGACTGGGAGCTGCGTGAAGACGTGCAGCAAGCGTGCCGCGATCTGTGGCCCTCCATCACCAGCGAAAACCTCTCCGAGCTGACCGATTACACCGGCTATAAGCAGGAGTTCCTGCGCCTGTTCGGTTTCGGGCTGAATGAAGTGGATTACGATGCGGATGTGAATCCGGACGTGCAGTTCGACGTGGTTGAGCTCTAATTCGCTCTGGCGCATCAGTATCAAGGGCCGCATCACGCGGCCCTTGGTTTTTTTAGGCGCGAGATAACGCGCTGCGCAGATAAACAAAAAGCCTTGTCTTGCGACAAGGCTTTTTGCGGGGAATGATGGTCGGCGTGAGAGGATTTGAACCTCCGACCCCTGACACCCCATGACAGTGCGCTACCTGGCTGCGCTACACGCCGACGAGGTCAGCTTGGCTGACGGGGGCAGAGTCTATGGGGCGGGTGGCCTCGTGTCAACCGCCAATCGCCCCACGCCCCACTGTTCGCCTGCTTTATCACCTTATCGGGCAAAGCTTCAGCGATCGAAGCTCAGACGCTGACCGAGCACCTCATCGGTGACCTGACCGTTCTGATAGGCGATGCGACCGTTGACCAGCGTCATGTCGATGCTGCTTTGGAAGCGATAGCCGTTAAAGGGCGACCAGCCACAGTGATAGAGAATGTTGCTATTGCGCACCACGTAGGGTTTGCCCAGATCCAGCAGCACCAGATCGGCAAAGTACCCTTCGCGCAGATAACCGCGATCCTGGATCTCATAGCGCTCGGCCACCGCGTGAGAGGTCTTTTGCACGATCTTTTCCAAGGTAAACACCCCGTTGTGATAGAGCTCGAGCAGCGCCATCAGCGAATGTTGCACCAGTGGCAGGCCGGACGGCGCCTTGAAGTAGCTCTGCTGCTTCTCTTCCCAGGTGTGGGGGGCGTGGTCGGTGGCAATGATATCGAGCAGGTCGCTGCGCACCGCTTCGAGCAGCGCACGTTGATCCGCCACGGTTTTGACCGAGGGGTTGCACTTGATCTGGCTGCCGAGCGTCTCGTAATCGGTCTCGTTGAAAAAGAGGTGATGCACGCACACTTCGGCGGTGATCTGCTTGCTGCGCAGATCTTTGACATCCTGGCTGGCGGTAAACAGGGAGAGCTCGCGGGCCGAGGTCAGGTGCAATACGTGCAGTTTGGCGCCGTGCTCTTTTGCCAGCTGTACGGCGAGCGAGGAGGAGCGGTAGCAGGCTTCATCACTGCGAATACGGACGTGCTCTTCCATCGGTACCTGCTCGCCCCAGCGCTCACGGGCTGCCTTCTCGTTGGCGGCGATGGTCGGGGTATCCTCGCAGTGGGTGACAATCAACACCGGGCTTTCGCGGAAAATGGCGGCCAGCGTCTCCTGATTGTCGACCAGCATGTTACCGGTGGATGAGCCCATGAAGATCTTGATGCCGCAGTTGCGCTTGGGATCGAGCTGCTTGATCTGCTCGAGGTTGTCATTGGTGGCACCAAGATAGAAGCTGTAGTTGGCGGCTGATGATTTCTCGGCAATGGCGTATTTGGCCTCGAGCGCTTCGATGGTGGTGGTCTGCGGGTTGACGTTGGGCATCTCCATGAAGCTGGTGGTGCCCCCGGCTACGGCCGCGCGCGACTCGCTCTTGATGGTGCCCTTGTGGGTCAGACCCGGCTCTCGAAAGTGCACCTGATCGTCAATCATGCCCGGGATCAGATACTTGTCACGTGCGTCGATCACCAGCGCATCGGCCGGCGCGTCGATCTTCGGGGCAATGCGACTGATGCGCTCACCCTCGATCAGTACATCCGCAGCGTAGATGCGTCCTTCATTGACCAGGGTCGCCTGGGAGATGAGCAGCTTGTTCATGGGGGGTTCCAGTTCCTTTGCTTAAGATCGCAGGCCATAATAGCGCAATACGCGATTTCCCAGTAGGCAAGGCAAACTGATGAAGCTATTTGTAAAAGAGTTGACCGTGATTGATTCCAGCTACCTGTGTGAACGCCGCGGCATGGTGGGCGACAGCTGGCTGGTCGATATCGAAATGGGCGGCGAACTCAACGAGATGAGCATGCTGCTCGACTTTGGTCGGGTGAAAAAGCTCATCAAGTCGATCATCGACAACGAAGTGGACCACAAGCTGCTGGTGCCGGCAGACAATGCCCTGCTGCGCCGTGGCGCGCAGGCGGATGGCGCCCTGACCGTCGACTGGCTGCGCGCAGGCCGCTCTATCCATCTTCATGCTCCGGCCGAGGCGTTTGCCTTTATTCCCGGTCACCAGATCGACAAAGAGAGCCTGACGGCCTATTTGATGGACGTCCTTGCGCGCCATCTGCCAGATAACGTCAACGATCTGACCCTGACCCTGCGCCACGAAAAACTCGATGGTGCGTTTTATCACTACAGCCATGGCCTGAAGAAACACGATGGCAACTGCCAGCGTATTGCTCATGGCCACCGCTCGCCCATCGAGCTCTATGTGGACGGCGAGCGTGACAGCGAGCTGGAATATGCTTTTGCCGAGCGCTGGAGCGATATCTATCTCGGTACCCGCGAAGATGAAGTGGCGCTCGATAGCCTGTCATTGGGCGTCGATGCGGCCGTTGCAACCGCGCAGACCCATATCGCGTTTGCCTATGTCGCCCCCCAGGGGCGGTTTGAACTCGCCATGCCGCGCGGCGACGTGGAAGTGATCGATACCGACACCACGGTCGAGCTGCTGGCTCACTTTATTGCTCGTGAAGTGAAGGCGCAGGTCGGGGAGAAGTTTCTTAAAGTCGTCGCTTATGAAGGGGTAGGCAAAGGCGCGATTGCCTGGGCTTAAATCCTGCTGGCAATATCGGAATGAGGCGCCAATTTGGCGCCTTTTTTGTCGCGGCCGGACATAAAAAAACCATCGCCAATGTTGGCGATGGTTTTTGCTTTTCTCACCCGGATTAGAACAGGGTGGTGGAGAGATCGTAGAGCTCTTGGTCGAACGGACGCTTCATGTTTTCGATGCAATCGATGATGTCATGGTGCACCAGCTCGTTTTTCTGGATCCCGATGCAGCGACCGCCTTGGCCTTCCATCAGCAGTTCAACCGCGAAGGCACCCATACGGCTGGCCATGATACGGTCACGGGCAGTCGGGTTGCCGCCACGCTGGATGTGGCCGAGGATGGTGGCGCGGGTTTCGCGGCCGGTCATGGCTTCGATGCTCTTGGCCAGTGCGTTGACGTCGGTGACGTGTTCGCAG
Organism: Aeromonas sp. RU39B; assembly: GCF_900156095.1. Classification (GTDB taxonomy): domain Bacteria; phylum Pseudomonadota; class Gammaproteobacteria; order Enterobacterales; family Aeromonadaceae; genus Aeromonas. Next base: position 284,908 of record NZ_FTMJ01000002.1, read on the forward strand.
ATGGTGATGATCGCGTGCTTCTTGCCCTTGGCTTCCCCTTCGCGGATCTGCTCGAGCAGCTGCTCTTGATCAAAGGCCACTTCCGGTACGATGACGTATTCGGCGCCGCCGGCTACTGCCGCAGACATGGCCAGATCGCCGCAGTGGCGACCCATGATCTCGACGACCGAGATACGGTGGTGCGAGCTGCAGGTATCACGCAGGCGGTCGATGGCATCCACCACCACGTTCAGGGCGGTGTCGAAACCGATGGTAAAATCGGTACCGGCGATGTCGTTATCGATGGTGCCCGGCAGGCCGATGCAGGGGTAGCCCATCTCGGTCAGCTTCTTGGCACCCATGTAGGAGCCGTCACCACCGATGACGACCAGCGAGTCGATACCGTGCTTCTTGAGGTTCTCAATGGCCTCGGCACGTACCTTCTCTTCCTTGAAGGCCGGGAAGCGGGCGGAGCCAAGGAACGTACCACCACGGTTAACCACGTCGGAAACGCTGTGACGTTCCAGCTTCTGGATACGATCCTGGTGCAGGCCCAGGTAACCGTCCTGAATGCCATATACCTCGATGCCATGATGCAGGGCGGCGCGCACAACGGCGCGAATGGCTGCGTTCATGCCCGGGGCGTCGCCACCGCTGGTCAATACACCAATACGTTTGATCTGTTTGGTCATTGTGTGCCTCTGAACTGAGTTTACGAATCAGGATAGCCGCTGTTTGCTGGTTCGGCTTTCCCATCGGCGTCTCCGATGGGAAAACCGTCCATATGGAGGGGGCAGGACGCCCCCTCACACGACTTACTTGGCTGCGCCGGCGATGATTTGGGAGAAATCATCCACCTTCAGGGACGCGCCGCCGACCAGGCCGCCATCGATGTCGGCTTGACCGAACAGGTTGGCTGCGGTCGCGCCAGTCACGGAGCCACCGTACAGGATCTGAACCTTGGCAGCGACGTCTGCGTCGAAGCTGGCCAGATATTGACGGATGTGGGCGTGAACGGCTTGGGCGATTTCCGGGGTCGCGGTCTTGCCGGTACCGATGGCCCATACCGGCTCATAGGCAACGACAGCGTTGACGAAGGAAGCGATGCCGCAACGGTCGATAACAGCCTTGAGCTGGGTCTCAACCACGGTGTTGGTCACACCGGCTTCGAACTGCTCGAGGGTTTCACCGATGCACAGAACCGGGATCAGACCGACTTTCTGGATGGCTTCGTACTTGGCAGCAACGACAGCATCGTTTTCTGCGTGCAGGGTACGACGTTCGCTGTGACCAACCAGGGAGTAGGTGCAGCCGAACTCCTTGAGCATGACCGGAGAGTTTTCACCGGTGAACGCGCCGGCTTCGTGCAGGTCAGCGTTCTGGGCGCCATAGGCGATCTGGGTACCGGCGGTCAGTTGCTCGACCTGGCCCAGGAAGATAACCGGCGGGCAGACGGCGACCTTGACCGAGGGGTGGGCGGCAGCAGCCGGGGCCAGACCCTTGAGGAGGGCTTCAACAGAAGCCTTGGTGCCGTTCAGTTTCCAGTTACCCATTACCAGGGGCTGTCTCATTTTCTCTTCCTCCTGAGATGTTTGACTGCGCGTCATTATAAGAAGTGAACCGAACGCAAGATAGCGTTCCTATTGTCAAATGACGTAATTTTTTTTCGCTTTACCTGATCCAGGTCAGAATCCAACCCTTTGATTGTTCACTCGTTGGTCTGTCCGCGCAGGCGACTCCAGAGCTGACCGATCCACTCGTGCAGGGCCGCCTCCGAATACATTAAATAGCGTCCGCGTGGCAGGTAAGCGTAAAGAGGCAGGGGGAGGCCACTGTCACGGGCGGTGTAGTCGGTCGGCGCCGCAATCGGGCGCAATCCTTGTGCCTGATACAGCGCCATGGCGCGTGGCATATGGGTTGCCGAGGTGACCAGCGCCACATTCTGTCCTTTGAGGACTCGTGCGATGCTAACTGCTTCATCATGGGTGTCCTTGTTGTTTTCAAACAACCGCATGCGCTGGCGGGTAATGCCAAGACTCTCGGCTACCCGGGCGTTCACTTCGGCGTTAGAGAGCGGATCACCCTCGGCATAGCCGGAGAAGATCAGCGTGGCGTTGGGGTAAGCCAGCGCCAGGCGTACGCCTTCCAGCGTGCGTGATTGGGAGATGTTGTTCTGCCAGCTGTAGGGCGGCACGGCCGGATCGCTGACATGGCCGTTACCGAGCACGATGATGGCGTCGAGCCTGGCATGGGCGCTGATGGCAAAGGGCGGATAGGTCTGCTCGAGCGGGCGGGCGAGATCATAGCTGACCGGTTTGGAGGCCAGCAGGCCGATCAGGATAAACGCACCGGTCGCCAGCAGCTTGCCGGTTTTCTGAAAGCGGGTGAACCAGAGCAAAGCAAGGGCAACCAGCAGCAGTGTCAGGCTAAACGGAAGCGGCATCAGCAGGTAACCCAGCCATTTTTTGACGACAAACACAGCAGACGATCCTCGAGTTTTCACAGACCGGCCGAGTATGCCAGAATAAGCGCCCTTTGGAATGGCCCAAAACGGGCTGACTACCGAGAACATTTTTGAAGCACGATCAGAGCTTTGACGGACGAGCTGACAAGTTTGCCCGCAATATTTATGACTCCAGCAAGGGGCGTATTCGCACCACTGTCGTGTGGCGGGATCTGGAAGCGTGCTTGGCACGGTTGGGGCCAAGGCCACTGCGCATCCTCGATGCGGGCGGTGGTTTTGGCTTTTTTGCCCGTCGTTTGGCCGCCCTTGGCCATCAGGTGACGCTGTGCGATCTCTCTGCCGAGATGCTGGCGATGGCTCGCAGTGCCATCGATGAAGAGGGACTGTCAGAGCGCATCACCCTCATCCACTGCCCAATCCAGTCGCTGGCCGAGCAGGTGAGTGGCACCTTTGATCTGGTGCTCTGTCACGCCGTGCTGGAGTGGCTGGTTGACCCCAAGGCGACCCTGCCCACCCTGTTTCCATTCCTGGCGCCGGGCGGCATACTGTCGCTGCTTTTTTACAACCGCCAGGGACTGCTGTTCCAGAGCTTGGTGGTGGGCAATTTTGACTATGTGCGGGCTGGTCTTCGCAAGAAGCGGCAGACGGCCCTGACGCCCACCAACCCCCAGATGCCTGACGAGGTCTATGGCTGGGTCAGCGGGGGAGGGCTCGATATCATTGGCAAAACCGGGGTGCGTGTCATTCATGACTACATGCGCCACAAGGAAGATCAGACCGGTAAGTTCGATGATCTGCTGGCCATGGAGCTGCGCTACTGCCAGGAGGAGCCTTTTGTCTCCTTGGGGCGCTATATTCATGTGCTGGCACAAAAGCCGCGCTAACGCGGCCATCAGGAAGAGATAACAACACGAGATGAACTCATGACCAGTACGTCCCGTCTTGCGCCGGCTAGCGAGCCTTCGCAGCGACCCCAGCCCATGCCCGAGCGTTCGTTGCCGGAAACGGTGGGTTGGGTCCGACAGGAGGGGCTCGCCTTGCAGCTCCCCACCGACCGCCTGGCTTTTCTTGTCGCCATCAAGACCCTGTCGCAGGAAGAGTCCGATCTTTCCGAAGCCGCGCTGCACGATGCCTTTGGCTATGTCAGCAACGCCTTTGGTCAGGTGGATGAAACGGCGACCGCACGCGCGAACAATGCCATCAACGATCTGATCCGCCAGCAGTTGCTGTCGCGCTTTACCACCGACCCGGTGGCCGGTGACAGCCTCTATCGTCTGTCACGGCTGGGTGTCGCCATCGTCGATTTCTTCCTCGACCAGCGTCAGGTTGACTCCATCAAGCTCTCCATCTTGCTTGAACACCTGGCCAGCGAACTCGACAAGGCCTGCAGCGCCGCCCAAGAGACTGACACCCGCGAGCAGTGGGATGCCGAGGTGCTGCCACGTCTGACATTTTCGCTCGAAGAGACCATGGAGCGCATCGATCTGACCCAGCGCGCTATGGATGAGCAGCAAAACAAGGTCAAAGACGAGATTGCTGCGCTGCTGACCCAGAACTGGATGGATGCCATCCACAGCTGCGAAAAGTTGCTGCGGGAAACCGGCCAGACCTTGCGCGAGCTGCAAGACACTCTGGATGCGGCCGGCCACCGCCTGCAAGAGGGCCTGCTCAATATTCAGGAAGCTGCCCAGGGGCGTGATGATCTGTTCCACGTTGAAGAGCTGACCCATGCCCTGCAGGGGCGGCTCGATGTGATCACCAGCTGGGGCCAGCAGTGTATCGAGCTGTGGGCCCGCTACGATCGGCACGTGCACAAGTTTATTCGCACCGCCATCGACATGGATAAAAACCGGGCCTTTAGCCAGCGTCTGCGCGAGTCGATTCGCAATTTCGAGCAGCACAACTGGCTGCTGCGTATTGCCGAAGAGCCGCGTTTGCTGGAGCTGCGCGATGAGACCATCGCCATTCACGACGAAGAGGTGACCGGTGAGGTGCCGACCGAGCTTGAATTCCAGCAGATGGTCGATATCAGTGCCGAGCTGGCCGGGCGTATCGAGCGCCATCTGGTGCGCTACAAAGAGGCCGGCTTGCCGCTCGATTTGGCCGAGGTGCTCAGCGAATACCTGCAGGATTTCCCGGCCCATGCCCACTTTGATGTGACCCGTTTGCTGGTCGATCAGGCCGCCCGTCTCGGCCAGACCAGCGAGCTGATGCCGCATGCCCAGCCGAGCTGGAAACCCGTTAACCAACATGGATCCAAGGTTCAGGCCTATGTCATTGACCAATATTGATTTTCCCCTGCCCGTGCGACTGGCCGAGGCGATCGCCAACCCCTTGTTTCCGCGCCTCGACACGGCCCTGCGCAGTGGCCGCCACATCAGTGCCGATGAATTCGAACAACACTCGGTGCTGGTGGAGTATCACGCCGAGTTCGAGATGTTTTACGGCCGCTATCAAGTCGAGCTTATCAAGGCGCCGGAAGGCTTCTTCTACCTGCGTCCGCGCCCAAGCGCCGACATCGGCACCACGGTGCTCTCCGAGCTCGACATGTTGGTGGGCAAGGTATTGTGTTACCTCTACCTGAGCCCGGAGCGACTGGCCTCGGAAGGGGTGTTTGCCATGGCCGAGCTGCAAGAGGAGATCCTCTCGCTCTCTGATGAAAAGCAGCTGCTGCGTATGGTCAGCAGTCGCACCGGCGGCACCGATCTCGACAAGAAAAAATTGCTCGAGAAAATTCGCACCTCCCTGCGCCGTTTGCGCCGCCTTGGGATGGTCACAGCGCTTGGTAACGGCGACAAGTTCAAGGTCAACGAATCTGTGTTTCGCTTCGCCGCCGACGTGCGCAGCGACGAGGATCCGCGCGCCGTTCAGCTGCGCATGATCCAGGAAGGGGAGGCTATCTTCCACGACGACGAGTTGCCGAGCAGCGAAAGCCTGTTTGATGACATCGAGGCCGATCTCGACGATGAACAACTGGATCTGGAGGTATAAACGGTGAGAGGCAAGTTCAAATCCCTGACCATGGTCAACTGGAACGGCTTCTTTGCCCGAACCTTCGATCTTGACCAGCTGGTCACGACCCTCTCCGGCGGGAACGGGGCCGGCAAGTCCACCACCATGGCCGCCTTTATCACGGCGCTGATCCCCGATCAGACCCTGCTGCATTTTCGTAATACCACCGAAGCGGGCTCAAGCAGTGCCTCGCGCGACAAGGGCTTGTACGGCAAGCTGCAGCGCGGTCACTGCTATTCGATGCTGGAAGTGGTCAATAGCCGTGAGCAGCGTATCTGGGTCGGGGTGCACCTCGAGCAGGTGGCCAACCGTGATAACAAGGTCAACATCACCCCGTTTGCGCTGGTGGATGTGCCAGAAGGGGTGGCGCCGACCGAACTGCTGCTGGAAAAGCTCGACGATGGCAAGGGACGGGTACGTGCTTTTAGCGATCTGAAAGCCGCCGCCGTGCAGCTGGGCTCGCTCAAAGTCGCCAAGTTCAATTCGGTGACCGACTATCACAACTTCATGTTCGAGTTCGGCATCACGCCAAAGAAGCTGCGCGATCAGAAAGATCGCAGCAAGTTCTACCGCCTGATTGAAGCCTCCCTCTACGGTGGCATCTCCTCCTCCATCAGCCGTTCGCTGCGTGAATATCTGCTGCCGGAGAACTCCGGGGTACGCAAGGCGTTTCAGGACATGGAGGCGGCCATCTATGAAAACCGCCGCACGCTGGAGGCCATCAAGGAGACCCAGGGCCAGCGCGATCTGTTTAAAAACCTTATCACCGAGACCACCCATTACGTGGCGGCGGATTATGTGCGCGGCGCCTCGGAAAAGGCGCGCCTCTCCGAGCTGGCCCTCAAGACCCGTCAGGAGCTCTCGGACAAACGCCGCCTGCTGGCTGAAGAGAAGCAGCGTGCCATCTATCTGGCCGATGAGGTGGAGCAGCTGACTAACCGTGAAAAGCTGCTGACCGATGAGCTGGAATCGGCTGCTGAACACCTGGGCAAGGTGCTCGCCGGTGTGGCGCTTGGCAAGAAAATCGAGCTTTATCGCAGCGATCTGCATGAACTGAGCGACAAGCTCGAGCAGCAAAGTGCGGTCGTTGAAGAGATCCAGTGCAATCTCTTGGACGTCGAAGAGCGGCGTGACCGGGCGCTGGCGGAAGTGGACAGCCTCAAGACCCAGCTCGCGGACTACCAGCAGGCGCTGGATATTCAGCAGACCCGCGCCATTCAATACCGCCAGGCAGTGCAGGCGCTCGAGACCGCCCGTGAGCAGTGTGAGCTTGCCGAGCTGACCCCGGACAATGCCGCCAGCACCCTGCAGGCGTTTCGTGAGCAAGAGAGCCGCCTGACTCGCAGCGTGCTCGATGCCGAGCAGCAACTGGCCCTGGCCAGCACGGCCGTCAATGACTACGAGCAGGCGCTGGCGCTGCTGCTGACCGTGGCACCCGGCACTGAGCGCAGCGCGGCTTTTAGCGTGGCCCAGCAGCTCGGCCGTCGCCTAATTGAAGAGCGTGCCCTGTTGTCGCAAGGTGAAGACCTGCGCGCAGCACTGACCCGCCTTGAAAAAGAGCAGGCCGGTCGTGAACAGCTGACCAAGCTGGCTGCCCAGCTCGCCGAGAGCGGTGCCCGCGTGGCCGATAGCGAAGAGCTTGAATTACTGCTCGAAGGGCTGCGCACCCGCCGTGAAGAGCTCGACGAAGAGGCCGAGGGGATTGCCCAGCGCCGCTCACACAGTCGTCATCAAAGCGAGCAGCTTGAGCGCGATATCAAGGAGCTCACCACGTTGGCACCGCGCTGGCTGCAGGCAAGTGACAAGCTCGAGCAGTTGCGTGAGCAAAGCGGTTTGCCGCTGGCCAGTGCCGAGGCGATCTCCCAAGGCATGAGCCAGGTGCTGGCGGACGAGCGGCGCTTTGAGCAAGAGAGCCGCGATATCCAAAGCCGCAAACAGGCCATTGAGCTGCAGGTGAAAAACCTGCAACTGGGCGCCGGTGAGGCCGATTCACGTCTGTCGCGGGTGGCTGAGCAGGTCGGCGGCGTGCTCTTGTCGGATGTGTACGACGATATCTCGATTGACGATGCCCCATATTACTCGGCGCTCTACGGTCCGGCGCGCTGCGCCCTGGTGGTGCTCGATCTGGACGGCGCCATCGAGCGGCTCAAAGCGATCGACGATTGTCCCGAGGATATCTATCTCATTCAGGGCAACCCCGATTCGTTTGATGAAGATCTGGTGGAGGCCGACGAGCTGGGCAACGCCGTGCTGGTTCGCACCAGCAAACGTCAGGTGCGCTACTCCCGTTATCCGTCGTTGCCACTGTTTGGCCGCGCTGCGCGGGAAAAACGCATTGAGCAGCTCGATGCCGAGCGCGATGCGCTGGTTGAGGCATACGCCCGCGCCGCCTTCGAGCAGCAGAAATACCATCGCCTCTACCAGCACTTCAGCGACTTTGTTGGCACTCATTTAGGGATTGCCTTCCAGCCCGATCCGGAAGCCGAGATTGAGGTGAAACAAGCGGCGCTGCGTCAGTTGCAGGGCAGCGCCGGTGACGGGGAGCGTGAATTGCAAGCGCTCAAGGGCGCGCAGGCGCAGGTAGCCCGTCAGCTGCAACTGGCCCAGGCCATGCTGCCGCTGGCGCACCTGTTTGATGAGCCGGTGGCCGAGAAGATGCAAGAGGCCCGCGAGCGCGTCGCCCGTCTCGATGCCGCGCGCGAGTTTGTCGAGCGTCACGGCGTGGCGCTGGAAAAGCTTGAGCCCCTGGCCCAGGTGCTGCGGCAAGATCCGCAAGGCCTCGGCGAGCTGCAGGCAACCTTTGATCGGGAACATGGCGCCCTGAGCGTGCAGAAACAGCGCTGCTATCTGCTCGAGCAAGCGGTGGCCCGTCTGCCGCATCTGGCCTATCAGGACGCGCAGGATCTGCTCGGCCGCGCCTCCGAGATGAGTGAGCATCTCAAAGACAAGCTCAAAGCGGCTGAAGCCGAAGCGCGCAGCACCGGTGAGCAGCACAAGCAGATCGCAGCCCAACATACCGAGGCGCTGCAGGTGCGCACGGCGCTCAACTCCAGTGTCGAGGCCAAGGGCGAGACCCTGCGCGAGTTCGAGCAAGAGTTGTTGGCCATGGGGCTGTCGCTCTCGCAAGACATGGAAGAGAAGGCCCGCAGTCATAAAAAGGAGATCGAGGAGCTGCTGGTTCGCACCCGCTCGCGTCGCACCAGTGCCGAGGCGCAGTTGCAGGTGACCAAGCGCGAAATCGAATCCTTGGGTGGCCGTTTGAAAGTCGAAGGCAAGGATTACTTCACTGCCCGTAAGGCGCTGGTGGGTCATAAAGCCAGTTGGGCCCGGGTGGTGCGACTGGCGCGTGATACCGATGTGGAAAAACGCCTCAATCGCCGCGAGCTGGCCTATCTGGATGCCGATGATCTGCGCTCCATGTCGGACAAGGCGCTGGGCGCCCTGCGCGTAGCGGTGGCTCATGATGACGACCTGCGTGATGCGCTGCGCCGCTCGGAAGGCAGTCGTAACACCGAGCAGAAGGTGGCCTTCTACGTGCTGGTTTATCGCTATCTCAAAGATCGCATCCGTAACGACATCATCCGCTCGGATGACCCGGTCGAGGCGATTGAAGAGATGGAAATTGAGCTGGCGCGCCTTGCCGACGAGCTCAAGCAGCGTGAGAACCATCTGTCGCTCTCGTCGCACGAGGTGGCGGCCAAGATCACCAACATTATCCGCCGTGAGCAGAACCGGATCCGGGTGCTCAACCAGGGCCTGCAGAACATCGCGTTTGGTCTGGTGCGCGGGGTGCGCCTTAACGTCAACATTCGCGAAGCCCACACTCGCTTGCTGACGGCGCTGGCCGATCAGAGTGCCATGCACAACGATCTGTTCGCCGACAAGGAGCTGTCGTTCTCCGAAGCGATGGCCAAGCTGTTCCAGCGCCTCAATCCGCAGATTGAGCAAAGCGATCGCAACTATCAGGTGATGGGGGATGTGCTGCTCGATTATCGCAACTACCTCGAGCTTGAGATTGAGGTACTGCGTGGTGCCGATGGCTGGCTGCGTGCCGAAAGCGGCGCGCTCTCTACCGGTGAGGCGATAGGTACCGGTCAGGCCATTTTGCTGATGGTGCTGATCAGCTGGGAAGAGGAGTCCCGCCGGTTGCGTGGCAAGGATATTGCTCCCTGCCGCCTGTTGTTCCTCGACGAAGCGGCGCGCCTGGATGCCAAATCCATCGCCACCCTCTTTGAGCTGTGTGAGCGTCAGGATATGCAGCTGTTGATTGCCGCGCCCGAGAACATCAGTCCGGAGAAGGGCACCACCTACAAGCTGATCCGCAAAGTGCAGGGCAAGCACGAGCATGTGCATGTGATTGGGCTGCGCGGTTTTGGCTTCACCGACGAGGTGCGCCACAGCGCCTGAGCGGTGCAAGCCGCGCGTGTCTAACCAAGACCCATCGAAAAGCGGGAGGCCACTGGCCTCCCGCTCTGTTTTGACCTATCAGGCAAGGCGAAAGCGTTGAACCAGCGCCTGCTGGGTATCGGCCAGTTGATCGAGCTGGCCGCTGGTGCTGGCGACCTGATCAATGCCCTGATAGTTGTTATTCGAGATCACCGAGATCCGCTGCAGGTTGCTGGCGATGTCGGCGCTGGTGGCTTGTTGCTGCTCGGCGGCGGCCGCAATCTGGCTGGCCATGTCGTTAATGCGGGTGACGATGCCCTCAATCTCCTCCATGGCGCTGTTGGCGAGCGAGCTTTGCTGCATGCTTGAGTCCATCTCTTGCGAGCAGGCGTCCATCACGCTTACCGCCTTGCCGGCAGCCTGCTGCAGAGCGTCGATCATGCGCTGGATCTCGCTGGTCGATTGCTGGGTGCGTGAGGCCAGCGCCCGCACCTCATCAGCCACCACGGCAAAGCCGCGGCCCTGCTCACCGGCGCGCGCCGCTTCGATGGCGGCGTTGAGGGCCAGCAGATTGGTCTGCTCGGCAATGCTTTGAATCACCTCGACAATATTGCCGATGCCATTGCTCATGCTGTCCACATCGCGGATCACGGTGGCGGTATCGGAGAGTCGCGCTGCCAGCTGATGAGTCGTGCTGATATTGCCCGCCATCACCTGACGACCCTGGCGCGAGGCACGCTCGACCTCTTGCACCTGCTCCAGGCTCTGATGGGCGGCGCTGGCCACTTCACGCACCGAGGCCTCCATCTGGGTCATGGCGGTGGCGACCGAGGCGGTTTCACTGCGCTGGCGCTCCAGCTCGCCACGCACCTGCTCGGCCGTGCTACGGTTGCCGTGGGCCACTTCACTCAGCTGCCCCGAGGCGTGGGAGAGCTCGGTCAGCACATCGCCCATCTGGGTGATTAACAGATTGACCTGCCGCGCCAGCTGGCCAAATTCGTGGCGTCCCTGACTGCGCAGACGGCCGGTCATATCACCGTGGGTGACGGCGCCCAGCACGCTAAGTAGCTCTTTGAGCGGATTGCGGATAGCGCGGGTCAGGCCGCGGGCCACCAGCACGGTGATAAGCAGGGCCAGCGCAATGGCCACCCCTTGCTGCAGGCGGCTCTGTGCCAGCACCTCATCGGCCCCTGCCACGCTTTGCCCCATGATGTTCTCGCTGGTGCGATTGACCTGAGCGAGCGTCAGGGTGATCCCCTCCAGCCGCTCGGCGGTGCTGCGACGCAGTTGTTCAAGGGACGCCTGCTCTCGGGTCAGTGCCAGATATTGGGCCAGCAGCCCTTCACCGGCGCTGTCACGCTCGAACTCGCGCAGTTGATGACCAAGATCGTTATCAAAGTCAGGTAACTCGTTACCAAGATCCTTGATGGTGGCATGCAGATCGCCCATCAGTGCCCGGTTGCGCTGCAAGGTGGCATCAATGGGGCCGACGCTGCTCTGGCTCAGCGCCTCCATGGTGGCGACCTCAATGGCGGCGATCTGGGTGGTGAGCTTTTCCCCTAGCATGGTGATAAAGCTGTCGTCGATGCCGGCCATGCGATCAGCTAAGTTCTTTTTCAGTTGCGGCTGGCTGACCTGAAACTGGCTCTTGGCCCGGTTGATGCGCGCGAGCTGATGCAAGGTGGCCTGATGGGCCGGGGGGAGGGCGTCAATCTGCCGCTCATAGTCGGCAAACTGCTCGTCGAGCGTTTGCAGGGAAGCGGTCAGTTGCGGATGTTGCACGGCCAGGGTTTTGAGCGCGTCGAGTGCGTGACCTGCGTCATCACGGCGCTGATCAAGGCGCTCCTGCGCATCATCAAGACGCGCAAGATCGCGCTCATTGAGCACATCCCCGAGCGCACTGTTGGCGGCAAGCAAGGTCACCTGGGTGCGGCTGCTGGCCACCAATAGGGGCATGGATTGTCCGGTGACCCGGGTGAGGGCTTCCTTGAGCTGACTCTGATTGTTGAATGTCAGCGCTGATGCGCCAACCATCACCAGAACGAGGACGCAAAAACCCAGCGCCACCCGTTGCAGGATGGAGAGATTGTCAAATAGCTTTGTCATGTTGTTATTGTCCCGCTGTCTATGATGCCGGTCGCTTCATGAGCTCCGGTCGACCGGCAGTGTAAGCAACAAGGCGTGGCTTGTTGTGTACTCAATGATGAAAAACAGAAGGGGATCACATTTGCGTGGATGACGCCGGCAGTGCTGGCATGCGTGCGCGGATTCCTTTACCCTTTGGCCTCGCCAACCCATTGTTTGCAAGGAGTTATGTCATGGCCGAGGAAACCATTTTCAGCAAGATCATCCGCAAGGAGATCCCGGCGCAGATCCTCTATCAAGATGATCTGGTCACTGCATTTCGCGACATCAATCCCAAGGCGCCGACCCATATTCTGATCGTGCCAAATGTGCTGATCCCCACCGTCAATGATGTGGAGCCCGAGCATGAGCTGGCTCTGGGGCGCCTGTTTACCGTGGCGCGCAAGTTGGCGGCCGATGCAGGCATCGCCGAAGACGGTTATCGTCTGGTGATGAACTGCAACCGTCACGGTGGTCAGGAGGTGTATCACATCCATATGCACCTGCTCGGTGGCAAGTCACTCGGCCCGCTGGTCTGCTGCTGATGCCACAGGTCAGGTCACGCGGCAGATGGGTTGCCGCGCTGCTGCTGCCCCTGCTGCTGGGCGGCTGTGCCAACTGGAAAGACTATTTTGTCACCTATTCCGAGCAGGTCGGTGAGCTTCGCACCCAACTGCGGGCCGGTCACGCCGATGAGGCGCGCAAGGCGGTGCGTGAATCCACCCCGGGTGATAACAACTACCTGCTTGATCGCCTCGAAGAGGGGCGCATCGCCCTGTTAGCCGGTGATATGAACGGCAGCCGCCGTGCGTTTGATGCGGCCGACAAGGCGATCAGCGCCGACGATCTAGCGGCTCGCTATCGGGTGAGCTCGGCATTGCAGCAAGGCGGGAGCCTGCTGACGAACGATCAGACCATCGCCTACCAGCCGGCCGATTTTGAACGCACGCTGCTGCACCACTATCTGGCGCTGGATTATCTGTTTGCCAACGACCGGCAAGGGGCCTTGGTGGAGCTGCGCCGCGCCAATCAGGAGCAGGAGGCGGCGGCTGAACGCCGCGCCCACGACGTGGCCGATGCCGAGCAAGCGGCGCTTAGCCAGCAGTTGTCGCAACAGGCGCCCTCGATGGATCGCCTGATTGGCAGCGCCAAGAGTGGCTTCTGGAACCCTTACACCTTCTTCTTCTCGGCGCTGCTCTATGAAGCCGATGGCAATCTCAACGATGCCTGGGTCGATCTGCAGCGCGCCTACCAGCTCGCGCCCGATCAACCCAGCGTGCAGGATGCCTTGCTGCGTTTGGCCCGGCTGCGTGGCAGTGCCGATGAGCTGGCCGATATCGAGAAAAAAGTGGGCCGCAAGGCGCCGCCTGCCGATCCGACATCGGGCCAGCTGGTGGTGCTCTACGAAGAGGGGTTGATCCCGCTGCGGCGCGAGCTGTGGTTGCCGTTGCCCATATCGACCTCGGCGGGGGATTTTCGTACCTTCACCGTGGCGCTGCCGTATTATGACAACTGGTCCGAGCCAAGCCTGCCGCTGACCATCTCGGCGGGGGGTGTGCACGGCCAAGCAAGTGAGCTCGGCAATATCGAGGCGCTGGCTGCGTATGATCTCAAAGAGCGTCTGCCGGGCATGGTCACGCGTCAGTTGCTGCGGCTCTTTGCCAAAGAGCAGGTGCGCCAGGTCGCGTCCCAGCAGGCCAACGATATCGGCAATCTGGTGGTGGGGATTTTCAATACCCTCTCCGAGCACGCCGACACCCGCAGCTGGAGCACCTTGCCGGCACGTGCATCGGTCTGGTCGACCAGTTTGCCCGCCGGCAGTCAGAGCGTTGAGCTCAATGGCCGACGCGAGCGTGTGGTGATCAACCCCGGCCGTACCACGCTGGTGTGGGTCAACCGTGTGGCGCCGGATCTGCAGATCCGAACCATTTCCCTGTAAATCGGGAGAGGAGTCATCAATGAAAAAGAGTGTGTTAGTGCTGGCGCTGCTGCTGGGTGCCTGCAGCAGTGATACCACCGGCTTATGGATGACCGGTTATGCGGGGGAGGCGGCCAAGGTTGAGCCCGGACACCCGCTGGATCTGGGGGTGGCTGAACGCAGCCGCCTGCGCCAGAACGATCTGCTGACCGTGACGGTTGAGCTGACCAACACCCTGAAAAAAGATCAGACGGTGCAGTGGCAGTTCAGCTGGTTTGATGGTCAGGGTCAGGCGATGGCCGTCGATGGTCAACCCTGGCAGCCCATTACCCTGCATGGTCACCAGAGCCGTACCGTGACCGCCACGGCCCCCAACCCGTCAGTGGTCAGCTATCGTCTGGCCGTTCGTGAAGTCTTGAAGGAGTCCTACTGATGAAGATGAAAACCGCGCTGGCGCTGGGTATTACCGCCTTGATGCTGGGAGGCTGCTCGAGCACCACCGTCTCTTACGGTGATGCCACCGAGACCGAAACCGTGACCGCTGATTATGGCTCCACCGATCTGCAGGGCATTGCCACCAAGATGGTCGACTCCATGCTCTCTTCGCCGGCCGCGGCTGAAATCAGCGCAGCGGGTCGCCCGGTGATGTACATGGACAGCATCCGTAACAAGACCTCCGAGCACATCGATACCGAAGCCATCACCGATACCATTCGCACCAAGCTGCTCTCCTCGGGCAAATTCCGCTTTGTCGATATGAGCAAGGTGGCGGCAGTCAAACAGCAGCTGGAGTATCAATCTTCCAGCGGTCTGGTGGACCCGGCCTCCATGGTGCGCATTGGCAAGCAGACCGGCGCCCGCTACATGATGTATGGCAACCTGTCGAGCATCGTCAAGGATAATGGCAAGGTGAAGGATGTCTTCTACCAGATCACCATGAACCTGATGGATCTGCAAAGTGGCGAGCTGGTGTGGGCTGATCAGAAAGAGATCCGCAAGCAAGCACGCCGCTCCACCTTCGGCTGGTAATGGTTGCGCTGCCGACGCCCTGGCAGGCGGCAACTCGCACGCCGCTTGCCGGGGGATTGAGTAATCAAAACTACCGGTTGCAGCTGGACGATGGCCGACAGGCGTTCCTGCGCATCGGTCATCCGGCGCCAGAGAGTCTTGGCATCGACCGGACACTCGAATGGCAGCTCTATTCGGCTGCTGCCAAGGCGGGCCTTGCGCCCGCCTCTCTTTTTCACGATCTGCCAAGCGGCACCTTGCTGATGGCGTGGTGTGATGAGCCAAACTGGGCGCTGGCGCCGCCTGCGCCGCGTGACGCCATGGCTGCGTTAGCTGGCGTGCTGGTCGCGCTACACCGTCTGCCGCTGCCCACCGGCCAGATGGCGGTGCGCGCCCACAGCGCACGTTATCGCCGGCAGCTCTCATCAATTCCTCCTTGGCTAGGCGCGCTTGAGCGCGCCTTGCTGGCCAGCGCGGCGCCGAGCGATCTTTGGCTCCCTTGTCATCACGATCTCAATCCGGCCAATTTGCTTGGGCCGCGCCCCTGGGTCGTGGATTGGGAGTATGGCGCCGCCGGTCACCCCGGCTTTGAGATTGCCTCCATCTTGCGCACCCATGGCTGGGCAGTGGAAGCCGGTGACCTCTTGTGCGAACACTATCGCAACCAAGGCGGCGTCGCAGAGCACATTGCGTTTCGCCCCTTTTTGCCCTGGGTGGATTACATCGCGCTGCTGTGGACGCTGGTGCGCCGCGAGCAGGCACCAGATGCGGGGCTCGATGAGTGGATTGAGCGCTATCGCCGCCAACTTGAATAAACCCAAGGCGCCCTGTTTGCGTCCACGAGAGGCTGTATGAAACGTGTTCGTGTGTGGCTGGCCGCATTGTGTTGCCTGTTGCTGGTGGGCTGTACGACCCGCCTTATCTATTACTGGCTGGACTGGGTGGTGGCCTGGCAGCTTGATGACTACTTCTCGTTAAGCTCCTCTCAGAGCAAGGCGCTGGATCGCGAGCTACGCGGTTTTATGGTCTGGCATCGCAGCAGTGAAATACCGCGCTATGCCAAAGAGCTGCGACAACTGGGCAAGGCGGTCGCAAGTCCCATGTCCCAAGATCAGGTGTCGCAGGCGCTCAGTCAGCTGGAAGAGGATATCGACCGGGTGATTGGCAACGCGCTGCCGCGCGCAGTGCGCCTTGCCCAGTTGCTTAACGATGATCAGCTGTCGCGTTTTATTCGCGAGCGCCGCGAAAAACTCGAAGATAAGCAGGTGGCGTTTCGCCTCAAGTCACGCGCCGCGATGGAGCGCGAATTTGCCGACAAGATGAACGAGCGGCTCGTCTATTGGCTCGGCTCGGTGGAGCCGGCGCAGCAGCCACTGGTCGCGCGCTGGGTCAGCTGGCAATACGAGCTTTATGGCCCCTGGCTCGATTACCAGCATCAGTGGTGGAATGAGTTTGCCAGCGTTGTGCGCCTTAAAGGCACGCCGGACTTTGCGGTGCGTCTTGGCGCCTTGCTGACCAGTGGTGACGGGTTGATGGGCGGGCGCTACACCGGCTACAGCCAGCAGTCTCGTGAGCGCACCGTGCAGTGGTTATCGGACTTAAGCCAAAGCCTGACATTGGCCCAGCGTGCGCATCTTTATGGTCTGTTCAAAGGCTTCGCCGATGATTTTGCCGTGATGGCGCGCACTAGCGAGCATTAACCCCGGGCTTGTTGCGCTTAGCCATGCCGTGTTATGGTCGGCCGGTTTTCATAAGAGTGATGAATTTGCTGCGTCAGTCCCGTTTTGCCGTCTTAATGTTGTGTGTGCTCATCGCGCTGACCCTGTGGGGTGGGCTGGCGAAGGGCTTGCTGCATGCAGCAAACGGTGACGGTAATGCGGGCCGGGGAGCGGCGATATCACTGCAACTTGAGCAAGCCCTGCAAAGCCAGCTCGATGGCATATTGGCGCAGCAAGGGGCGCTGTTTCGTGCTGATAAGGTGCGCGGCGACAAGGCCAGAGGCGACAGAGCCCAGCGCCATGACGATAAGAGCGATGAGCCGCACTATCAGCTGCTGACAGACTGGGCGCTGCCCCATGTCTTGCTGCTGCTCTCAGGTCTGTTGCTGCTGCATTGCCTGTTTCATCCAAAGCGCAATTTCCGTGAGCGCTTTAGCCATGTTGACCGGCGTCTCGAGACGCGGCGACACCAACAATTTCGCTTCTGCCAGCGCCGCAGGCTGTTGCCTGCGGCCTGATCCTGCCTCGCCAGTGACAGGCCCGGCTTGCCGTGAGCAAGCCTTGGTATTGTCTGCACCGCAGATGATCTCTCCCATGGTTGTTTCGGAGAACTGTCATGACCTCTCTTTTTCGCCCGTCTGCGCGCAGACCGGCTACCTATTTCAATCGCATGAGCCGCTGGAGCTACGCCTTGCTGCTGCTCATGCTGGTGACCTTTACGTTTCACTCCCTGCCCACCTTTTTCGGTGAGCAACCGGCGCTGGGACTGCATGGCCAGCAGGCGCTGACCGAGTCGCAGATTAAGCAGTTGGCTGACCATCAGCTGACGCCACAGCGCGTTAGTCGTGATGGGGAGCGGCTGTTGTTAGTGTTTGCATCCCAAACCGAGCAGCAGCAGGCCAAAGCGTTGCTCGATGGGCAAACGAGCAGCGCTGCCACACTGGAGTTTGCCTCTAACGCGCCCCAGTGGCTCAGTATGCTAGGCGCTGCGCCCATCAAGCTTGGGCTCGATTTACGCGGGGGCAGTCAGCTGCTGATTGGGGTCGATACTGACTTCGTACTCTCGCGCCAAAGTCGGGCGATGGCCGACGAGGTGCGCACACTGCTGCGTGAGGCTAACCTGCGCGGCGCAGCGGTCGCCACCCCATCCCTTGATGCGGTCTCAGTGAGCCTGCCTGCCGGGACCGATGACAGTGCCCTCGTCAGTCAACTACGGCGCCAGAGCCAAGGGCAATGGCAGCTGGATCGCAGTGATGATGCCCTGCGTTTGACCTTGCTGCCCGAGGCTCGCAGTCGGCTGATTGGGGATGCGGTCGTGCAAAACTTAAAAATTTTGCAAAAGCGGCTGCATGAGCTGGGGATTGTTGAAGCCACGGTGCAGCGCCAGGGACTCAATGCAATTCGTATCGAGCTGCCCGGGGTGCACAACCCGAAGCAGGCGCGTGAAGTGCTGGGGGCGACCGCCTCGCTGGCGTTTTACGAAGTGCGCACCGATAGTCACTTCTTGCTGGCCGATCGTCACGGTCAGCCGGTGCCGCTGGCACGAAAAGCGGTGCTGGGCGGTGAGCACATCATCGATGCTCGCGCCAGTGTGGGGGAGACCGGCCAACCGCAGGTGGCCATTGTGCTGGATGGGCAAGGCGGCGAGCTGATGAACCGTTTCAGTCGCTCACGCATTGGCACGCCGATGGCTACGGTGTTTACCGAATACCGCAGTCAGGCTGGCGGCCCGGCGCGGGCCAGCAATCAGGTGATCAATATCGCCACTATTCAGTCGGCGCTTGGTAACCAGTTTCGCATCACGGGCATCAATTCACTGCCTGAGGCGCAGGATCTTGCCATGTTGCTGCGCGCCGGTGCCCTGACCGCCCCCCTTAGCATTATGGAAGAGCGCAGCATTGGCCCGACTCTGGGTGCCCAGAACATTCAGGCCGGCTTTATGGCGCTGGCCTGTGGCATGGCTGGAATGGCGCTGTTTATGATCTGCTGGTACCGCCGTTTTGGCTGGGTCGCTATCACGGCGCTGGTCGCTAACTTATTGATGCAGGTCGGGATGTTGGCGCTGCTTCCTGGCGCTGTGCTGACGCTGCCCGGTATTGCCGGTCTGGTGCTGACCGTCGGGATGGCGGTCGATACCCATGTGCTGATCTTTGAGCGGATCCGCGACCGGGTGAGGGAGGGGGCTAGCCTCGCTGGCGCCATCGACTTTGGTTATCGCTCGGCGTTTCGCACGATTTTCGATGCCAACATCACCACTCTGATCAGCGCAGTGATCCTCTATTCCATTGGCTCGGGCCCACTACAGGGCTTCTCCATCACCCTGATGTTGGGGCTGATGTCGAGCATGGTGACCGGTATCTGGGGCACGCGCGCCATCATCAACCCCCTGTGGGGCAAAAGTAGCCTGACGCTGGCGAGGATTTAACGCATGACTCATCATTTTCATGGTTCCCTGACCCGGGCGCGTTATGTCGGGCTGGGCCTGTCGCTGCTGCTGACACTGGCCTGTCTGGTGTTGCTGGCGACTCGCGGTTTACAGCTTGGGCTCGATTTTACCGGGGGCTCATTGCTGGAGTTTCGTATTGATACCCTGCGCCCGGCCCATGAGCTCAATGCCATGCTCTCGGCGTCACTGCGCTCGGTGGTGGAGCTGCATCCTGCCGGCGCGCTGGGGGAGTGGTTTATCAAGCTGCCTGAGCATGCACTGGCCTGGACGCCGCAAGAGCTGACCAGCCGACTCTCGGATGAGCTGGCGATGTCGGTAGAGCTGCTGCGCACCACGCAGGTGGGGCCGCAGGTCGGGGCCGAGCTGCTTGAGCAAGGGATGCTGGCACTGCTGGCGGCCTCCATCGCTATTTCAGTCTATCTGGCATTTCGCTTTGAGTGGCGTCAAGCCGTCGGGGTGTTGGTGTCGGTGCTGCACGATGCGCTGGTGGCGCTGGGTCTGTTGGCGCTGCTGCAGGTGGAGTTCGATCTGAATATCATTGCCGGCCTGATGGCGGTGATCGGCTATTCACTCAACGACAGCATCGTGATCTCCGACCGGCTGCGCGACATTCTCTGCTCGCGTGAGCCACCGGGCATCCATGAGTGCACCGACCGTGCCGTGGTGGCAACCTTTAGTCGCACCTTGATCACCTCAGGCACGACGCTCTTTACCGTGGGCGCACTGTTGCTGTTTGGAGGGGAGGCGCTGTTTGGGTTTGCCCTGACCTTGTTTGTCGGGGTGCTGGTCGGCACCTGGTCATCGATTGTGATTGCCACGCCGATCCAGGAGCTGCTGGGATTAACCCCGGCGGCCTATCAGGATAAAAAACTGGCTACCGCGTCATGAGCATGACGTAAGAGGCAGGTAAGGCGGGCACAGTCCCGCCTTTTTTCGACCTGCTGCTTGGTGCAACTGGCCCTTGCGATTACCATCCATTCATCGCTATGTATAAGGAAAATATAATGGCAGGCAGTCTGCTTATTCTGCTCGATGATATTGCTACCGTGCTTGATGATGTGGCCTTGATGACCAAGGTGGCGGCCAAGAAAACGGCTGGTGTGCTAGGGGATGATCTGGCGCTCAACGCCGAGCAGGTGAGCGGTGTACGCGCCGAGCGGGAGCTGCCGGTGGTGTGGGCGGTGGCTAAAGGATCGCTTCGTAACAAGTTGATCCTGGTGCCGCTGGCGCTACTGATCAGTGCTCTGGTGCCCTGGCTGATTACGCCGCTGTTGATGCTCGGCGGCGCCTACCTCTGCTTTGAGGGGGCCGAGAAGGTGGCCCATTCGCTACTGCATCGGGGCGAGCAGAGCGCTCATGATATGGCCGAGCCTGAGCCGCCGGTGTTTGATGAAGGGGAGAAAATCAAAGGCGCCATTCGCACCGATTTTATCCTGTCAGCCGAGATCATCGTCATTGCGCTTGGCACGGTACAGGGTGCCTCATTGCCGGTACAGATCAGTGTGGTGGCAGGCATCGCCGTGCTGATGACCTTTGGGGTCTATGGGCTGGTGGGACTTATCGTCAAGCTCGACGACATCGGCTTGCATCTGATCAAACAGGGGGATAGTGGCACATTGGCTGCGCCGAGGCTGGCGCTGGGGCGCTCTCTGCTGGTGCTGGCGCCGCGTCTGATGCACTTGCTGGCATTGGTGGGGACGGTCGCGATGTTTATGGTCGGTGGCGGCATTTTGGTGCATGGCCTGCCGTTGGTCCATCATCTGATTGAAGGGGCGAGCGTGAGCAGTGCCGCGCTGCCGGCCATCGGCGCATTCGTTGCTATGGTGTTACCCAGCGTGCTCGGTGCGCTGTTCGGTTTGCTGGCCGGGGTGCTGCTCTTGGGGGCGATGACACTCATCGCTAAGCTGCGCGATTAACGCCGGTTGCCTTGGTGTCATTGATGACCGTATGGTGATCCATAGCAAGAAAGTACCACGCTGCGGTAGCCGTCACAGGACGCTCTGGAGTAGGGTCAAACGAATGCCATGCCACGTTGTGAAGGAAACAGGCGATGATCATCTATTTGCATGGATTTGATGCAACCAGTCCGGGTAATCATGAAAAGGTGCTGCAGCTGCAGTTTATTGACGATGATGTTCGTTTTGTTCACTACAGCACCGTCCATCCGCGCCACGACATGAGCCACCTGCTTAAGGAAGTCAAAAAGCAGCTGGACATGAGTGATGATCCCAAACCGCTGATTTGTGGGGTTGGGCTTGGTGGTTACTGGAGTGAGCGGATCGGCTTTTTGTGCGGTATCCGTCAGGTGCTTCTTAACCCCAATCTGCATCCGGAAGAGAACATGCAGGGCAAGATTGAGCGCCCCGAGGAGTATGAGGATATTGCCACCAAGTGTGTTACTGACTTTCGTAAGAAAAATTCAGGAAACTGCCTGTGCATCCTTTCCGAAGCGGATGAAGTGCGAGATAATCACGACACTGAACGTGAACTGAAGAACTATTACGACATCATTTGGGACGATCGCGAGACGCACAAATTCAAGAACCTCTCGCGACACCTGCAGCGCATGAAGGCCTTCAAGGAAGGCTGATGCCGGATGACGACCGATTTGTCTTTAGGGAGCCGTTGTGGCTCCCTTTGCTTTTGAGAAACCTAGGAAAACTGCATCATGATGAATATTGTCGTTGTAGGCGGCGGTGCTGGCGGTCTGGAATTGGCCACCGGTCTGGGCCGCAAGCTTGGCAAGAAAAACAAGGCAAAAATCACCCTGGTGGACCGTAACCGCACCCACCTGTGGAAGCCACTGCTGCACGAAGTCGCAACAGGCTCCATGGATGCCGGTATCGATGCACTGAGCTATCAATCTCACGCCAAAAATCACGGTTTTGACTTCCAGCTGGGCACTCTGACCGATATCAAGCGCGACGAAAAGCGTATCGTGCTGTCGCCGATCGTGGATGAGCACGGTGACGTGGTGGTCAAGGAGCGTGAGCTGCCTTACGACTATCTGGTGATGGCGATTGGCTCGGTGTCGAACGATTTCAACACCCCGGGTATCAAGGATCACTGCATTTTCCTCGACAGTCCGTCCCAGGCGCACCGTTTCCATAACCGGATGATGAACCGCTTCCTGCAGTTTGCAACCGAGTTTAAGCCGGGCGATACCGTCAAGATCGCGATTGTGGGCGGCGGCGCTACCGGCGTGGAGCTCTCGGCCGAGCTCTACAATGCGGTCGAGCAGCTCTACACCTATGGTTTCAAAAATCTGACCAGCGCCAGTCTCAAGGTCACTCTGGTTGAAGCCGGTCCGCGCATTCTGCCGGCCCTGCCCGAGCGCATCAGCGGCGCCGCTCATCAAGAGCTGGTGAAGCTGGGTGTGGACGTGCGCACTGCGACCATGATCACCCAGGCGACGGCCGAAGGGCTGCATACCAAGGATGGCGAGCTGATCGAAGCCGACCTGATGGTATGGGCTGCTGGCATTAAGGCGCCGGATTTCATGAAGGATCTGGCTGGTTTGGAAACCAACCGCGTCAACCAACTGGTCGTGCATGACACCCTGCAAACCACCCGTGACGAGAACATCTTCGTTATCGGTGACTGTGCAGCTTGTCCGCAGCCGGATGGCAAGTTTGTACCGCCGCGAGCTCAAGCTGCGCACCAGATGGCCGATCAGTGCCTCTACAACATGCTGGCCAAGATCAATGGTGGCGAGATGAAGCCTTACCGTTATCAAGACCACGGCTCGCTGGTCTCCTTGAGCCGCTTCTCCACCGTGGGCAGCCTGATGGGTAACCTGATGCGCGGCTCCATGATGGTGGAAGGGGCGATCGCCCGTCTGGTCTACATCTCGCTCTATCGGATGCACCAGATTGCCCTGCACGGCTATATCAAAACCGGTCTTATCATGCTGGTGGGCCGTATCAACCGGGTGCTGAGACCGACGCTCAAGCTGCACTGATTTCAGCTGCTGCGATCAGTAAAAGAGAGGGGAAACCCTCTCTTTTTTGTTCTCTGTCATTTCGCCGTCATACTCAGCTTGGTCGAGCCGGCGGCTTTGGGTAAAATCCGCCAATCATTTGTATCGACCCCCTCTATTTTCATGAAACTGATCCAAACCGGCAAATATTCCCGTGTCTATTACGACGCGGCGAGCGAGAGCTTTATCAAGGAGTTCTCCCCCAAGTTTGAAGACAAGCTTCGTTATCTGCTGCGCTTCAAGCCTTATCCTGGGATGAATTTCGCGCACATTGCCCAGCGTTTGGGTCGTCTTGGCGTCGTCACGCCCGAGATCACCGAGGCTAAGCCTTATCGTCTGGTGACGCGGGACGTTCATGCCGATGCGCCCCTTTGTGACGAGATTGCAGACTCTGCAACGCTGCAGCAGCAATATCTCGATGTGCTGGAGTTGTGCTGGCGCAACCGCCTGTTTTGCCGTGGATTGCATACCCGCAACTTTCTGGTTAAGGGTGGACAGCTGGTGGCGATAGATCTTGACGCTTATAAAGATTGCCGCTGGTTACCATTTAATCGCAAAGAGTTCCTCTATTGCTGGGAGAGTGTGCTGGGAAAGAATGAAAAATTCCTTTTTCCTCAATTGCTTATAAGATTGGGGTTGCCAGCTGATTTTATGCACGGCCAATTGAAGGCGGACAAGCGCCATTAATGGTAGGCGACAGTCAGCAGTGAAATGACTAGTCTGTTTCGAGTCTTGTTTCACTCTGGAGAATACCACCATGATTCTGTCTACTACCCCGACCCTGGAAGGCCGTGCCATTCGTGAATACTGCGGTATTGTTGTCGGTGAAGCGATTCTGGGCGCCAACGTATTTAAGGATCTGTTCGCCAATATCCGTGACATCATCGGCGGCCGTTCAGGCGCTTATGAAAAGGAGCTGTCGAAAGCGCGTGAGATCGCCTTTGCCGAGCTCAAAGAACGCGCCGAGGAGTTAGGTGCCAATGCCGTGGTCGGTATCGATCTCGACTATGAAGTTGTCGGTCAAAACGGCAGTATGCTGATGGTCAGTATCAGTGGTACCGCTGTTGTGGTGTGACAGTCCACTGTGTTCAATAGACAGGCTGCCTGCGGGTGGCCTGTTGTTTTTCTAGCATCGGTGTGGTGACAAATTGGGTCTGAAAACAAAAGCAAAGGGCGGTCATTGACCGCCCTTTTGATATTTAGCACATGAATGCCTGTCAGCTTAGCGCTTGTCGAGCGGAATAAATTCGCGCTGGGCTTCGCCGATGTAGAGCTGGCGCGGACGGCCAATCTTGTTATCCGGATCCGAGTGCATTTCGTTCCAGTGGGCAATCCAGCCGATGGTACGAGAGATGGCAAAGATCACGGTGAACATGCTCATCGGAATACCGATCGCCTTCATGATGATCCCGGAGTAGAAGTCCACGTTCGGATAGAGCTTCTTCTCAACAAAGTAGGGATCGGAGAGGGCAATGCGTTCTAGCTCCATGGCAACGTCGAGCAGCGGATCTTTGATCTGCAGCTCTTCGAGCACTTCATGGCAGGTTTCACGCATCACTTGGGCACGCGGGTCATAGTTTTTGTAGACGCGGTGACCAAAGCCCATCAGGCGGAACGAATCGTTCTTGTCCTTGGCACGGGCAATATATTCAGGGATGCGTTCGACCGAGCCGATCTCTTCGAGCATGCGCAGGCACGCTTCGTTGGCGCCGCCGTGTGCCGGGCCCCACAAGGAGGCAATACCCGCCGCGATACAGGCAAAGGGGTTGGCACCTGACGAGCCAGCCAGACGCACGGTCGAGGTGGAAGCGTTTTGCTCGTGATCGGCGTGCAGGGTAAAGATGCGATCCATGGCGCGCTCAACCACAGGGTTGACCACGTACTCTTCGGTCGGCACGGCAAACATCATGTGCAGGAAGTTGCCGGCGTAGGAGAGGGCGTTGCGCGGTTGCATGAAGGGCTGGCCAATCGAGTACTTGTAGCACATGGCCGCCAGGGTCGGCATCTTGGAGAGCAGGCGGAATGCGCAGATCTCGCGGTGCTCCTCGTTATTGATATCCAGAGCGTCGTGGTAGAAGGCGGCCAGCGCACCAACGGTTCCGCACATAACGGCCATTGGGTGCGAGTCGCGGCGAAAACCACGGAAGAAGAAGGCTATTTGTTCATGCACCATGGTGTGACGGGTCACGGTGCGTTTGAATTCGGCAAATTGTGCCTTGGTTGGGGCTTCACCGTACAGGAGGATGTAACACACCTCGAGATAGGTGGCCTCCTTGGCCAGGTTGGCAATCGGGTAGCCGCGGTGCAGCAGGATGCCCTGATCCCCATCAATATAAGTAATGGCCGATTTGCACGAACCCGTGGACATAAAGCCCGGGTCGAAGGTGAAGTAACCGTGTGAACCAAGTTTGCGAACATCAACGACATCAGGTCCCACCGTACCTTCCAAAATAGGCAGTTCGATGGGGTTCTGATCGGGTAGATGCAGGGTGGCTATCTTGTCAGCCATAGCACGTCTCCTTTGCTCTAAGTCTTTAATTTTATTTTTAATGCCAGCACTCACTCTATCCCGAGAGAGGCATGCTGGCAAAGGTTCTGACGCCTTGAAAGGGCATTCGGTTGGCTTAATGCACTATTTGAACCAGAAGCCATTCGAGTTGTCAATTTTGCTCACGATTGGTTAACTCAATGTTAAATCAGTTATGAGATCTGAAGGGTGTTTTTTGTAAAAGTGTGTAGAAGCTTGATTGTCATTGGTTAACAGCGCCGATATACTCCGGCTCGTGGGTGATGGCTGTCGGTGTTTGAAACACTTGTAAAAAAGTGCTGGAACCACGGTCTGCTCCCCAAATCGGGGTCTCACCAGCAATCTGGTCACTTGCAGTGTCAAGGTACCCGTCCGCGCCCAAGTCTGAATCAAGAGAACTATAACTAACGTGCTCAATGGAGCTGAGTGGGCAAGCCGTGAAAAAGAAACAGAGACCGGTCAACCTCGACCTACAGACGATTCGTTTTCCTGCCACTGCCATTGCATCCATCCTGCATCGTATCTCCGGCGTCATTATGTTTGTGGCGCTGTCGATCTTGCTGTGGATGCTGGCCACGTCACTCTCCTCACCGGAGGGATTCGCCCAGGTGACATCCATTTTGGATAACGTCCTGGTGAAACTGGTGATGTGGGGGATCCTGACTGCACTGGCGTACCACATTGTGGGTGGTATTCGTCATCTGCTGATGGATCTGGGTTATGGTGAAGAGCTCGACTCCGGCAATCGCAGTGCCCGTGCGGCATTCGTGATCACCGTGATTCTGGCTGTGCTGGCGGGAGTGCTGGTATGGTAACCAATTCTGCAACCTTCGGGCGCAGTGGGGTGCACGATTTTATTCTGGTCCGTGCCACCGCGCTCATCATGACGTTTTATACCCTCTATCTGGTTGGTTTTATTGCCAGCCACGATGTCACGTACGATGTGTGGGGCGAATTCTTTGCCTCTACCTTCACCCGCGTCTTCACCATGCTGGCCCTGCTGAGTGTGCTGATCCATGCCTGGATCGGACTGTGGCAGGTCTTCACCGATTATGTGAAATCGGCCATGTTGCGCGGCATCCTGCAATTTGCCGTGGTGATCGTATTGCTGGTCTATCTGCTGACCGCCTTTGTCGTGCTGTGGGGGGTATGATGATTCCTGTTCGTGAATTTGATGCGGTCGTAATCGGTGCCGGTGGCGCCGGCATGCGCGCCGCGCTGCAAATTGCCCAGTCGGGCAAAACCTGTGCGCTGCTTTCCAAGGTATTTCCCACTCGCTCGCACACTGTGTCGGCACAAGGCGGCATCACTGTTGCGCTGGGTAATGCCCATGACGACAACTGGCAGTGGCACATGTACGACACCGTCAAGGGCTCCGACTATATCGGTGACCAGGACGCTATCGAGTACATGTGCAAGACCGGCCCCGAAGCCATCTATGAGCTGGAGAACATGGGATTGCCCTTCTCCCGGTTCGATAACGGCACTGTCTATCAGCGTCCGTTTGGTGGTCAGTCCAAAAACTTCGGTGGCGAGCAGGCAGCACGGACGGCGGCAGCGGCCGACCGTACCGGCCACGCTCTGTTGCACACTCTCTATCAACAAAACGTCAAAAACCGCACCACGGTGTTTTCCGAGTGGTATGCCTTGGATCTGGTGAAAAACCAGGATGGCCATGTGGTCGGTTGTACCGCGATCGATATGGAGAGCGGTGACGTGGTCTATTTCAAGGCCAAAGCGACGGTGTTGGCCACCGGTGGTGCTGGCCGGATTTTCCAGTCCACCACCAATGCTCATATCAACACCGGCGACGGCGTCGGTATGGCTCTGCGCGCTGGTGTCGGTGTGCAGGATATGGAGATGTGGCAGTTCCACCCGACCGGCATTGCCGGGGCAGGGGTGCTGGTCACCGAAGGGTGCCGTGGTGAAGGCGGTTACCTGCTCAATAAAGATGGCGAGCGCTTTATGGAGCGTTATGCCCCGAATGCCAAGGATTTGGCGGGTCGTGACGTGGTGGCCCGCTCCATCATGATCGAGATCCGTGAAGGGCGTGGCTGTGATGGTCCCTGGGGCCCGCACATCAAGCTCAAGCTCGATCACTTGGGCAAAGATGTGCTGGAGTCGCGCCTGCCGGGCATTTGCGAGCTGTCGCGTACCTTTGCCCACGTCGACCCGGTTAAAGAGCCAATCCCTATCATTCCAACCTGCCACTACATGATGGGCGGTGTGCCGACCAACGTACACGGCCAATGCCTGATTCAGGACAAAGATGGCAACGATGTACCGGTGACCGGTCTGTTTGCTGTCGGCGAAATTGCCTGTGTATCGGTACATGGCGCGAACCGTCTGGGTGGCAACTCGCTGCTGGATCTGGTGGTGTTTGGCCGCGCGGCTGGACAGTATCTGGTCGATACCCTCGGGCAGATGGAGTTTGGTCGTGACGCCTCGGAATCGGATCTTGATGCGGCACTGGCGCGCTTCAACCGCTGGGAAACCACCCAAAGCGGCGAAGATCCGGTTCAGATCCGCAAGGATTTGCAGCGCTGCATGCAAAACAACTTCTCGGTATTTCGCGAAGGGGCGGCCATGGCCGAGGGGCTGGAGCAACTCAAGGTCATCCGCGAGCGGCTTAAACATGCCCGTCTTGATGACACCTCCAAGGAGTTCAATACCCAGCGTATCGAGTGCCTGGAGCTCGACAATCTGATGGAGACTGCCTTTGCCACGGCGGTTGCGGCCAATTTCCGCACCGAAAGTCGGGGGGCTCATTGCCGTTTTGACTATCCGGACCGGGATGACGAGAAGTGGCTGTGCCACACTCTGTATCACCCTGATACCGAGTCAATGACCACCCGCGGCGTCAATATGGCACCGAAAACCCGTGCAGCCTTCCCACCCAAGGTGCGGACTTACTGATTGCGGAGCAGCTTCAAATGAATGTCACATTCTCGGTCTATCGCTACAACCCGGATATTGATAACGCACCGCACATGAAGGATTATCACCTTGATATTCCTGAAGGTTCCGACATGATGGTGCTCGATGCCCTGATCCTGCTCAAGGAGCAAGATCCCTCCATCGCCTTTCGCCGCTCCTGCCGCGAAGGGGTGTGTGGCTCCGATGGCATCAACATGAATGGGAAAAACGGCCTGGCATGTATCACCCCCCTGTCAGACTTGCTGAAAAAGGGCAGCAAGGTGGTGATTCGTCCCTTGCCGGGATTGCCGGTGATCCGCGATCTCATCATCGACATGACCCAGTTTTATACTCAGTGGGAGAAGGTCAAACCCTTCCTCATCAACAACGATAAGAAACCGCCCGTGCGTGAGCACCTGCAGTCCCCGGAAGAGCGAGCAAAATTGGATGGCCTGTACGAGTGTATTCTCTGTGCCTGCTGCTCCACCTCTTGCCCCTCCTTCTGGTGGAACCCGGACAAGTTCATCGGACCGGCCGGTCTGCTCGCCGCTTATCGCTGGCTGGCAGACAGCCGCGACAGCGCGGCCGCCGAACGGTTAGGTGAACTCGACGACGCTTTCAGTGTGTTCCGTTGCCACGGCATCATGAATTGCGTCAGCGTCTGTCCGAAGGGCCTCAACCCGACCAAAGCCATCGGCCATATCAAGTCGATGCTCTTGAAGCGGGCCGTGTAGCCGGGGCCACAGGCCCGACCTCTGGATAGCCATCCCGAAGGTAGGATGGCTATCTGGCAAACCCTACATGCTGACGACAGTGACAAGAAGTACAAGGGATAGACATGCATAACGGCGTGATGAAGGCCTGGTTGGAGTCATCTCACCTGGCTGGTGCGAATGCAAGCTATATTGAGGATTTGTACGAATCCTATCTTGATAATCCTGACTCCGTAGCCGAGCAGTGGCGAACCCTCTTCGAGGGACTCCCCCAGGTCGATGGCCATGCAGTCGAACAACCCCACTCCCGCGTCAAGGACTATTTCCGTCGCCTCGCCAAGGACACCTCCCGCTTTAGCGCACCGGTGTCTGATCCGGACGTCGATGCCAAACAGGTGCGCGTCCTGCAGCTTATCAACGCTTATCGTTTCCGTGGTCACCAGAATGCCAACCTCGATCCGCTTGGATTATGGCAGCGTGAAACGGTCGCCGAGCTCGATCCTGCATATCACAACCTGCAGGGCGCCGATCTGGACGCCACCTTCAACGTGGGCTCTTACTCCATCGGTCGTGAGACCATGGTGCTTTCCGATTTGCATGCCTCGCTGCGCAAGACCTACTGCGGTCCGATTGGCGCAGACTACATGCACCTGACCTCCACTGAAGAGAAACGCTGGATCCAGCAACGCCTTGAATCCATTGAGGCGCGTGGGACTTACAGCGTGGAAGACAAGGTCCGTTTTCTTGATAACCTGACCGCCGCCGAAGGGTTGGAGCGCTATCTGGGGGCCAAGTTCCCGGGTGCCAAGCGCTTCTCCCTGGAAGGGGGCGATGCCATGATCCCCATGCTCAAGGAGCTGATCCGCCGCGCTGGGGAGCAAGGCTGTAAAGAGGCCGTGATCGGTATGGCCCACCGCGGCCGCCTGAACGTGCTGATTAACGTGCTTGGCAAACAGACGCAGGATCTGTTTGACGAGTTTGCCGGTAAACACGGCGAATCGTGGGGCACGGGTGATGTGAAGTACCACATGGGCTTCTCGTCAGATTTCGCAACCGCTGGGGGCAATGTGCACCTGGCGCTGGCGTTTAACCCGTCGCACCTGGAAATCGTTAATCCGGTGGTGATTGGCTCGGTGCGTGCGCGCATGGATCGTCATGGTGACAAGGACGGTAGCACCGTGTTGCCCATCACCATCCACGGTGACTCGGCGATTGCCGGTCAAGGTGTGGTGGCCGAAACCTTCAACATGTCGCAAACCCGTGCCTATGGGGTGGGCGGCACAGTGCGCATCGTCATCAATAACCAGGTGGGATTTACCACCTCAAACCAGCGTGACGTGCGCTCTACCGAATATTGCACCGACATTGCCAAGGCGGTACAGGCACCCGTGCTGCACGTCAACGGTGATGATCCCGAAGCCGTGGTGCTGGTGACCCAGATTGCGCTCGATTACCGCAACACCTTCAAGCGTGATGTGCTCATCGAGCTGGTTTGCTATCGCCGTCATGGTCACAACGAGGCTGATGAGCCGAGTGCCACCCAGCCTTTGATGTACCAAAAGATCAAGCAGCATCCGACGCCGCGCAAGATCTACGCCGATCAACTGGTCGCTGAAGGGGCTATCTCTCAGGAGAAAGCCACCGAGCTGGTCAACGAATACCGCGAAGCGCTGGATCGTGGCGAGCGGGTGGTCAAAGAGTGGCGTCCGATGACCCAGCATTCGGTCGACTGGTCGCCCTATCTTGGCCATGAGTGGGACATGGAGTTTGAAGGCCGCGTCCCGATGGAAAAACTGCGCAGTCTTGGCGAGCGGGTGTCTCAATACCCGGCTTCCCATACCCTGCAGCGCCAGGTCGAGAAGATCTACGAAGATCGCCGCGCCATGATCGCCGGTGACAAGCTGCTGGATTGGGGGTTTGCCGAAACGCTGGCCTACGCCACCTTGGTTGATGCCGGCTCACGAGTGCGCATTACCGGCCAGGATTCCGGCCGTGGCACCTTCTTCCACCGCCATGCCGTGCTGCACAGCCAAAACGATGCCAGCACCTATACACCGCTTTGCAATATTCACGACAAGCAAGGGCCGTTTGAAGTCTATGACTCGGTGCTCTCTGAAGAGTCAGTGCTGGCCTTTGAATACGGCTATGCCTCGGCTGAGCCGGCCGGTCTGACCATTTGGGAAGCCCAGTTTGGTGACTTTGCCAACGGTGCACAGGTGGTGATCGACCAGTTTCTCTCATCCGGTGAGCAGAAGTGGGGACGGATGTGCGGTCTGACCCTGTTGCTGCCGCACGGCTATGAAGGGCAGGGGCCGGAGCACTCCTCGGCACGCCTTGAGCGCTATCTGCAGCTGTGCGCCCAGCACAACATGCAGGTGTTGGTGCCTTCCACCCCGGCGCAGGTATTCCACATGCTGCGTCGCCAAGTGGTGCGCCCGATGCGTCGCCCGCTGGTGGTGATGTCGCCCAAGTCGCTGCTGCGTCACCCGCAAGCGGTCAGCCCGCTCGAAGAGCTGGCTAATGGTCGCTTCTACAACGCCATCGGTGAGATTGATGAACTCGATCCGAAGGGCGTCAAGCGGGTGGTCTTCTGCTCGGGCAAGGTTTACTACGATCTGCTGGAAGCCCGTCGCAAGGCTGAGCAGAAGGACGTGGCCATCGTGCGTATCGAGCAGCTCTATCCGTTCCCCGAGGCGGAAGTGCGCGCCATTTTGGCTGATTACTCGCACGTCACTGATTATGTGTGGTGTCAGGAAGAGCCGAAGAACCAGGGCGCCTGGTATTGCACCCGTCACCACTACGATGACGTGTTGCCTGCCGGTGCCACACTCAGTTATGCCGGACGTCCCGCCTCAGCATCGCCGGCGGTGGGGTATATGTCGGTGCACCTCAAGCAGCAAAAGGCACTGGTTGAAGATGCCCTGACCCTTGCTTGAACAGAGCCACAGGAACAAGAAGTAAAAGGAACTCAGCGAGATGACTATCGAGATTAAGGTCCCCGACTTACCGGAATCCGTGGCGGATGCCACCGTGGCCACCTGGCACAAGAAACCGGGCGATGTGGTTGCCCGTGATGAGGTGCTGGTTGATATCGAAACCGACAAGGTGGTACTGGAAGTGCCGGCGCCTGACGCCGGTATTCTGGACGAGATCATTGCTGCCGAAGGCGCAACCGTGCTGGCCCGCCAGCTGATTGCCCGTCTCAAGCCTGCCGCCGTGGCCGGTGAAGAGACCCGTGACAAACCGGTTGAGGCAGTCGCTGCCGAAGAGAGCAGCGATCTGAGCCCGTCGGTGCGCCGTCTGGTGGCCGAGCACGGGATTGACGTGAGCAAGCTCTCTGGCAGTGGCAAAGGTGGCCGAGTCACCAAAGAAGACGTGGAAGCCTACATCAAGGGCGCCGGGAAACCGGCTCCGGTGGCTGCCGCAGCAGCGCCGGTTGCCACCGCCTCCGTGGCCCCGTTGGCGGGTCGCAGTGAGAAGCGGGTGCCGATGACCCGCCTGCGCAAGCGTATTGCCGAGCGTCTGCTCGAAGCCAAGAATACCACCGCCATGCTGACCACCTTCAACGAGGTGAACATGGGCCCGATCATGGCCCTGCGCAAACAGTACGGCGAGATCTTCGAGAAAAAGCACGGCATCAAGCTTGGCTTCATGTCGTTCTATGTGAAGGCCGTGGTTGAGGCGCTCAAGCGCTACCCCGAGGTCAATGCATCGCTCGATGGCGATGACATCGTCTATCACAACTATTTCGACGTGAGCATTGCGGTGTCTACCCCGCGCGGCCTGGTTACTCCGGTGCTGCGTGATGCCGACTTGCTGAGCCTCGCTGACATCGAGAAGGTGATCAAGGAGCTGGCAGGTAAGGGGCGTGACGGCAAGCTGACCGTTGATGAGCTTACCGGCGGCAACTTCACCATCACCAACGGTGGGGTGTTTGGCTCGCTGATGTCGACCCCAATCATCAACCCGCCGCAAAGCGCCATTCTGGGGATGCACAAGATCCAGGATCGCCCGATGGCGGTGGATGGCAAGGTGGAAATCCTGCCGATGATGTATCTGGCACTCTCTTATGATCACCGCCTGGTTGATGGCCGCGAGTCGGTTGGCTTCCTGGTGACCATCAAGGAGCTGTTGGAAGATCCGACCCGGCTGCTGCTGGACGTCTGACCCTAATCATAATAAGGGGCCGTTAAGGCCCCCCTTGCCGGGGCTTTGAGAAACACTCCGGCGTATACCAACAAACACGGATAGAGCATCTATGAATCTGCATGAATATCAGGCAAAGCAACTGTTTGCCGAATACGGACTGCCGGTATCAGAGGGCTATGCCTGTGCCTCGGCACAGGAAGCAGCGGAAGCGGCAGACAAGATTGGTGGCAACAAGTGGGTGGTCAAATGCCAGGTGCATGCCGGTGGCCGCGGCAAGGCCGGTGGCGTGAAAGTTGCCAGCAACAAAGATGAGATCCGTGCCTTCGCCCAGCAGTGGCTTGGCAAACGTCTGGTGACCTATCAAACCGACGCTAACGGCCAGCCGGTCTCGCGTATTCTGGTGGAATCGTGCACCAACATCGCCAAAGAGCTCTACCTTGGCGCCGTCGTGGATCGTGGCAGCCGCCGCGTGGTCTTTATGGCCTCCACCGAAGGCGGTGTCGAGATTGAGAAAGTGGCCCATGAAACGCCCCATCTCATTCATAAAGCGGCCCTGGACCCGCTGGTGGGGCCGCAGCCTTATCAGGCGCGTGAGCTGGCCTTCAAGCTGGGCCTTAACGGCGAGCAGATGAAGCAGTTCACCAAGATTTTCATGGGATTGGGTCAGATGTTCGTCGATTACGATCTGGCTCTGCTTGAAATCAACCCGCTGGTGATCACTGCCGAAGGCAATCTGCATTGCTTGGATGGCAAGATTAACATCGACTCCAACGCCCTCTATCGTCAGCCCAAGCTGCGCGATATGCATGATCCGACCCAGGACGACCCGCGCGAAGCGCATGCCGCTCAGTGGGAGCTTAACTATGTGGCGCTCGATGGCAACATCGGCTGCATGGTGAACGGTGCGGGCCTGGCGATGGGCACCATGGACATTGTTAACCTGCACGGCGGCAAGCCGGCCAACTTCCTTGACGTGGGCGGTGGTGCGACCAAAGAGCGGGTGACTGAGGCGTTTAAAATCATCCTCTCTGACAGCAATGTGCAGGCTGTGCTGGTCAATATCTTCGGCGGTATCGTGCGCTGCGACATGATTGCCGAAGGGATCATTGGCGCGGTCAAAGAGGTGGGCGTCAAGGTGCCCGTCGTGGTTCGTCTGGAAGGGAATAACGCCGATCTGGGCGCACAAAAGCTGGCCGAGAGTGGCCTCAATATCATCGCGGCCAACAGTCTGACCGATGCCGCGCAGCAAGTGGTTAAAGCAGCAGCGGAGGCGAAGTAAATGAGCGTACTGATCAACAAGGATACCAAGGTGATCTGCCAGGGTTTCACCGGCGGTCAGGGCACCTTCCACTCCGAGCAGGCGCTGGCTTACGGAACCCAGCTGGTCGGCGGCGTCTCTCCGGGCAAGGGCGGCACCACTCACTTGGGTCTGCCGGTGTTCAATACCGTGCGTGATGCGGTAGACGCCACGGGCGCGACAGCGTCGGTTATCTACGTGCCGGCTCCGTTTTGCAAAGATGCCATCCTCGAAGCCATCGATGCCGGCATCACGCTGATTGTCACCATCACCGAAGGCATTCCGACACTGGACATGCTGGATGTGAAGGTGAAGCTGCAGGAGAGCGGTGTGCGTATGATCGGCCCTAACTGTCCGGGCGTGATCACGCCGGGTGAGTGCAAGATTGGCATCATGCCGGGCCATATCCATAAGCCGGGCAAGGTGGGCATTGTGTCGCGCTCTGGCACCCTGACTTACGAAGCGGTCAAGCAGACTACTGACGAAGGGTTTGGTCAGTCTACCTGCGTCGGTATCGGCGGCGACCCGATCCCGGGCTCCAACTTCATCGATATCCTCGAGATGTTCCAAAACGATCCGCAGACCGAAGCGATCGTGATGATCGGCGAGATCGGCGGTAACGCCGAAGAAGATGCGGCGGCCTATATCAAGGCCCACGTGACCAAGCCGGTCGTCTCCTATATCGCAGGTGTCACCGCACCGCCCGGTAAGCGGATGGGCCATGCCGGCGCCATCATCTCCGGTGGCAAGGGGACCGCTGCCGAGAAATTTGCCGCACTGGAAGATGCAGGGGTGAAGACCGTGCGCTCCCTCGCTGACATCGGCAAGGCGCTGCGTGAAGTGACAGGTTGGTAACACTTGTCACACCACCTAGGGCGGGGAGATCAAGGCGTTGTTATAAACGCAACGACGATTTATCTCCCTATCTAATTGCTAGGGCCCTGCTGGGCCCTTCTTTATTTCAGCTAGGTGAGAGTCTGCTTCCAGATCAAGCTGATAGGGTGGCATGAAAATCTAAAACTGTTTTTTTTGTTGTTTCAGTTGTCCGCATGTCAACTCCAGCCATATTTCACGTTAGCCTGAGACCCTATCTGCTTAAACACTGAGCAAGGTACCTGATGAGTCACATTCCGTAGAATTAATGACTCATTGAATTGTTATATACAGGTAGCTTGCAACCATGCTGCGTCTCATCACCCTGGAGCACAATGTCTCCATCACTAAATTGTCCGGAAAAGCCTTTATTGTCAGTGATGACGGAGAGAAAAGATTACTCAGGGTGGGAGAGGTTTTGCACAAGGGCGCACATATCGCCATCAACCAAGGCGCCATTTTTGAAACTGAAATTCTGGCACCTCATCACACTATTACTGCTGAACACACCCTGTTAGCGTCAGGAGCAGACGCAAGCCGTTACTTAGAAAACCATCCAAAATATGGTCAGACTGAGAATAATTCGCAGCATGCTGCGACGGAAACTGGCCAATCTAAGGAGATTGCGGAGCTTCAGCATCTGGTTCTTGAGGGATTAGACCCAACCAAAATCCTGATGACGGCATCAGGTGGCCAAGACAGTCAACATTCCAGTAGCCGTGGAGAAAGCAACAGCGGCGCTGTTTTGGTTGAGATGCACCTTGATCAGACTATTGCTGAAGCCGGGTTTGATACAACTCATCACGTGCAGCAAGCAATTACAGAGCGAGTACATCAAGGCGACACTATGCCGATGGTGGATGCAACCTTGACGCTCAGTGCTGAGAGCAGTGTCGCCGAGGGTGGAGTTATTCACTTTATCGCAACCGTTGATAACCCCGTGTGGGGCAGCGATCTGCAGGTGCTACTCAGCAATGGCCTCACCCTAGTCATACCTGTTGGCCAAACCACCGGTACTATCACCAGCGCAGCCCCCACGGATGATGTCTATCTCGATGCAAGCCACCAGTTGACTACCATCACTGGCACTCAGGGCGGGGCGTTCGCCCGTCTGGGTTTGCCTTCGCACGGTATTGAAACCGAGATCCCCGATACGATAGATCCCACTCACGTGTCACTGAGTGCCACACCGAGCGTGAACGAAGGGGACCGTATTACCTATAGCGCGACGCTGGACCATGCCGCGCAAGGTCCGGTGACGGTGACGCTCGACAACGGGCAGACCATCACCATTGCCGATGGACAGCAAACCGGCAGTGTCAGTGTGACGGCGGGGAATGATGTGTATGTGGGCCAGCCGTCGGTGTCGGCACATATCACCACCGCGACGGGCGGCAACTTCGAGCACCTGGTGGTGAACAGTGCCCCGGCGGAGACACGGATTGATGACAGTATCGACACCACCACGGTGTCACTGAGTGCCACGCCGAGCGTGAACGAAGGGGACCGTATTACCTATACCGCGACGCTGAACCATGCAGCGCAAGGCCCGGTGACGGTGACGCTCGACAACGGGCAGACCATCACCATTGCCGATGGACTGCAAACCGGCAGTGTCAGTGTGACGGCGGGGAATGATGTGTATGTGGGCCAGCCGTCGGTGTCGGCACACATCACCAGCGCGACAGGCGGCAACTTCGAGCACCTGGTGGTAAACAGTGCCCCGGCGGAGACCCGGATTGGCGATCGTATCGACACCACCCAACTGACGTTGAAGGCGACACTGGCCGTGGCCGAAGGAGGCAGTGTGACCTACACCGCCAGCCTGACCGAGGTTGCTCGTACCGATATGCAGGTAACGCTGTCAAATGGTCATAGCCTAACGATTGCGGCGGGTAGCAGCAGTGGCAGCGTCAGCGTGCCAGTGCCGGATGATGTTTATCACAATCCGCATTTGCTATCAGTGACACTCACCGATGCCCAAGGTGGAGACTTCGAGGCACTGCACCTGGATCGTACACCCGCGGTGAGCCAGGTCGTGGAGACCCTGGATCCGACCCGGGTGAGTTTGAACACCATGACGCCCTCGGTGGCGGAAGGCCATGAAGCCATCATCACAGCCAGCTTGACCCATGAAGCGCACAGCCCGGTCTCGGTGCTGCTGAGTAATGGTATGACGCTGACGATCCCGACGGGCGCGAGCTCAGTGAACATGCCGCTGTTGGCGGGTGGTGAAGATGTCTACCTGGATGCAGGGACACTGAGTCTGACCATTGCCCAGGCCAGCGGAGGTAATTTTGAGCACCTGGTGGTCGATCCGCAGCCGGTTACGGTGCAGGTCAGCGACACCATCGACACGACCACCGTGTCACTGAGTGCCACACCGAGCGTGAACGAAGGGGACCGTATTACCTATAGCGCGACGCTGGACCATGCCGCGCAAGGTCCGGTGACGGTGACGCTCGACAACGGGCAGACCATCACCATTGCCGATGGACAGCAAACCGGCAGTGTCAGTGTGACGGCGGGGAATGATGTGTATGTGGGCCAGCCGTCGGTGTCGGCACACATCACCAGCGCGACAGGCGGCAACTTCGAGCACCTGGTGGTAAACAGTGCCCCGGCGGAGACCCGGATTGGCGATCGTATCGACACCACCCAACTGACGTTGAAGGCGGCACTGGCCGTGGCCGAGGGAGGCAGTGTGACCTACACCGCCAGCTTAACTCATGTGGCTCGTACCGACGTGCAGGTGACACTGTCTAACGGTCATAGTCTAACGATTGCGGCGGGCAGCAGCAGTGGCAGTGTCAGCGTGCCGGTGCCGGATGACGTCTATCACAATCCCCATCTGCTGTCGGTGGCAGTGACCGATGCCCGGGGAGGTGACTTTGAAGAACTGCAGGTGAGTTCTGCGCCGGCGGTGAGTCAGGTGGTAGAGACTATTGACCCCACCCGGGTGAGTCTGAGTACCACGACGCCCACGGTGGCGGAAGGCCATGAAGCCATCATCACAGCCAGTTTGACCCATGAAGCGCACAGTCCGGTCTCGGTACTGCTGAGTAATGGTATGACGCTGATCATTCCGGCCGGCTCGAGTTCGGTGAACATCCCACTGTTGGCGGGGGGTGAAGACGTCTACCTGGATGCAGGGACACTGAGTCTGACCATTGCCCAGGCCAGCGGAGGTAATTTTGAGCACCTGGTGGTCGATCCGCAGCCGGTTACTGTACAGGTTAGCGATACCATCGATACCACCACGGTGTCACTGAGTGCCACGCCGAGCGTGAACGAAGGGGACAGTATCACCTATAGCGCGACGCTGGACCATGCCGCGCAAGGTCCGGTGACGGTGACGCTCGACAACGGGCAGACCATCACCATTGCCGATGGACAGCAAACCGGCAGTGTCAGTGTGACGGCGGGGAATGATGTGTATGTGGGCCAGCCGTCGGTGTCGGCACACATCACCACCGCGACAGGGGGCAACTTCGAGCACCTGGTGGTGAACAGTGCCCCGGCGGAGACCCGGATTGGCGATAAGGTTGACATCACCACCGCCACCCTGACGGCAGACAAGGGCGCGCTGACGGAGGCGGGGGGGACGATTGTTTACACCGCGATGCTGGGCAACCCCGGTCGGGGCGAGACCACGGTACACACGGTGTTGGGCGATATCACCATCGCGAGCGGGCAGACCAGCGGGACGCTGACTCACGTTGTGGCAGCCGGTGAGGATGTGTATGTCGATCCGGGTGTGGTCAGCAATGCCATCACCCGCGTGACCGGTGGCGACTTTGAGCAGGTCAAGGCGGACACCACGCCAGTGACCACGGCCATCACCGATACCACCGACCCTACGACCGTCGCCCTGACGGCAGACAAGAGCACACTGACGGAGGCGGGGGGGGCGATCGTCTATACCGCGACCCTGAGCCACGAGAGCCATGGTGTGACCATGGTTCATACCCAGCTGGGCGATATCACTATTGCTGATGGAGATCGCAGCGGCACGCTGACTCATACCGTACCGACCGGTGAGGATGTCTACCTTGATCCGAGTTCGGTCAGCAATGCGATAACCGGTGCAGAGGGCGGCCATTTTGAGCAGCTGGTGCCTGATACCACACCGGTGACCACAACGATTACCGATACCATCGATACCACCACGATTAGACTGACCGCCCCGAGCTCGGTGGTAGAAGGCCGTACCATCACCTATACCGCACAGGTTGATCATCCGGTAACGGGTAGTGATCTGGTACTGACGCTCAGTAATGGTCAACAGCTCACCATCCCGGTGGGGGCGAGCACTGGATCTCTGGATGTGGCAACGCGACCGGCAGATGTACTGGCACAGGGTGATCGCGAGGTCGAGCTATCTATCTCTGGTACTCAGGGGGGGAACTATGAGCGGCTGGATAGCAGTGCTCATGTGTCGACCACGGTGACGGATAGCGCGTTACCGGTCCAAGTGACGCTCACTGGCTCTGCGGGGGTGAAGGAAGGCGGTGTAGTGACCTGGATAGCGCAGGTGGACCATGCGCCAGCGACGCCGTTGCTCCTCACACTGGATAATGGCTCGGAGATCACGATCAAAGCCGGAGAGTTGACCGGTAGTGTCGAGGTCAAGGTGCATCCGGATACGGTCTATGTGGATGCTGGCACCGTAAACGCCGCCATTACTGCATACACCGGAGGGGGTTACTCCCATCTCGAGTTGCCGAGTGGCTCCAGCACGGTGAGCGTCGGCGACACCATCGACACGACCACAGTGTCACTGAGTGCCACACCGAGCGTGAACGAAGGGGACAGTATTACCTATACCGCGACGCTGGACCATGCAGCGCAAGGCCCGGTGACGGTGACACTCGACAACGGCCAGACCATCACCATTGCCGATGGACAGCAAACCGGCAGTGTCAGTGTGACGGCGGGGAATGATGTGTATGTGGGCCAGCCGTCGGTGTCGGCACACATTACCGCTGCGACGGGCGGTAATTTCGAGCACCTGGTGGTGAACAGTACCCCGGCGGAGACCCGGATTGGCGATAAGGTTGACATCACCACCGCCACCCTGACGGCAGACAAGAGCACGTTGACGGAGGCGGGTGGGTCGATTGTTTACACCGCGACGCTGGGCCATCCCGGCCGGGGCGAGACCACGGTACACACGGTATTGGGCGATATCACCATCGCGAGCGGGCAGACCAGCGGTACGCTGACTCACGTGGTCGCTGACGGCGAGGATGTGTATGTCGATCCGGGTGTGGTCAGCAATGCCATCACCCGCGTGACCGGTGGTGACTTTGAGCAGGTCAAGGCAGACTCCACGCCGGTAAACACGACCATCACCGATACCATCGATACCACCAGCGTGACCCTGACAGGGACCTCTGGGGTGAAAGAAGGGGGCGATATTACCTGGACTGTAACACTCGGTGCGCCAGCACACGGGGAGGTGACGGTCCAGCTCGACAATGGCAAGACGGTGGTGATTGCTGACGGACAAACATCCGGTCAGGTTATTACCATGGCACCGGATGATCTCTTATCTGGCGGCTCTCATGTGACTGCCAGTGTGGTCTCTGCCATGGGAGGCAGCTTTGAGAAGCTGGCTATCGGGGCCACGGCTACTGTATCGGTGGTAGATAATGCTTCTCCAGTCTATGCCCGGTTAGTCAATGTCTCCGGTACAGTGACAGAAGGTGACACCCTGCAACACCGTGTCGAGTTGATCGATAGCAATGGTCATCTCGTGCAGGTGCCAACGGGAGGAGCCGTCACTGTTGCTTTGACTTATGGCCCACAAACCACGTCACCAAGCGATTTTAGTGCGGCATTGATGACGACAGTGACCATACCTGCCGGCCAGAGCAGTGCAGTGATAGAAAACCAGAGTGTGGTGGACTCGCTGTACGAAGGGCGCGAAGGTTATACGCTGACCATTAGCGGGGTAACGGACACTGCTCATAGCTTTGAGTCGTTGGGGGTTGCTAGCGGTACTGGTGCTGCCGTGGATGGTGTGATTACTGATGCGGATTCAGCTCCGGTATTGTCGGTTTCGAGTGCTCAGGTGATCGAAGGTGGTGATCTTATGTTCACCGTTAGCCGCAACGGGGATGCCCAAGCAGCGCAAAGCGTGAAGTTTGCGACATTGGATGGTTCCGCCAATAGTTCGGATTACACCGCAGCCAGCGGGTCGCTCACCTTTAATCCGGGTGAAATGAGCAAGACTGTGACGGTGCACACCACAGCAGATACCCTGTTTGAGGGCAATGAGAACCTGTATCTCACGCTGTCCCAACCCAACTTTGGGTCTGTGGCGCAGGGTAAGGCGATGGGCACCATTATCGATGATGATAGTGCTCCCAGAGTGGCGTCTATCTCGTCGCCGTCTGTAACAGAGGGTCAGTCGCTGGTCTTTGATGTGA
Organism: Aeromonas sp. RU39B; assembly: GCF_900156095.1. Classification (GTDB taxonomy): domain Bacteria; phylum Pseudomonadota; class Gammaproteobacteria; order Enterobacterales; family Aeromonadaceae; genus Aeromonas. The sequence continues at coordinate 326,851 of NZ_FTMJ01000002.1, forward strand.
CGCTGACCAATGCGGCTTCCTCGCTGCAGAGGCTGGCCTTTTCTCTTGGCGGTGGTAGTGCGGGTATTGAAGATTACGGTAAGCCGGTGTTTTCCAACGGGGTGGTCTTGGACCACGGTCATCTGGAGGTACCTGCTGGTATGACCCATTTCTCCGTGACTTTGCCCACCACCGATGATCTGTTGACCGAGCCTACCGAAACTGTGGTGCTGACTATTGGTGGTGTGACGGGAGCTGGCTCTATTCTCGACAACGACGCAGCACCCACTTATACACTGCCGAGCTCACTCGCAGCGGATGAAGATACCCCAAAGGCAGTCCGTGGGATCCAGGTGGCAGACCGCGACAGCACCCATCTGTCAACCACACTCAGTGTTTTGCATGGCACACTCCTGGTAACGGCCGGGCATGCCACTGTGCATGGTAACCATGGGCAGAGTCTGACGATAAGTGGCACGGCTGCAGATATTAATGCAGCACTGGCGACCCTGATCTACACCGGCAAACCCGATTACCACGGCGCGGACACGCTGCAAGTCGAGACCAGTGATGGCGACCACTACGCCACTGGCTCGATACCGATCACGGTTGCATCGGTGGCCGATATAGTGGCGGACTCTTTACATGTTGATGAAGATGCATCGCTTAGTTTTAATCCATTAACTGGCCTGGGCGGCGCATCGGCAGATAACTTTGAAGATAGCGCTCGCCAAGTGACCGGTCATACCAATCCTTCCCACGGCACGCTGACAATTGGCAAGGATGGCGAGGCGCATTACACGCCGGTAACCAATTACTATGGCACAGACAGTTTTACCTACACTGTCAGTGCCGGTGGCAGCACTGAAACCGCAACCGTCACCATTGATGTGAAACCCATCAATGATGCACCTACTTCACCCGAAATCGTGCAGGTTTCAGGTAACGAAGATACGACACTACTTCTAACTTGGGACAATTTCAAAATCAGTGATGTAGACGGTGGCAAGTCGCCAGGCATCAAGATAGGCAGCCTGCCTGCTGACGGTAAGCTGGAGTTTACTGTCGATGGCCAGCATTGGAAGGCTGTTACCGTTGGGCAGGTGATCACCAAGGATATGATGGATGCTGGTCATTTCCACTTTTTGCCAGACGCTAATGAGGCGGGGGATGATGGTTATCACCAGTCTGGGGTGGGTAATATGAAAGACGATTATGCTCAGTTTAATTTCACACCCGTCGACGGTGAGCCGATCAATGGCGAGGGCAAGCTTGCCCATATGCATATCGACATTAGGCCCGAAGTTGATGCTCCACGATTAGCTGTGCACGTGAGTGGGGTGACTCATGAACATGGCCGTACCATTATCGAGATGCATCAGAGTCATGGACTCCAGGGCATCACCATTGCGGATGGCCAGGTTGATTTTGGCCAGAATGCTAAAGTCTGGCATTTGTCAGACATTCAAGGCCAAGGCGGTAATGTTCACGGCACGTCCGACAAATCGGATGTTTTCGTGCTAACCGATGCCAGTGGTGCTATTCGTCCCGAGATGGCTGGAGCCGTGCATAGTTTGGATGGCGCTGGTGATAAGATCGATAGCCCTCAGGATTATATCTATCTGGCCGGCCCCCAGAGTCGATATGACATTAGCTACAGTGCCAATCATGTCAACACGGCTGGTGGTGGTATGGATAATCTATTTATCACCGACACAAGGACCCACCAGACCGTCAGTGTTGGCAACAATATCGAGAACATTATCTTCGGTGATACCCAAGGGCTGATTGGCGGACACGGGCTGATCAGTGCCTCTGGCGCCACCGCATCTACGCGGGTAGAGCCGGGCGTTGATCACTATACCCTGCAGCTTACTGCCGCATTGGTTGACACCGATGGCAGTGAACAGATTTCGGATATTACCTTTAACGGTTTACCGGATGGCAGCACGCTCAATCTGGGGCATCATGGAACGGTTGCAGGAAGCTGGGTCATTACTCATCAGGAGCTTGCGCAAGGCCATCTTGAGTTGACTGTGAAAGAGGGTCAGTCGATTGATGGTATCAACGTAGCTGTTACATCCACCGAGGTTGACGGTGAGCATGCGACATCGACATTAGCGCTTGCCAGAGGCGCTCATGTGTCGGTTAGTCACGATGCTGTCCATGAGGTGCCGGTGGAGAGTGTGGTGCTGCAAGCTGCCCATCATGTTGATGCAGCTCCGGCGCCTGATCATCCGCTGCAGCTTGGCGATCTGATCTCAGGGCAACACGAGCAGGGGCTGTTTGCCGAGTACTCTGGTCAGAGTCACGAACAGGTGCCTCCTGCTGTAAACCCAGTGGATGCCAAGTGGCATATCATGGAACCAACCCCTAATGAGGTGGGCATTTTAGCTAATGCCCATGATGTGGGACATCAGTTGGATGTGTCGACTCATCCAACCAGTCACGCTGGTGCTGATAAAGGGTTGGTACTGGGCGTGCATGATCTGCTTGATGATCACCATCAAGGAAGTGTGTCTTCGTTATTGGGAGGCGATCATCATGAACCAGTGGCCAGTGCCAAGCCTCTCACAAGTTCCGCGCCGCTAGCGCATGGGATGGATTTACCAGGTGCCGCAGATCTGCTCAATCAGGTCGTCCATGAGCTGGTAAATCATCATCTGACGGTGAGCCATCCCTAGGTATATAAGGCCGAGGCGCAATCCTCAGATGTTGTGAGCCGAATGGCAAAAGGCGGGAGCACTCCCGCCTTTTGCTTTTTTCGGTATTCAGTACACCACGTAATTAATTCATTGGTGTTTTACGCACCGATGGCTGCTCGCCGCCTGTGCCTGGGACAGGGGGCAAGGCCGTGACCCCTTGCCAGCCGCCGCCCAGGGCGGCGATAAGCTGGACGCTGGCGACCTGTTGGGTACTGAGCAAAGAGAGCAAGCTCTGCTGCTGGGACAGACTGGTGTTCTGGGTACTGGCCACGTCCAGGTAGTCAATCATGCCGGCCTGATACTGATTGTAGGTCACGCGGGCAGACTCTTTGGCGGCATCAGTGGCCCGGCGCTGGGCGGCGATTTCCTCACTCAGCGTGGCGAGCTGCACCAGATAATCCTCCACTTCACCCATGGCTTCGAGCACGGTTTGCCGGTAAGAGGCCACATCCGCATCATAGCTGGCTTGCGCCTGCGCCACTTCAGCCTTGGTGGCGCCAAAATCCAGCAAGGTGGTACTGAGCGATGGTCCCAGTGACCAGGTGCGGCTCGGCAGGCTCATCAGATTGTGCAATACCGAGCTGGAGACTCCGGCGCTGGCGCTCAGCGTAATATCCGGGTAGTAGGCCGCCTGTGCCACGCCGACAGCTGCATTGGCGGAGGCCACGGTTCGCTCGGCATAGGCGATGTCCGGACGGCGCTCAAGAAGTTGAGATGGCACTATGTTGGGCGGCGTCGGCAGATGCAGATTCAGGGAGCTTGCCACCGGTAAGGAGAACTCGGCCGGCGTCTTGCCCATCAGGATCGCCATGGCATGCTCAAGTTGCGCCCGCTGCCAGGTGAGATCCAGCATCGACGAGGTGGCACTTTCGAGCTGGGTTTGTGCCTGGGCCAGGGTCGCCCGCGACTCGCTGCCAACCGCGTACTTGTTCTCAATCACCTTTAGGTAGCGCTGATACTCCTGCACGCTCTGCTGATAGAGGGCGATGCGCGCATCGAGCACCCGAACCTGAAAATAGTCCTGTGCCAGGGATGACTGGGCGCTGAGGGTGATGTTGGCCAGCTCGGCTTCGCTGGCCTGGGCGCTGGCTTGATACTCTTCGAGCCCGCGGCGCACCTTACCCCACAGATCCAGCTCCCAACTGCTGGTCGCCACATTGGCCGAATAGGTATTGCCGGTGCTGCTCTGCGTGCCGCTGCGGGTTAGCCCCGCATTAGCACTGATAGAAGGGTAGAGGCTGGCGTGCGCCTGGTCGATCAGGGCCTGCGCCTTTTGATATTGGGCTGCGTACTGGGCCACGTTCTGGTTGGAGATCTGCACTTGGGAAAGAAGTTGATCGAGGATCGGATCCTGATAGACCGCCCACCACTCTCCCTTGCTCTGGGTCTCTTGTGGAGTAGCCTTGCTCCAGCCCTTGGCCTCTTTAAACGCCGGGGTCACCTTGATGATCGGCTTGTGATAGTCGGGGCCGACGGCGCAGCCACCCAGCGCCAGGGAGAGGGCTACCATCAGGGTAGAGATTGTCTGTTTACTGTTCATATACATCCTGCACATCAACGGGTCGCAAAACGGTGCCAGAACTGGCGACCGCGCCGACTCATTTCATCGAGATAGAGATACACCACCGGCGTGGTAAAAAGGGTCAGCAGTTGGCTTAACGCCAGCCCGCCAGTGATGGCAATGCCCAGTGGACTGCGCAGATCTGCATCGCCGCCACTGCCCAGCGCCAACGGCAGCGCACCAAAAAAGGCGGCCAGGGTGGTCATCATGATGGGGCGAAAGCGCATCAGGCAGGCTTTGGTGATGGCCTCTTCGGGCGTTAAGTGCTGTGTGCGCTCGGCCATCAGGGCGAAGTCGATCATCATGATGGCGTTTTTCTTCACAATCCCAATGAGCAGCAAGATCCCGATCAGCGCAATCACCGTCAACTGCTGGCCGGTGAGGATCAGCAGCAACAAGGCACCTACCCCGGCGGAGGGCAGGGTCGAGAGGATGGTCAGCGGGTGGATATAGCTCTCGTAGAGCATTCCAAGCACGATATAGACAGCCAGTAAGGCCGCCATAATCAGCCAAGGCATGGCACTGGCGAGCTCGGTATATTGCTGGGCGGTTCCGGCAAAGCCGCGCTGTATGGTATCGGGCAGGCCAATTTGTGCCATGGCCACCTTGATGGCGTTATCTGCGGTCTCCATCGATACCCCGTCTGCCAGATTAAAGGCGATGGTGCTGGCGGCCGACTGGCCCTGATGGTTCACCGACAAAGGGGACGTCCCACCTGAGAAGGTCACAAACGCAGAGAGCGGCACCTGTTCGCCACTGCTGCTGATCACGTAGAGCTGCTTGAGCACCTGCGGATCATTGCTGTACTCGTCGCTTAGGTTCATCACCACGTGATACTGGTTCCAGGTTTTGTAGAGTGTGACCACCTGGCGCTGGCTAAAGGCGTTATTTAAGAAGGTATCGAGCGTGCTCATCGAGACACCAAGGCGGGTGGCCTTGTCGCGGTCAACCGTCAGCATCACCTCCTGGCCGCCGTTTTGTGCATCGGAATCGACACTGGTGAGCTCGGGCAGTTTCTCGAGGACTGCTTTGACCTTGGGGGTCCAGCTTCGCAGCGTGTCGAGATCATCGGCCATCAGGGTGTATTGATACGAGGCATTGGCGCTGCGACCGCCCATGCGCAGATCTTGTACCGGCATCAGAAACATCTGCACACCGGGACTTAAGTGCTGGGTTTTGGCCATCAAGCGGTTGGCGATGGTCGAAGAGTCGGCGCTGCGGTGTGCCACGTCCTTGAGGGCGACAAACAGGGTAGCCGTATTGCGTGAGCCAAAGGCGCCGCTGCCGGTCGAGCCGGTCACCATCTCCACATCCGGGTCGGCCTGCACCACCTGGGTAAAGGCCTGGATATTGGGTTTCATGGCCTGGAACGACACGTTCTGATCGGCCCGCAGCGCCCCCATTAGCAGGCCGGTGTCCTGATTGGGGAAAAAGCCTTTTTGCACCGAGCTGTAGAGAAACACGTTGAGCAGCACGGTCAGTAGCAGGGTCACTATGGTCCAGCGCGGGTGTTTGAGTACCTGATGCAGCCCCTGTTCATAGCAGGCCAGCAGGGCGTTGAGCGCCGATTCGATGGCCTGATAGACCCGGTTGGGCGTGCGCTCGGCGGTCTGTTTTTTCAAAAACAGGGAGCAGAGCATCGGGGTCAATGTGAGCGAGACCACCATCGAGATGATCAGTGCGATGGAGAGGGTAACGGCGAACTCGCGAAACAGCCGGCCGACGATACTGCCCATCAGCAAGATCGGGATAAAGACCGCGATCAGCGACACCGTCATGGCCAGCACGGTAAAGCCCACCTCTTTGGCCCCCTTGAGCGCGGCGCGCAGCGGACTGTAGCCCGCCTCGATATAGCGCATGATGTTTTCCAGCACCACGATGGCATCATCCACCACAAAACCGGTGGCAATGATGAGGGCCATCAGCGACAAAATATCCAGGCTATAGCCAAGCAGATACATAAAGGCGCAGGTCCCAATCAGCGAGGCTGGCAGGGCCAACGCAGGGATGAGCATGGCGTTGACGTTGCGCAAAAAGACAAACACCACACCGATAACCAGGGCGATGGCGATCAGCAGCGTCTCTTCGGTGTCATATAACGAAGAGCGAATCGACTCGGATCGATCAATGACCAGTTTGAGGGTCACATCGGCGGGCAGTGCTTCACGCAGTTGTGGCAACAGCGCCTTGATGGCATCGGCGGTTTCCAGCATGTTGGAGCCGGCCTGGCGGGTGATCATCATCATCACCGCCGGTTGCTGGTTGTAATAACCCTGATTGAACTTGTCCTCGACCGAGTCGTAGACATTGGCCACGTCACCTAAGCGAATGGCCGCGCCATCCTGATAGCTCACCACCAGGGTCCGATATTGCGCGGCCTTATCAAGTTGGCCGTTGCCGGTGATCATCCAGGACTGGCTATCCCCTTGTAAAAAACCCTTCGGCTGATTGGTGCTGCTATTGGCAATGGCGCTACGCACCGTATCGAGCGAGATGCCGTAGTGGGTGAGCTGCTGGGGTTTGAGATCGATGCGCACGGCCGGCAGGGCACTGCCACTTACGCTGACGCTCCCCACGCCGTTCACCTGCGCCACTTTTTGTTGCAGCTTGCTATAGGCCAAATCGTAGAGCTCACCGCTGGTGCGCTGACTGGATGTCAGCACCATGCCCATGATCGGCGCATCGGAGGGGTTGGCTTTGCGGTAGGTGGGCAGCGACGGCATGCTGCTTGGCAGCAGGCTGCGCGCGGCATTGAGCGCCGCCTGCACGTCGCGGGCGGCACCGTCGATATCGCGGCTGAGTTCAAACTGAATGATGATCCGGGTCGAGCCTTGCGAGCTCATCGAGGTCATCTCGGTGATGCCGGCAATCTGGCCAAGCGCCCGCTCCAGCGGGGTTGCCACGGTGGCGGCCATGGTTTCAGGGCTGGCACCCGACAGGCTGGCACTGACCATCACGGTCGGAAAATCGACCTGGGGCAGGGAGGCAACTGGCAAAAAGCGGTATCCCAGGGCGCCAAGCAGCACCAAGGCCAGCGTTAGCAGCACGGTGGCGACCGGTCGCAGGATAAAGGTCCGGGAGATATTCATGCCTGATCCCGCCCGCTGATGCGTTGCCACCACCGCCGGCCGCGCACGGCCAAGCGGTCAAACCACAGATAGATGACCGGTGTTGAGAACAGCGTCAACACCTGGCTAAACACCAGACCACCGACAATCACCAGACCCAGAGGGCGGCGCAATTCGGCGCCCGATCCTTGTGCCAGCATCAGCGGCAGGGCCCCGAGCAGGGCGGCCATGGTGGTCATCAGGATCGGCCGAAAGCGCAGCAGACAAGCCTGATGAATGGCCTCGCGCGGGCTGAGCTTTTGTTTGTGCTCGGCCTCGAGTGCGAAGTCGATCATCATGATGGCGTTCTTTTTGACGATCCCGATCAGCAAGATCACGCCGATGAGGGCAATCAGGCTGAATTCGGTATTGGCAAACAGCAAGGTGAGCAAGGCACCCACCGCCGCCGAGGGGAGGGTAGAAAGAATGGTCACCGGGTGGATGAAGCTCTCATAGAGGATGCCGAGGACCACATACATGGTGACCAGCGCCGCCAGGATCAGCCACAGGGTATTGCCGGTGGCAGACTGGAAGGCCGACGATTCTCCCTGATAGCGCAAGGTGGTGCTGCCGGGCATCGCCAAGGCGGTGGTCAGTTGGCTGATCTTGGCCTGGGCATCGCTCAAGGAGTAGCCGTTATTGAGGTTAAACGAGAGGGTCACCGCCGGCAGCTGGTTCAGGCGCACATGCACCAGCGAGCCGGTTTGCATGCGCACGGTAGCAATCGAGGTGAGCTTGACCATGGGGGTCGTGGTGGTGCTTGAACTCGATGTGCTGGTGCTGGTCGATGAATCGGTGGTCGCAGTGCCGGCCAGATAGATATCATCCAGTGACGCCGGCGATTGCTGGTATTTGGGCGCCACTTCCAGCACCACCCGATACTGGTTGGACTGGGTAAAGATGGTCGAGATCAGCCGCTGGCCAAAGGCGTTGTAGAGCGCCGTGTCCACGTCCGAGGCGGTAATGCCATAGCGAGCAGCGGCATCGCGGTTGAGCTCCACGTAGGCGACCTGCCCTTGATCTTGCAAGTTGCTGGTCACGTGGTTGAACTCGGGCTCCCGGGCCAGGGCGTCAACGAGTTTGGGGGTAAAGCTCACCAGCTTTTCGCTGTCGATGTCATCAAGGGTCAGCTGATATTGGCTCGGTGTCACCTGATCGTTGACCGACAGATCCTGAGAGGACTGCAAGTAAAGCGCGATGCCGCTGACCGCCGCGCTGGTCTGTTCGATCTCATCGATGATCGCGTCGGCCCGTTCGCTGCGCTCATCAAAGGGTTTGAGGGCAATCTGCAGGCGACCGCTGTTCAGGCTGGTGTTGCTGCCATCGACGCCGATGGTCGAGGAGACCTTGTCCACGTTCGGGTTTTGCAAAATCAGCTCAACCAGCTGCTGCTGACGACGGGCCATCTCGGAGAAGGAGATATCCTGAGAGGCCAACGTGACCCCCTGCACCAGTCCGGTATCTTCACTCGGGAAAAAGCCCTTCGGGATCACCACATAGAGCAGCCCAGTCAGTAGCACGGTGCCGAGTGCCACCATCAGGGTGAGCGGTTGGTGATTGAGCACCACCGTCAGCATCCGATCGTAAACCCGGATGATCCGATCAAATACCTGCCCCCCTTTTTTGTAAAAGGTGCTCTGCTTTTCCAGCGGAATATGGCGCAGCAAGTAGGCGCACAGCATGGGCGTCAGGGTGAGGGAGACCAGCATCGAGACAAAGATCGACACCGCCAGCGTGATGGCAAACTCGCGAAACAGCCGGCCGACCACATCGCCCATAAAGAGCAGCGGGATCAGCACGGCGATGAGCGAAAAGGTGAGCGAAATGATGGTAAAGCCGATCTGCTCGGAGCCCTTGAGCGCCGCCTGCAACGGCGACTCGCCCGCCTCCAGCCGCCGGTCGATGTTTTCGACCACCACGATGGCATCATCGATGACAAAACCGGTGGCGATGGTCAGCGCCATCAACGACAGGTTATTGAGGCTAAATCCAGCCAGATACATCACGCCAAAGGTGCCGATCAGCGAAAGGGGTACCGCCATGCTCGGGATAAAGGTCGCGGGCACATTACGCAGGAACAGGAATGTCACCATGATGACCAGTGCAATCGAGAGGCAAAGCTCAAACTGCACATCGGCTATCGAGGCGCGAATGGTCTGGGTCTGATCGGCCAGAATCGAGAGCTTGACCCCTTCGGGCAGCGCCTGTTGCAGGGTCGGCAGCTGTTTTTTGATGCTATCGACCACCTCAATCACGTTGGCGCCGGGCTGGCGTTGCACCTTGATCACGATCGCCGGGCTCTGGTTGGCCCAAGCCGACTGGAAGGTATTTTCCGGTGCTTGCTCGATGGTGGCGATATCGCGCAGGCGCAGCGCTGCGCCATTTTCGTAGGTGAGGATCAGCTTGCCGTATTCGCTGGCATCGCGCAGCTGATCGTTGGCGTCGATGGTGATGGAGTGATAACGACCATCAAAGCCGCCCTTGGAGCCGTTCACATTACTGTTGTTGATGAGGGTGTAAATATCCTCAAGGCTGAGGTGGTGCGCGGCCAGCGCCTTGGGATCGACGCGTACCCGGATGGCCGGCTGATTGCCCCCTGCCAGTGTCACCAATCCCACGCCGGAGATCTGCGAGAGCTTGAGGGCAATCCGGGTGTTCACCAGATCTTGCACCTTGGTCAGCGGCAGGTTGTCGGAGGTGGCCGCCAGGGTGATCACCGCCGTGTCGGCCGGGTTGACCTTCTTGTAGGTGGGCGGATTGGGTAAATCATCCGGCAGTAGGCTGTCGGCGGCGTTGATGGCGGCTTGAACCTCCTGCTCGGCCACATCGAGTGACAAATCGAGGCTGAACGTGAGGGTAATGACCGACGCGCCGCCGGAGCTGGTGGAGTACATCTGGCTTAAGCCCGACATCTGGCCGAGTTGACGCTCAAGCGGCGCCGTGACCGACGAGGCCATGATATCGGGGCTGGCGCCCGGATAGAGGGTGGTGACCTGAATGGTCGGGTAGTCCACCTGCGGCAGGGCCGAGGTGGGCAGCATGCGATAGGCAAACAGCCCAGAGAGCAGCACCCCGAACATCAGCAGGATGGTGGCAACCGGCCGCTGGATAAACAGTCTGGACGGATTCATTGCTGGCCCTTGCTCCCGCTGCTCGCGGTGACGACGCTGACCTTACTGCCGGTATTGAGATTATCGATACCTGCCGTCACCACCTGCTCGCCACCCTTGAGGCCTTCCAAAATGGCCTGTTGATCGGTGCCCAGTTGCGGGCCGGTTTTGACGGCCGTGCGGGTGACCGTGTTATCTGCCCCCACCACATAGACAAAGCTGCCGTCGCTGGAGAGCTGAATGGCCTGGCTCGATACCACCGGCACCTGCCGGTACTGACCAATCTGCAGGCGGGCGTTGACGAACTGGTTGGGATAGAGCGCTTCATCGCTGTTTGCGAACATCGCCTTGAGCTTCACCGTGCCGGTGCTGCTGTCTATTTCGTTGCTGATAAAGTTGAGGCTGCCGCTGGCAAGCTCGGTGGTGCCGTCTTGATCAAGCGCCGTCACTGGCAGGGTAGTGCCTTGATGCAGCGCTTTGAGCAGCGTCTGCACATAGGATTGCGGCACGCTGAAGGTCACGGCAATCGGCTGGATCTGAGTGATGGTGACAAGGCCGGTGGTATCGCTCGAGTGCACGACGTTGCCGGGATCGACCAGACGCAAACCGACCCGGCCGCTGACCGGTGCTGTAATGGCGGCATAGTCAATGTTGAGCTTGGCGGCCGCAATCTGCGCCTGATCGGCTTTGACCGCCCCCTGATATTGACCGACAGTGGCAATCTGACTATCGAGATCCTGCTTGGCCAGCGAGTCTTTGGCGTAAAGCTCTTTGTAACGGGTCAATGTCAGCTTGGCGCTTTTGAGCAGCGCCTGGTTCTGGGCCAGTTCCCCTTCGTATTGAGCCAGCGTTGCCTGGTAGCTGCGTGCATCAAGTTGGGCCAGTAACTGCCCCTTTTTCACCTGCTGACCTTCGCTGAAAAAGACCTTCATCAGTTGGCCGTCCACCTGACTGGTCACGGTCACGCTGGCGTTTGGCACCACAGTACCGAGCGCCGTGACATATTGCGGGACATCGGCAATACCCACTGTGGTGGTTTGTACCGGCACACTGCCGCCCGGCAGCATGGGGCCTCCTCGTTTGCCGCGTCCCATCCCCCCCATCTGGGCGTGTTTGGCGGTTTGGCCGGCGGCAGGCCAGTAGTGAACGATCAATGCGCCAGCAACACCGGTGACGGCGAGCAGAGAGAGGAGGCGCAGGATATTTTTTTTAGTCGTCATCGCGGTGTTTCGCACATTAAAGGAATTTGGATGAAATGAGTGTATGCGTCGTCAATCAATGAGATGGGTCAGGTGAGGCATGGATACCAATATGCGCCGCCACCGTTATCCATTGAGTTAACAGAACGAACCTTAAACCGGGTGTGGGCAGCAGCAGGGATAAAAAACGCAACGGCGATACTGGTTCATTTGGCAATAATGCTCATGTCAGGTGATGCAAGATCTCCAATAGCCGGCGAGACCTTGCAACGACGATATCTGATGGATGCCATGCCAACGAGCGCGCGGGGCCTCTGGCTTTGACGTGCAAAGCCTAGCATCGCAGCGGATAGACGCCTACCGCAGCAAGCGAAAAGAATCGGTAAGGATTGGTGTCAAAGTGTGTCGAGCGCTGCGCTAAATTGGCAGAAACGTTTTTTTATCGCTGCGGCGATTGAATAAAACCGGTGGGATTATTGGTTAACTGGACAATGCGCTTTATTTCAATATGCAGTGAGCGCTGCGGCGTCAATGTATGTCAGAGGGAAATTAAGGCGCGCAGAGCAATAATTTTGATTTGAAGTGGTGATTAATTGTTTTGCATTCGTCACCGCACCGGAAAATAAAAACCCCTCATTAACGAGGGGTCTTATCAATGACAACCTGATAGGTTAATCGCAGGCAACTTGCAGCACCTTGATGGCCAGGCCACCACGGGAGGTTTCACGGTACTTGGAGTCCATGTCCTTACCGGTGATGTACATGGTCTCGATGACCTTATCGAGTGACACCCGCGGCTTGGAGGTGCGGCGCAGGGCCATGCGCGAGGCGTTGACGGCCTTCATGGCAGCGATGGCGTTACGCTCGATGCAGGGCACTTGCACCTGACCGGCCACCGGATCACAGGTCAGACCCAGGTTGTGCTCCATGGCGATTTCCGCTGCTTCACAGACGTGCTCCGGGCTGCCGCCCATCAGCTCGGTCAGACCGGCGGCGGCCATCGAGCAGGAGACACCCACTTCACCCTGGCAGCCGACTTCGGCACCGGAGATGGAGGCGTTCATCTTGTAAAGGATACCGACGGCGCCGGCTGCCAGATAGAAGCGGGCGTACTCGTCACGGCCAACCGGCTGGATGAACTTGTCATAGTAGGCCAGTACGGCCGGGATGATACCGGCAGCACCGTTGGTCGGCGCGGTCACCACACGGCCACCGGCCGCGTTCTCTTCGCTCACTGCCAGCGCAAACATGTTGACCCAGTCAACGATGTTCATCGGATCGTTGGAGAGGCTTTCGTTAGTGGTCAGCTGACGATAGAGCGGCGCGGCACGGCGCGGCACACGCAGCGGACCGGAGAGGACGCCCTCGGTGCGGCAGCCCCGCTCGATGCCTTCACGCATGGTGGTCCAGATCTTGCCAAATTTCTTGTAGATCTCTTCCGGCGTGTTGAAGCACTTCTCGTTTTCCATCATCAGGGCCGAGATGGACAGACCGGTCTGGCTGCTGTGAGCAACCAGTTCAGCCGCGCTCTTGAACGGGTAAGAGACCGGCATGTCGCCGCTGTCGGCCTTGCCGAAGTTCTCTTCATCGACGATAAAGCCACCGCCGATGGAGTAATAGGTCTTGCGATAGGCCGCGTCATCTTCGATGAAAGCGGTCAGGGTCATGCCGTTTTCGTGCAGGGGCAGGGCTTCGTCATGGAACACCATGGCGCTGCGCGGGAAGCTGACAGTGTGGCAGTGCAGGCCGATGGGCAGGCGCTCGGTCTGCTCAACGCGGCTGATAAAGTCGGGAATGGTGTCGATATCGACGGTTTCCGGTAGATTGCCGGCCAGCCCCATGATGATGGCGGTATCGGTGTGGTGCCCTTTACCGGTCCACGACAGCGAGCCGTAGACATCGACCTGGATCCGGGTGATATCACGGATCTTGCCGCTGGCGCGCAACTCATCTACGAACTGCTTGGCGGCCTTCATCGGACCGACGGTGTGGGAAGAGGAGGGACCCACACCAATTTTGAAGATGTCAAACACGCTGATCATGAAATCATTACCTCTGAAAGTGAGGGGCGGACCCGCACTGCTTTTTCTTGTTGTCGTATGACCGGGAGGGGTCAGACATGCCATTCGATACCAACGGAGGCTAGTCTACCTGCACAAAACTTAAAAAAAGTTGAAATAGGTCTACTTTTGTTGAGATTCGGCGCGGAGTATAAAATTAATTTTAGGGTTTCGCCATTTGGCTAAACGTTTTTCATAAAAAAGCCCGGCATCTGCCGGGCTTCTGTATTCAAATGACTCAACATTCGGTGATGTTGACCGCCAGACCGCCGCGCGCGGTCTCTTTGTATTTGGTTTTCATGTCGTTGCCGGTCTCCCACATGGTCTTGATCACCTTGTCGAGCGAGACCTTGTGCTCGCCGGTACCGCGCAGGGCCAGCTTGGCAGCGTTGATCGCCTTGACCGCGCCCATGGCGTTACGCTCGATGCAGGGCACCTGCACCTGACCGCCCACCGGATCGCAGGTGAGCCCGAGATTGTGCTCCATGCCAATTTCGGCGGCGTTCTCCACATTGCCCGGACTGCCGCCCAGTAGCTCAGCCAGTGCACCGGCCGCCATCGAGCAGGCCACGCCCACTTCCCCCTGACAGCCGACTTCGGCGCCGGAGAGGGAAGCGTTCTTCTTATATAAGATGCCGATGGCGGCTGCGGTCAGAAAGTAGCGGACCAGCGCGTCGTCATCGACCTTGTGCACGAAGCGATCATAGTAGTGCAGCACCGCCGGAATGATGCCGGCTGCGCCATTGGTGGGGGCGGTCACCACCCGTCCACCGGCGGCGTTCTCTTCATTGACCGCCAGAGCAAACAAGTCGACCCACTCCATCACCATCAGTGGATCTTTGTTAAAGCCGGTTTCGCTGGTGAGCTGGCGATAGAGCGCCGGGGCGCGGCGTTTAACCTTAAGGCCGCCCGGTAGCATCCCTTCGCTGCGGCAACCGCGCTCGATACAGCTGCGCATGGTTTCCCAGATGCGGCGCAGCCCCTCTTTGATCTTGGCTTCGCTGCGAAACACCTTCTCGTTGGCCAGCATGACGGCCGCCACCGACAACCCCTGTTCATTGCAGTGGGCAAGCAGCTCGGCGCAGGTATCAAACGGGTAGGGAACCGGGTGAGCCAGATCAAAAGCCAACGCGTCGCTGCGCGCGGTGGCAAACTGACTCTCTTCGATAATAAAGCCGCCGCCAATGGAGTAGTAGGTCTGGCTAAACAGCAGGGTCTCACCGGCAAAGGCGCGCAGGGTCATGCCGTTGGTGTGGCAGGCGAGGGTCTTGCGCCGGTTGAAGATGATGGCGCCCTGGCGGGGAAATGCGCTCGGTTGGCTGCCACCGAGCAGCAGGGTTTCGCTGCGATCCAGTTCGGCTAAAAAAGCCGGAATAGCATCGATATCGACCGTGTCGGGTTCAAAACCAGCCAGCCCCAGCATGATCGCTTTGCCGGTGCCGTGGCCTTTGCCCGTTTGGCCGAGTGAGCCGTAGCACTCGGTCTCGACACGGGTCACCTGCGCCAGACGTTGATCGCTACGCAGCTGCTCAATAAACGCGCGAGCGGCCCGCATGGGGCCGACAGTATGGGAGGAGGAGGGGCCAATCCCGATGGAGAAAAGGTCGAACACGCTGATCATGGGCAGAGGCTCCATTATGAGTTTTGTATAATTATTGTAATTTTATTTAACTCGAAAGGAAGCCGGGGGGCGTGAGCGGGGGCGCAAAAAGTAAAGTGGGACCGCCAGGCAGTCCCGCTTTTGTGCGTCAGATCATCAACCTACCAGTTGGAACAGGATGGCAGAGATGGCGATAAGACCCATCACTGTGATGAACACGTTGCTGATTGCGCCTTGATACTTGGCCATCGACGGCACCTTCTTGATGGCGTACATCGGCATCAGGAACAGGATGGTGGCGATGATGGGACCACCGAGAGACTCAATCATGCCGAGGATGGAGGGGTTGATGACCGCCACCGCCCACAGGGTCAGGATGAAGAAGCCGATGATGAACACTTCCAGTTTCTTCTCGTTGACGCTCTTGCCGCTGCTGCGCATCTGCTGCTGCACCAGACCCTTGAGGCCTTCACGGGCGCCAAGATAGTGGCCGAAGAAGGAGGAGACGATGGCCACGAAGGCGACCATGGGGCCGAAGTAGGAGATCACCGGGCTGGCATGCTGGTTGGCCAGATAGGAGAGCACGGCAATGTTCTGCGACTTGGCTTCTGCAAGTTGGGCCGGGGTCAGGCTCATGACGCAGGAGAAGACGAAGAACATCACAAACCCGAGTAGAACCATGGAGGTGCGCTTGAGGATGGCGTCGGTCTTGTGCACAGCCTTGTCACCGTGGTCGCGGCGCTGGGCCAGCGCAAAGCTGGAGATAGCCGGGCTGTGGTTAAAGGCAAACACCAGCACCGGAATGGTCAGCCACAAGGTGGTACCAAAATCCTTGGCGCTCGGCACCTCGGACAGCGCGGCGCCGCTCCAGTCCGGAATGAGGTAGAGCGACAGACCGGCCAGGATAGCGATCAGCGGATAGACCAGAAATTCGGTCACTTTCAGCATCAGCTTCTCACCGGCCAGCATGACCGACATCATGCCCATGATCAGCACAATGGAGAGGATCCAGCGCGGCGGTGCCGAGATGGCCAGCTGATTGACCATGAAGCTCTCAACGGTGTTGGTGATCCCTACGCCATAGATCAGCACGATGGGGTAGATGGCAAAGAAATAGAGCAGGGTGATGAGCTTGCCGGCGCCGGCGCCGAAATGCTCTTCCACTACTTCAGTGATGTCGGCGTTCTTCTGCTTGGAAGAGAGCACGAAGCGGGCCAGGCCACGGTGAGCGTAGTAGGTCATGGGACCAACTAGCAGCGCCATCACGACCAGCGGCCAGAAGCCACCCATACCGGCGTTGATCGGCAGGAACAGGATCCCGGCACCAACGGCTGTGCCGAACAGGCTGATGACCCAGGTGCTGTCTTGTTTCGTCCAACCGCGAGCTTGTACGGAGCGGATCCCTTGCTCCTGACGTTCTGCAATTCCCTGCGCGCTTGTGACGTTCTCGGACATGTGATTCCCCATATTTGGATTGAGTTCGCGGCGCAAGAATACTGATTTTGCTCAGGAAAAAGGTGAGGTGACGCGGGTTTTACCGGATAGACTACGAGCTTAATGACAATCTTGTGATCAGGATTATAAAAATTAAACAAAAATTAAACTTGTTCAATCTTAATTGAATGCCAGCGCTCGGCATCGAGCAGACAAGCAAGCTGCTGGATCATGGCGGCGGTGGCGCCCCAGATCAGTTCATCCTGCCAGGGAATAAACCAGATGGGGTGGCGCTGACCCCGTCGGATCACCACTTTTTGCCGGTAGTGGGCGGGATTGAGCAAGAACGAGAGCGGCACTTCGAACACGCGCGCCACTTCGTCGGGATTGGGGGTGGCGTGATAGGCATGGCTGACGCAGGCCAGCACAGGTTGCACCCAGAAACGCGACACGGTGGGCAGTGCCGGCAGTTTCCCTTGTACCGAGATAAGCGCCGGGGCAATGCCAAGCTCCTCCTGCGTCTCGCGCAGCGCCGTGGCAATCAGGCTGGCATCGGTGCTGTCGCGGCGCCCACCGGGAAAGCTCACCTGGCCGCCATGATGGCGCAAGGTGGCGGCGCGCCGGGTCAGCAGCAGATACCAGCCATCCTGGCGCTTGACCAGCGGCACCAGCACCGCCGCCTGATCCAGCCCC
Organism: Aeromonas sp. RU39B; assembly: GCF_900156095.1. Taxonomy (GTDB): domain Bacteria; phylum Pseudomonadota; class Gammaproteobacteria; order Enterobacterales; family Aeromonadaceae; genus Aeromonas. The sequence continues at coordinate 344,299 of NZ_FTMJ01000002.1, forward strand.
GCAGGATGGGGACGGGCGGCCGGTGGTGGCAGCGTGAGCAAGTAGCGGGTTAACCAGTGGCTCATAGGGATTCCAGCAGCGGTAAAATCCGCGACAGCTTGTCAAAGGTCTCCTGATATTCGCTGTCAACCTCCGAGTCGGCAACAATGCCACCGCCTGCCCAACAGTAGAGCTGTCCGCCTGCGGCAATCAGGGTGCGAATGGTGATGCTGGTGTCCATCCGGCCATGCTGGCTGATGTAACCGATGCTGCCGCAATAGGCACTGCGCCGCACCGGCTCGAGCTCTTCGATAATCTGCATGGCGCGGATCTTGGGTGCGCCGGTGATCGAGCCGCCGGGAAAACAGGCGCGCAGCAGATCGCACGCCAGGTAGGGCGCGGCCAGCTCGCCATGAATGGTCGAGACCAGATGGTGCACCGCCGGGAAACTCTCGATGGCAAACAGATGCGGCACCCGCACCGAGCCCGGCGTGCAGACCCGGCCGATGTCGTTACGCAGCAGATCCACGATCATCAGGTTTTCGGCGCGATCTTTTGGCGCCTGGGCCAGCTCATCGGCTGCCGCAGCATCTAGCAGCGGGTTGGGGTGGCGCGGGCGGGTTCCCTTGATGGGTTTGGTCTCGACGTGGCGATCATCGAGCAGCAAAAAACGCTCCGGCGACAGGCTTAAAATGGCCGCCTCCGGCAGGCGTAAAAACGCAGAAAAAGGGGCGCGGTTGCCCTCCGAGAGGCGCAGGTAAGCCTGCCACTCGCTCCCTTGATAGGCTGCATTAAAGCGCTGGGTCAGGTTGATTTGATAGCAATCCCCGGCCTTGAGGTACTCCTGAATGGCGGCAAATTTCTCGCCATAGGCCTGCCGGCTCATGTTGCTCTGCCAGCCTGAGGTCAGGGTAAACGGGGCCAACGGACCGGCTTGCTGCGCCATCAACCAGTCGTAGCGCGCCTGCCAGGCGGTGGCATCACCGCGTACTAACAACTGGCAACGCTGCGTGGTGCGATCAAACAGCACCGCCCAGTCATAGATCCCCACCGCCATCTGCGGCACGGCAATATCCGCACAGGCCGTGGATGGCAGCGTTTCAAAACGCCGCCCGAGGTCGTAACCAAACAGTCCCATGGCGCCGCCGGTAAAGGGCACTCCCTGCTCTGGCGCATCCTGCTTCCCAAGTAAGCGCTGCTGCCACGCAGCCAGCAGAGCCAAAGGATCGTCGCTACTGTCATGGCGCTGACCGCCATGGGTAATCTCGGTGATGTCGTCCCGGGTTTGCAGGGTGGCGAGCGGATCGGCGCAGAGGATATCGATGCAGTTATCCGGGCCCGGCTGGCCGGCCGATTCCAGCAACATGGCCCACGGCAGGTGTGCCAGTCGTGCAAACAGCTCGCGCGGCGCGCTGGAGGGGAAGGGGGCGATGTGCAAGGGTTGATTCATAATTTTTAAGGAGTTTTTGTCCGGATCGGCAGTTTTGAGAGGTGGTCCCTAGTCCGCCTGGGGGGGGGAGCGTATCATAGCCCGGCAATGTTGAGCAAAGTCGCTGCCTGCCCGCTACATGCCAAAGTAACGTGTGCAAGGTGGTACACCTAGGACGCCCTTGCAGTGCCTGCACCATCACTTAGCAAGGACGAGTGAGGACCACTATGAGCATTATAAAAAAACAAGATTTTATCGACTCTATCGCAGATGCCCTGCAATACATCTCCTGCTATCACCCGCTTGATTTCGTCAACGCCATGAAAGAGGCGTATGACAAGGAAGCGAACCCTGCCGCCAAAGACGCCATCGCCCAAATTCTGCTGAACTCGCGCATGGCGGCCGAAGGCCACCGTCCCATCTGCCAGGATACCGGTATCGTCACCTGCTTTGTGAAAATTGGTATGCAGGTACAGTGGGACAGTGACCTGACCGTGCAGGAGATGGTGGATGAGGGCGTCCGCCGTGCCTACACCCATCCGGATAACCCGCTGCGCGCCTCTGTGGTGGCAGACCCGGTGGGAACGCGCAAGAACACCCGCAACAACGCGCCGGGTGTGGTTCATATCGACATGATCCCCGGTGACAAGGTTGAAGTGAGCATTGCGGCCAAGGGCGGTGGCTCCGAAAACAAATCCAAGATGGTGATGCTTAACCCCTCCGATGACGTGGTTGAGTGGGTGCTGAAAACCGTGCCGACCATGGGCGCAGGCTGGTGCCCACCGGGGATGCTGGGTATCGGCATCGGGGGCACGGCTGAAAAAGCGGCCGTGATGGCCAAAGAATCGCTGATGGAGCACGTGGACATCCACGAGCTTATCGCCAAGGGCGCCGAGACCGCCGAAGAGAAGCTGCGCCTTGAGCTTTTTGACAAGGTTAACCGCCTTGGCATCGGTGCTCAGGGTCTCGGTGGCCTCACCACTGTGCTCGATGTGAAGATCAAAACCGCTCCGACTCATGCGGTCTCCAAGCCGGTGGTGATGATCCCCAACTGCGCCGCCACTCGCCATGTGCACTTTACCCTGGATGGCTCGGGCCCGGCCGAACTGACGCCGCCCAAGCTCTCTGACTGGCCAGAAATCACCTGGGAAGTGGGCCAAAATGTGCGCCGCGTGAATGTCGATGGCATTACCAAGGCCGACATTGCCAGCTGGAAGACCGGTGAAACCGTGCTGCTGTCCGGCAAGATCCTGACTGGCCGTGATGCAGCCCACAAGCGCATTGCCGACATGCTGGCTCGTGGCGAGCCGTTGCCGGACGGGGTCGATTTCAAGAACCGCTTTATCTACTACGTGGGCCCGGTCGATGCGGTGCGCGACGAAGTGGTTGGCCCGGCCGGCCCGACCACCTCGACCCGGATGGACAAGTTTACCGACATGATGCTGGGTCAGGCTGGTCTTATCGGCATGATTGGTAAGTCCGAGCGCGGCCCCAAGGCCGTCGAGAGCATCAAGGAGCACAAGGCGGTCTATCTGATGGCAGTCGGTGGCGCGGCCTATCTGGTCTCCAAGGCCATCAAGAAGGCTCGCGTGGTGGCGTTTGCTGATCTTGGCATGGAAGCGATCTATGAGTTTGAGGTCGAAGACATGCCGGTGGCAGTGGCCGTCGATAGCGAAGGCAACAACGCCCACGCCATTGGCCCGGCCATCTGGTCGGCCAAGATTGCCGAGCTGGATAAAGCCCTCTCCAAGTAAGGTTGTCCCCCTCTTGGCGGATCACCCTCTCCGATCCGCCATGCTCACAGCCGGGCGCTGCTGCCCGGCTGTTTTTTTCCGCGGATTTCCCCACGTCAGTGCACATCACTGGTGCACACTGCGCCAAATTTGACATTTTTGTCACTTTTATATGGCGTTAGAAGGCCATGCCTTGGCAAACGTCGTGCTTGTGCGATGCTGGCATGGGACTTGATTGTTTCCCATCGGTGGTTGGCCGAAAGGGGGTAGGGGATGAGATGGATTAGCGCCACAATCAGACCGTTTAAACTGCATGACGTGCGCCGCTCGCTGGCCGAATACGGCATACACGGCATGACGGTGAGTGACGTGCGCGGGGTTGGCTGGCCGCGCAGTATTCATGATCGCACCCTGGCCAGCGATGATGTGACCGATGGGGTGGCGCGCATCAAGGTGGAGATTGCCGTACCCTACGAGCAGGTGGCCTCGGTGGTGGAGATCATTGTGCGCGAAGCCAACACGGGGCATCACGGTGATGGACGCCTGCTGGTATTACCACTCTCGATGGTGGTGCATATCCGAACCGGTGAGCGCGATCGCTACGCCCTGTAAGCCCATGTGTTACAGGGATGCAGGCTTATCCGGGTAGACGCTGATCTCGATAAGATTCTGGTCAGGATCGAGCAGGTAGACTGAGCATATCTCCCCGGTTGCGCCGGATTTTTTGACCGGACCTTCCACAATCTCAATCTGCTCTTTGGCCAGATGTGCCTGAATGCGTTCCATCTGCCAGTGCGAGATGAGGCAGAGATCCCCCGAGCCCACCGCCGCGCGATTGCGCGGCTCTTGCCCAAGTCGCTGCAAGTTGATTTTCTGATTGCCAAAGCGTAGCGCCCGGCGCCCATTGCCAAAGGTCACCTCCTCAAGCAGTAGCACCCGGCGGTAAAACGCGACTGAGCGTTCAATATCGCTGACAGTCAGCACGATATGGTCGAGATGATCGATCATGGACTCTCCGTGTAGCAATCGGTTGTGCGGATGCGCTCACGCATCATCCAGGGCGCTCTCTTTGGCCGGGGCCGGGCTGCGCGGTGCCATCAACCAGCTGATATGGCGCAGCAGTGCGCGGCGAAAGGCTGCGGCAGAGCCGTCATGCGCTTGTTGCCAGCTTGAATCAAAACAGGCGCGCTCAAGGGCTGTCAATGCCTCGGCCAAACCGGTTGGCTGTGGCACCGAGGCTGGCAGGGCATGGCTCGACCAAGTGCGCCAGCGCGCTCTGGCACTCTCTGGTGTTGCGCCCAGGCTGACAACCAGCCCGAGCACCGAGCCGAGGCGGCGCAGCCGTGGCAGCAGCAGATGCAGCGCCAGTGCCATCAGCAGCACATCCAATACGCCGGGCAGGTGCGCGCTGCCTGCGGCCGGCAGGGCGTTAAAGGTGATGCTTTGGGAGGGGAGGTGTAACTGGCGCACCTCACCGCCTTGGGTATCGAGCCAGCGCAGATCAATGGCGGGCAGCTGATAGTGACCGGGGCGCTCGGCGCTGATGGCCTGACGAATACGCCGCTCGCCGGTCAACTCGCCGCTGGCCAGAAAATGCTCCTCTTCCTGTTGGCCATCCGGCAGCACTTTCAAGCCTGCCACCGACGGCGTGGGTAGCGTCAGAGTAGAGAGATCCCCATCGCGCCAGCGCAAGATAAGGGTGCGGATCAGCGGCTCACCGGGTTGCAGCGGCCGGTCGGGTTGCCGCTCTTCGGTTAATGTCAGGCTGCGGGCCACGGGCAGTGATGGGGTGTCGCGCACGCTCAAGGTCAGATCATTGGCGCGCGATTGGACCGGCAAAGTCGCCCCGCCCGGCAGCGGCTCGGTGGCGGTTAACAGTGGGGCGCTTAAGGTAAACGTGCCGCTGTGCCTTGGTTGCACCAGCCAGCGGCGTATTAACTGGCCGCTGCCGCCGGGTTGCAGTGGGGCGCGCCAGCTGTCTTCTCCCAGACGCCTTATCTGCATGCCATCGACCTGCAACTCATCAAGGCGCGGGGTCTGCAAATTGGCCGGCAGCCACAATACCAGCTGGTAGATAACCGGCTGCCCCACATAGAGCGGGCCCGTCACGCTGAGCGTGGCTTCTTGGGTTATACCCGACAGCGTCTGGCTCTGAGATTGGTCTGCCTGAGGGCTTGGCTGCGCCGCGGGGTTGCCAGCCGGCTGCGCGGCAGGAGAGGGAGTGGGCAAGGAAAGAGGCGCAAGGGTTGCAGCACCGAGTCGCAGCGGCGGGATGCGCTCGGGCGCCGTCCGACCCGGTGGGGTGGCGAGGGGAATGGTCCAGCGATAGAGCGGTTTATCCGGCGCGCCCAATTGTTCTGAGCTGATCTGCCCGACCACAAATTGACGCAGTAACACAGAGGCATCGAGCGAGGCCGGCTCGTCGCTCTCGATTTGCAGCAGCCAGCCATCGGGGGTGGCCAGCACGCTGGTGCGAATGGCCGCCTGAGCGGTAAGGCTCAGCAGCAAGGCGCAGAGCAAGCAAAGCGTGCGCCTTACCATGTCTCCTCCACCCTTGGCGTGGGCCGCTTTTCCGCCTGCTTGCGCAATCGCTCACGCAGCAATACCACGGGAGGGGCCGCCTGGCTGTTGCCCTGCTCGGCCTGCTGTGGGCTGGTGGGGGTGCGCTCGAGAGCGCTTCCCGCAGGTGCCTGTTGCTGCGATTGGGCCGGAGGTTGTTCCAGCAGCGCCAGATTGGCGCGGGCATCCTGATGCTTGGGATCGCGGGCCAGCACGGCGCGATAGGCACTGCGCGCCTCATCAAATCGCCCCTGATAGGCCAAGGCGTTGCCGAGGTTATACAGGGCCGTGATGCTGTCACTGCGTCGGTAGGCCGCTTCGGCTTTGGCATATTCACCGGCGCGATACCAGGCATTGCCCTGCCAGATTGGGTCGGTAAACGCCGCAGCCGCTTCACGGTAGCGCCCTTGCTCGTAGAGCTCGAGCGCGCCTAACTCGCGAGTTTGTGGCAGTGGCTCCGGCTGGGCGGCTGTCTGGTTGACGTTCTCTGCGCTTTGCAGCGGCGGGGGCGTCAGAAGTGGCAGGCAGAGCAGCACCAGCCAGAGCTGACCCCGACGGGCGAGCAGTGCCAACAACAGCAGTGGCAGTAGCAGCCAGGGGCCGAGATCCTGCCAACCGGCGCCCAGTTGGCGGCTGGTGGTTTGGCTAAGCAGCGGCGGCAGCTCGTGGGCGCCGTCATAGAGCTCACCGCCGCTTAGCCGCGCCAGCGCACGCAGCGCGCTGCGATCCGGTGCTGGTAGCAGCGCCAAACCCTGCGCGCCTTCAAGGCGCATCGGGCTGTCGCCCGCCAGCAGCACGATATCGAGCCTGGGGCCATCACAGGGCAACCAGCGCTGCTGACAGGGCAGGGCATGGCGCAGCGCCTTTAACTCATCTTCGCTTACGCCATCGGTGACCAGTAGCAGGCGCGCCGGGCTTTGCCGCGCCAGCGCATCCAGGGCCAGGCGCACCGCTTTGGACGGTGCGCTGCCGGCAGTCGGCATCACATCCGGGCGCAAATCAGGCAGCAGGGCGCGCAGCGCGGCCCGATCATCGGTCGGCGGCAGGGCGAGATAGGCATCGGCAGAGAACAAGATCAGCGCAATCGGCTGGCCGGTGCTGCGAGCAAGCAGCTCTTGCAGTAACAAGCGGGCGCGGGTGGCGCGATCCGGCGCCAGATCGGTGGCCAGCATGGAGGGGGAAAGATCAAGCAGCCAGACATCGAGCGGCGCCTGCATCAGTGGCTGCTGTGCTTGCGGTCTGGCAGGACCGGCCAGCGCCAGAATCATCATCAGGGCCGCAATCTGACGCCAAGGACGTGCCGGCGGAATGCGCGCCAGCAGATAGCGGGCCAAGGGGGGCGCAAACAACGGCGCAGGGCGGCGCGCCTGCCAGCACCACCAGAGCCAAGGTAGCAAAGCCAACAACCAGAGCGGGCGCAGCACGATGATCTCGCTCATGTGGGCTCCTTCGCTGAGCGTGGCCGAAGGCTGCCCGGTAACAGTAACAGCAGGGCCAGCGCCAGTGGCCAGGGATAGAGCTCGAGGGCTTGCGGCAACTGATAACGGGGCAGGGCGGTGGGGAGCAACTGATCAAGCTGGCGCTGCATGTTAGCCAGATCCTCTTGCGAGCGGGCCCGAAAATAGTGGCCGCCCCCCAAGGTGGCCAGTTCACGCAGCAGCGGCTCGTCAAGCTCGGCACTGGGATCGCGTTGATTGGCGGGCAGCAGCGGCGTATCGGGATCGGCGCCAACGCCCAGGGTGTGAATGATCATCCCCTGACTGGTGGCGCGGCGCGCCTCTTCACGCGGATCGGCATTGCCTGAGGTATTGCGCCCATCGGTGATCAGCAGTAGCGCCGCCGGGCGATCACCATCCTGATGCTGGCGCGCCAGTGCCAGCGCCTCTCCGATGGCCGTAGTGCGCCCCACCAGATCAAAGTCGAGCTCATCGGCAAGTTGCAGCAACGCCTGATGATCGCGGGTGAGGGGGGAGAGCAGGTAGGCGTGGTCGGCAAAAACGATCAGCGCAATACGATCCCCCGGCCGCGCCGTGATCAGGGATGTGACCCGTTGCTGTACGGCGCGAAGGCGCGCCTGCTGCTGCCCTCCATCGAGCATGTCCTCGGCGCGCATGCTGTCGGACAGATCGACCGCCACAAACAGATCGCGGCTCTGCTCATAACTGATATGTGGTGGGGTGAGCCACTGCGGCCGGCACAGCGCCAGCACCAGACAACTCCAGGCCAGCAGGGCGATGAGATCGTGGCTGCGCGGGGTGGCCGAGAGAAGGGCCAAACCATCGTGATGCAGGGCGGCCGGGTGGCGCTTGGCGGGCGCGCCGAAGCGGATCAGTAGCGGCAGTGCCAACGCCAGCAGCGCCCAGGGCCAAGCCAGAGAGAGCTGGTTCATCGGCGCCCTCCGCTGGATGCAACCTGGCTGCGCGTGCTTGGCCACAGTGGAAACAGGGCGCGAAACACCGGGCGTAAGGCGCCATCGAGCTGATCGCGGCTAATGGGGCCGGGAGGCATGGGGCCAAAGCGCCAGCCATCCCACTGGGGTTGCCAGCGTTGTAACTGGCTTCCCGTGAGGGTATCGAGTGCCCCTAGCCAGGCCGCGGTAGGCAGCGCGGCAAGCTCGGGCCAGCGTTTGGCGCTCAGTTCGCGCAGTGCATCGTGCAGCTCATCCCAGGGGAGCTCCTGGCTGTGATAACGCCAGTACAGGCGCTGCGTCATCACGCGCAGCAGATGCAGGGCGAGCATCAGCGCCAGCAGGGCCGCCGCGCACATACCCAGTGCCGGCAGCCGGTTCGCCTCGCCCGGCAAAGGGCCCGGATGAATATCGTGCAGGGCTGAGAGCCAGCTCAGATCAGGCGACATGGTCCCTCCTGCCACTGCTCGGCAAACGGTCGGCCGTTATCGAGACGGTAAAGACGGGTCACCAAGGGCAGCAAGGCGGCCAGGGCCGCCTGCTCGCGCGCGTTTGCGGCCTCATGGTAGCGCTTGGCGCGGCCCCCATCGAGCCAGCCGCCACCGTTGTCACGTCGTGCCGGCAGGCGGGCGCCCGCCGGGAGCGCCTCTTCCAGTGGGTCAACTATCTGCCACACATGCAGTGGATAACGGCGACACAGGCGCTGCAACAGCTGGGTGCGCTCATCAGAAGGGGGGCGATGGTCGGTGATCAGATGCAGCGTGGTGCCAGCTGGCAGCCGCTCCAGCGCCGCTCGCCACGGGCGGGTGAGCGGTGTTTCATCCCCGTGTGTGGCCAAGGCACTGCGGTACGCGTCACTAAGATGGCTAAGCAGTGGCTCGGGGCGGCGCCGGTCGTGCTGCAGCGGGCCTGAGCCTGCGCCCAGCCACACCGGTTTGCCGGCCCCTTGCCAGAGCAAGGTGGCGGCTAATTCACAGCCAAGGCGCGCTTTTAGCTGGCAGCGAGAGCCAAAATAGAGCTCGCGGCCAAGATCGACCAGTACTGCCCGAGCGCTGTCACGCTCTTCACTGTAGAGGCGGGTATGGGGCGCGCCGAGGCGTGCGGTGACGCGCCAGTCAATATGGCGCACATCATCGCCGGCCTGATAAGGGCGCAGCTCTTTAAAAGAGAGCCCGGGCTGGCGGCCGCTGGCGCCGTGATGCAGCGGCACCTTGCGATCGGCTGACCAGCGCGCCAGCATGCGTGTCGCAAGGAGTTGCTCAAGGGAGAGGGCCAGCATGGGGTCGGCGAGCAGCGCCGGCTCGCTTAAGGGCATGGCACCCGATCCAGCAGCATATCGACCAGCTCATCACTGCCGAGCTGACGGGCATCGGCCTGATAGCTTGGTAGCAGGCGATGGCGCAGCACCGGCAAAGCCAGCGCGCGAATGTCATCGGGCACCACATAATCGCGCCCCGCCAGCCAGGCCTTGGCGCGGGCAGCCCGCGACAGCCCAAGCGTGGCTCGTGGACTGGCGCCGTAGGCAATCAGCCGATCAGGGTCTTCTCGGCTGGCACACACCAACTCGACGATGTATTGCTCCAGACGCGGCTGCATGGCCACTTTGAGCACTGCCTTGCGGGCGCGCTGCACCTCGTCCTGGGTTAGCGGCTGATCGCGATCGGGTGGCAGCTCACCAAAGCGGTGTTGCTGCAAGATGGCCAGCTCCAGCGCCGGGGTGGGGTAGTTGACGGTGAGTTTCAGTAAGAAGCGGTCCAGCTGGGCCTCTGGCAGCGGATAGGTGCCCTCTTGCTCAATCGGGTTTTGCGTCGCCACCACCATAAACAGCGGCGGCAGGCGCCAGCTCTTCTTGCCCACCGTGATTTGATGCTCGGCCATCGCTTCGAGCAGCGCCGACTGGACCTTGGCCGGTGCCCGGTTGATCTCGTCTGCCAAAATCAGATGGTGAAACAGGGGGCCCGGTTGAAAGACAAAACTGCCATCTTGCGGATGGAACACCTCGGAGCCGGTCAGGTCGGCCGGTAGCAGATCCGGGGTGAACTGAACGCGGGAAAAGCGGGCCTCAAGCGCCGCGCCTAACGCCTTGACGGCCCGGGTCTTGGCGAGTCCCGGCGCCCCTTCAATCAATACATGTCCGTCACAAAGCAGGGCGATCAGTAATCCTTCGATCAGATCCGGTTGTCCCAGGATCTGCCGATTAAGGGTCTCTTTGAGTTGCTGGAAACGGGCCGATGGCATGCGGGGAACTCGTTGTTTTTTATTGAGGTTACTCTTTTTATACTCCAGCCTTGTCAGCTTGGCGAGCCGAGGCGATCACGCTGCAAGAAAATGTTTCAATCAACTGTATGAAACTTGTGAGCGAATTGTTACGATGTGACAAAATGAGGTCAGACCTCTTCGTTATCATCGCAAGGAGCCAGGATGAAACAACCATTGTCACTGACCACGCGCCAGGGTGAGCGGATCGCCGTGGTGACGGGGTTGCGTACACCCTTTGCCAAGCAGGCCACCGCTTATCATGGGGTGCCTGCGGTCGATCTTGGCAAGCTGGTGGTCGGCGAAATGCTGGCCCGTATGGAGCTTGATCCCGCCCTGATTGAGCAGGTGGTGTTTGGCCAGGTGGTGCAGATGCCCGAAGCGCCCAATATTGCCCGCGAGATTGTGCTGGGCACCGGCATGAGTGTCACCACCGATGCCTACAGCGTGTCGCGCGCCTGCGCCACCAGCTTTCAGGCGGTGGCCAATGTGACCGAGTCGATCATGGCCGGCGCCATTGATATCGGTATCGCCGGTGGGGCGGACTCCTCTTCGGTGCTGCCCATCGGGGTGAGCAAGCGGCTGGCGCGGGCATTGGTGGATCTCAACAAGGCGCGCAATCTCTCCCAACGTTTTGCCATCTTGCGCCAGTTAAGCCTTAAAGACTTGTTGCCGGTACCGCCGGCAGTGGCCGAATACTCCACCGGGCTCTCCATGGGCCAGACCGCCGAGCAGATGGCCAAAAGCCATCAGATAAGCCGCGCCGCCCAGGATGAACTGGCACATCGCTCCCACTCGCTGGCGGCCAAGGCGTGGGCCGACGGCAAGCTCGATGGCGAAGTGTTTGCCGCCCACGTGGCTCCCTATAGACAGGCCCTTGAGCGCGATAACAACATTCGTGAAGCCTCCGAACTGGCCAGTTACGCCAAGCTCAAACCGGTGTTTGACCGGGTGCATGGCTCGGTCACGGCCGCCAATGCGACCCCGTTGACCGACGGCGCGGCCGCCGTGATGCTAATGCGGGAAGGGCGCGCGCGCGAGCTGGGTTTTGAGCCGCTTGGCTATATCCGCAGTTTCGCGTTTGCCGCCATTGACGTGTGGCAAGACATGCTGATGGGCCCCTCTTACGCCACGCCGATGGCGCTGGATCGGGCCGGCATCACCCTCGCCGATCTGAGTCTGATTGACATGCACGAAGCGTTTGCCGCGCAAACGCTGGCCAACCTAAACATGTTCGCCAGCCACGAGTTTGCCCGCGACAAGCTTGGTCGCGACCGGGCGATTGGCGAGGTGGATATGGATAAATTCAACGTCCTCGGTGGCTCGCTGGCCTTTGGTCATCCGTTTGCGGCGACCGGCGCGCGGATGATCACCCAGACGTTACGTGAATTGCAGCGCCGTGGCGGTGGTTTGGCGCTGAATACTGCTTGCGCGGCCGGTGGCCTCGGGGCAGCCATGGTTCTCGAAGTGGCGTAAGGAGGCTGAGAATGGAGACCCAAGTAAACAGCTTTACCCTCGAGATCCGTGATGATGGCATTGCCCTGCTGACCATGGATGTGCCGGGCGAGAGCATGAATACTCTCAAAGCCGCCTTCGTCGATGAGGTGCGCGCTGTGCTGGCCAAAGTGCGTGATAACAACGATCTGATAGGCATGGTGATCCGCTCGGGCAAACCCGATTCGTTTATCGCCGGCGCGGATATCAGCATGCTCGATGCCTGCAAGAGTGCGGCCGACGCCGAGCAGCTGGCCAAAGCCGGGCAGACGCTGTTTGGCGAGATCGAGGCGCTGGCCATTCCGGTGATCGCCGCCATTCACGGCCCCTGCCTAGGTGGTGGTTTGGAGCTGGCGCTCGCTTGTCACGGCCGGGTTGCCACCGATCATGGCAAGACGGTGCTGGGTTTGCCGGAAGTGCAGCTTGGTCTGCTGCCGGGCTCGGGCGGTACTCAGCGCCTGCCGCGTCTGATTGGGGTGGCCAAGGCGCTTGATCTGATTTTGACCGGTAAGCAAGTTCGCGCCAAGCAGGCTAAAAAGCTCGGTCTTATCGACGATCTGGTGCCGCCGAGCATCTTGCTGGACGCCGCCCTTAAGCTGGTCAAGCAGGGTAAGCCCAAGCGTCATCTCAAACGGGATCTGCAGGGCAAGCTGCTCGAGACCAATCCACTCGGTCGCAAGGTGCTTTTTGATCAGGCCCGTAAAGGGGTGATGGCCAAGACCCGTGGTAATTATCCGGCGCCGCTGCGCATTCTTGAGGTGGTGAAAACCGGCGTAGAGCAGGGGATGAGCGCAGGACTGGCCGCCGAAGCGCATTACTTCGGTGAGCTGGTGGCAACGGCTGAATCAGCGGCGCTGCGCGCCCTGTTTTTTGCCACCACCGAGATGAAAAAAGAGGTGAACTATCAAGGCGCAGCCCCTGGCAAAGTGAGTCATGTGGGCGTTCTGGGTGGCGGCCTCATGGGGGGCGGTATTGCCTATGTCACCGCCAGCCGCGCCGGTGTGCCGGTACGCATCAAGGATGTGGCCCATGCCGGAATTAGTAATGCCTTGCGCTACAGCTTTGATTTACTGAGTAAAAAGCTCAAACGCCGGCAGATTTTACGTAGTGAGCTGGAAAAGCAGATGAGCATGCTGTCAGGCTCGCTCGATTACAGCGGTTTTCATCGGGTGGATCTGGTGGTGGAGGCGGTATTTGAAGATCTCGCCCTCAAGCGCCAGATGGTGGCTGATATTGAGCAGGCCGGGCAGGGTAAGGTGATCTTTGCCTCCAACACCTCTTCACTGCCGATTGGTCAGATTGCCGAAGGGGCGGCGTATCCGCAGCAGGTGGTGGGTCTGCACTACTTCAGTCCGGTCGATAAAATGCCGCTGGCCGAGATCATCCCCCATGCCGGCACCAGTGCCGAAACGGTGGCCACCACGTTGGCGTTTGCCCGTGCACAGGGCAAGACGCCGATCGTGGTCAAGGATGAGGCGGGTTTTTATGTTAATCGCATTTTGGCGCCCTATATGAATGAGGCCGCGCGCATTGTGCTTGAAGGGGAGCCGGTGGAATCGCTCGATGGCGCATTGCTCGATTTCGGCTTCCCGGTTGGCCCCATCAATTTGCTCGATGAAGTGGGCATCGACGTGGGTGCCAAGATCTCGCCGATTCTCGAGCGTGAACTGGGCGGCGAGCGTTTCCAGGCGCCGGCTGCCTTTGACAAGCTGCTAAAAGCCGAGCGCAAGGGGCGCAAGAACGGCAAGGGCTTCTACCTCTACGGCAAGGCGGCCAAGCGCGGCAAGAAGCTGGTTGATGCCAGCGTCTATGAGGTGCTCGGGATCAAACCAGTGGCCAAGCTGGGCAACGAGGAGATGGCCGAGCGCTGCGTGCTGATGATGCTCAATGAAGCCGCCATTGCCCTCGATGCCGGGGTGGTGGCATCGGCTCGCGACGGTGATATCGGTGCCATCTTCGGCATCGGCTTCCCGCCGTTTTTGGGCGGTCCGTTTCGCTACATGGACAGCATGGGGCTCGATAAGCTGGTGGCTCGCCTTGAGCACTATCAGCAGCGCTTTGGTGAGCGTTTTGCACCGAGCCCGCTGCTCAAACGCATGTCGCTGGAAGGGACGCGTTTCTACCCGAACTAAGTCCGACGCAAACAGCGGGCCGCCAAAAGGTGGCCCGTTGTTTTTTGGGTATGCCGGGGTCAGAAATCCAGCTTTAAAAATTGACCTTGATCAAATGAACATCCGGTTTATTACTTTGGTGGCATGGTGCCAAGTCAGTCTGTCGGGTCAAATGAGCGGGTCACACACAAGGGAGTGTCACCATGAGCGTACTCGAGCAGACTGTCTGGACCATTTTAGGTTACGGGGCCATGCCGTTTATCTTTCTGAGCGGCTTTATCGCCGTGGCCGTTGCCAGCTGCGCCCTGCTGGTGGCACTGGGTGTACAACCGGCTGACGAATAACCCGTTTTTGCTGCGGTGGCGTCGTCACCGCAGCCGCTTTGCAGTACAATAGCGCCACTAAAAAGTCGTTCAAGGTGTGCTATGGCCCTCAAGGCAACCGTATTCAAGGCGCAAATTTCCCTCTCCGACATGGACCGGGGCCTCTATCAGGATTACTCCCTGACCCTCGCGCGCCATCCCTCCGAAACCGATGAACGGATGATGATCCGCCTGGCCGCCTTTGCCTGGCATGCTGCCGAGCGTCTCGAATTTACCAAAGGATTGTGTGCCGACGATGAGCCGGAGCTGTGGCAAAAGAGCTACAGTGACGAGATTGAGCTCTGGATTGATCTCGGCCTGCCGGACGAGCGGCGCATCCGCAAAGCCTGCAACCGCTCACGCGAGGTGGTGCTCTATACCTATGGCGGTCGCGGCGTACAGGTGTGGTGGAAGCAAAATCAGGGCAAGCTCTCCCAATATGATCACCTCAGCGTGATTGACTTGCCCGAGGCGCAAACCCAGGCTCTGGCGGCGCTGGCCGAGCGGACCATGCAGATCACCTGCACCATTTCCGACGGTCAGCTCTGGTTTTCGACCGGGCAGGGTGAAGTCACACTCGAGCCGGTCATCTTGCAGCGCCACAGCGCGTTGGCCTGACCTGACGATGCTCGTCGCCCTGCTTGATATCGTCATCCCGGTGTTTGCCGTGGTGGCCTGCGGCGCCCTTTATGGCCGCTGGCGCCCGGGTGGCGACCTGCACTTTGTCAATCAGGCCAATATTGAGCTCTTTACCCCGGCGCTGGTCTTCTCGGCGCTGGTCAAATACCCGCTGGCGCTCGGCCACTATCTACCTTTGCTGCTGGCTGGCTGCGTGCTGATCCTGCTGCCAGGCCTGCTGCTGCGCGTTTTGCCACTGCCCGGACTGAGCTGGCAGGCGCGGGTCGTCCCGGCCATGTTTCGCAACACCGGTAATCTGGGGATCCCCTTGATGCTGCTGGCCTTTGGCGAGCAGCAATTGGGCGCCATTGTCATGTTGTTCGTGCTCTCCAATCTGTTGCACTTCTCGGTCGGGCTGGCGATTTTATCGAGTGGTCAATCGCGCTGGGTGTGGCTTAAAAATCCCATGCCTTGGGCGGCGTTGGCCGGACTGCTGGTGGCGAATTTGCATATTCCGTTGCCCGGCTTTGTGCTCACTACCGCCTCCATGCTTGGCCAGCTGTCGGTACCCATCATGCTGTTTGCCCTCGGGATCCGGCTGCTTGAAGGGGGCATCGAAGACATCCGGCTGGCGCTGCTGGCTAATCTTGCCTATCTACTGGTGGGCGCCTTGTCGCTCATGCTGGTGTGGTGGTTGCTGCCGCTGCAACCGGAGTGGCTGCCGCTATTGCTGGTCTCGGTGGCGCTGCCGCCAGCGGTGCTTAATTACGTCTTGTGCGAAAAGTACCAGTGTCAGCCCAAGGAAGTGGCCAGCATAGTGCTTGGTGGAAACGCGCTCTCACTGCTGGTGATCCCGCTGGCAGTGTGGTTGGCGCTGCATCTGCCACGTTGAACGTGGCGCATTGGGCCGTGGGCAGCCATAGTGATGGGTAATCTGTTCCCGCCGTACCAAAGAAACAGCATGAAAAAATACCTTGTCCCCCGTTGGCCATTTGGCTCGCTCTGTTTGTTGCTCACGTTATGGGCAATCCTGTGCTCTTCTGCTGTGCTGGCCGATGTGACCGAGTTTCACTATCGGGTGGCGGAAAGCAACAAAGACACGCGCAATGAATATCAGATAGCGGTGCTGCGCCTGGCGCTGGAGAAAACCCGCAAGCAGTACGGTGATTATCGTTTGCTGCCGACTATCCCGATGAATACCGCGCGTGCCATCCAGCAGCTTAATCTCGGCAGTTATAGCAATTTTATGGCGGTCTTTAGCTACAGCCCCGAGCTTATCAATAGCCGGGTGGTGCGCGGTAACCATGATGTCAGCATGGGGGTGACGGGCTATCGGGTTTGCCTGACTCGTAAACAGCTGCTGCCATCGCTGGCCGGGGTGGATTCACTCAAGGCGCTGGGCGCCTTTATCCACGGTCAGGGCGCCGGCTGGGTCGATACCCGGATTTTGCGCTATGCCGGTCAGCAGGTGATGGAGGTGGGCAAGTATGACAGCTTGTTCCGCATGCTCGATTCTGGCCGCTTTGAGCTGCTTTGCCGTGGTCTTAACGAGGTGATGCCGGAGCTCAAAGCCAATGCAGCGCTCAGCTCACTGGTGCTTGAGCCCAATTTGCTGCTGCACTATCCGCTGCCGCGCCTGTTTTTTGCCAACGAGCGTGACCAAGCCGGGTTGGCGCGCGTCGAGCAGGGGTTGGCGCTGGCCATGCGCGATGGCTCGTTGCAGGCGTTGTGGCAACACTTTTTTGCTGAGGATATCGGCAAGCTTGATGTGGCAAAGCGCCGTCTGCTTGAGCTGGAAAATCCGATTCTGGACGGGTACCAGCCCCCGGCCGGGCAGATTTTCTACCATCCGATGAAGCGGACCTTTTCTCGGGCGCAGTGATCAGCGCCGTGGCAGACTGACAATTTCCCGCTGAAACTGGCTGCGTTCACTCAATGCCACCAGATCGGTCCACTCGCGAAACAGGGCAACGGTCATCGGGTTAAACCAGCGGGCCCCGGTGTAGTAGAGGCGCGGATTGAGCGTATCCCGTTCACTGCGTACCACCAGCAAGGTCAGTGCCGTGCGGCTCACCGGCGAGGGAAGTCGCAACTCATCGCCCGGGCGAAAACGGCGCCGGCTGAGCAGGCCCAGGCCGGCCACGCTGATATTGAGCACTTTGAGCAGAGGCGCCGGTCGCAACCAGTCGAGCCAGTGATGAACCCGTCGTCCGTGGATAGCAAAGCCGCGTCCTTCGAGCAGCAGGCGGGGATGATGGCGTTTGTCATAGCCACGGGGAAAGATGTGGCTGACCAGGACCGGTTTACGCAGCGCTTGGCGGGGCATGGGGCGACTCCAGATGCTGGCCACAGAGCCAACCTTTGAATAAATCACGTAATGCCCAGCATGCATCGGGATTTTGCTCGGCAATGTGATCTTGATTAGATTCTTAACCCAATAAAAACCTTGACCCCCAGATTGTCGTGCTGAGAGCGGCAGAGTAGACTCTGCACCAGTTTTAACTCGAGTGGACAACCATGGATCTGATCCTTTATCTCGTCGACTTCATCCTGCATGTGGACGTACATCTTAAAGAGCTGTTTGAGAACTACGGTGTGTGGGTTTACGCCATCCTGTTTCTGATCATCTTCTGTGAAACCGGTCTGGTAGTGACGCCTTTCCTGCCGGGTGACTCGCTGCTGTTTGCCGCCGGCGCCCTGACCGTTGGCTCGGTGCTGGATGTGCATACGCTGGCGGCTGTGATGATCATCGCAGCCGTGCTGGGCAACGTGGTCAACTACACCATCGGCCACTTCTTTGGCGAAAAGCTGTTCCAGAATTCCAACTCCAAGATCTTCCGGCGCGATCATCTGGACAAGACCCATGCGTTTTATGCCAAGCATGGCGGCAAGACCATCATCATCACCCGTTTCCTGCCCATCGTGCGCACCTTCGCGCCGTTTGTGGCCGGTATGGGGGCCATGACCTATCCGCGCTTTCTCGCCTTCAACTTCGTCGGTGGCCTGCTGTGGGTGGTGAGCTTTGTCTACGCCGGCCACTTCTTTGGTAACCTGCCGGTGGTTCGTCACAACTTCACCCTGCTTATTTTTGGCATCATCATCATCTCGCTGCTACCGATGGTGATCGGTGGCATCAAGGCCAAGCTGGCCAAAGCATAATGTTGACCCGATGAAAAGCGCGCCTTTTGGCGCGTTTTTCATTTAGCGGCCATGGCGTGGCGTATCAGGGTAAACAAGCCCTGCAGGGCGGACTGCTGCCGCTCGCTAGCCCGCACTGCGCCATACATATGACGGGTGATCCCGGTGCCCAGTGGCTTGGCCACCAACATGCCCTGCCTGACAAACTCGCTACTGGCCCAATCGGGCAGAGCAGCCACCCCAAAGCCGGCGGCGGCCATTTGCAGCATCACCGAGGTGTTATCAACGACCTTGCAGCGCGCTGGTTCAATGGTTGCCGGTTGCAAAAAGCGGCTGAACACATCCATCCGCGCACGCTCTACCGGGTAGATCAGCAGCACTTCGCGCAGCAGATCGTCAGGCTCAATCTTCGCTGTGGTCGCCAAGGGGTGATCAGGCGCCATCACCAGCTCCAAGCGGTAATCAAACAGCGGCTCGAAATGGAGATCGCCGCGCACCTGCACATCAGAAGTCAGCAGCAGATCCAGCTGTCCGGCCAACAGGCTGGCAATGGTGTCAAAGCCCGGTAGGGATTCGACCTCGAGCTCAATACCCGGCCAATCGCGGCGAAAGGCAGGCAGCAGGGGCAGCAGCCAATGAATGCAGCTGTGGCAATCGAGCGCCAGATGCAGCTCTCCTTGATTCCCGTTTTGCAGCGCCTGCAGCTGCTTTTCCGTCTGGTTGACCAGCGGCAAGACGCTGTGCGCGAGTTTAAGCACCAGCTCACCGGCCGGGGTGAAACACAGTGGCCGGCTTTTGCGCAAATAAAGCTCGCCGCCGAGACGCCCTTCCAGCTCCTTGAGCTGGTGGGAGAGGGCCGACTGGGTGAGGTTTAGCGCCACTGCCGCGCCCGCCAGCGAGCCCTGCTCGGCCAGGGCCGAGATAGTTCGCAAGTGTTTGAATTCCATGCATGCTCCTGCTTGAGAAATCCTTGAGAGCCAGTTGAACAGGATTCAGTAGTCAGCCCCACCATAGCTTGTCATTCTGGATGTGTAAACATCTGGACGGCTAAATAAGGTCGCCAGCCTATAACATGAGCTGATAATCAAGAGAGAAGGCGATGACTCAAGCACACACCCTGGGATTTCCCCGCATCGGCGCGCGCCGCGAACTGAAATTTGCTATCGAGGCCTATTGGCGTGGCGAGATAGATCGCGATGAACTGCTGACCTTGGGCAAGACGCTGCGCACTCGTCACTGGCTGGCCCAGCGTGATGCTGGAGTGAGCCTGCTGCCGGTTGGCGATTTTGCCTGGTACGATCAGGTGCTCGGCACCAGTTTGCTGGTCGATGCCATTCCTGAGCGCCACCGCGCCGGTGACACGGATCTCGATACCCTGTTCCGGGTTGCCCGTGGCCGCGCGCCGACCGGCCCGCACGCCGCTGCTGCCGAAATGACCAAGTGGTTTAACACCAACTATCACTATCTGGTGCCCGAATTTAGCCGCGATCAGCGCTTTAAGCTCGGTTGGTCGCAGCTCTTTGATGAGGTGCAAGAGGCCAAGGCGTTAGATTTGCCCGTCAAAGCGGTGCTGCTTGGGCCTGTCTCATATCTGTGGCTTGGCAAAGAGAAAGAGGCCGGGTTCTCCCGACTCGATCTGCTTGAGCGACTGCTGATCGTTTATCAGGAGATCCTGGCCAAGCTCGCCGCGCAAGGGGTGCAGTGGGTACAGATGGATGAGCCGGCCTTGACGTTGGATCTGCCCGATGAGTGGCGCCTTGCCTACTTGCGTGCCTATGAGCGGCTCGCTGGCCCCTGCAAGCTGCTGCTGACCCCCTATTTTGGCTCGGTCGAGCATCAACGTGAGCTTATCACTAGCTTGAAAGTCGATGGCCTGCACCTGGACCTGGTCGCTGCACCCGAGCAGATCGAGACCCTGATCCCGGCACTGCCGCCGCACTGGGTGGTGTCGGCTGGCGTTATCAATGGCCGCAATGTGTGGCGGGCTAACCTCAAGCGCTGGCAAGAGCGTCTGGCGCCGCTTAAAGCGCGCCTTGGCGAGCGGCTGTGGATTGCCAGCTCCTGCTCGCTGCTGCACAGCCCGGTTGATCTCAATCTGGAAACCACCTTGCCGCCCCAGGTAAAGAGCTGGTTTGCCTTTGCCACCCAAAAATGCCACGAGTTGGGGCTGCTGGCCCGTGCCCTTGAAAGTGGCAATCACGCCGAGCTGATTGCCTACAGCCAGCCGATCATCGAGCGTGAGACGGATAAAAGCGTGCATAAGCCAGCGGTTCAGGCGCGTCTTGCGACCTTAAGTGAGCAAGATTTCCATCGCCAATCGGCGTATGGCGTGCGTGCGGCGGCGCAATCAGCCGCCCTCGGTTTGCCGCTGCTGCCAACCACCACCATCGGTTCATTCCCGCAAACGTCAGCGATCCGTACCCTGCGTCAGGAGTGGCGCGCCGGTCGCATCGACAATGGCGCTTATGAAGCCGGGATCCGCGAGCAGATCAACGACGCGATTAGCCGCCAGGAGGCGATTGGCCTGGATGTGCTGGTGCACGGTGAAGCCGAGCGTAACGACATGGTGGAGTATTTCGGTGAGCTGCTCAGTGGTTTTGCCATCACCCGCTTTGGTTGGGTGCAAAGCTATGGCTCGCGCTGCGTCAAGCCGCCAGTCATCACCGGAGATATTGACCGCCCGACGCCAATGACCGTCGAGTGGACCCGCTATGCCCAGAGCCTGACCGATAAGCCGGTCAAGGGGATGCTGACGGGACCGGTGACCATTTTGTGCTGGTCGTTCCCGCGCGAAGATGTGAGCCGCGAGCAGTCGGCGCTGCAGATTGGTCTGGCGATCCGCGACGAGGTGGCCGATCTCGAGGCGGCAGGGGTGAAAGTGATCCAGATCGATGAGCCGGCCATCCGTGAAGGGTTGCCGCTGCGCCGTCAGGATCATCAGGCTTACCTGGATTGGGCTGTGCGTTCGTTTCGCCTAAGTGCCAGCGTGGTGCGTGATGACACCCAGATCCACACCCACATGTGCTACAGCGATTTTAACCTCATCATCGAGGCGGTGGCGGCGCTGGATGCCGATGTCATCACCATCGAGACCAGCCGTAGCCAGATGCAGCTGCTCGAAGCCTTCGAGCGCTTTAACTACCCCAACGAAATCGGGCCGGGCGTGTATGACATTCACTCGCCCAACGTGCCGAGCCAGCCGTGGATTGAAGGCTTGCTGCGCCGCGCCGCCGAGCTTATTCCGGTCAAGCGGCTGTGGGTGAACCCGGACTGTGGTCTTAAAACCCGTGGCTGGGAAGAGACCGAAGCGGCCTTGACGGTGATGGTGGCGGCCGCAAAGCAGCTGCGCCGTGAATTGCAGGGCGCGTCATCACCGACGCGTTAAGCAGTAAAAAATCGGGGAGGCCAGTGGCCTCCCCGTGCTGTTTTCTGCATACCGTGCGTTTAGAGCGTGACGCCACTTTTGAATATGGCCAGCTCGCGGAAATCGTTGATTTCGTTACGGGCCGGCTTGCCGTTGGCGATATCGACGATGAGATCGACAAACTGCTCAAGCAGGGCGGGCATGCTGACACCTTCGACTAGCGTACCGGCGTTAAAGTCGATCCAGTGCGGCTTGCGGCGCGCCAGATCGCTGTTCGTCGCCAGCTTGACGGTCGGTACCGGTCCGCCATAGGGCGTCCCGCGACCGGTACTAAACAGCACCATGTGGCAGCCGGCACCGGCCAGCGCGCTGGTGGCCACGGCGTCGTTACCCGGCGCGCTCAGCAGGTTCAGACCAGGCTGGCTCAGGCGTGCACCATAGGGCAGCACGTCAATCACCTGACTGTCACCGGCCTTTTGGGTGCAACCGAGGGATTTCTCTTCCAGCGTCGAGATGCCGCCAGCCTTGTTACCTGGCGACGGGTTTTCATAGATGGGCTGGTTATGGTCGATGAAATACTGCTTGAAGTCATTGACCATCTTGACGGTTTTCTCAAACACCGCTTCATCGCGGCAGCGCGACATCAGGATGCGCTCGGCACCGAACATCTCCGGCACTTCGGTCAGCACCGTGGTGCCGCCATGCTCAATCACATAATCGGAGAAGCAGCCGAGTAGCGGGTTGGCGGTGATGCCGGAGAAACCATCCGAGCCACCGCATTCGAGACCAAAGCTCAGCTCGCCAAGGTGGCCCGGGGTGCGGGTATCCTGGCGCATGATAGCCAGCAGCTCTTTGAGCTGGGCCACACCGTGCTCTACTTCATCGTCGTGCTGTTGGCAGACCATAAAGCGGGTGCGCTCGGTATCAAAGTCGCCCAGGGTCTCACGAAATGCCGCGATCTGGTTGTTCTCGCAGCCAAGCCCTACCACCAGCACACCGCCGCAGTTGGGGTGGTTCACCAGGTTTTGCAGCAAGGTACGGGTGTTGAGGTGATCCTGACCCAGTTGGGAGCAGCCGTACTGGTGGCTAAACAGGTGGATACCATCGATGCCAGAGAGATCGCACTCTTGCTCAAAGCGTTGCTTCATCTGCTTGGTCAGGGCGTTGACACAGCCTACGGTTGGCAGGATCCACAGCTCGTTACGCACGCCGACCTGACCGTTGGCGCGGCGATAGATATTGATCTCGCGATTGGGCAGGTGAGTGCTGGCCGAGGTGAGCTCGGGTTGGTAGCTGTACTCATCGAGATCGCTTAAGTTGGTGCCCATGTTGTGGTTGTGCACATGTTCACCTTTGGCAATCGGCGCTTTGGCATGGCCAATGGGCAGACCGTACTTGATGACGTGCTCACCTTGCGCCAGATCGCGCAGGGCCAGCTTGTGACCACGGGCAGTGGTGGCCTTGACCGTGAGGGTGCTATCCCCCAGTTCGAGCTGCTCACCTTCGGCCAGTTCGCGCAGTGTCACCACCACGTTGTCGGAGGGGTGGATTTTGATAAATGAGGGCATGATTGCTCCTTGCTAGGGTGGCGATGGCGGGCTTGTGTCGCCCGCTCACCGTCAGGCGTGGTGCCTGTTGCCACCACGAAAAACGCACAGTGTCAGTGGGGGGAGCAAGCTCGCTCCCACCCGGAATCAATTCACTTCAATGGCAAAGTAGTTGCGGGCATTGTCAAAGCAGATGTTTTGCACCATGCGACCGAGCAGATTGATGTCCGCCGGGGCTTCACCACTCTCGACCCAGCGTCCGATCATCCGGCACAAAATGCGGCGGAAGTATTCGTGACGGGTGTAGGAGAGGAAACTGCGACTGTCGGTCAGCATGCCGACAAAGCGGCTCAGTAAGCCAAGTTGGGCGAGTTGGGTCAGTTGACGCTCCATGCCATCTTTTTGATCGTTAAACCACCAGCCGGAGCCAAACTGCATCTTGCCGGGGATACCATCCCCCTGGAAGTTGCCGATCATGGTGCCGAGCACTTCGTTGTCGCTCGGATTGAGGCAGTAGAGGATGGTTTTCGGCAGACGGTTGTTGCGATCTTGCGCATCCAGCAGACGGGAGAGCGCCTGAGCGACCGGGGCATCATTGATGGAGTCAAAGCCGGTGTCCGGGCCAAGGGTGATCAGGCGGCGGTGATTGTTATTGCGCAGCGCTCCGATGTGATATTGCTGAACCCAGCCGCGCTGATGGTATTGCTCGCCAAGGAAAAGCAGCACGGCGGTCTTGAAGGCGGCCACGTCACGGCGCTCAAGGCGCTCGCCGGCCAGACGGCGGGCCAGCATGGCATCAAGGGCCGCTTCATCAGCCTCTGCATACAGCACTTCATCCAGCGCATGGTCGGCAATTTTGCAGCCGTGGGCGGCAAAATGGTCGAGACGGCGGGTCAGGGCGGTAGTCAGGTCGGCAAAGGTGCGGATCTCTATGTCGCTCACGGCGCCAAGTTGACTCATGTAGTCAGCAAAGCTATCGAGCTCGATGTTGAACGCCTTGTCTGGCCGCCAGCTTGGCAGCACCTGAACGGCAAAGCCCTTATCGGCGGCCAGTGCCGCGTGGTGGCGCAGATCGTCAATCGGATCATCGGTGGTGCCGACCATCTTCACATTCATCTTGGTCATGATGCTGCGGGCCGAAAAATCGGGGCGGGCCAGCATGTCATTGCAACGATCCCAGATCTGGCGAGCAGTTCGCGGGCCGAGCAGGGTATCGGTAATGCCAAACGGACGGCGCAACTCGAGGTGGGTCCAGTGGTAGAGGGGGTTACCGATGGTTTCGGGAACGGTACTGGCCCAGGCTTCAAACTTCTCGTAATCGCTGGCATCACCGGTGCAAAAACGCTCATCCACCCCGTTGCTGCGCATGGCGCGCCACTTGTAGTGATCACCCTTGAGCCAGATGTCGAACAGGTTGGCAAAGCGATGATCGTCGGCAATCAGGGCCGGCGGCAGGTGGCAGTGATAGTCGATGATGGGCTGATCGGCGGCGAAATCATGATAGAGCTGGCGGGCAAAGGCGCTGTCTAGCAGGAAATCATCGGTCATAAAGAGGCTCATGGCTGGTCGCTCCCGAGGGGATGATGTGATATATCACGAAGTTGTTGGACCAATTATTCTTCCTGTCACACCTGTCGTCCAGTTTTCGATCAGCAAAAAATACCAACCAGATCACAGAAATCATGAAATGTTCGGTGTGAATACACATCCGGCAGTAAATATGATTCTCATATGAGCCATTTTATGCTCTGTTTTGGGTGGTTCAAAGAGCACAGACGCGACACCTAACCTGCTGGTGCTAGGGTTTTGGGAAAATTTGTTATACCAATTTGAATGTGCAGCTGCCGCTATTGAAAAGTGCCTGGCGGCCTTGCCGGTGCTGTGGTTAGCCGTGACCCGATCGGTAATCGCGCTGGGTCGGTGGGCCGCGTCGCGGCAAAATGGCCGAATATCAGGCCCGACGTTCCCCTTACTGGTCGCCAGCTTGTTGCTCGGTGGCTAAATTGGTATAACATCTTTACATTGCCGGCATGGGGTTCGGTTCTTTGGCTTATCAGGCGGGAGTGAGTGGCATGGATCTGGAGATGTTCGAGTCAAAACGGCTGTATCAGAAGGTTGCCGCCGACTTAAAACAGCAGATTGCCAGCCAGCGTTACAAGGTAGGGGATAAGTTACCTGCCGAGCGACTGATCGCCGAAGAGATGAATGTCAGCCGTACCGTGGTGCGTGAAGCCATTATCATGCTCGAAGTGGAAGGGCTGGTGGATGTGCAAAAAGGCTCAGGCATTCATGTGATTGCCCAGGAGGGTCAGGCGCCGCAGCATGACTCGACGCTGGATGCCGCGCTGCTCACCGCAGGACCGTTTGAGCTGCTGCAGGCGCGTCAGCTGCTTGAGAGCAACATCGCCGAGTTTGCCGCTACCCAGGTGACCAAGCAGGACATCATGGAGCTGCTGCGCATTCAGGAGATGGCGCGTGGTGAAGATCGGGCGCGCGATTCCGAATGGGACAAGCTGTTTCATATTCAGGTGGCCAAGGCGACCCAGAACTCGGTGCTGGTGCTCTTAATTGAGCAGTTGTGGCTGCACCGCGAGCACAATCCCTATTGGCGTAAATTGCACGAGCATATCGATGACAAGGCCATCGACAGCTGGTGCGATGATCACGACCAAATCCTCAAAACCTTGATCAGAAAAGATTCGCAGGCAGCCAAGCTCGCCATGTGGCAGCATCTGGAGAACACCAAACAGATGCTGTTTAAAGCCTCGATCCTCGACGATGACATGTCCGATGATCGCTATCTCTTCTCGGAAAACCCGGTGGTGCATCTGGGCGTCAAGGACGCGGTCGGGCAATAAATCACCTCTCAATCACAACGCCCTCGCTATGAGGGCGTTGTGATGTTCACCACGCGGCCATCAGGCTGGCGACACCTCTTGAGCGAGTAGCTGGTTTATCTGGCACAGCAAATCGTTCTGATCATAGGGCTTCATCAGCAGCGGATAGTGCAATCGGGCGGCTTGCTCGCTAAAGTCATGACCGCTGACCAGCAGCACAGGCAGTGCCGGGCGCTGCTCGCGCGCCAGATTGGCCACATCAATCCCGCTCATCTGGCCGGGTAGGGCGATGTCGCTGATGAGCAGGTGCACCGATTCGAGCTGCTGCACCCAGCCGATGACATCGGCCGCGCTGGCACTGTCGAGTGTGATAAACCCCAGGTTATGCAGGTAATCGCACAGGGTCTGGCGCACATCGGCCTGATCTTCGAGCACGACGATGAGCGGTGGTTCGCCGGCTACTTGTGGCGGTTCGCTTCCGAGTGGCGATGCGTCACCATGCACCAGCGGCTGCGATGGCGTGTCGGGCGGCGCATCGACCACCACTAATTGAGGCTCCTGGCTCGCCCAGGGCAGTTGCAGGCGAATGCAGGTACCCCGTCCCAGCTCTGACTCAATCTGCACGCGGCCACCGGATTGGCGAATAAATCCGTACACCATGGAAAGGCCAAGCCCGCTGCCTTTACCGGCGGGCTTGGTGGTAAAGAAGGGCTCAAAGACCCGGGCTGCCAGCTCAGGCGTCATGCCGCAGCCCTGATCCATCACCTCAATACTCACCATCTCTTCAATGATGCCGCCGCTGCGCGACACCGTCTGGTTAAACAGGCGCAGACTGATGCGCCCATGGCGACCTTCCATGGCATCGCGGGCATTGACCACCAGATTCATCAGGCAGTTCTCGAGCTGATTGGCATCAATCCAGGCCCGGCGCAGGTGGGGGGCTGCCTCATAGGTTAATTGCAGCGAGTCGGGCAGGGAGTGCTCCATCAGCTCGCGCAGGTTGGCCACCAACAGCTCCAGATCCACCGCCTGCGGCCTCAATGCCTGCTTGCGTGAGAAGGCGAGCAGCCGCTGGATCAGCAAGGCGCCGCGCTCGGCCGCCTTGTGGGCGCGCTCAATGCGCACCCGGGTGCGCTCGCCTAGGCCACTCTCTTGCAACAGGCCCAGATTACCCAGGATGACCGCCAGCAAGTTATTAAAATCATGGGCAATACCGCCGGTGAGATGGCCCACGGCTTTCATTTTCTGATCATGAATCAGCTTGGTTTCGAGGCTTTTACGCATGGTGCGATCAAGCACCATGCTGGCAATGCCTTGGTTGGGCAGCCGGGTTAAGTGCAGCTCGACAAACTGCTCGCCAGGCAGCGCCAGCTCAATGCTTTGCGCCAGGTCGTGATGGTCACCAAAGGCGTGAATTGCCGGCTCATCGTGCAAGGTAGGGTGGGTGCGAAGGCGCGCCAGGACATCGTTAAAATGGCTGCCGGGAGCAATGTCCCCGATTTGCAGCAGCTGGCCATATTGCGGGTTGCTGACCACCAGGGTGCCGTCGGCGGCAAACAGCGCGAAGCCATCTCGGATAGAGAGGAAGGTGGTCTCAAGTTGCCCGCTCTTTTCTCGCAGCAACCGGGTGACTTTCTCAAGCGCCGCTGCATTTTGAGCAAACACGTTAAATGCACGGGCCAGATCGCCGAGTTCGTCTTTGCGCTTGAGTGCCGGCACGTGCACGGTACGCTCGCCTTGGGCCAACCTGGTCATGGCATCGGCAATCGCGGTTAGATGGACCCCGAGGTTGAGGTAGATATAGCGGCCAGCCAGTCCGGTAATAAACAGGGCGAGCAGGGCAAACACCTCGACAGTGCCGGTGCTGGCGGAGAGTTCGCGCTGGGTGTGCGTCGCGCGTTGGCTGGCCGAGTCGGCAACCAGCTGCACATATTGACTGATGCTCGCATCGAGCATGCCGACCAGCGCGCGCACGCGAAAGGTGTGATAGGCAATCGCCAGATCCCGATCTTTCAGGGTTTGATCAAGCGCATGCACCGGTTTCAAGATCTCGGTGAGTTGCAACAGATAGGGGCGGCGCTCGTTATCGGCGCGCTGCGCCAGCCATTGCCAGTCATTGCGCTCGGCGGCCAGTTGTTCGAGCACCACCGGAGAGGCGGGGATCGGCAAGGCCATCGTGATCAGCGTGTTCAATCTTGCCTGATCGCCGCGACTTGGCCAGTGGTCCGCAGGCATGCTGCCAATCAGATCGAGCTGGGATTGCGCCTGGTAGAGCAAGCTGAGTAAGTTGTGGCGGTCGAGATGACGGGCACGGGTGGTGTCGAGCAACTGCTGCACGCTTTGTTGCAGCTCGTTGGCGCGTTGCTGGATTTGCGCAATCAGGGCGGGTTGGCGGCTGGCGAGCGGGGAGACCGCCATCTCGTCAATCGAGGCCTTTTGCGCCTTGAGTGCCAGCTTGAGGCGATCTGACTCGCTCTGATACTCCATGGCGCCAACCACCTGGGTCAGGCTGATGGCAAAGGTGGCCACCTTGGCGGTCTTGACCCCCACCTCCATGCCACTGTTCATCTCCGACAGGGTATTTTCCTGCATTTCACGCAGCAGCCGCCCGGCGTTGGTAAAGCCGTAGTAGGCCACCAATCCGATAAACAGCGCCAGCGACATGGCCAACAGGTTAAAAGAGAGCAGACGCCCACGGGCGCCAAACAGAAAACTGCGATGCGGCTCGACCATACCGGCTCCATCCCGGGGTTTTGCGCATCCTAAACTGTGGCCGGGTCAAACAAAATAGCCGTTCACATTATGACAAGTGTGATTCACAAAACTCATAACCGGTTTATACGGGGGTGTTTCACTGCTGCCATCAACACAGTTTGTGGGGCAGGCAATGAGCGAGAAGAAACCCATCCTACAGATGCGCAACATCGCCAAGCGATTCGGGCAGTTTTATGCCCTCAAGGATGTCAGTCTCTCCATCTATCCGGGTGAGATCCATGCGCTGATGGGAGAGAACGGGGCGGGCAAGAGCACCCTGATGAAGATTTTGGCCGGTGCTTACACTGCCACTTCGGGCGAAATTGTGCTCGATGGCCAGCCCTATAGCATCAATGGCCCGAAAGATGCGCTGCGTGCCGGCATCACCCTCATTTATCAAGAGATTAACCTGGCGCCCAACC
Organism: Aeromonas sp. RU39B; assembly: GCF_900156095.1. Classification (GTDB taxonomy): domain Bacteria; phylum Pseudomonadota; class Gammaproteobacteria; order Enterobacterales; family Aeromonadaceae; genus Aeromonas. Next base: position 373,309 of record NZ_FTMJ01000002.1, read on the forward strand.
TCACCGTGGCCGAGAACATCTTTTTGGGAAGCGAGCTGACCCGTAATGGCATGGTCAATCGCCGCCAGATGGAGGAGGAGACCCAGCAGGTTTTAAACCGTCTGGCGGCTCGCTTTAAAGCCAACGCCACGGTCTCGAGTCTGACCATCGCCGAGCAGCAACAGGTCGAGATCGCCCGCGCCCTGCACCGGAACAGCCGGGTATTGGTGATGGACGAGCCCACCGCCGCGCTCTCATCGCGTGAAACCGACCGTCTGTTTGCCCTGGTCAAGCAACTGCGTGACGAGGGGATGGCGATTATCTATATCAGCCACCGCATGGCAGAAATCTATGAGCTCTCCGACCGGGTCAGCGTGCTGCGCGACGGCCAGTATATTGGCAGCCTGATGCGCGACAACCTCTCTTCGAGCGAGCTGGTGCGCATGATGGTAGGCCGGCCGCTCAACGATCTGTTTAACAAAGACCGCACCATCGAGAAAGGGCAGACCGTGCTGGAGTGTCAGCATCTGGGCGATGGTAACAAGGTGCTGGAAGCCAGTCTGATGGTGCGCGCTGGCGAAATTGTCGGCCTCTCCGGCCTGGTGGGCGCGGGACGCTCCGAGCTGGCCCAGCTTATCTTTGGTGCCCGTCCCCGCACCCGTGGCGAGTTGCTGCTGCGGGGCAACGTGGTGCAGTTTTCCTCGCCCCGTGACGCCATCGATGCCGGTATCGGCATGCTCACCGAAAATCGCAAAGAGCAGGGGCTGTTTCTCGAGATGGCGGTGCACGACAACATCGTGATGGCCACCATCGAGCGCGATAGCCACTTCCATGTGCTCGACGAGGGGCGTAATCGCGCCATCAGCTCGACCGCCATCAAGAGCCTGAATATTCGGGTGCCGCACAGTCAGGTGACGGTGGGCGGCCTCTCGGGCGGTAACCAGCAGAAGTGTCTTATCTCCCGCTGGACGGCAATCCATCCAAGCCTGCTCATCCTCGACGAGCCGACCCGCGGGGTGGATGTCGGAGCCAAGAGCGAGATCTACCGCATGATGACCGACATGGCCCGCAAGGGGGTCGCCATTTTGATGATCTCCAGTGAATTGCCGGAGATTGTAGGCATGAGCGATCGGGTCTATGTGATGCGCGCCGGGGAGATCGCCGGTGAGTTGGCCGACGAGGCCATCACCCAGGAAAACATCATGGCGCTGGCCACCGGGGCAACCCAATCCGCCAGTCAGGTAGCCTGAACACCTTAAGAGAGCTGACATGAGTGACGTTATGACCAAAGCCGATACCCCAGCCGCCGAGCCGCGCGCCGCCCGGCGCGTTAGTGCCAATGGCATCATCCAGCAACTGGGCATCCTGCCAGTGCTTATCCTGATCTGCGTCGGGTTTAGCCTGATGACGCCCAACTTTGCCACCGAGTCGAACCTGCTCAACATTGTTCGGCAATCTTCCATCAACATGGTGCTGGCTGCCGGGATGACCTTTGTCATCATCACCGCCGGTATCGATCTGTCGGTGGGCTCCATTCTGGGCTCCACCGCCGTGGTGGCCATGGTGTGCTCGCTGGACCCGTCGCTGGCGGTGTTCTCGGTGCCGCTGGCCCTGCTGGCCGGTTTGTTGATGGGGACGCTCAACGGCGTGATGGTGGCCTATATCGGATTGCCGCCCTTTATTGCGACACTCGGCACCTACACGGCCTTGCGCGGCGCAGCCTATTTGCTGGCGGGCGGTACCACCGTGATTAACAGCAATATCGGTTTTGAGTGGATTGGTAACGCCTATCTCGGCCCGTTGCCCTGGCTGGTGGTGATCGCCTTTGCCGTGATGGGGATCTGCTGGTTCATTTTGCGCAAGACCACCCTCGGGGTGCACGTCTATGCGGTGGGGGGCAACCTCAATGCCGCCCGGCTGACCGGTATCAAGGTCGGCATGGTGCTCACCTTTGTCTATGCCCTGAGCGGCCTGCTGTCGGGTCTGGGGGGCGTGATGAGTGCATCGCGTCTCTACAGTGCCAACGGCAACCTCGGGGTCGGTTACGAATTGGATGCCATCGCCGCCGTGGTGCTCGGTGGTACCAGTCTGTCCGGCGGGATCGGTACCATCATGGGTACCTTGATCGGGGCGCTGATCATCGCCGCCATGAACAACGGGATGACGCTGATGGGGGTCTCCTACTTCTGGCAACTTGTGATCAAGGGCGGCGTGATTATCGTGGCCGTGCTGATCGACAAGTATCGGACAAGCAAGCACGCCGGCGCATGAGTGCCGGCACAATCTCACCACACCTACCCTACAACCCTCGGGGAGAACAACAATATGCGTTTGAACAAAGTGATGTCCGGTCTGATGGCTGCCGCTGTGCTGGCCAGCGCGCCCATGGTCAATGCCAAGGAGCTCAAGTCGATCGGCGTAACCGTTGGCGATCTGGCCAACCCCTTCTTCGTTCAGATCACCAAGGGCGCGGAGCTCAAGGCGCGCGAGTTGGCTGGCAAGGACGTCAAGGTAACTCTGGTGTCGAGTGGTTATGATCTGGGTCAGCAGGTGAACCAGATTGATAACTTTATTTCGGCCGGGGTAGACATGATCGTGCTCAACGCCGCCGACTCCAAGGGGATCGCGCCGGCCGTGAAGCGTGCCCGTGCTGCCGGGATTGTGGTGGTCGCTGTTGACGTGGCAGCCGAAGGCGCCGACGCCACCGTGACCTCCAACAACACCCAGGCCGGTGAGCTGGCTTGCCAATACATCTCCGACAAGCTGCAAGGGCGCGGTGACGTGGTCATCATCAACGGCCCGCCGGTCTCTGCCGTGACCAACCGTGTCGATGGTTGCCTCTCCACGCTGGCCAAGCACAAAGACATCAAGGTGCTCTCGTCTAACCAAAACGGTAAGGGGAGCCGGGAAGGGGGGCTGGAGGTCATGACCTCGCTGCTGGCCGCCTATCCGAAGATTGATGCCGTGTTCGCCATCAACGACCCGACCGGTATCGGTGCCGATCTGGCCGCCAAACAGGCTCAGCGTAACGAATTCTTTATTGTCGGCGTCGATGGCTCGCCGGACGGTGAAGAGGCGCTCAAGCGTGGCAACACCCTGTTCGAGGCCACCCCGGCCCAGGATCCGCAAGTCATGGCCGCGCGCGCTGTCGAAATTGGTTACGACATCCTGCAAGGCAAGCCGGCTCCCAAAGATCCGGTGCTGATCCCGGTGACCCTGATCGATCGCAACAGCATCAAGGATTACAAGGGCTGGACCGTCAAGTAAGGCGCAAGGCTCCCGCCGTTTGGCGGGAGCTTTTTTCATCGGCTTGGGAGAAGCGACATGTATCTGGGGATCGATCTGGGCACCTCGTCTATCAAGGTGGTGCTGATAGATGAGCAGGAGCAGTTGCTGGCCAGCGTGAGTGAGCCCCTCGATGTCGCTCGTCCCAAGCCGTTGTGCAGTGAACAAAACCCCGCCGATTGGTGGCGCGCACTCGAGAGCCTGATGGATACGCTGGCAGCGCAATACCCGGCCGAGCTTGGCCAGGTGCGCGCCATCGGGCTCAGTGGTCAGATGCATGGCGCGACCTTGCTTGACGCTGACGGCGAGGTGCTGCGCCCCTGCATCCTCTGGAACGATGGGCGCAGTGTGCAGGAGTGCCGCGAGCTGGAAAGTGGTAGTGAGGTGGTCGAGATCACCGGCAACCGCGCCATGGCAGGGTTTACCGCGCCCAAACTGTTGTGGGTGGCGCGCCATGAGCCTGCGTTGTTTGCACGCATCGCCCATGTCCTGCTGCCCAAGGATTATCTGCGTTACCGCTTAAGCGGCGATCTGGCATCGGATTGCTCCGATAGCGCGGGGACGCTCTGGCTGGCTACTCAATCCCGTCAGTGGAGCCCGGCGCTGCTGGACGCCTGTGGCCTGCGTGTGTCCCAGATGCCGCGCGTGTATGAAGGCAGTGAGGTGACCGGCACGTTAACGCGTGAACTCTCTGCGCGCTGGGGCATGGCGTCGGATGTCAAGCTGGTGGCAGGAGGCGGGGACAACGCCGCCAGCGCCGTCGGTTTGGGGCTGACCGAGCCCGGTGAGGCGTTTGTCTCGCTTGGAACCTCCGGCGTGATCTTTGTGGTCAGCGATCGCTATGGCGCCAACCCGGCGCAAGGGGTGCACAGCTTCTGTCACGCCCTGCCGGGGCGCTGGCACCAGATGGCGGTGACCTTGAGTGCCGCCTCATCCCTTGGCTGGCTCGCGACCATCACGGGCATGGAAGAGGCCCGGTTGGCGGCGCTGGCCGAGCAATCCGAGCCGGGCTCTTTGCTGTTTGCCCCCTATCTCAGCGGTGAGCGCACTCCCTGGAACGACCCCGAACTTACCGGTGCATTGTTCGGTCTGACCGGCGAGAGTCAGCGCGGGCAGTTAGCGCGCGCCGTGATGGAAGGGGTGGCCTTTTCACTGGCCGATGGACTTGCCGCGCTGGCCAATGCCGGCTCAGCGCCGCGCCGTTTGCTGGCAACCGGTGGCGGGGCGCGCAGCCGCTTTTGGTTGCAGTTAATTGCCGATGTCACAGGCGTGACGGTGGACGTGCCGGCCCATGCCGAGGTCGGCGCCGCCTTTGGTGCTGCGCGTCTGGCCCATCTGGCGCTGGATCCCACTGCGTTAGCCCGCTGGCGCAACCAGCCCGCGGCGCAATGTACCCTCACGCCCACCGACAATGGGCCACTGCTGGCGCGCTATGCCCGCTATCGCCACCTGACTCACTGGCTATCACGCAAGGAGATCTGATGCAGCGTTCTACCATCAACGCCATTTTGGCCTACACCCATGCGCTCTTTGAGCAGCACCAGGTGGCGTTGCCCCCGTTTGCGTTCTTTACCCCCGAGCAGTGGCGCTTACAAGCCCTTGAGCGTTATCGCGAAGTGTTTGAGCTGGGGTTGGGCTGGGATGTCACCGACATGGGGAGCGATGATTTTGAGCACGAGGGATTGACTCTTTTTACCTTACGCAACGGCTCCGTGGGCGGGCAACCTTACGCCAAGCCCTACGCTGAAAAAGTGATGCTGGTGCGCGAGCGGCAAGTCACGCCGATGCATTTTCACTGGTACAAGATGGAGGACATCATCCATCGCGGCGGCGGCGATCTGATTATCGAGCTCTACAACCGCACTGACGATGAGCAGTGCGCCGACAGTGACGTGGAGGTGGTGCTCGACGGCGAGCGCCAGCGGCATCCGGCCGGCAGCCGATTGCGCCTTCGCGCCGGACAAAGCATCACCCTCACCCAGGGGTTGTATCACTCGTTTTGGGCCGAACGTGCCCCGGTGGTGGCCGGTGAGGTCTCGATGGTCAATGACGATCGCTGTGATAACCGCTTTTTGCGCGCCAGGCCGCGCTTTAGCCAGATAGTGGACGATGCGGCGCCGCTGCATCTGCTCTGTAACGAATACGCCCGTTTTCTTCCCTTGTAAGGAGGTCAATCCGACATGGCTCTTATCTCTTTGGAACAGGGGCTGGCTCACGCCCGCCTGCACGGTTATGCCCTGGGTGCGTTCAACGTGCTCGACACCCACTTCCTGCGCGCCCTGTTTGCCGCCGCTCGTGCCCAGCGCTCGCCGTTTATCATCAATATCGCCGAGGTGCACTTTAAATACGTACCGCTTGAGGCGCTGTGCGCTGCCATTCGTGAAGAGGCTGCTCGCCACGCGATCCCGGTGGTGCTCAATTTAGATCACGGCACCAGCTTTGAGGCGGTGATGCAGGCGATCCGCCTCGGGTTTACCTCGGTGATGTTTGATGGCTCGGCGCTCGATTATGAAGAGAACGTGCGCCAGAGCGCCGAGGTGGTGCGGATGTGCCATGCCTTGGGCATGTCGGTGGAAGCAGAGCTCGGTGCCGTTGGCGGCGATGAGGGCGGCTCACTCTATGGCGAGTGTGACAGCAGCAAATTTACCGATCCGGCGCGGGCCGTCGAGTTTGTCACTCGCACCGGAATCGATGCGCTGGCGGTGGCCATCGGTAACGTACACGGTAAGTATCGCGGTGAGCCCAAGCTCGATTTCCCGCGTCTGGCCTCAATCCACGAGCAGACCGGTATTCCGCTGGTGCTGCACGGCGGCTCCGGTATCAGCGATGACGATTTTCGTAAAGCCATCTCGCTGGGCATTCACAAGATCAACTTTTACACCGGCATGTCGCAAAGTGCGCTGGCGTCGGTGGAGCAGACCATGAGCCATCGCAATCCGGCGTATGACGAGCTGGCACACCTGCTGATGGGCATCGAGTCTGCCGTGCAACAGACAGTCGAGCAGCAGATGCAGGTGTTTGGCTCGAGCGGGAAAGCGCTGTGAACCGCCAGCAGGGGAGTGAGGCGCGCCGGGGGATCCTCGCGGTCGGCACCCTGCTGGTCGATCATGTGCAGGTGATCGATGAATGGCCGGAGCAGGGGCGGCTGGCCACCATCCGCCACAGTGAAGATGCCACCGGCGGCGCCGTGCCCAATGTGCTGCGCACCCTGGCGCGGCTGCAAAGCGGTTTGCCGCTGGCGGCCGCCGGATTGGTCGGGCGAGATGGCGATGGCGCCTTGATTCGGGCAGCGCTCGAGAGCGAGGGGATTGACTGCGCTCGCCTCGAGGCCGTGAGTGAGCCCACCAGCATGACCCAGGTCATCACGGTGCGACGTGGCGGCCAGCGCACCTTCTTTCATCAGGAAGGGGCTAATCGCATGCTCGATGCCGCCTGGTGCGAGCATCTGGTGAGCGATCACAAAATTGTGCACCTTGCTTACCTGCTGCTGCTACCGGCGCTGGAAGCGCCCGAACCTGAATTCGGGGTCGTGGCGGCGCGAGTGTTTGCCCGCTTGCAAGCACGCGGCTATCACACCTCGCTCGATCTGGTATCGGTCGATGAGCCAGCGCGTGCCCGCCAAGTGGTGCTGCCGGTGCTCCCTTTTCTTGATTACCTCATCATCAATGAACTTGAGGCGCAGACGCTAACCGGACTGCCCTTGCGCATTGGCGGCGCGCTGCAAGCTGGCGCCATGGGGGCTGCCGCGCAGCAGCTGCTCGAGGCGGGAGTGCGTCAGGTGGTGGTGATCCACTGCCCGCAAGGGGCCTGGGCGGCCAGTCGCCGTGGTGAGTGCTGTCAGGTGCCTTCTTACTGGCTGGATCCTGCCATGATCGCCGGCACGGTCGGGGCGGGGGATGCCTTTTGTGCCGGGGTGCTCTATGGCCTGCATGAAGGGTGGCCGCTGGCCAAAACGCTGCGCCTTGGTAACGCTTGCGCCCGTTTTAACCTGCGCAGTGCCAACGCCATCGACGGTGCGGCGACGCTGGCCGAGTTGCATGCGTTTATGGCCGAGCAGGCTGTGGCAGAACAGGGCTAAGGGGCTAGGGATGCAGCACTTGCACCTCACGGGAGAGCACGTAGCCTGCGCCGCGAATGGTACGGATAAACTCGGGCTGCTTGGGATTGGGCTCTATTTTGCGGCGAAGGCGCATGATCAGCACATCGATGGTGCGGTCGAACACGTCGAGCGCGTCGCTGTGGGTCATCTCCAGCAACTGCTCGCGGCTAAGAACCCGACGTGCGTTGCGAAGCAGTACGCTAAGCAGGGAATATTCGCCCTGAGTCAGCTCGATGTCTTCGCCTTGCGGGGTGTGCAGCCGGCCGGTGTGGGTGTTGAGCAACCAGCCGTCAAACAGAAAACCGGGGCCACTGGGACGGCTCAGTGGCAGCGGCGTGCTGGCCGGCTCTGGCGCGCGGCGCAGCACCGCTTTGACCCGCGCCACCACGACGCGGGGCACGAAGGGTTTGCCGATGTAATCGTCAGCCCCCATCTCGAGTCCGACCACCATGTCCGATTCGGAGGCAAGCCCGGTCAGCATGATGACCGGCAAGTTGGGGTAATACTGGCGGATCTGCTGCAGCAGCTGCAATCCGCTCATATCGGGCAGGCGCAAGTCGAGCAGCACCAGCGCGATGTCGTTATCGCGTTGCAACTGCTCCAGCGCCGGGCGGGCCGCCATGGCGCTGATCACGTCAAAGACGTGCTCGCTGAGCACGTCTGTCAGCAGCTGGCAGACGCCGGGATCATCATCAACAACCAAGATCTTGTTTTTCATCATGATCGCCCGTGTCAAAGTAAAGTCCCGAGTGTATTAAAAGCGTTGCAGGCAGACTATTGTCCGTATCACGAACTGTGAGCAGCTCGGCTTTCGCTGCCAGTAAAGGCGCGAAACCGGAGAAAAAACGCGACAAAGATCACCATTTTGACCTGGCTAAAACCATTCAGCCGGAATAAATAACAACCTTGAAGGGAGAGTGACGCAGTGCGCATTGGAATCGATCTGGGTGGTACCAAGATAGAAGTGATTGCACTGGCGGATGATGGCAGTGAGCTGTTTCGCAAGCGAATTGCCACGCCACGCCACGATTATGATCAGACGGTGCAGGCTATCTGCTCGCTGGTGCACGATGCCGAAGCGGCCACCGGCGAGCGCGGCTCGGTGGGGGTCGGGATTCCCGGCACCTTGTCCCCTTTTACCGGGCGGGTCAAGAATGCCAACTCGGTGTGGCTCAATGGTCAGCCGCTGGATAAGGATTTGGCCGACGCGCTGGGGCGGCCGGTGCGCATTGCCAACGATGCCAACTGTCTGGCGGTCTCCGAGGCCACCGACGGGGCGGGTGCTGGCGCCAAGGTGGTGTTCGCCGTGATCATCGGCACGGGCTGCGGCTCAGGGGTGGCCATCCAGGGGCAGGTTCATGCAGGTGGCAACGGCATCGCCGGTGAGTTTGGCCACAACCCCTTGCCCTGGATTGACGAAGAGGAGTGGGCATATCAGCAGGCGACGCCCTGCTATTGCGGCCAGCGCGGCTGTATCGAGACCTTTGTCTCTGGCACCGGTTTTGCCCAGAGCTACCGCTTTGTCACCGGTATGGAGCGTAGCGGCGCCGAGATCATGGCTCTGGTCGCACAGGGCGATGCCGAGGCGACCAAGGCGATCAAACGCTATGAGCGGCGCCTGGCCAAATCGTTGGCGCACGTGGTCAACCTGCTTGATCCGGATGTGATTGTGCTCGGCGGCGGCATGAGCAATGTTGAGAGGCTCTATAGCCATGTGCCGGCGCTGATGCGCGAGTATGTCTTTGGCGGTGAGTGTGACACGCCGGTGCGCAAAGCGGTGCACGGCGACTCAAGCGGCGTGCGTGGCGCAGCTTGGCTGTGGCAGCGCGGTGAGCAGTAACGCCGTGCGGCGTTTTGCTGCCAGCTAGAGCGTTTCTATCTCACGCAGCCACTGCTCGGCGCGAGCCAGGGTGGCTGCCTGCTGCTGGGCTGATTGCCCATCCCAATTGGCATAAGGCAGGGCTAGCCTCGGGTTTGCGCCGAGGCGCTCCCGCTGGCGAGCCAGAAAATGCCAATACAGCGCGTTGAAGGGGCAGGCCTCTGCCTCTTCTCTCTTTTTGACATCGTAATGGCACCCCTTGCAGTGATCGCCCATGCGCGCTAAATAGGCGCCGCTGCTGGCGTAGGGTTTGCTCGCCAGCACGCCACCATCAGCAAACTGGCTCATGCCGCGGGTGTTGGGCAGTTGCACCCACTCGATGGCATCCACATAGATGCCTAAATACCAGCGATCCACCTCAGCCGGTGCGATGCCGGCGAGCAGGGCAAAGTTGCCGGTGACCATCAGACGCTGGATATGGTGGGCATAGCTATTTTCGAGCGATTGGGTGATGGCGTGGCGCAGACACGCCATCTTGGTTTCACCGGTCCAGAAAAAACCGGGCAGGGGACGGGTGGCTGCCAAGGCGTTATCGCTTAGTACCTCGGGCATCTTTTCCCAGTAATAGGCGCGCACAAACTCGCGCCAGCCGAGGATCTGGCGAATAAATCCTTCCACCTGTGCCAGCGTGATGGTGTCTTGATTGCGCTGCCAGTGCGACTCGGTGGCCCTGATGACCTCGAGTGGCGAGATCATCTTGCTGTTAAGGGAAAAGGCCAGCCGGCTATGAAACAGGCTCCAGCCACGCTCGCTCAAGGCATCCTGATAGCGGCCAAACTGTGGCAGGCAGTGGCACAGAAAATGGCTGAGTAAGGCTCGGCTCTGTTGGCGGGTAATTGGCCAGGGCAGTGCGCTGGCATCGGCACGGCCCAGGGTGGTGACCCCGTGCCGGGTGAGCATGGCGTCTATCTCTTGCACATCGTTGGCAAAGCAGAGGGGCTCTGGCAGGGCAACGCTTGCTGGCAGGCGGGCGCGATTATCGGCATCGAAATTCCAGCGTCCACCGAGCGGTTGACCCTGCTCATCGAGCAGCACCTTAAACTGGCGGCGCAAGGCGCGATAAAAATACTCCATCCGACTGTGGGGGAGACGCTGCCAGCCATCACGCGGGGTCAGAAAATGTTCGCTCGATACCCGTTTTGATGGGATTGGGAGGGTGGCGGTCCAGTCGTCAAGTTGCTTATCAAGGCGCCACTCATCAGGCTCTTGCCAGGCAAAGGCGCCGGCATGATGTGTGTCCAGCATGGCACTGAGTAACGCCGGCAGATTGGGCCAGGCACGGGTCTCATCAAGGGTGAGATAACATACCTTGTGCCCTGCGTGGGTTAAGGCTTTGGCAAACGAGCGCATGGCGGCAAAGAACGCCAGCACCTTCTGACGGTGATGCAGGCAGTAGTCAGTCTCCTGGCGCAGTTCAGCCATCAGATAGATAACGTCAGGATGGCACTCACGAAACCAGCTGTGGCTGGCGTTGAGTTGATCCCCAAGCAGCAGCCTTAGCTCCATCACGTCCGCTCCTGCAGATGGCGGTGGCGCCGGCAGCGCTCGCTGCAGTAGCGCACAGATTCCCAGTCTCGGGCCCATTTGCGGCGCCAACGAAAGGGGCGCTGGCACACCGGACACATTTTCTCAGGCAGAAGAGGCGATGGCATGGGGTCACTCCACAACAAAGATGCCTATTGAACGAGCGACGCTACCCGGTGGATCACCGCGATTGCCTTTTGACGCCTAGCCCTTTACAGCCCGTCGTGACTCGCTCATGATGAACTTTTGCCTGTTGAGTCAACCTCATGTTCCAGTTTGATGCGATCGCCCCCTCCGGTGCCAAGGCTCGTTTGCGCGTTCAAGCACTGGACTGGTCACAGAGCGGACCGGTGAGCTTTGAGTGCAACGATGATGTGTTTGCACTGACCCTGCTGACCGGATGCCGCTGTGATGCCGTGGGCTATTTCAACCTGCTGGCAGGCTGCAAGCCACTCTATCTTGAGCAGTGGCTCGAATACCTTGCCGAGTCTGGCCATATTGCGCAGCTCGATCAGCACTATCTGCACCCGGACCAAAGCGACTATTTGGCAGGATTCGGGCCGGCGGATGAGCAACTGTCGGATCTGCTCGCCAATATTTACAAGGTGGCAGGCTTTAACCGGCTACAAATCAACCGTTATCTCAAACATCGCAACAATCCGGCCATGTTGGCAACCCGTTACGATGCCGATCAGCTGGCCCGTTACCGGCTCCTCAATGATGTCATTTTGACACTCCTCAAACGAAAACCCGTCGAATCTGTTAAGGACTCGTAAGAAAACACTCTATTATATTGATAAATAAGTCATTTTGACATACCAAATGGTCATAAATGTGAGACCAGACGCTTTCTGGACTGGCCTTAGTAGGCAATATGGAACCAGCTTGTCCTGAAAGAGGTAGTAAAAATGTTGTTAGAGCCCGTCAACACAGCAAAAGCCAGACAGTTGCTGAATGAAACCATGGCATTGGTCCTCGCGGGTGGCAGAGGGAGTCGTTTAAAGCAGCTGACAGATAACCGAGCCAAGCCCGCCGTTCACTTCGGCGGCAAGTTTCGCATTATCGATTTTGTGCTTTCCAACTGTGTAAACTCCGGTATTCGCCGTATCGGCGTTGTCACCCAATACAAATCCCACAGCTTGCTGCGTCACCTGCAATCTGGTTGGGCCTTCCTGCGCTATCAGATGAACGAATTTATCGATCTGCTGCCGGCCCAGCAGCGGGTTGACGAGGTGCACTGGTATCGCGGTACCGCCGATGCGGTGTATCAGAACCTCGATATCGTGCGTGACCATGGTCCCAAGTACATCGTGGTGCTGGCGGGGGATCATATCTACAAGATGGATTACGCCAGCATGCTGCTCGACCATGTGCGTTTAGGCGCCCGGGTCACCGTCGCCTGCATCGAGGTGCCACGTGCTGAAGCATCGGCCTTCGGGGTGATGGCGGTCGATGCGGATCGCAAGATCAACGCTTTTGTGGAGAAACCGGCCGATCCGCCCGCTATGCCGGGTAAGCCCGACACGGCGCTCGCATCCATGGGGATCTACATTTTCGAGGCACAATACCTCTATGAACTGCTCGAAGAGGATATCCGCGATGAGACCTCCCACCACGACTTTGGCATGGACGTGATCCCCAAAGTGGTAGGCGAAGGGGTGGCCTATGCCCACCCGTTTGGCATGTCGTGCGTCGGTGGCACGGAAGGAGTGCGTCCCTACTGGCGTGATGTGGGAACGGTTGAATCGTTCTGGGAAGCCAACATGGATCTGGCATCGGTACTGCCGGAGCTGGATGTTTATGATCAGAACTGGCCCATCTGGACCAGCCAGGTGATGGCGCCGCCGGCCAAGTTTGTGCAAGACCGAAACGGCTCCCATGGCATGACCATCAACTCCCTGTTTGCAGGGGGAACGATTGTCAGCGGCTCGTTCATCATGAGCTCGGTGCTCTTTACCAATGTGCGGGTGCACTCATTTTGCACGCTCGATCAGGCCGTGATCTTCCCCGGTGTGGATATCGGTGCCGGCTGCCGCTTGCGTCGGGTGGTGGTGGACAAGGGGTGCCGCATTCCCGATGGTTTGATCGTGGGGGAGAACGCCGATGAAGATGCTCGCCGTTTCTACCGCTCCGACAAGGGCATTGTGCTGGTTACAGCCGACATGCTGGAGCGATTAGAAAAGAGCTGCCGCTAGTGACATCGAGCGTGTTGCAATAAGCAAGGGGAGCCGTGGCTCCCCCTGTTGTTTTATGGGTAGTTGCGTGATCCGCTTGGATTCAGCAGGTTGATCACGCCGACCTGTGCTGACTTGGGTTACTTGGCGATCACCGCTTTGCCCGCCATGACGGCGGCGGTGCCATGCTTGCCACCGGCGCCGGTCACCTGCGGCACACCATCTTCATCGGTATCACTACCTTGGCCCGCCACCAAGTTTTCACCCGAATCACCGACCCATTCCGCCATCTGCATGCCGCCGTTGACGGTGCCACGGAACCAGCTCACATACTGGTTGGCCAGCTTGGCAAGCTCCAGCTCGGGGGCATTTTCGGCGCCTTCGTTACGCAGGTTTTGCATGGCCGAGCGCAGTGCGCCGGAGATGGCAGCCTGAGTCCAGGGGGTATAAGTGGTTTGCTTGCCGTGGGTCCAGGTGCCGGCCTTCTGGTTGAAGTAGGCCTTGTCGGTGGCGATAAACAGCTCGCGCGCCGCGCTGCGGTACTTGGCATCGTGGGTGGCGAGGAACGCTGCGGTCAGACCGCGTACGGCCGCCAGTTGGGTATCGATGGATTGACCCGCATCGTGCTTGCCACCCAGCGTGATCCCGTCATAGAGCAGACCGTTTTTGCCCTTGAGCTGACCGAGCAGAAAATCTGCCTGCTTGGTGATAAGCTCGAGCGCTTGTTTGCCTTGGGCCGTGGCAAGGTTCAGATCGCCATTGTCACCGGCGGCGTAGCCAACCGGCAGAGCATCCTGGGCGCGCTGGAAGATCTGCAGGGCAACCAGTGCATAGGCGGCGTCATAGGTGGTGACGTGCTTGCTTTGCTTGCCGCTCTTCCAGCTGTCAACCAGGGTGCCGGCTTTCGGCTCGAAGTGCAGGGCAACGAGGTTTTTAAAGGTCAGGTTGGAAAGATTCAGCGCCAGCGAGAATGCATCGCTGCCGGCAACGGCTTTGCCCAGATCGCCAGCTTGGTTGGCGGCCGGTGTTGCAGCAAATGGCTGACCATCAAAAACGGCCTTGAACGCCGCATTGTGCTGGGTGTTGGCGCTGCGCTGATCGGTAAAGGCATAGAACTCGGAGAGCGGCCACAGCAGCATCCAGGCGTCGCGCAGTTGGGCAGAGCCATCTACTACGTCCAGTTTGCCGATGGCACCGACCTCGTTTTGGGTGGTTTCGGTGACCTTGACCTGATGGGGGAAATAGATCGGGCCCTTGGCCGGATCGTATTGCGGCGTGATGGCGGCGCCGAGCTGTTTGCCGTCGTAGCCAAAGCGCGCTTGCAGCAACGCCAGCTTGTCAATGGATTGCTCGGTCAGGATCATGCCGTTAAAGCCGTCGGCAGCAGAGACGCCAAGCTTGTGCTTGCCATCTTGATCCATGGTGCTGGAGGTGGCCGCCACCTCTTCATCACTGGCTGCCACGTGCATACCACCGAGGAAGTCTTGCGACCACATCACCTCTTTGAGCAGGATGCCGCCGACAGCAGCCGGTACCATCAGGTGATCGCTACCGCTCCAGCGCAGGGTGCTGTAGTCACGAAAATAGGCCGGTACCTGGGTTTTAACGCTTTTCTCGGTGCCCTTGGCCGTCTTGACCTTCACGTCGTCGCCGTTAACCGGAGTGGCGTTGACGGCGGCAGCAAACTCGGGATTGGCAGAAGCGTAGGGGAAGGAGAGGGGATATATCCCTTGCGGGATTTCATCTGCCGAGAAACCGACCGCATCGGCCAGCGCCAGTACGCGTTTGCCCAGATCCGCCATGGTGCCACCACGGGCCGTATTTTGCGGGCCGTTGACCAGATGCGGCCCCATGCCGGACTGGTAATTCAGGGCGTACATCGCCTCTTCGGAGTATTCGTAGGATTCAATGCCGGCGGCGAAGTCAAAAGGCGTCGGGGTGTTGGCCTGATTGGCGTCCAGGGTATCGAGATCGAGCCCGAGACCTTCGGCAAGCGGTTCGCCAGAGAGTTCAAATTCGGTATAGGCAAGCATGGCAGCAGCGGTGTTGAAGGTCTTGTCCTCGACCTTGACAGCTGCCTGGGCGGCCTGGCTTAGCAGGGCGCCGGCAATGGCATGGACCAGCAGTCGTTTTTTCATCCGGTTGTTCTCTTCTCACACTCTGATTGTTATCGGGACATTCTCATATGTAACGCAAATGAGAATTGCCCGCATTATGCTTCAGCGATGAGAAGATGAGAAGGGCAGAGCAGAAAAAGGCCAGTCAAATGACTGGCCACAGGCAACGACGTCACAACACGCTAAAGGGGATGACCAGTGCGCCCGGCTCGACGCGAAGCCCGGTGACCTTGTCACGCGCCAGCGCTTCTTGCTTGCTGCGATGGCCATCCAGGCGATAGACCGGTGTCTGCTCGAGGAACTGGCTCAGCGAAAGGCTCAGCATCGGCAGCAGCGGGGTCAGGGCAGAGCCAATGTTGGCCGGCTCGCTCGAGACCGACAGAACTTCCAGATCGCGCAGATAGATAGCGCCCTGCTCGGGCTGGTAGTCCGGACGGGCACGCAGGGCCAGACGCAGCGTCAGGGCCTGCTGACCGATTGGGGTTTGCAAGGTCAGGTGCCCGGCGGCATCGAGATCAACTTTGTCCGGCTGGCTGCGGCCAATATGGCTGGTGAGATCGTTAAAACGGACCTTGGCCGAGAGCAGTCCGGGTAGGGAGAGTTGACGTTCAAAACCGACCTGGGTGGCCAAATAGTCGTTGATCTGTTGCTCGCTCACGCTGTAGCGGGTTAGCGAGGAGCAGGCGGCCAACAACAGAGATAGCAGCAGGGTCAGCATCAGGTTGCGCTGCGGCAGAAAAAGGGTCATGACAGACTCCGGATAGGAAAGGGCGGTCACATCTTAAGGATCTGGCCACGCGCTGCAACTGATGACAGATGCATGTTACGGGTAACTCGGGCATGATGCGCCAATCATAAGACACAGGGAGAGAGCCGTGGAGCACTCAACACTGCGCTGGGGGATTGCCGGCGCTGGCGCCATTGCCCGGCGCTTTTGTCACGATGTAAACCAGTTTGCTACGGCTGGTCGGGTGGTGGCCATCGCCGCCCGCGATGCAACGCGCGCCGCTGACTTTGCGAGCCAACAAGCGCTGCCCCACGCCTATGGCAGCTATCTGGCGCTCGCTGAGAGTCCGGAAGTTGACGCTGTCTATGTGGCCACCATTCATCCGGAGCATGCCGCGATTGCCCGCCTGATGCTCGAACATGGTAAGCATGTGCTGGTGGAAAAACCGGCCGTGCTGCGAGTGGCTGACTGGGATGAGCTAGTGGAGCTGGCCCATCGGCGCGGGGTGCTGTTGATGGAAGCCATGAAGGTGATGTGCTTTCCTGCCTGGCGCGCACTGTGGGAGCAACTGCCGGCGTTGGCGCCGGTGCGCCGGGTGCGCGCTGCATTTGGCTCTTGTGCCGAGCCCGGTGGCAAACTGTTTGACCCGATGCTGGCCGGTGGCGCCGGCTGGGATGTGGGCGTCTACGGGGTGTGGCTCTACGTCGCGTTATGCCATCGACTCGGGCTGGATTGCCCTGCGCCGCGCAGCGAGCTTAGCCGTGGGCCGAGCGGTGTTGATGAGCAGTGCCGGTTTTACTTTGACGGTGCGCTTGGCGGCGAGATAGGCGCCTCGATCGTGGCGGAACTCGACAAGGCCGCTCATTTGGAAGGGGATGACTGGCAACTCGAGATAGCCGGCAAGTGGTGGAACCCGCAGCAGGTGCGCTGGTGGGGAGAAACCGCTGGCGAGATTGCCCGGCCGGTTGAGGGGGGCATGCAGTTTCAGGCCGATCATTTTGCCGCGTGTGTGGCAGCCGGTTTGCTTGATGCGCCCTGGGTGCCGCAGGCGTTGAGCCGTCAGGTGATCGGCATATTGGAATCCGCGCTGACCTGATCGCGACAAAAGGTGAGAAAGTGGCGCATCGGCGCTGACAGGTATTTTTGCCGGTGCCAGACCAGCAGCAGGCGCCGCTCCAGCGTGGTGGCCAAATCGAGCCGCACCAACCGTTTTTGGGCCAACCGCTCACGGGCGGCCCACTCTGAAACCAACCCCAATCCGAGTGCGCATTCGACCGCACTCATCACGGATTCGAGGGTATTGAGCTCGAGGATGGGGCCAATACGGCCGAGTTGTGGCCGGATACGCTGATCAAACTGTTCACGGCTGCCCGATTGTGGCTCGCGCAGCACCCAGCGTTCGCCAGCCAGTGCGGCCACCCGCAGATCAGGCAGGCCACAGAGCTGATGATCAGGGTGCGCCACCACCACCATCTCATCACTGAGCCAGGGCTCGCTGACCAGCTCGGAGAGGTGACACTCCCCCTCAATCAGCGCCAGATCCAGCTCAAAGCGAGCCAACCTGTCGCACAGCTGGTGGCTGTTGCTGATGGTCACCTCCAGACGCTCGCCAGGCATACCAAAACGGGCCAATAAAGTGGGCAGCAGGTAGTTGCCGATGGTCTGGCTGGCGCCAAGGCGCAGGCGGCCGCGCTCCATGCCGTGCTCGGCAAAGAGTCCCTCGATATCATCCAGACGTGACAATAGCTCTTCGGCAAGCGGTTGTAGTAGCCGCCCTTCGCTATTGAGCAAAAGCCTGGGGTGAATACGGTCAAACAGCGGCGTCGCCAGCTGGCGTTCGAGTTCCTGCAGCGCTTGTGACAGGGCGCCGCGGCTTAAAAACAGTGCTTGCGCGGCATCGCCCAAATTGCCGTGGCGAGCCACTGCAGAGAAGACCTTGAGTTGCTTGAGGGTGATGTTCATATAGCTTTTCTATACGATACCTTTAAATCATTTAGATATGATAAACAAGCGAGTGCTCGTAATCTAGCCACCATTGCAACTCCCCGTGACTCAAGGAGAACACCATGATGGCACTCACTCGTCAGCAGCTGGCCGCCGCACCGACCCCGATGGCCGGGTTGGCACTGGGCATCGCCAGTCTGGGCTGGAGCTGCGAGAACCTCGGTGGTTTGAATGGTTGGGCACAGCTGTCAGGGGCTGGGATGGGCGCCATGTTGCTGCTGATCCTGAGCGCCAAGTTTCTCTTGTATCCCAAGCTGCTGTGGCAAGACCTTGCCCATCCGGTGGTAGGCAGCGTGGTGCCGACCTTTGCCATGGCCACCATGGTGGTGGCGCGGGCGCTGGTGCCCTGGCTGCCACAGACTGCCGAAATAGTGTGGTTGGCGGCGGTGGTGCTACATCTACTGTTTCTCACGGCCTTTTGTGTGCACCGTGCCCGTGTTTTTGAGCTGCACCACATGGTGCCGAGCTGGTTTGTGCCGCCGGTCGGGATCATCGTGGCCGCAGTGGCCTGCCCTAATGCCCAGATGCAACCGCTGGCCCAAGCACTGCTCTGGTTTGGCATGGTCTGTTATGCGTTGATGCTGCCGTTGATGCTGTATCGCCTCATCTTCAGCCATGAAGTACCGGATGCGGCCAAACCGACCATCGCGATTCTGGCCGCGCCTGCCAGCCTCTCTCTGGCCGGTTACCTGACGGTTATCGACTCGCCGTCGCCGGTGCTGGTGGCATTGCTGTTTGGCATTGCGGTGCTGATGACCGGGATTATCTGGCTGGCGTTTTTCAAGCTGCTGCGCCTGCCATTTTCACCGGGCTATGCGGCCTTTACGTTCCCGATGGTGATTGGAGCTACCGCGCTGTTTAAGCTGTCGCATCTGATGGCAACAACGGGGTTGCCGATGAACTATGTGGCGCAGGTGCACGCGCTGGCCACTGTCGAGTTGATGGTTGCGGTACTGATTGTGGGGTATGTGGCGCTGCGTTATCTGCTCTTCTTTTTGCCGCGGCATGATCGCCTGCAACTGGCGTAATCCGTTTGCCACCCAATAAAAACCCAGAGCCCGGATTGATCCGGGCTCTGGGTTTGTTGGATTTAAGGAGGATTAACCCAAGGCGGTATCGAGAGTCATCATCAGGGCAAAACCGCCCATGAGACCCAGGGTGGCGAAGGTTTGATGGCCGTTGCGGTGGGTTTCCGGAATCACTTCATGGGAGACCACAAACAGCATGGCGCCAGCAGCCAAGCCCAATCCGATGGGGTAGGCAATCGCCAGCCCGCTGGACAGCCCGACACCCACCAGCGCGCCAATGGGCTCAAGCAGCCCGCTCAAGATGGCAATCAACACGGCCATAGCCGGGCGATAACCCGCCGCAATAATGGCCAGTGCCACGGCCAGCCCTTCCGGAATGTCCTGCAGCGCGATGGCGGTAGTGAGCGGCAGACCAACCCGCATGTCCCCTTGCGAGAAACTCACCCCGATGGCCATCCCCTCCGGCAGATTGTGCAGGGCAATGGCAAACACAAACAGCCAAACCCGCGAGCAGCTCTCATGGCCCGGGCCGCAGGGGCCGGTCTTGTCGTGCTCGTGCGGCGTGAATTGATCAAGCCCGAGCATCAGAAGTACCCCGAGCAGCATCCCGAGCACCACCACGGTGGCCGCCAGAAAGGGATTGCCGGTGAGGGTTTCGGCCGCTTCCAGCCCGGGCAGCAGCAGTGAAAAGGCACTGGCGGCCAGCATCATGCCGGCGGCAAAACCGAGCATGGTGTCTTCGACTTTTTGTGAAATGCTGCGCAGTACCAGTGCCGGCAGGGCGCCAAGGGCCGTGGCGGTAAACCCTGCCAGTCCACCTATCAAGCCATAACGAGCACCATCGGGCAGATCGCCGCTGAGCATGGCCACGATACTTTGCAGCAGCAACAGCAATACACCGACCAGCGCCACCGCCAGCGCCATCGCGACGCGTGGATGGGCGTTGACGTGTTGGCGCAAGGCAGCCTGCCAGCCAAGGGGTGGGGAAGTCAGGGTGTGATCGCTCATTAAAGGCTCCATGAGAAACGGGGACCTTCTCATTAGAGCGTGCCGGATGGCCACTGTCTATGACTGACTGGCGATTGTGTTAATGCGGGAAGTTGATGAAAAGGCGAAAAAAAAGCCGGCCATCAGGCCGGCTTTCATCGGGTGTTATCAGGCGTTGCCAGCCAGCGCGGTGCGGGCACTCTTCTGCTTGAAGAGATACCCGATACCCAGCACTACCAGCCAGAGCGGGATCAGATCAACCGAGATCTGGATGCCCGGGGTCATGTACATGATCACCAGAATGGCTGCCATGAACGCAAGGCAGAGATAGTTACCAAAGGGATACCAGAGAGCCTTGAACTTGGTATCGACCCCTTCAGCCTGCTTGACCTTGCGAAACTTCAGGTGCGCCAGACTGATCATGGCCCAGTTGATCACCAAGGCAGAGACCACCAATGACATCAGCAGGCCAAAGGCTTTACCCGGCATCAGGTAGTTGATCAGCACGCACAGCAAGGTGGCGGCAGCCGAGATGGAGATGGCGACCAGCGGCACGCCGCTCTTGTTGGTCTTGAGCAGTGCCTTGGGGCCGTTACCTTGCTTGGCCAGACCAAACAGCATCCGGCTGTTGCAATAAACGCAGCTGTTGTACACCGACAGGGCGGCGGTAAGGACCACCAGGTTGAGTATGTTGGCGACCAGGTTGCTGTCGAGGGCGTGGAAGATCATCACAAACGGGCTCCCGCCTTCGCTCACCTTGCCCCACGGATAGAGCGAGAGCAGCACGGCCAGGGCACCGATGTAGAAAATCAGGATGCGGTAGATCACTTGGTTGGTGGCGCGCGGAATACTCTTTTCCGGATTATCCGCTTCAGCTGCCGTAATACCGACCAGCTCCAGCCCACCAAACGAGAACATGATCACTGCCATGGCCATGACCAGACCATTGATGCCATTGGGGAAGAAACCGCCTTGCGCCCACAGGTTGGTGACGGAGGCATCCGGGCCACCGTTACCCGAGAACAGCAGCCAGCCACCAAAGGCAATCATGCCCACAATGGCGACGACCTTGATGATGGCAAACCAGAACTCCATCTCGCCGAAGGCTTTGACGTTGGTCAGGTTAATGGCGTTGATCAGCACAAAGAAGAAGGCTGCTGACATCCAGGTCGGGATCTCTGGCCACCAGTACTGTACATAAATGCCGACGGCAGTCAGCTCGGCCATGCTGACCAGCACGTAGAGCACCCAGTAGTTCCAGCCGGAGGCAAAGCCGGCAAAATCGCCCCAGTACTTGTAGGCAAAGTGGCTGAATGAACCGGCAACCGGCTCTTCCACGACCATCTCACCGAGCTGGCGCATGATGAGAAACGCAATAAAACCACCGATGCCGTAACCCAGCAACACGGCCGGACCGGCCATCTTGATGGTGTCGGCAATACCGAGAAACAGGCCGGTACCAATGGCACCGCCCAGGGCAATCAGCTGGATGTGGCGGTTTTTCAAGCCACGTTTGAGCTCTGTCCCTTGTTGTGTGAGATCCATTCTTCTCAATCCCCTGTGCTTATCTGTCAGTTAATGCGGTTGTGTATTGTTATGTTTACAAGGTGCCGTCTCTATCGTTACGTGGTCTTGCCATGAAACATATCGTGCAACTACCAACTGGCCGAGAATAATGCTAAGGGAGCCTTTTTGCACCTCTTTTTAGCCATGCAGAGGGTGTAACCGGCGATTAAATCGCCGGTTGTTGGGGCGCTGTTGCAGTAACGCTGTAGAAGGGTGATTAATGCACAGTTGTGGTGCGGCAGGGTTGACAGATTAGCGAAGTTGTCTTCTAAGCCCGGTGCGTTCGAGGATCTTGGCGCTGATCTCCTCCACCGAATGGGACGTGGTATCGAGAAACGGGATCGCCTCCTGACGAAACAGGCGCTCGACCCGTCCTAACTCCAATTCGCACTGGGCAAGGGCGGCATATTGGCTATTGGCTCGGCGCTGGTTGCGGATGTCGCAGAGCCGGTCGGGCGCGATGGTCAATCCAAACAGCTTGTGGCGGTTGGCCTTGAGCGGCAGAGGGAGGGTGAGATCGTGCATATCCTGAGCGATAAAGGGGTAGTTGGCAGCGCGAATTCCAAATTGCAGCGCCAGATAGAGGCTGGTGGGAGTTTTACCGCAGCGCGAGACGCCAATTAAAATGATGTCCGCTTCATCATATTCCCGCGTCGAGGTGCCATCGTCATTGGAGAGGGCAAAATTGACCGCTTCAATACGCTCGTCATAGAGCGCGGTATTCTCCATACCGTGAGTACGGTGCGAGCGAGCCTCAGCCTTAATACCGAGTTGCTGCTCAAGCGGAGTGACAAAGGTGTTGAGAAAATCGTGGGCATGGGCGTTGGCTTGCAATACTTGCTCACGCACCGCCGGGTCGACGATGGTGTGAAACAGGAGCGGGCGAACGCCACTTTGCACGGCGCACTCATCAATACGCAGGCGAACCTGACGGGCTTTGTCCAGACTCCCCACAAAGGGGATGGTCACCTGCTCGAAAGGGATGGGAAACTGGCTTAACACCGCGTGGCCAAACACCTCGGCGGTGATGGCGGTGCCGTCGGATACATAGAATACGTACTGCACGCTTGTTCTCCCGATATGGAGGAATAAATTTAATTTCTCTAGAAACGATCTTTTTTTGTCAACACAAACTCTGTATCAATGCTGTGATGTTGGCAGCAAATTTCAAAGGTTAATTTATTGTACCGCATTGTAAAATGAGCCTGCCCTGACGCCACCCCCCTTTGCAAGGGGATTTTTTGATACAGACAGGAAAACGTTTTCTTGTTTGTGTGACGCAGGCATTCACCATGTCCCGACCACCTGCCGGCAGGCCGTCTCATGGCCCCGGCTTATCTGGAGATAGGCAAGTGCAACACTATGTGCTCTGGTATGAACAACTCGGTATGCAAGACGTAGATCGGGTTGGCGGCAAGAATGCATCGCTGGGCGAGATGATCAGCCACCTCAAAGGGGCCGGGGTCTGTGTGCCGGGCGGGTTTGCCACCACGGCCTTCGCGTTCAACGAATTTCTCGAGAAAAGTGGCCTCAATCAGCGCATTCATGCGCTGCTCGACAGCCTTGATGTTGAGGATGTGACCGCGCTGGCTGTGGCAGGAAAAACCATCCGCAACTGGGTCATTGATGCGCCATTGCAGCCGGAGCTTGAGCAGGCGATTCGCGCTGCATACAGCCAGCTTTGCGCTCAGGGAGAGGCCTCGTTTGCCGTGCGCTCGTCGGCCACCGCCGAAGACATGCCGGATGCCTCCTTTGCTGGCCAGCAAGAGACCTTCCTCAACGTGCGCGGCATCGATGCGGTATTGACCGCTATCAAGCATGTGTTTGCCTCACTGTTTAACGACCGAGCCATCTCTTATCGGGTGCATCAGGGCTACGATCACCGCGGCGTGGCGCTCTCGGCCGGGGTGCAGCGAATGGTGCGCTCCGATCTGGCTTGCTCGGGCGTGATGTTTACCCTCGATACCGAGTCGGGCTTTGATCAGGTGGTGTTTGTCACCGGCTCCAGTGGCCTCGGTGAGATGGTGGTGCAGGGCGCCGTTAACCCGGACGAATTTTACGTACACAAGCCCACCCTCAATGCCGGACGTCCGGCGGTGGTGCGCAAGACCCTCGGCAGCAAATTGCAAAAGATGATCTACTCGGCAGAGGCCGGTCACGGTCGTCAGGTGCAGACGGTGGATACCAGCACGGCCGAGCGCCAGCAGTTTTGTCTAAATGATGACGACGTGATGGCGCTGGCCCGTCAGGCGCTCATCATTGAGCGCCACTACGGCCGCCCGATGGATATCGAGTGGGCCAAGGACGGGGTCGACGGCCAGCTTTATATTGTGCAGGCGCGTCCTGAAACCGTTCGTAGCCGTCAGGATGGGGGGCAGGTCGAGCGTTTTTCACTGCATCAATCCGGGCTGGTGGTGGCCGAAGGGCGCGCCATCGGCCACAAGATTGGTCGTGGCCGGGCACGGGTCATCAACAGCATCAGCCAGATGAACGAAGTGCAGCCGGGTGACGTGCTGGTGACTGACATGACCGATCCGGATTGGGAGCCGATCATGAAGCGGGCGGCGGCCATCGTGACCAATCGCGGCGGACGAACCTGCCATGCGGCTATTATCGCTCGCGAGCTCGGTATTCCCGCCGTGGTGGGGTGCACCGATGCCACCGCCCGGATCCGCGATGGTCAGAGCGTGACGGTCTCTTGCGCGCAAGGTGACACCGGCTATGTCTATGACGGGTTGCTCGATTTCGCCGTCTCGGTCGCCGATGTCGGCCAGATGCCTGCGCTGCCGTTCAAGATCATGATGAACGTGGGTAATCCCGACCGTGCTTTTGGTTTTGCCCGCTTGCCCCATGCCGGGGTCGGACTGGCGCGCCTTGAGTTCATCATCAACCGGATGATCGGGGTGCACCCGCGCGCCGTGCTGGAATTTGACCAGCAGCCGGATGAGATCAAAGCCACGGTCACTCGCCTGATGGCCGGTTATCCCAACCCGCGCGAGTTTTATGTCGCCAAGCTCTCCGAGGGGATCGCCACCCTGGCGGCTGCGTTCTGGCCGGAGCGGGTGATCGTGCGGATGTCTGATTTCAAGTCCAACGAGTACGCCAACCTGCTCGGAGGGCGCGATTACGAGCCCCATGAAGAGAACCCCATGCTGGGCTTTCGCGGGGCATCGCGTTACATCGACGAGCGTTTTCGGGCCTGCTTTGCGCTCGAGTGCGAGGCGATCCGCCGGGTGCGCGATCAGATGGGATTGACCAACGTCGAAGTGATGGTCCCGTTTGTGCGTACTGTGGGTGAGATTGAGCAGGTGATCGCCATTTTGGCCGATAACGGCCTGCGCCGTGGCGAGCGGGGGCTCAAGGTCATCATGATGTGCGAGATCCCCTCCAACGCCCTGCTGGCTGATCAGTTTCTGCAGCATGTGGATGGTTTCTCGATTGGCTCGAATGACATGACCCAGCTCACCTTGGGGCTCGATAGAGACTCAGGTTTGGTGGCTCATCTGTTCGATGAGCGCAACGATGCGGTCAAAGCGCTGCTGGCGATGGCAATCAGCGCGGCGCGAAAAGCCGGAAAATATGTGGGGATCTGTGGCCAGGGGCCGTCGGACCATCCGGATCTGGCAGCCTGGTTGATGGAGCAGGGGATTGATTCGGTCTCCCTGAATCCTGACAGCGTGGTTGATACCTGGCTCTATCTTGCGGGTAATCGCAGCGCCAACTAAATCTCATTGTTGCGCTGGCAAAAACGCGGCTGCCTCTTCCCGAGGTGGCCGCTTTTGTTAGGCCAGCTTGTTATGGCCCCGAAGGTTATGGTACGGATGGTGCTATGGCGATGTATCACAGCGGTTGATGCGCACGACGTTCAGACAAGGAGAGCCCATGTTCCCGTTACACTGGCAGGATGCCTGCCTGCAGATCCATGCCAGACAAACCCTGCAACTGCCGCAGTTAACGATAGAGGCAGGCCAATGCTGGGCCTTTGTCGGTGGCAACGGCAGCGGCAAAACTGCGCTGGCGCGCGCCTTGTGTGGGGAGCTCAGTTTGCGAAGCGGGCAGCAGCCGCCACAATTTGGCGCGCGCCGTGTGTCGTTTGAACAGCAGCAACAGCTGACCGAAACCGAGTGGCAGTCGCGCAATACCGACATGCTGTACGAAGAGGAGGAGGCGGGTTTTACCGTCGCTTCCCTGATGCTGGAAGCCGGTAGTGAAGAGGCCGCCCGCGCTGCGCTGCGGCTGTTTGATATCGAGCGGTTGTGGGATCGTCCCTACCGGTTTCTCTCCAGCGGCGAGGGGCGCAAGCTGCTGCTGGCCCAGGCGCTGGTTGATGCGCCGCCCATGTTGGTGCTCGATGAACCGTTTGATGGGCTGGATGTTCGGTCGCGCCAGGAGTTGATGGCGCGTCTCGATGCGCTGGTGGCCGCAGGGCAATCGTTGGTGCTGATCGTCAATCGCTTTGATGAAATTCCGGCGGCGGCAACGCACCTGGGACTGCTTAGTGAGCAGCGGCTGATTGTGGCCGGTGTGCGTGAGCAGGTGATGGCCAGCCGTGAAGTGCGCCAGTTGGTGGCCGTGCAAGAGCACCCAATCAGTGCGTTGCCGGCGGCTATCCACGCAGTCGTTGCCCTGGATGGCCCCAAGGTAATCCTCAAACAGCTGCGTATCGCCTATGGCGATCAGGTGATTATCGATGGGCTCGATTGGACCATTGCGCCCGGTGAGCAGTGGCAGATCACTGGCCCCAATGGTGCAGGTAAATCGACGTTGTTATCAGTGATCACCGGCGATCATCCGCAAAGCTATGCCAACGATGTCACCCTGTTTGGCCGTCGCCGCGGCTCGGGGGAGAGCATCTGGGAGATAAAGCGCAATATCGGGATTGTCAGCCCGGCCCTGCATCTGGATTACCGGGTCAGTTGCAGCGTGTGCACCGTGATCCTCTCGGGCTTTTATGACTCCATCGGCCTGTATACCCGCCCGGGGGATCGGCAAACCGATCTGGCCGATGAGTGGCTGGCGCTCATCGGGCTGGCTGGGCAGGGACATCAACCGTTTCACTCCCTCTCGTTTGGTCAGCAGCGCCTGGTGCTCATTGCCAGAGCCCTGGTCAAGCATCCCCCTCTGCTCATTCTCGATGAGCCTCTGCAGGGGCTGGATCCCCTGAACCGCCATTTGGTGCGCTCGGTGCTGTCGCACCTGATTGGACACGGCGAGACCCAGGTGTTGTTTGTGTCGCACCACGCTGAGGACGCGCCTTTGGGACTGACCCATAAATTGGAGTTCGTCCCCGATGGGGAAGGGCACTACCATTACCTCAAGCAGCCACTCTGAATGGTCGATAGGAGACCATAAGGGATCTGTGAGTCGTCAGGTGATGAGGGCAGGAGGTCTGATGAGCGCAAAGGGATGGCGATGGCGGGTTGGGATTGTACTGGGGGTGATCTGCCTGTGTCAGTCAGCCATTGCTGCTGAGGCCGGGCGTGAGACGCAGCCGGTGATTCATCTGGTCAGCTCCATGGACACCCGTCTCTCTCCACTTGGGCGCTGGCTTGAATTGGTCTATCGCGAAGCCTTCTCGCGTCTTGGTTATCGCCTCGATTATCAGGGCTATCCCGGTGGGCGAGCGCCCCTGCTCGCCGAGCGTGGTGAAGTGGACGGGGAAATCCATCGCGCCGCCGAATATCTGCATCAGACCGCTAATCTTATCAGGGTTCCCGAGCCCCATTTTCAGGTGAGCTATGTGGCATATGCGGTAAAACCGGGCTTGGCGGTGCAAGGCTGGCTGGGGCTGGGCCAGCTGCCCGGCTTAAGAGTGGAGTATCGGCGTGGCGCCAAGCATGCCGAGACCATGCTCAACGAGATGATCAAACCCGAGTCGCTCGACAACATCGCCACCACCGAGCAAGGGTTGCGCAAGCTAGTGGTGGGGCGCAGCGATATTTTTGTCGAGCAGGAGTTGGTGCTCGAGCCCATGCTGGCTCGCCTGAGGCAACATAGTCACGAGTTTGATGACGTCTATCGCGCCGGCTTGCTTGAATCCGTCGATACCTATGCCTATCTCTACAAAGAGCATGCAGCATTGGCCCATCAGCTGGCCGATACCCTGCGCGCCATGAAGCAAGAAGGGCTGATTGAGCGCTACCGTCTGCAGGCAATCGACATGGATCAATAAGCTTCTCACTCACACCTCGTCAAACTTGATATCTGTCAATTCAACACCAGTTTCCTTGGTTGCAAGTGGCAAAGTGCTTGCAGCAATGTGGCTCACTCTCTATCGTTGTTGCGATTTCTAGACGATCGGTCATAAATGGTGGCGAGCGCATAGCATCACGCGCTGCCCGTATGCCAGCGGCAGTATGCCCGCTGGTCGCCAATGGAGAGAGACAATGTTCAAGGCTATCTACATCGACAAGCAAGATCAGCAGTATCAATGCTCCGTGCAGCAACTGGATGAGCAGGTATTAAGCGCCGGTGATGTCACCGTGCGGGTGGATTACTCCACTCTTAATTACAAAGATGGGCTGGCGATCAGTGGCAGCTCGCCGGTGGTGCGCAGTTTCCCCATGATCCCGGGCATCGATTTTGCCGGTGTGGTGGAGCAAAGCGATCACCCCGATTTCGCACCCGGCGATCGGGTGTTTGCCAATGGCTGGGGATTGGGTGAAAAGCATTGGGGTGGCCTGACCCAGAAGACTCGGGTAGCGGGTGATTTTCTGCTCAAGGCGCCGGCTTCGCTCGATAACCATACCCTGATGGTGGTGGGCACGGCGGGGTATACCGCCATGCTCTGCGTGATGGCGCTGCAAAAGCAGGGAGTGACGCCAGATCAAGGGCCGGTGCTGGTCACGGGCGCGAACGGTGGGGTCGGCAGCTTTGCGGTAGCGTTCCTGGCTAAGCTCGGCTATCAGGTGGTGGCATCAACGGGTCGCCCCGAAGAGGCTGATCGTCTCAAGGCGCTGGGCGCGAGTGAAATCATCGACCGGCAAACCCTCGCCGCACCGGGCAAACCGCTCGGCCGTGAGCAGTGGGCCGCCGCTATCGACAGTGTGGGCAGCCACACCCTTGCCAACGTCTGTGCTGGAATCCGTTACGGCGGTGTGGTGGCTGCGTGCGGTCTGGCTCAGGGGATGGATTTTCCGGCCACGGTGGCGCCCTTTATTCTGCGTGGCGTGACCTTGGCAGGGGTCGATAGCGTGATGTGTCCTAACCACGTCCGCCTTAAGGCCTGGCAGCAAATTGCTCAACTGCTTGATGACAACATGTTAAGCGGCATCGGGCACGATATCGGACTCGGTGACGTGATTGAGACCGCCCAAGCCCTGCTCGCTGGTAAGGTCAAGGGGCGGGTGGTGGTGGACGTTAACCGCGACTAAATACACCCAGGCTCAGGGCTCGGCGATAGCTGAGCCAGTAATCGGTCATGGGTTGGGCGCTTTGCTGCAACTTGGCGCGCATCACGGCGCCTTCCCAACCTGACCAAAAATGGTGGGCTGCCTGTTTAATATCGGTATCTGCGGGGAGCTCACCGGCTTGAATGGCTTCATCCAGACAAGCGGCCAGCCGCGCTTCCCACTCTTCTAAAATCGCCAGCAGATGTTCCCCCAATGCTTGGGAGAGCTGCGGTACTTCCTGCATCAGATTGCCCACCAGGCAGCCTCGGCGAAACGCAAAACGGGCCATGCCACGGCAGGCATCTTCCACGAATGCTCCCATGCGTGCGAGCGGCGGGGTGTCTTGTCGCTCCAGATGGCGTGCCAGCTTACCGGCAAAATAGACGCCATAGGCTTTGAGCACAGCGTGGCCGAACTCTTCTTTACTGGCAAAGTAGTGATAGAAAGAGCCCTTGGGCACGCCAATCTGCTTGACGATGGGATCAATCCCGGCGCTGATAAAGCCGCACTCGGTAATGATGGCCAGCCCGCTTCGGATCAGCTCCTGACGGGTGTCTTGATAGTCGCGGGCCACTTTTGGCGGGCGGCCGCGCCGTTTCGGTTCGCTCTGCACTGCGCTCATGGGATAAACAGGCTCAACAAGGTCGGTGCCCAGTATAGAACAAAACCGGCGATTCCCGGCACCAACCCGTGAGCTGACTTATACCGAGGCCTGCAGCTGCGCCCCGCTTTGTTCATTCAGCTGCAGTTGATCGCTCTCATCTTTAAGTGCCACCCCGGTCAGGCGGCGGGTGAAGGCTTCACCGAGCAGCCAGCAGAGCTTGTGGCAGGCCTGCTTGTAAGGCAGTCCGGCCGGTCGCACGTTGGAGATGCAGTTGCGCTCTGAGTCCATACGCCCCACTTTGGGTGCCCAGGTGAGATAGACGCCAAGGCTATCGGGTGACGAGAGCCCGGGACGCTCACCAATTAACACCACCACGCAGCGCGCCTTGAGCCGCTCGCCAATCTCGTCACCGAGCGCCACCCGCGATTGCAGGGCAAAGGTGATGGGCGCAACGCGCCAACCGCGCTCGGCAAAGGCAGGTAATAAGAGCGCTAAAAATGGCATGGCCTGATGGCTGATGGCGGTTGAAGAGAGCCCATCGGCCACCACGATGGCGATATCGACCTCATCGCCGGCGGCCTCATCGAGCAGATGTGCGCTCTGTTCATCGAGTTTGCGTCCCAGATCCGGACGGCGCAGATAAATATCCCGGTGCGCGGCAGCGCTGTGCACCGTCAGGTGTGGCACATCCTGCACATCCAGCGCTTCTTGTAGCGGGCGCAGATCAAGCGGTTGGTGCACCGCGTCGCGGGCCTGGGCGTGTGCGAGGGAAAATTGCAGCAATGCATCGGTGGGCAGGCTGGCGCCAGTACGCCCGAGCGCGATGCGGGCATCAGTGAATTGGCGCAGCTGCTGCCAGGGATTGAGTTGAACCAGTTTGCTCATGATGACTCCTTGGCTCAGGCGGCGTGATGGGGCAGGGAGAGGGTGGCTAGCAGCGGATGACGGCTGCCGGCAGCCAGCAGGTGCCCGTCATGATCGGCTAATTGCATCCGCTCCAGCCAGGCACCGAACTCGGGGGCATGTTTCAGGCCGAGCAGCTCACGAATATAGAGCGCATCGTGAAACGAGGTGCTCTGGTAGTTGAGCATGATGTCATCGGCCCCCGGCACGCCGATCAGGAAGGTCAAGCCGGCGGTGGCGAGCAGGGTGAGCAGGGTATCCATATCATCCTGATCGGCCTCGGCGTGGTTGGTGTAGCACACGTCACAACCGAGCGGTACGCCAAGCAGCTTGCCGCAGAAGTGATCTTCCAGCCCTGCGCGGATGATCTGCTTGCCATCATAGAGGTATTCCGGGCCGATAAATCCCACCACAGTGTTGGTCAACAACGGCTTGAAATGGCGGGCGACGGCGTAGGCGCGAGCCTCGCAGGTCTGCTGATCCACCCCGTGGTGAGCGCCGGCCGACAGGCAGCTACCCTGGCCGGTCTCAAAATACATGACGTTGTTACCCAAGGTGCCGCGTCCCAGTGACAGGGCCGCCTGATGGGCCTCTTCAAGCAGCGCCAGCGAGATGCCGAAACCGGCGTTGGCGGCCTCGGTGCCGGCAATCGACTGGAACACCAGATCGACCGGCACCCCACGCTCGATCAGGGCGATGGTATTGGTGACGTGGGTCAGGATGCAGGACTGGGTGGGAATGGCAAAGCGCTGGATCACCTCATCAAGCATGCGGTTGAGATCCCCCAGCACCGCCAGGTTGTCACTGGCCGGATTGATACCGACCACGGCATCACCCGAGCCATAGAGCAGGCCATCGAGCATGGAAGCAGCGATGCCCTGCCAGTCATCGGTCGGGTGGTTGGGTTGCAGCCGTACACTCAGGTGCCCCGGCAGGCCGATGGTATTGCGAAAACGGGTGATGACCTGACATTTGCGCGCCACCAAGATCAAGTCTTGATTGCGCATTAACTTGCTGACGGCGGCGGCCATCTCGGGGGTGATGCCGGGCGCCACGCGCGCCAGCGTGATGCTGTCTGCGGCATCGGATAGCAGCCAGTTACGAAAATCCCCGACGGTCAGATGGCTGATGGGGGCAAACGCGGTGCGATCGTGGGTATCGAGGATAAGGCGCGTTACTTCGTCGCATTCGTAGGGGATCAAGGCCTGGTTTAAAAAGGTCGCCAGCGGTAAATCGGCCAGCGCCATGCGAGCGGCCATCCGCTCCTCAGCTGACTCGGCACCGACACCGGCCAGGTAGTCACCGGAGCGGGCGGGGGTGGCTTTGGCCATCAGGGTGCGCAGATCGGCAAAGCGGTAGGTGTGGTGGGCGAGCGTGGTTTTATACATACGGTCTGTCCCGTTTTTTCAGGTCGCGTGATAACAAAAAGGCCACCGGACCAGCCGGTGGCAAATTTTCAGCACATGCGTGCCGTTGGGTATTGATTAGGCAGCCCGAACCAGCTCGCTGTCACGTTGGGCAATCGAGCTGTCGTGGGTCAGGCGGAAATAGGCATAACCGACCAGCATCAGACCACCGAAGATCATGGCCAGCAGTTGGTTGTAGTAGACCATGGCGACCAAGCAGAGCACGGCCAGACCCAGCGCCAGTGCTGGCGCAAACGGGAACAGCGGGGCTCTGAACGGACGCTCGAGTTTCGGCTCGCTGGCGCGCAGGCGGAACAGGGCGGCCATGGAGATGATGTACATCACGATGGCACCAAAAACCGACATGGTGACGATGTTGGCGGTGAGCGGCATGCCACCAATAACAATCAGCTGATCAGAGAAGATGGCCAGAATACCCACCACACCACCGGCCAGGATGCCCCAATGCGGAGTCTGGAAGCGGGCGTTGACCGAGGCCAGTGACTTGGGCAGAAAGCCGGCGCGGGCCAGGGCGTAGATCTGACGAGAGTAACCCATGATGATGCCGTGGAAGGAGGCAATCAGGCCAAACAGGCCGAGCCACACCAGCATATGCAGCCAACCGCTGCTGTCGCCCACGATCATCTTCATCGCCTGCGGCAGCGGATCGTTGATGTTGGAGAGTTTGGTCCAATCGCCAGCGCCACCGGCAAACACCATCACGCCAAGGGCCAGTACCACCAGGGTGAGAATGCCACCGATAAAGGCCTTCGGAATGGTCTTTTTCGGCTCTTTGGCTTCTTCGGCGGCCATGGAGGCCCCTTCAATGGCGAGGAAGAACCAGATAGCAAACGGAATGGCGGCGAAGATACCGGAAAGGGAGCCGAGGCTGAACTCGCTCTGACCGCTCCAGCCGTTGGCAACAAAGTTGGCCATGCTAAAGCCCGGAGAGACCACCCCCATAAACACCATCAGCTCGAAAATGGCGAGCAGGGTGACAATCAGTTCAAAGGTAGCGGCGATGCTGACCCCGATCACGTTCAGGAACATAAAGACCAGATAGGCGCTCACTGCCACCCATTTGGGATCCAGGCTCGGGAACTGAACGTTAAGGTAGGCGCCGATCGCCATGGCGATGGCGGGCGGGGCAAATACAAACTCCACCAAAGTGGCAAAGCCTGCAATGTAGCCGCCCACCGGACCAAAGGCGCGATAGGCATAGGCAAACGGCCCACCGGCGTGGGGAATAGAGGTGGTAAGCTCGGTAAAGCTGAAAATAAAGGCAGTGTACATGGCCGCTACGATCAGGGCGGTGACCAGAAAGCCGAGGGTACCAGCCTGGGCCCAACCATAGCTCCAGCCAAAATATTCCCCCGAGATAACCAATCCGACGGCAATTCCCCAGAGATGAAATGCGCCCAGAGTGCGCTTGAGCGCCGGGGCCTGATTTTCCTTGTGCATGATGAGTTCCTCTCAATGACTAAAACACTGAGTGAACTTTTGCATGGAGTGTGCCAGATGGTTTTATTCATTATTTTCAATACATTGCAGTGATGGCGCCTCACATTAGAACAAAAGCACTGATTCGTTTCAGCGCAGGGTCACCAAATTGGTGCAGATGAAACCGACGTGGGTACCGCAGAGCTTAGCCGCATCACGTCGGTCTCTTCGAGCTTGGCATCGATGGGACGGGTTTGAGGTCATTTCTAGAAATAAAATACCCTTTGTCACATTTTGCACTTGGCGAAGCGTGGTAAGCCTGTTAGGTTAAAGACGTTCGGACGTCTAAACGTCCTTTTGATGCCCCCATTGATTGATGCCATGTTCCTGATCATGGCGACAAGGAGTGTTACATGAAACGTCGTTCCCTTCTGATTGCTCCGTTGCTGGCCAGTTTACTGCCCTTGCCGCTGTGGGCGGCTGATCCTGCCAAAAGCGAGATCGTAATAGGCACCACGGTGGGGGACTTTGGTGACATGGTGACCGACTCCATCAAGCCGCAACTCGAAGCCAAAGGTTACAAGGTCAAGCTGGTTGAATTTACTGACTACGTGACCCCGAACCTGGCGCTGGCGGATGGTTCGCTCGATGTGAACTGCTTTCAGCACAAGCCTTATCTCGATAGCTTCTCGCAAAGTCGTGGTCTCTCCCTGACCCCGATCACTCAGGTGCCGACCGGTCCGCTGGGTCTCTACTCTGGTAAAAAGAAGAGCCTTGCAGAGCTGGGTGAAGGGAGCTCGGTGGCGGTGCCTAACGATCCGACCAACTTGGCTCGCGCGCTGGTGATGCTGCAAGACATGGGTTGGATCACGCTCAAAGCGGGTACTGATCCGTTCAAAGCCAGTGAGCTCGACGTGGCAGACAATCCTCATGACATCAAGCTGATCCAGCTGGAAGCCGCGCAACTGCCGCGCTCCCGGGAAGACGTGGATTTTTCTGTGATCAACGGTAACTTCGCCGCATCAAGTGGCATTCCCTTCAAGAGCGGTCTGTTTCTGGAGCGTGGCTACACCTTTATCAACTGGGTGGTGGTCAGAAGCAGTGATAAAGACAAACCCTTTGTCAAAGACGTGACCGAGGCTTACAACTCGGCGGCGTTTCGCCAGTATGCGGCCAAGCGCTTTGAAGGTTACAAGTTCCCCAAGAGCTGGGGTGAGCAAGCCAAATAAGGCGAATTGCCAACATCCAAAAAAGGGCCATCAGGCCCTTTTTTGCTATCAGCGCCGATTAACCGGGGTGGTTGGGTGGGGCGGTAATCAGCATGTCCGGGATGGCGAAGCGCTCCTGGCCAGTGTGGATAAGGTAGGCGTGGCGTTCACGGCGCACCACGAAGCGGTTTTCGCCTTGCTCTTCATCGAGATTGGCAGCCAGCGGCTCACCTTGTGCAAACACGATCAGTCGCTCATGGCCATCTGGGAGCTGGATACGCAGTGAGGCATTACCGCCTTGCTCACGGGCTACACCGAAGGCGCAGTGCTGCAAAGGCTGCCCCGGCTCCAAGCTGCAGGGCAGCTCACCAGTATCATCAAACAGCCCCATGCTGGCGCGTTCAGAGTGGCTCTGACGAGCACCATAACTGGTTTCGGTCATGACAAATGCACTGTCGGCGGGCTCACCATAATAGGCACCGCTTAGCACTGGGAGGGACATCCGCTCCCGATATTGCGGCTGAGCATAGGCCGGTAGCGTTAATACCAGCGTCAGGCTGGCGGCAGGGATAGTCAGGTTCATGGTCATCACTCCGGTTAGTCCAAGGGTGGGTGACCGCTCTGGGTGTCAGGTCGGCCACCATGAACGTTAACAAGTCAGTCACAATGCAAACGGTGATACAAGTCTGCCTGGCTAAAAATCAAGCGATGTCATGAAATGAGTGGATAGCAGCGACCGCTTCTGGCGCAGCCAGCCCAGGCGTCAGCAGATAGGAAAAGGGTGAAAATTAAGTGAGTAAAAGTGCATGGATAGTGAGAGGGAAGAGCGAATTGCGTAGTGGAAAAGGGCAAGCAGAGAGGAATATTGAGGATGTCTGTTTTTAGATAAAAATTCTGGCCCACAAGGGCCAGAATGGAATTTTATTCTGATGGGGTCACGCCAGCAGAAGATGCGGATCTGTGAATCCCAGGGAGTGAGCTTCTGCCACTTCTTTGCAGGTCAGACGGCCATCGAGCACGTTCAGACCAGCCAGCAAATGGCGATCTTCCTTGAGTGCAGCCTTCCAACCCTTATCAGCCAACTTGATGATGTAGGGCAGGGTGGCGTTGTTCAGCGCAAAGGTCGAGGTGCGCGCCACGGCGCCTGGCATGTTGGCCACGCAGTAGTGCACGACGCCATCCACAATATAGGTGGGATCTTCATGGGTGGTTGCGTGTGAGGTCTCGACACAGCCGCCCTGATCGATGGCCACGTCCACAATAGCGGAGCCTTGTTTCATGCGTGCGATGTGATCGCGGGTGATAAGCTTGGGCGCGGCAGCTCCCGGGATCAGCACGCCACCGATGACCAGATCGGCCGCCAGAACATGACGCTCAATCGCTTCGGCGGTCGAATAAACCACCTTGGCGGCGCCTTGGAATTCGGCATCCAGACGGCGCAGGGCATCGATGCTGCGGTCAAGAATGGTTACGTCAGCGCGCATGCCGATGGCCATCCGTGCAGCGTTAGAGCCCACCACACCACCACCGATCACCACCACCTTGGCCGGTTCAACACCCGGTACGCCACCGAGCAGCATTCCGCTGCCACCACGGGACTTTTCGAGTGCTTGAGCGCCTGCCTGGATGGACATGCGACCGGCTACCTCAGACATGGGGGCCAGCAGCGGCAGGCCGCCACGGTCATCGGTCACGGTCTCGTAAGCGATGCACACGGCGCCGCTTTTGAGCAGTTCTTCGGTCTGGGGCAGGTCCGGTGCCAGGTGCAGATAGGTGAAGAGAATTTGACCGGGTTTGAGCATCGCACGCTCAATGGCCTGAGGCTCTTTGACCTTAACAATCATGTCGCTTTGACTGAACACCTCGGCAGCCGTGCCCAGGATCTCGGCCCCGGCAGCGCGGTAATCGTCATCGGTAAAACCGATTCCAAGGCCAGCACGGGCCTCAACAAAAACCCTATGGCCTCGGGCAGTCAGTTCACGTACACTGGCTGGCACCATGCCTACGCGATATTCATGGTTTTTTATTTCCTTCGGTACACCGATTATCATGTTTTCCCTCACATCATGGTTGGTGTTTTATGTTGCAGCGGAAGTGTGCGACATAATGCGCCAAGTATACGGAGGAGTTGACAGGATTTGTTACCATTATTATAAAATAACTAGTGATTCTTACCAAAAATTAGCCAAAGGATGGAATAAATGATGGAAGTTAAGAGTCGGCTGAAAGACTTGGACAGGATCGACCGCAATATTCTGAATGAACTGCAAAAGGATGGCAGGATTTCGAATGTTGAGTTGTCCAAGCGAGTGGGCTTGAGTCCGACCCCGTGCCTTGAGCGGGTACGTCGTCTGGAGCGCCAGGGTTATATCGAAGGATACGCAGCTATTCTCAATCCACATTATCTGGATGCATCCCTGCTGGTCTTCGTCGAGATCACCCTCAATCGTGGCGCCCCGGACGTGTTTGAACAGTTCAACAAGGCCGTTCAGGTGCTTGAAGAGATTCAAGAGTGCCACCTGGTGTCCGGTGATTTTGACTATCTGCTCAAGACGCGTGTGAGTGACATGTCTGCCTACCGCCGGCTGCTGGGTGAAACCCTGCTGCGTCTGCCCGGTGTCAACGACACCCGGACTTATGTGGTGATGGAAGAAGTGAAGCAGAGCAACCGTCTGGTTATCAGCACCCGCTGATTGAGCCCGACGGCACTATCTGCAAACGAGCGGCTGGTCCGCTCGTTTCTTCTTTCAGGGCAGCCGCTCGTTTATTCTTCTGTTGATTCAAAGTGGGCTGACTTTCTAGGCCGCTTTCGGGATACTAGACGCCCCGGACATAATGACGACGACAAGGAGCCGGAGTTTGGCTGTCAAACCGCAGATTTTCTCTCCTCTTTCAGGCCTGCAGCGCATTTTTGAGGCCCTTCTGATTGCCATTACCATAGTGGCCGCCTTCCTGATGCTGGCGCTGGTCAGCTACAACCCGGCTGATCCCGGTTGGTCACAAACCGCCTGGGAGGGTCAGGTGCACAATCTGGCCGGTATCACCGGTGCGTGGGCCGCTGATATCACCATGTTCACCTTTGGTGTGTTCGCGTATCTGGTGCCGTTTCTGATGGTGCTGCTGGGTTGGAGCATTTTGTGGAAACCCAAGCGTCTGCTTGATGTGGACTACCTGACGCTGGGAGTGCGCATCATTGGCTTTATCCTGACCGTGTTCGGTATGGCTGCCATCGGCAGCATGAACTTCAACGATCTGCAGAATTTCTCCGCCGGCGGCATGGTCGGTGATGTGATTGCCACTGCTGTGATCCCGCTGTTTGGCCGGGTAGGGGCCAACCTGATGCTGGTCTGCTTTGTGGCCACTGGCATCACCCTCTTTACCGGCTGGTCCTGGCTCACCATCGTGGAGCGTATCGGCGCCACGGCGACCGGTACGGTGACTGGTATCTATACCTTCCCGATGCGGCTTGGTCACTGGTTGACCGGTGGCTGGCGCCGCGATCCCCGAGCCGATGGCCCGGACCCCCTGCTTGATGATGTTGAGCTCTCCGATGAGACCTTCGAGGACGAGCCGCGCCTGCGTCGTCCGGTGGCACCCGCACCGCGCAAGGCCAAAGCCAAGGCCGATGTGCTGCCGGAGCTTGACGACGATACCTTCCAGTTCGACCCCGATTTTGACGATGACGACGAGCCGTTGCCGGCCCCGACGCCGCGTAAAGCCGCTGTGGCCAAGGTCGCCGATGTCGATAATGATGCCTTTGACGATGATCTCGGCGAATTGCCGTGGACTGATGATACCCCGGCGCCGGTGGCCAAACCGGCCTTGCGCGCCTCGGATCTCAAGCCCAAGGTTGCACCCAAGCGGGTGGCCAACCTGCCGCCCTTGCCCTCACTCGAACTGCTTGATCGCCCGCCGGTCAAGAGTCAGTCCATGAGCAATGACGAGCTGGAACGAATGGCCCGTCTGGTGGAAGCCAAGCTGGCTGACTACAACGTGCAGGCCAAGGTGGTCGGTGTCTATCCGGGCCCGGTGATCACCCGTTTTGAGCTCGATCTCGCCCCCGGCATGAAGGCGAGCAAGATCACTAACCTGTCGCGCGATTTGGCGCGCTCGCTCTCAGCCAGCAGTGTGCGGGTGGTTGAGGTCATTCCGGGCAAGACCTTTGTCGGTCTGGAGCTGCCTAACCGGGTGCGTCAGACCGTCTATTTGCGTGAAGTGCTCGACTGTCAGACATTCCGTGATACTGACAATCCGCTGACCATGGTGCTTGGGCAAGACATCGCCGGTACGCCGGTGGTGGTGAACCTTGGCAAGATGCCACACCTGCTGGTGGCCGGTACTACCGGCTCCGGTAAGTCGGTGGGGGTCAACACCATGATCCTCTCCATGCTCTACAAGGCTACGCCCGATGAGCTGCGCTTTATCATGATCGACCCCAAGATGCTGGAGTTGTCGGTCTATGAGGGCATTCCGCACCTGCTGACTGAAGTCGTGACTGACATGAAGGATGCGGCCAACGCTCTGCGCTGGTGTGTTGGCGAGATGGAGCGCCGCTACAAGCTGATGTCGGCAGTGGGCGTGCGTAACCTCAAGGGTTACAACAGCAAGGTCCAGGCCGCCATTGACGAGGGCGATCCGCTGCTCGATCCGCTGTGGCGCCCGGGGGATTCAATGGATCAGACCCCGCCTGAGCTTGAGAAACTGCCGCACATTGTGGTGGTGGTCGACGAGTTTGCCGACATGATGATGATCGTCGGCAAGAAGGTGGAAGAGCTGATTGCCCGTATTGCCCAGAAGGCGCGGGCCGCCGGTATTCACCTCATCCTCGCGACCCAGCGTCCGTCGGTGGATGTGATCACCGGTCTTATCAAGGCCAACATCCCGACCCGTATCTCGTTCCAGGTATCGAGCAAGATTGATTCGCGCACCATTCTCGATCAAGGCGGCGCGGAGTCGTTGCTGGGGATGGGGGACATGCTCTACATGCCGGCCGGCACCTCCGATCCGGTGCGGGTGCACGGCGCCTTTGTGGACGACCACGAAGTGCATCGGGTGGTGGGAGACTGGAAACAGCGCGGCGAGCCGAACTACATCGAGGAGATCCTCTCCGGTGAGTCCGGCGGCGATGATGCTGGCGGCTTTGGTGGCGGCAGCGGCGACGAAGAGCTCGACCCGCTGTTTGACGAGGCGGTGGCCTTTGTGGTGGAGTCACGCCGTGGCTCAACCTCCAGTGTGCAGCGCAAGTTCAAGATTGGTTACAACCGGGCTGCCCGCATCATCGATCAGATGCAGGAGCAGGGCATTGTCAGCGCCCCCGGCAGCAATGGTCAGCGCGATGTGCTGGCACCGCCGCCGATGCGTGATTGACGTGATAATGAGCAGGCCAGCCCACAGGGGCTGGCCCCTTCGATAGAGAGAACACCATGAAAAAAGCCATTGCTGTGGGTGCCCTGATGCTGCTTGCCAGCACCCAGGCCTTTGCCAACGGGGCCGCCGATCAGCTCAAACAGAAGCTGGCCGGGGTCAAACTGTTCTCTGCCCACTTCGAGCAGACCGTCTATGACGTCAAGGGGCAGCAACTGCAAAAAGCCTCCGGTGAGCTGACTGTCTCGCGCCCCAACCGTTTTAACTGGCACACCACTGTCCCTGACGAGAGCCTGATCATCTCCGATGGCAAGGATGTGTGGCTGTGGGACCCGTTTGTTGAGCAAGCGACCGCCATGACCCTGAAGGATGCGGTGGTCAATACGCCATTTATCCTCATTTCCGGTAACGACGATCGCTTCTGGAAAGAGTATGACGTGAGCCGTCAGGGCGACGTGTTTACTGTCACCAGCCGCAAACCGAGCGAGCTGATTGCCTCGTTTCAGGTGACCTTTGATCGGGATGACAACATCAGCCGCTTCGACGTGAAAGAGGCGCAGGGGCAGTGGAGTGAATTCCATCTGAGTAAGTTCAACCGTCAGCCGGTGCT
This sequence comes from Aeromonas sp. RU39B, assembly GCF_900156095.1. Taxonomy (GTDB): domain Bacteria; phylum Pseudomonadota; class Gammaproteobacteria; order Enterobacterales; family Aeromonadaceae; genus Aeromonas. Next base: position 413,604 of record NZ_FTMJ01000002.1, read on the forward strand.
TAAGGGCAACGAGTTTACCTTTACCCTGCCCAAGGGCGCCGAGCTCGACGATCAGCGGCGCTGAGCAGGGCCATGAGCAACCTCTCCCTCGATTTCTCCTCCGACTTTCGCCCTCTGGCCGCACGCATGCGGCCAGAAACGCTTGAGCAGTACATCGGCCAGCGCCACATTCTGGGGCCGGACAAGCCGCTTTATAAAGCCATAAAAAGTGGCCACTGCCACTCGATGATTTTGTGGGGGCCTCCCGGCACCGGCAAGACCACCCTGGCCGAGCTGGTGGCGCGCTATGGTAGCGCCGAGGTAGAGCGGGTATCGGCGGTGACGTCCGGGATTAAAGAGGTGCGTGCGGCCATCGATAAAGCCAAAGAGAATGGCTGGCGCGGCGTGCGCACCATCTTGTTTGTCGATGAAGTGCACCGCTTTAACAAGAGCCAGCAAGACGTCTTCTTGCCTCACATTGAAGACGGCACCATCACCTTTATCGGTGCGACCACCGAAAATCCCTCCTTTGAGCTCAACAACGCGCTGCTCTCCCGTGCCCGGGTCTATCTGCTGAAACGGCTGGAAGAGGATGACATTCTTGCCATGATCGATCAGGCGTTAACCGATCCGCGTGGATTGGCTGATCCGGCGCTCACTTTTGCTCCCGGTGCGCGCGAGGCGCTGGCTCGGGTGGTTGATGGGGACGGGCGCAAGGCGCTCAACTATCTCGAGCTGCTGGCCGACATGGCCGAAGCCGGTAGCGATGGCAGCAAGGTGATCGATGCCACCCTGCTCTCGGCGGTGGTGGGTGAGCACATTGCCCGGTTTGATAATCGCGGCGATCACTTCTATGACCTGATCTCGGCGGTGCACAAATCAATTCGCGGCTCGGCGCCTGATGCCGCGCTCTATTGGTATGCCCGCATGGTCAGCGCCGGTTGTGATCCGCTCTACATTGCTCGTCGTCTGCTCGCCATCGCCTCGGAAGATGTGGGTAACGCCGATCCGCGCGCCATGCAGGTGGCCTTGTCTGCCTGGGACTGTTTTCATCGGGTCGGTCCGGCCGAAGGGGAGCGGGCGATTGCCCAGGCGATTGTCTATCTGGCCTGCGCCCCCAAAAGCAATGCGGTCTACACCGCTTGGAAGGCGGCGCTTGATGATGCCAAATCGCTGCCCGATTTCGAGGTGCCACCCCATCTTCGTAACGCCCCGACCAAGCTGATGAGCGAGCTCGGTTATGGTGCACAATATCGATATGCCCATGACGAACCGGGTGCTTACGCGGCCGGTGAAGAGTATTTCCCCCCCGAACTGGCCGGCCGGCGCTATTACCAACCCAGCGAGCGCGGCATGGAGATCAAGTTCGGCCAGAAGCTCGACTATCTGCGCGAACTGGATGCACAAAGTTCGCGCAAACGCGGCAAATAGGCGCTGTTCGCGGGCGGTTGCTGCTGATACACTGGCAAAGCCCTCCTGTGGCAGCCGCTTGTGCTATTGCGACCTGTCTGCCCGCCGGTGATCTGCCCTTTCACATTCGCGCAGTCCGTCGGCCACACGCCACGGGAGTGGGCGAGCCAACCGAAGGTCTTTTACTGTGGACTCGTGGTTTCATACCGGTGATCGCCGGCCCGGGTCCAGGTTTCATTTCAAGTAGGATAAAAAATGCTGGATCCCAAATATTTGCGTGGCGATATCGAGGAAGCAGCGGCACGTTTGGCCACTCGTGGTTTCAAACTGGACGTCGCTGCATTGACCGCACTGGAAGAACAACGCAAGGATCTGCAGTCCCGCACCCAGGAGCTGCAGGCAGAGCGCAATGCACGTTCCAAGTCCATCGGTGAGGCCGCCCGTCGTGGGGAAGATGTTGCCCCCCTCAAGGCAGAAGTCACCAAGATCAACGATGAGCTGGACGGCTGCAAGGTCAAGCTCGACGCCCTGCTCGAGCAAATCCAGGGCCTCTCTGCCACCATCCCCAACCTGCCGAGCGATACCACGCCGGTGGGCCGTGATGAAAACGACAACGTGGAAGTGCGCCGCTGGGGTACCCCGCGTGAGTTTGACTTCCCTGTGCGCGACCACGTTGACGTGGGCGAGGGGGTCAAGGGCGTTGATTTTGCCAATGGCGTCAAGCTCTCCGGTGCCCGCTTTGTCGTTATGCGTGGCCAGATTGCCCGTCTGCACCGTGCCCTGGCTCAGTTCATGCTGGATCTCCACACCCAGCAGCACGGCTACACCGAATGCTACGTGCCCTACCTCGTTAACCCGGACAGCCTGTATGGCACCGGTCAGCTGCCGAAGTTCTCGGAAGATCTGTTCAATACCGGTATCGGTGGCGAAGGGGATGATGAGGGCAAGGTTCGCAAGTTCTCCCTGATCCCGACTGCCGAAGTGCCGCTCACCAACACCGCCCGCGACGAGATCTTCGATGAGCAGGACTTGCCCATCAAGCTGACTGCTCACAGCCCTTGCTTCCGCTCCGAAGCCGGCTCCTATGGCCGTGATACCCGTGGTCTGATTCGTATGCACCAGTTCGACAAGGTCGAGATGGTGCAGCTGGCTCATCCGGAGAAATCCTGGGAAGCGCTCGAAGAGATGACCGGTCACGCCGAGAAGGTGCTGCAGCTGCTGAATCTGCCGTATCGCGTGATGGCCCTGTGCACCGGTGACATGGGTTTCTGCGCTGCCAAGACCTACGATCTGGAAGTGTGGCTGCCGGCCCAGAACACCTACCGCGAGATCTCCTCGTGCTCCAACTGCACCGACTTCCAAGCACGCCGCATGCAAGCCCGTGTGCGCATTGATGGCAAGCCGCAGCTGCTGCATACCCTCAATGGCTCTGGCCTGGCAGTAGGTCGTACCCTGGTTGCCGTGCTGGAGAACTACCAGCAGGCTGACGGTCGCATCGAGATCCCGGCTGTGCTGCGCCCCTACATGGGTGGTCAGACTCACATCGGTTGAGTGCGATTTCCAATCGACCCCAAAGCCATGGCAAACGCCATGGCTTTGTTTATTTTATCGCCGCACAATCGTTTGCTTTGCGGTTTTTTGAGCTTCAAACGCGTTCGATTCGACGATTTAACACAACTTTCTCAAGCATTGCGCAATCGTTTTTGTTAGACTGCGCCGCAATTTCGCAGGACACCTGATTTCTATGGTCTGGATTGATTACACCATCCTCGGCATCATCGGTTTCTCAGCCCTCATCAGTTTGGTGCGTGGCTTCGTGCGAGAGGCCATGTCGCTGGTCACCTGGTTTGTTGCCTTCTTTATTGCCAGCCGTTTTTACCCTGATCTCGCCATCTATTTCACCTCCTTCACCGATCCTTTGGTACGTAACGGACTCGCTATTGCAGCGCTGTTTGTTGCGACGCTGATCCTCGGCGGGGTGATCAACTACGTGATCGGCCTGCTGGTACAAAAGACCGGTCTCTCTGGCACTGATCGGGTGCTCGGTGTCTGTTTTGGCGCGATTCGCGGGGTGCTGATCGTCAGTGCCCTGCTATTTTTCATGGACACCTTTACCAGTCTCTCTCAAAGCGACTGGTGGAAAGCCTCCAAGCTGGTGCCGGAGTTCGGCATGGTGATCCATTGGTTCTTTGATTTCATGCAAAACTCATCGAGTTTTCTCAAACAGGTAACCTGAACTTCGAGGTAGCAAGGACATGTGTGGCATTGTCGGCATAGTAGGCACCACTCCCGTCAACCAGGCTCTGTATGACGCACTTACGGTGCTGCAGCACAGAGGCCAGGATGCGGCCGGTATCGTGACCGTGGATGATGGTCACTTCCGCCAGCGTAAGGCTAACGGGTTGGTGAAGGACGTTTTTGAAGTGCGCCACATGCAGCGTCTGAAGGGGAACATCGGGATTGGCCATGTGCGCTATCCCACAGCGGGCAGCTCTAGCGCTGCCGAAGCGCAACCCTTCTATGTGAACTCTCCCTACGGGCTGGCGCTGGCTCACAACGGCAACCTGACTAATGCCCATGAACTCAAGGAAGAGCAGTTCAAGCGAGCTCGTCGCCACATCAACACCACCTCCGACTCGGAAGTGCTGCTCAACGTATTGGCCCATGAGCTGGATCTGCTCGATAAGATGCAGCTGGCTCCTGACGATGTGTTCACCGCCGTGAGCCGTACCCATCAGCAGGTGCGCGGTGCCTATGCGGTGGTGACTGTCATTATCGGTCACGGCCTGCTGGCGTTTCGTGATCCGAACGGGATTCGTCCGCTGATCCTGGGTCGCCGTGTCGACGAGAGCGGCCACCTGGAGTACATGGTTGCCTCCGAAAGCGTGGCGCTCGATGCCATCGGGTTTGAAACCTTGCGCGATATCGCTCCGGGTGAAGCCATCTATATCACCGAGCAGGGCCAGCTTTTCTCCCAGCAGTGCAGTGATGCCCCGCAGCACAGCCCCTGCATTTTCGAATACGTCTACTTTGCTCGCCCGGACTCCTTTATCGACAAAGTCTCGGTCTATGGCGCCCGCCTCAACATGGGCCGCAAGCTTGGCGAAAAGATTGCCCGTGAGTGGGATGAGCTCGACATCGACGTGGTGATCCCGATCCCCGAAACCTCGTGTGACATTGCCCTTGAGATCGCTCAGCGTCTGGGCCTGCCTTATCGTCAGGGTTTTGTGAAAAACCGTTATATCGGTCGAACCTTTATCATGCCGGGCCAAACCCAGCGCAAGAAGTCGGTTCGCCGCAAGCTTAACGCCATCAGCTCCGAGTTTAAGGGCAAGCGCGTGTTGCTGGTCGATGACTCCATTGTGCGCGGGACCACCTCCGAGCAGATCATCCAGATGGCCCGTGATGCGGGCGCTGCCAAGGTGTACTTTGCCTCTGCCGCACCGGAAATCCGCTTCCCCAACGTTTACGGCATCGACATGCCGAGCGCCAATGAGCTTATCGCTCATGGTCGCGAAGTCGAAGAGATCTGCAAGCTGATCGGCGCCGATGGTCTGATTTTCCAGGATCTGGACGATTTGCAAGACGCAGTGCGTGAGCTGAACCCTGATCTGCGCCATTTTGAGACCTCGGTGTTTAACGGCCACTATGTGACCTCTGATGTGGATCAGGCCTATCTTGATCACCTCAACGCCGTGCGCAGTGACGATAACAAGGCCGTGCGTGAGTGGAGTGAGAGTAGCGTCAACCTGGAGATGTTTAACGAAGGCAGTTAAACGTTGATAGTCAGTGACATAGACAACGGGGGCTGAAGCCCCCGTTGTTGTTTCTGCCCTCTTGGAGAGGCGCACGGGATTGGGTACGATAGCGCCCCGACTTTGATGCGACGCCCGAGGCTGACAATGACCATGGATGCGCTGCTGGCCCCGGTAAAGGCCTTCTTGCAGTGTGAAACGCCGGATGAATGGATTGCGGTTGCCTGCTTGCCGGAAAATCTGCCGATCTTGCTGATTGATCATGCCAATTGCGAAACCAAGGCGGCCATGACGGCTCACAGCTTGGTGCGCCGCTACTGTCTGCCCAAGGGCAAACGCCATCTGCTGCCCAAACTCGATTTTTACCGTGAGCTCGAAGCCCTGCCGGAAAAAGCCGAGGTGCTGGGCAAGCGGACCATGGCCGAGGGGGATCGCAGTGTGTTTGCCGAGCTTGAGCGCAATCCCTTGCTGTTTCCCATGGTGCGCCTGATCCAAGAAGAGCTGCATCACTTTGAACAAGTGCTCGAGATCATGAACGAGCGAGGCATTGCCTACGAGGCGGTCAGTGCCTCCCGTTATGCCCGTGGCATGATGGGGGCGGTGCGCACCCATGAGCCGGCAACCATCGTCGATAAGCTGATCATCGGGGCCTATATCGAAGCGCGCTCTTGCGAGCGATTTGCCAAGCTAGCCCCCCATTTGGATGAGGCGCTGGGCCGTTTCTATGTCTCGCTGCTACGCTCTGAAGCGCGTCATTATCAGGATTATCTGGCATTGGCAGAGCAGTTTGCTGGCGCGGATATCAGTGAGCGGATCCGGTTCTTTGGTGAGCTTGAGGCAGCATTGATTTGTTCACCGGATGAGCAGTTTCGCTTTCACAGCGGCTGCCCTGTCAAAACTGACAGTTGTTGACGTTGCAGTGACTCCCGTATGGTGTACGTGTTCCTACTACGAGCGACTCAATTTGTGTTTTTTCACTCGAACCCGGCCCATGCCGGGTTTTTTTTCGTCAATAACTTATTGGATTTTTAGTGTTTAATTTATGACTAACAAAATGATGGTAAAAAAGATAGCCAAGCTATCTGCCCATCGTCAAGGCACTGGAAAAGTAGCCGTTCCTATTAAGCGATTAGACATCAGTCCAGACGCTGCTGCCTGATCCGGGTTGCGCTGATCACGGCAGCCAGGGCAGCCATCACTGCAGCAGCAATCAGGCAAACATGAGTACCATGGCCGGGGGAGGCGTTAAACACCAGTGCCACCAGCGCCGCGCCGCTGGTTTGGCCGACCAGTCGCGCCGTGCCGAGCATGCCGCTGGCGCCACCACTGCGATGGCGTGGGGCGGCGCTGACGATGGTGTGATTATTGGGCGATTGAAACAGACCAAATCCGGCGCCGCACAGCGCCATGCGCCACATCACATCCCAATGCGCGGGCGCAGCGGGCAGCAGTGCCAGTGCCAGTAGTCCGCCTGAGAACAGTGCCAGTCCCATTGCCCCGAGCAGCCCCGGGTGTACCCGCTCAATCAAGCGTCCGGCCATGGGGGCCACGATCATGGTGGCTATCGGCCAAGGGGTAAGTAGCAAGCCGGTAGCTACGGTGCTCAGTCCTAACGTGTTCTGGAAATAGAAGGGGAGCGACACCATGGCCAGCATCTGGGCACAAAACGAGGTGATGGATGTCAGCATGGAGAGGCTAAACAGCGGGATGCGCAGCAGATCCACCGGCAACAGTGGCATGGGCTGGCGCAGTTGTCGGCGCACAAACAGGGTGCCGACTACTAAGGTGAGCAGCACTCCCGCCGCCACCCATGACCAGGCATGCTGGTGGGCAATCGCCGAGAAGGTGAGAAAGAACAGGCCAAAGGTCAGGGCATTTTGCACCGCACTGAGTACATCAAAGCGTCCAGCGTGGCTCTTTTCACTCAGCGGCAAGTAACGCAGCCCCAGCAGCAGGGCCACCAGACCGATGGGGACGTTGATGGCAAACAGCCAGGGCCAAGGGGCCAGCGATAGAATGGCTGCGGCGACGGTAGGCCCGGCGGCCGTGGCGGCGGCCACCACGAGCGAGTTGATCCCCATGCCGCGACCCAATCGGGATTTGGGATAGATCTGGCGAATAAGCGCCGTGTTCACGCTCATCAGGGCGGCAGCGCCCAATCCTTGCAGCACTCGGGCCAAGGTGAGACTCATCAGTGAATCGGCCAGTGCACAGTTGACCGACATCACCACAAACAGCACCAGCCCGGCCAGATAGACGCGCCGATATCCCACCAGATCCCCAAGCGATGAGAGCGCCAGCAAGGTCATGGTGATCACCAGCTGATACGCATTCACGATCCAGATGGAAGTGCCGGCCGTAGTCCCCAGCTCGCGGGCAATACTGGGGAGCGCCACGTTCACTATCACCCCATCCAGCACCGCCATGGTGATGCCAAGGGCAATGGTGATAATGGCGCCAAGGCGAGCCGGCATCGCGATGCCATCACTGCTGCCTGAGAGGCGAGGCGGCGTGATCCAGCGGGAAACGTGGGCGGTTATCTGGGGAACAAGTGACATAAAACAGCGCTCCGGCAAAGGGAGACAAGATAAGAAGAGGTTACGCTACGGTGTTCTGTCAACTGGCGCAATCGAATGGTCACTCGGCCTGCGTGCGCTGCCACAGGGTCTTTTGGCCGAAGATGAGATGATTGCTGGTGTGTTTGATGCTCTCGAGCCACAACGCCCAAAACGTGTGGCGACCGACTCTGGCGATAGGATGGCGCTCGCAGAAGATCTCGCGGGCAGCTTTTGCGTCATCGCCGTCAAGGCACTCGGCGCGAGCGGTCAGCTGAATACCGGCAATCTCGCGCCACTGCTCGGGCTGACCACTAATGGTGCCGGCAATCAGAGGATGGCGGTGCATCGCGTCGCCGTGGCGCGTATCGCTGCTGGTCAGCAGAATAAGGCGTGCCTGCGCCAGGTCAGCGGCGTAAAAGCAGCTGGCAGCCCAAGGGCCCTCGGCGGTGATGACTGCCAGTCCTACCACATGATGGGCCAGTAAAAAGTCGCGGATGGGGGAAACGATCGGGTTCATCACGGCTCCACACAATTAAAGAGGCCCGGCGCAGGGCCGGGCCGACAGCATAACGCCCCTTAGTGGATGAAAGTAGCCCACAGGTGCGAGAAGGGCATCACCAGCAGCAGAGCGGGCAGCATGTTGGCAACCGGGAACACCTTGATGCCGCAGATGCGAAGGCCGGTGGCGAACATGATAAGCCCGCCGGCGGCCGAGAAATCGGCCATCATGCTCTCGTTGACCAGCGGCAGGATCAGGGCGGCCAGCGCCGCCAGACCAAGCTGGATAGCCAGTTGCGGCGCCGCGATGGTCGCCACGGCATAGCCCAGAGAGGTGGCAAAAATCGCCGAGGTAAACAGATCGAGGATCGCCTTGATATAGAGGATGGAGGGATCGCCGGTCATCCCTTCGTGCATCGAGCCGAAGATACCGGTACCACTGGCACAAAACAGCACCAAGATGGCGACAAAGCGCTCCATGAACTCTTCATGGCTCAGCCCCTCGGTCGGCGGGAAGATTTTGTCAACCAGGGAGCGAGCGACACCGGCCACCCGGCCAATTCCGCGCTCGAGATAAACCAGCTCACCCAACATGGCCCCAAGCACCATGGCCAGTACCACGGCCGGCATGTGGGTCACCTTGATAATCAGCACGATACCCAGCCCCATGGAGGCGAGGCCGAAGGTCAGGGGCAGGGCTGTACGCAGCCGCTCTGGCAGGCGGGTGCCCATAAAGGCCCCCACCAGACCGCCGACGACCACGGCGGTTCCGTTGACATAAGGTCCAATCAGCATGACAACTTCCTACGTTTGTTATGAGACTGTCGGCTGGGGGGCGGTGATGCCGCCCTCTTCTCCCCAGCGCGGCAGGTGATTGATTTCCAGACCGAACAGATCCAGCGCCCGGCCCACGCTGTGGGTGACTATCTCATCCACAGTGTGTGGCCGCTGGTAGAGGGCCGGAACGGGCGGGAAGATGATCCCGCCCATTTCGGTGACCCGGCGCATGTTATCCAGATGGGCCAGATTGAGCGGGGTCTCCCGCACCATCAGCACCAGCTTGCGCCGATCCTTGAGCGCCACGTCGGCAGCGCGGGTCAGCAGGTTGTCGGTCATGGCATGGGCAATGGAGGCCAGCGACCGCATGGAGCAGGGCGCAACCAGCATGCCCATGGTGCGAAATGACCCGCTGGCGATGGAGGCGCCCAGGTTCTCCAAGGGGTGAACCACGTCCGCCATCTCGAGTACGGCCTTACGGCTGTAGTCGGTTTCCAGATGACGGGTCATCTCTGCCCCTTTGGAGATCACCAGGTGAACTTCCACGTCCATGGGTTTGAGCAGCTCCAGGGCTTTCATGCCGTACTGAAAGCCGGTGGCACCACTGATGCCGATAACGATGCGCCTCGGTTGCATGGCAGCTCCTCGTGATTACTCGAAGTCAGGCAGGAAGCGCTTGACGTCCACGTCCATAAACTTGGAGCGCTGGAAGTGCGACTTCAGGTTAAACGGCACGGTGCAGTCAAAGATGGTTTTGCACGACGAGCCGACCTGACGAATGGTGTGGCTGAACTCCGGCGTTTGAGACGGATCGAGCGGATGGCAACGCACGCCCGGGATAAACACGGTGCTGACATCACCCTGGTAGCGGGTCTGCATCGCCCACAACACATCGTCGGTATCGAAGATATCCACGTCCTCGTCGACCAATATGACGTGCTTGAGCTCGGGGAATGCCGAGAACGCCAGCAGGGCGGCCTGACGCTGACGACCCTCATCGACCGGTGCGGATTTTTTAAACTGCATCACGGCGAGGAACTTGCCACCGCCGGATGTGTGGGCGAAGACGTTCAAGAGCTTGCCGGGCATGGCGCGACCCACCATGTCGAGGATGCTCGCCTCGGTCGGGATACCGGCCATGTTGACGTGCTCTTCGCTCGGGCCGACGGTGGTTTGCAGGATCGGGTTGATGCGATGAGTGACGGCCTTGACCTTGATAACCGGCAGGGCGTTTTTGGACTCGCCGGTATAGCCGGGGAACTCCGGCATGGCTTTGCCGGTGTTGGTGTTCTGATCTTCACGCACCCGCACGTTTGGCAGCAGTTCGCCTTCGATGACCACTTCGGCGTGGGCGATGGCGCGCTCTGAAATGGTCAGGCAGCGGGTCAGTTCGACCGGGCGACCGCGAATTGCACCGGCTACTTGCAGCTCGTCATAGCCTTGCGGTGTTGTCGGCGGCTCAAAGCAGGCGGCAATCTCGATGGCCGGATCAACCCCGATGCTGATCGAAATCGGCAGCGGCTTGCCAGCAGCTTCTGCCTTCATACGAAACGCATCGATATGGCGGCCGGGGGTGAGCCACATGGAGAGCTCGTCACGGCTTTGCACGCACAGGCGGTGAATGGTGATGTCCGACTCGCCGGTTTCCGGATCCGAGGCGTAGCACATCCCCATGGTGAAGTAGGGGCCGGAGTCCTCTTCGGTGTTGGTCGGTGCCGGCAGCAGGGTGCGCAGATCAAAATCAGGATCGCTGGCCAGATGGACCACTTCCTGGCACTGCGCTTTCTCGGCACCCACTTCTATCGGGGCAATCGGGTTTTGTACCGCGTCTTTGAGCAAAAAGCCGAGGCGCTCTGGCTCACAGCCCAGCAGATGACCAACCCGTTTGCGCGAGCCTACCAGGCCGATGGCAACCCGAAAATCGGGATAGCCTTTGACGTTATTGAACATCATCGCCGGGCCATTCTTGCGGGTCGGACGCATGCAGGTGCCACCGGCACCGACAATGCGGTAGACGCCCGACAGCTCGGCGTGAGGATTGACTTCCACATCGGTGCTGACCATTTCACCGGGGATGCTCTGCAACAGCTCAAGGGCTGAGCGCAGATCATGGACTTCTGGTGTTGCCATACTTGCTACCTCTCTATGGATAGATAAGAACAATTCGCTGGCAACTATAGGGAAAGGAGTATGAGAGAAAAAACACCGTTTAAGTTGGGGCTTGTATACCAAAAAGATATGATGTGATGGCTATCACGTTGATTTAAAGACAAATATAACGCCCGATTAATTGTCTTTTCATGGTGGAATAGGTATGGATCTCAAGCGATTGCGTTATTTTTGTACCGTCATGGAGCAGGGCAATATCACCCGTGCCGCCGAGGTACTCAACATGGCGCAGCCGCCCCTGAGCAAGCGGCTGCAAGAGTTAGAAGAGGAGCTGGGGGTCAAACTGTTTCTGCGCCAGGGACGCCGGCTTGAGCCTACTTCCGCCGGCTACTACCTCTATGAAAAGGCGGGCGGGATTTTGCGCCAGGTCGAGCAGGTCGCGCTCGATACCCAGCAGTTCTCGCTGCGTGGCAAGCGGGTGATCCGCCTTGGGCTCACCCATCTGTTTCAGCGCTACTTCTCGCCGCTGCTGTTGGCACTGCGCCAGCGTATTCCCCATGCCGAGTGGCAAATCCAGGTATCGGACTCCAGTCACCTGGAGACATTACTGGGCCATAATCTGCTCGATTTTGCCCTTATTCAGCGCCCCGCCAAGCTCGAAAGTTACACCTGTATCACCTTGCCACCGGTGCATCTCAAGGCTGTGGTACACCGCGCCTTACTACCGGATCGGGATATGCGCACGGCGCTGTCATTTTCTGAGTTGGGGGAGTTGCCGCTCATCATGCTCAAGCGCGCCAGCGGGGCGGGGACCATGGAATATCTGATGAATCAGCTGCGTAAATCCGGGGTGCAACCGGACGTGCTGATGTATATCTCCCAGCCGGAGCTAATCCTCAACTGGCTGGAGGGGGGATTAGAGGCAGCGGCGCTACTGCCCGCCTCGGAAATTCGCGCCGAGCAGCTTAATCACAGCCGCTGCTTTGATATCTTGCCCAGTCAGCAGGTGTTTTATCCCGCCATCGTCAAGCTCACTGCTACGCCACCTCTGCATGAGTTGGTGAGCCTGATTGAGCAGGGCTACCCGTTTAGCGATCCCCTCTGAGCGTGATGCCTGATAGGGGCGTAGGGGTTAACGGCGGTATTCGTTGTCGTAGTTCTGGATCAGGCGCTTGGTGACATCGTGCTGCGGATCGGCAAACACCCGCAGGGTCTTACCGCGCTCGACCACCTGTCCTTCGTGCATCACCAGCACTTCGTCACTGATGTGGCTCACAACGCCTAAATCATTGGCGACCATGATGTAGCTCAGCCCCATGCTCTCTTGCATCTCGAGCAGCAGGTTGATCATCTGCGAGCGCACCGAAATATCCAGGCTGGCCAGGGTTTCGTCCGCCACCACAATCAGCGGATTGAGGATAATGGCCCGCGCCAGTGCCACCCGCTGTCTTTGGCCCGCCGAGAGCATGGAGGGGTAGAACAAGGCGTGCTCGGGCAGCATGCCTACCCTGCGCAATGTCTCTTGCACCCGCCTTTCACGCTCTTGTGGCGTGAGCTCGGTGTTAAGGCGCAGCGGCGTTTCCAGAATCCGCCCCACCCGCAGCTTGGGGTTGAGTGAGGAGTTGGGATCTTGAAAAATCATCCGCAGCAGTTTGCAGCGGGTTTGATAGTCGCCGTGACGCATCAGCTCGCCGTTGATGTGGATCTCGCCGCTGGTGGGGGCCACCGCGCCCGCCAGGATCTTGGCCAGCGTGCTTTTGCCCGAGCCAGCCTCACCGACAATGGCCAGGGTCTGACCCACCTCCAGTTGGAAGGAGAGGGATTTGATCGCCTCAACCCGGTGGCGGCGTAACAGGCCAATCCGGTTGTGGAAGACCTTGCTGAGTTGTCGCACCTGCAGCAGCGGGGTTGCGTCGCTCACTTCTTGCTCTCCTCGATGTTCAACGGGAAATGGCAGCTGAACTGGTGCCCCTTGATTTTGCTCATGCCGGGCGTCTGTACGCAGAGCTTCTGGGCATAAGGACAACGCGGGCCGAGCCGGCAACCGATCGGCAGGTGTTGCAGCGGCGGAATCACGCCGGGCAGGGTGTGCAGCCGCGATTTGTGGCGAACCAGCTCGTCAAAGTCCGGGCTCGATTTGAGCAGCGCATCGGTATAAGGGTGGTGCGGGGTTTCGGTGACTTGATCGCGAGTGCCGACCTCGACCATCTGGCCGCAATACATCACGTTGATGGTATCGGTCAGGTTGGCGATGGCGGCAATATCGTTACTGATCAGCAAGATGGTGGTGTTGTTGAGCTTGTTCATCTTGTCGAGCAGACGCAGGATCTGGGACTGGGCGGTGGTCTCCATGCTGCTGGTGGGCTCGTCAGCGACCAGCAGACGCGGCTGTTTGGCAATGGCCATCGCAATCATCACCTTCTGGCAGATACCGTCCGACAGCTCATGCGGGTAGGCACTCATCACTTTCTTGTGATCTTTAATACCCACCCGGTGCAGCAAGGCGATAGCCCGTTTGCGTCGCCACAGGAAACGCTGCCAGAACTTGCCTTCGAAGGTGTGGGTCGGGATCGCCTCTTCAAGCTGGGCGCCGACCTCCTCAGAGGGGTCGAGACTGCTGACCGGGTCCTGGAAGATCATTGCCATCTCGCGGCCAACCAGTTGGCGGCGCTGGCGTGGCTCCATGGTCAGCAGATCGAGGTCGTTAAAACGCATCCGATCGGCGCGCACCGTCCAGTTGCTCTTGGTCAGCCCCATGATCACCTTGGCTATCAGGCTCTTACCCGAGCCAGATTCACCAACCAAGCCGCGGATCTCCCCTTCGGCCAGGGTCAGGCTGGCTCGGTCGACCACCTTGACCTTGCCGTGCGGGGTGTTGATCTCGATGGTGAGATTACGAATATCCAGAAGTGGCATCAGTCATCTCCCATCTTGAGCGCTTCACGAATGCCTTCACCCACCAGGTTAGTCACCAGGACGCTAAAGAAAATAGCGACCCCGGGCAGGGTGACGGTCCAGGGAGCGAGATAGACCAGATCGCTCGACTCGGCCAACATGGTGCCCCACTCGGGTTGCGGCGACTGGGCGCCCAAGCCCAGAAAGCCGACCGCTGCAATATCGAGAATGGCTGCTGACAAAGCGCGAGTGGTCTGACTGACCAGGGTATCGGTGATATTGGGTACAATCGCCAGCCACATAATGCGCAGCGGCGGAGAGCCGTCGAGCTGGCTGGCGATGATGTACTCCTTTTGCATCTCGGTGTGCACCGCGTTGTAGACGGCGCGGATAAACTGCGGGATCAACGCCAGCGTGATGGCAATCAGGGTATTGGCCAGTCCCGGGCCGAGGATCGCCACCATGATGATGGCCAGCAACAGAGAGGGAATCGACAGCACGGTATCGAGCAGGTGGTGCAAGACGCTGGATTTAACGCCGCGGCTCATACCGCCGACCACGCCGACAGCGGTGCCAAACAGCAGGGCCACCAACACGGCGAGCAGCGCGCAGCCAAAGGTCAGGCGGGCACCGCTCACCAGCCGCGACAGGATATCACGGCCCAGATCGTCGGTGCCGAGGAAGAAATCGATACTGCCTTGCGCCGACCAGGACGGTGGCATCAACAGCGCCGCGCTGTGCTGCTGATCGATACCATAAGGCGCGATCCAGGGACCTATCAGGGTAATCAGACACAGCACCAGCAGACACCAAAACGCAGCCATCGCCAGCGGGTCTTTGCGAAATGAGGCCCAGGTCTGCTCAAGGGGCGAGAGGATCTTGAGCTCGGGATAGAGATTATCTTGCATACAGCTCCTTGCGGCGCACCGGATAGAGCAGGGTGGTCAGTAGCTCGGTCGCCACATTGACCACAATAACGAAACAGGCCACCACCAGGGTTGCCCCTTGGATCGCTGCAAAATCCTGCAGGGCGATGCTGCTAACCAGCCAGCGGCCAATGCCGGGCCAGTCAAAGATGACCTCGGTCATCATGGCAGTGGTGAGTACGCTACCCAGTTGCAAGCCCAGCAGTGGAATAATCGGGGGCAAAGCATTCTTCAGGCCATGACGCCAAACAATATGAGCCTTGGATAGCCCCCGGCTGGCGGCCGCTTTGACATAGTTTTGCTTCATTACCACGATCAGCGAGCTGCGCACATGGCGGATCACCTCGATGGTCGGCACGATGGCCAGCAGCAGGCAAGGCAGCACCATGTGGCGCAGGGCGTCCATCAGCGCGGCTTTTTGCCAGGCAGCGGGCGTGAGCAGAATGTCGATCAGGGTGATCCCGGTGGTAGCCGGCACGTCATAGAGCAAATCCAGCTGACCCGACGAGGGCAGCCAACCCAAATCCAGTGAAAAGAACGACACCATCAGTAGCGCCAGCCAGAAGATCGGCACCGAGTAGCTGACAAGACCTGCCCCCATCACCAGTACATCCAGCGTCTTGCCCTGATGCAGACCCGCCAGGGTGCCAAGGGGAATACCGACCAGCAGCGAGACCACGAACGCCGCTATGCACAGCTGCAGGGTTGCCGGGAAGTAAAGCGTGATCTGGTCAATCACCGGCTGCCCGGAGGCTTGCGATATGCCAAGATCCCCTTGCCAGATCCGCTCCAGATAGTGGCTATAGCCGCTCCAGAAGGGGAACTCGTGGCTGAGCAGGCGATAGCCAAGCAGGTAGGCAACAAAGGTCAGCACCAGAATGGTGATCAGCAGCAGGATGATGCGACGCAAGGTATAGAGCAGCATGATTACTCCCGGTAAGCGCCGTTAAACAGGGTGCCGCCGAGCGGCGAGATCTGCAGCCCCTGGATATCGCGGCGGTTGGCCTGGATCTGCAGGGCATGCACCAGCGGGATGAGCGGCATTTCGCTCGCCAGGATCTGCTGGGCGTAGTAGTAGTTACGAATACGAAAGCCCATTTGCTGGGTGCTGACCGCATCATCGAGCAACTGTTCAAAGCCCGGATCGCACCAGCGGCTGAGGTTGCTGCCGCCACTGATGGCGTGGCAACCGAGCAGTTGGCGAAAGAAGTTATCCGGGTCGCTGTTATTGGCGAGCCAGCCACCGAGAATGGCGTCGTAACCGGCTTGGCTGACACTTCTATCCAGCACCGGGCTCTCCTGCATGCGGATCTTGACCTTAATGCCGATGGCGGCGAGATCGCTTCTGATCAGTTGCGCGCTTTTCATCGGATCAGGGTTGAATGGGCGCGAGCCGGAAGGGATCAGCAGGGTCATGTCAAACCCCTTCTCGTGCTTGGACTCTTTGAGCAGCTGACGAGCAAGTTTAAGATCGGTCACCGGCTGCGGTAAGGAGGGGTCAAAGCCCCAGGAGAGCGACGGCAGCAGGCTGCGCGCCACATCGCCGTTGCCAAAATAGACCGCCTGCAGCAGGTTGCTGCGATTGACGGCGGCGGCGATGGCGCGGCGCACCCGCACATCATTAAACGGCGCCTTGCGGGTATTGATGGCAATAAACGAGACGTTCATTCCGCTTTGCACTGACAGCGCCAGCTCCGGGTGCTCCTGGATGACTTTGACCTGGCTCGCGGCCGGATAGCTCATCACGTCACACTCGCCAGTGAGCAGCTTGGTCAGGCGCTTGGCCGAGCGTGGCGTGATATCAAACACCAGCTGCGCGGTACGCGGTGCGCCGCGCCAGTACGCATCATGGCGCAGATAGCGGATAAACTGATGATCCCGGTACTCCTTGAACTTAAACGGACCGGTGCCGATCGGGCGACTGTCAATGAGTGCTGGGGTGCCGGCGCTGAGCAGCTGCGCGCCATACTCGGCCGACAGCATCACTGCATAACTGCTGGCCAGATCGGCCAGAAACGAGGCGTTGGGGTGGTTGAGCTCAAACACCACGTGACGCTCGTCCACCCGGCTGACCCGTTTGATCAGGTTATCGAGCCCGAGGCTGCGAAAATAGGGGTAGTTACCGCCCGAGACCTGATGATAGGGGTGGCTGGGCTCTAGCAAGCGGTTGAAGGTAAACACCACGTCATCGGCGTTGAAAGGACGGGTCGGGTTGAACCAGGGGCTGGTATGAAACAGCACCTTGTCACGCAGGGTGAAGGTGTAGGTCAGGCCGTCATCGCTGAGCGTCCACGCCGTGGCAAGTCCGGGCTCAATGGCCAGCGTGACCGGATTGACCTCCAGCAGCCTGTCATACAAAGGCAGCGAAATGGCGTCCAGTGTGGTGGCGGCGTGAGTCAGCTGCGGGTTGAAGGTCTGTGGAACCCCTTCCGAGCAGTAAATCAACCCTTCCGGGCGTGCTATCGTCTCATCGGCGTAAGCCGAACCGACGAACAGGGCGCCAGCCAGCAGAAGGTATTTATCGATGGTCATGGTTGAACCGTCACGTCATTGGGCATCAGGCGTCATCGCCTTCCTGCAGTCGATATTTGCGTAGCATGCCACGAAACTGATGGTAACTCAGCCCGAGCAGTTCGGCGGCCTTGCGCTGGTTAAACTGGGCCTGGGCCAGCGCCTGACGCAGCAAGGTGGTCTCGAGCGCTTCAACCTGGCTGCGCAGATCCAGCGGCAAGCTGGGCGGCTCACCCTGGCGCGCCTCGGCAGGCAGAGCCGGACGCTTTCGCCACGGCGACTCGAACGGATCAATAATGATGCGATCGAGAGGTTGCTCGGCGGTGTCGAGGCGATAGAGACTGCGCTCGACCACGTTTTTTAATTCGCGCACGTTGCCCGGCCAATGATACTCCAGCATGGCCCGTTGTGCCCGCTCGGTGAAACCGGCAAACAGTGGCCGCGCCAGTTCGCGGGTCATGGCATGGGCAAAATGCTCGGCCAGCAGCAGGATATCGGCTGCGCGTTCACGCAAGGGCGGCAAGGTTATTACATCGAAGGCCAGCCGATCCAGCAGGTCGTAACGAAATTTTCCATCATCGGCCAGTTGTGGCAGATCTTCGTGGGTGGCACAGATAAGGCGTACGTCAACACGAATGGGCTTGGCACCGCCCACCCGCTCGAACTCGCCATACTCTATCACCCGCAGCAGCTTCTCTTGCACGCGTGGGGAGCAGGTGGCCAGCTCGTCGAGAAACAAACTGCCACCATCAGCGCGCTCAAAACGGCCGCTGTGGCGTTTCGCTGCCCCGGTAAAGGCGCCGGCCTCATGGCCAAACAACTCGGTTTCCAGCAGCGTCTCGCTTAAGGTCGCGCAGTTGAGGGTGACAAACGGCTGGTCCCAGCGGGTGGAGAGATAGTGCAATCGGTGGGCAATCAGCTCCTTGCCGGTTCCGCGCTCACCGATGATCAGCACAGGTTTGCGCAAGGGGGCCAACCGTGACGCCTGCTCGATCACTTCGAGAAAGGCGTTGGATTCGCCCAGCAGGCTCTCCTGAACCGGTTGCATGCAAACTCCTTGGTAAATTTGGCCAACATGTGGCGATAAAGACCACATGGGTGCATTTGTCTCCTCTCATCTTGGAGTGTTAGGCTAGGTAAATCAAGGCATTAACGCTCCTGGCCGGATTGGCACGCCGTTTGCGATAACCTTGGCCGTGTAGCCAGTGCGTGTTGCACGCTGTATCCGTCCCGCGCTATGTAAGGAGTTCATCATGGGCATTTTTTCAAGGCTTGCCGATATCATCAATTCCAATCTCTCGGCCTTGCTCGACAAGGCGGAAGATCCGCAAAAAATGGTGCGTCTCATCATTCAGGAGATGGAAGATGAGCTGGTCAGGGAGCGCTCCAACCTGGCGCGTTATCTGGCCAACCAGAAAGATCTCGAGCGTCAGTGCCAGCGTCATGTGGATGAGGTGGCCAGCTGGCAGGGCAAGGCGGAGCTTGCCATCACCAAGGGGCGTGACGATCTGGCCCGCGCCGCGCTGATTGAAAAGAGCAAGCAGCAGGAGCTGGTGACCTCGCTTGAGCGCGAGCGGGCGGCGGCCGATGCGGCCGTGGCCAAGCTTGGCGAGGAGATTGCTCAGCTACAGGCCAAGCTCGATGACGCCCGTGCCCGGCAAAAAGCCATGCAGCTGCGTAGCGATGCCGCCAGCAGCCGCATTCAGGTGCAAGAGAGTCTGGCTCGCGGCGCCGGTGCGGCCGCTCGCGAGAAGTTTGAGCGCATGGAGCGGCGTATTGACGAGATGGAGGCGCGCGCCGATGTCTCGACGGACCGCTCGCTCAAGGCCCAGTTTGCCGAGCTCGAAGCCGATGACGAGATCAGCCGCGAGCTCGAAGCGCTGCGCAGCCGGATGAGCACGACCGACAAGCAAGGGGAGTAAGCGATGAGTAATGTGCTGGGCGTAATGATGGTTCCCATGATTGTGTTTATGGTGGTGGTGGCGCCGCTGTGGCTGATCCTGCACTACCGCGCCAAGAGCCGAATGGGCGACGGGTTGGCCGAAGGGGAGCGCAGTCAGCTCCAAGCGCTGCTTGAGCGCAGTGAAAAGATGCAGGAGCGCGTCACGACCCTCGAATCAATCCTCGATAGTGAGGTGCCCGGTTGGAGGAGTCGATCATGATTCGTGAGCGTCGTGGACTCTATCGTGATAGCCGACGCGGCAAAATTGCCGGTGTCTGCGCGGGCCTCGCCGACTATTTTGGCGTCGAGCTCTGGATCATGCGCTTGCTGGCCGTGAGTGGGCTGATCTTCGCCGGTTTTATCACCGTTACTGCCTATCTGGCGGCCTGGCTGCTGCTCGACAAGCGTCCGAGCACGGTTGATGATAGCGAGTTGCATATCAAATCGCGCAGCTGGCAGGCGGGCATGACCAGTCATCAGGCGCTGGCCCGTGTCAGCGCCGAGCTCGATAGCCTCGAGCCACGGCTGCAGGCCATGGAAAAGCTGGTAACTTCGCGGGAATTTCACCTTAAACGGGAGTTTCGTCACCTCTGATGAGCATCGAGCAGCAACTGCGCCAGTGGCAGGATAAGGCCGGCGAGCTGGTCCAGCGCGGATTGGACCGACACGTTCGTCTGGCCGTCACCGGTTTGTCACGGGCGGGCAAAACCGCCTTTATCACCTCGCTGGTTAATCAGCTGGAGCATGCGGCAAGCGATGCCCGGTTGCCGCAATGGGATGTGGTGCGCCAAGGTCGGCTGCTCGGCGCGCGCCGGGTGGCGCAGATAAACCACCACATTCCCACCTTTGCCTATGAGCCGGCGTTAGCGGCGCTGCATGGCCCGGCGCCACGCTGGCCAGCGGCGACCCGTGGCGTGGCCGAGATCCGCCTTGAGCTACGCTATCGCAGCCGGCATCTGCTTCGCCGCCAGCTTGGCGATCATCAGACCCTGTTTCTCGATATTGTCGATTACCCCGGGGAGTGGCTGCTGGACTTGCCGCTGCTTTCGCAAAGCTTTGAAGCGTGGAGCGAGCAGGTGCGCCGCCAGCTCGAGCGCCCGGCGCTGCGTGAATTGGCCGAGCCCTGGCTTTCGCAGCGCTGGCAGGCCAGTGACCCCCTTGATGAGTCGCGCGTGGTCGCCGTGGCGGCGGCCTATACCGAGTGGCTGCATCAGTGCAAAGCGCGCCTTGGCCTGCATCTTGTTCAGCCCGGACGCTTTGTGCTGCCGGGCGAATATGCCGGCGCCCCCATGCTGCAATTTGTGCCCTGGGTCTGGGCAGCGCCCGCTGGCGAGTGCGCCGCCGGGTCGCTCTACAGTGCGCTGCGTGAGCGCTTCGAGCACTACAAGCAGCATCTGGTGCGCGGGTTTTACCAGCAGCATTTTGCCGGTTTTGACCGGCAGATCGTGCTGGTTGATTGCCTGCAACCGCTCAATGAAGGGCCGGAGAGTTTTAGCGATATGCAGCTGGCGTTGGCGCGCATTATGGAAAGTTTTCGCTATGGCAAAAGTGGCTGGTGGCAACGGCTGTTTGCGCCGCGCATCGACAAGCTGTTGCTGGTGGCCAGTAAAGCAGATCATGTGACGCCCGAGCAGCATCCGGCCATGGTTTCCTTGTTGCAATCCTTAGTGGGGCAAGGACGTGGACAAGCCCGTTTTGCCGGCATCGAGACCGAATGTATGGCGCTCGCTTCGGTGCGGGCCACGGAAGTGGGTCAGGGGCGCCATGATGGCCAAACGTTCCCGGCGCTGCGCGGAACGACGCTGGATGGTCAGCCACAACTGCTGTTTCCTGGTGAAGTGCCCTCTTCGCCGCCATCCGAGCGTTGGTGGCAGCAAGGCAGCTTTGATTTTCAGGCATTTCGCCCCTTGGTGATGCCCGCGCACGAGGCGCTGCCGCACATTCGACTCGATGCCGCGCTGCAATATCTGCTCGGTGACAAACTTGAGTAACCGCTGTGAGTAAGGATAAACCGATGCCGGACTCATCGTCTGACCCTCTTCATCCGTCGTCGCGGGTGGCCGAGCTGCGCCCACAGGGACGTATTGTGCTCGATACCCTGCAGGTCGAGGAGCCAGCCGCCCGGCCGCGTGGCCCGGCGCTGCTCGATGAAGCCAGCTTTGAGCCCTTGGCCGACGATCTCATTGAGCCGATTGCCAGCGCACCTAAACGAGCTCGCCATCATAGGCTGTTAACCTTGGGCGGCGGCGCGGTTGCCCTGTTGGGGCTGGGCGAGTGGGGCCGCTTTGTCTGGCAATCCTGGCTCGATTCGCCGCTGTGGGGCGGGGCCTGGATGGTTGGCTCGGCGCTATTGCTGCTCGGTGTTGGCCAGCAAGTGGTGCGTGAAGCAGTGCGTCTTCGTCGCCTGCGCCGGCGCGAGCGTCGTCGTGAACAGGCGCAGACACTGCTGGCGCGAGAGGGGATTGGTCAGGCCGGCGCGTTGTGTGAAGAGATTGCACGGGATAGTGATGTGCTTCACAGCGAGGCTTACCGCACGTTTTGTCAGCTGCAAGAGCGCAGCCATAACGATCGCGAGCTACTGACGCTGTATAGTCAGCAGGTGCTGGCAGGCTGTGATCTGGCAGCGCAGCGCCGGGTGATCAAGTGGTCAGCTGAAGCGGCCGTGATGGTGGCAATCAGTCCGCTCGCGGTGGTGGATATGGCGCTGATCTTGTGGCGCAACCTGCGCATGATTGATGATATTGCCGGCGTGTATGGCATTGAGCTGGGCTATTGGAGCCGCATTCGATTGCTGCGTCAGGTGTTTCGTAACATCGTCTATGCTGGCGCGACCGAGCTGGTGACCGACGTGGGGCTGGATGTGCTGGGCGCCGATCTGGCTGCCCGTATCTCGGCGCGCGCCGCCCAGGGCATTGGCGCTGGGCTGTTGACCGCGCGACTCGGTCTGAAGGTGATGGAGAGTTGCCGCCCCATTCCCTGGCAGCGTGAAGAACGGCCCAAGTTATCGAGTTTTCGCGCCGGGCTGCTTGATAAGGTGACCTCTGTGCTTGGGGGGCGCGATCAGGAGAGCCGTTAATCGTTGCGGCTCACGCAATCACCAGAGAAGGCGCAAATGCTCGCTAAATGCCGGTAAAGACACATTTTTCGGCGTGGGCACTCGCGCCTGACGGGGGCAGTCTGTATCATCCGCCATTATTGACATGTCGGTAGGATTAACCCTTGCATGCGTCTTGAAGTGACCTGTGAAGACCGCCTGGGGCTGACCCGGGAGCTGCTGGATCGGTTGGTGGAGCGGCAGATAGATCTGCGCGGCATCGAAATCGACACCAGCGGTATTATTTATCTCAACTTTCCCGAGTTGGCCTTCTCCGATTTCCAGCACCTGATGCCGGAAATTCGCCGTATTCCCGGGGTGCATGATGTGAAGACCATTCCCTACATGCCCTCCGAGCGCGAGCATCATGAAATAGAGGCGCTGCTGCGGGCACTGCCTGATCTCATCTTCTCTCTCGATGCCCGCGGTCGTATTACCCAGGCCAATCAGGCCGCTCAGTCAGCACTGTCTACGACGCTCGAAGAGCTCAGGGGCGGGGCGCTTGGCCACTATATCAAGGGGTTTGCGTTTACCCGTTGGCTCGAATCGGCCGAGCCGCGCCCTCAGACCTGCAAGCTGGCCCTGGGTGGTGAGGAGTATCTTGCTGATCTTATCCCGCTGTTTGTGGCCGAAGATCAGACATTGGCTGGCGCCGTAGTGGTGCTCAAATCGGCGCGCCGCATCGGGATGCACTTTAATGCGCTGCATGCGGACGAAATTGGCGGCTTTGAACACATTCAGTCCCACAGCCCGCGCATGCAGCAAGTGCTGACCGAAGCGGCCAAACTCGCCATGCAGGATGCTCCGCTTTTGATCATGGGGGAAACCGGTACCGGCAAAGAGTTGCTGGCCCGCGCTTGTCATGGCGCCAGCCTGCGCTCAAGTCGCCCTTTTATGGCGCTCAACTGCGCGGCGATGCCCGACAACGTGGCCGAGAGCGAGCTGTTTGGCTATGCCCCCGGCGCCTTTGGTAACAACACCGATGGCAAGCGCGGCGTGCTGGAGCTCGCCAGCGGCGGCACCTTGATGCTCGATGAGATTGGTGACATGTCGCCGCATCTACAGACCAAGTTCTTGCGCGTGTTGCAAGACGGCGTGTTTCGCCGGGTGGGCGACGAGAAGGAGGTGCAGGTTAATGTGCGCTTTATCTGCACCACCCAGAAGAACCTGCTGGAGCTGGTGGGACAGGGCAGGTTTCGTGAAGATCTCTACTATCGGCTCGACGTGCTGACCCTGAATCTGCCGCCGCTGCGTGAACGCAAAGCGGATATCGTGCCGCTGGCGCATTACTTTGTGGCTCGCTTTGCCACCGAGCAGCAGCGCAGCCGGCCGCGGTTTAACCGCCATCTGGCGGACTTTCTGCAGGCTTATCGCTGGCCGGGTAACGTGCGGCAACTGCGCAATTGCCTCTATCGCGCCATGACCCTGCTCGATGGTGATGAGCTCGGCCCCGAGCATATCGATTTGCCCATTGAAAATGAGCCGCTGCCGGTGATCGATGAGTGGTTTGAAGGGGATTTGGAAGAGGCGACCAAACGCTTTGAGCGGCGCCTGCTGGAGCGGCTCTATCCGGCTTATCCCTCCACCCGCCAGCTTGCCAAGCGCCTTGGGGTGTCACACACCGCGATTGCCAACAAGCTGCGCGAATACGGGCTCGGCAAGAAATAGTCCTATAGACAGCCCATAAAACAACAAGGCCGCATCAGTGCGGCCTTGGTCGTTTTAGCGGATCTCGACGATATCGAGTCGCTCCATGCTGTCGATATCAAGCAGCGCCGAGGTGGGCAGCTCGGGCGGATCGAAGGCCTTGTCACCGCCATCGATGATGCCGGAGTCGCGGTTGATGCTCTTGAAATCAAACAGGGAGTGATCGAGCAGGTGGCTCGGCACCACGTCCTGAATGGCGGTAAACATAGTCTCGAGACGGCCGGGGAAGCGGCGATCCCACTCCTGCATCATCTGCTTGATGGCCTGGCGTTGCAGGTTTTCCTGCGAGCCACACAGGTTGCACGGGATGATCGGGAACGCCTTGATCTCGGCATAACGCACCAGATCTTTTTCCTTGCAGTAAGCCAGTGGGCGGATCACCACGTTCTTGCCATCGTCACTGACCAGCTTGGGCGGCATGGACTTGAGCTTGCCACCGTAGAACATGTTGAGAAACAGGGTCTCGAGGATGTCGTCACGGTGATGGCCAAGGGCAATCTTGTTGCAGTTAAGCTCCTGGGCGGTGCGATAGAGAATGCCACGGCGCAGGCGCGAGCAGAGCGAGCAGGTGGTCTTACCCTCGGGGATCTTCTCTTTGACGATGGAGTAGGTATCTTCCTGCACAATCTTGTACTCGATACCCAGAGAGCCCAAGTATTCAGGCAGCACATGCTCGGGGAAACCGGGCTGCTTCTGGTCGAGGTTGACCGCGACTAACTCGAAATGGACCGGCGCGCTTTGCTGCAGGTTCATCAGAATGTCGAGCATGCCAAAGCTGTCCTTGCCACCCGAGAGGCACACCATGACCCGATCGCCCTCTTCAATCATGTTGAAGTCGGCAATCGCTTGGCCCACGTTGCGACGCAGGCGCTTTTGCAGCTTGTTAAAGTTGTACTTCTCTTTGGCGTTGAGCTCTTCTTGCATGACGAACGACCCGGGACAAAAACAGGCGGGTATTATAGCCGTGTCCCGGGTCAGGGCAAGTTACGCCTTGTGGCGGGTCTGCATGGGGCAGACATAGCCGTCGGGCTTCAAGATAAGCAGGTCACAATGGAGCTGGTCAATCACCTGCTCGGCGGTGTTACCGAGCAAGGCGGCAGACAGACCGGTGCGCCCGACACAGCCCATGATCATCAGGCTGGCATTGAGATTGCGGGCAATCTCGGGCAGTACCTCTTCAGGTAATCCCTCTTCCACCCGGGTCCAGGCCTCGCCAATCCCAAAGCGCCCTGCATGCTGTTTCATCAGCATTTGGTGATGCTCCAAAATTGCATCGTTATAGGCCTTGGGATCGAACTCCGGCAACTCGATAGCCACATTGACCGGTGTCGAGGGGTAGCTGTTGACCAGATAGAGATCGGCGCCGAGCAACTCGGCCACTTCGATGCCCTCAGCAGTGATGCGGTCATTGAGCTTTTGTTGCTCTTCGTCATCGCTGGTGCAGTTGATGGCCGCCACGATATGTCCACCACGGACCCACTCGCTCTCTTTGACCAGCAAAATGGGGCAGGGACATTTACGCAGCAGGTGCCAGTCGGTAGGGGTAAAGATGAAGGTTTGCAGGAAACTGTGATGATGGGTGCCCTTGACCACCAGATCATATTCATGGGCCAGCACTTCTTGCAAAATGCACTCGAACGGTCGGCTGTGCCAGACCACCTTCACATCGACAGGGCGGTGCTCGCGATAGGGCGCGACGATGGTGTCGAGCCACTCGCGACGCTGGCCGATCACGCCTTCCTGCATCTCCTTACGCTCGTCGGAGGAGAGCATGGAGGTCATTTCGTAAGAAAAATCGTAGATGGGCAACAGCAGTGTCAGTTTGGCATCCTGCTCGAGAGCTGCGACCTTGACCGCGCGCTCAAGCGCCACCTGACGCTCTTCTTCCGGATTAACAACCACCAGGATATTGCGGTACTTGTCCATGATTGCCTCCCAATGCAAACAGGACCGAAACAGGCCCGGTCAGACACAAGGTTATAACAATGGGAGGGGGCGTTGCGAGCGCCGGATCACCTTTTGGGGGGAGATCCGGCAGCAGGAGATCAGCAGGACTCGGTCTTGGCGTTACCGGCCATTTCAGACAGTGCCTGTTGGTCAAGGATGGAGATGTATTTGCCTTTCACACCAATCAGGCCGGTCTTTTGAAAGCGGCCAAGCAGTCGGCTGATGGTTTCTACGGTGAGGCCCAGATAGTTACCGATGTCGCCACGGGTCATGGAGAGGCGGAATTCACGGGGCGAGAAGCCTCGCTCGGAGAAACGCACCGAGAGGTTATAGAGGAACGCAGCCAGCCGCTCTTCGGCGTTTTTCTTCGACAGCAGCAGGATCATCTCCTGATCGCCCATGATCTCGTTACTCATCAGGCGCATCAGTTGCTGGCGCAGCTTGGGCATCTTGCCCGACAGCTCATCAAGGATATCGAACGGGATCTCACACACCATCGAGGTTTCCAGTGCCTGGGCAAACGAGGGGTGGCTCTGGCGGTGAATCGCATCGAAACCGACCAGATCGCCCGCCAGATGGAAGGCGGTAATCTGCTCGTCACCTTGCTCGGTGATGGTGTAGGACTTGATAGTCCCGGAACGAATGGCGTAGAGCGACTTGAGTTCGTCACCGGCCTTAAACAGCTCCTCACCCTTCTGGATGGGCTTTTTACGCTCGATAATGCTATCGAGCTGATCTAGCTCATTCTCATTGAGGGTAAAGGGGATACAGAGTTGGCTGATACTGCAGTCCTGGCAATGGATAGCGCAACCGCCACTCTGAACGCGTCTACCAACTTTCTTTTCCGGGATCATAGGCGCTTCGAGAGAAATTGATTTATGTCAAAGAGTTTATCATTAACTCCTGTTTGTTGGATAGAGTCTCAAAGTGCTCCCAGCGTTCGCCACAGAGTATGCAATGCCAGCAACATCAGCAGCAGAGCCGATCCGAGCCGTAAACTTTTTAGCGTCAGCCAGTAACGCAGGCGGTCTGCCAGTCCGCCGAGGGCAAACAGGGTTGGCAGCGTCCCGATACCAAAGCAGAGCATAATCAGCGCGCCGCCTGCGGCGCTCCCTGACGCAGCGCTCCAGGTGAGCATCGAGTAGACCAACCCGCAGGGAAGCCAGCCCCAGACCATGCCAAACGGCAGCGCCGCTAGGGGAGAGCGCAGGGGCAGACAGCGGCCCGCCAGCGGTTTGATATAGGGCCACAGCCGCGCACCGAGGCGCTCAATCACCAGCACACCGTGCCACCAACCCGCCAGGTAGAGGGCAATCGCCAGCATCATCAGACCCGCCAGCAGTTGCAGCCAGAGCATCGCGTGGCGGCTTGCGGACAGTGAGACCATGGAGGCGAGCACGCCACCGACCAAGGCGCCGGCCAGCATATAGCTCACGATCCGGCCGAGGTTGTAGCAAAGGAGATAGGCAAAGCGCTGGCCAAGCCTTTGCTGGTGCGGGGCGATGGCCATCGACAGGGCCGCCGACACGCCGCCGCACATGGCAAAGCAGTGGCTGCTGCCAGCGAGCCCCATCAAGAGTGCGCCAAACAGATCAAGGTTGACGGGGGTCATCCTGCGGCTCGCGTTTCACCGTGGTGGGGGGCATCTCTTCATCAAACAGGATGCTGGAGCCTTGCCGGTCCAGATCTTCAAACTGATCGGCGCGAATGGCCCAGAAGAAGACACCCACGGCGATCATCACAAATAAAATGGCGATCGGGATGAGCACAAACACAATGTTCATAATCTGCCCAGCCTCATGGAGTTGAACACCACCACCAGCGAGCTCAGTGACATGCCGGCTGCCGCCAGATAAGGGGGCAACCAGCCGCAGGCCGCCAGTGGTAACACCAACAGATTGTACCCCAGTGACCAGGCAAAATTCTGCCGGATCAGGTGACGGGTAAGGCGAGCGATGCGCCTGGCTTCGAGTAGGCGGTGCAGATCATCCCCAAGCAAAATGGCATCGGCACTGTTTTTGGCCAGATCGGTGCCGCCTGCCATGGCAAACGAGACATGGGCGCCAGCCAGCACCGGCGCATCGTTGACGCCATCGCCGAGCATCAGGGTGATCTCCCCGGCTTTTTGGCGAGCTTTCAGGTAGGCCAGCTTGTCATCCGGGCTGGCGCCTTGCACCAGCTCATCCACCCCCAGCTGCTTGGCAACCAGCGCCGCTTGCGCCGAGCTGTCTCCGGTGAGCAGGGTGACCGAGACGTGGGCGGCCTGCAGGGTGTGCACCAGTGAGGCCGCTTCTGCGCGCAAGCTATCTTCCAGCACAAAGCGGGCGATGGGCAGGCCATCTTCTGCAAGCCAAATGGTGAGTTCACTCGCCCCATCATCATGCACACCAAGCCAGCGCGCGCTGCCCAGTTGGTAGCGATGCCCGGCGAGCGTGGCCGTCACGCCGGCGCCCACCACCAGCTGGTAATCCTCTATGTCCGGGTAGGTGGGCAGGCCATGAAACGCGCGGGCAATTGGATGTTCGCTGCGCGCTTCCAAGGTCGCTGCCAGGGTGGTGAGCTCATCAAGGGGACGAGGCGTCAGCGCGCAGGTGCGCACCAATCGGATTGCACCTGTGGTCAGGGTGCCGGTTTTATCGAGCACGATGCGATCCACATCCGGCAACACATCGAGCACGTGACCGCGGCGCAGCAGCACGCCGCTTCGAGTCAATCGCGCCGTTGCAGAGGTGAGCGCAGTGGGGGTTGCCAGCGCCAAGGCGCAGGGGCAGGTGGCCACCAGCACCGACAAGGTGACCCAAAAGGCGCGCGCTGGGTCATGCAGATGCCAAAAGCCCCATACCAGCGCGGCAATTACCAGCAGCGCGGCGATAAAGTAGCGCGACAGGATATCGGCCAGCACGGCCAGCGTGGGTTTGTCGGCAAGGGCGCTGTCTTGCAACTGGACGATGCGGGCGATGCGCGATGAGTCAAGGGGCGCCGTGACATCAATGAGTAGCGGGCTGTCGGTGGTGATGGTGCCGGCATAGACCAGTTCGCCGCATTGGCGCAAAACCGGCAGATGCTCGCCGGTCAGCATGGCCTCGTTGAGGGTCGCTTGTCCTTCACAAATAACGCCGTCTGCGGGCAGGGTGGCGCCAGCGAGCACCCGGATACGATCGCCTGCCTGCAACTGCTTGGCCACCACCAGCTCCTCATCGCCAGCGGCATTGAGGCGGGTGGCCAGCAGTGGCACTTGGCGCGCCAGATTGGAGCCTGATTCCGAGGCTTTGCGCCGGGCACGCAGCTCTAACAGCCTGCCCAGCAGCAAGAAGAAGACAAACATGGTGATGGAGTCGTAATAGACCTCGCCGGTGTTAAACACCGTGGCCCAGGCCGACGCTAAAAAGGCCGAGATCAGTGCCAGTGACACCGACAAGTCCATCGACAGATGTCGCTGTTTAAGACCTCGCCAGGCATTAACGTAAAACGGCTGCGCCGAATAGATCATCACCGGGGTTGAGAGCAGCAGGCTTATCCACTTGAAGTAGATCAGAAACTCCTCTTCCACGCTCACCAGCAGATCCATATAGAGCGCAATGGCGCACATCATCACCTGCATGGAGGCCAGCCCCGCCAGCCCCATGCGATACAGGTACTGTTTGACCTCGCGGGCGTAGCGCGCTTCCTGCTCTTGAGCCTGGAACGGATAGGCGCGATAGCCAACCTCGGCAAACCCTTTGAGCAGCTCGCTCAATGCAATGCGTTCGGGATCCCAGCGAACTCTGGCTCGGTGGGTGGTGGTGTTGACGTTGATATAGCGCACGCCGGGTAGGGAGAAGAGGTGGCGCTCGATGAGCCAGGCGCAGGCCGCGCAGGTGATGCCTTCGACCGAGAGCTGGGTTTCGCGCTCGCGACCGCTGTCGGTCACAAAATCCTGCTGAACCTCGGTCAAATCGTAGTGAGCCATGGCGGCCAGCTCGACCGGGATCAGTTCACCACGAGCGCCGGGGGCGGTGCGGTGTTCGTAATAACTGGCAAGGCCACAGCCGAGAATCGTCTCGGCCACCGCCTTGCACCCCGGGCAGCAAAACCACTGCTCAATCCCCTTGATCTCGAGCCCGTAGTGATGGTCATTCACCGGCTCAGCGCAGTGAAAACAGCGCGCCATACTCAGCGCCCTGCCGGGTCAAGCACGGTTTCCTGCGCCAGTGGAAAGTGCACGGTTTCTTGCACTCGCCACTCGTGATTAAACGCATCGATACGCACCTGCCATTTACCGTTAAGCGGGGCATCCAAGGTGAGGCGATAGACACCGCGGGCATCGGCGGTAAGCAGATGATCGCTGTCCCGGCCGGGCAGGGTGGGGTGATACAGCGAGAGATGAATAGCCTGATTATCGGTGGTGTCGCCGCTGCGCTTTTGCACCAGCAGCGTGTTGCCGCTGCTTTGCAAGGCGAAGGTGAGGCCAAGTTTGGCGGCGCGGTGAAATTTGCTCAGATCCTGATTAATCTCTTTGCCCTGTTTGTAGTAATCCTCGGCCACCAGATTGACACCGCCACGGCTGGCGATGACGGCGGTATAGACGCTAGCCAGCACGGCGCACAGGGGAAGCGCTATCAGAAACCAGGGCCAGAATTGGCGATACCAGGGTTGCGACATGATACGACTACCGTGAAGCTGGGGTTAACGGGCTGTAACCGGACATTGACCAAGATAACAAAAAGCCCCGGTGAGTCCGAGGCTTTTTGCCGATAAGTCACGCTGCTGTCACGCTTTTTACCTAATGGGAGAGGCTGTAGACATAGGCGGCGAGCAGGTGAACCTTGTCCTCTCCAAGCACCTCTTGCCAAGCGGGCATGACACCGTTGCGACCGTGGGTGATGGTCTCTTCAACCGTTTGGCGTGAGCCGCCATATAGCCAGGTGGTGTTGGTCAAATTGGGGGCGCCAAACGCCTCGCCACCCTTACCTTCCGGTCCGTGGCAGGCGGCACACACGGCAAAGCGAGCCGCCCCCTTGCGCGCCAGCACCGGATCAACGGTGCGTCCCGAAAGGCTCAGCACATGGGCAGTGACTTCGCGTACACCGTCTTTGCCGAGGGTCTCACCCCAGGCCGGCATGGCAGCCTTGCGGCCGCCCATGATGGTAGTCTTGATCTGATCGGGCTTGCCACCCCATTGCCACTCTTCATCGGTCAGGTTGGGAAAGCCTTTGCCGCCGCGCGCATCCGAACCGTGGCACTGGGCGCAGTTTTGCAAGAACAGACGTTGCCCCACTTTCAGTGCCTCCGGATCCTTGGCGATCTGCTCGATGGCCTTGTAGCTCGTGCCATCAGATTGGTAGGTCAGCTCTTTAAAGCGCGCCCCAAACAGGGCATCGGCCTTGGCGTGCTCACGGTCATATTGCACCATCAGCCCTTGGCCCTTGGCCGCATCAATGGCGGCTTTGGACTCGGCCAATGAGCGCACGTCCTGATTCGAGCTTTGCCAGCCCAGCAGCCCCTTCCAGTTACCGAGCCCCGGGTAGGCGGCCAGATAGATGAGGCCAACCAGAATCATGATGAAGAAGAGATAGCTCCACCACTTGGGCAGTGGGTTGTTGATCTCTTCGATACCGTCGAAGGCGTGGCCCATGGGCTTGCCTTCCTCGACGCCCATCTTGTCCTTGATGCACCACCAGAGCAGGGCAAAGCAGCCCAGTATGGTTCCGAGGGTGATGACCGTGACGAAAATGCTAAACAGAGTGCTCATTATCGCTTCGCTCCTGCGTTCTTGTTGTCGGCACTGTGCTCCTCGTCAGCGAAGATAAGATTCGCTGCTTCATCGAAGCTGGCCTTGCGACGCTTGCTAAACGCCCACACCACGATGGCGATCATGATGATGAGCAGAAACAGGGTATAGAGTCCGCGAAAGGTACCGTAGTCCATGTTCTCTGCTCCTTACTTGAGCGCTGTGCCGATCGATTGCAGGTAGGCAACCAGTGCATCGAGCTCGGTTTTGCCTTTGACCGCGTCCCGCGCTCCGGCGATATCAGCATCGGTGTAAGGCACACCAAAGTGGTCGCGAAACAGGGCCAATTTCTTGCCGGTCATGCTGCCGTCGATATCGGTTTTGGCCAGCCAGGGGAAGGCGGGCATGTTGGACTCGGGCACCACCGAGCGCGGGTCGGTCAAGTGGGCGCGGTGCCAGTCGTCGGAGTAACGACCGCCCACACGGGCCAAGTCCGGACCGGTGCGCTTGGAGCCCCACAAGAAGGGGTGTTCCCAAATGCTCTCACCCGCCACCGAATAGTGGCCGTAGCGCTCGGTTTCGGCACGGAACGGGCGGATCATCTGGCTGTGACAGACGCTGCACCCTTCCCGAATGTAGATATCGCGCCCTTCCATCTGCAGCGCCGTGTAGGGTTTAAGACCATCGACAGGCTCGGTGGTCTGCTTTTGGAAAAACAGTGGGGTGATTTCGACCAGTCCGCCCAGGCTGATGGCAAACACGATGGCGATCGCCAGCAGCGGAACGTTCTTTTCGAAGATTTCATGACGGTTGTGGCTCATGGCTATCCCTCTTCAATCAGGCCGGCTGGGCAATGGGTTCAAGGGAGCCTTTTGGCGCCGTAATGGTGCGATAGGCGTTATAGGCCATCAGCAGCATACCGGTCACAAAGAAGCAGCCTCCCAGGAAGCGGACAAAGTAGAAGGGGTAAGAGGCCTGCAGCGCTTCGACGAAGCTGTAGGTCAGGGTGCCGTCATCGTTGACCGCGCGCCACATCAGCCCCTGCATGACACCCGAGATCCACATCGAGACGATGTAGAGCACGGTACCGACCGTGGCCAGCCAGAAGTGGGTGTTGATCAGGCTGACACTGTACATGCGTCCCTGCCCGAACAGGTTGGGGATGAGGTGGTACACAGAACCGATAGAGACCATGGCAACCCAGCCCAGTGCACCGGAGTGGACGTGACCCACAGTCCAGTCGGTGTAGTGGGAGAGGGCGTTGACGGTCTTGATTGACATCATCGGCCCTTCAAAGGTCGACATGCCGTAGAAGGAGAGCGAAACAATCAAAAAGCGCAGGATCGGGTCATAGCGCAGTTTGTGCCAGGCCCCCGAGAGGGTCATGATGCCGTTGATCATGCCGCCCCAGGAGGGCACAAACAGGATCAGTGACATCACCATACCGAGCGATTGGGCCCAGTCAGGCAGCGCGGTGTAGTGCAAGTGGTGCGGACCGGCCCAGATATAGAGGGAGATCAGCGCCCAGAAGTGCACGATGGAAAGGCGGTAGGAGTAGACCGGTCGTCCGGCTTGCTTGGGCACGAAATAGTACATCATTCCCAGAAAGCCCGCCGTGAGCAAAAAGCCCACCGCATTGTGGCCATACCACCACTGCACCATGGCATCCATGGCACCTGAGTAGAGGGAGTAGGATTTGAACAGGGTCAGCGGGACGGACAGGCTGTTGATAATATGCAGCACGGCCACCGTGATGATAAAGGCGCCAAAAAACCAGTTCGCCACATAGATATGGGAGGTGGTGCGTTTCATCAGGGTGCCAAAGAATACGATGGCGTACGCCACCCAGACAATCGCGATGGCGATATCAATCGGCCACTCCAGCTCGGCGTACTCTTTACCTCCAGTCATGCCGAGGGGCAGGGTGATGGCGGCAGAGACAATAATGGCCTGCCAACCCCAGAAGACAAAGGTGGCCAACCCGCCGGCAAACAGCCGGGTTTGGCAGGTGCGCTGAACCACATAAAATGAGGTGGCCATCAGGGCGCTGACACCAAAGGCAAAGATCACCGCATTGGTGTGCAGGGGGCGCAGACGGCTGTATGTCAGCCAGGGCGTGTCGAAGTTGAGCGCAGGCCAGATCAACTGGGCCGCGATCAGTACACCTACCGACATGCCGACAATTCCCCAGACGATAGTCATCACGGTGAACTGACGCACAACGGTGTAGTTGTACTCAGGGTGGGGTGTAGAGTGGCTCATTGTTCTATTCGCTTCCGATGCTGTTGTTGTCGATGTGGGCCTTGCGGCCATGCACAGCCTGTTACTAACAGCCCCATTCGAGCGTTTTGTTTTGGCGAGTTGTTAACGGTTCGCTGCGCAAAAGCAACTCAAATGAAAACTCATCTGGATGATAATTAAGCCCCTCGTAAAATAACAGTACAAACAGTGATATCTTTGAGCCCTGCCACATGCTGGTGGCCGGTTGCTGTCGATTCGGGAGTGTTATGCAAGGAAAGTTGACCAATGTCAGAGTGTTCCAGCTGTTGCTGGTGCTGTTTATCCTGCTGGGACTGGTGCTGTGGCGCACCTTGAGTGCTGGCTCTAGTGTGCCTGCCCAGACCAATCGGATATTGGCCGGCGGTGAGTGCGATCTTTCCAGCGCGGATTGTCGGTTGCCGCCACCTGATGAACTGCTGGTGAGCAGTTCTTTGCGTCCCATTGTGCCTGAAACCCCCTTTACGCTGACCCTTCGTGGCCACCCCTCCATGGCTCCCAAACACGCGTGGCTGGAGGGGCGTTCGATGTTTATGGGGCGCATCCCGCTCTCGTTTTCCAGACAGGGGGACGCGTGGGTGGCCAGCGCCATGGTGGGGGCCTGCAGCGAGCCGGCTATGATCTGGCAATTAACCATTGTGTTGGAAGACGGCCAGCAGCTGACTGCTCCTTTTCGCGTCAATCGCCAGTGATCTCAGTGACAATCCAACGTAAATACGAGAAAAATCGTTGGCATTTTCCCGTTCGACAGTTAACGTTCTGGGGTTTGTGCCAACCGATGCGATTGATTCGCCAAAAAATTCAACATGAGTGATAAAAACGCCTTCTACCAACGTCTGCAGCAGCAGGCTCACGCCCTGATTGACGGCGAGCCTGATCTGATTGCCAACATGGCCAATCTCAGTGCTCTGCTCAACCTCGAACTGAACGACATCAACTGGGTCGGTTTCTATCTCCTGCAAGGGCAGACACTGGTGCTCGGCCCGTTTCAGGGCAAGCCTGCCTGTATCCGTATTCCGGTAGGTCGTGGCGTGTGTGGCACTGCGGTGGCACAAGATGCGACCCAATTGGTGCGCGATGTTCATCAATTTGCCGGTCACATTGCTTGCGATGCGGCCAGCAACTCGGAGATTGTGATTCCGGTTCACCGTGCAGGTGAGGTCATAGCCGTTCTGGACATCGACAGCCCAGTGTTTGCCCGTTTTGATGAGGCAGATCAGGCTGGTCTGGAGCAGTTGGTGAAGGTGTTGGAAGCAACTCTGTCGGCGTGAGAGTTCGCAAACGGTCCCAACCCCTTTATAATGGGGCACTTGTCGTCTGTGAGGCAGTTGCCCCGGTCATTTTTTAATCCAAGGTTATTCATGGAAAACACTGAAAAGCTGAAAAACAGTAAAGAGGTCGTCGCTTACCTGATCGAGAAGTTCCCGGCCTGTTTCGTCGCCGAAGGCGAGGCCAAACCGCTCAAGATCGGTATCTTCCAGGATCTGGCAGAACGTCTGGCTGACGACCCCAAGGTGTCTAAGACCCTGCTGCGTTCAGCACTGCGCCAATACACCTCCAGCTGGCGCTATCTGCATGGCCTCAAGGCTGGCATGGCTCGCGTTGATCTCGATGGCACCCCGGGCGAACCGCTGACCGAAGAGCACGTGGCTCACGCCAAGCAGACTCTTAAGGAGAGCAAGGATCGGGTGTTTGCCAGCCGCCGTGTCAACAACACCAAGAGCGACAAACCCAAGAAACCGCGTCGTCCCGAGCCGCGCAAGGTGGCTGCCGCTGATCTGAAGGTAGAGCAGGGCGTGAAGGTGGTGCTGGGTAAGGCACCGGTTCCGGCGACCATCAAGGAGATCACCAAGGACGACGTGCAGGTACAGCTGCAGACCGGCATGATGCTGCGCGTCAAATTCGAACACCTCGTCCTCTAAGGAGGCTCTTTTTGAAGCCAGGTGTACTTCGTTATTCTCTCCTGACCCTGAGCCTGGCGTTTGCCGGGCTTAGCTGGGCTGTCGAGCCGGTTCTTAAGGAGAGTGAACTGCCCGTGCTGAGTCAGGAGAGTCAGCATGCGACCGCGAGTAAACGGATCACCAATCTGTTCACCCGCTCTCATTACAAGCAGTTCTCCCTCGATGCCGCCTTCTCTTCCCAAATTTTCGACCGTTACCTGGAAGGGCTCGACTTTAGCCGCAATCTGTTCCTGGCCTCGGATATCGAGCGTTTCGAGAAGTATCGCAGCGGATTTGACAAGGACTTGGAACGCGGTCGTCTCGATCCGGCCTATGACATGTTCAACTTGAGTCAGCAGCGCCGCTATGAACGCTACGCGTATGCCCTCACGTTGCTCGATACCCCCTTCGATTTCACCCAGAAAGATGCCTACGTATTTGACCGCGCCAAAGCCCCTTGGCCCAAAGATGAAGCCGAGCTTAACGAGCTGTGGCGGCAACGGGTCAAGTATGATGCGTTGAGCCTCAAGCTCTCCGGCAAACAGTGGCCGGAAATCAAGGAGTTGCTGGCCAAGCGCTACAACAACGCGATCAAGCGCATGGCGCAAACCGAGAGCGAGGACGTGTTCCAGCTCTTTATGAACTCGTTTGCCCGTGCCATTGAGCCGCACACCAGCTACCTCTCGCCGCGCAATGCTGATCGTTTCAACTCCGAGATGAACCTCTCCCTCGAAGGGATTGGCGCCGTGTTGCAGGCAGAAGATGACTTCACCGTTATCCGCTCTCTGGTGCCCGGCGGTCCGGCTGCGCGTTCCAATCAACTCAAGCCTGATGACAAGATCACCGGGGTCGGCCAGGATGATGGCAAGATTGTTGATGTGATTGGCTGGCGTCTTGATGATGTGGTCGATCTTATCAAGGGGCCCAAGGGGAGCAAGGTGCGCCTCGAGGTTCGCCGTGGCAAGGGTGCCGGTACCAAGACCGAGGTGATTGAACTTACCCGCGACAAGGTGCGTCTGGAAGACAGGGCGGCCAAGTCCAAGGTGATCACAGCCCTTGGCAAGAAGGTCGGCGTACTTGAGATCCCCAGCTTCTACGTCAATCTGCATGATGACGTCATCAAAGAGCTGGCGACCCTCAACAAGAACAAGATCGATGCCTTGGTGGTGGATCTGCGTGGTAATGGCGGGGGAGCTCTGACCGAAGCGTCGGCGCTGACTGGCCTGTTTATCAGCTCGGGTCCGGTGGTGCAGATCCGCGATCACATGGGACGCATCACGGTTAACAGCGACGATGATGGCCAGGTGTATTACGGTGGCCCCATGAGCGTGCTGATCGACCGCTACAGTGCGTCGGCCTCCGAGATCTTTGCTGCAGCCATGCAGGACTATGGTCGCGCGCTGATCATCGGTGAGAACTCGTTTGGTAAGGGCACCGTGCAGCAGCACCGTAGTCTTGCCAAGGTATACGACTTCTACGATGAGCCGCTTGGTCACGTTCAGTACACCATTGCCAAGTTCTATCGCATCGATGGTGGCAGTACCCAGAACAAGGGTGTTGTTCCGGATATCGCCTTCCCGACGGCTGTGCCGCACGAGGAAACCGGTGAGAGCCAGGAGCCCAACGCCCTGCCGTGGGACAAGATCCCCTCGGCCAGCTATCAAAAGCTGGGGGATTTCTCTGCCATCGTGCCCAAGCTGGAGTCGGACTACGAGAGCCGCACGGCCAAGGATCCGGAGTTTGCCTATCTCGAGCAGGATATCGCGCTCTACAAGAAGGAGAAGGACAACAAGTCGCTCTCACTTAATGAAGCCGAGCGCCGTGCCGAGCAGGACAAGCAGGATGCACTGGCGTTGCAGCGCACCAACGAGCGTCTCAAGCGGATGGGCAAGCCGCAGGTTAAATCCCTCGATGCCCTGCCGGCTGACTATGAAGCGCCCGATGAGTTTCTCAAAGAGGCGGGTAATATTACCGCCGAGATGGCCGGACTGGTCAAAAAGTGAAAACGTCCATGACAATAAAACGGCCAGCATTTGCTGGCCGTTTTTTTCGCTCATGTCTTGGATGGAATGACTAGAAGATAAGAAAACCTCCCGCAGGAGGTCTTATCTGGCATCAGCGCTTGAGCGGTAATCGGACCGTGCCGACCGGATGACAGCAGCAGGGCAGGCACTCATCTTTGGCAACAAAGGCGAGCGGTGTCTGGCGATAGGCCACACTGCCCGCTAGCAAGGGGGTACGGCAAGCGCCGCAATAGCCGCTGCGGCACTGCACTTCCACCAAAAAACCGTGCCGCTCCAGGGTTGCCAGCAGTGTTTCGCCCGGCTTTGTAACAAGCATGCCATCTTCGGTGTGGATGAGGCTGGCTTCCCGCTCGCTGACGGAAGCTGTTTGCAGAATGCCAGCATCGTGACTCACAGCTCGAAGTCACCCAGATCTTCGTGGCTGATTTCACTGTCAATCTGGCCGACCAGATAGGAGCTGACTTCCACTTCTTGCGGTGCGACCTGTACGTTGTCAGACGAGAGCCAGGTGTTGATCCAGGGAATGGGGTTTTGCTTGGCGGCAAAGGCTGGCTGCAGGCCGACTGCGCCCATGCGCAAGTTGGTGATGTACTCCACATATTGGCAGAGGATGTCTTTATTAAGACCGATCATCGAGCCATCGCGGAACAGGTACTCGGCCCACTCTTTTTCCTGCAGCGCCGCTTCCTTGAACAGATCAAAACAGGCCTGCTCGCACTCACGGGCAATCTCAGCCATGTCTGGATCGTCGTTGCCACTGCGCATCAGGTTGAGCATATGCTGGGTGCCGGTCAGGTGCAGCGCTTCATCACGGGCAATCATCTTGATGATTTTGGCGTTCCCTTCCATCAGCTCGCGCTCGGCAAACGCAAACGAGCAGGCGAAGCTGACATAGAAGCGGATCGCTTCCAGAGCGTTGACGCTCATCAGGCACAGATAGAGCTTCTTTTTCAGCTCGCGCAGGCTGACGGTGACGCGCTGGCCATTGACGTCATGCTCCCCTTCGCCGAGCAGATGATAAAGGGCGGTCGACTCAATCAGTTCGTCATAGAAGTGGCTGATGGACTCAGCGCGCTTGAGGATCTGGTCGTTGGTCACGATGTCGTCGAACACCAGCGCAGGATCGTTGACAATATTGCGGATGATGTGGGTATACGAGCGTGAGTGGATGGTCTCGGAGAACGACCAGGTCTCAATCCAGGTTTCCAGCTCGGGGATCGACACCAGCGGCAGCAGTGCCACGTTGGGGCTGCGGCCCTGAATGGAGTCGAGCAGTGTCTGGTATTTCAGATTGGAGATAAAAATGTGCTGCTCATGGGGCGGCAGCGCCTGATAGTCGATGCGATCGCGTGAGACATCCACCTCTTCCGGGCGCCAGAAGAAGGAGAGTTGCTTCTCGATCAGACGTTCGAAAATGTCGTGCTTTTGTTGATCGTAACGGGCCACATTGACCGGTTGGCCAAAAAACATGGGCTCTTTGAGCTGGTCATTCTTGGTTTGACTGAAGGTTGTGTAGGCCATGATGTGCTTTCTTCGCTCATTGCGGTGAACGTATAGGGTCGTTGCTGCACCAAAGCAGCAGGGCGGGAGTGTCAGCTCCCGCCCGCTTGATTAGATTTTGCATGCTCCGCTGGCGCAACCGTCGTCTTGCAGATCGGTCTGGGTGTCGTCAGCACCGTCGCGGGTGTTGTGGTAGTAGAGGGTCTTGACGCCGTATTTGTAAGCGGTCAGCAAGTCCTTGAGTAGCTGCTTCATCGGCACCTTGTTGCCTTCAAAGCGAGCCGGATCGTAGTTGGTGTTGGCCGAGATGGCCTGATCCACAAACTTCTGCATCACGCCTACCAGCTGCAGGTAGCCATCGACGCTCGGCTGCTGCCACAACAGCTCATAGCTCTCCTTAAGACGACTGTATTCGGGCACCACCTGCTTGAGGATCCCATCCTTGGAGGCCTTGACCGACACCAGACCACGGGGCGGCTCGATGCCGTTGGTGGCGTTGGAGATCTGGCTGGAGGTCTCGCTCGGCATCAGCGCGGTCAGGGTGGAGTTACGCAGGCCTACGGTGCGGATCTCTTCACGCAGGGATTCCCAGTCGTAGTGCAGCGGCTCGTCGCACAGGCCGTCGAGATCCTTTTTGTAGGTGTCGATCGGCAAAATGCCTTGTGCGTAGGTGGTTTCGTTAAACGCCGGGCAGGCACCGAATTCGCGGGCCAGCTGTACCGAGGCTTTCAGCAGGTAATACTGAATCGCTTCGAAGGTGCGATGGGTCAGCGCCAGACCCGAGCCATCAGAGTAACGGGCACCGTTCTTGGCCAGGTAGTAGGCGTAGTTGATGACACCAATTCCCAGGGTGCGGCGGTTCATGCTGCCTTTTTTGGCGGCGGCAATCGGGTAGTCCTGATAATCGAGCAGGGCATCGAGGGCACGTACCGCCAGATCGGCCATCTCGGCCAGATCGTCTAGCTTGTCGATGGCGCCGAGGTTAAACGCCGACAGGGTGCACAGGGCGATTTCACCGCTGGCATCGTCGATGTTGTTGAGCGGCTTGGTCGGCAGGGCGATCTCCAGGCACAGGTTGGACTGGCGCACCGGGGCCACGGCCGGATCAAACGGGCTGTGAGTGTTGCAGTGGTCCACGTTCTGGATGTAGATACGACCAGTACCGGCGCGCTCTTGCATCATCAGCGAGAAGAGATCGACGGCCTTGAGGGTCTTCTTGCGGATAGACGGATCCTGCTCGTACTTGACGTAGAGCTCCTCAAACTTGTCCTGATCGGCAAAGAACGCATCGTACAGACCCGGCGCGTCGGACGGGGAGAACAGGGTGATGTCACCGCCCTTGATGAGGCGCTGGTACATCAGCTTGTTGATCTGCACGCCATAGTCCATGTGACGAACGCGGTTCTCTTCTACGCCACGGTTGTTTTTCAGAACCAGCAGGCTTTCCACTTCGATGTGCCACAGCGGGTAGAACAGGGTCGCCGCGCCGCCGCGCACGCCGCCTTGAGAGCAGCACTTCACCGCGGTCTGGAAGTACTTGTAGAAGGGGATGCAACCGGTGTGGAACGCTTCGCCGCCACGAATGGGGCTACCCAGACCACGAATGCGACCGGCGTTGATACCGATACCGGCGCGTTGGGAGACATAACGCACAATGGCACTGGCGGTGGCATTGATGGAGTCCAGGCTGTCATCGCACTCGATCAGCACGCAAGAGCTGAACTGACGGGTCGGGGTGCGCACACCGCTCATGATCGGGGTCGGCAGCGAGATTTTGAACGTCGAAACCGCGTCATAGAAACGCTTGATGTAGTCCAGACGGGTTGACTTCGGATACTTGGAGAAGAGGCAGACCGCGACCAGCATATAGAGGAACTGCGGGCTTTCGTAGATCTCGCCGGTGACGCGGTTTTGCACCAGGTATTTGCCTTCAAGCTGCTTGACGGCAGCATAAGAGAAGGTCATGTCACGCCAGTGGTCGAGGTGGCCGTTGAGCTCGTCAAACTCTTCACGGGTGTAGTCTTCGAGCAGGTGCTGGTCGTACTTGCCCATGTCAACCAGCTTGGCTACATGCTGGTAGAGGTGCGGCGGCTCGAACTGGCCGTAGGCTTTCTTGCGCAGATGGAAGATGG
Organism: Aeromonas sp. RU39B; assembly: GCF_900156095.1. GTDB lineage: Bacteria > Pseudomonadota > Gammaproteobacteria > Enterobacterales > Aeromonadaceae > Aeromonas. The sequence continues at coordinate 455,295 of NZ_FTMJ01000002.1, forward strand.
CCAGACGCGCAGCCATGTATTGGTAATCCGGGCTCTCTTGCGAGATCAGATCTGCCGCTGCCTTGATGATGGTTTCGTGAATGTCAGAGGTACGGATCCCGTCATAAAACTGGATGTGTGACTTGAGCTCGACCTGGGAGACGGAGACATTGTCGAGGCCCTCTGCGGCCCAGTCCAATACGCGGTGGATCTTGTCGAGATCGATGGGCTCTTTGTTGCCGCCCCGTTTAGTCACAAGCAAGTTCATGAGTGATGACCTTTTGTTGAATTCCCGAAAATCCTCACCCCGCTAGTCACGCTCAGTAAAAGGGGATGAGGCACTATATATTGTGTTATTCGTACTGCTGGACAACAAGATAGTGATGTAAAGACGTCTTTGCAATGTATCTACGATTGCACTTCCTGTGGATAAGGTGTGCGTGATGGCGAGGTGTTAGTGTCTGCTAACAGCGAGTGAGGGCTCAGCTCTTCCCTGATCCTGACACTGCTTTCGATCTGTCCGTTAAGAAAATTTCTGATAACTTTTTTTCTTGCACCCGGCCCCCTTTTTTACTAGCCAAAGGTCACTGCTCAAGGGGTGTGCAGTCTGCACAAAAGCAGGTCGCCATCTTGGGCTCAAGAGGGCAAACAGAAGCCAGCTTCAGCCGGCCCGGGGTGACTGTTTGTGCTCCATATAGAGCCACTGATGCAGCGCTTGCACCGTAGCAAAATGAAGATCTGCCTGCCAGCTGGCCGGGTCTTCATCCAGATATCCCCACAGTGCCACGGCGGTGCGCATGCCGGCATTGCGGCCAGCGTCGATGTCGCGCACATGATCGCCCACATAGAGCGCATCTGCAGCCACCACGCCAAGTTGCTCACAAGCATAATAAAGTGGCGCAGGATCGGGCTTTCGCACCGGCAGGGTATCGGCACTGACGGTCACGCCGCAGCGTTTGAATGCAGGTAACGCCGCGAGCAGCGGCTCGGTCAAATAGGCCGGTTTGTTGGTCACCACCCCCCAGGGGATCTGCTGCTCATCAAGCCAGGCAATCAGCTCCACCATGCCGTCATAGGGGCGAGTGCCAACGCACAAATGTGCGGCGTAGTAATCGAGCAGGGCGGTGCGCAGGCGCTCGGCGCCAAGGGCGTCAATCTCATCACCCAGGCCGGCTTTTAGCAGCGCCAGCGCGCCGTGCGAGGTGGTCTTGCGAATGACCTCATCGCTAAGCGGGGCAAACCCTTCATGAATCAGCACATGGTTGGCAGCGGCGCCAAGATCGGGCGCCGTGTCGAGCAGGGTGCCGTCAAGGTCAAACAGCACGGCACTTAAGGTCATTAGCGCTCCTCCGGACGGATGAAGGAGACCATGTAATTGACATCCACGTTTGCACCGAGCTTGAAATCACCGAGCAGCGGGCGGTAGTGCACCCCGCTCATCTGCTTGACCAGCAGACCCGCTTGCTCACCGAGCTGGCACAACTCGGCCGGCATAATGAACTTCTTGTGATCGTGCGTGCCCTTGGGAACCATCTTCATCAGGTATTCGGCACCGACAATCATCATCATATAAGACTTGGGATTACGATTGATGGTCGAAACCACCACGCGGCCACCGGGGCGAACCAGGGTCGAGATGGCGCGCAGCACCGATGCCGGATCGGGGACGTGCTCGAGCATCTCCATGCAGGTGACCACGTCGTATTGCTCGGCGGCTTCGAGGGCATGGGCCTCGGCCGTAATCTGCTTGTAGGTCAGCTCCACGCCTTGCTCTAGGGCGTGCAGGCGGGCAACCCCAAGCGGCTCTTTGCCCATGTCAATGCCGGTGACCACGGCGCCACGGCGGGCCATGCTCTCGGCCAGGATGCCGCCGCCACAACCGATATCGAGCACCTTCTTGCCAAACAGGCCGCCGCACTGGTGATCTATCCACTCCAGACGAACCGGGTTAATCAGGTGCAGGGGTTTGAATTCACCCTCCATGTCCCACCAGCGGGAGGCGATGGCCTCGAACTTGGCAATCTCTTCGGGGTCCACATTGCCGCTTGCGGCTAACTGCTCTGCATTCATGGAAAATTCCTCTGGCCGGGCCGTGGTGGCCGCTCCTTGTTCGCTGGCCGGCATTATAACCAACATACGTAGCGGCATGCAGCACCGGCGCAGATAACTGTTTTTGGCTTAAGGATTTATGTGCGGTGTGTTAACATGACACGCTGTTTAAGCCAAAGAACAACTAAGTTAGGGATTAAGGCTTTCTATGAGCGATCTGGCCAGAGAGATCACGCCGGTCAACATTGAGGAAGAGCTCAAGAGTTCCTATCTCGATTACGCCATGAGCGTTATCGTGGGACGAGCCCTGCCGGATGTGCGTGATGGCTTGAAACCGGTTCACCGCCGCGTGCTGTTTGCAATGAACGAGCTCGGCAATGACTGGAACAAGCCCTACAAAAAATCGGCCCGTGTGGTCGGTGACGTAATCGGTAAATACCACCCGCACGGCGACAGTGCCGTGTATGACACCATCGTCCGTATGGCGCAGGATTTTTCCATGCGTTACATGCTGGTCGACGGGCAGGGCAACTTCGGTTCGGTGGACGGCGACAGTGCGGCGGCCATGCGTTATACCGAAGTGCGCATGGCGCGTATCGCCCACGAACTGCTGGCTGATCTGGATAAAGAGACCGTCGATTGGGTCCCCAACTATGACGGTACCGAGCAGATCCCGGCCGTGCTGCCGACCAAGGTGCCCAACCTGCTGGTCAATGGCTCCTCCGGTATTGCGGTGGGCATGGCCACCAACATTCCTCCCCATAACCTGACCGAAGTGATCAACGGCTGTCTGGCCCTGATCCAGGATGGCAGCATCAGCATTGATGAGCTGATGGAGTACATCCCCGGTCCCGATTTCCCCACCGGCGGCATCATTAACGGTCGCTCCGGCATCCTGCAGGCATATCGTACCGGTCGCGGCTCGATCTATGTGCGGGCCAAGGCCGAGGTGGAAGTGGACGAGAAGACCAGTCGCGAGACCATCATCGTTCACGAACTTCCCTACATGGTTAACAAGGCGCGCCTTATCGAAAAGATCGCCGAGTTGGTCAAAGAGAAGAAGATTGAAGGGATCTCTGCGCTGCGTGACGAGTCTGACAAGGACGGGATGCGCGTCGTTATCGAGATCAAGCGTGGTGAGTCTGGCGAGATTGTGCTGAACAATCTCTACAAGCATACCCAGCTGCAAACCACCTTCGGTATGAACATGGTGGCGTTGGATAACAACCAACCCAAGGTGCTCAACCTCAAGGAGATGCTGGAAGCCTTCTTGCTGCATCGCCGCGAAGTGGTGACCCGTCGTACCGTGTTCGAACTGCGCAAGGCGCGTGATCGGGCTCATATCCTTGAAGGTCTGGCGGTAGCGCTGGCCAACATCGATCCCATCATCGAGCTGATTCGCCGCAGCCCGACGCCGAGCGAGGCGAAAGCTGGCCTGGTAGCAAAAGGCTGGGAGCTCGGTAACGTGGCGGCCATGCTGGAGAAGGCCGGTGGTGATGCCGCTCGCCCCGAGTGGCTGGAGCCGCAATTTGGGATTCGCGACGGTTTCTACTTCCTGACCGAGCAACAGGCCCAGGCCATCCTTGACCTGCGCCTGCAAAAGCTGACCGGTCTGGAGCACGAGAAGATCCTGGAAGAGTACCAGGAGCTGCTCGATATCATTGCCGAGCTGCTGCACATCCTGGCCAGCCCAGAGCGCCTGATGGAAGTGATCCGTGACGAACTGCTGGCCGTGCGCGAGCAGTATGGTGACGAGCGTCGTACCGAGATCAGTGCCTCCAGCGCCGAAATCAATATCGAAGACCTGATCACGCCGGAAGACGTGGTGGTGACCTTGTCCCACCAAGGCTACGTGAAGTATCAGCCGCTCTCCGATTACGAAGCCCAGCGCCGTGGCGGCAAGGGCAAGTCGGCGACCCGGATCAAGGAAGAGGACTTTGTGGAGCGTCTGCTGGTGGCCAACACCCACGACACCATTTTGTGCTTCTCCACCCGTGGCAAGGTCTACTGGCTCAAGGTTTACCAGCTGCCGGAAGCCTCTCGTGGTGCCCGCGGTCGTCCGATCATCAACCTCCTGCCGCTGGACGAGGAAGAGCGGATTACCGCCATCCTGCCGGTCAAGGAGTATGCGGCCGACAAGTACGTCTTCTTTGCCACCGCCAACGGCACGGTGAAAAAGACCTGCCTCTCTGACTTCAGCCGTCCGCTCTCTTCGGGGATCCGGGCCATCAACCTGAAGGATGGGGATGAGCTGATCGGTGTCGATATCACCGATGGCAGTAACGAGATCATGCTCTTCTCCGACGCCGGTAAGGTCGTTCGCTTTAATGAAGGCAGCGGTCGCGCCGATGCGGATGTCAGCGATGACGCCGACGGTGATGACGAGGCGGCCGGCGATGACGAGAGTGCCGACAACGGTGAAGGTGGCGAGAGCAAGGGCACCTTCAAGGGCGTGCGTCCCATGGGCCGTACCGCTGCCGGTGTGCGCGGTATCCGTCTGCCCAATGGTGACAAGGTGGTCTCGCTCATCGTGCCGCGAGGCGAGGGCGCTATCCTCACCGCGACCGAGAACGGTTACGGCAAGCGCACTGCGCTGACCGAATACCCGACCAAGAGCCGTGGGACTCAGGGCGTTATCTCCATCAAGGTGGATGAGCGTAACGGCAAGGTGATCGATGCCATCCAGGTGGATGAAAACGATCAAATCATGCTGATCACCAATGGCGGCACCCTGGTGCGCACTCGCGTCAGCGAAGTGAGCATTATCGGCCGTAACACAGGTGGCGTTCGTCTGATCCGTACCGGTGAAGAGGAAATCGTGGTCGGCCTGCAACGCGTGGCTGAAAGCGATGATGACGACGGTGAAGAGGGCTCGGTAGCAGATAGCTCTGCACAAGAGTAATCATTACCAACGACTGATCGTAAAGAGCGCCGCAAGGCGCTCTTTTTATTCGGTGAGCTATGCGATTTGTCACAGAAATGCCTTGTAGGTTGGTTACACTGTTAAGGTGTTTGTAACCTGTAAGGTGATGTATGAGTAGCTGGTTTATTTGGGATTTATGGACCCTGTTATGGGGCAATGATGAAGAAGAATTTGTAACAACTGCCGATACCGAGTGGCAAGACGAGCCACCTTCCCATCCCCGCCGCCTGCTGCGCGGTGGCCGTGACTAGCGCATCTCGCGCACATTAATCAAACAGATCCAGTTGTCTTGTCTCGCGGATAAAGCGATCAAGACGCAGTGGTGGGCGTGATGCGTCCAGTCCAAGACGGCGGGCCGCCAGCCGAAAGCGCTGGGCCAGCAAGTCGGCAAATTCGCCATGACCACGCATCCGCTCGCCAAATGCCGCACTGTTCAGTTGCCCGTGTCTGCTCTGTCGCAAGATGGAGAGGATGGCTTGTTTGCGTCCCGGATAGTGCTCATCTAACCACTGCTCGAACAGGGTCGTGAGCTCGTGAGGCAGCCGCAGCAGAATGTAGCCGGCGCAATCGGCGCCTGCCTTGGCGGCACCAATCAAGATCCGCTCCAGCTCATGCTCGTTTAAGCGCGGGATCATGGGCGCGGCCAGCACGCCGACCGGTATGCCGTGTGCAGTGAGTTGCTCGATGACCTTCAATCGCCCTTTGCCTGATGCTGCGCGTGGCTCCAGACGCCGGCGCAGCGACTCATCCAGGGTGGTGACCGACACCATGACCCGGCACAGCCCCTCGTTGGCAAGCTCGCTCAATATATCCTTGTCACGTAGCACCAGTGCGCTTTTGGTGATCAGCGTGACCGGGTGGCGATGTTCACGCATGATCTCCAGCAATTGGCGGGTCAGTTTTAGCTGCTGCTCAATGGGTTGGTAAGGATCGGTGTTGGCACCAATACAGATGTTCTGTGGCTGATAACTCGCCTTGGCAAATTCGGTGCGCAGTAACTCGGCAGCATTGACCTTGGCAAACAGGCGGGTCTCAAAATCGAGCCCCGGCGAGAGCTCAAGATAGGCGTGGCTGGGGCGTGCATAGCAGTAGATGCAGCCGTGCTCGCAGCCCTGATAGGGATTAATGGAGACCGAGAAGGGGATGTCGGGCGACTGGTTGCGCGACAAAATGCTGCGGGCATGCACCGGTGTGATCTCGGTGCTGACCGCTACCTCATCATATTCCCAAGGCGCCAGCTCGATGGCATCAATGCGCGCTTTGGTAAAACGGTGATCCACATTGCCACTGCTGCCCCGACCTGCCATCACTGCCCTACGCTGAAATGCACTGTAAATAAATACAGTATATTGAGCAATGTCACTACCAAAGGCAACTGTGGCGTTGCAGACAGTGGCCTTGTGGATCAGCCGCGTTTAGTCGTCTTGCTCTTCGTTGTGCTCTTTGGCCGGGGGCGGCAGCGGTTTTTTCAGCGGCGGCTTTTTGCCATCAACCGGCTTGCTATGTGCCTCTTGGCCCTGATGAGGGGCTGACTTGGGAGCAGGAGGTGTTTTCTGCTCATGGGGTTTTGCATCAGGTTTACCCTGCAGGTGCGCGTTGTGGATCTTGGGGACGCGGTGCGGCTCACAGGTTTTATCGCCTTTCTTGCACGGGGGCGGCGGCTCGGAGGCGGCGTGGGCAGTGAGGGACGCGGCACCGAGCACCAGTGCGGCCAACCAGAATTTGTTCATGTGTGACTACCTTAAAAACGGATACAAACCGCGCCAATGCAGCGGTCAGGCGCATCTTAGTCACTCCATGTCATGCTGGCTGCCACTTTTACCCCATCTTAACCGTGCGCCGAAAAAGCAGGCTAAGTCGCGCTGATTGGGTTGGAGCGCAGATAAAAAAACAGCCCGAGGTTCGCTCGGGCTGCTGCCGGTCATGGGGTTGGTGCCAGTCTTAGACGCCGTGGTATTCCAGCTCAACCTGGCCGAGAGCCAGCAAGGTAGCGCGGGCGTTTTCCCGTTGGCTGATCAACGCCTGCTTGGGTTCGACCAGCACGGCGCGACGGATCTCGTGGAGCGATTCCCCCATCAGCGAGGCGTAGGTGCAGGCCATCTGCAGCGGCGGCAGGCTCGGGTTAAAGGCGGCGTTTTCGGCATAGCGTCCGGTGTAGACATGGCCGTTAGCAAACTCCACCGCCACACCGGCAAAGTTAGCAGTGTAAGGGGCGTAGCTTTGGCGGGCCGCGCCGAGGGCGGCTTGCACCAGCGGATCGCGCGCGTCGCACTGCAGCGGATGCTGCTGCGGGCTCATCAGCGCGTCCTTGATATCCAGATCGGCCGGACCAAACGAGTCAGGCAAAAATGCCTGCAACGAGTTGTGCACATGGGGCAGGGTAATGCGAATCGACTTGGCGGTAGTGAGCTCGTTCATAAACTGGCGGCAGTGGCCGCATGGCGTATGGTTGACCGTCACTTCGCTGATGCCGGTCTCGCCCGACAGCCAGGCGTGTGAGATGGCAGATTGTTCGGCGTGGATGGAGTGGAACAGACCCTGGCCGGCAAACTCCATATTGGCACCAAAATACCAGGTGCCGCTTTGGCCGCTGGCGATGGCGCCGACATAGAAATTGGAGATGGGAACCACGGCGCAGGCGGCTGCCAGCGGCAACAGTGCCAGACGCAAGGCGCGATCATCAAGACCGCTGGCCTGCTTGAGCAGGGCAATCTCATCGACACTGAAACGGGCTTTGAAATCATCGCCCAGCATAGGCGTAAGAGCCGCCTGCAAAGGGGCCGGCAGGTCGGCGAGTGGCTTGATATAACGAGGATGCATGACTCTTCCTTAAGGGCCAATCGGGAGGGCATTGTAGGGAGTGAAAGTGACAAAAAGTGTGACATTTGTCACGTCCATTCAGTGCCCTAGACCTTTGTCTGCAGAGGAAACGTTTGTCAGTGTGAAAGTGTGGGCCAGCTCTCATTGCGTGGGGGCGCAGTGCACTGGCCAAAGGTATTCAGCTGGCTTGTTAATTCAGCAGGCCATAAAGCGCAAACAGCAGCGGGGCGATCAGGGCTGTCAGAATGCCGCAAACCACCATGGCGAGTGATGAGAAGGCCCCCTGAGTGATACCCTGCTCGGCCGCAGCGGCGGTGCCCACCGCGTGGGCGGCAGATCCCATCGCGATGCCTTGGGCTTCCGGGTCGGTGACGCCAAACAGTTTGAGCAGTGGGAAACCAATCAGAGCGCCAAGTACGCCAACCACCACCACGATGGCGGCGGCAATTGCCGGAATACCGCCAAGGGACTGGCTGACACTCATGGCCAGGGGGGTCGTGATGGACTTGGTGGCGACCGAGGCCAGCATCGCGGCATCGGCGCCCATCACACGGCCGATCACCAAGGTGGTGCTGACCGAGATCACCACTGCCACCAAGCAGCAGACCAGGATCGGTTTGAGCTTGGCTTTGATCTGGCGTGCCTGCTGGTAAAGCGGCAGCGCAAGGGCCACCACGGCTGGCTCGAGCAGTGCCTTGATGGGGGCGGTGCCGGTTTCGTATTGATCAAGCGGCAGATCCAGCCAGAGCAGCACGCCTACCAGCACCAGGGTCGGTACCAGCACCGGGTTGATAATGGGCCAGGGTAGGCGGCGGTAGAGCGCACGGGTGGCAAGATAAAGCACAATGGTTAAAGGCAGGGCAAGCCAGATCATGGGCGGTTCATCCTTTGGTAGAGTCGGCCAACGATGGCAAGGATTAGCACAATGCCGCTAACAATCGCGGTCAAAATCAGCGGCAAAGAGGCTCTGAGCGGCTCAAGAAACGCCACCAATCCCACTGCCACCGGCACAAACAGTACGCCCATGTGGCGCAGTAGCAGGCCGGCGCCGAGCTCAACCCAAGAGAGGCGAACGATTTGCAAAGAGAGCAGCACAAACAAGATCAGCATACCGATGATGCTGCCGGGAAACGCGAAAGGGAGCATGGCTGCAATGGCTTTACCCACCAGCAGGCAGGCCACGATCACCAGAAAATCACGCACATGGCGCAATAGCAGGGTGAGCGACATGGAAGGTACCGAAAAATGAGAGGGCGAGCGCAGTGTAACAGATTACGGGTGCAACGAAACATCCAGTGAGGGGACTCGACAAACGCAAACAGGCAGTCAACCACCTAGAGAAAGTACGCCTTAGAAGTGGTGCTCGAACCCCACCGCATAGTTAGCGGAGCCGTAACCCGGGATCTCTTGGGTAGAGGCCAGTGCTCTGACCGAGGTGTATTGATTGATTGGCACGCCGATACCAATGCCGCCAGCCCACTGATCGTAAGGGTGCTCCATCAGGTCGGCACGCAGAATGCCATAGAGCGACTGATCTTGATTAAGGTTCAGATACGCGCGGGAAGATTGGCTATAGAGCTGGGTGAAGAGCTCAAGCTGAAAGCCGTTGCGCTCGGCGATGGCCAGCGGCAACCCGGCAAAATCATAGAGCTCGGAGTGGCTGAAATAGCTGTTGGTCACAGTCGGGGTAAAGTTGGTGGCGCGGTAGAAATCGGCAAAGGTGTGGCTAAGTGACCCATAGGCCTGCTCGGGCAGCGTCAACAAATACGATGGCGGTTCACTAAAAAGCGGAGCTGCCATGGCAGATGACATGCAGAGCAAGGTGGTCAGGCCTGTCGCCAGTCGAAGTGTGCGCATTCTTTAACCCAATCAAACAAGCGGCGGCGTTTACCGCCAACTTGTTGAGTATGCAGGGTTTATCCGAGTGTCGACAAGCTAGTTAATGTGATCAATGTCACGCTACAGGCTTTTCAGATAGAGATAAATCTGCTGCAGCAGCGCAAAACGGCGCTCATCGTCCTGATATTGAGCTGCCAGGGCTTCGAGTGTGGTGACATATTCCGGCAGATGTCTGGCGAAATAGTCACCGCAGTGAGTGCGCCAGCGCCGGCTCTCCTCATCGTTCAAGGTATGCGGCCAGTTGCGCGCCCGGTAGCGAAACAGCAGCTCCGGCAGTCGCTCGTCACTAAATGCAAACGGGCGCTCAGCCAATAGCTCGGGGGCGGTCGCGCGCACCATGTCCATGGCGGCTTTGTCGCCTTGACCAAAAAAGCCGTCATAGAGACGCAAGTCCGGATCGCGCTCGGATGTGCCTTGCCACTCTTCGCTAAACACCTCGACCAGTTTCTCGCGGATCTCCGGGTGCTGGCGCAGCAAATCCAGGCTTTTTCGGCACTGCTCACGGTCGATGCCGAGTGCGTCAGCACGCTCAGGAGTCAGGGTAGCAGCTGGAGCTAGCACCGGGCATTTATTGATATGCACCAACTTGACCGGCACCGAGGCCAGCTCACCCAGTTCGGATTTACGGGTGTAAAGACGTTCGCGTAGCTCACTGGCGCTCAAATCCAGCAGCACCTGCGGGTCGCGGGTGAGATCGACCACGATCACTGCATTTTGGTTGCTCGGATGCCAGGCAAGCGGCGATACCCAGCTGGCGCAGCCCTGCCAGGGAGAGAACATCCCCGACACATGCACCAACGGCTTCATGCTGACCACATCGATCAGGGCTTTGACTTTGTGTTTGCTGCGAAGCTCAAACAGATAGTCAAACAGACGAGGCTGGGCGGTTTTGATCAACTTGGCCATGGCAATGGTGGCTAGCACATCGGACAACGCATCGTGCGCCTGCTCGTGACCAATCTGGTTGGCGCGGGTCAGGTTCTCTAACTTGAAACTGGGTTTACCTTCCTCATCAAAACACCAGGTAATGCCGTCGGGGCGCAGGGCATAGCAGGCGCGCACCATATCGAGAATATCCCAGCGCGAATTGCCATTTTGCCAGCTGTAGGCGTAGGGATCATAGAAGTTGCGATACAGGGTGTTGCGCGTCACTTCATCATCAAAACGGATGCTGTTATAGCCGAGCACGCACGTGCCGGGCGCCGCAAATTCCTGATGGATTTGAGCAATAAAATCGGCCTCGCACAGACCGTCACGCTGCGCCTTTTGCGGGGTAATTCCAGTGATAAGGCACGCCTCTGGCGATGGGAGATAGTCCGCCGGTGGCTTGCAATAGATCACCAGCGGCTCGCCAATCACATTGAAATCCAGATCGGTTCTGATCCCGGCAAACTGCGCCGGCCGATCGCGCGATGGACTGATCCCGAACGTCTCGTAATCGTGAAAGTACAAAGTGGGCTGAGCTGTGTGTTTGGATGTGTGCATGGATCTTGTGATGTTCACGCTTATCAGTGGATGGGATGGCATCTGCGCCTTGGCGGCGATACGCAGACTCTCTCAATCATTCTGTGCACTAGGGTCAGAGACCTTACCGGTCTGGATGAAACGGACAAGTGCGCAAGAGGCCTGCCAGTAGAGTATAAAAAACATTCGCCACCGGTAGGGCAATCCCAGCGACAGCGCTGGGTGAATGGTAAACCATCTGCCGTACTTAGCGAAATCGCCGAAACGCAACGGGTGGCGCGGGCGGGATCTTGGGAGAGGGTGTTGAAGCGTAAAAACCACAAGAAGCCTGAACACCCCAACACATCAGGCTGTGCTGGCATTAGCGGTAAAACAGACTGGGAGGGACGCCGAGCTCACGCTTGAACATGGCGCTAAACGCACTTGGGCTGGCGTAACCAAGTGCCAAGGCCACCTGCAGTACGGATTCTCCCCGGGCCAGATGCTCGCAGGCTTGCAGTAGGCGGCACTGGCGTCGCCACTGCCCCACTGTCAGCCCAGTTTCACGGACAAACCGTCGTTGCAGGGTGCGAACATCCATTGCCAAGGTACGGGCCCATTGTGCCAGTGAGAGCGCGTCGTCACCGTGCTCACGTAAGCCGCGACATAATCGCTGCAAAGCGGGTGATGCAGGCTCTGGGATTGAGAGAGCCAAAGCCGGCATGCGCTTGATTTCATCGAGCAACAACTGCACCAGATGGCCATCGCGCCCATCAGGGGCATAGTCGAGGGGTAAGTCAATGGCGGCCAGGATCAGCTCGCGCAGCAGGGGAGATATGCCGACGACACCACACTCGCTCGGTAACCCCTCGAGGGCGTCGTCACGGATATAGACGGTGCGCATCAGCACTTCTCCCAGCATCAGGGTGCGATGCCAGACACCAACCGGAACCCAAATAGCCCGGGTCGGTGGGACAATCCACTGACCGGCATCGGTTTCCACCAGCATCACGCCCTTCACGGCATAAAGCAGCTGGGCCGTCGGGTGGCAGTGGCGTGGCGACTCTGCGCCGGCAATACGGTCAAATGCGCGGGCTACCACTGGTGCCAATCCCATATCCTGGCGATGAGTGACCCCGGATTCAGCCATGAGATTGTCCTTTTCTCGACGATGATTGCCGCATGGTAGCACGAAGGACATTTTGAGAGTTGGTATTATGACGCCATTCACATTGTTCAAGGTGTCTCATGGCTTCGACTCTGACCGCGGCAGCAACGCGCGGTGATACCCGTTACAAGGTGCTGGCTGCTATCAGCTTGTCACATTTTCTCAACGACATGCTGCAGTCGCTGATCATCGCTATCTATCCGCTGCTCAAGGGGAATTACGATCTTAACTTCACCCAAATCGGTTTGCTGACCCTGACTTACCAAGTCACGGCCTCCCTGTTGCAACCGGTTGTGGGCTGGTATACCGACCGCCACCCCCAGCCGTTTTCGCTGGTGGTAGGGATGGGGTCAACCCTGTGTGGCCTGCTGTTGCTCTCTCATGCACCGAGTTTTCCACTGTTGTTGCTGGGGGCGTCGGTGGTGGGATTGGGCTCGTCAATTTTTCATCCCGAGTCGTCCCGGGTGGCGCGCATGGCCTCCGGTGGTCGTCACGGTCTGGCACAATCCATCTTTCAGGTCGGTGGTAACGGCGGCACGGCGATGGGGCCGCTGCTCGCTGCCATGATCGTTCTGCCATTTGGGCAGGGGAGCCTTGCCTGGTTTGCGCTGGTTGCCTTGCTGGCCATGCTGGTTCTGCTGCGTGTTGGGCAGTGGTATCAGGCGCAGCATCGCCAACAGAGTGTGGTCAAAGCCAGATCCCATGCCGACCTACCACGGCGGCGCGTCGTGCTGGCAGTTGCTGTGCTGTTGATGCTGATATTTTCCAAGCATTTCTATCTGGCCAGCCTGACCAGTTACTACACCTTCTACCTGATGGAACATTTTGGGTTACCAGCCCAATCGGCGCAGTTGCACCTGTTTTTGTTCCTGTTTGCTGTTGCTGCCGGCACCGTGCTTGGTGGGCCGATTGGCGATCGTATCGGTCGCAAGCAGGTGATCTGGTTCTCGATCCTTGGCATCACGCCATTTACGCTGTTACTGCCCCATGTTGGCTTGACCGGCACCACTATTCTCACCTTTATCATCGGATTTATTCTCGCTTCGGCGTTTCCGGCGATCCTGGTGTATGCCCAAGAGTTACTGCCGGGGCGCATCGGCACTATCTCGGGGCTTTTCTTCGGTTTTGCCTTTGGCATGGGGGGGCTTGGCGCAGCGTTGCTCGGTCGTTTGGCCGATCACTATGGCATTGTATATGTCTATCATCTGTGTGCTTGGCTGCCACTTATCGGCATAGTGGCCATCTTGCTGCCCAACATCAAATCGTCACGTTGAGTCTGACCCCCAAGTTCCTCTTTCTGCCGCGGCAACAGTGGGAAGGTCACGGATGGAGAGAGTGACACAATATGCATGTTGGTTCGTTACCCACAGTCGAACACGAGCAGGTATATCTGCGACCCTTGCTGGCTGCAGATATTGTGCGCTGGGTCAGTTATCTGCATCTGCCGGCGGTGTATGAGCACACCAGCTGGAATTTTCCGACGGTTGAGCAGCTTGGCAGTTATCTAGGGTGTGAGCGCAGTACCGATCCGGCAGCGGGGCTGCGACTGGCCATTGCGCTTAAGCAAACTAACGAGCTGGTTGGCACCATCGGATTTCATAGCGTGATGCCACTAAATCACTCGGCGGAGCTGACCTACGATCTGCATCCCACACTCTGGGGTAGGGGAATTATTAGCGCGGTGGGCGCATCAGTGGTGGGATGGGCGCATCACGAAGCCGGTTGTGATCGGGTGCAGGCGACGGTGCTGGATACCAATCTGGCCTCACAACGGGTGATAGAGCGCCTTGGTTTTGCCAAAGAGGGGCTGCTCAAACACTACCGCTATGTACGTGGTACGGCGCGCGATTTCTGGATCTATTCTCATCTCGCCCAAGGGGCATAACGGCAGTGTGATTGCCGCACGGCGGGTTACGACAACCAGCTGCTTATTGCTATGTGAAAGAGCCCTATTGAATCCTATTAATCAATTGTTAATGCTGGACAAGGAATAATCGTGGCTCCACCCCGAGGAGAGTGACGGTATGGCCATCATCAATGTCATCCACACCCGCACGACGTCTTTACATCAGGAGCCAAACACCGGAGACCTCTGCGGCCGTATCGGTTGCAACGCGCCAGCCAACGCGGTGGCTACGGTGCACGAGTATGTGGCACTGCTCACCGGCGGCAAAAACAGTGCGCCACGTTATGCGCTTTCGCTGTGTGACGCGTGTCTTTGCTCGCAAAGCCAAGCGCCGTTTCATGTGCGGCGTACCGACCTTCGCGCCGTCAGCAAGCGATAGGCCATTATCCGCTCACACACTGCCAGACCATCGGCGTCACACACCAACAAGTAGCAACTGCGTTCGGCCAGTCGCCCGTGTCCCCTTCAAGCTCGGTGCCGAAGGGGGCACTACCTTCGTTTCATAGGGCCTTGCTAAGAGCCGCCACTCAACATGGCTGGCCAATCGAGCCCACGAGGCGACGTTGGCCCCATCCCCCTTCAGATATGCCCCCATCCGGGTGCAGTGTCCGCGTGAAATGTGCGTGGTCATCGCTCACCGGTCTTATCTCATCCGCGTTTGTCTCAAGTCACTGGTTCGACCCGGTGGTGCAGTATGGTTGCACGGTCGGTGACAGCAAAAAGGAAGCGTGTGATATAGAAATAATTGATGTTGATTATTTGTCATTACGATTGGTCTTATATCTAGGGCGGCGGCAAGATGTGTCCATCGACGCGATGCCTGTTAACAGGCACGTCTTCCACCCCGCATCGGCAGGCTGAGCGCCACGATGCGCACCATGAGAGAAAGAGCATGCAACACGCAATTGTTTGGCCAGAAGGTTATATCCCGGGTTTTACCGAAAATTTTGCCTCCAACGAGGTGATTGTCGCGGGACTGAGCGTGGCTGATGTCTGGCCGTTCCTGAACATTCCGTCCTTGTGGCCCACCTACTACAGCAACTCGGCAGATATCCGCTTCTATGACAACAAGGGGCCGGAGCTGGAGCAGGATGTGCGTTTTTTCTTCACCACCTTCGACTTTCCAGTCGAGGCGCAAGTGGTAGAGCATGTTGCGCCGGTGGCGGGTCAACCGGCCCGCGTGGCGTGGCACGGCTGGGCCGGTGATGACGCCGAAACCCGTCTGGATGTGCATCACGCCTGGCTGCTTGAAGATTTGCCCGGCAATCGGGTACGCATCCTGACCCAGGAGACCCAGAAGGGGAAACCGGCGCAGGCGCTGGCCAAGGCCGATCCGAACCCGATGATCAACGGCCACCAGGCTTGGTTAAACGGTTTGGTTGATGCTGCCCGAAGCGCCAAGAAATAATCCGAAGGCCTGCCGGTAGAGGGGGGGCCTTTATCTGTGCGTCCCGCGATGCGCCGCAAGGCGCATCGGTTTGATGAGAGAACACCATGTCTACAATCGCATTTATGGGCCTTGGCGCCATGGGGAGCCGCATGGCGAGCAATCTGTTGCTGGCCGGGCACACCCTGCGGGTCTGGAATCGCACTGCTTCAGCCGCCGAGTCGCTGGTAGCAGCAGGCGCCACACTGGCCAGCAGCCCGGCACACGCAGCAGAGGGTGCTGATATTGTCATCAGCATGGTGCGCGATGATGCGGCTTCACGCTTTGTCTGGTGTGATGAGCGTCTTGGGGCCTTCAACACCATAGGGGCCGGGGCGGTTGCTATCGAAAGCGCCACCTTGTCGCTTGGATGGATGCGCGAGCTTGGTCATCTGGCTCTGGCCCGTGATATTAACCTGATTGAAGCGCCGGTGTCGGGTTCGCGTCCTGCCGCGCAAGCCGGGCAACTGGTCTTTTTGGTCGGCGGTGAGGAAAGCGTGCTGGCCAAGGTACAAGGGGCGCTGCAGGCCATGGGCTCGGCAGTGCATCATGTCGGCCCTCTGGGGTCTGGCGCGTTGGCTAAGCTGGCGACCAATGCCCTGCTGGGTATTCAGGTGACCGCCTTGGCCGAGATCACCGGGCTGCTAGCGGCCGGTGGCGCCGATGTGGGCAAAACCCTGCAGGCTATTGCGGGGACGCCGGTATGGGCGCCGGTGGCGCACTATCTGGCTGGCAGTATGTTAAACGGTGATTTTCGTCCCCAGTTTCCGGTCGAGCTTATCGAGAAAGATTTCGGGTATGCTCTGGCCGTGGTGCAGGGGGCTGCGCAGCAGGCGCCGACGCTGAGTGCCGCCCGTCAGGTTTTCCAGCAGGCGATGGCCGAAGGTCTCGCTGGCGATAACATGACGGCAGTGGTACGTCTGTTTGCTGGCAAGTAAGTCCAGGCTCTTTGATGGGTTGACTATAGAGGGGAGAGAAGGGTGCAAGGACGACAATCAACGCAGAAGGCTGACTGGTTGGCCTGGGTGATGTTAGCGCTGCCGCCGCTGTTTTGGGCCGGCAATTTTATCGTCGGCCGGGCGATGCGCGACACAGTTCCCCCCATGGCCCTCTCTTTCTACCGATGGCTGATTGCCTTGGTCTGTTTGTTGCCCTTTGTCTGGCCTGCGTTTAAACGCGATGCTCGCCATTACTGGCGTGTGCGTTGGACTTTGCTCGGGGTCTCGCTAACCGGTGTGGCGGCATTTAATGTGCTGGTCTATATCGGGCTACAAAGTACCAGCGCCGCCAACGGTATGCTGCTTAACTCCTTTATTCCATTGCTGATCGCGGCGCTCGGCGCGCTGCTTTATCGCGAGCGGCTCACCCTTGGCCAGTGGTCCGGCATGCTGCTTTCGCTCTGTGGTGTGATCATCATTGTCAGCCACGGCAGTTGGCAGACGCTGGTTTCCCTGTCGGTGGCACGCGGCGATCTTATCGTGTTTATCGCCACGGTCTGCTGGGCATTTTATACCCTGTGGCTGCGGCAAATTCCGGTGGCCATTGATCGCCGTGGTTTGATGTTGGCGCAGATCCTGATCGGCCTGGTGGCCTTGCTGCCGCTCTATGTGTGGGAGTGGCTACAAGGGAACGTGGCCGCTTGGAATATGCACTCGTTACTGGCCGTGGGGTATGTGGGCATTTTTCCCTCCGTGGTGGCCTTTATGCTCTATGGCGCCGGGGTGATGCGGGTCGGCGCCGCACGGGCAGGGCTGTTTATCCATCTGATCCCGCTGTTTGGCGCCCTGCTGTCGGTCGTGGTGCTGCGTGAAGCGCTGCATCTTTATCAGCTGGTTGGAATGTTAGCGATCCTCTCTGGTGTGGTGTGGGTTAACCGCAAGGCTGGGCATTAACAACTTGGGTGGTGGTGTGACCGGTGAAAAGCCTCTGTTGAGGCTTTTTCCGTTTCTAAGTTAGACCCGCGCTCGGATTTTGTTAACCGTCAGATTGGTGCGTTCAACGGCAGAAAAACGATTCGCAACTGATGAATGATTATTTGGTGTGTGATTTATCAGTAAAAGCCGCTGCAAGGGGTGGCAAAGGCAGTTAAAAAACCGCTTTGTGAGCCTTCTATCAATTTAAAACAATATTCCACTTTGTGTGATCCAGCACGCTGGCAAGCCATTCACAAATCCACGTTTGTAACATTTAATAAATCATCGATTAACCCATGTCCGATCCGTGTTTCGCCCAATGAGTGCTAGGCAGGATGGATGTGGTTGTGTAGTCCGAGGAGTGTTATGGCTGACGATGACCTTATTTTTATCGGTGATGTACATGGTCAATATTACAAGTTGGCTGATCTGCTGGCGCAAATGGAAGTATTCCACGTCGACGTCCAGCGTGCGGGGATGGCACCCAAGCTGGTGTTTGTCGGCGATCTTATCGACAACCGCCTGCAGGCGAGAATTGATCATCGCCGCACCCTGGATCTGGTGCGTTCCCTATGTGATAGCGAACAGGCCTATTGCCTGATGGGCAACCATGAATTTAATGCGGTGGGCTGGTTGTTGCGCCACCCAACCACTTGCCAACCACTGCGCCCGCACAGCGTAAAAAACCGGCTGCAACACCAGACTTTCCTCGATGAAGTCGGGGAGGACAGTGAAGCCCATCGCCAGTGGGTCGCTTGGTTTATGAGCCTGCCGCTGTTTCTCGATTTTGGGGCGGTGCGTGCCATTCATGCCTGCTGGGATGACGAGGTGATTGCCAGACTGCGTCCTTATCTCAATGCCGACAACAGCCTTAAAGCCGAGCATTGGCCTGATGCGTTTGATCCGGCCCATGAGCTGTGGAGCCTGTGTGAAACCTTGCTCAAAGGCCCTGAGCTGGCCTTGCCTAATGGCTACAGCTTTAAAGACAAACACGGCATGTCGCGCCGCCATATCCGCAGCCGCTGGTGGATGCCCGATGCTCGCACTTACCGGGATATCGCCCAGGTGCCGGCGGATGTGACTGATCAGCTGCCGTCCCTGCCGCTGCCTGGCGGCCATCAGCCCCGAGCAATCAGTGTGCCCGTGGTAGTCGGCCATTACACCCTGGATGGACTGCCGGTGGTGCTGAGTGAAAACGTGGTCTGCGTCGATTACAACGCCGCCCATCCCGAGCGACCGCTGGTTTGCTATCACTGGCGCAGCCGCGACGGGGAGACCCTCGATAGCGCACGCTTTGTATTGGCTCCGCAAAAGCAGCTGGCGCGTGAGGTGGATCGGGCGGCGATGCGGGTACTGGAGCACTACGCCGCCTGTTTGTCGGATTATGATCTTGATAATTCGCAGGCGGTGATCTCTGAGGTGTCGCGCTTCTTGCTCTGCCGCTGGGATCCGCTTGGCGTGAAATTTACCGCAGAGGGTGCCAGTCACTATCGCCACTATGTGATGCCAGCCTATAAGTTGGCGCTGCACGGGGAGCTCGGCACACTCGCTTTGCTGCTGTGGCAGGCCGAAACCACTCTGATGGGTTTTTATACTGCCGATCACGAAGAGATGGCGCTGTGCAAGGTGCAAAGCCTGATGTTGGCGCAGCAGTTGATTGCCGAGGTGGCGACCTTGAGCCGTTGGCGCACGGCGCAGACCCTCAGTGCCTGAATCTGGAGCCGGTACCAAGGAGACGTATCGGGTGGGCGGCATGAGCCGCCCTGATCAAGATAGCGGAGGCAAGGAGAGTACCGCATCTGACGGAGAACGTGGTGGTCATGCCCATCGCGTTGTCTCTCATCGGGAGTCCTAACATGGTCAGTCCTGTCAAACCGGGCCGAGCCTGCCTACATTGCGGTGAGCCCATGGTGGTGATCACCCATGCTACGCTGGAGAAAATGCGCAGCGAACTTAACCCGGTGTTTCGCTCCTTAAACAGCCGAGCCCGGGTCAAGATACAGCGTCGTTATCATCTGTGCCGTCACTGCGATGCCCATGCGCTGGGCATCGATCTGGGCGTCGCTTTTCCGTTTTACGATCTGGACGGTGCGATTCGTGACATTCACGGCAATACCCTGGTTGCGGCCAGCGAAGCGCGCTTTGATCCCGAGCCGCTGCGGCGCAAGCGCCGGCGTGGCACCGTGATTGTGGAAACTCATCAGGGCATTTTGCTCACACGCACCGGCGATGAGCGGTTCTTGCTGCCGGGTGGGCAAGCCGAGCAAGGAGAGCCGCGTATTGTCAGCGCCCTGCGTGAGCTGCGTAGCGATATGGATCTGGACGTGAGCAACGTGAGCTATCTGTTTGAGCACGAGAGCGAGCGTCATCGCCATAAGGTGTTTTATGTGCGTGCCGGTGCACTGCCCAGGCCGCGGCTAGTGACCGCCGAGTTTGCCTATTACCATCAGGCGCTGCGCCCGGAGCTCGGTCACAGCGCCCATGCCATCATCACACGCTTTTTGGGGCAGCGTGATCAGTGGATGGCGCGGGCAGGATAAGTTGCGTTGCCGCATGGCAACGCACGGCGCCCGTGCTGCCGCGTTGAGGTCATCGGCTTTATCACGCGGTTTAGCCGGCCGATTGGCAGCGCTCTTGGGCTGGCGAGGTTGCCATCAGCGGCCGCCACCATGGATCGCCACGGCTGGGTGTTAGCAGACTGATGCGCTCGCCCATCTTGGGGGTGCACACCGGCACGCGGGCGGCGTGGGCCAGCGCGCAGATCTGCTCAAACGGGTCAAACCAGCTGTGCATCGCCAGATCAAAGGTGCCGTTGTGAATAGGCAATAACCAGCGCGCATTGAGATCGCGGGTGGCCTGCAGCGTCTGCTCTGGATGCATGTGTACGCTGGACCAGCGCGGGTCATAGGCGCCGGTTTCCATAAACGCCATATCAAACGACCCAAATTGCTGGCCAATGGCCGCAAAGCCGTCGAAATAGCCGCCATCGCCGCTAAAAAAGAGGCGCTGGGCGCTGCTCTCTATCACCCAGGAGCACCACAGGGTTTGGTTGCCATCACGCAGCCCCCGCCCGGAAAAGTGCTGCGCCGGCGTGGCCGTGAGGCGCAGAGCGCCGCACTGGCTGCTTTGCCACCAGCTCAGCTGCACCACCTGCTCTGGCGCAATTCCCCAGGCCATCAGCCGATCACCGACCCCAAGCGGGGCGTAGAAGCGGGTGCCTGTGCGCGCCAGATAGAGCACGCTCTGCTTGTCGAGGTGATCGTAATGATCGTGCGAGAGGATCACCGCGCGGATCGGCGGGAGCGATGTTAATCCAATGGGGGGGGCGTGAAAGCGCTTGGGACCGAGCCAGGAAAAAGGTGACGCCCGCTTGACAAACACCGGATCGGTCAGATACAGCTCGCCGTCGAGCTTTAACAGCAAGCTGGAGTGGCCGAGGCGGTAGACGCTGTGATCGGGCGCCTCCAGCAGTTCGCTGCGAGAGACTGGCACCACCGGGATCGGTGAGGCGGGCACCGTGCTAGCGGGTTTGTTAAACAGTACTTCCCACAATAAAGAGAGGCGCTTGCCAAGGCTCAGTGAGCGGCGTGGCTGGCGATTGCGATAACGACCATCACTGTCTTTCAGGGGCGATTGCGCATTGATGGCGCCGGGTTGCTCTGCTGACACGTCATTCCACTCCGTTGCGAACATGGCTGGTTAGTCGTGTCATTTGGCGGTAGTGAAGCTGAACGGGGTCTTAAAAATGTGAACGCAATCACGCCATTCCCCGGCCACAGCGGGCCGGGGAAGGAGACCGTTTAGCGGGCCAGCCAGCCACCATCGACGGCAATGGTGTAACCGTTGATGTAATCGGACGCGGGCGAGGAGAGGAACACCACCGGCCCCATCAGATCGTCCGGCGTTCCCCAGCGGTTGGCCGGAATACGACCGAGGATCTCGGCGTTACGCTCTTCATCGGCGCGCAGGGCAGCGGTGTTGTTGGTGGCCATGTAGCCCGGTGCGATGGCGTTAATATTGATGCCGTGCTTGGCCCATTCGTTGGCCATCAGGCGGGTAATCCCCATCACACCGCTCTTGGAGGCGGTGTAGGACGGCACTCGGATGCCACCCTGGAAAGAGAGCATGGAGGCGATGTTGACTATCTTGCCGCCATGACCCTGGGCGATAAACTGGCGCGCCACGGCCTGGGACATGAAGAACACGCTCTTGACGTTGATGTTCATCACGTCGTCCCAGTCCTTTTCACTGAAGTTGATCGCATCGTCGCGGCGAATGATGCCGGCGTTGTTGACCAGAATATCGACTCGGCCAAAGGTTGCGACGGCTTGACCCACCAATCCCTCCAGCGCCTCGGTGTTGCTGACGTCGGCCTTGAGGCTCAAAAAACGGCGACCGAGGGCTTCGACCTTGGCGATGGTATCGGTCGGCTCAACGATGTTGATGCCAACGATGTCACAGCCCGCTTGGGCCAGCCCCAGTGCCATGCCTTGACCGAGACCGGTGTCGCAACCGGTGACGATGGCCACTTTGCCGGCCAGATTGAATGCGTGAGAAATCATGTTATCTCCTTAAAAAGGGTTAGCGAAGATCGGTGACGGCAATGTGGTCCATGTCATCAAAGACCTGGTTTTCACCGATCATGCCCCAGATAAAGGTGTAAGCCTGGGTGGCCACGCCGGAGTGAATCGACCAGCTGGGGGAGATCACCGCCTGCTCGTTGTGCACCAGCAGGTGACGGGTCTCCTGGGGCTTGCCCATAAAGTGGAACACGGCCGCATCAGGGGCCACATCGAAGTAGAAGTAGACCTCCATGCGCCGCTCGTGAGTGTGGCAAGGCATGGAGTTCCACAGGTTGCCCGGGGCAAGACGGGTCATCCCCATCGAGAGCTGGCAGGTTGGCAGCACGTCCGGCACCAAAAATTTGCGGATGGTGCGAAGGTTACCGGTCAGCTGATCGCCCAAGGTACTGGTGACCGTCTCGCTCTGGGTAATGGCGCGGGTCGGGTAGCTGGCGTGAGCCGGCGCACTGTTGTAATAAAGCTTGGCGGGTTGGTCGGGATTGGCGCTGGCAAAGCGCACTTCGCGCGCGCCCATGCCGACATAGAGCGCCTCTTCGTTGCCGATTTCAAAGTGCTGACCATCCACCTCGATCAGCGCAGTGCCACCGATATTGATAAGGCCGAGCTCCCGGCGCTCAAGAAAATAGCTGACGCCAAAGGTTTTACCGAGCGCGGCATCAAATGCCAGAGAGTGCTGGGTGGGCATGATGCCGCCGATCACGATGCGATCGATATGGCTGTAGGTCATGCTGATCTCGCCCGGGACGAAGATCGTTTCAACCAAAAACTCGCGGCGCAGGCCGGCGGTATCGAGCTGTTTAGCGTGGTCGCTGTGAATGCTTTGACGAATTTCCATGGTACTCATCCGTTATTGCGGTGAAGTGGGCAGTGCAGGGCGCGATAACGTGGCTATGCGTGGTCTGTACTGAAATTAACGCCCTCGAAAGGGTCAAAACGAGCTCTGATAAGTTCGTTGCCAGTGCCCTCTGGGCTGATTGTTTGGATAGGGCACTCGCAACGACGTTATCGGGGGCGACACGTCGCCCCCGCAAGATCAGTGGTGGTTGCGCGCCATCTGCGAAGCTGGCGCGTCGTCATCAGCAACCTGATGCATTGGAGAGCCAGCCACATGGCGGTGATACAGGGCGGTCAGGATTGGCACCAAAATGGCGGTCACAATCACGCACGTAGCAACCAGCGCCGTGGCCGATTGAGCCACCGGGGCAAACGCCGGGTTCATCTGGGCAATGATCACCGGGTTGGCGACCGCAGCGCCTGCGGTGGAAGAGGCGGCCACGCCGGCTGTGCCGTTACCACCTGCCAAGAACTTGTCTGCCAAGATCAACGGGATGCCGGTGATGACGATCACGCAGACTCCGAGCAGGATGCCAAGCAGGCCGGTGTCGAGGATGACGCCCAGTTTGATGGTGTTACCCAGTGCAAAGCCAAAGAAGGGGATCAGGGTGCCTGTGGCCTTGGCAAAGAAGGCGCGCAGTTCATGATCAAGGTTACCCAGCGCAAAACCGACCAGGAACGGCAATACGGCGCCGAAGAAGTGGTGCGGCGAGAAGGAGGCCATGCCGGCGGAGCCGAGGATCACCATGGTCATCAGCGGACCCGACTCGATGGACATCAGTACAAAGGCGCCAGACTCTTCCTTGCTGCCGTACTGGTTCATCAGGCTGGCGTACAGGCCGCCGTTGGTCATGTCCATGGCCGATACGATAGCCAAGGTAGAGAGCCCTGCCAGCATGCCCACTTCCAGACCGTTTTCTGGCAGTAACTGGGCGGCGATCACCGCCACAATCCAGGCTGTGGCGATCTTGGTCAGCACCAGTACGCCGGATTTACGCAGTACCGTGCCCGTCGCGCGCAGGTCAATCGAGGCGCCGATGCAAAAGAACCAGACCGAGAGGATGGGGACGGTGCCGGTCATGATCCCTTTGGTAAATGAGCCGTAGTACTCGGCCGCACCGGGGAAAAAGGTATTGGTGCAGGCGCCCAACAGCAGCGGAACCAGCATGATCCCGCCGGGAATTTTGTCGATATTTTTCTTGATATTCATGGGTGTCTCTCGGGTTGGATTCAGAGTTGGTGATCGGCGGCGGCAAGCCACTGGCGGTGGATTTTTACCACGGCCTTTTTAATGGGCATGGGCGCATTGACCTGGCACAACGGGCGGTGCAGCTCACGGGGATAAAACGAGGCAAACATACCGGCGCGAAGCGACAGGTGCTGAGTCAAAGCTGGCTCGTCGGTAAAGAAGAGATCCGGATGGGTGGGGGTGACACCGTGCTCGGTGGCAACCAGCGGCCCGCATCCGATCATCTCTTCACCCGACAGCAGGATCTGAATATCGATATAGTGCTCGTGAAATTCACTGCGGCATTCATCGCCCGCCTTGGTAGACGGCGAAGAGATCAGGACAAATACCTGATCCTGATGTACCTCATATTTGCCATCAGCCAGACTCAATAAATGTTGATGGGAAAAGAAATCATCGGCCAATAATGCTTGTAAGCGCGTTGGCAGTAATGAGGACTCAATATCATCCAGATAACCAATAACCACAATATCCATCCTGACTTAGGTTGTTGAAAATAATGCTGAGCCCGTGTGTTTTTATCCATGCAGAGCGATAAATGACGGCAACTATTTCACAGCAGATGCTCTTGATGGCTTTCATTGTAACGGGAGAGCGCAACCCAACAAGATCAATGAAACGTTGTTTCTAAAATTCGTGAAACAGATCCCATAAATCGAAACACACAATTAAATGATTCTTTTGTCATTTGCCTTTGCGTGATGATCGATATCAATTTTCCTGAGTTATTTAATTATTCATTTAATTAAATGGCCTCTTTGGAGTCCTTTGTCTTGCAATGAACTGGACTGAAGGCGTTTTCTGGTTTTAAAAAAGTGCGTATGGCGTGACGGCAGGTTTCGTTTTCTTCGGCTTATGCCATTGCACGCAGTGAACGGCGCTGTCAGTGGGTGAGGTTGACAGTCTGTGACGTTGCTCTGCTGAGATACCACAAAAGGGGTGGTATCTCAGGCGATGAGGGGTAGAATGACAAAACGTGATGTATATCACGTCACTTGGCTTGGACTCGTTGCCGGCCACCGCGCCCATTGAGGGTGGCTGTGCAGCATGGAGAGCGGGGTAAACCCGCTTGGCATGACGCCTTTGCCGATCATTGAATATTGTTGTGTTCACGGAAGAGCGCGCAGGCAGACCGATTCAGGCCTTCGGGTCCAGCACAGGTGTCTGCGCGCAAGATATCAAGGGAGTGAAAATATGTTGACCTATCAGGATGGGCAGAGCGCCCTTAGCGTGTCACTGGTTGCCGAGCAGACGGCGCCCCTCACGGTTGTTTGCCATTTTGACAAGGCGCAAGGTGCCCCTTGGCTGATGCAGGCCGGGATTGGTGGCCGATTACCGGCCGGTGAGCAGGTGGTGGCTCTGCTCGCACTTAATGGCACACTGCAGGCACAACGTTTTGTGTCGTTTTCCGAAGCCCTGCGCTGTATGGCGCTGACCTGGCACCGCGCCACCGGGCAGACTCATCTCAACGTGTCTGCCTGTGAGGCCAGCGAGTTTTCCTATCATGCTTGTTATGGTGCCCATGCCTGTCAGGTGCTGGCGAGTGCGCTCGATGAACCCGATTATTTGGCGCATTGGATGATGGGCACACCGGTGACCAGTAATGAGCCGCTGCCACCTGAATCACTGTGCGGATAATATCTGGTTGCAACACGTCGCAAGGGCGCCTCATGGCGCCTTTTAAATATAAACAATATCGACATGACAATATTTTATTGCTGCGGCGTAGCTGCGTCGCTATTTAACGAGTGTCACGCCAAGTTATTCGCTCACAAAAGTCATATGTCGCCATTTTTTAATATCGGGTGCGCGCGATCACAAAACAAAGCAGAAGCGCAATTCTCCATGTGATTAGCAGAAACGGACATGTCTGACGATTAATATCGGCGCTACCGTTGATGGCGGTATTTCACTCAATCTCCTTGAGGTGTCTATGAAAAAAACGCTGCTGTCCGGTTTATTTACTGCAGCCATCATGGGCGCGGCCTGCTTTTCGACCGCGACTCTGGCTGAACAAAAGGAGGTGGTTAACATCTCCAAGGTCGATGGCATGCCCTGGTTTAACCGTATGGGCGAAGGGGTGGCGATGGCAGGCAAGGCGTATGGCCTGAATGCCTATCAGATTGGTCCTTCCAGCACCGATGCCCCGCAACAGGTCAAAATTATTGAGGATCTGATTGCCAAGAAAGTCGATGCGATCTCGATTGTGCCCAACGATGCCAATGTGCTTGAACCGGTATTTAAGAAAGCCCGTGACGCAGGCATTGTGGTATTGACCAATGAATCGCCGGGACAACCCAGTGCTAACTGGGATGTGGAGATCATCGATAATGAGAAGTTTGCCGCCGAATATGTTGAGCACATGGCAAAACGCATGGATGGCAAAGGCGGTTATGTCATCTATGTCGGTGGTTTGACTGTGCCACAACATAATTTGTGGGCTGACCTGTTGGTGAAATATCAAAAGGAACACTATCCGCAAATGTTTGAGGTGACCAAGCGAATGCCGGTGGCCGAAAACGTGGATGAGGCGCGCCGAACGACCCTCGATCTGATGAAAGCCTATCCCGAGTTGAAAGCCGTCGTCTCGTTTGGTTCGAATGGACCGATTGGCGCAGGGCGTGCCATCAAAGAAAAACGGGCCAAAAACAAGGTGGCAGTGTACGGCATGATGATTCCGTCTCAGGCCGCCAGCCTTATCAAGAGTGGCGACATTACCGAGGGAATCACCTATGACCCGGCTTCGGCTGGTTATGCCTTGACGGCGGTCGCCAATAGCCTGTTCAAGGGCGAGGCCATTGGGCCTGGCTATGAAGTCCCCACTCTGGGTAAGGCCGATGTGGATGTGGACAAGCGGATTATCCGTTTCCACAAGGTGCTGCTGGTCAGTAAAGAGAACATCGATTCGCTCCACTAACAGCGTGGTGGCGCCAAGCTGGCGCCACCCATTCTTTACAAGGAGCGAGTGATGGAGCCATTCATCTCACTCAGTCAGGTGAGCAAAACATTTCACGGAACCGTTGCTCTTCGCGATATCGAACTTGATTTTCGCCCGGGTGAAGTGCACTGCCTTGCCGGTCAAAATGGCTGCGGTAAGTCCACCTTAATCAAGATCATGTCTGGGGTATATCAGCCCGATCCGCGTGCCCGTATCATGTTGGGGGGCAAGATTTGGCCCAAGTTGACACCGCAAGCCTCGATTGCCGAGGGGATCCAGGTTATCTATCAGGATCTCTCCTTGTTTCCCAACCTGACAGTGTGGGAAAACATCGTTATCCATCATTACCATTCACCTGGTTGGGTGCATCCTGCCGCGCTGCGGGAGCGGGCACGGCAAGCGCTGGCAAGCATTCAGGTTGATTTGCCACTTGATACCTTGCTAGGCGAACTCTCGGTGGCGCGGCGTCAGCTGGTGGCTATCAGCCGGGCGCTGGCGCAAGATGCGCGCCTTATCATCATGGACGAGCCGACCGCCTCGCTGACCCATCAGGAGGTGCAGGGGTTGCTTGGCGTGGTGCGTCAACTGCGTGATAAGGGCCTCTGCGTGGTGTTTGTCAGCCACCGTCTTGAGGAGGTGATGGCGGTCTCGGATCGCATCTCGGTACTCAAAGATGGTGAGTTGGTCGGTACCTATCCGGCGGTTGGCATGACTGCCCGTCAGCTCGGCGTTTTGATGACCGGTCAGGCATTTGACTATCGGGTACATGCGCCTTTTGACGCGGCTCAAGCGCCCAAGCTCGAAGTGCGGCACTTAAGTCGCCGCGCTGAATACGACGATATCTCCTTTTCCTTGCACGCCGGTGAGATTGTCTCGCTGGTGGGACTGCTCGGTGCCGGGCGCACCGAGCTCTGTTTAAGCCTGTTTGGTATGACCCGGCCTGATCACGGAGACATGTTGCTCGATGGTGAGCCACTCACGCTTGCCAGCAATCGTGATGCTATCGCGCGCGGTATCGCGTATGTCTCAGAAGATCGCATGAGCCGTGGGCTGGTGATGAGCCAATCGATCGGTAATAACATCCTCTCGACCGTGTTTGAGCAGGTGTGCAGCCGACTTGGCCTGATTCATGAGCCCAGTGCGGCGGCACTTGTTGAGGCGCAGATCCGTGCTCTGGCCATCAAGGTGGCCGATCCGGCGCTGGCAGTAAACACCCTCTCCGGTGGTAATGCCCAGCGGGTGTCGATCGCCAAATGGTTGGCCACCGAGCCTGCGGTGTTGATCCTCGACAGTCCCACCGTCGGGGTCGATATTGCCAATAAAGCGGGGATCTACCACATCATCAAGCTGCTGGCTGCGCGCGGTTTGGCGATTTTGCTGGTGTGCGATGAGCTCGATGAGGCGTGGTATCAAAGCCATCGGGTACTGGTCATGCAGCATGGCCGGCTGGTCGGTGAGTATGTGCCGGCCCGGGATGACGAGCAGCAACTGGCGGAGGTGGTTAATGGCTAATCTGTCCCGTTTTCGTCACGAGATCACGCTCGCCCTGCTGATTATGTTGCTGGTCGCCGCGCTTGGCTGCACCACGCAAGAGTTTCTGACGTTTGGCAACCTGTTTGATCTGGCCAACAACTACGCCATGTTGACCATTTTGGCCTGCGGCCTGTTTATGGTGCTCATCGCCGGTGGTATCGACATCTCTTTTCCGGCCATGACCATCATCGCCCAATATCTGATGGTATTGGGTTTGGCTCACCTTGGCGGCAACTTTGTGGTCGCGTTCTTGCTCGCCGGCATGGTTGGGCTGGTGTTGGGATTGATTAACGCGCTGTTGGTCAACCGCCTGCGGGTACCCGCGATCATCGTGACCATCTCCACCCTTAATATCTTCTATGGCTTGTTGCTCTGGGGGAGTCGGGGCGTCTGGCTTTACGACTTTCCAACCTGGTTTGAACAAGGGGTCACACTGTTTCGATTTACCGCGAGCGACGGGTATGACTATGGCCTGACCTTGCCGCTGCTTGCCATGCTGGCCACGGTGGCTGTGACCGCCCTGATCATGAATGCCACCACGGTGGGGCGCAGCCTGTATGCGCTAGGGGGCAATCAGGAGGCCGCTTCGCGCCTTGGCTTTAACGTGTTGCTGCTGCAGATGTTTGTCTATGGCTATATGGGGGTGCTCAGTGGCGTGGCCGGGGTGGTGCAGTCTTATACCGTGATGACGGTGGCGCCAGATTCGCTGCTCGGTTACGAGCTGACCGTACTGGCTGCGGTGGTGCTGGGTGGTACCAGCCTGATGGGCGGGCGGGGCACTCTGGTCGGTACCCTGCTTGGGGTGATCTTGCTGGCGGTGATGCAAAACGGTCTTAACTTGCTGGGTGTTTCTTCTTATTGGCAGACCCTGATCACTGGTTTGGTCATTGTGGCCAGTATCAGTATCACGGCCTGGAATCAGCATCAGAACAGGAGTCTGTTATGAAGCAAGAGTGGCGGGGACGGGTTGAGTTTTACCTGTTGGGCTTACTGATGCTGACCGTGGTGGGTTTTAGCTTGCTGATGCCTGGTGTGTTCTGGTCGGCCAACAACTTCCAGTCGATCGCCTCGCAAATGCCCACGCTGGGACTGCTTGCTCTGGCCATGGCGATCACCATGCTTTGTGGTGGGATCAACCTGTCGATCATCGCCACAGCCAACAGCTGCTCTCTGGTAATGGCCTGGGTGGCCGTTCAGTTGGCGCCATCCTTGTCGGCGGTTGCGTTAACCCTATTGGCCGGCGTGCTCACCGCGCTGGTGATCGGTGCGGCTAATGGTCTTCTGATCGCCGGGCTGCGCGTTTCACCCATTCTGGCCACCCTCGGCATGATGACGCTGCTCAAGGGGGCCAATATTTTGCTCACCGGCGGCAGTGCCATTGCCAACTATCCGGATTGGGTGCTTTGGCTAAACCGGGCGCAGTGGTTTGGGGTGCCGCTTCCCATGTGGCTGTTTTGCGCCGTGGCGGCGCTGCTGTGGCTGGTGCTTGAACGCAGTCGCCTCGGCCGTTTCATCTATTTGATAGGCGCTAATGAGCGCGCTTGCCATTACGCCGGTATCAACACCCGCCGCGCCTTGCTGATGGTGTATGTGCTCTCGGCGCTGCTTTGCTGCGTGGCTGCATTCTTGATGATGTCCAAGCTCAACTCGGCCAAGGCCACCTACGGAGAGTCCTACCTGCTGGTGTCGATTTTGGCCGCAGTACTCGGCGGGGTGAACCCGGATGGCGGGGCAGGGCGGGTGGTGGGGATGATCCTGGCGCTGGTACTGCTGCAGCTTATCGAAAGTGGTTTCAATATCCTGGGCGTCAGCCCCTATCTGACCATGGCGCTCTGGGGCGCCCTATTGCTGGCCTTTATCTGGCTGAAAGGACGCGGGGATCCGCAGCACGCCTAGCATCATCACATTGGATAAATTGGGGCCATATTGGCCTCTTTTTTATGCAACCAGGAGCGCGCTAACACTCACTGCTGGATAAATCGCCATCCGGAAGGCGAGCAGCCTATAAGGGGTTGATTGATATTGATAATGACTCTCATTGGGAGTAGAGTGTCGTTCTTCATAAAGCTCGGTTAGTCAGTGGCGTACGAGGTAGTGGTAATGAGTGGCATGGCAGAACGGGCAACCAAGTTGATGTGTGGCGGGGTTGCGCTCGCGCTGCACGGCGCAGCTGCGTTTGGGCTCTACCACGGATCGGAAACATTGCCCGAGCCTATTCCCCAGCCAACCGTGTTGTCTGCCCGTTGGGAGGCCCCACCGGCACCTGTTGAAAAACCAGCGCCTCCTGCTTTGGCGCCAACACCTGTGCCGGTTAAACCGGAGCCCAAGGTTGAGCCGGTGACACCGCCGCCGCCCAAGCCCCCCAAACCGGTAAAACCGATAAAGCAGCCCAAGCCTAAGGTGCAGAAGCTTGCCTCAACCTCGACGCAGCCACACCGCGAGCTGGCGCAAGTGGAGTCCAAGGCACCGGTGGCAGCCAAGCCCGCCCCGGTCACGCCGGTTGCCGCAGCATCGGCGCCGGCCAAGACCAGCGCTAGCGGCACCAGTGCACCCATTGGGCGCTCGGCGGCACTCAATAACCCGGAGCCGGGTTACCCACCGGCCTCACGGCGACTCGGTGAAGAGGGCAAGGTGGTGCTGCGGGTACAAGTTTCCGCTGACGGTGAACCGCTGGAGGTAGACGTTGCCACCAGCAGTGGTTTCCGCCGGCTTGATATCGAGGCGCGTCGCACCATCGCGCGCTGGCGTTTTATACCGGCCAAGAAGGATGGCAAACCCATTCCTGGCTCGGCCAATGTCACCATCATCTTCAAACTGAGAAAGTGATTCATGGATATGACCTCTACAAGTGCAGCGCTTGCGACTGCTCCGCTCTCCACTGCGAGCTCAGCCCTGGCAACCGCGCCGGTCACCCAGCCGGCCACACCCTTGATGGGGTGGGAGCACCTTGTCAACCAAAGCTCCCCGATTGGACTGACCCC
The DNA here is from genome assembly GCF_900156095.1 of Aeromonas sp. RU39B. Classification (GTDB taxonomy): domain Bacteria; phylum Pseudomonadota; class Gammaproteobacteria; order Enterobacterales; family Aeromonadaceae; genus Aeromonas. The sequence continues at coordinate 486,939 of NZ_FTMJ01000002.1, forward strand.
GCTGGTGCTGCTCTGCCTTATGTCGGTCGGCACCCTCTATTACGTGCTTTACAAGGTGTGGGTATCCAGTCGTGAGCGTCATCATGGTCGCCGTTTCTTAAACGCCTTCTGGCAATGTCGCTCGGTGGAGGATGTGCGTGCGGTGGTCTCCTCCCAGCATGCCTACGGTCGCCTGACCCAGGCGGCATTGAGCGCAGCCGATCAGCTTAGCACAGCCCAGAGCGAGCAGACCGCCGTGGCGCTGGGCTCGAGTGATGAGTTTTTGTTGCGGGCGCTGCGTCAAGCCATTGCCGAAGAGCGTCTGCGCAGTGAGTCCGGTCTGACCTTCCTTGCGTCGGTCGGCTCGGCGGCACCGTTTGTCGGTTTGTTCGGGACCGTATGGGGCATCTACCACGCCCTGCTGGCCATTGGGGCCGCCGGTCAGAGCAGTCTCGATAAGGTGGCCGGTCCCGTGGGGGAAGCGTTGATCATGACCGGTTTCGGTTTGGCAGTCGCACTGCCGGCAGTGCTGGTCTACAACGCCTTTGTGCGTCGTAACCGGGTGTTCATGGCAACCCTCGACGGGTTTGCCCATGACCTGTTTGCCCTGCTGGCAACCGGCTTTCAGCCAGCCACAGGCAACAAGTAATCCAGGAGGATCGTATGGCATTTGGCAATCTTTCTAGTGATGGTGGTGAAGAGGGCGGTCTGCAGTCCGAGATCAACATGATCCCGATGATTGACGTTATGCTGGTGCTGCTGATCGTCTTTATGATCACGGCGCCGCTGCTGACCAATGCGGTCAAACTCGAGTTGCCGCAGGCCACCAGCCAGGTCAATGAAGTGCAGCCTAAAGACATCACCTTGTCGGTGACCGCGGATGGCGTGCGGCACTGGAATGGCAAGGAGGTGGATGAGGCGCAGCTGCTCACCCTGATGCAGGCGGCAGCCAAAGAGAACCCGCTGCCGGAGCTGCAACTGCAGGTAGACAAGAGCGTCGAGTATGGCGAAGTGGCCATGCTGATGGCGCAGGCCTCCCAGCAAGGGCTCGACAAGCTGGCATTTGTCAGCGCGCCGAAGGAAACCCAGTAAGCGCTTGTATCACCAAGTTTGACCATGAGAGCGGGGCCGCAGTGCGGCCCCGTTGTTGGTTTAACAGATGCCAGCCATCAGACCCGGAATTTTTTAACCCGTCCCGAGAGTTGCCCGGTCAAGGATTCCATCTGCTGACCGCACTGGCTGACCGAGTTGGAGATGCGGTGCGCCTCTTCGGTCAATTCGCTTAACTGTGACATCCCCTGATTGATCTCGTTCATCACCAGGCTCTGCTGCTCGGTGGCAGAGGCAATCTGCACGTTCATCTCCTGCACCTGGCCAACCAGACCCTGAATGTCGCTGAAGGTGCCGCGCATCTGGCCGGTCATCTTGACCGACGCCTGCATCTGCTCAAACCCGCTCTCCATGGCGGCTACCGCATTGGCCACCTGCTGCTTAAGTGAGCTGATCATCTTCTGGATATCTTCCGTCGAGTTCTGGGTGCGACCGGCCAGAGTGCGTACTTCATCGGCAACCACCGCAAAGCCACGACCTTGATCGCCCGCTCGGGCGGCTTCGATGGCTGCATTAAGGGCCAGCAAGTTGGTCTGCTCGGCAATGCCGCGAATCACATCGAGCACCGAGGTGATGCGCTCGGACTCGGCCGCCAGCTGGGTAACGATTTGCCCGGCATTTTGCACACTGGCAGATAAACGGTTATTCATTGCGATGTTCTCTTCGAGCAGCTCCATCCCCTGATTGGCGGCGGCTTGGGCATCCTGGCTCTGGGCGGAGGTTTGCTGGGCATGCTGGGAGATATCGTTGATGGCATGACCGATTTCGGTAAAGGCGGTCACCAGGGTATTGAGCTGGGCATGCTGGCGGTCACTGATGACTTCGGCATCGTGCACGATTCTGCCAAGGCCGCTACTCTGATCGCCAAGATGACCCACATCGCTTATCACATCGCGGATCAGGTGCTGCAGCTGATCAAGCAGACGGTTAAGGCTGCCAGAGAGCTGGCCAAGCTCATCCCCGGTCTTGATGGGAATGCGGCTCACCAAATCCCCTTCGCCTTGGCTGATATCGTCAATCTTGCCGCGCACTTCATTGACGGCGGTGACGATCATGCGCGGGTTGACGTAGCTCAAAATGAGGCCGATCAGCACTGAGATGGCGGCGATGATCAGGGTGATGTGTTGACGGCTGTCGACCACAGCTTGAGAGTCTGACTGCATCTGTTCAGTCAGTGTGCCAGCCAGTTCACCTGCGAGGTTGTACTGCTCGCGCAGGGTCGAGAAGGGATCGGACATCGCCTGCTGCTGTGCCACTGCCTCGGCCTGTTTTCCGGCTTGCAGCAAGGTAAAGACTTCACTTGCCCCTTTGTTCCAGCTCGCAAACAAGGTTTCAAACGATGTGAGTTGACCCGCGACGCTCGGATAGGGCGTAAGCAGGTCGAGGAACTTGTGCATGCGGTCATAGGCCTGTTTGACGTTCTCGTCATAGTCTTCGCGTGCCTTGGCCAAGGCATCGGCGTTGTTGAGTAGCAGGGCCTCCTGCACGGCGGTCAATGCCTGATACAGGTCGCGGTCTGCGTTAAGCACCGCCTCTTCGGCCGGGAACATACGAACGGCGATATTGGCCGTGTTAGCCTCAAGGGCCGTCATGGCCCGGTAGTTGATGACGCTGCTAATGAGCAGCAGCAGGGTGAGCAGCACCAGGCCTGCGCCAACCTTGATGCGGATGCTGGTTGATTTTTGCATATAGCTACCTTTCAGTGTGGTGGACCCTGCTGTCTCACTGACTGGCTGACAGCCTGACAATGAGAGTGAATCAATGTTCGTGCCAAAATACAGACGCATATGAGAAGGGAGTGCCATCCGGGCTTGAGCATGGGCCAGAAGGTCTGCCCACTGTGGCAAATATCACTCTGGCCCCAGTCAGAGCAGGTGACGGCGGACATCCTGCTGCGAGCCCTGAGGAGCAGGCAGACTGAGAAAAGGTGAGGGGGTTGCAGCGCAACACAAGTTTACTGTATATATATACAGGCAATATGCGTTGCAATTTGAGAGGACACGATGAAAATTGAAATCATCCTGGATCGACGCCAATCGATTTCTCCTGCCGTGCAGGAGGCACTTTATCAAGCCCTGCTTGAGCGCCTTAGCGAACGTTATCCCGATATCTCGCTGCGCATTGCGGTCGGCAGCGCCATGGCTCTGAATGTCTCGCGCGCAACCAGCGATGATAAAGAGGCCGCCATTGAGTTGGTGCAATCGGTCTGGGAGGATGCCGATAGCTGGATGCCAGAGGCCGAGCTGGCATGATCGTGCTCTGGCCGAGGGCGTCGGGTAAAGAGTGAATCGGATAAAGAGCGAATCGGATAAACAGTGGGCGGTATCAATAGACTAAAGGCGCTGTGACAGCGCCTGCATGATTACATCCCGGCCCACTGCTTAAGGCTGCCAGCTTGCACCCGCAAGGGGGCAGCATCAATCTCTCCCTCTTGGCGAAGGCGGGCCAGCACGGCGGGTAGCGCCTTTTGCACGGCCTTGACATCCATACCGCTTTTTAACTCAGGGGCATAGAGGATCCGCAGCAGCAGGTAGTCGAGTGGAGAGAGAAAACTATCGATACTGTGGTCGTTGAAGACCGAGGGGAAGACCTGATCCGAGTCGTTAGGCAGCCCCATCACCTGAGTGATCTCCTCGACGACACAATCTAAAAAGCGTCCCTTGTCGCGGGCTCGATCAGTGGGGATCAGCACGCTGGCTCTACTTAGCGCGCCACGCTTACCGACTTTGAACTGTCCAAGACACAGCCCATCACCGAGCGCAGCACTCACCTGATGACCTTGGCCCATCAGGGTTTGTGCCCAGCGAGGGATCTCTGCTTGTCGGGTCATGACGATCACCAGATTGGCACTTTCCCGTGCACTTACCGGCTGAACGGGGACGCCAGTGATGCGCGATAGATGCTCAAGCTGCACGCGAACCACCTCTTGTTGCAGCGACAAATCGCCACTTTCGTTGACCAGAAAGTAGCGCACCGGTTGCTCCCAACGCGTCAGGCGCGCCATGGCGCCGGGCTGGTATTCGCGTTTAAGCGCCACAGTTAAGAAACTGTTCGCCAGATAGCTCTCTTGCTGCCAGTGTTCGGTCGCGCTTGCCATGGAAAGGGGCAATAGCAAAAGCCAGAGCAGTGCCCGCATGATTACTCCTTGGTGAGGGCACGCCAGGTAAGCCACAGGCGCGCATCAAATTCCCATTGATGATAATCGGGCGCCATGTGTTGGCACAGTTGGTAAAAGGCCTTGTTGTGCTCTTTTTCACGCAGGTGTGCCAGCTCGTGCACCACGATCATCTCCAGAAACTGTGGTGGCGCCTCGCGAAACAGGCTGGCGATACGAATTTCGTTGCGCGTTTTAAGTTTGCTGCCTTGTACCCGATTGACGTAACTGTGCAGGCCCAGAGCGTCTTTGAGAATGTGGATCTTGCCGTCATAGACCACTTTGGCCAAGGGGGCGGCACTTTTCAGATAACGGGATTTGAGCCCCTGGGTGTAATCGGCCAGTGCCCGATCACTCTGGATTTGGTGGCGATCAGGGTAGCGTTTGGTAAGCACCGCACCGAGCTTATCGTGTTCAATCAATTGGCGCACCTGCGCCAGCAGGGATTCAGGGTAACCGGCAAGATAGGGAAGTTGCATAGAGAGTATCAGGGCCTGCCGTAGCAAGCCCTGCCTGGATTAACGGCGTTCGTACAGTCCATCGGCTACCTGCTGGTAGTGATCGAGCACGTAGAGATAGAAAGATTGGGTAGACGGCGGTTGCTTGGCCAATGAGGCCACAATCTCGTCGAGTTTTTTCTGGTTGGTAATGATAAAGCGCGGCTGGGTCTGTTTGAGCTGATCCAGCACCCGGGAGCGCACATCATACGGTGGATTGACGTTGGCAAAGAACAGGTAGGCCGAGGCCGGGGTTTGGTCCGTCCACAGATAATATTGCGGCCAGGTGCCATCGACCCAGAGGGTATCGCCAGGCGTGCTCTTCTCGAGGATCTTATCCACGCGCACCTGAGCCGGCGGATTGAAGGGGCGACCACGTTCGGTACCGTCCCAGACGTTGTCGGCGATAACCAGCAGCATAGCGAGGCTTGCCAACCAAGGCATCAGGTTACGTACATCCCACGCGCGCCAGAGCGGCACCACCACCAATACAGGCAGTGCCCACAGCAGACTCACACCAAGGACTTCACGCACCCGCTCCAAAGACCACTCCTTGGTGCTCCAGCCAAAACCCAGTTGCTGCGCCATCAGCCAGGCGGCGGTAAGAGCCAGACTGCCGACACACAGCAGTGCCAGACCGTCGGCGTTATCTTTACTGCGCTCGAGCAGGCAAGCCAGTGGCAGCAGGCCCAGTTGCAGATAGAGCACATCGTAGTGATCGAACACATGGCCCGATACCGAGTTGGCTACCAGCGTAAACAACACGCCGAGCAACGTAGCCATCATTACCGGCATACTCCAGTGCCACTGGCGGGTCAGCATCAGCACCACATAAGCCGGCAGCAGCATGATAAGACCGGTACGAAACAGGCCTACTGCGCCCACGGCCAGCGAGTTGCCATTGCCGTAACTGCCTTCAAAGAAGATGGCGAAGGAGTAGTAGCGAAACGCCTCAAGCACGCCGTGGTAGTGGAAGTAGGCGAGCAGCGGCCCACCGACCAATGCCAGACCGAGCAGGCTCGAGAGCAGCAGTAACAGTGCGCTGCGCCATTGCTGCTGGCTGACCCAGAGCATAAACAGTACCAGATACCAGGCACCCCACAGGCCGCCATTATTGAGGCGCATCCAGGCCACCAGTGCAAAGGTGACGGCGGCGACCAGTGCCGGGAAGGGGCGAAAACGGCCATCAAGCAGCAGGGTAATGAAGGCCCATTGACCGATCAGGGCCAGATGGAACGTCCAGTCCTCGGTCATGTTGCCGTAGTAATAACGGGTGCCGTAGAGGGCTATCAGCGCCAGCAGGGCGCCAAAACGCGGCCGGTTAGACAGGCCCAGCTGTTCAAGGGCGTGCCAGCTTGCCATCAGCCCAAGCCAGCAGGTGAGCCACTCCAGCCCCCAGATCCCGCGAAAACCACCCAGCAGATAGCCAAGGGCATCAATGGCGAAGATCATCGGGCCCTTGATATCAATCATGTCCCGATAGAGCACACCGCCTTGCGCCCACATCTTGCCCATGACGGCAAACAGTGAGGCATCAAATCCCGGCGCCATGCCATAAAAAAGTGGATTGCGCAGACAGAACAGCAAAGCCAACAACGCGGTGCCGATCACGGCGGTGGGCGTCAGGATCGGGTTATGACGGGGAGGGGCAAGACGCATCGGGCGATTCATGGGGCGGTATGCTATCCATCAAGGCTTGAAAGGTGCGGCTATCTTGCCGATCCTGGCCCCGTGTGACAATGGGGATCCCCCCATTTCTTCCTGCTTTTTCTACCCCATCGCCCATAGCTGGGTGGGTCTATTGTGTTTTCGGTTGATAATGCAGCAGTGCTGGGCGCGGCCGCAGGGTTTGCTGGTGGCGGGCCCAATGGGTGAACGCCTCGGCCAGGGTCATGCCAAGCTCGCGGCGTTGATGAGACAGGGTTCGCCGCAGTGCCGTGTACCCCTCTTTTCCCGATGCGGTGTAGGCACTGGATACGCCGCGATATAGGGTCGCGGGCTCTACCTCTTGCCATTGACCGTTGGCGCGCTCCACCTTGAGTGACACGATGCGCTTTCCCCGCGGGGCATTGGCATCAAAGCGGTATTTAAGACCCGCCACATAGGGAAAACTGCCGTTGCCATTGCTGCTGCCATCGAGATTGGTGGCGTTGTTGATAGCGCCCTCCAGTGCATCGCTAAGCTCCTGACCATATACCTCATAGAGGATCAGCGGGATGGCAAAGGGAAGTAGGCGCCCCGCCACATCGGCTTCGGTCAACGGGCCGGTTTCCAGTGAGCAGCGCACGCCCCCTGCGTTATGCAGCGCAAAATCGATGGGACCGCACTGTTTTTGCGTGCTCCAGCGCATCGCCTCGGCCACCAGCGGGGCGAGTTCGCTGCCGTGGGGGTAGTGGCTATCGGGCAGTCGTTGATGATGCAGGGTGGCAGGTAGATAGGCGAGGGTCTCGGCGGCCATCTTGGCCAGTGCCGGTCTCAGGTTATCCGCCAGATAAGCTTCGAGCGCCGCGTCGGGCTCGACCACGGTCAGCGCGGGTAGTCCATCGACCGCTTCCCACACCAGCCATTCGGTGTGGCCGCTGTGGGCAACGATTTTGCCCTGTTCGTTAAACGTCAGGGTGGCAACTCCGAGCGTCTGGGCGCTGTGGCCGGCATGAAACAGTGCCACATCGCCCACCCACAGCGGATAGCTGCTCTTTTCCGCGATCCCAAGATGGGTGAGATCGCCGAGCAGGCTATGAGTGTGCCCCCCGACAATCAGGCTTATCTGTGGAAACTGCGCAGCGAGCCACTGATCTTGGTCCAGCCCCAGGTGACTGAGCACAATGATGTGCACGATGCCCTCTGCCTTGATATCGCTAAACACCTGCTCGAGGGTCTCGACCACCGGTAAAAAGCGGGTCCAGGGATCCGGGTTGGCGATATCGGCCATCTGCGGCAAGGTAATGCCCACGAGCGCAAATCGCACGCCGCCCACGTTTTTCTCCAGCCACGGGCGCTCACAGTCATACAGATTGGGTAAACCGCGCAGCGGCGCCTGACAGTCGGCGGCTTCCATGCGGTTATCCATATTGGCCGCCAGCACCGGAAACGGAACCTCCCGCAGAAAATGGCCAAGCGCCTCGTTACCCAAATCGAACTCGTGATTGCCGATGACCATGGCATCGGGCAAGAGCGCGGTGAGCATGGTCGCATTGGCCTGCTCTTTGAACCGGTTGAAGTAAAGCGAGCCTTGGAAGGTATCGCCGCCGTGTAAAAACAGGCTCGGCTCACCGGCCTTGGCGGCGGCTTCTCTTAGTTGAGTCAAACGGGTTTTCAGGCGCGGATAACCGCCACAGTGTCGCATCACACTCTTGCCATCAGGGGTATGCAGGCGCAGCGGCGCACCATCGAAGTGGGAGTGACAATCGCTAAGATGGGCGAGATGAAGGGTAACAGGCATGGCGCCACCTCCTGACACGGCAAACCGGAAAACGACCAGTCTAACGCGCTTGCTGAGTGAGGGCCAGCGTGCATGCAGAAATGAAAAAGGCCGGCGAGCCGGCCCTTGAATAACCGCAAGGTCAGTGTCAGGCGGGAACCATGATCTCGGTGGCAATGATCACCACCAACAAGCCGACGGCAACCGGTACCGAGGTGCGCTTGACCACCTCAAACGGTGATAGCTTGGCCATCCCCGAGCAGGCGACCACCACACCGGAGACCGGGGACACGGTCCGGCCCAGGTTGGAGGCTTGCAGCATCGGGATCACCAGATAGGCCGGATTGATGCCAAGGCTGGTGGCCAGATTCGGGATCAACTCGACAAAGGCATAGAACGGCGCATTGCCTGAGCCCGTGGTAAAGGCAGCCAGGGTGGTGATCACCACAAGCGATAGCATGATGATCATGCCGCCAGTGCCGAGATCCTGAACGTGGGTGAGCAGGTTGGCGATAAAGCCGATGGTCATCAGGCCTTGGGCAAACACACCGGCACCGACTAGCAGCATCACCACGCCACTAAAGGCATCAGCCATATTGCGCCAGCAGACAGTCAACCCGTCTAGCAACAACTTGCTGCTGCGAACCCGGATCAGCTCCAGCGCACAGGCCAGCACCATGCAGATCACGATGATGGTCACGATATCCAGTTTCGGACCCCATTTGCCGTCGAAGATCAGCACGCCGATGATCGGCGTAAACGGCAGCAGGGCATAGAGCGCCGGGGCGTTGGTCTTGATCTCGCCCTCTTCCATGCGGTGCATGGTTTCACCAGAGCGGCGGTCGAGATAGCGCTGCCAGAAGAAGTGGGCAATGGCCATGCAGGCGATGGCCGCCAGCGATACCGGCAGCGTCAGCTTGAAGGCGAAATCAATCAGCTCCATGTTGGCGGATTTTGCGGCCAGCACCACGTCACCCGAGGTCGGGGAGAGGATGATGGCGGCTGGCGAGGCGCACACCGCCGCAGCCGCACCGCGAGAGATGCCCATGTTGACCATCAAGGGGAACAGGGTCGCCATCAGCAGTACGCCAAGGCCGGTGGCCGAGCTCACTGCCAGCGACATGGCGCAGGCCACCAGATAGGCCGCAACCAGCAGCAGGTAGGGGGATTTGATCACCTTGAGCGGCTTACTGGCGAGCAGCACCAACTTGTCATTGGCGCCGATGTGGCTCATGTAACCGGCAAAACCGCACAGCACCATGATCATCATACCGAGGCCACCGCCACGGTCGTTGAGCAGGAAGCGGATGTATTCAAAGATATCGGTGGCAAGATAGCCGGTGCTGGCGACCTTGGCCGGAAGCACCGGTTTACCCATCAAGGCGGTGATAGCCAGCAGCAACAGGCCACCACCAAGCAGTACACCGGTGGCGGAGTAACCTTTAAAAATGGCGCGGCCAACCAGCACGGTGACCGCTGCGCCTATAAGCAGTTCCAACATAGAGAAACCTGTCAGTAGTATTATTGGGAGCGCGATTCTATTCCCAAAGTGATAGGTTTCGTGAGGGGCATATTTGCATATTGTGATAAGACTCATTTTTTCCCAAGGTGACAGACGTGGGCGAGAGTGAGACGCTAAGGAACAAGAATCGATTGGCGCCACTCAAAAGAGCGTTACATCGAAGAGAGAGGAAGTGACGATGCGAGCGACTGGACGCGTGGCATTTTGCTGTGTTTTTGTGCTGTCGGTTTTCTCAATACCGAGTTGGGCCGCCCTGCCTGCTGTGCAGGTGAACAGCACCGTCAATTTGCGCATGCTCGATGTGGCTGCACCGACCTGGCAAGCATTGGGTCCGGTATTCGCAGAGCGTATCAAGCAGCATGCGTTCGGGCTTGGTCAGGCCAGTTATCGGGTCAATTGGAAACTGGATACCCGCCAGGTGGGTGTGCTGTGTCGCATCTCGGGGGTAACGGTGAGCCTCAATGCAACCGTGATGCTGCCACGCTGGCTGCAGCGCGCGAACGCGACGCGCTATGATCGCCAGCGCTGGGATACGCTGGTGGGGGGCGTGCTCGATTACGAGTGGCATCATCGCGAGCGGATGCAACAAGGGGCTAACGAGATAGGGCAGGCCTTGGCCCGGGTGGCTCCGATGAGCAGTTGCTCGGCGCTGGAGCAAGCGGCGTGGCTGGCAGGGCAGCGTGAGTTGGTGAAAATCAATGAAGAACTCGAGCAATACCGCCGTCAGACCAACAACGGCCTGACGCTCGGCATTGACTGGCCCTCCTGAGCGCACGATATGCTCAGAAAGGCTTTTCGCCTGTTAGAGCGGTTTTCCTTTTAATAGCTTACGCGTCCAGGTGCGGGCCGGATGCAGGGCAGCGAGTAAGTCTGCATCAAGCCCCAGTGGCTCGCCGCAGATCTCGGCGGCCAGCAACTCACCACACAATGGCGCCGAGCAGAGCCCTCGGGAGCCCAAGGCCCCAATCACAAACAGTCCCGGCCAGGTGGGTAAGGTCCAGGATCTATCGCTTGCGTGATCACGCCACTGCATCTCTAACTGATCAAGGATGGCGACCGGCCCGACCACGGGCAGGTGATCGCGGGTGGCGCTGCGAATACCCACGCGTGCTTGCCCATCCGACACATCCACGGCAGTTGGCCAGTCTTGATCAGGCAGGCAGGCAATAAGGCGCGCCCGGTTGTCTGCTTGCTCTTCCTCGCGATAGGTCAGCTCGGTCTGATTGCGGCCATAACTGGCACCAATGCAGTGGCTGCCAGCATGGGCCGGTGTCAGGTAACCGTCGTAGCAGAGCACCTGCTTAAGCGGCTGTAAGGTCTGGTTGGTCCGGATATGGCTGACTTGTCCGCGTACCGGATAAAGTGGCAGCTGAGCAAAGGGGAGCAATTCCCCCAGCCGATGACCAGCGGCAACCACCAAATTGGGTGCTTGCCACGATTGCACCGTGCCTTGGGCTTGCCATTTTTCACCTTGCTGGGTCACCGATTCGATAGTCGTATTGACATGAATCGTCAGAAGACCTGTTGCGCTCGCTTCAGCCAGGGCGGCGCGGGTCAGATCCGCCGGACAGAGCCAGCCTCCTTGCGTATAGGCAACGCCATCGCAGCCGGTTGGCAGACCCACGACCGATGCCATTTCTGCAGCGTCGATACGCTGGACTAACTCAGCCGGGAAGGGACCGGTCAGCATCTTGGCAAGCTTTTGCGACGATTTATCGTCATAACCGAGTTGCACCACACCACACAACGCGTGCGCGATGGGGTGTTTTTCGGCCAAGTCACGCAAGCGGGCGCGGGCATAAGGAAACGCGGCGGCATAAAAGCGCGACAGGAGATCGTGCTCACCGCCAAGCAGTGGATAGAGCGCCCCTTGCCGATTACCCGATGCGCCTTGTGCCGGCGCTGCGTCAGCGCACAGCAACGTGACTTTGCGGCCGCGGCGCACCAATGAGAGCGCTGTCATGGCCGAGGCAATGCCGCCGCCGATGATCAATACCTCACCATCGCGGCCAGCCGGACGCGGATACCCTTTGCCAAAACTGCCCTGCGGCGGCTTGTGTTGACGCTGGCCGACCAGCATTTCGCGCTTTTGGCCATAGCCTTTGACTTTTTGCATGGCCCAGCCGGCGTCAATCAAGCCGCGGCGCACAAAACCGGCGCAGGTAAAGGTAGCCAGCGTGGCATCCTGACGAGCCAGACGGGCCAGCCCAGCAAAGAGCTCAGGGCTCCACATCTGTGGGTTTTTAGCCGGAGCGAAGCCATCAAGAAACCAGGCGTCCACGATGCCGTCTTGATTGTGCGCAACCAAAGGCAGGCAATCCTGGATATCCCCGAGCCACAGATCGAGCGTCACCTGACCGCCTGCAAATAGCAGGCGGTGGCAGCCGGGCAAGGGCAGGGGCCAAGCTGCAATCAGTGCCTGGCTAAAGGTGGCCAGCTCGGGCCAGGCGGCGAGCGCCTTGGCAAGATCGCCTCGGCTTAATGGAAATTTCTCGAAGCTGATAAAGTGCAGGCGCCTTACACCGCTCGAACCGGTGGTCAGATGCTCGCTAAACGCTTGCCAGACGGCCAGAAAATTGAGGCCGGTTCCAAAACCGGTCTCGCCGATAACGAACTGCTCCCGCAAATGGTGTGAAAAGCGCTCGGGCAGGCCGTTTTGCTGCAAAAAGACGTAGCGGGTTTCGTTTAGCCCATTATCATTGGAAAAATAGACATCCCCGAAATCGCTGGAGACCGGTGTTCCGGCGTCGTTCCACTCCAGCCGGGCGAGATGTAGCGATGTTTGGCTCACGTTGACTTCAACTCCCGTCACAAAACGCGGGCATTCTACGTGAAAGCAGACCAGTTGGGCAGCCGAAAGCGAGTAGACTCGGTGCCAGTTTTACCAGACGAGATGGATTAATGAGAAGAGCAGTGATCACCGGTATCGGCGTCATCTCCAGTATCGGCAATAATAAGGAAGAAGTACTGGCCTCCCTGAAAGCAGGCAAGTCCGGCATTACCTATTCCGAGCAGTTCGAGCAATACAACCTGCGTAGCCGTGTCTGGGGTAACATCAAACTCGATCCGTCTGAACTGATCGACCGTAAAGTCATGCGTTTCATGGGCGACGCTGCGGCCTACGCCTATCTCTCCATGCAGCAGGCCATTGAAGACGCCGGTTTGCCGGATGAGATGGTCTCCAACGAGCGTACCGGCATCGTGACCGGTTCCGGCGGCGCCTCCGGCAAGAACACTTCCGAATCTGCCGATATTGCCCGTGAAAAGGGCGTCAAGCGGGTGGGACCCTACATGGTGCCGCGTACCATGTCCTCAACCACCTCCGCCTGTCTCGCAACGCCGTTCAAGATCAAGGGTGTCAACTACACCATCAGCTCCGCCTGCGCTACCTCTGCCCACTGCATCGGTCACGCTCTGGAACTGATCCAGCTTGGCAAGCAGGACATCATTTTTGCCGGTGGCGGTGAGGAGCTGGACTGGTCTTCCACCATCCAGTTCGACGCCATGGGCGCACTCTCCACCAAGTACAATGACACCCCGGAAAAAGCGTCCCGTACCTATGATGCGGATCGCGACGGCTTCGTGATCTCCGGTGGCGGCGGCATCGTCGTGGTCGAAGAGCTCGAGCATGCCTTGGCGCGCGGCGCCCATATCTATGCCGAAATCACCGGTTACGGTGCGACGTCTGATGGCTATGACATGGTGGCGCCAAGCGGTGAAGGCGCCGTGCGTTGCATGAAGATGGCGATGCAGGGTGTCGGCAAGGTGGACTACATCAACACCCACGGTACCTCCACCCCGGTTGGTGATACCAAGGAGCTGGAAGCGATCCAGACCCTGTTTGGCAGCAATGCTCCGAAGCTCTCCGCCACCAAGGCGATGACCGGCCATGCGCTGGGCGCCGCTGGCGTGCACGAGGCTGTCTACTCTCTGCTGATGATGGAACACGGCTTCATTGCTCCCAGCATCAACATCGAGAATCTGGACGAGAAAGCCGTGGGCCTGCCCATTGTGCGTCAAACCGAAGAAGCGCAACTTGATACCGTGATGTCCAATAGCTTCGGCTTTGGCGGTACCAACGCCTCTCTGGTGTTCAGCAAGTTCAAGGGCTGATCAACGCTTGAATAGCAGAAGGGCGCCTTGGGCGCCCTTCTTGTTTTTGTCTGACCGCATAGGCTGCGTTAAAACGCATTGACCGTATTGTGTAAACGCCGGGTCATATAGCGGGCTCCGCTGCCGTATTCATCCAGCGATTTGGGGCAGGGCGTCTCGTTAAAGCCTTGCTTTTGCCAAAACGCTGGCGCGTTTTGTACCGCAACCAGCGCCGCTTTGCTAAAGCCGTTGGCCGTGGCATAACTTAGCGCCCGATCCAGCAGCGCCATGCCGGCGCCCATGCCTCTGGCCTTGCTGGCAATGGCAAGATCGTGAAGGTAGAAGATCTCTGCCTCGGTCATCGAAGGAAGCGGCGTATCAAGCGGTGGGGGGGATGCATGTGGCCAAGGGTGGCATAGCAGATAGCCCAGCACCTCGCCGTGAGAGGTGGCGACCCAACAGCTTGTGGGGGAGCGCTTTACCTTGTCTTGCAGCACCGCAAGTGATTCGGGCTCAAGGGCGTGATAACACTCATCCTGAATGGTCAGAATGGATGGCCAGTCGTTAGGCTGGACCGTGCGGATTGTCAGCGGCATAACACAATTGATGGCACCGAGCTGCTCGGCGGGAGGCACATGGTCGCTGATGGTGAAAAAAAACACAACGGGAAAATAATAAAGGAGCCAACGGCCCCTTTATATTGAGAAAATGGTAATCAGAAAACAGCAAACGCGACGATTACTTCAGAAATTCGCACAGATACGCGGTGGCATCTTTGACGTCCAGCTTAAACGAAGAGCTGGCCGGCACAATGAATGCCTCACCAGCCTGATAGGTTTGCCACTCGGTAGCACCCTGTTGCTGGATGGTTAATGCACCTTTGACTACGGTCATACGCTCGGCCGCAGCCGTATTGAATTCATAGCTACCCGGCGCCATGACGCCGACAGTGGCTTGTTCACCCTGATTGTCAAAACCGATGGATTTGACCTTCCCATCAAAATACTCATTACTTTTTAACATTTTTACATCCTTGTCATAGTCACCGGATGCAACTTAGCACGCAAGTACCAGCTTGCCAATCCCACCGCAGCGGGATGGAACGGTTGTTGGACTCTTTTGGACGCACCAAAGTGTCGTTTTTATAAAAAATGGCCCTCAAGCATTTTAAACAGCATATAAATGTGCGATAAAACGTACCCTCAGAGGGTTAGGTTAATATTTAACCCTCAAAAAGCTCAATAACCTGTAGTTATTGTTAAATAAAACAAGAAATAGGAAAACCGACGGTGACAAAAGGACTCGTTAAAAACGTAGGCTTCCAGGTAATGGTAGCCATGGTATTGGGGGCTGGCGCGGGCGTGCTGATGGGGCAACAGGCGACCATGTTTGCTCCTTTAGGAACGCTGTTTATTCAACTCATCAAGATGCTGGTGATCCCGCTAGTCGCAGTAGCGATTGTCTCCGGGGCCGCTAACCTGGGCGCGAGCCCCGCAGCCGGTAAGATTGGTGCGACCACCTTGGTGTTTTTCCTGGTGACGTCTGCGCTTGCCGTATTGCTGGCGCTGGTGATGGGACAGGTGTTCAAGCCGGGCGAGGGGGTTGATCTCTCTGGCGTAAATGGCATGTTCTCCGGTGATTATTCTGACAAGGGTGCGCTGCCCGATGCCGTCAGCACACTGCTTGGGATGATTCCGACCAACGTGTTTCAGGCACTCAACGAAGCCAATATTCTGCAAGTGCTGGTATTCTGCCTGTTCCTTGGTATCGCCATTGCCAAGCAGCCGCCTGCGCGCTCCAAGCCGCTTATCGACGGCCTCAATACGCTGGTGGATGCCTTTGTCTGGATGATCAACAAGGTCATGCTGATCGCGCCGCTCGGCGTGTTTGGCCTGATGGCTGATGCCATCGGCACCTACGGCTTTAACGTGCTGACCGTGGTGATGAAGCTGTTCGTGGTGTATGTCGCCGCGATTTTGATTTATGGCTTTGTGGCCTATCCGGCCATGGTGGCCGCATTTTCCAACACGCCGGTTCTGCGTTACTTAAGCGCCATGAAGAAGGCCCAGATTGTGGCGTTCTCGACCGCGTCGTCGATGGCCACCTTGCCGGTCAACATGGAAGTGGTGGAAAAAGAGCTGAAGGTGACCAATGCGACCGCGTCGTTCGTGCTGCCACTCGGTGCCACCATCAACATGAGCGGTAACGCCATCTATTACGGTCTGGTTGCCATCTTCTTTGCCCAGATCTTCCATATCGATCTGAGCATGGGAGCGTGGGCGGCCATCATCCTGACCTCGACACTGGGTGCCATTGGTCAGGCCGGTGTGCCGGGACCAAGCTTCCTGGTGGTAGCGGTGTTGCTGGCGGCCGGCATCCCGATCGAAGGTTTGCCCCTGCTGTTTGCACTGGATCGTATCTTTGACATGATTCGTACTGCACTCAACATCACCGGTGATGCTGCCTGCGCGGTGATCGTGGATAAATACAGTCCTGATTACGATCCCAAGCGCTGGGAAAAAGCATGATAGTCAACAGGGGCCTGCGGGCCCCTGTGTTGTTTAATGTGTCTTACTGGGCTTGTGTGAGGGCACTGACCCACTGGGCGGCCTCGCGATAGAGAATAGAGACCTGCTCTTCTTCGAGCTTGAGCTCGTTGGCCAGCTGCGTGATGGCCATCCAGTCTGCCCGCTCATAAAGCTCTACCAGTTTGAGGGTGTGGCCCAGCTCGCCACGACGTGACAGCAAGGCGGCCTTGATACCATCGGCCAGCGGAATGCTGTAGAGCAGCTCCGGCATCGATTGCTCCATCAACACATCCAGCAGCGAAAAGAGCCCAACCATAAATGCTTCCGCGCTAGGGCGCCGTTTACGCTCGGCGAGCAGCTCGCAAAAGCGGGCGCGCACCAGCGACATCTGGTAAAGCTCCTCACTCTTGCCAGCACCGGCCGTGCTGGCGGCCACCAGTGAGACAAAACGGCGCAATTCAACATTGCCAAGGTAAACCGCCGCTTGTCTGAACGAGGAGATCGGCTGGCGCGTCCCCTTATGGAAATTCACATAGCGAAGCAGCTTGAGTGACAGGGAAACATCCTGACCGAGCAGCTTTTCCACTTTGGCAATATTGATCTCGGCTTCATTGACTGCCTGCAGCAACTGCATCACGACAATCTTAGCGGGGGGCAAAGAGAGGCGTTTGACCATTTCGGGGCGGCTGAAAAAAAATCCCTGAAACAGTTGGACCCCGGCTTTGCGCGCCTGCTCGAACTCCTGCTGATCCTCTACCTTTTCAGCAAGATATTGCAGTTTCAGGTGGCGATGACGGGTAATAAATTGGCGGATGGCTGGAACCGGGGTGGCGCGTAAATCAAATTTGATAATCGAGATATGGGGAAGGAAGCGTTCCCAGTCGGGCGAGAGGGTGAAGTCATCAAGCGCCAGTCGATAACCTAATTTACGCAGCTGCTTGACCTTGGCAAACAGGTCGTCGTCTGGTGGCGCATCTTCAAGGATCTCGATGATCACCTTCTCTTTAGGCAGGCATTCGGCTAATCCACCAAGCAGGAGATCGTGGCCGAAGTTGATAAGACCCAGACGCCCACCTAACAGCTGGTCGATATTTTGCTGGAGAAACTGTTCGACCACCAAGCGAGAGGTCGCTTCGGAGGAGGAGACTTGCGGAAAGACGTTTTGCAGACTGTCACGAAATAGCAGCTCATACGCGAAGGTATGCTGCTGCTCATCGAGGATAGGTTGCCTGGCTACATAGGAATACATGCGCGCCTCCAGCGGGAATCTCACTGAATTGTAAGGCGCTTTTTAAAGGACTACCAGCACGGTGGAGTCCGTACTGGTAGTGTACTGGTCGAAAGGGGAGCGCGTCTTTAGAAGGTATAGCTGGCTTGCAGACCAGCCAGCCACGCATCTCCCTCGGAAGTGCCATCAAAGGTGGAGGAAAGTGTGCTGAGATTCTCGTGTACCGGTACTTTCTTGCCATCGATAAAGGTCAGCCCCAGATCCAGATTCAGCTGAGGGGTAACCTGATAACCGACCCCTGCGCTATACCAAATCCTATCAGCATCCGGAATCGAGATGGTTCTGTGCTCAGCCGAGACGGGACTGCGGTCATAGGCGATACCACTGCGCAGTTGCCACAGCGGGGTCAGCTGATAAGTCATCCCTATGGCATAACGCCAGTTATCTTCCCAATTTTCATCCTTGATATGCATGGTGTTATAGCGATCAAGTTTGGCTTCCAACTGGGTAAACTTGCTCCAGTCGGTCCAATTGATGCTGGCGTGCATGGCAAAAGATGGGGTGAGCTGATGATAGAGAGCCAATTCAGCGGTTGCTGGAAGTGGCAGAATAAGCTCTCCGGTATCCTCGAGCCCAACGTAGGTTGAGCCGATTTTTTGACCCAGTTTGGCGTCACCTTTGAGTTTTAAATCAACGCCATTGCGATAACTGATGCCGATTCGGGTTTTTTCACTAGGCGAAATCAAGATCCCGGTATTCCAACCCATCGCCCAGCCATCACCTTCAAGATGTTTGGCAATAAGATTTCCAGAAGGATAGGTTCCACCCACTTCACCTTCACCGCGAATAGCGGAAATGCCCATTCCGGCAGAGAGCCAAGGGGTTAATTGATATGCCAGTGCCAAGCCAAGATCATAGGTTTTGATATCAGAGACGTTACCAAAGTGACCCGCATTGTAATTTGAGGGCATCTCCACACCGAGCCCATAATAGGAGGTGGCACCGAACCCCATACTCAAACGATCATTAATCGGGGTGACCAGATAGAGGTTGGGTACCCAGGCATCATCGGCGATATCACGGGCATCGGCATTAAGTGTATGACCCCCGACCACCGTGGTGCCTTTAATATTGACATCTGGCTTGATATAGACAGCGCCCACCGACAAGGCGGTGTGTTCAAAGCGAGTGATGGCTGCGACGTTTCGCCCCAAGACGCTGGCGTTATCAGCAATGGCCGCTTCACCGGCAAAGGCTCGGCCCAGACCAGTGGCGGATTGCTCGGCCAGTTGGTAGCCTGCTGCCATGGCGTGGCTGGCAAACAGCGCGGTAGTCAGTATCGACAGTCTGAAGATGGATTTCATCGTTCTCCCCTGATTGTTTTTCTATTTTTGGTAAAGTGGCAGGATTTTATCTGGTCTGACTTGTTCAGCAACCGCTTTGCCTAGCGGCGAGATAAAACGTGATTTCCTGCTGGGGAAGGGCACTTTAATAGCTTGATAAAAAAGGAAATGTGAACAGGTGTGTGCTACAGCTGTGCGCTGAAACCGAGTGTGCAGAGATAAAAAAGGCGCCAATAGGCGCCTTGGATAGAAGATCTATTATCAGAACTTCATATTAAATTGGGCTGCGGCCAGATAGGCATCTCCATGAGAAGTCCCCACCCAACGAGGTTGTCCAGTGTGAGTTGAGAGTCCCTCACTTACACTAACCTCTTTGCCATCAATATAGGTCAGACCAAAATCAACACTCATATCCAGGTTGATATGGTAGGTTGCACCGGTGCTATACCAAACACGGTCGGAGTCAGGAATACTCAGGCTACGATATTCGGCCTGGATCGGGCTTTGGTCATAGGCGAAACCAACACGCGCTTCCCAACTTGGGTTGATATACCAAGTACCGCCGATGGCATAGCGCCAAGCATCTTTAAATTTCTCATCTTTTTGCAGACATACACCGGCCTGACCTTTAAATGAGCAAGAAGAACCGGTTGCTTTAAGCTCTTCAAAGGCACTCCAGTCAACCCAGTTAACGGAGTAGTGAACGGCGAACTGTTGGTTAAGACGGTGGTAACCGGCGAACTCAGCCATGGCAGGCAAAGTTATATTAAGGCCAGCCGAAACCGATTTTCCTCCCATTGGGTTTAAACCATTGCTTGTTGTCGCAGCATGAACAGGGAGATCGTTGCTGTAATCACCTTTAAAATCAAGATCTACTTTTGAACGATATGTCAGTGCAAAACGATGGTCTTTATTGACTTCGTATAGCGCGCCAATGTTCCAACCAAATCCCCAGTCATCCCCCTTCAGGTGGGAAATTTGTGTATCACTCTTAACACCTAAAGCAGAAAGAGAATTAGCAGTATAGCCTGCATAACGATTCAGTTCAGCTTCGGCATAGACAAAGTTAACACCAGCACCGAGACTGAAATTAGGCGCTATTTTATATGCTAGGTTAGGATTAATATTGAATGTTTTTAGTTCGGTATCACCAGCTATTGTTCCTGCACTAAAGTCAGTAGGATATTCGGTTGATAGACCGTAGTTGGAGAACATGGCAATACCCCACGCCAAGTCTTCCTTCAGCGGTTGAATAAAATAGGCGGCCGGCACAAAGGCACTTGGTGCGATATCTTTCTCGCTAGAAGAGGCCAGCTTGGTCGAATTGTTATAAACACTGCCATCCACTTCCACATCCGGTTGGATATAGGTGCCGGCGACCGAAACGGCCATCTTGTCAAACATGGTCATGGCCGCAGGGTTGCGTGCCAATACCGAGGCGTTGTCAGCAATGGCGGCTTCACCTGCAAAGGCCCGTCCAAGACCTGAGGCGGAGTGCTCATTAAGCTGGAATGCGGCAGAGTGGGCTTGGCTGCTGGCAACGGCGATGGCCAGGGCGACAAGGCTCTTCTTGAGGTAGGCGTTGTTCATAATCGTCTCTCTGTAGTTGCGATCTTTTTGCGGCAAGTTGCCTGCAAGATCTTTGTTATTTAGCTTCATACCCTATTGATAACCGGCGTGATTCTATGGATCTGGTAAGAGGTAAGAAATCAGACCAGTGAGGTGAGAATACACAAAAGATACAAAAGTGTTAATTATTTGTTCTGTTTAGTGTGATAAATAACCATAAATGGGCATAAAAGAGGTAAAAACTGCGATATCAATGATTAATTTGTGGGAAAAATTGTGAAGGCGCTCAAATTCCATGAAATATGCGGAAATGTGATGACTGTCTCTTAACACTTGGCCAGCGCAGTCAAGAAATCGCTAATGAGATGAGGTGGACAGCATAAAGACCTCCTGCCAGTAAGGAGGTCTTTTGAACATTCAGTGGTTGTGACAGCCAAGGGCACGATGACCCGCCAGAGGAGAGGAAAGGGGAAATAACTGTGCGCGTGTGCCACTGGTGCGTGAAAGGTGCTCAATGCGTTGCCAGTCGATCGTTACATGTTCGGGCGGCCAGCCGAGCACAGCACTGAAACAGCCATTTCCTAAGCTGGTTTCCAAAATGGTTTGCCAGTTTTTGATGCGACCGGCTGGCAGACACAATACCCGTGCAGGATCGATGCCCTGAGCCAACAAACTATCGTGGGTCGGATTGCCGGGAGGGGCGAGCAACAGGATCCAGCCACTCTTGCCTTTATCTGTGCCTGAATGCTGGCGTTGGGTTGTCGGTGTTTTGGCTGTGTGATGGCACGGCAACCGCACCGGCCAGTGGGAACGGATCGTGCTCACATAAGAGGAGGCTGGGAGGATGTGTTGCCGCATATGTCACCTGTATGTATCAACATGCTGTATACGCATACAGTATTTTGTTTAGGTGGGCTGTGCAAGGGGAATGGTAAAAAAATGATCGATTTTGTGATGGTTGCGGTAAGGTGAAAGAGGTAAGCGATGCCTTGTTCTCAGGGTGTCTCTGATAACCAACAGTGAGGAGAAGAGTGATGGATGCAAGTCAACTGCAACGTCTCGATGCCAAGATCCTGCTGGGCATCGTCAATGAAAAGCTGCGTCTGGAGTGTGGCTCACTCAATGAGTTACTGGCCTATTACGACGTGAGCGAGATGGCGCTGGGGGAGAGAATGGCCACCATTGGTTATCGCTATGATCCTTTATGCAACCAGTTTCGTCACCAAGAAGCTGAAAACGTTTTCTGATTCTGGTTGACAGCGTCATTTTCAGGGTTTGATCAGAACAACACAACCGTTGAAAACATATTCACTACGATATTGATGTGTTTGTTATTTTAAGGTGTTGAATATAATCAATTTTACTTTTTTGTTATGGAAATAAAAAAGAAAGGGTTTTCATTATTTCCGTACTGGCAAGGCCCTTGAAGTGTGATTTTGATTCACTTTTTGGGCCTTTGCTTTGGATAGTATGCCCACAACCTGTTTTCCCCTACTCATAACAAGATGCCCCTCTGGGCACAGGAACACAGTTTGCAACCTTTGCATCATTGCATTTAGTAACGAAGGAAAAAGGCTTATGGCAAGCAAGAAGAAAACCGACATCCCGCTGCTGAACAAAGATCAGCTCAAGGCCAGTATTGTTCGCCACCTGCGTTCCACACTGGGAACCAGCGAGGAGAAAGCATCCCAAGAATCTTGGTGGAAGGCCACAGCCGCTGCCATCAATGAAGAAGTGTACGAGCGGCTCACCCGCACTCAGCAAACCCACCTGAAAAAAGATACGCGCGCGATTCACTACCTGTCGGCTGAATTTCTGATGGGCCGCCTGACCTCCAATAACCTGCATAACCTCTCTCTGTACAAGGTCTGCGATGAGGCGCTGGCAGAGCTTGGCCTTAATCTGGCCGATTTGTGTGAATGCGAGCCGGATATGGCGCTGGGTAATGGCGGCTTGGGCCGTCTGGCGGCCTGTTTTATTGATTCGCTGGCTACGCTGAATTACCCGGCCATTGGTTATGGCATTCACTACGAGCACGGTCTGTTTCGCCAGGAGATCCAGGATGGCCGGCAGATTGAGCGTCCTGACTCGTGGCGTGAATATGGCAACCCGTGGGAGATCTGCCGTCCTGAATCGGTTCAGGAAGTGCCTCTGTACGGCTATGTGGAAACGGTGTTTGCCGATGACGGCACCATGAAAAAGGTGTGGCACGCCGGTCGCAAACTCAAAGGGGTTCCTTGGGATATTCCGGTGGTCGGTTTCGGTGCGCACACCGTCAATATTCTGCGTCTGTGGGAATCTCGCGCCTCGGAGTTTTTTGACTGGGACGTGTTTAACGCCGGCGGTTATATCGATTCGCAGGCTGAAAAAGCGCAGGCCGAAACCATCTCCAAAGTGCTCTATCCCAATGATGAGACGGAGGCTGGCAAAGAGCTGCGCCTTATCCAGCAGTATTTCTTCTGCGCCTGCTCGATTAAGGACATCATGCGCCGTTACAAGCGCGCCCATGATCACGATTTCTCCCACTTTGCCGAGCAGATTGCCATTCAACTCAACGATACCCACCCGACCATCGCCATTCCTGAGCTGATGCGAGTGCTTATCGATGAAGAGGGTCTGGAGTGGGATGCAGCTTGGAACACCTGCTATCAGGTATTCTCCTATACCAACCATACCTTGCTGCCGGAAGCCCTCGAAAAATGGTCGGTCGCCCTGTTTGAGCGGGTGTTGCCGCGCCATCTTGAGATCATTTACGAGATCAACGGCCGGTTCTTGGATGAGCTGGTTGAGCCGCGCTGGCCGGGTGATGATGCCATCAAGGCCAAGCTTTCCATCATTGAAGAGGGCAGTGTACGCCGCGTTCGCATGGGTAATCTCTGTGTGATTGGCTCTCACAAGGTCAACGGTGTGGCAGAAGTACACTCGCGTCTGGTGAAAGAAGATCTGTTCCCTGAATTTGCCGCCATTTGGCCGGATAAGCTTTGTAACGTGACCAACGGGGTAACCCCGCGCCGCTGGTTGCTGGCCTGCAACCCGGATTTGGCCGCGCTTTATGACGAAGTGGTCGGCGAAAACTGGCCGCTTGAGCTCAATTTGCTGCGTAATGTGGTGAAGATGGCCGATGACACCGCATTCCAGCGCCAGTTCATGTCCATCAAGCATCGTAACAAAGAGAAGCTGGTGGCCGTCATCAAGGCGGAAACCGGGATTGATGTGAGTGCCGATGCGATTTTTGATATCCAAATCAAGCGGTTGCATGAGTACAAGCGTCAGCAGCTCAACTTGCTGCACATCATGGCGCTCTATCGCCGCCTGCTCACCAACCCCGACTATGATATGCACCCGCGGGTGTTCATTTTCGGCTCCAAGGCAGCGCCCGGTTACAAGATGGCCAAAGACATCATCTATGCCATCAACAAAGTCGCCGAGCGCGTCAACAACGATGCGCGCATTCAGGGCAAGCTCAAAGTCGTGTTTATGCCCAACTATCGTGTGAGTCTGGCTGAAAAGCTGATCCCGGCAGCCGATGTCTCCGAGCAGATCTCTACGGCAGGGTATGAAGCTTCCGGCACCGGTAACATGAAGATGGCTCTAAACGGTGCCATCACCATCGGTACTCTGGATGGCGCCAATATTGAGATTGCTGAAGAGGCCGGTGAAGAAAATTGCGCCATCTTCGGCTTGACCGTGGATGAGGTGAAAACCCTTAAATCGCGTGGATACCATCCGTACGATTTCTACTACGGTAACCCCGAGATCAAGGCGGTGCTCGACTGGTTTGATACCGACTACTTCACGCCGGGGCGCCCTGGCGAGCTCTCGTCTATCAAGCGTGCTCTGCTCGATGGTGGCGACACCTACCTGGCACTGGCTGATTTTGCAGCCTACAGCGAGGCACACAAGAAGATTGATAGCTGGTATCGCAATCCGGCGTTGTGGGCCAAGAAAGCCATCATCAACTCGGCGACCATGGGTAAATTCAACTCTGATCGTTCGATTGAAGATTACGTGGCCAACATCTGGTCGCTGTCGCCCTGTAAAGTGGGTTGACCGCCGGGTGAGTCAACATGGTGTAAAAAAACGGGAGGCAACCAGCCTCCCGTTTTTTATGACGCGATTTAGTGAAGAATATCCCCCACAAAGTAGGCCAGTGCGGTCACCAGCAGGGTAAAGACCATGTTGAGTGCAAAACCGGCCCGCATCATTTCGCGCTGGGTGATCTGTCCGCTGGCAAAGACGATGGCATTGGGTGGTGTGGCCACCGGCAGCATAAAGGCGCAGGAGGCCCCCACGGCAATTAATACCGATACCACCACAGGGGAGAGTCCGAGCGCCTCGGCCACTCCAGCAAACAGCGGCACCAGCAGGGCGGCGGTGGCGGTGTTAGAGACCAATTCAGTTAAAAAGATCACGAACGCCGCCAGGCAGAGCAGGATGACGAAGATGGGCATCGTCGCCAGCGCGTCGGAGAGGTGCTTAGCCAAAAAAGCATTAGCACCGGTTTGCTTGAGGATGGCGCTTAAGGTCAGACCGCCGCCAAAGAGCATCAGTACGCCCCAGTCGGTATTGCTATTGATGTCATCCCAGCTGGCTACCCGAGTCACCGCAATGGCAATAATGGCTCCCATGGCAATCAGGGTGTCGAGTTGTCCAATCCCGATCGCCTTTGCGATGGGTTGCGACAAGATCCACAGCAGCACGGTGGCAAGAAAAATGGTGAGCGTCATTTTGCGCTCAGAGGTCCAAATGAGGGTGATTTTGTCACTGGTCACTGGGTGGGAAAGATTGGGACGGATCACCCAGTAGAGCAGGGCAATGCCAACGGGCATAAAAATCAGCACCACAGGCAGACCAAACTCCAGCCAGTCAGTAAACCCCAGCCCCATCTGCGCGGCAGCGATAGCGTTAGGCGGGCTGCCGACTAGCGTCCCGATACCACCGATGCTGGCACTGTAGGCGACACCCAACAAGACAAACACCAGGGTTCTGCGCTCTTTATGTAGATCGAGTCCTTTGAGCATGCCCAATGCCAGCGGCATCATCATGGCGGCGGTTGCCGTATTGCTTATCCACATGGATAGCGCCCCCGTGAGCGTAAACAGCACTATGGCGCCCCAGCCAAGATGGCCTTTGGCAAGCTGCATCACCTTGGCGGCAATTTGGGTATCCAGCCCCTGTTTGGACAAGGCAGCCGCCAAGGCGAACCCACCAAAGAACAGAAACAGCACCGGGTTGGCAAAATCAGACAGGGCCGCAGCCATAGGGAAGATGCCAAGCAGCGTTGCCAAGACCGGAATACTTAAGGCGGTGATGGTGATATGAACGGCCTCGGTTAGCCACAGAATGGCGACAAAAGCCAGAATAGCCAGCCCTTTGTTTACATTGGCATCGAACGGAAGCCAGGCCAGCATGGCAAAAAGCAGCAGCACATCGGCCACCAAGATGGCCAGTTTAACGGCGCCCCCTTTCCGGGGGGATGCAACAATGGTGTGCTCGGGGTCGGTGGTGTAGTGCGTAGGGGAGATCGGTTGCATAGTCAGCCTCACATCCTGTTGATGATGAGCCTGAAATATTAATCAAATGTAAAATACATCGATATGATATGTATCGAAGACTATGCACCGCCTCACAATAAAACCTGGATTAAATATCCATTATTACTTAGTTACTTGCTGTTCCAACACGCTTTGCAGCCACATCTTGAATACCGACGCTGGCAGTGACCCACTGCGTTGGGCCAACAGCTTGCCACCGGCAAACACCAACAAGGTGGGAATGCTGCGAATGGCAAAACGTGCCGCCAATGCCGGCTCTTGTTCGGTATCGAGCTTGGCAAAGCGCATGCGTGGCTCCAGCTCTTGCGCCACCTGGCTAAATACCGGGGCAAATTGCAGGCAGGGACCACACCAACTTGCCCAGCAGTCGATCACAACCGGAACGTCCGATTGCAGCAGGGATTCGATATTGCTTGCGCTGGCGGTGACCGGCGTATGCGCAAACAGGGGGTGTTGGCAGCGGCCGCAACGTGCTGAACTGAGGTCATTTTCCTGCCCTAAGCGGTTCTTGGTAAAGCAGTGACTACAATAGGTAATGGGTTGCGACATGTTCAGCTCCTTATCTGGCTGAGACGATAACAAGACAACTTATAAAGAGAATACCACGGGATGAAATTCAAAAAGCTACCAGCGGCCTGGCCTTGGTGGGCTGCCGCATTTGTAACAGTCGGATTGCTGCTGTTGACCCTGCAGCAGATAAGGTTGCTTGAGCGAACCGTGGTTCTGACGGTGACCGCTGACGAGCTGTTTCATCGTATCAGCCTTGATACGGTGTCGATCATGGGCCGGCCGTATGAGGCGGGCCACGAGCCGGCTTCCTGGCTTGAGCCGCTGCGCCATGAAGTCGATGCATTTATTGCGCTGCAGCAATCATCCCTCGACATTTTGGCTATCAGCCAGAGCCGCGATATTCGCGGTCCGCTTGAGCAATACCTGCAAACACTCACGGCACTTGGGCAAAGCGCCAACGATCTGGCGAAGCTGAGTGAGCGCTATGATAACCTGCTACAGGCACTGCATCCGCTGCTGCACGATGACAGCGCCCTGTCCGATGCGATACACCAACTCGATCGGTTGACGCGGTTGGCCACCCAAGGCGATGCGCTTTCTTTGCCGCTGATCAGTGAACTGCATGACCGCTTGATCATAAGGCCCGGTAATCCCATAGCGCTGCAGGATTTTCTCAGTGCCCAGAATGGGTTGATCCAGCACTGGCAGCAACTGGACACACTGCAGCGTCTGCTTGCCGATAACCAGCAACTGGCCGAGCTGCTGCAGTGGAAATCACGCCTGACCCAGTTTGTGAATGTGATCAAAGTGCGCATCTATGTGCTCTTCGCACTCTCGATGGTCATGAGTTTTGTGATTGTGTGCGGCGTGATGCTAACCCGTCATCAGCGCTTGCAAACCATGACTCTGCAGGCCCAGCGTTTGGCGCAGAGCCGCAGTGAATTTCTGGCCAATATGAGCCATGAAATACGCACGCCCATGAATGCCATCATCGGTTTTAGCGCCCTGGCGCTGCAGACCGAGCTCACCGCGCACCAGCGTGACTATTTGCTAAAGATAAAGTCCGCTTCCGACACCTTGCTCCTGCTTATCAACGATATTTTGGACTTGAGTAAAGTGGAGTCGGGTCATCTGCTGCTTGAAGAGACCGATTTTCAGCTCGATGAGCTACTCGAGTCACTGGCCACCCTGTTTAGCGAGCTCAGCGAGCAGAAATCCCTTGAGGTCATCATCGATAAGGCGCCTGACGTGCCAGCCATGTTGCGTGGCGATCCGCTGCGCTTGGGGCAGGTGTTAATCAACTTGGTCAGCAACGCCATCAAGTTTACCGAGCGCGGCATTGTGCGCATTACGCTGCGCCGTGCGACGGACGATGCGGGGAGGGGCGAGATGCTGCAGGTTGCGGTGCAAGATACCGGTATTGGTATCGGCTCGGACAAACTCGCCATGCTGTTTAAGCCCTTCTCCCAGCTCGATGCCAGTTATAGCCGCCAATACGGTGGAACCGGCTTGGGTCTTAATATCTCCCAGCGCTTGGTGGAGTTGATGGGAGGACGCATCGACGTCGACAGTGAAGTGGGCAAAGGCTCCTGTTTTCACTTCGCGATTCCGCTGCGCGCCGCGATTCATCAGCACGAGACTGTCAGGCGACAGTTGTCGGGCTCGCCATCTATTTTGTTGCTCGAAGATAATCTGCTGGTATCCGAACTGCTGGTAAAAATTCTGGAGCGTGCCGGCGCGCACGTTGTGGCCTGCGCTTCGCTGACGGCGGCTGAACAGGCAGCCCGCGAGCATGCCGATAGCTTATCGATGCTGCTGATTGACTGGCGCATTGGTGATGAAGATGGTCTGGAGCTGGTGGCGCGTCTGGCGCCTCACCCCAAGTTAAACAAGCTGCCGGTGCTGGTCATCAGTGCCTACGAGCGCAGCGGCCTTAATCAGCGTATGTCATCGCTTGGTCTGCAACATGCGTTGAGCAAACCACTCACCGAGCATCGGCTGCTGGATAAAGTGACAGAGCTGCTGGCAGGGCAGCAACCACAACCCGCCGCCGCGCTTCAGGCCGAAAGCGAGGAGTTTACCTCTCTGGCTGGGCTGCGCGTATTGCTGGCCGAGGATAATCGGGTCAACCAGCAACTGCTGGTGGAATATTTGCGCCGTATCGGCGTGGAAACCCGCGTGGTGGAAAATGGGTTGGAGGCACTGACCGCCCTCGATCAGGAGGCGGCCTTTGATCTGGTGCTGATGGACTTGCAGATGCCCACCATGGATGGGCTGGAAGCCACGCAGCGACTGCGTGAACGCTTTGCGCCAGAAAGGCTGCCTGTGATTGCACTCACCGCCAGTGCGATGCCTGAAGATAGGGCACGCTGTCTTGCCGCTGGCATGAACGGTTACGTGACCAAGCCGGTGGGGCGGCGCGATCTCTATCAGGCGCTGCTCTCATTTGCCCCCAAAAGAGCGTCCACCTCTTTGGCGGCGTTGATCGCCTGGCCGCTGTTTGCCAGTGAGCAGGCATTGCAGCGTCTGGGCTTTGATGGCGACACCTTGCATCTGCTGGCCGAACAATTTGTCAGCGAGCAGTCAGATGTGATGCTGCATCTTGAGCAGGCGCTCAGTGGGAACAATAAAACGCTGGCGCATCGATTGCTGGAACACTTGGCCGAGCTGGCCGGGAATCTGCGCGCCGACCGATTACAGCAGGCGGCGTTATCACTGGCGGCCAACCTGCGCCAACCTGGCAGTGAATCGATCACGCTTTCTGAGTTGCAGCAGATCCACCGTGAAACCCTGGCTGAACTGGAGCACTACCTTGATCTGCTGCCAACACCGATGGCCGGTGTCATGCTCTCAGCCCGTCCCGGTGGTCGAACAATCATCAAATAAATGAAACTGCTTTTTATTCAGCTCAGGATACAATGAAGACTTTCGTGCCAAAGTGACAAGGTTGTGTCGTGAGTGTTTTTTTGCGTCTCGGTTGGTTTTTTCGCGAGCAGTGGCGTTGCTATGTCACCGCGATTGTCCTGTTGATGATGGTGGCGGCGATGACCGCCATTCCCCCCAAGATCGTAGGGCAGGTCGTTGACGGGGTCACTCGCGGCGATCTGAGCACCTCCCAGTTAGCCGGTTGGCTGGCGCTGTTGCTACTGCTCGGCGTGATTATCTATGTGCTGCGTTATATCTGGCGGGTCACCCTGTTTGGCGCCGCTTATCGGCTGGCATTTGTGCTGCGTAATCGCTTGTTCGAACACTTCTGCGCCATGAGCCCCGATTTTTATCAGCGCCATCGCACCGGCGATCTGATGGCTCATGCCACCAATGATATCCAGGCGGTGGAGATGACCGCCGGGGAAGGGGTGCTGACGCTGGTGGACTCCTTTATCGTCGGCATTCTGGTGCTGGTGATCATGTGTACCCAGTACTCCTGGCAATTAACCCTGGTCTCGTTGTTGCCACTGCCGGTCATGGCGCTGTGCATGAATCGTTTTGGCAAGCAGATCTACCGTGAATTTAAAGAGGCCCAGGCGGCCTTTTCCCGACTCAACAACAAGACCCAGGAAGCACTCTCGGGCGTGCGGGTGCTCAAATCCTATGCGGTGGAGTCCCTTGAAGAGCGTGGCTTTGCCGAGCTGACCCGCGAAGCCGGGCAACGCAATATGGCGGTGGCGCGCATCGATGCCAAGTTTGATCCGGTGATCTATCTGTGTATCGGCTGCGCCTATTTTCTTGCGGTGGCCGGTGGCAGCGTGCTGGTACTCAATGACACCTTGACGCTGGGCCAGTTGACCAGTTTTACCATGTATCTTGGTCAGCTGATTTGGCCCATGTTTGCCATTGCCTGGTTGTTTAACATTATCGAGCGCGGTAGCGCCGCCTATTCCCGTATCGAGACGCTGCTGGCCGAACGGGGCGCGATCGCTAATCCTGCCGAGCCACGCACTCCCTCCACGCCTTTCCCGCTGGTGGTTAAACACCTTGGGTGGGAGGTGGAATCACGCGCTTTGCTCAGTGATATTTCACTGACGTTGCCGGCTGGTGGCACGCTGGGTATCGTCGGGCGAACCGGTGCTGGCAAAAGCTCGCTACTTAAATTGCTGATGCGCTACGCCGATCCGCAGCACGGGGAAATCACACTAGGCGGCGTAGCACTGACGCACTGGCCGTTGACGGCGCTTCGCAGTCGCTACGCCTATGTGCCCCAAGAGCCGTTCCTGTTCTCTACTTCCATTGCGGCCAATATCGCGCTGGGCAATCCGCAGGCGAGCATGGATGAGATCATTCGTGTGGCGCGCATTGCCTGCGTGCACGATGAAATAGAGCGGTTGCCACAAGGCTACCAGACTCAGGTTGGTGAGAAGGGCATGACGCTTTCCGGCGGTCAGAAACAGCGGTTGGCCATCGCCCGGGCGCTGCTCCTTGATGCTCCAATCTTGCTGCTCGATGACGCGCTGTCGGCCGTCGATGCCCATACCGAGCAATCTATTTTGCATGCACTGGCCAGCGAACAACGCACGTTGATCATTACCTCTCATCGCATGACGGCGGTGGAGCAGTGCGACGAGATCGTGGTACTCGGAGATGGCCATATCGTCGAGCTCGGTGCCCACGCCGAGCTACTGACGCAAGATGGCTGGTATGCCCGAATGGTGCGCTACCAACGGCTGGAAGAAGATCTGGAGGAGGTGCTGTGAATCCAACTCTGAAACGTCTATTAAGTTACGCACTGGCACACCGCACGGCACTGCTTGCCGGTTTTGGCTGGTTGCTGCTTGCCACTGCCGCCGAGGTGGCTGGCCCACAGTTGATTAAACACTTTATCGATGATCACTTGGCGCCACGTCAGCTGGTGGCCAGTGGTGTGGCGACCTTTGCGGTCGGCTATCTCGGATTGCAGCTGCTTTCTGCGCTGGGTTTTTATCGCCAGTCGCTGCGTTTTAACCAGATTGCCCAAAGTGTGGTGCAACAGCTGCGTGAACGTGTGTTTGCCACGGCAATTCGCCTGCCGGCGAAGTATTTCGATCAGCATAGATCGGGCTCGCTGATCTCGCGGATCACCAATGACACCGAAGCCATCATGAATCTGTATGTGCAGGTAATTGGCATGCTCATCCAAAAGGCGGTGCTGCTTATCGGGATCCTGATCTCGATGGCACTGCTCGATATCAAGCTGATGCTGGTGTGCGCCATGCTGTTGCCAGTGGTCTTTATCCTGATGTGGATTTACCAAAAGCTCAGCGTACCGGTGGTGCGAGCAACCCGTAGCCTGCTGTCGGATATCAACAGTCGTCTTAATGAGTCGCTGCAGGGAATGGCGGTGATCCAGGCCATGGTGCAGGAGCGGCGATTTGCCGCCGAGTTTGCCGCAGTGAACGACGATCATCAGAATGCACGGGTGAAAGGTCTTAAGATCAACGGCTTGTTGCTGCGCCCCCTCATTGATCTTTTTTACATGATGGTGTTGATCGGCCTCTTGGCTCTGTTTGCTCACGAAGGCAAAGGAGCCGTGCAGGTCGGTGTGCTCTATGCGTTTATCAGCTATCTGGGCCGGATGATTGAGCCCATCATCGAGATGACCAACCAACTCGGTCAGCTGCAGCAATCCATGGTGGCAGGCGAGCGGGTCTTTACGCTGCTCGATGAGGCGCAAGAGTCTGGCACAGGCCAACACGCAACGCTTAAAGGGGAGGTGGCCTTCCATCAGGTTACGTTCTCTTACGACGGTGAGCGGCAAGTGCTCGAGGGCGTCGATTTTGCAGTGCGTCCCGGCCAGATGCTGGCGCTGGTGGGCCATACCGGCAGCGGCAAGAGTACGGTCATCAGCCTGTTGATGCGATTTTATCCACATTATCAGGGACGCATTACCTTAGATGGGCAGGATGCGGCCAGTCTGGAGCTGGCGTTACTGCGCGGTCAGATGGGGCTGGTGCAGCAAGATCCCTTTATCTTTGCCGGTACGCTTGCAGAAAACCTGCGCTTGGGACGCGCCAATCTGGATGATACGCGTCTGTGGCAGGTGCTCGAAGAGGTGCAGCTAGCTGGTTTTGTGAAAAGCTTGCCGGATGGGTTGGCCAGCTTGCTCGATGAAGGCGGGCGTAACTTGTCTGCCGGCCAGCGTCAGTTGCTCTCGTTTGCCCGGGCATTAGCTTGCGATCCACGCATTTTGATCCTGGATGAGGCGACCGCCAGTGTCGATTCCCAAACCGAAGCGGCGTTGACTCAGGCGTTGGCAGCAGCGCGACGCGGCCGCACTACCATTGCGGTGGCGCACCGTCTCTCAACCATTGTCGATGCTGATGAGATCTTGGTGCTCTCTCGCGGGCGCATTATCGAGCGCGGCTCTCACGAGGCACTGATGGCACGCAGTGGTCATTACGCTCGTCTGTTTGAGATGCAGAGCCAGGGCGCTTGGCTCGCCAATTAGCCAATTCTCTAAGGCGGGCGGGGGTTCCTTCGCTCGCTTTTTCCTTGCCATCAGCGGATTTAATCGGCAACATTCCGTTTACATCAACTCATCGGATCAGTTGCCATGGATTGGAAACAAATAAAAGCAACGTTGGCTCTGCGCCTGTTTTCCTGGCGTTATATTCCGCTTATCGGCTTTTGTGCCCCTCGTATTGAAACCCTGAATGAACGCGAGCTGGCGGTGCAGATCCCGCTCGGCTGGCGTACCCGCAATCATCTGGGCAGCATGTATTTTGGCGCATTGGCCATCGGCGCTGATCTGGCCGGCGGATTGCTGGTGCTGGATAAAGGGAGACGGCGTCAGCGCAAGGTGCACTTTGCATTTAAGGATGTGGCCGGGGATTTTCTCAGGCGCCCCGAGGCCGCAGTGCGATTTTACTGCGCCGCCGGTGAGACGATTGATCAGATGATTGAAGAGTCACTGACGCAAGGCCAACGGATCAACCGTCCCATCGAGATTATCGCAACCTGCCCGAGCATCAGCGGTGATGAGCCGATGGCGCGCTTTACGCTCACTCTGTCGCTCAAGGCAAGCTAACTTACGGTTTGACGACCACTTTCATACCGTTGAAATTGACGACCTGTTCGGCGCGGATCTTTCCGCGCTTGCGGGTATCAACCTGACCGTCCACTTCAACCAAACCATCAGCAATCAGTTGCTTGGCCTGTCCGCCACTGTCAGCCCATCCCAAATGCTTGAGCAGATCGCACAGTTCGACGTGGGGATGGCCTTCGAGATTGAACGTTTCCATGATGTCTATCCAGTAAAATGGCGGGTCGCCATTCTAGGGGCGCAAGCGGGTCGTGGTAAAGGCTCTGCGCGTAAAAGTGGCTTTTCCTGCATGGAGGGTTTGGATACTCTGCCAGTCCGCGTTGGAAGGAGCATGTGATGACATTTGATGCAGTGGGGATCGGCTGGGATGTATGTGGTTGGCAGGGAAACACCCAGGCTGTCGCCATCGTGGGCTGGGCAGAAGGGGCGCTGCACTGGCTCGGGTGCTCGCCGGCTTTTCGGTTTAGCTCGCGCCAATCACCCACGCTCTCATCTCTCTTATTGCCGGTATTGCAAGACCCGGTGGCAGTTGCGTCGCTTTTGGCTGTTCCTCACATCACCTTGGGCATTGATGCGCCATTAAGCTTTCCACCTGCGCTGGGCGATTTGTTAAGTGGCCGGCCAGCGCCCTGCACTGTTCCCGAGCGGGAGATTGACAACCCTTATGCTTATCGCGACTGCGAGCGCTGGCTTTACCAGCGTTATGGCAAAAAGCCGCTCTCGGCAACGTTTGATCGTTTAGGGAACAATGCCACCTTGGCCATGGCACTGCTCAAACATTGGCGCGTGCCGGTTGCGCCGTTGCAGTCAGCGGGGGAAGGGGAGCTGGTGGCCATCGAAACCTACCCAGCCATGGCCAAAATGGCGGGTAGGATCAGTGCTGCTCATCCTGGCTTGCTGCACGTTTTGCCTGATGGAATAGCGGTCGGGACTGATATTTACGATGCTGCGCTGTGCGCACTGATGGCGCTGCAACATGCCATGCAAGGGCAGTGTGACACGTTACCTGCGCTGGTTACGCCTGAAGATAGTCATGCTGGTGATGGCTGGATCTATCACTTTGATTTAGCTCGCAGCTAAGCTTGACCTAAAAATAATCAGATATGCCATCTCACAAATGTTATGCAACACCAAATCAAACAAACGTGCTTCGTTGAAGCAACAAAGGATAGGCAAAACAGCAGGCAATGATTGACCCCTGGCTGGGGGATATGCCAGCCTTTCTCTCGTCAAAACTGCGTGGAAGCAAACAATAAATGACACAAGAACACGACATGAAGGCGGCGAAATACCGCCTTGACTACCAGGCACCGCATTACCTGATTGATACCCTCGATCTGGATGTGCAACTCGACGATCACCACACTCGCGTGACTGCCATTAGCCGGGTTCGCCGCCAGGGTGAACACAATGAGCCGCTGCGTCTGGACGGAGAGTCCATGACTCTCGTCTCGGTGAGCGTTGATGGTCGGGCATTTGAGAACTACCGCGAATTGCCGGGACAGCTGGAGCTCACCCAGTTGCCAGCTGAATTTGTGCTGACCATTGTGACCGAGATTGATCCGGTGGCTAATACTGCGCTGGAGGGGCTCTACAAATCCGGTGACGCCTTCTGCACCCAGTGCGAAGCCGAGGGTTTTCGCCGTATCACCTTCTATCAAGATCGCCCGGATGTGTTGGCGCGCTACTCAACTCGCATCACGGCCGACAAGGCCAAATATCCTTATCTGCTCTCCAACGGTAATAAGGTGGCCAGCGGTGAACTGGGCGATGGCCGCCACTTCGTGCAGTGGCAAGACCCGTTCCCCAAGCCCAGCTATCTGTTTGCACTGGTTGCCGGTGACTTTGATGTACTGCAGGACAGCTATCAGACCCGCTCTGGCCGTCAGGTTGCCCTCGAGATCTTTGTCGATAAAGGCAACCTCAACCGCGCCGGCTTTGCCATGGAGAGCCTCAAGCGGGCGATGCAGTGGGATGAAGAGCGCTTTGGGCTTGAATACGATCTCGATATCTACATGATTGTCGCGGTCGATTTCTTCAACATGGGTGCGATGGAGAACAAGGGGCTGAATATCTTCAACTCCAAGTTCGTTCTGGCCAATGCCCAAACCGCCACCGATCTTGACTACCACGGTATCGAGCGGGTGATTGCCCACGAATACTTCCATAACTGGACCGGTAACCGCGTCACCTGCCGCGACTGGTTCCAGCTCAGTCTCAAAGAGGGGCTGACTGTCTTTCGCGATCAGGAATTCTCCTCTGATGTGGGCTCGCGCCCGGTTAATCGCATCAACAACGTGCGGGTCATGCGTGGTCCGCAGTTTGCCGAAGACGCCGGCCCGATGGCGCACCCGATCCGCCCGGATGTGGTGATTGAGATGAACAACTTCTACACCCTGACCGTCTATGAGAAGGGCTCGGAAGTGATTCGCATGATGCACACTCTGCTCGGTGAAGCAAAATTTCAGGCTGGCATGCGCCTCTATTTTGAACGCCACGACGGCACTGCGGCCACTTGCGAAGATTTCGTCAAGGCGATGGAAGATGCCTCTGGCATCAATCTGGCACAGTTCCGCCGCTGGTACAGCCAATCCGGTACCCCGGTGCTGACGGTGCGTGATGAGTATGACACCAACTCTGGCCGCTACCGCCTGCATGTCGCACAGACAACGCCTGCCACCCTTGATCAAGCTGACAAGTTGCCGCTGCACATTCCGCTTGATATCGAGCTTTATGGGGCAGATGGCCGCGTGCTGCCGTTAACGCGTGATGGTCAGAGCGTGCATCATGTGCTGGACGTCATGGCGGCCGATGCCACCTTTGAATTTGATCTCAGTGAGCGTCCGGTGATTTCGCTGCTGCGTGACTTCTCGGCCCCGGTTAAGCTGGATTATCCCTACAGTGGCGACGAGCTGGCGTTTTTGGTGCGCCATGCCAAAAACGACTTCGCTCGCTGGGATGCGGCGCAAATTCTGGTAAACCAGGCCGTCACTGACAATGTCGCACGGCTGACTGCCGGTGAACCTGTAACGCTGCCAGTTGCCCTGCGTGATGCGCTTAGCGCCGTGTTTAACGATGCCGCGCTCGAGCCTTCATTCAAAGCAGAGCTGTTGACCCTGCCGGGTGAGGGGACCTTGGCTGAGCTGTTTGATGTTGCCGATATCGATGCCATCCATGCGGTGCGCCAAGCCCTGCAGCAGCAGCTGGCGGCTGCATTCGGTGCGGCGCTCGATACTGCGTATGCCGCGCTCAAGGCCCCCTCTTACGAGATCAGCCACGAAGCGGCAGCCCGGCGTAGTCTTAAAAACGTATTGCTTGGCTATGTGGCTGCCCGTGATGGTGACAAAGCGGATGCGCTGGTTGCCGCCCAGGCAGATGGCAGTGATAACATGACCGACCGGCTCGCTGCGCTGCAGGTGGCTAATGCCTTTCTGTTGCCGTGCCGTGCGCGGTTGCTGGCAGCGTTTGAGGCAGACTGGCGTCATGACGGTCTGGTGCTGGATAACTGGCTGCGTCTGGTGGGCAGCAAGCCGGCCGATGACGTGCTGGCGGATGTGCAGCAAGCCATGCAGCATCCCCAGTTCAGCATTCGTAACCCCAACCGGGTGCGGGCGCTAATTGCCAGTTTCTCGGCCGCCAACCCGGCCCAGTTCCACCGCAAGGATGGTAGTGGCTATCGCTTCTTGGCTGACTTGATTATCGAGTTAAACGAGGTCAATCCGCAGAATGCCGCGCGCATGGTGACGCCGCTTATCCAGTTCCAGCGTCTGGATGCCGCGCGTAAAGCGCAGATCCGCACTGAGCTGGAGCGAATTGCCGCGCTGCCCAATCTAGCTGCAGACTTGTTTGAAAAGATAAGCAAAGCACTGAAGATGTAATGACGTCAGGCGGGCAGGGCAACCTGCCCGTCATCACAGGATACCCGCATGAAGCAGTACACCTTTGAGCTATACATTCCCGCCGATGAAGTGCTGCGCTATTACCAAGGCCAGGCGCGCAAGGTGGTCGTGCGTAGCGAGCAAGGGCTGGTCATTGAGTTGCCGGCAGAGCGGATCCGTCCATTTATCACCTCCTCGGGTGTGCGTGGCCGGTTCGTTCTCAAGACCCAGGATGATCACCGCTTTCTAAGTCTTGACAAGATAAGTTGATATTAAGCTCACTTTCATCACGCTTGTACCATGATTTGTATGATGAGTGGTGTGAGCCTCTGTGATTGAATGGTTAAACAGAGCATCCCCCTGAGCGCTTCGTGAACTGAACCAAACTTTTAACTTTTTGTTAGCATCCTGTCTCGCCTTGTCGTTCCCGTACGACTACACTCGCGCTAATCCCTGAACCCAGGGCGACAGTCCGTTGTCGTCGTGCGCAGTTGTGCTAAGGAACCCGCCATGGCTCTTAAAGATGCTCCTGTTTCTGTCCTGCTTGAACATGTTGTAGAACTGGTCCACCACAAGTCTCCCGCCCAAAGTGCTCCCCTGATTGAACAGTTTGTCACCCGCTTTTACGGCAATATGAGCAGTGATGATGTGACTGATCGTAATGACAGCGATCTCTACGGCGCTGCCATGAGTTTGTGGAATGCGCTCAATCAGCGTAAAGGGCAAGAGCCCTGCATTCGCGTCTATAACCCCGAGCTCAGCCGCCATGGGTGGCAATCGCCACACACCATCGTCGAGATGATTCTGCAGGATACGCCGTTCTTGGTGGACTCCTTTCGCATGGCGTTAACCCGGCTTGGCTCTACGGCTCACATGATGCTGCACCAACCTCTGCACCTGGTGCGAGGTAAAGACGGGCAGGTCAGCGCCATTCTTGATATCCATAACACCGCCGGCGAGACCTCGGTAGAAACCGTGTTTCTTATCGAAATTGATCACCTGACTGATGAAGATCAGATGAGTGCGCTGACCAATGAACTGCGCTCGGTAGCCGGTGAGGTGGCGCTGGCGGTCGGTGATTGGAAAGCCATGCTGGCCAAGCTGCACCATGTCATTGAGGAGCTGGCCACCCGGCCATGCCCTCAATCACACGCAGAGTTAGAGGCGGCGAAAGAGTTCCTGCGCTGGGTGGCGAGCGACAACTTTACCGTGATGGGCTATCGCAGCTACGAGGTCAAGGCGGTCAAGGGCGATCATGAAATCTCGCCGGTGGCGGGCTCCAGTTTGGGCTTGATGAAAAACTCCGAGCATAAAAAGGGTATTCGTCTGGGGGCCATGCCTGCCAGTGCCCGCCATGCGGCGCTGAGCCAAGATCTGCTGATCCTGACCAAGTCCAACAGCAAATCGCGGGT
This sequence comes from Aeromonas sp. RU39B, assembly GCF_900156095.1. GTDB lineage: Bacteria > Pseudomonadota > Gammaproteobacteria > Enterobacterales > Aeromonadaceae > Aeromonas. The sequence continues at coordinate 525,752 of NZ_FTMJ01000002.1, forward strand.
ACATCGCCCGGCCTATATCGATTACATCGGTATCAAGCGCTTTGACGAGCAAGGCAAGGTGGTGGGTGAGGATCGCTTTATCGGTCTGTATGCTTCCTCGATTTACAACACCAGTGCGACCCAGATCCCGCTGATCAGCCGTCGGGTTGAGCGCATCATGGCTGCGTCGGGTTTTGAAAAGGGCTCTCATGCCTACAAGGCGCTGCTCAACGTGCTCGAAACCTATCCCCGTGACGAGCTGATCCAGGCCACCGAGCACGAGCTGCTGGCCATTGGCTTAGGGGTGCTTGAGATGCAGGAGCGCGACATGCTGCGCCTGTTTATCCGGCGTGATGTCTACGGCCGTTTCTTCTCCTGCATGGTGTATGTGACCAAGGAGCGTTACAACACCTCCCTGCGCCTGAAAACCCAAAGCATCCTGCAGCAATATTTCGGCAGCAGCGAAGGCGTGGAGTTTGATGTCTACTTCACCGAAGGCACGCTGGCCCGCACCCATTACATCATCCGGGTCGATAACAATAACGTGGATGTAGATGTGAACGAGATCCAGAACAACCTGATTGAAGCAGCCCGCAGCTGGGATGACCGTTTGAGTGGCGTGTTGCTCTCCCATTACGGTGAGGCGCGTGGCAATGCGCTGGCGCGCCGTTTCAGCGCCGCTTTTCCGCGCGCTTATAAGGAAGATGTGCTGCCGGGGTTGGCGGTGGCCGATATCATTCAGCTCGAGGCATTGAGCGAGCAAGCGCCGCTTGGCATGTTGTTCTACCGCGCGCAGGAAGAGAGTGACCTTCGCAAGGTGCGCCTCAAGTTGTTCCACCAGCGTGAGCCCATCCATCTTTCGGACGTGCTGCCGATGCTGGAAAACATGGGGCTGCGGGTGATTGGCGAAACCCCGTATCAGGTGCGCAATCCGATGGGAGAGATCTTCTGGATCCTCGATTTCTCCATGCTCTTTAGCGGCTCATCACTTAATCTCGAAGAGTGCCAGACTCGCTTCCAGGAGGCGTTTGCCGCCGTCTGGAACAAACAACTGGAAGATGACGGGTTCAACCGGTTGGTGCTCGGTGCGGGGCTGGCCGGCCGTCAGGTGTCGGTGCTGCGCGCCTATGCCAAGTACATGCGCCAGACCGGGGTTTCATTTAGCCAAACCTACATCGAAGAGACCCTGACCCGTTATCCGCAGATTGCCCGGCGGCTGTTTGAGCTGTTTGACCAGCGTCTGAATCCTGCCTTCGAGCGCTCGTCGGATAAACAGGCAAGCCTGCATGAGCAGCTCATTGGCCAGCTTGATCAGGTTGCCAACCTCGATGATGACCGGATTATCCGTCGCTACATCGAGATGATTGAAGCCACCATTCGTACCAACTATTACCAGCCAGATCGTGATGGCAACATCAAGCCTTACATCTCGTTTAAGCTGGCGCCGTCGTCAATCAGCGACATGCCGTTGCCGCTGCCGCGCTTTGAGATCTTTGTTTACTCGCCGCGCGTCGAAGGGGTACACCTGCGCTGGGGTAAGGTGGCGCGGGGTGGATTGCGCTGGTCAGATCGTAAAGAGGATTTCCGTACCGAAGTGCTCGGTTTGGTGAAAGCCCAGCAGGTTAAGAACACCGTGATCGTGCCGGTCGGTGCCAAGGGTGGCTTCTATTGCAAGCAGATGCCGGCCGGCGCCAGTCGCGCCGAGATCCAGCAAGAGGGCAAAGCATGCTATCGCCTCTTTATCCGTGGTCTGCTCGACATCACCGACAACATCAGCAAGGGTGAGGTGATTGCGCCGCGTGATGTGGTCCGGCACGACGAAGATGACTACTACCTGGTTGTTGCTGCCGACAAGGGCACCGCTACTTTCTCGGATATTGCCAACGAAATCAGTCTGGAATATGGCCACTGGCTGGGCGATGCCTTTGCCTCGGGTGGCTCGGTCGGTTATGACCACAAGAAGATGGGGATCACCGCTCGCGGTGCGTGGGAGTCGGTCAAGCGCCACTTCCGTGAGTTGGGGCGTGATTGCCAGCAGGATGACTTTACCTGTGTGGGCATTGGGGACATGGCCGGGGATGTGTTTGGCAACGGTATGCTGCTCTCTCGACACACCTGCCTGGTCGGTGCGTTCAACCACCAGCATATCTTTATCGACCCGACACCGGATGCCGAGAAGAGCTTCGTCGAGCGCCAACGCCTGTTCGATCTGCCGGGCTCAAGCTGGGATGACTATAACCGGGAGCTGATTTCACAAGGGGGCGGCATTTTCCTGCGCTCAGCCAAGTCGATTGCGCTGACCCGTCAGATGCAACAACTGCTCCACACCGACAAGGCGAGCATGACCCCCAATGAGCTGATCCGCTGCCTGCTCTGTCTGGATGTGGATCTGCTCTGGAACGGCGGTATCGGCACCTATGTGAAAAGCAGTGTCGAGAGCCATAGCGAGGTGGGTGATCGCAGCAACGATGCCCTGCGCGTCAATGGCCGGGAGCTGCGAGTCCGCATTGTGGGCGAGGGCGGTAATCTCGGCTTTACCCAGCGTGGCCGAATTGAGTACGCCATGCAGGGAGGGCGCCTTAACACCGATTTTACCGACAACGTAGGCGGTGTGGATTGCTCCGACAACGAGGTGAACATCAAGATCCTGCTCAATCAGCTGGTTGATGCCGGAGATCTCACGGTCAAGCAGCGTAACCAGCTGCTCTACGAGATGACCGACGAGGTGGCCGGCATTGTTATCACTAATGCGTACCGCCAGTCCCAGTCCATCTCGGTGACCGCTTATCGCGGCGCTGAGCAGCTCAAGGAGCAGCAGCGCTTTATCCAGATGCTCGAGCGTGAAGGTAAGCTCGATCGGGCGTTGGAAGCGCTGCCAACCGATGAAGATCTGGCCGAGCGGATGGCGAGTGGTCAGGGACTGACGCGTCCCGAGCTCGCGGTGTTGGTCGCGTACGGCAAGATGGTGCTCAAAGAGCAGCTCAATGTGCCGGAGATCACCGATGATCCGTTCCTCGCCAATCTGTTGGTGCGAAGCTTTCCGACGGCGCTGCAGCAGCAATTTCTGCCGGCCATGAACCAGCACCCGCTGCGCCGGGAGATTATTGCGACCCGCCTTGCCAACCTGCTGGTCAACGACATGGGGCTCAATTTTGCCCACCGCATGCGTGAAGAGACCGGCGCGACGCTGGCCGATGTCGCCATCTGTTTTGTGATGGCGCGCGAGGTGTTTGGCTTTGATGCGCTGTGGCGTGACATTGAGGCGCTGGACAATCACACCCAGGCTGATACCCAGCTGGAGATGATGTTTACCACTCGTCGTATGCTCCGACGGGCCATCCGTTGGTTCCTGCGTGCCCGCAATCGCAACTGGGGGATTGAGCAGACTGTCGCCTTCTTCCGTCCGGCGCTGCTGGCGCTTTCTGGCCAGCTCTATAGCGTGATGGAGAGCGCCGAGGTGGACGAGCACCAAGAGAAGGTGGACAAGCTGCTCCATCAGGGGGTCCCCGAGGCGATAGCCCGTCAGGTGGCGCACATGAGCAGCCTCTTCTCGGTGCTGGATCTGGCGCAGGTGGCGGCCGAGCAGCAGGTTGATGTACTGCGGGTTGCCGATGTCTATTACCGGCTGGGTGCCAGACTCGAGCTGCACTGGTTCCTCGATCAGATCAACCACCAGCCGGTGGCTAACCATTGGCAGGCGATGGCTCGCGCTGCGTTTCGCGAAGATCTCGATTGGCAGCAGCGGACTCTCACTTCAGTGGTATTCGAAGGGTGCAAAAACCAGGGGGAATGCGCTACCATACTGGCCGACTGGATTACGGAGCATGAGCAGCTGCTGACCCGTTGGACCCACATGCTGGCCGACTTCAAGACCACCACCACGCACGAGTTTGCGAAATTCTCGGTGGCCTTGCGGGAGTTGAACCTGCTCCAGTTGAACTGCCGACCTTCGGCATAAGGCATAGGACAAACAAGCCCCGGCATCTGCCGGGGCTTTTTTAAGGAGCCATGATGTATTACCCCCTCGCCAGACACTTCCTGTTCAAACTCGATCCGGAAGTTGCCCACGAACTCTCCATCAAACAGCTCTCCCGTCTGCAAAACACCCCGCTTGATTGCCTCTTTCGCCAGCATTTACTTCCGCGCCCCGTCACTGTCATGGGGCTTAATTTTATTAACCCGCTGGGACTGGCCGCCGGCCTTGATAAGGACGGGGAGTGTATCGATGCGTTCGGTGCCATGGGATTTGGTTTTGTGGAGGTGGGGACCGTCACGCCGCGTCCGCAGTCGGGTAACGACAAGCCACGCCTGTTTCGGGTGATCCCGGGCGAGGGGATCATCAACCGCATGGGGTTCAACAACAAGGGGGTGGACCACCTGGTTGAGAACGTCAAAAAGGCGCGCTATCAGGGGATCATCGGGATCAATATTGGTAAGAATAAAGATACCCCGCTGGAAAATGGCAAGGATGATTATCTGATCTGCATGGACAAAGTGTATGACCATGCCGGTTATATCGCCGTGAATATTTCCTCGCCCAACACGCCGGGCCTGCGTCAATTGCAATACGGCGATGCCCTTGATGATCTGCTCTCATCATTAAAAGAGCGTCAAAAAGCCCTCGCCGAGCGCTACCAGAAATATGTTCCGTTGACGGTGAAAATTGCCCCTGATCTTTCTGATGAAGAAATTGAGCAAGTCGCAGACTGTTTCATGCGTCATCAGATTGATGGGGTGGTGGCCACTAATACCACGCTGGCTCGCGATATGGTTTATGACATGCCACACGCTCATCAAGCCGGTGGATTGTCGGGCCGACCACTGCAACCACGCAGTACCGAAGTGATCCGACAATTATCCGGATACCTGAAAGGATCCATTCCGATTATCGGTGTCGGTGGCATTGATAGTGCCATGGCGGCGCGTGAAAAAATGGCCGCCGGAGCGAGCTTGGTGCAAATATACAGCGGCTTTATTTACAAAGGCCCCGATTTGATTAAACAAATTGTGATGAATATTTAAATATATGCTGCCCTTTAATTGAAATTGACAACCTTATCTGCATAGAATGGTCAGGTTAGTTAAATAGTTATTAAAGGGCAGCTCATGATCATTGCACCAAACGATCACTGGCGATGGAGTTATGACCACCAAGCCGATCGCTTGATGTTGGATTTATCCGATCAGATGGTCTTTGCCAGCGAATATCGCGGCAAGCAGCTGGTACCGGCTGCGTTTGTTTCTGCGCCCTTCTGTGTCGAGGACGCAGCACTGTTTTATAATTTTCTCGATAAAATTCAAGAGCTTGACTGGTGCGCACCGGAAAAGGTGCAGCTGGTTCTTAACGCCATCGCCGTCAAACGCTTCTACAAACCTTTGATGCCGCAAAGCTGGTTCTTTGCCGAGCAGCCGGTCTCTTTGAGGGTTACGCAAGGTGATCTGGTGTGGATGGATTGTCAGAGCCACGGTCACAGCGCGCTGTTTGTGGTGGTAGAAGAAGGGGAGCAGGCCAGTGTTTGCCTGCACCTTGACCAGGAGTTTCTGCTCTGTGGCGGCAAGCCGTTGAGTCGCTTTGCGGTGATCAAAGTGATGAACAACCGTCTGCGGCGCTGGTTGCCACCGGTCGTTTCTCTGCAACAAGCCGTCTAACCCGCGTTTTTGTGCTTTTCCGAAGCGGGCGCTGCGTACAACAGCGCCCGCTTGGTTTATAATATTGCCCTTTTCTGGCATCCCCGTGAGCGTGATGAAACAATTCTTTGCAACCTGCCCCAAAGGGCTGGAGAGCCTGCTGGCTGACGAGTTGACCGGCCTTGGTGCCAGCGACGTGCGTGAAACTGTCGCCGGTGTTCACTTCAAGGGCGAACTCGAGCAAGCGTACAAAGCCTGCCTCTGGAGTCGTCTGGCTTCCCGTATCGTACTGGTACTCTCCGAATTTGCGGTCAAGGACGATCTCGACCTCTATCTGGGTGTGCACACCTTGCCGTGGGAGCAACATTTCCCGGCCACCTCGTCGATCGCCGTGGATTTTACCGGTACCAGCCCCTCCATTCGCAACACCCAGTACGGCGCGCTCAAGGTCAAGGATGCCATCGTCGACCGTTTCCAAAAGCGCAGTAACTCCCGTCCCGATGTCGATAAAAAGCAGCCGAACGTGCGCATTCTTGCCCACCTGGGCAAGGGTAAGGTCAACATCACCCTGGATCTGTCTGGATCGGCGTTGCATCAGCGTGCCTATCGTCAGGGCACCGGTGAGGCGCCGCTCAAAGAGAACCTGGCCGTTGCCATGCTGCTGCGAAGCGGCTGGGCGGGCGAACCACTGCTCGATCCCATGTGCGGCTCGGGCACCTTGCTCATTGAGGCGGCCTTTATTGCTGCCGACGTGGCTCCGGGGCTGAACCGTCCGCGCTGGGGGTTTGAAAACTGGCTCGGTCACGATCCAGCGCTGTGGCAGAGCCTGAAAATGGAAGCCCAAGTGCGTGCCAAGCGCGGGCTCGGTCGGGTTGGTGGCAAGATAATAGGCCGTGACAGTGACGAGCGGGTGCTCGCCAAGGCGCGTGCTAACGCCAAGGCGGCCGGTGTTGGCCACCTTATCGAGTTTTCTGTGGGCGATGCGGTCAAACTGACGAACCCACTTAAGGGCGCACCGGTCGTTGAAGGCACTGCGGTAGGCATGCTCATCTGTAACCCGCCCTACGGCGAGCGACTGGGGGAATTTCCGGCACTGATCGAGGTACATCAGGCGCTTGGCGATGCACTGCGCCGCGAATTTCAGGGCTGGAAGGTCTCGATTCTGTCAGCCTCTCCGGAACTGCTCAGCTGTCTGCGCCTTCGCGCCGACAAGCAATATCGCCTGTTTAACGGCGGTATCGAGTGCCAACTGCGTAACTACCAGATTGCGGTTGACTCGGTCGCCTCCAACAAGCAGGTGGCGGAAGATTTTGCCAACCGGCTGAAAAAGAATCTTAAGGGGCTCGAAAAGTGGGCCAGCAAGGAAGGGGTTGAGTGCTACCGCCTCTATGATGCGGACTTGCCCGAGTACAACGCGGCCATCGACCGTTATCGTGACTGGCTGGTTGTGCAAGAGTACGCTGCGCCCAAAGACATTCCGGCGCAAAAGACCCGTCAGCGTCTGCTCGACATGGTGCAGGCCGCGATCGCCGTGACCGGTGTGGATGGCGAGAAGGTCGTCCTCAAGGTGCGTGAGCGTCAGGAAGGCAAGCAGCAGTACCAAAAGCTGGCCGAAGAGAAGCAGCGCTTCGAGGTGAGCGAATATGGCGCCAAGCTGTGGGTCAACCTGCACGACTATCTCGACACCGGTTTGTTCCTTGATCACCGCATCACCCGGCGCAAACTGGGCGAGATGGCCAAGGGCACCCGCTTCCTGAACCTGTTTGCCTACACCGGCAGTGCTACGGTGCACGCGGCGATCGGTGGCGCCAAAGAGACCACCACGGTCGATATGTCGCGCACCTATCTTAACTGGGCGCAGGATAACATGCGTTTGAACGGCATGACCGGCCGGATGCATCGCTTTGAGCAGGCAGATTGTTTGCAGTGGCTGGCAGAGGCGAACCCGTCGGGCGCCGCTGATGGCCAGTACGATCTTATCTTTATCGATCCGCCGACCTTCTCCAACTCCAAGCGGATGGAGGAGACCTTCGACGTGCAGCGTGATCATGTGAAATTGCTCGAGCACCTCAAGCGGCTGCTGGCGCCAGAGGGCACCTTGGTGTTCTCCAATAACAAGCGTCACTTCAAGATGGACATGGAGGCCGTGGCTGGGCTGGGGCTCACCGTGCAAAACATCAGCAAGCAGACGCTGCCCAAAGACTTTGAACGCAACCCGCAGATCCACAACTGCTGGCTGATCCATCACGTGAAGGCCTGATGCTGACGCTGTTTCACACCGAGGGTTGTCACCTCTGTGAAGAGGCCTGGGCCCTGCTGGAAACAGCAGGGCTTGCCGCACGGACTCGGCGCTGCGACATTCTCGATGATGCCGCCTGGCTTGAGGCCTATCGGACGCGTATTCCGGTGCTGCGTGATGATACCGGCCGCGAGCTGGGCTGGCCGTTTGATCTGGCGGACCTGCGCCGCTTTACCGCTTTCTCTTCTTAAGGAATCAAGATGGCACTGTTGACGCTGCATGATGCCTGCCTTTCATTTAGTGATTTTCCCCTGCTTGATCATGCCGAGTTGCAGATTGAGCGCGGCGAGCGTCTGTGTCTGGTTGGTCGTAACGGGGCGGGCAAGTCCACCCTGATGAAGATTTTGGCCGGTGAGATGAACCTCGACGATGGTCGTCTCATCATCCAGCAAGATTTGAACATTGCCCGTCTTGAGCAAGATCCACCGGCATCGAGCGAGCACAGCGTGTTTGACTACGCCGCCGAAGGGCTGGCTCATGTTGGTGAACTGCTCAAGGCCTATCACCATGCCTCGCTGCTGGTTGCCAAAGATCCGAGCGATCAGCACATCCGTACCCTGAGCCGACTGCAAGAGCAGCTCGATCATGCAAAGGGCTGGCAGTTTGAAAACCGTATCAATCAGGTATTGCAACTGCTTGGTCTTGATCCGGACGCACGCCTCTCCAGCCTCTCGGGTGGCTGGCTGCGTAAGGTGGCGCTGGCCCGGGCGCTGGCTGGCGATCCGGATATTCTGCTGCTCGATGAACCGACCAACCACCTGGATATCGATGCCATCCAGTGGCTGGAAAACTTCCTCAAGGATTTTCGTGGCGCCATCGTGTTTATCTCCCACGACCGGGAGTTTATTCATCGTTTGTCGACCCGCATCATCGATCTTGATCGCGGCCGCATCACCTCCTGGCCGGGGGATTACGATCAGTATCTCATCGGTAAGGAAGAGGCGCTGCGGGTTGAAGATCTGCAAAACGCCGAATTTGACCGCAAGTTAGCTCAGGAAGAGGTGTGGGTTCGCCAGGGGATAAAGGCTCGCCGCACGCGTAACGAAGGTCGGGTACGGGCGCTCAAGGCCATGCGTATGGAGCGCGGCCAGCGCCGCGAACTGCAAGGCAAGGCCAAGCTGCAGATGGAAGAGGCGAGCCGCTCCGGCAAGCTGGTGTTTGAGGCGCAGGGCGTTAACCTGGCGTTTGATGACAAGACCCTGTTTACCGATCTGGAGTTGCTGGTTCAGCGCGGTGACAAGATTGCGCTGGTTGGCCCCAACGGCTGCGGCAAATCGACCCTGATCAAGCTGCTGCTTGGCGATCTGCAGGCAAATGCCGGTGAAGTGCGCCGTGGCACCAATCTGGAAGTGGCCTACTTTGACCAGTACCGCGAGCAGCTCGACCCCGAGCAGACCGTGATGGAAAACGTCGGGGAGGGCAAGCAGGAGGTCATGGTGGGGGGGCGCAGCCGCCACATTCTGGGTTACCTGCAAGACTTTTTGTTTGAACCCAAACGGGCGCGCACACCGGTGCGGGCGCTCTCAGGCGGTGAGAAAAACCGCCTGCTGCTGGCCAAGCTGTTTTTAAAGCCCAGTAACCTCCTGATCCTCGACGAACCGACCAACGATCTGGACGTCGAGACCCTGGAGCTGCTCGAAGAGTTGCTGGCCGATTACCCGGGCACCTTGCTGCTGGTCAGCCACGATCGCCGCTTTATCGACAACACAGTGACCGGTTGCTGGTTCTTTGAAGGGGACGGCCGCATCAGTGACTATGTGGGCGGTTATGCCGATATGCAGCACACCCGCAGTCAGCAGCAAATCACGCAGGCTCCAGTCAAAAAGAGCGAGCCCGTGGCGGCACCGGTTGTCCAAAGCGAGCCACGCAAGAGCCGCAAGCTGTCTTATAAGTTGCAGCTTGAACTCGACACGCTGCCGGCTCGTCTCGAGCAGCTGGAAGGGGATATTGCCGCGCTGCAAGCGCAGATCAATGCACCGGATTTCTTCTCGCAACCGGGTGATGTGACCCAAGCCAAACTCGATGCACTGGCCGCTGCGGAGTCTTCACTTGAGGACGCGTTCCTGCGCTGGGAAGAGCTGGAAGCGATGAAAAATGGCGAGTCATAACCACGAAATAAAAAATTAACCACTATCAGCACCTTGTGTCATCAGGCTGCAAAATAGTGAAAATTGGGTTTGACCCGCTTTCTCGATTGCGTTAATCATGAAAGTCGATCACTTGGCAAAGTGGTCGACTTTTTTCCATGAAGAGAAGAGGGTCCTAGGATGATGAAGAGACAGAAACGAGACCGTCTGGAAAGAGCTCGAGCTCGTGGGTATCAGGCCGGAGTGACCGGCAAGAATATCGAATCGTGTCCCTATCAGGGCTTGGATGCACGCGGCCATTGGCTTGGAGGATGGCGCGATGCAATGGAAGGGCGGGGCGCTGGCCTCTTCATGAAGTAGATCTAAAAGGACAAGGGGCCCATTGGGCCCCTTGCTGTATCTAAAGGTTTTACTAGCTTAGAAGCTGCTGGTGTCCTGGAACAGACCGACCTTCAGATCGGTGGCTGCATAGATGGGACGACCATCCACTTCCACCACGCCATCGGCAATCCCCATCACCAGCTTGCGGTTGATCACCCGCTTCATGGTGATCTTGTAGGTTACCTTCTTGGCGGTCGGCAGGATTTGACCGGTGAACTTCACTTCACCGACGCCCAAGGCGCGGCCCTTGCCGGGACCACCCTTCCAACCGAGGAAGAAGCCAACCAGCTGCCACATAGCATCCAGACCCAGGCAGCCAGGCATGACCGGATCACCCGGGAAGTGGCAACCGAAGAACCACAGATCAGGCGTGATATCCAGCTCGGCCAGGATCTCGCCCTTGCCGTGTTCACCGCCGTCGTCATTGATACGAACGATGCGATCCATCATCAGCATGTTAGGGGCGGGAAGTTGGCTGTTGCCTTCACCAAACAGCTCACCACGGCTGCAAGCCAGCAACTCTTCACGGCTGAAGCTCTGCTTGCCTTGTTCACACAGGGAGAGGCGGGGTGTGCTGGCGGTCATATCATCGGTCACGGATCAATCCTTATCGTTATCAGGCAAAAACAACCCGGGCAATTTAGCTTACACTTGTTCGCTAAACAACTCCGATCACTGTCGAGAGGAGCCCAGACGCCCCAACAGGCGCCTTAGCAGACCTTCTCTGGGCAAGGTGCCGTTGAGTTCATCCAGTCGGCCCTGGATGCGACCGAACAGGGTGTCATCCTGATCCGGATCGCCCGCCACGCAGCCGGTCAAAAGTTCAATGGCCTCTTCCACATGGCTCACTGGATGAATATGAAAACGGCCCTGCTCAACGGCCTCGATCACCTCATCTGACAAGTTGAGCTGCAGATGGTTGGTGGCCGGCAGGATAATGCCCTGTTTACCGGTCAGACCATGGATCTTGCACACCCGGAAGAATCCTTCAATCTTCTCGTTAACGCCACCGACCGGTTGCACGTTGCCAAACTGGTCAACGGCGCCAGTCACCGCAAAGTGCTGGTAAATAGGCTGGCGGGCGAGGGCAGAGAGCAGGGCACACAAACCGGTGAGTGACGCGCTGTCGCCGTCAATCTCGTGATAAGACTGCTCAAACACCAGATTGGCCGACAGGGGCGAGGGGTTTTCTGCACCAAACTGGTTGGAGAGATAACCGTGAATGATCATCATCGCCTTGGCGTGAATATGGCCGGCCAGCTCGGCCTTGCGTTCGATATCGGCCACATCGCCATCCCCTAAGTGCACGGTGGCGGTCAGGCGCACCGGCTCACCAAAGTCATAGGGGTGACCGGCGACCTGGATGACCGAGAGGCCGTTGATCTGGCCAATCTCTTCACCGTCGGTTTGCAGCAGGATCTGACCGTCAATCACGCCAAGATCAGATTGCTCAATCAGGTAGTTAAGACGAAAGTCCTGCTCGCACAGTGCTTCACGAATGTGCTCTGAGGTGACTACAGTGGCTTTTTCATCCCGCGCCACGCTGTCAGCCAGCCGCATCAGAGCGCTTATCTGCACCTCGGCCAGCGAGAGCCACTCCTGGTGGGCGCACAGGCGCGAAGCGTGACGGCAAAGCGCTGCCACCGCATCAGGGGCGAAATCGAGCAGGTTCCAGCGAAGGCGCAGCCCCGCCAGATAACTGGTGAAATCGCCCAACTGCTCGGAGACATTAACCTCCGAGACCAGCTCGGCGCGCAGGAAGATGCGCTCGGCCATGTCTCTGTCGAGCTGCTGGAACTCGGCCACATCAAGGCGATCGCCGACCAAAATCAGCTTAAGACGTACCGGGCTGGCCTCTGGCGAGAAGAAGGGGGTCAGGGTTTTGCCTTCCTGATAGGCATTCCAGTCGAGGAATCCCTGCTGCATGGCGTTTTTCAGCTTGAACCAGAGGTGCGGCTGATCGAGCAGCTCATCGAGCGGCAATATCAGGTAGCCACCGTTAGCTTGACGCACCAAACCGGGCTCGAGCAAATGGTGGTTGGCATAGACCGAGCCTTGTTCGGTCTGATAGTTAATAGAGCCAAACAACGTATCCCAGCTTAAATCGCGCCCGAAAATCACCGGCAACTCGCGCTGTTCGTGATGCACCAGCAGGTTGATCAGCACCGGATGCTGAAATTCGAGTCCGAGTGCAACGTGGGCGGTCAGATCCGAGAGAAAGTCATCAATCTTGGGATCGTTGTTCTGTTTTCGCATGATCCGGGTGACCAGGCGCTCGGCGTCGAGATGATGGTTGGCCAGCTTAAGCAGCTCTGCCACCATCTCGCAAAACTCGTAGCCACTGCCAGGCTGCAGTTGCAACCAGATGGGCTTGAACGGATTGTTCAGGTTTTCGGTAAAGCAGAGATCGAACAGATCGCCATCATTGCCTTCGATACCGGCAATCAGATGCCGGCAGGCGGCTTCATAATCCACGCCGGGAAAACCGTTGAGCAGCATAACCGGGCTGTCGCCGTTAAAGTTGGCTAGACGGTGGATGCCCGATACCGCGCGCGGTTGCAGATCGGCAAAGGTGAGCGGTTCGAGTTCGCCGAGGGCACAAAACTGATCGGCATGAAACGCGGGCTTGAGTTCTTCTGGTGTTAATTCAGCCACTTATTTTAGTGTCCATCGAGATGCGCAAGTGCCGTCATTATACACATTTCAACGCAGGGGGCGGCATCAACGGATGGGCAGAACAACGGGTCAGTGTTCAACGAACATATCTTGCCGCGCTACGTTGTTGATACCATCGCTGTAATGACCCAGCCGTTCCTGCACAACTAAGCGGCTTCGGCATAGGCCTGCGCCGGTGTTTTCATCTTTAGCGCCTGGTGAGGACGCTTCTGGTTGTAAAACTGGATCCAGTCGCCAATCACCCGACTGGCATGCTGCAAGGTCTCGAACCTCTGCCGATGGGCACACTG